>CAWJFC010000006.1:0-532410 GCA_963841945.1 uncultured Acidobacteriaceae bacterium
CACCAACATCCATTGTGAAGCTAGACGGGATTACGGGACAGGCATATCCGTCGTACACGCAGGGCGGCCTGTCAACCCCCGTCGTGCACACCAACGGTACGACCTTTACGGTGGCCTCTTCGACAAACATTCGGTGATCGGCATCAACCCACCACCGGTGCGCAGCTATTCAGCGTGGCACTGGATCAATCCACATCGACTTCAGTTCCAGTTCCAGTTGCTCCGGTCCGGGTTGTGGAGGAGTGCAATGTCTGGTTAGCCAATCTCCTGGTCTTGGTATGCATCCCATGCAAGCTTTAACTTCGACATCGAGCACCGGCGCCCAACATTGCCGGCGGTCCCATCATCGCGGGCGACAGTTATCTCTACATCGCCTATACCTACCAGCAACAAAGCGCGGTGTCGCAAAGCACTAGGATCGCTGGGTGGGGCAGCTGCGGCCCGCCACCGGCGCAATCTCAACCTCCATTACTAATTCGACCCAGACAACGGACACCGTGGTCCACTTGATGCTGATGAGGTCGGGTCGGATGGAAGCTCGTCTAAGATGGACGTGAAGGACTGGGAGTCGAAATTCATGGACCAGAGCAGTGAAAGCGAGACCGCGAATTGTCCTCCCGTCGGTTACTGCAATATAACCAGCTCGTTCTCGGAATCAGTCTCCACCGTCGGTGCCGTTCCCGCAAATTCACTGCCGCTGCAGATGATCACCAATGCCGACCAAGGCACGTTGCTCAGTTGGGAAGCGGACACGCCGGCATATTGCGCGTCGGCGACGAGCAATACCGCTGGCTCTCCTCCCACCTGCACGACACAGGTACCCGCGGCTTCGATGTTTGCCGTTGCGACAACGTCCGGAGCTTCTGCGTCGGGGCCATTTCCGTGATCATCCCCGGACAAGCTACTCCACTTTACCCAGTGCTTCAGACGCAGGACGGCTCCTATGCTGGCTATGTCGGTATCGGCCCCTCTCCCGGCCTTGCTACACAGTACAATATGGTCGCGTTCAATCAATCTGGTAGCGTGATTTGGAGTGTGCCTAACGACTACCCACAGATTGCAACAGCCGATGGAGGAGTGGTAGGGTCGTCTGGCATCACCTACGACAATCAAGGCCGCGCGACAGGGCAGACGGTCTCGCCAACCCAGTCATGGACGGGAAATGTCTATCAGATAAACCCCGGCCAAGCCCAACAGATGTTCTCTGTTCCGGCTGCTGTAGCGACCCCACCATATTCTAGCTTTGCCGGCGCGAACCAATCCGGAAACGGGACTGCTCCGTTGTGCGGTGCCGCCAGCGATCAGATCGTCGCACAGTATGGTCAGTATTGCGTCGGCGATTCCTCCCAGACTGCTTCCGCTAATTCCTCCCAAACTTGTGCTAACAAGCAAAAGACTAAATACTATCCACGATTTACACCAAACTGTTTCGAATTCACAAACACCGCCCATTCCGCGGTCTTCACCTTTGCCGACCTAAATACGAATTCCGGAGGCGCGTATGCTTTGATCAAGAATCCGCTGGTTGTACCCTCCAGTAGTGGGTACGGGCTTGATGAGTGGATAGTCGCGTACCAATCCTCCCGGACTATAAACAGCGCTTATAGAACCCCTGCGCACAATTTTTCGCCGTCCGTAGGTGGCGCAACAGCAAGTCGCCACATGCTCGGGGACGCTGTAGACCTTAGCAATGTATCGGGTGGGATTGAGGAGTGGGTGCGCATGGTGAATGCAGCCGGTGGCATCGTTAGCGCGGGAACCGTCAACGAGAAAACTGTTCCCGTGATCAATACCGGGGCGAAAGCATCGTGGATTGAGCCGCGGAGTGGCCCCTGTGCTCTCGCTTGCACGCATGCGGATTGGCGATACAGAAACCGCGGCAAATATGCGCATTAGAACTGGAACTCAAAATGGTACTCGGATTTTTGGGAGGATAAAAATGCGATTCATGTTCTGTTTATGTTCAGCATTGATGTTGTCTACACAAGTACCTGCTCAGTCGCCTGCCGTGCTCGATTCTAAGGTCTCATCCGTTTTGGCGCGCTTGAATGCGAATGACCTGCATAAGCGCGAAGCCGCCTTTGACGAAATGACGGCTCTGATTCGCAAAGGGGAGAAGCAAACTGGTAGGTCGGATCAGGCGGCTGCCTTCGCTGGATTCTTCAAGGATCATCCTGAACAGGCCGACAGGATCAAGGTCGGTCTAATCGAGTTGCTGAAAGCTGATAATGTCGCTTTTCAGAGCGAAAACATACCGCCGGGCACATATAGCGAGCGCGATATGGAGCACTACGCAGAGGTTGTGAATGTTGCTTCATCTTTAAACGATGAGCGGGCGATTCCCGCACTTGTGAATGCCATGTCAACTGGCGGGATGGCGCAGCAGGCCATATTCCAATACGGGGATAAGGCACTTGCCCCAGTGCTTGAGCAGCTCAAAATCTCGGACCCGCTGACACAATCCTCTGCGCTTAGCATGAGTTTCGCTTTGCTTGCCAAGCGAGGCGATCCTAGCTCTCAGGCTCAAATACAAGAGCTCATTCTCTCATACGTCAAGGCCCAATCAGGCGCTACAAGAAGCATTGCAGTTCAGGAAATTGGCTGTCTTGAGAATCGCGAAAACTTCGTGCCGCTGTTGAAAGAAATCGCAAAGAGCGATCCGCAGCGACTACCGGGCAAGGCGCTTGATGGCGGGGATGGGAATGAGTTTTACCCTGTGAGAGCCGACGCGAGACAAGTCTTACGAGATATCCAAAACAACTCAGGTTGCAGACATTGAGTTGACGACCTAACGGCGAACAATTTACTTCCTTTTCTCATCGGTGCCGCAACTCTGGCATGGATGAGCAGCAAAGAAATTCCAGCGGACATCATCGTATTCCTGCTGCCACGAGTGCGCGATATTGGGCTCCCAGATGAATTGCACTTCGACATTGTCCATACATCCCATGGCATCGTTGCCGGTCAGTCCCGCACCGCCCTGCATGGGTGCATCATTCAAGTTGTTCGGTGCGCTGTTTAGACATAGGGGCTTTGTGGTTTTGAACGTGGTGCAGCCATTGGTTGAGGTCCAGAAGTCGACCGTATCCAAATGGAAGGTAACGCCGTTGTATTTCGTCGTGCCATAGTTGCATGGTCCGAGGTTTTGGTCGAGCGTGCCGTGCCACTCCTGTACGGAAATGGGTTGGAATCCCTGCGGAAGCTGTGGAGACGCCACCGGCAGCGGAGTCGTCTGACCCTCCAGTTGGCCCGAAGCGGCGACGATAGCGGCCACGGTACCGGAGAGTTCGACACCGACTCGCTCCGCCATCTGCCCGCCGGAAGAGAACCCGGCCACATACACCATGTTCGGGTTTACGTTGTACTGTGTCTCAAGATTACCGATCAGCGCTTTCAGAAAGCCGACATCGTCTGGACAGCCCGTAGCTGCCGGTTCCGTGCACGTCCCACCCTCGGCCTTCGAGGGAAACGCTGCATCCATGAAATATGCGTTCCAGTTCCACTGGTAGGTTGACGGGTCATAGGTGGATGCAGGTTTGACCAGGATGAAACAGTTCGCGTCGGCGACCGGCGGCCAGCCCCAATTGATGGAAATGGCGGGCTCCGGGTCAGAGCCGGTGGCCTTGGTAGTTTGCGTTCCATGCAGCATCAGAACCATAGGTACCGGACTCGTGGGCAGATTCGCGGGAACATACACTTCGTAGTAACGCGAAATGCTATCCCATGTCATCGAGGAATCGATGACTGTTCCGGTGCCACGACCGCATACTGTGGACCCTGTGCTCACCGTCTGGATCAGCACGCTTGAGGTGCTGGTGAGGTAGGATTTAAGACAACTCTCAACGCCTCAACCCACAAGCCAACCCACAAAAATTGATGTTTCGTACGACTTCCGCGTACTTTGGCAGTCCCCGCGGTCTTGTAAATTGTTGTAAAACCTATTCACGCTGCCCTGTCACGGCAGAGGCCGCGGGTTCGAGTCCCGTCGTCCCCGCCAATTCTTTCAAGCACTTGCAAGGAATTGGCAATTTGCTTCATGGTCAAATTTGGTCCAGTTAAGCGAGCGCCTCTCCCTTGTTGAGTACCATCCGAAAAAGTTTGCTTTGTGCCAGCCGCTTGCTGGCATTCCCGCCTGAGCGTAAAGATCCAGCGTAATGCGACTGTTCGCATGACGCAGGAGCTCCTGTACCATTTCGATGCCCGAGAATCTTCTTACCAACAGACCGGCGGAACCCGTCATCTGTGCTGCCTTGTTTTCGAGCGTGTCGCCGAATGAACCCTTGATTGGCCGCTTAGGCTAGCTTGGTTGAACCAATCGATGATCATGCGATTGCGGTCGTCACGGTTGTCCGGCAAGGCATGGCCGTCGCGATCGTAAACATGAAGGGCGTACACCTTGCCCTTTTCCTGAAGCGCTTCTGCCATTCGGAGAGCTTGCGTTACCGGGACCATTCTATCGGTACGGCTATGCAAGATGAGAACAGGCACGTTGACCTGGTCGGCCCAGTACACGGCCGACCGCGCTCGATACTGTTCCTCGGCCCGGTGCTCATAGTCAGGCCAAATCTTGGCGAAGCCGTCGATGTATTCATTCCCGTCGACGATGCCCATCTCGGGCCTCGCGTCCACCCATGCTTTCACGTCTGAGACTCCACCGATGACGGCGGCCGCTTTAACGCGAATCCCTCGTTTGATCGCAAGATAGGTCATGGTGCCGCCTCGCGACAAACCGAGCATGTACAGCCGCTCGGGATCCACGAAGTCGAGCGTCTTCAACGCCGGCACGAGATTTAGAACATCGTCGACTTCCACTCCGCCCCACTCGTCTCGTTTTGCGGTAGCGCCCTGGTATCGGTAGTCGGATGCGATGACCACAAAACCGGCCTTCGCGAACAGGTAGAGATCGGCGACGTCCAGGCACGACGTGTTCGCCATGCCCCCGCAAGGCTGGCCGTTATCCGTGATACGCCCGAGATCGCCGTTGCCTCCGCGGTTGAATATGATGGCTGGCCATTTTCCGGTGCCCGGCACCTTCGGCTTGATTAACAGTCCGTGCACGGGCAGGCTGTCGCTCGAGTAGATGACTTCGAGAAGGTCGAATTCCTTTTGCGTACGGGCTTCTTCATAGACCCCGCGGGGAAAATAGTTGCGGGCGAAATCGTCCAGGGACTCAAAAGTAGGCAAAGTCGGCCAAGGCTTCGAGCTCAAAATCTGGCCGTCGGTCTCTTTGGCAGTCACTGGCGCCGCCATCACGGGTGCCCTGTCTCCTTGAGCCGCAGCGATGCTGCCCATCAACAACACGCAGGTCAAGATGATTGCATTGTTCATGTGCCTCTCCTCAATGATCGAGAGGCAGGCTTTGCAGCGTCCTGCAATCGCCGCCACCCCTACTGCCTTTAGCGGTGCTCGTCGATCTGGCAAGTGCTTTCTCCTCTCCTGTTCGATCTCACTGAATTCCTTTTGTCCTATGTACTCCTGCTCACCAAGTGTTTTCTGTCTCAGTTCCGACCTGCGCCAGCCACTCAGCGGGCGCTTGGTTTCTTGGGACGGGGCCGTGCAACGAGCGAACGCAGGCGAAGGACTGTTGCCGGCATTAGGCTTACGAAGAGGCCGAAGGGAATCACGTAGAGCCAATACCAGTCGTACCCCGGTGGATCGGCAAGAATCCCGGGTCCATCCCGGATCACATAAATGCGCTTGATCTCGTCTTATGGTAGGTGCGGAAATCGTCGCGATGCTGCCGGCTTAAGTGTGAATTGAACTACAGGCGGGAGCTTGGAGGTCCGCGTGGTCGATCCGAGTTATTCAGATCGAGAGTGGCGAGTGAAGAACCTACCGGTATCATCAGCTCGACTGCGAGCAGCGGGAATGCGGAAAAAGAAGAGCGTTGAGGTCGACCGGTCGCCGCGGGCGTAGCGGTGTGCGAGCGATAGGGGCAATCAGGAGATTTGGCGCGAACGCCCGAACTGTCATGCTTCGAAGCGGCTGTACGGGACTTCCCCATCAGGCAATGATGTTTCCCGTTGCGCCTGCAACACGCGGGCACACCCGCGTCCGCTGTCATGCCAAACACGAGCGGCGCAAGAGGAGCACAAGCGAATACGCAAATTACGAAACTCGCAATTAGACGCCGCATGCTAGTTCGTGAACGTTAGCACATCACAGACGAGTGCGACAACAAAACCCGGGAGTCGTCCACGATTCAAGGCGACGTGCCGATTGCGGCTTCGATGAGGGCTAATTTCCTGCGGTTACGCCAGTGTTGAGGTGAGCCTTGCCACGCAACTGAACGGAATGTGAAACATGTTTCCCTTCGGTAACATGGAATCTACAGAGCTTTTGGAACTGCGGCTATCTGCTTCCGGGTTGCAAGCGCAACCTTGCGAAGCAGATAGAACAAAGTCCCCAACCCAGCCGCGAAGAAAAGCACGAAGAGTCCGATGATGCTCCACTGCGGCGCGACCGGCAGTTGATTTGGATTGAAGTAGGGTGCGAGAGCAAAGTTCCGCAGCAGGTCGCGCATGGCGATCATCGCTACCACGGTCAGGAGGCCGCAGCTTACTCCGATCAAGAGTTGACGCTTTGGGGACCTGCTGGATTTCGCCAAAACCAGATGCGCAACCGCGGCCAGCGGCAGTAGCAGTCCGATCCCTAACAAGGCGGTCCCAAGGCCGTTGCCCCCGACAAAGGCCAGGCGGGCCGGACCTTGCAATTTCACCAGAAACCAGAAGCCCGCACCAAAATTGACGAGGGTAGCTCCAGTAAACAGAAACGTCCCTTGTTCGATGAGCCAGCTGCGATAACCTTCTTCCTTCTGAAGCAAACCGAGCACTGCTAAGCCGAGTCCGGAGATTGCCCAGGCGCCCAACACAAAATGAAGGTAGCGAGGCAGAAGGGAAGGTTCGGACCAATTCAGGTTCCAGCCGTTGGCTCGGGTGTGATAGAGGTCGAGCCAGCGCTCGGGCGACAGCATCAGGGTGAAGTTATTGCTGTAGATGAAAGCGACGGATGCGAGCAGCAGGATCGCCAGAGCCAGAACTACGGGCGTCACGCTCTGATCGGCCTTCATGGAGAAGAAGTAAACGCCGTAGTAGGCGAGAATCACGAGCCCAATGATGGCCAGCCAGGGTACCCCGATCAGGATGGAACTCGCGTAAAGGAATTGGCCATACATCACCTGGAGGAAAAGGAGCGGAGCTACGCCCAGGGTGATGGTGAAGGCAAAAATCGAGGGCAACAGGCGTTCAAGATCGCCGGCCAGCCGCGCGGAGAATGCCGAACTCTTGCGCCGCAGCATGCAGACCAAGGCGATGGTTGTGCCTCCGAACAGGCAGTTCATGAATATGACGTGGAGAAAGAATGTGAGCAGGAGCAACGTGCGCAGCAGCCAGAGTGGGGCTGGCAGCGGCATGGGATCGGGATAAGGAATGGGTAAGTTCATTATGATGAATCCTCGTGCTGGCTACTTTCCGGGATTGCTCAAATAGACGGCCAGGGCGCGGCCTTCCGCTTCCGTTCCGGTAAAGGGTGGCATGTCGGAATTGATGTCGCTGAGTGTTCCGAGCATTCCCGCGATTGAGTCGGGATCTGTCCCTTTGAGGTCCAATGGCCGCCGCGGGCCTCCTACGCTGTGACACAGGGCGCAATGGATCTCGAACACCTGCTGCCCGAGTTCTTTTTCATTCGCGCCGGAGGGTGTTGCCGGCGCCAGCGAGGCCAGATAACTGCCTAAGGCTGCGCGATCATTCGCGTCGCCGGCGAAGGGCGGCATGGTTTCGCGAATCACGGGCAAATGCAACAGAATGTCGCTGCCGAATTTAGCATCCCATCCGCGTGTAAACCTGCGCATCGCACGATAACCATCGACCGAGTGGCAAGAGCCGCACTCGATCGCAAAAAGCTGCCGGCCGTAGGTCCGAGGGTTATCGGCGCTGGCTTCAACCCACGGCGAAGTCTTGGCCACGCCGTTGGTCGCGATTCCCTCCATCTGCCCTACCCGGACGTCGTTGGCGTAGATGTAGCCGTTAATCACGTAAGGATAGCGGCTGAACTCGCGCAGATATTCGCCGGAGCCCATGACGCCGAAACCGGCAACCAGCAGCACCGCCACGACTGCGGGGTTCATCAGCCTGGGACGGAGAAGCGCGAATACGAGCGTCAGTATCAGGGCTACACCGGCGCAGACCATTGCTCCGCGCAGGGAATGACGGACGGCAATGTAGGGTGAACTGAGAGCTCCGCTGAAGTACGCTCGCGAGTACGAAGGAAGGTTGCGAAAATACCAGCGGCTTAGAGGCAGCAGCGATGTAATCCCCACCGCCAGCCACCAGCCGGACCAACGCACAACACGCTCCCGCAAAGGGGAGTGCTCCCACATCGCGGTCACCAGTCCGAAAAAACCGGCCAGACCCACCGCCATGGCGGTGCGAATGCACAAGGATGGCCAGTAAGTTGGGTTAAAGAAGCCGTCCCAGAATTTGCCGGTTTCGAGCCAGCGTCCGGGCGTGAGCATGTAAGTGATAATGCCATTGATCACCACCAGGCTTGCCCAGGCAGCTCCGAAATAAATCCAGCCGATGATGAGATGAGTTTGCCGGTCGAGGGTGTCCCAATGGTAGGCGTAGATGAGAGCGGCTGCGATCTCAACGAAGAAGAAGACCCATTCGATCGCCCATCCCCAAACGAAGGTGTGAATGAGCGAAGAGGTTGCCTCGGGGCTGACCAAGCCTATGGTGAACCAGATGCCGACGCCGGTGACGGCTCCGAGGACGACGGTCAGTAGCGCGAAGAATTTGGAATGATGCCGCACGTAGCCGAGCAGTTCTGAATCGTTACGGACGTATGCGCGGCGTTCAGTCAGAACCAAATAGGCGCCGCCGCCGACCGCGAAGTGAGAGATGAAGACGTGAAACACGGCTATAGCTGCGATCAGCAGTCCGCCAGGAAAGCCAAGCTGCCAAACGGGATAGTTCATTCTGCCCCCTGCAACAGCTCTCTAGCATGAGGGGCGGTACAGGTCCCCGGCTGTGACTAGAGTCACGCGAACGCGTGAGGCCTATGCAGCAACGCAAGGGGGCGGATGATTGAGACGAACAAAGCAATTACTGAAAGAAGCTAGTACCGCAGTGCTACATTCAAATCGATGCGTTCTGAGATCGAACAAGCCGTGCGGCTATTGCAGCGGGATGACGATGCCGCGCTGGAGCAGGCCCTGGCCCTGCTCCAAAATACCGTGTTCTCCTTTAGCATGCGCGTCTGCGGCCAGCGTGAGGAGGCGGAAGATACCATGCAAGAAGTGCTGTTGAAGTCGGTTCCGCACCTACCTAAATTGCTCGGCCAGTCGGTAATCTTTGCGATCGGTCGCGCGCTGGACTATGCGTCTGCGCGCTGTCTTCCTGTAGCTGCAGAGTGATCGTCAGGGTCAGTTCTTGCTGTGAATCGGAATAGCCTGAATGCCCTCATTTGACCGCGCTGAATGGAATGGCACCCTTGCCACGGTTCCCAAACTGGGGAGGCCTGGACGCCATCCTGCGAGGTGAGGATGGTGAAGACGCTGTGGAGCTGCGCACGTCACGGTTGCGTGCGCAGTCGTCTCCACTCAGGAATTGACATCCTCAATTGGAAATTTGACGCGCCTGGAATATGCCTGAACTGTGAACGTGTCAAAGTCGCGTGAAGATCTCTATGGCCGTGAAGATTTCTACTGCTGCATTGAGCTGGCCACATTGGAGAACACAGTGTTGGCGTTGGTTCCGATCAACCGAACGGTGCCAATCACCAATACTAGAATGACCGCCAACATCACAGCATACTCGGCAATATCCTGACCTTCTTCGTTTTGCCAGATGTTGCGGAAAAACTGAACCATAACTCCTCCCATTAGCGAAGAAATTTTTCTCCGGCCAGTTGGTGTAGGTAATAATGCCGCCTCATAAGGGGAATGTCAATCACCGCGTCACCGGGGCGATTCACAGAAAATGTAATTGTTTTTCCACAACTTCGTCGCGTTCCCTCTCACGGTTTTGGGTGTCGGCGATGTGGCCAAAAGCCGCCTATATGCGCCAGCAGTCGTGGGCCGCGGAATTGCTATGGCTTCCATTCGCACAGTTTTGTATTCTCAGGGCGGCGTCCTCGCGTGATTATCACCAACGCCGGACCCGTAGAGATGACGCGAAACGCCATGGTGCGGTACTGCCGTTGCGAGGACACTGTGTCGGCATAGAATGATGAGCACAATTTCACTCAGCGAATTGTTGGGATCGCTGGTCTACGACTCGACCGGCGTGGTCCGCGGGCGCGTGCGCGAGGTCGTCCTCGCTCCGCAGGAAGACCGCACCAAAATTTCATCGCTCATCGTAAAGACCTCTTCCGGCAACCGCTTGCTTCCGCTCGCGGCTGTCTCAAATATCAATGGCGGTGTCCGCGCGACTACGACAGTGGGAGATTGGATTTCTGCCGACGGCGCGGAGGGTCTGCTGCTCCTTAGCCGCGATCTTCTCGATCAGCAGGTGATTGACGTTCATGGCCGCAAGGTCGTACGTGTGAATGACGTCGACTTCCATCAGGAGATCGCCCTTGGTCGCCAGCAGCTCAAAGTCGGGGGCGTGGATGTCGGTGCCCGGGGCGCGATTCGCCGCCTGCTCAAAGGGATGGTTCCCGCGACCGCGCTGCGAATTCTCTTACAGCGTGTGCCCCCCCGCGAAATTCCGTGGGACTTCGTCGACATAATCGAGACCGACGCGGCGCGCCGCGTGAAGCTTAAGATCTCGCACGAGAAACTCGCTAAACTTCATCCCGCCGATCTCGCGGACATCATCGAGGATCTCGCGCCTGACGAGCGCGAGGCGGTATTCGAAACGCTCGACGAAGGAGTGGCCGCCGGGGCGCTCGAAGAGCTTGAGCCGAAGGTACAAAAGGCTGTCGTCGAATCACTCGATTCCGACCGCGCCGCCGACATCGTGGAGGAGATGGAACCGGATGCGGCCGCCGATCTCCTCGCCGACCTGCCCGAGGAGCGCACCGCCGAAATTCTGGTGCAGATGCAGCCCGAGGAGCGCCAGGAAGTCACCGATCTGCTCGAGTTCAAGGAAAACAGCGCGGCCGGTCGCATGACGACCGAGTACATTGCGCTGCCGGTGACTGCAAGCACCAGCGATGCCATTGACGTTATGCGCAAGTTCGAGGGCCCCATGGAGAGCATGAGCACGATCTTCCTGATCGACTCGCACGGCACGCTCGCGGGTGCGGTGCCGCTCGCGAAAATGGTTCTCGCTCCGGTCGGCACCCCGCTGCTCGCCCTCACACAGGAACCGCTCATCGCTTGTCCGGAAGATGCCAAGGAAAAGGAGTTCGCCGAGCTCTTTGACAAATACAACTTGCTCACTCTGCCCGTGATCGACAGCAAGAATCGTCTCATGGGCGTGATCACTCCCGACGACGTTATCAACATGCTGCGCGCCAAGCTTTGAGGGCGCGGAGTAGTCAACCGAAGATGATGATTTCCAGCGCTTCCCATCAGGCTCGATGGATTCGCGCGGAGCCGAGGCGCTCTCTTCGGTCATCCGATATGGACCGACTTGTTCACCGGGCTTGCGGTCCCTGCAAAGTTGTCGAGACTCAACCCTTGCTCGAAGGTCTTCGCAATGCAAACTTCAAGGTCCATCTGGATGTTCAACCAGAGTGGATTGTGGTGCGCGTCTATGAGCACGACGAATCGTTATGTCAAAAAGAAATCGACTTGTTCCGTCTGGTAAAAAGTACCGTTCCGGTCCCTCGCCTGATTCATGCAGAACCGCGCGGGATGGACGGTCTTCCGCCGTTTCTGGTGATGGAGTATGTGGAAGGCGTCTCGTTCCATGAGCTGAAAAGACGCGGAGACAAAGATGCCATCGGCGAGGCTGCCTTCTCGATTGGCGAAACGCTCGCACGGATTGGCCGGTTTACATTTTCGAAGCCGGGATGGCTCGGTCCCGGGGCAACCGTATCGGCGCCACTCTTGGAAGGAGACGATCCAATTCCGCGCTTTGTGGAGTTGTGCCTGAACACTCCCAACTTGCGGGTTCGCATGGCTCCCGAGCTTCGCGAGCGCCTCGGCGCCTTTGTCTGGTCGAGGGCGCCTCAATTCGCCGAACTGGGTTCGGAGCGATCTTTAGTGCATGGCGATTTTGGAAAACGAAATGTGCTGGTGCGACAGGATCGTGTTGGTTGGTCGGTCGCGGCTGTCCTCGATTGGGAGTTCGCGGTATCGGGCTCCCCACTTGCTGACCTTGGCCGCTTCTTGCGCTACGAGCGCGCCTCGCGTCCGATTGCCGAGCCACACCTTTCACAGGGATACCTTCACGCCGGAGGAACACTACCCACCCACTGGCGAGAGCAGGCGCGTTTGCTCGATGTTGTCGCGCTCTGCGAAAGCCTCACCCATGATGATCTTCCCGATCTGATTGCTGCCGAGCTGCTCGAGTTGATTCGGGCAGTAGTTGAAGATCGTGAGGCCGTGCTGCCGTGAAGACATCGTAGCCGCGCCATTTTCTTCCTCGTTGGAGCGGTTTTTGTTTGTTCAGTGCCCAGACTCCATTTATCCTATGGCGTCTTTGAAGATATTTTGCTTCATCCCCAAATCAGTGCACTGCGCGCATGAGATTCCTGAAACGCTGGAAGATCCAGATCCTCCTGTTTTTTGCCGTCATCGGACCTGGATTCATTACCGCGAACGTCGACAACGATGCGGGTGGCATCTTCACCTACTCCGCTGCCGGCGCGCAATACGGATACATGCTTCTCTGGACCATGATCCCAATCACGATCGCGCTGATCGTGGTCCAGGAAATGTGCGCCCGTATGGGCGCGGTCACTGGCAAGGGCCTCAGCGACCTCATTCGCGAGGAATTCGGCCTCCGCATCACCTTCCTCATGATGCTCGGCATCCTGATCACCAACTTCGGGAATGTCATCACCGAATTCGCCGGTATTGCGGGCAGTATGGAACTCTTCGGCATCCCCAAGTATTATTCCGTTCCGGTTTGCGCGGTGATCGTGTGGCTGATCGTCGTCAAAGGTCAGTACAAGAGCGTTGAGAAGGTGTTCCTGGCCGCGTCCTTTTTCTACATCACCTACATCTTCGCCGGAGTCATCGCCAAGCCCGCGTGGATCGACGCCCTGAAGGCGACGGTGACGCCGCCCCACCTTGCCGCCTTCAAACAGGATTCCTACCTCTACATGGTGATCGGCGTCGTCGGCACCACCATCGCGCCCTGGATGCAGTTCTATTTGCAATCTTCGATCGTGGAAAAAGGCGTGACCCGCCGCCAATACAAAGCCTCCAGGCTCGATGTGATCGTGGGTTGCATTTTTACGGATGTTGTCGCCTGGTTCATCATTGTCGCCTGCGCTGCCACGCTCTATGTCCACGGCCAGACCGAGATTCGCGAGGCCGCGGACGCCGCCCAGGCGCTGCGTCCGCTGGCTGGCGATTATGCCTATATTCTTTTCTCGCTCGGTCTCTTTAACGCCTCGCTCTTCGCCGCGTCGATTCTTCCGCTATCAACTGCCTACACCGTCTGTGAGGGTCTCGGGTTCGAATCCGGCGTGGGCATGAAATTTTCGGAAGCTCCGGCCTTTTACTGGCTCTACACCATCCTCATCGTTGCCGGCGGCATTGTGGTCCTCGTCCCCGGTCTGCCGTTGGTGAAGATCATCGTGGCCTCGCAGGTGGTCAACGGCGCGGTGCTGCCCTTTGTCCTCATCTTCATGCTGCTGTTGATCAATAAAAAAGAGCTGATGGGAGAATTTGTAAATACCACCACCTTTAACGTCATCGCCTGGGCCACCACCGTAATCATGGTCGTCCTGACCGTGCTCCTTCTTTGGGGACAGCTCAGCGGCAAGGCCGGCTAAGGTTGCCGGACCGTCGGCAACGCCTGAGACACATCACCCCATCCGGTGATCGTGATCACCGCATTCCCTGACCATAGCGACCACCATTCGAATGGGTCAGTTTGCAGTTCTGGCCCGCGTCCGGAACCGCCTGCCGCAGGGGGTGTTCCATGGATTCTCAACTTACGTCGTCTGCCATCTCTCTCCAGAACATTCTCTTCGCCACCGATTTTTCAGTGTGTTCCGAGCTCGCGCTCTCCTATGCGACGGCTCTCTGCCAGCGTTATGGTTCCGTCCTCTACACCGCGCACGTCGTCCGTGAGGAACTGAGTGATGTGCAGCCTCCCGATCCGTTTTACCTTCTTCATTCCGCACAAAGAAAGATGCAAAGTCTCAGCAGATCCGGCCAATTGGCCGAAATCAGGCACCACGAGCTGCTCCGCGAAGGAGATGTCTCTCCAGTCTTATGCGAGCTGATCGAAGGCCTAGGCATCGATCTGCTGGTGCTCGGAACCCGCGGGCGCGGGGGGATCAAGAAACTTCTTCTCGGTTCCATCGCCGAGGAGATCGTCGGCCAAGTCTCGTGTCCCGTATGGACCGTGGGTCCGCAAGTCTCCACGGAGAATGCGGCACGCGGCATCAAGAAAATCGTTTACGCCGCTGATCTCCAGCGCGGCTCCGACCGGGCTCTTGCCTTTGCCCTCGGGATGGCGGCGCAGGAGCGCGCCCACCTCACCCTCGTTCATGTTGTCAAGCCGCTCAGCGACACGCCGGGTGATTACATCGAAGCTGCCGTCGATGCGTCCCGCAAGCAGATCCGCGAACTGGTGCCTTCCGGCGTCCCCATCGAAACCGATTTCCTCGTCGAAGTTGGTTTGCCCGCGGATTGCATCGAAAGAGTCGCCTCCCTACGAAAAGCGGACCTCATCGTCATGGGCGCGCATCATGGCTCATCGGCACGACTCTCGTCGCACTTGCCCTGGGTTACGCCCCATTACGTGGTTTGCCATGCCAACTGCCCGGTCGTGACGGTGCGCGAAGCCCGCCCTGAAGCCGCTCGGTCGGAGGTCGCCTGAACGAACGTGGTGAGATGGGAAGTCGTACGTTGGAAATAAGATCGAAGGTTTGTCTAAGATCGAAGGTTGTCTAAATCAGTTTTCCCGCCGCAATGTCTTTCACGAGCGAGTGATCCGCTTCAAGGAAATCCAGGTCCAACAGTTCTTTTCGCTTTACCCACCGGATCTCGCGAAAGATTCGATTCTCCATCTCGCCCTGATATTCATCCACTACAAAGAATCGAAGTTCGACCGCCCCGCCGCCGGGATAATGATGCGTGATGCGCGCAACCTCGTTGCCGATCGTGGCCTCAATCCCCAACTCCTCTTCGAGTTCGCGCCGCAACGCATCGCGCGGCTGCTCCCCTTGCTCGATCTTGCCCCCGGGAAACTCCCATTTGAGAGGCATCGGCTGGTGCCGCGTTCGCTGGCAGGCCAGGATTTTTCCATCCTCGAGGATGAGAGCTGCCACGACATGTTTCATAGAAGTTGTTCTGGAATTACCCGGGTGGCGAAAATTCAGTGCCGCCTGCCAGACTCATTTTCCAACCGTTGTCCCACCAGTTTCGCGCAGTATTCGACGAGGTGCCGGTCCTCACCGCCAAACGCCGCGGCAAAATGGCTGTCGATATCGAGTTCGCCGGCCACCTCATCATGCACGAAAATCGGCACTACAATCTCCGATTTCGTCTCGATCGAGCAAGCCAGATAGCGCGAGTCTTTGGCGACGTCGTCGACCACCACCGTCTTGCCTGACGAGGCTGCTGCTCCGCAGATCCCCTGGTTTAGATGAATCCGCGTATGCGGTGTCATCGCCCCCTCGAAAGGCCCCAGCACCAGCACCGGCTGCTGCCCGCCCTGTTCCAGCATGTAAAAGCCGACCCAGTTGTACTTCAACATTTTCTCGTTGAGTAAGAGTGTGATGCCTTTCATGAACTGGTCCGCGGAGCGCGATTCGGAATTCAATCGGTCCACAGCGGCCAGAATTTCGCTCTTCTTGTCTTCAGGAGAAGTGGACATGATTTCTATCCTAAACCAATCCAGGAAATGGCAATTAGCCGCGCGAATCGTCAGTAATCGAGCGCAGACCGCGAGTCACCTCGTTATTGCCGCCACGCGTTTCTGGGTGAATTGCGGCCGCCAGCGCCCTCAATCCGGCAGTCAATGTTGTCGCCGGTGTATTCAAAAGTTCGTCGGAGATGCAATAGATGTGGGCATCGCGTGCTGCCGTTGTCTGTGACCATCGGCGCTCGCGCACGATTTTCGCAAGCGGCACCCGATCACCAGCCCCACACCATGCCGCGACAATCACCTCCGGATCGAGCCCTGCCACCTCATCCGCCGAAATCTGCCCGCCGGGTTTTCCCAGAAATTCACCACCCGCCGCTTCCACCAATTCCGCCACCCATGCCTGTGACGCAATGATCGGCTTGCCCCATTCTTCGCAGAACACGCGCTTCTTCCGAAGCACGGAGGTCTCGCGCCGCACATGGTCGATCTCTTCTTGCATGGCGTCGATAACCTGCTCGCCTCGCTCATGGGCGCCCACACAACCTGCAATCACCGCGATATCAGCGTAGACGTCATCAAGCGTGCGCGGAGCCAGCCCCAGAAATCGCACACCGGCTTTCAATATCTCTGAGACCGCCGCTTCCTGGTAGGGCACCGCGGCAACGACCAGATCGGGCTTTGCCGCCAGAATCTCACTCGCCTTGGCGGTCCAGGAATCAGCGATCACCAGTTTGTTGCGAGTGTCGAGTTCCACGACAACCTCAGCGCAATACCGGGTGCAGGCAACCACCCGATCCAGCGCGCCCACGCTCGCCAGGATTACGGTAGCGCTAGGCTGCAGGCAGGCGATCCTCCGCGGCCCGTGAGAGTCGTGCATCCGCATATTGTAGGGGAGGGAATAGCAGAGAGACCGGATACGTGTGAAAACCCTCAGGCACTGTCAATCACCCGTTCCCGCAAACTCCCGCCTATCGCAGATTTTCGCGCACCTTCGAACACGCGTTCAGGGCGCATCCTTAGGGTCCCTCAGCGTATCTAGGATGAGGCTGCTTCTTTCTGCTTCACTCGAACCACCGTGATCTTCGAAAAGCCTTCCTCGAAAGTCGGCGGCTTCAGCTTGCCAGCCATCTTTCGCATGATGTCCTCCGGCACGGCCCGTCCACGCTTCTGGTGCCTCTCCAGGCAAATCTCCAGCGGAACGTCGAAGAATAACCCCTGCACGTCGTAGCCGTAATCTTTCGCCAGCTTGATCCAACTGTGCCGGTCATGCGGTGTCAGGTTCGTCGCATCCACATAATTCATCGGACGCCGCGCAATCAGCCGCGCCTTCAGCATCGAACGCAGATTCGAAAACACCAGATCCTGAAATCTCTGCTCCAGCGCGTCGTCGAATAAAAGCTCGCGTAGCAGGTCGCTCGAGAGCGGATGAATGTTATGCCGCTTGAACCACGAGCTTTTTCCGGAGCCCGGCAGCCCGATCGCCAGCACTACCGTTCCCTTGCTCGGGCGCGCGGCAACTCCCGGGGCGGCTGCTCCTGGTGCAGTTGGAATGGGAGTAATCGTCGCTGGTGTGGCGGATTGCGTGACGGGTGTTTGCGCAGCGATCTCCGTCGCAACCTCGGGCATCGGAGCAGCAATAGCAGGTTCGTCTCCGGCCGACTCCGGAGTCAGTGGCTCTTGATAGTCGACAGCAATCACGCCCGGCACAGGCGGCTCGGCAGCCGTCACACTTCGAGCGGGTCGAACGCGCGCGCCGGAAGCTGGCGGCGCTCCTCCCGGCGAACGTTTCACTCCGCCGCGGCCACCCCGCTTCCGTCGACGGCGCGAAGGCCGACCCTCGTTCTGCACCGCCTCGGCGAGCGGCAGTTCCGGAATGCGGCGCGTTCCCAACTGGAAATCTGCCTGGGTCTCTTTTTCCTCCGCCGAACGTTGCTCCGCCGACCGTTGCTCGGTCGACCGTTCCCGCGCCGGGCGTTCTGTCAGCGAACGTTCTCCCATGGAACGTGGTGGCGAGGGTCGCGAAGCTGGTTGATGCAGAACGGGCGATTCCGGCTCCGCAGGCATTGCCTCGGCAGGCATTGTCTCGGCTCCATGCTCCGCGGGCGGGTGCCCAGCCTCTGCTTCAAAATATTTTGGTTGCAACGGTTCGGGCGCGTTGGCTGCCTGCTCCTTGGGTGCCTGGCCGCCCTTCTTGCGCCGCTTCATACGGTCGCTCATCCATTTGCGCATATAGCGCTTGTAGCACAACGCCCTAGCTGGCGGCAATGCGCGCCCCTTGGCACGCCGGATACCCGGCCAGCGAGTTGTCCAGCTCCGAGCAGACGACTGAGGGGAAATCGACGCGAGCTCCGTCACACTGCTGGTTTCCGCAGCGCTCCTCCGTGTACTCTGATGTTTACGCTTTTTCTTGATCCCGGATGCGACTCATCCCGGATCGCATTTTTCCACAGCCGCGGGCTTGCTCGAAGCTCGTAGCTCGAAGCTCGGAGCTGACTCATGAATCCAACGCATCCCGCGCCGGCGGCTGTCGTCGAAGCGCAACTGCCCGCCGTCCCGCTTACCATTGAAGGCTATGCCACGCTTCACCAGATGATGCGCTTCCGTTGGACGGCGTGGCGCGAACTTGGCGAGGGACATCGCCGCGAGATCGCCACTGAAGCTTCTTCGCTCCTCGCCCAAATGGAGGCCAATCAGAATGGCCAGTCCGCGCTCTTTTCTCTGATCGGCCACAAGGGCGACCTCATGTTCGTCCACTTTCGTGATACCTTTGCCGACCTGAACCAGGCCGAGCTCGACCTCGCGCGCACCCGCCTAAGCGACTTCCTAGAGCCGCAATCGTCTTATCTCTCCGTTATCGAACTGGGACTCTACGAATCGAGCCTTAAGACCTACAAGCAGCTCGCCGATCGCGGCGTCGAGCCGTACTCGGAAGAATGGAAGTCAGGCATTGCCGAAACCATCGCCCGCCAGAAAGAAGCGATGCGTCCGCGCCTTTTTCCCACCATGCCGCCGAACCGCTACCTCTGCTTCTATCCGATGAACCGCCTGCGCGGCGAAGATAAGAACTGGTACACGCTGCCCATGGAAGAACGCCAGCGCCAGATGAACGAGCACGGTATGGTGGGCCGCCGCTATGCGGGCGAAGTCAAACAAATCATCACTGGTTCGATCGGTTTCGACGATTGGGAATGGGGTGTCGACCTCTTCGCCGACGATCCACTGGTCTTCAAAAAGCTTATCTACGAGATGCGCTTCGATCAGGTGAGTGCGGTCTACGCCCTCTTTGGCAGCTTCTTCGTTGGACTGCGCTGTCCCGCGAGCCGCTTGCACGATCTACTGGAAGGCAGGCTCCCCGAGCACACCGGCGGCGCTTAGAGCCTCCGCACGCGACGCGATCCGGATCATCGTCGCGGCTTGTCCAGTCGGTCAAACAGCACGCGAATCAGCCAGAAGAGCGCGATCACGCCGGCAATCGCGCCCAGGAACCGAAGGTCTCCGCCTATTGCAGTCGTTAGAGCGAGCAAGACGATCAATGGCAGCTTTCCCCGGTCCGTGAATTTTCAAGGCGCGCATCCCCGAAAGCGGGATAACGATCGGGGTTTGCGCACAAACTCCTATTCATACGCTTCCATATCGGCAACTTCCGTTCGATACCTTACCCCGAGCGATAGTGTTCCCCTCTGATGAACATCAATTTTGGAAGATCACGGATCCAGTAGCTAGAGCGCACGTATTGCCTCTAGCCGGTCCGGGGTGGGGATTTACGAGGTGCGGACGAGAAATGAAGGTGACGACGGGTCACATCGAGTCGCGCACTTCCGTGCGATTCTCTCTTCCATTGAGGCAGCCGCCAGATTTTGGGAGGCGCGAGTATATGGAAAGTCCCTCACTGTTGACCGCCGTCGGCAAGCTGGCCATCAACGCTCAGAGTGCCGGGATGAGCCTTGAAGACGTAATCGAACTGCTCGGCGCCGGGCTCGCGGTCGATGCGCTGCTCTGGCTGATCGCCTCGAGTCAGAACGGCACGCCCACGCCGGACGCGCCCCCGTCCCTACGCCGGATTACTTAGCTCTTCACACGTGCGGAGTCGATCCGTCCTATTTTTCCACTCGCAAAAATTCGCCTGTAGAGGCATTCACCGCGACGCGCAAAGCTGCTGTATCGCGATCCGTTCCATAGATCACGTGCCAGATCAATTCATTCGTCTGGTGGTTCCAGTCGAGGATGTAAAGAACGGGCGTGTCCGGAGTCTTTGCCAGCAACTTATCCCCGCCATGCTCCTGCGCAACCGCAAAGGCTTTGTCGGTATCAGTTTTCAGAAACTGAACGTTGAAAACCTGCGTCGACGAGTTAGTCGGACTATACGTGTCCTCAACGCTGTGTGTAACGTCGCCGTTCGACCAGGTATACGACTGCGTGCTGTGCCGCGCCGGCGAAGCGAATCCCGAACGCCACTCGGTGGCCTTGCCGCCGCCGGTTTTCGACGCGCTCGATTCCACGCGATAGGGCTGCGCGTCGGGCGCCCATCCTCGCGCGGCGATGTAGCATTTGTAAAACGCGCTGCTGCCCGTGATCGCCTCCGGAGCTTTGGCCGGTGAGTTATCAGTTGGGGAAGTTGTCGGCGCCGACGAGCACCCAGCCAGCGCGGATGCCAGAATTGCGACCAATAATTTCTTCATCCTGCCTCGTTTCCGTATCGCTGAATCTTATCTGATCGAGGGCAATTGTATAGGAATCGCATTTAGTCGTTGAGTACAATGATCCCGGCTATTCGAGTGCCGGCCTAACGATCATCGCGCCCATGCCATCGCATCTGCAGCAATTGCGAGACGAACTCTCCAGCGTGCTCGCCGAGGAACATCAGGTCGACTTGGCCCGCGCGCCCGAGGGCAAGTGGAATTCCCTCCAGATTCTCGAGCATCTTTTTCTCACCTACAAGAACACCAACTTAGGCCTCACGAAATGCCTGGAAAAAGGCGCGCCGCTCGCAACTGCTCCGACCTTCAAGCACCGCGCAGCTAAGATGCTGGTCGTGAATGTTGGGTATATGCCGAAGGGCAGAGAAGCGCCCAAACGAGCTATTCCACAAGGCCTGCCGGAGGGCGAAGTGCGCTCAGGACTATTGGCCGAAATCGAAAACATGGAATTGGGCTTTGCCGATTGTGAGCGCCGCTTCGGCGTCGGAACCAGGATTATGGATCATCCCTTTCTCGGTCCGCTTACGGCGAGCGAGTGGCGGAAATTCCATCTCGTCCACGGACGTCATCACGCGCGGCAAATTCGCGAACGGCTAAACCGGAGCCTTTGAACTGATTGCCAGGACTGTCTGAGGTAAGAGTCTGAAAGTGACAGCGTTGGAAGGAATTGTGCTGAACTGATGGCGCCCGCGGTCATTTGCGGGCGCCCATTGTTAACCGAAGAAGCGTGCGCCAGCTCTTACTTCTTGCTCTCGTCCTTCTGGCTATCGTCCGTATTTGCCTTGTTGCTGTCTTTCGCGCCAGCGTCAGGCTCCGGCTCTTTTACGCCCGCCTTGCGCGCGTCTTCCTGCAAAGTGACCATTTGAGCTTTCGCGTCATCGAGTGCCTTCTGCTTGGCTTCGATCTCTGCCTTGTAGCGCGCATCGTCCTTATCCCACTGCGTCGCTTCGCGCAGCCGGTTGCCGGCATCGCTGTAGAAGACTGCGGCCCGCATGCGGTATTCACGCTGATCTAGATCCAGCTCGTGCGAAAGCTGGTCGATCTTTGCCTTCTGCGCGTCCAGCTTGCTCTGCATCTCTTGCGCATTCTGTTGGCTCTTCTCCGCCGCCGCCGCGCTGGCCGCCGCCGACTGTTGCTCGGCAGCCTTTTGGTCGGTTGCGGTCGCCGGTTCCGGACCGACAACGCTCAGGGTCTCGTTCGTCGGCAAATTGTCATTGTCATATTGACGCGTCGCCGGTTCCATCTGCGCCTTTTTCTGACGCGCCACTCGCGCTGCATCTCCCAGAGACTGCTGTGAACCCTGGCTCGAACCCTGTCCAAATGCGGCTCCGCCGGGCAGAACAAGTGCCGCCAATATGGTTCCCACCGCGATCGTTCGCTTCATAAGATCGTTCCTCCGAAAAACAAATCTCTATAGCGCCCGCCAATACCAGTGCAGGATTGCATTTCCAAACAGAAACGACAGCATCCCCATACAACCCAAAAAGACGCCGAAGGGCATCTGGTAATAGCGCAGCATGATCCGCGCCGATTGCCACGCCCGCCGCCGCGCCAGCAGACTCGGCTTGCCCCGCGCTTCAATCCGGCGCCAGCGTCGCAGCCAGACCAGCAAGACTGCGCTCAATCCAAAAACCGACCCGCCCAGCGACGCCGCGAAAATCGTCAAGACCGTAAGCTTCGTTCCCAAAAATGCGCCGATCATCGCCATCAGCTTGACATCGCCAAATCCCATGCCTTCCACGCCACGCGCCCGCAGGTAGATCGCAGCCGCACCGTACAAGAACGACGCGCCCACCGCCGCGCCCAGCAAGGAATCCGATAACGACCAGAACCGCCAGGAAACGGCGTCGCGCAAGGTTGGCGAAACCAGCCCAGGCATGATCTTCGAAGCCAGATCGTTCACCGGGACCAGCAAGCTGAAGGCAACCCCGATCGCCAGACCGGGCAGTGTCATGGCATCCGGAAGCAACTTGGTCTCCGCGTCGGTAAAAACCAGTCCCAGCAGCAGGAAGCCCAGCACCGCGCACTTCACGGTCGCAAGCGTCGGGCCAAAATGCAGGTAGCAGGAAAGAAACAGAATTCCGGTCAGGAGCTCCACCACCATGTAACGCGGAGAAATCGGTTCCTTGCAGTTGCGGCATTTGCCCCGCAGGATCAGCCAGCTCAGCACGGGAACGTTGTGATAGAGCGGGATCATCTCACCGCAATGCGGACACGCCGAGCGCGGCGCCACCACCGACTTGCCGCGCGGCAACCGGTAGATGCACACGTTCAGGAAGCTGCCCCAGCACAGCCCCAGAGCGAAGATCGCGGCCTCAAAAAAGAATTCCACGGTCGGGAAAAAGCCCATCCTGCAGGGTTTTCTTAATTATAGGTCGGCTCGCCGAAGGCGCTCCAAGCACGAAGGTCACAGCCCGGGTAATGTACCGTTGCCGCAGCTAGTGCAAGGCTAAGTGATTGACCGGTAAGAGTATGTTCAAGCCAGAGAGCTCGAACTGTTACAGGGCTCCTCATGCCACCCCGATGAATTCCCTCCATAGGGCAGGAACACCAAGAATACGGTTCCGCTGCTGTTCACATCCGCCCGGCTCCGGACGCGAATCGACCCGTGATGCTTCTTCACAATTCCGCTTGATACCCAGAGCCCGAGGCCCGTGCCCGTATCTTTCTTCGTCGTGTAAAAGGGCTCGAAAATCCTCTCCATGTCGGTTGCAGGAATGCCGCTGCCATTGTCGGCGACAGTTACCCGCACACCCTCGCGCCCGTCGCGCCAGTCGTGCCCCGGGGACACCCGCACATGCAACGACCCTTGCTTGCCCATCGCCTCGACTGCATTCACCACCAGATTCGCAAAGAGCTGCCGCATCTCTCCCGCATTGCCGTTGATCTGTTCCACCTTGCGGTACCGCCGGATCACCCGAATCCCCCGTCCTTCGATCTTCCGCGAATAGAGCGAGAGAGTTTCGTCCATGAGGAGAGCCACCTTGATCGGTCCGGGAGAAGTGGTGTCCCTCACAAAGCCCAGCGTCTGCTGAGCCAGTCTCGCCACCCTGCCCACTTCCTGCTCAGCCATCGTCAAGTACTGCGCCGCGTTCGCCGAATCCTCCCGCGCCAGGTAAAGCAGGTTGACCACTGCCTCCAGCGGGTTGTTGATCTCATGTGCAATTGAGGCTGCCAGCCTTCCCGCCGTGGCGAGTTTCTCGCTGCGCCGTACCGCTTCTTCCGACTGCTTTTCTGCCGAGATATCGCGCGCAATCACTGACGCTCCGACAATCTGCTTTCGGATGTCACGCAGCGGCGAGATCGACATGAGCAGTGGCACGATGGTTCCGTCCTTACGGATGCGCTCCGTTTGATAGGGATGAATGCTGTGGCCGCTGTTGAAAGTTTGAAGATTCCTCTCCACTTCCTCCTTACGTTCTTGCGGTGCCAGCCTCGATCCCGGCATTCCCACTGCCTCATCCAAACTGTAACCAAAAAGCTTTTCTGCCGCGTGGTTCCAACTCGTAATGGTGCCCTCCGGGTCGGTGCTGAAGATCGCATCGCCCGAGCATTCGACAATCGCCGCCATTTCTCGCGTGGAGCGCTCCGCGCGAGTTTCTGCCAGCGTCTTCTGCCGCGCCATGCTGCCGGCAAAAACGGCAATCGTCACAAATACCAGCAGCCGCTCCAGGTTTGCGCTCTGAATGATGCCAGCCGAAAACACGTGGTACACCAGAAAATCCAGGCAGCCCACCGACAGAGAAAGCGAAAAGATCGCTGGCCCAAATCCCAGAAAGCGCGCAGTGAAAAGTATCGCCGCCAGGAAGAGCGAAAACGCATGCCGATGCAACACGGGTGCGAAGGTACAGAGGCTCAGCGCCACCCAGACCGCAATCGCGGCCCCCATGTATTGCATCCACGTGGAGTGGCGATGCCGCGCGATCCATCCCTGCTTGACAATGGAACTTTGCATTTCTCTTCAACTCCGGCCTCTAGGATCGATCGCACCTGATTGCAATGATGATTTTGGCCGGTACTAAATCGTTTGAACTTTATGGAAAGAATCTAGCAGCACGGAAGGTACACGGCAACCAACCGCAGCCGAGCGGGAGGAGTTGCGACAGGGGTGGAAATAAAGGAGAAGGACTCCACTCATCGCGATTGCGCGATAAGTGGAGTCGCTCACACAAGCATCTTCACAAACCGGCGGCTTACTTTTTCTGTAACGACCCGATGTACTGGTTCAAATTCGTGATGCGCTGCTGCACTTCGGCTTCATGGCCGCCGCTCATGCTCCAGAAAAGATTTCCCCAGATCGGCATATCCTTGCTGCCATGGGCCGGTAGCGTCTCTTCCCCGCGGATAATCGCCGCGACCTTGAGCGCCGGATACTTCCCGCCGTTTCGTTCGGCCAGTGCGGTCAGATCTGTAGGGGGAACCTTGAGCGCTGAAGCGGCCGGGCCATTGCCCTTCCCGTCGGTCCCGTGGCAAACCGCGCAATACGACTTATACATTCCCACGCCTGACGCCGGCGAGGTTTGCTTCACCGGAACGTGCTTGATCTCCTTCGCCGGTTGATCCTGCGCCAGCCCTATCATCGCCATTGCCGCCACCGCGGCGATCGCCGTCAACATTCTGCCAACTCGCATAACTTCCTCCTTGGGGAACACGCCCCCCCAGACGCACACTGCTCACCACCGCTCAGTGTAGTTCCCGATTGTACGGCCTTATTGTGAGCGCAATCACAAAAACCAGTGACGAGAGGCTCTCGCCCAAGTCTATGAGCAGTCCTATGAGAAGTGAGGAAAGAAACTTCAGGCGATTGCCTGGGACGGATCCCGAAGTCCTGCAAATCGATTATTTAGCGGGACGTAACTTCTGCCGTCGCCCCTCCGGATTCTCTTCCACCTGGGCCACGGTTACCGGCGCTTGTAGCGTAAAGTTGAGCACCGTCTCGCTCTCGAGACGCACCGGCTGGCCTTTGCCCGCCGCCTGTGTCGCTCCCCCTACTCCTCCGCCGGCGGCAGCGCCAATCCCCGCGCCCTTGCCGCCGCCTACAATTCCGCCGATGATTGCTCCAATCGCCGCGCCTGCGCCTACTTTTTCGGCGGTCTTCGTCGATTGGTTTTTACCTTTACGCCGGTAATCGTCGGTTTGGATGTCATAGCTCTTCTCGCCCACTAAAATCTTGTCGAGCGTGACGACCAACTCCGACTGTCCTGCGAACTTGCCCGCGCTCTTTACTTCGACTACGTGTCCTTCTACGTTGTACCCGGCCGGTATGGCCACATCCCACTCCACCGAGAGTGGCGAGTCTAGCGTCGCCCGAAACATTTGTCCCTTCTGCGCCGCCTCCGAGTCGATGGCATCCACCAACCGGATCGCCATCGTCGTTCCGGACTCCAGCGTCATCATCCTGGGCACCGACGGGGGCGAAGACGAAGACGGAGCGTCCGGAGCCGCATCCGTCATTTCGGATGCCGGCTTGGTGCTTGCGGGTTCGTTGCCCGCAATCTGCTCCGCCGGCGCGGCCTCGCTTGCATTTGTCGAATTCGCGACTGCGTTGGACGGCTGCTCCACAGTACTATCATCTCCCCCCACCGGACGAGGTGGCGGATCGTGCGCACGCTGTGGCTGCGCGGACCCTTGTTGCAGACGAGCCATCGCAGAGTCACTAGGCCGAGGTTTTCGTTCCGGTGGCTGTGCCGGGGCTGCGGCAGCGGAAGTCGCGGGCATCGCTTTCTCCGCCATCGGTTCAGAGGGCGTTCCCGCCGCTACCACCAGATCGTTCACAACCTCCTTGATTCCCGCCGTCGTCGATGCATACCGCGCTGCTGCCGTCCGCTCGGCGTCGTTATCGACTGCGCCCGCCAGGGTAACCACTCCCTTCGAAATCTGTACGGAGATCCCCTTATCCTGCAGTCCGGAATCCTGCTTGAACTTTTCCCGAATCTGCTCGCTCAGCTGCCCGTCGCTCGGTGCCTTTGCGCAACCTAGGCTCGCCGCGAGAAGGGCGGCGAGCAGCGCCGAAGCGCAACATACGCCCCTGAATCTCATAAATGCTCCAAAACGAAAACTGATTGTATGCGGGTTTAGATGCGTCTGGCTATGACTTGCGTGAAATGGGACACTCGCAAAAGAAGGGCAAGACGAACGCGGGTAGGAAGAATTCGCGTGGCTGGGGTTCGGACCGAACCGTCTCAGTGCGCGTGCAGAAACTTATAATCCAGCACCGATGCCGCCAGCATGAAGGTTTCTCCTTCGTTTTCAGCTTGCCCTTCGGGCCCGGGTTTTACCGTGTCCTTCACTCGAACCAATCTGCCCTGGCAAAGCACGCTGCTGTTCTTCTGCCCGGAAATCTCCTCTGGCATCTCGAAGATCATTTCGATCAGTGCGTTCGCCGGCAGTTCTGTCGGTCCCCAAAACATCAATCCGGACTGGCTGATGTTCTGGATCGAGCCTTCATACCACGTGCTCAAGTTCTTGCCGCGATAACGCACGGGCAAAGTTACCTTCAACCGGCGCGCCCGGGGAACCCACGTCGGTTGCTTCTTACTGGAGCGGCGTCGAACGGTTGTCGTCTCGGCTACCGGCTCTTCCACCCGGTTGCCGCGGCGCATCGTCTTCCAGTCATACTGATAAGCGGTCGCGCACAACATGCAGACCTGGTAATACTCCCCGCTTGCCGCGCGCCGCGGCCAGGAGAATTCGTGAGAACAGCGTCCGAGCATGAGAACATCCATCAGCTTCTGCGGCATAAGAGGTAACGTCCGCCAAGCGGACATCTCCATCTTCCGCCCTGCCGCAAATTCTGAGTAGGTTACTTTCGTGTATGGGCTGGACGCAGTACCAGCACGAACTCGTCGGCGACTGAGAATCGCTGTGGATGCGTCTTACGGTTCCCGCGTTTCGCATTGACCGCCGGAGTCAACAGGCAGATAATGTTGCGGTTTCGATTGCCGCGCAGCGCCTCCCACTGGGCAGCCGAACGGATCCCCGCTTTTGCCAAAATCCGCGATCCTGAGGATCGATCCTATGAAGCGCGCCTGCCTCTTTTCCCTCTGTCTCTGTTTAACCGCCCCGCTCGTCCTCGCGCAATCGAAACCTGCGCCCGAAGTCAATTGGAGCAAAGCCACAAATTTCAGAGACGCGGTCAACCTTGACCCAGCACCATTGTTCGCTCCCGCACAAGACCTGCCCACGTTCGGCGTCGGTCCAAACGCTGCCGCCGTGGGCGACTTGAACGGAGATGGCAAACCCGATCTGGTTGTGGCGCTGATGGGATATGCCGGTGACGAGGGCGTGATCGACGTTTTCCTGGGCAATGGGGACGGCACGTTTACGCTCGATACGTGGTATGCGTCGGGCGCGGAAGACGCCACTTCCGTAAAACTTGTCGACCTGAATGGGGACGGCAAACTGGATATGGTCGTAGCAAATTGCGGTACCGACAAGCCGGACTTCTGTCCTACCGGTACGGATGGGGTGGTGGCCATTTTCCTCGGCAACGGTGACGGCACGTTTCAAACGCCCATCCTCTACGACGCCGGCGCAGAGGCACCCGCGCAGGTGCTGGTGGCGGATTTGAACCTGGACGGCAAGCCCGATCTGCTGCTGGGGTTTTTGGAGGGCGGGTTCGGAGTTATGCTCGGCAACGGGGACGGCACCTTCCAGCCCGTTGTCGTTACCCCCGGTTACGGTTCGATCGACGTTGCCGACCTGAACGGCGACGGCAAGCCGGACTTGCTTTTGGGGTCCTTGGGGGGGCCCTACGGCTCGGTCTCCGTGCTTCTCGGCAATGGTGACGGCACATTTGTTTTCTCCGGGTCATTTCTGTTGAGCGAACAGGAAATTGACGCGGTCGCCTCCGATCTTGATGGGGACGGTAAACTCGACATCGTCACCCTAACCTACAATGCGAACAAAACGGCTCACTATGTGAGCGTTCTGAAGGGGAACGGCGATGGGACCTTCCAATCTCAGGTGCGCTACCCGAAACTCGCGACTGTCGCACAACACTTGGCGGTTGCGGATCTGAATGCAGACGGCGCGCCCGACGTTGTGGTGGCCGGTTTCCAACTTCATTCCGGTGATGGGCAGTTGACGGTCCTGCTAGGCAAGGGCAACGGCAAACTTGGGAAAGCGGTGATTTACGATTCGGGGGGAACGGGCTCGCGTTCAGTAACAATCGCAGACCTCAACAGGGACGGCCGACCCGATTTGATTGCGCCAGACTACTTTAGTTACGACGTTGCGATATTTTTGAATATCGGCCCTTACCCAACCTCGGCCCTTCTCACCTCTAGCCTGAATCCCTCGACGCAAGGTCAGGCGGTGACCTTCACCGCCACGATCGGTTCCGCGGGTGGCGCGCCTCCCGATGGAGAAATCGTCACCTTCAAGCAAGGAACGAAGGTGCTCGGGAAGGCAACGCTGAGCGGCGGTACGGCTGCGTTAACGACGTCGAAGTTGAAAGTCGGCACAACGGCAATCACGGCGGTATACGGCGGAGATTCCAATTTTGGCCGCAGCACATCAAACACAGTGGAGCAGGTCGTGAACAAGAAGTGATGGCTACCGATGTGCGTCTCTTTCGCGGATGACCGCGACCGTCAAGACACGTCCAGGGGACTTGCGCCTCACGGAAGTCACTTCGAATGCGCCCATCATTCCCGTATAATCAAAGCACTGTGCTCAAATATTCAATCGTAGTCCCTCTCCACAATGAGCAGGAGAATGTGACGGATCTCTACGCCCGCCTCAAGTCGGTCATGGAGGCCAATGGCGAGACCTTCGAGATGATCCTCGTCGATGACGGTTCGATCGACGGCACCTTCAATCTGCTGCGCGAAATTGCCGCCGTCGATAGCCGCGTTACCGTTGTCAAACTACGCCGCAACTTCGGCCAGACCGCCGGCCTCGCCGCCGGATTCGATCACGCCCGCGGCGAATACATCATCGCCATGGATGGCGATCTCCAGCATGATCCCGCCGATATTCCGCTCTTCCTCGAGAAAATCGCCGAGGGCTACGATATCGTCAGCGGCTGGCGCAAGAATCGCGTCGATAATTTCTGGCTCCGTCGCTTTCCCTCGCGCTGCGCCAACTGGCTCATGGCCAAACTGAGCGGCGTTGAAATCCACGACTTCGGCACGACTTTCAAGGCCTATCGTCGCGACATTCTCACGCAAGTTCCACTCTACGGTGAACTGCACCGATTCATTCCCGCGCTTGCCTCGTGGCATGGCGCTTCGATCATCGAAGTCCCCATCAAGAACGTGAACCGAGAACGGGGCGTCTCCCACTACGGCATCTCGCGCACCTTCCGCGTTTTCTTCGATCTAATGACCATCCGCTTTTTGCTGAAATACCTTTCCCGCCCGCTGCACTTTTTCGGCACGATCGGAATGTTCAGCATCATGAGCGGGTTCGCGGTGGCCACCTATCTCGGCGTTGAGAAACTAATGCGCCAAACCGATGTCATGACCAAGCATGGCCCGCTCATGCTGTTCGCGGCCGTGCTCCTGCTCGCGGGATTGAATCTGCTGGCGGTCGGTCTGCTCGGCGAAATGCAGGTTCGCCACTATCATGAGCCTTCTTCGCAGCGCGTCCCCTATTCGGTGGAGCGAGTCCTGCGCGCGCAAAGCGAAGAGAGCACTATCTCAGAGTGACTGTCAGAGTGAGGAGAGGTCCGAGGTCAAAGCAAGAGCAATCCAACCTCTCTCTACTCCACCCAATCCGCGAGAAACACATTCGTCTCGTGCGCTGACTTCCCGTTGCGGTGCGAAATCCAAACCAGTTGTTTCCCATCCGGGCTGAACATTGGAAAACCATCAAAGCCGTCGCTGAACGTAATCCGCTCGAGGCCAGTTCCGTCCACCTTGATCGTGTAAAGCTCGAAGTTTCCCATCCCGCCAGTCGAGCCCATGTTGGTCGCAAAAATGACTCGCTTACCGTCCGGAAAAAATGACGGCGCGAAACTGGCCGCGTTCAAATTGGTAAGTTGCCGTTTGGCGCTGCCATCCGCCTTCATCAGAAAAATCTCCAGTGTCGTCGGACGAATCTGATTCTGTTTCAGCAACTCTTTATATTCATTGATTTCCGAGTCGGTCTTTGGATGGTAAGCGCGATACACGATCCACTTCCGGTCCTTCGAATAAAATGGGCCGCCGTCGTATCCGAGTTCGTGAGTGAGTTGCTTTACATGCGTGCCATCCGCGTCCATCGAATAGATATCGAGGTCGCCGTTGCGCATGGAAGTGAAGACGATCTTCCTCCCGTCCTCGGAGATCGTTGCCTCCGCATCATACCCGGGCGTCGTCGTGAGCTGTTTTAGATTGGAGCCATCAAGCTTCGCGGTAAAAATGTCAAAACCCGGATACACCGCCCACACATAGCCCTTTGAATAGTCGGGACGGGGCGGGCACGCGGCATCGGCGAGGTGCGTCGACGAATAGAGAATCTTGTCGTTGTGAGGGAAAATGTAGCTACACGTCGTGCGCCCCTTGCCGGTCGAAACCATCCTTTGGTCGCTGCCATCCGCATTCATGATGAAAATCTGATCGCACTGCAGATCGCCGCGCGTCGATTGAAAAATGATCCGCTTGCCGTCCGCGGAGAAATAAGCCTCCGCATTCGAACCGCCAAAGGTAAGCTGCCGCACATTCCGCAGATGCTTCTCCTCCGGCGTGCGCAGACCGCCGGCCGCGGATTGGGCCGCGCTCGGCGCTTGGGCGAAGCCCATGCCGGCAAGTAGTAGAGTTGAACACACGATCGTTTGTATTTTCATAGGATCATGAAGTTTAGCAGGCTTGCAGGGCGAGAGAGGACTCTCATCGCCCGTATTTCGCATGGTCCGGCAAGGCTCAGCCCGCTGCGAGTTTTTCCTGAGCCAGCTTTCCTATTTGCTCGACCACTTCGTCCTCGCTCAGATTAGTCGAGTCCACGACGACTGCGTTGTTCGCCGCAACCAACGGGGACGCCGCGCGCGTGCGGTCGCGTCGATCGCGCTCACGCAGATCGGCGGCCATCGATTCGGCGGACGCTCCCCGGATGCGCTGGCCATCGCGATCGCGAAGCTGATCCAGTCGCCTCTGTTCGCGCACCACCGGATCGGCATCGAGAAAAATCTTGAGATCTGCGTCCGGGAAGACTTTTGTTCCGATGTCGCGGCCTTCCATCACCACGCCGCCGACCACGCCCATCTCACGCTGTCGAGCCACCATCCACTCCCGCACCCGCGGGTGCACTGAAACTTTCGACGCCGCCTCAGTCACATCCCGCTCGCGAATGCGCGCCGAAATATCGCGCCCGTCGAGCAGAACGCGGTTCCCGCTAAGAGTCGGCTCCAGGGCAATGTGCGAATCGCGCGCCATCCTCACCAGCGCGGCCTCATCTTCGAACCCCGCATCCCCCTCAATCGCCTTTAACGCCAGCGCACGGTACATCGCCCCGCTTTCGAGGTTGACATACCCGAGCTTCCGGGCAACCCGCGCCGCCACCGTGCTCTTGCCGGCGCCCGCAGGGCCATCGATGGCAATAATCAGTTTCTTCGAGTGTGGGATCGGTCATCGTTGCAAAGTCACTGAGGCCTTCGAAATCGAGTGCGAGGGGATTCTAAATGCTGCTATTAAAGGGAAATAATCTTACTGACAACAGGGAACTGATAACTGGGAACTGAGCACTAAGCACTGAGAACTGACGAACCAAAACCTACCGCGCTCGCTCCGCCCGCGGGCGCAGCACAAATGGCTCACGCCGCGGCGCTATTTGCAGCAGCGTTTTGTTACCAGAATGCAGATAGCTCAGCTCGCGCGCCGCCAAGAGCGCCTTGATCGCGTCCCTCACCTTCGAGCGAGCCACAAAAATCGAGAAGAAGTTCTCCACCTCCTCCGGTTCAGCCGCCACTACGCAGTCCATATATTTCGAGAGCAGCGCCGAGAGCGACTGCGGCAACGACGCGCTGATGCCCTCCCAGACCTTATCCGGTGCCCAACGCGTCAGTTCATCCCACACAGAGCCTTCGTCCTCGGAGAAATCCACGCGCGTGATCCGCAGCTTCGCCCACAGTTCGCCGAGTGCCCGATCCAGGCCCGCCGAGGACAGGCCCTTTCCAAGTGTCTCCCCCAGTTTCTGTTTAGAAATCGGCCCGTGTTTGCGGATGATCTGAAACGCGTCGCACGCTAGCTCCGAATACTCGGATCGCGGTCCCGCTTTCGGTGCGAGCTTCGGATTCCGCTCCCCGACCAGAGCATAGAAAAACGGAAACGCCGAAGGTGAAATAAGAAACGGATTATTCTCGTCCACCAGGGGCGCCTCAAAGACGGCCTTCGCGCGCAACGCACGGACCATCAGGTCCATCGCCTCTTTCGCGCGGGCATCGGCATACGCATGCTGCTGTAGTGGAAGATGGTCATCCTCTCCGACCCACGCCCCGATGAACGTCGGCACCAGCACACTTGGACGCGTCGGATACATCAGGCAGAATCCCACCGATTCAAAAAACGAGCGCGCGCCATCGAGCGACCGTACGGGAGACCCATCCAGTTGCCACTTTGCCGCGCGTGCCTGCTGTAGCTCTTCTTCCGTCATTCCCTTCGATCCAAAAATGCGATCCAGCACTTCAATTCGATGATTAGATCACAGTAATTGGCCGGCACATCACTTAGTGTGCCGGAGCGGTGGCAGGCGCCGGGGTTGCAGGAGCCTGGGTTGCCGGAGTCTGGGTGGTTGGCGTCGTGCCAAAATTAACCTTCGGCACCTCCCTCGATCCTTCCGCCGCCTTGAAGTAAGCGTCGTTTGGCTTGAAGCCAGCGAATCCCGCAAACACGCTCGCCGGGAACTGCAACACGTAAGTGTTGTAGTCCTGCAGCGTATCGTTGTAGCGCTTGCGCTCGACCGCGATACGATTTTCCGTTCCCGCCAACTCATCCTGAAGCCGCAGGAAATTTTCATTCGACTTGAGCTGCGGATAATTCTCCACCACCAGCAGCAGCCGGCCGAGTGCGCCATCCAGTTGATTATTTGCCGCGATCTTCTCGGAAGGCGACCCCGCCGAAAGCAGCGCCGAGCGCGCCTTCGCGATGTCGCCAAATACGGTCACTTCCTGCTGCGCGTATCCCTTCACCGTTTCGACCAGGTTAGGAATCAAATCCGCCCGCCGCTGCAAAACAATATCGACCTGCGACCAGGCTGCCTTCACCGCCTGATCCTTGGCGACCAGCGTGTTCTTGACGCTGATGTACTGGCCAAACCCGATCAGCACGATTAACACCAGAACCACTACGATAATCAGGGCTTTCATCACAGTCTCCTTGGAACAGTCTCCTCGGTCCAAAATCAATTTATTACTGCATTAGCTATGCATGCCGTGACGGTGACCGGTCACCGGTGACCGCCTTTACCCCTGCAATCTGACTTCTAATTTCTACAATCAGTCCAGCATCACGTCGACAGCCGCCGTAAGCGCCTCCACGGCTTTCAAATACCGCGCAAACAACTCGTCGATTTCAAAGCTGCCGCGCTCGGCCTTGCCCTCACGCAAATCAAACACCTGCGTAAACGCGCCCAGATCGATCCCGGCTTTCGCCGAGAGCCGTGTCACCGCTTCGCGTTTGTGCGCGGCTGCCGGTTCTCCCAACGCAATTAACGCGTGGCGCGTCAGAGTGGCAAATGCCGGTGCCGAACGCATCAGCAAATCCCATTTCTTGTTCTTGTCTCCGGCTGCCGTCAGCAAACTCTCCCGCAAGAGAATCGTCTTCTCGCGCAATTCATACTCGACCTGTGCCCGATGAAACTTCATTGGAACGTCCAGCGTATTCAGGACGTCCTCGCCCCACAGCACACTGTAATGCCGCTTCATATCCAGGAACTCGATGGAAAAAACATCCGCCCCGCGCTGCAACTCATTGAGCGTCATCAAGAGCGGCGGGCGATGCTTCTGCCGTGCCCACCACTCCACCACTGGCGCGAGCCCCGCCACTACGCCAAAAGAGATCTCGCCAAGCACGCCAAGCAAGTTGATGTCCGAATGCTCCGCGACAAACTCGCCGCGTGCGGCCGACCCATATAAAATCACGGATCTCAAGTTCGCCCCCGCCGCGCCGCGCAATCGATCGACGAAATCAGCAATCAGTTTTTCCGGAACCATCGCAGTCCTCTATGAACTTCGTGATCTCAGTCATCAACGTATTAACGATCAACGCATTTTCCACCCGCCGACGACCTACCAACTGCCGCCCGCTCCGCCGCCGCCAGTACTGCCGCCACCAAACCCGCCAAATCCTCCACCACCGCCGCCAAATCCGCCGCCGCCCCAACCGCCTCCGCCGCGATAGCCGCCGCCACCACCGCCGCTCATTAACATTCCCCAGAACAGCGCCGACAAACATCCGCTCCCGCCACGCGTCCGCGAGAGCGCCCACACAATTAAAAGAACAATCACCAGCAGGATGAATGGAGCAATTCCCGCCGGACCATTAGCTTTCGGCGGAGCCCGGGGCGTCTGCTGCGCTTGCAAGCCCTCCAGCGTCACGCCGGCATCCTGCGCAATTACCTCCGCCAAGCGTGATGTCATCAACGTCACCGCGCCGTCATAGTCACCGGACCGCAGCAACGGAACCGCCTCCCGCCCAAATCCTCCCACCTTGCCGTCCGGAAGAATTCCCTCGAGCCCATACCCGGTATGAATCCAATACTTGTGATCCTGCGTAGCCAGCAGAATCAGAACGCCGCGGTCGCTCCCTTTTTTTCCGATACCCCACGCCTGATATAGCGCAACACCATAATCGAAAACTTCCTGCCCATCGGTTGACTTGACCACGGCCACCGCGATTTGCGCCTTTGCTTTTTCGTCCACCTGCCGGCAAAGATCGTTCAGTCGTGCCTCGGTGCCGGCATCCAGTACGCCCGCGAAATCATTCACATAATTTGTGGCGTGAAGGGAAGCGATCGGCTCGGCGCAGAGAAGACTCGCCGCAGCCGCAATCCAGATCGCCAGCCGAAGAATAAGTTTCACGAGAACAGAAATTGTACAGGATGGCAAACCATCCGAACGCATATTGTCGGCCGTTTCTAACAGTAGGATAATCAGGGGCAACCATCGAGTCTTGCTCGGGCAAATGGAGACGGCCGGGATACAGAAACAGGTAGAGGCAGCGCACCATGATTAGCCACGCCCAGTTTGCGGTTACCGCGATCCTGACTGTTTGCGTGTATTACTCTATCGCCTGGTACTTATTTGGAAGAGATCCCAAGCTTGGGACTCTTGTTCCCCGCTACGATCCTCCTCGGAATCTTTCGCCGGCCATGCTTCGCTACCTTTGGAAAAAGAACTTCGACGAGCGTGTCTTCTGGGCAGGAATTCTCAGCCTCGTCGCCAAGGGTGTGGCGACTCTCCATTCTGAGAACGGCGTCACGAAATTACAGGGTCGTTCCGCTGGCGCGCAGACTGATTTGCCCAACGAGGAAAGAGTCCTTCAGAGCGAGCTGGTCCGTGGCCACCTTCGCAAGGGTGCCACGATCAGCATGCTCGATTCGAGCACGATGCTAGCCCTGACCGATATGGCGAGTTCACTCCGTCGTGACGCGGTCGGACGCTGGTTTACGGAGAATCGTGGACTAGTTATTGCAGGTACACTTTTATCGGCGATCGCCTTATGCGTTGTCGCCGGACCCGAGAGCAAGGAGCAGTGGGGAGTTCTCGCGCTCGGTCTCGCAGTGACGGCACCTGGCGTCTTCTATCTATTTTTTCTCACGTTGCGCGCGCGGGATCTGCTCCGCGCTGTCAGAGGAAACTGGGATCGAGCGGTGCTGCAGCGTGCTGCCATGGTCCTTGCCATGCTATTGCCGTGCGTCGCTGCCATCACTCTTGGAGCGGTTGTGCTCGGAGTCACGTTTGGCTGGCCCTTCCTGATTGGCGCCTTGTTCCTCGCCGTCCTAAATGTTCTTCTCTTGCAATGGATGAAAGCCCCAACCCCCGAAGGCACGCAGGTATTAGCAGAACTTGAGGGATTCCGGACTTTTCTTAAGTCGGTTGAGCGCTTGCCAATGCAACGGGCTAACCCGCCTGGCGAACACGCCGGGCTCTACGAGAAGTATTTGCCTTATGCGATGGCGCTAGAGGTCGAACAGCGGTGGGGGGACCGCTTTGTTGCGATGGCTTCGACGGTTCACGAAAATGCCGGACTGCCCCAGGCGGAGTCCTTCTATTTGGGGATGTGGGAGGGCAAGCCGCTCGAGATTGTCTATAAGCCCGAGCCACCTAAGGGGCGAGCCTTCTAATGAATCCTCGTGCTGTCCCAAATTTCCCGCCGCAGACGATCTCCGCGACTCTCAAGGCTCTGCGCTCCTTCGTCGCTTGAGGTCAAGAAGATTGTGTAGGTCTACTTCCGCAACCTGACTTCTGGTTTCTGAGCTTTCACTGCCCCGAAGCAATATATCGATCAACTTCTTCCTCCAGCAGATCGAGCGGCAGCGATCCATCCCGCAGCACGGCATCATGAAAATCGCGCACATCGAACTTCGTCCCCAGCCGCGTCTCCGCTTTCTTCCGCAGCTCCATAATTTTCAGCTCACCCATCTTGTAAGAGAGCGCCTGCGCCGGCCATGAAATATACCGATCCACTTCTTCAATCGCCTGCGTCGGAGCATGCGCCCGCAAATAGTCCTGCGCCTGCTCGCGCGTCCATCCCATCGAGTGAATCCCGGTATCGATTACCAGCCGCGCCGCGCGAAATCTCTCGCTAGCCAGTTGTCCAAACTTGTTATACGGATCCTTGAACACGCCAAGCTGCGAGCCCAGCGACTCCGCGTATAACGCCCAGCCCTCCGCATAGGCACTGTTGCCATAAAACCTCCGAAACTCCGGTAAGCCTTTCAGTGACCGCGCCAGCGATCCCTGAAAAATATGGCCCGGAATTGCCTCATGCAGCACCAGCGACTCCTTGTCATACTTCACCTGCTTCTCAGGCTGGTACGCGCGCAGATTGAACCATCCCGGCGCGCTGCCGTCCGGCGCCGGAGGCTGGGCATTCGAAGCCTGTGCCTGCTCCCGATCCGGCGGAATCGCCCGAATCCCAAACAGCAGCATCGGAATATGTTTAAACTGGTTTGGCAGCTCCGGCTCGATCAGCATCGCCGCATTCCGGCAATATTCCAGCATCTCGTCTTTCGAATGAAATTTCTGTGCCGGATCGTTCTCCAGCTTCACTTGCAGCTCGCTCACCGATCCCTGAAAGCCGGTCTGCCGCGCGATCGCCAGCATCTCGCCTTCAATGCGGTCAACCTCTGCCAGCCCGATCTTGTGAATTTCTTCCGGCGATGCGTCGGTTGTGGTTAACCGCCGGATCAAAATTCGGTATTGCTCCGTTCCGCCAGGCATCGATGAAATGCCCACCCCGGCGCGCACTTTCGGAGCATAGGTCGTCTGCATGTACTCAAGTGCTTTCCTCCATGCCGGACGAAAATCGTCATCGAACGCCGCCGTTGCCTCTTTTCGCAACCGCTCCTGCTCTGCCTGCGGAATGCTCGCCGGCATCTTCTTAAGAAATGCGAGCAAGGGAGTGTTCGAAGCATCCTGCCCAACCTGCGCCGTGAGCTGCCCGATCACCAGGTCGGAAACAATCTTCGGCTGCGTCCAGCCGCGCGCAATTGCCTCATTGAGGATGGCCAGATTCTGGTCGACATACGCCGGCACCCCGCGCAGGCGCGCAATGATGTTCTCGCAGTCTTTCACCGTGAACGAGGGCATCCGGTCGATCACGTTGTAAACGCCATTGTGAAAACCAGTCATCTGTCCGACGCGCAGCAGGTAGGTTTCGACGTCGAACGCATCGAGCTGCGTGCGCAAGTCATAACGCAGCAACTCGACGCTCAGGCGGTCCTGCTCTGAAAATGAAGCGCGTTGCTTGTAAAATTTCTCATCCGTAGCCAGGGTCGACTTCAGATGCTCCCGTCGCCGCGACCGACCGTCTTTCGAAAGATCCGACCACCGGTCGTCATACTCATGCCGGCCGACATTGGTGGCGAACTCAGGCGAGTCGCGCAGCCGCTCCTCGAAATAGTCCGAGAAAAACTTCGCCAGCTCTGGTGATGATTGCGACGATGAAGCCGTCGCTGAATGCGTGGAGGCAGTGGCCGCCCCGCTAGTCATTTGTGCGGAAAGCGGCAGGGAACTGCTCAGGGTTACGGCGAGAAGCAGCAGGATGACGCGGTGGAGTTTCATGGCTTTGCTCTTACCTCCAAGCCGGGGAATTGTATAACGCCGAAGTCTGGATGCCGAGACTTGGGTGGCGATGCTCGGGTGGCGAACCTCGACGACTAGTAGCAATAGATTCGAACGACTGCAACCCACCATGAGTCTCCCGCACAGTCGCATTTTTGGGGAGCCACTGTGCGGGACTGGAGGCAAATATGTTGGTCTGCCGGAAAGCGCCGCGGTTACTGCGTCTTCAGGATCATTTGCATTCCACTCTCCAGCTTCACGTTTTTCTTCTGGGACGTCAGAACTGTATCCTGCGCCGTTCCCTCGCCGATCGTTGTCCCAGACATCCCAATTGCTCCCTTCGCATTGTAGGGCAGCTTGGCATCGGACCCGAGCGGAGACGTGTTGTCTCCCATCGGCATACGGCCACCTCCATAGAGATTCGGATTTCCACCTCCCGAGTTGGTCGAGACTGGCGGACCACCCACTCCTTGAGATTGGCGTGCTCCTCCCATTTGCGTGGACATGTCTTGGTCGGTCGACGGATTGAATTGATCCGCGTACCCCACGGCTTTGATAAACGCCGGCAGCGGCATCGGGTTCCCGTTCTTCAGCACCATCTTGTCGAATACGATCCGCAGTGTCGAAGGCGAATTGCCCTGGTGCTGGGTCGCTTCGACCACATGCCCGATGACCTCGCAGCCCTTCAGAGCGAGGCCCGGAGGAACAGATTTCAGATCGTCCATTGTTTTGGCCATTACTTCGTCCCCAACTTTGGCCTTTTTCACGTCGATGCTCTTGTCCAGCTTCACCCGGATCAAGGTTCCCGGACTAAAAGTCATAGCTATTGGTGCCTGTGCCGCCGCGGCCGGCGGCTGCACGGGAGACGCCGCGGGAGAAGTGGTTGGTGTCTGGCTCGGCTGCGTAGCTTGTCCATGAGCGGCCGGGATTCCGCTTAGCACCGCTGCCGCAACTAACACGCACATCAGAAGTTTCATAACCGTGACCTCCATGGGGGTCAGTATAATCCTGAATTCGGGTGGTAATTCAGGGCCTCTGGCATTTTCACTCGCTCTTATTGACCCTGCGGCCATCGCAACGGCGCCATCCTTAGCGGCTCCATCCTATTAACTTCCTCATCACCCGAGCGAACATTATTCACCCTCCCGGTGACGCCCACTCTACACTCGCATCAAGATCCTATGAACCTGTTTTCGCCGGACAAGGGTTTCTCGGCTAACCTCGACCTGCTCCGGGCCATTGCCGTCCTGCTCGTGCTCGCGCAGCACTTGTGCAAGCGCTTCTATATTGACCAGGTCGCCGGCATGCCGACCTCATCTTGGGGATTGTTCGGCGTGCTTCTCTTCTTCGTTCATACCTGTCTTGTCCTCATGTATTCCATGGATCGGCGCCCTTTATCCGGCTGGCCGCTTCTTAAGAACTTCGCAACCCGCCGCCTGTTCCGCATCTACCCCCTCAGCATCCTCGCGGTAGTAGTCGCCTTATCGCTTCATCTCGATTCCGACATTAACGGCATTCATGGTCTCTCTCGCGGAGAATTTCCGGGAATCGTCTCGGCTGCTTCCAATCTCCTCCTTATTCAGAACTTGACTGGCGCCAAGTCGATTGTGAATGTGCTCTGGTCGCTGCCGTTTGAACTTCAGATGTACGCGTTGTTGCCGTTCTTTTTTTTGTGGATACACAAAAGCGCAAGTCGCTCAAAAAGTCTATGCTGGCCTCTGCTCGCGATCTGGGCCTTCAGCGTGGCCGCGGCGGCTATGCAACCCCGCGTCCCCGCGCTCAGCCGCTTTTCGGTCCTCGTATTCATTCCCAATTTCCTCCCCGGGGTCATCGCCTGCACCCTTCCTCGCCGGCCACGACTTCCGAGCCTTCTCTGGCCTTTGTTCATCCTGACGTTGGTGGTCGCTTTTGCCGCGCGTCCCGCTCTTTCAACCGGGTGGATTCTCTGCTTGCTATTGGGGTTGATGATCCCCCTTTTCCGCGAAATGCAACTCGGCTGGCTGCGCTGGATTGCCAACCGTATCGCCACCTATTCCTACGGTATTTACCTTTCGCATCAATTCTCTCTTTGGATAGTCTTTGGCCCTCTCGCATCGCATAGCCCGGCCTTAAGGATCTGCGTACTGCTGGGAACGTTGACGGCTCTTCCCGTTCTCCTCTATCACGGTATTGAAAAACCCATGATCAAATTGGGAGTTCGGGTTGCCGACCGCGTGTCCGGCCCGTCAGCCGTCCCCTCGCTCGTGGCTCGCCCCAATCTGGAGGTCGAGCGCCACCAACTTGAACTAAGCGAAGAAGTCGCTTCCTAGCGACTACGAACTCGACGTCCCAGCACACACTCAACCCTGACCTATGACCCCGATCGGTGACCCAGTGACCTGCGACCTCTGACCTGTGATCGGCCCCGACCAGTGACCGCCGCTCCGCTCTTCATGGTATGTTTTTATCCAAGCCACATTCATATCCAAACCATGATCCGCACCCACAAAGGCATCACCCCGCAAGTCCCCGATACCAGCTATGTCGACGAGTCCGCCCAGATCATCGGCGACGTCATCCTCGGCGAGCACTCCAGCGTCTGGATGAACGCCGTCCTGCGCGGCGACGTCCACGAAATTCGCGTCGGCCACTACTCCAACATTCAGGACGGTTGCACGCTCCACGGCATGAAAGAAAAATTCGGCGTCTACGTCGGTGACTATGTAACCGTCGGCCACAACGTAGTCCTTCACGGATGCCGCGTCGAGCCGCGCTGTCTCATCGGCATGGGCTCCATCATCTTGAACGGCGCGGTGGTCGGCTCCGGTTCCATCATCGCCGCCGGAACGCTCATCCCCGAAGGCTCGATCGTCGAGCCCAACTCGCTCTGGATGGGCTCCCCCGGCAAATTCCGCCGCAGACTAGAAAAAACCGACGAAGATATGATTTTGCGCTACGTGGAAAACTACATCGGCTACAAGAAGCAATACTTGCTGGAGAGAAAAGGCGGCTAGCTATGAGCTATGAGCTTAAGGCCTTAGATCGTCGTGCCAGTTACAATTGTCATTCCGAGCCCGAGCGGAGCGAGTGGACGAGGAATCTGTAGTTTTGATGACCGCCCGTTTGCGTCCAGCAGAGGATTCAAGCTCGTAGCTCGTAGCTCGTAGCTCGAAGCTCCCAATGATCAAAGCCGTCCGAGGAACCCGCGACCTTCTCCCGCCCGATACCGCGCTCTGGAACTTCGTCGAATAGACCGTCCGCGAGGTCTTCCGCACCTACAACTTCCACGAAATCCGCACGCCGATTTTTGAGAGCACCGAACTCTTCGCTCGCGGCGTCGGCGAAGACACAGATATCGTTAGCAAAGAAATGTTCACTTGGGAGGATCGCGGGCGCGCCGAAAGCGACAAAGGTCAATCCCTCACTCTCCGCCCCGAAAACACGGCCGGCGTCGTCCGCGCCTACATCGAGCACAAGCTCTGGGATCGTGGCCTCAATAAGCTCTTCTACATCGGCCCGCAATTCCGCCGCGAACGCCCGCAGAAAGGACGCTACCGCCAGTTCTATCAAATCGGCGCCGAAGTCATCGGCCCCGCCAGCGCGGGCAGCGAATCTCCCGCCCGCGACGCTGAAATCCTCGAACTCCTGGCCACGCTTCTCGACCGCGTCGGCATCACTGGCTGGACGCTCGAACTAAACTCCGTCGGATGTCCCGCCGATCGCGCCCGCTTCAACGAAGCTCTCCGCAAAGCGCTCGAACCCGTCGTCGACAAAATGTGCGTCGACTGCCAGCGCCGCGCCGTCACCAACCCGCTGCGCGTCCTCGACTGCAAAGTTCCTGAGGACCAGCCGATCATCGAAACCCTTCCGCGCATCAGCCAGTTCCTCGACGAAGGCTGCCGCACGCACTTCGAAGAAGTGCAAGCAATCCTCAAATCAACCGGTGTCGAGTTTCAAATAAACGACCGCCTCGTTCGCGGCCTCGACTACTACACGCGCACAGCGTTCGAGTTTACGCACGGCGCGCTCGGCGCGCAGAATGCGATTCTCGGCGGAGGCCGCTACGACGGCCTCTCCGAAGCCCTCGGCGGCCCAGCTGCGCCCGGCATCGGTTTTGCGATCGGTGAAGACCGTCTCGTCCTCTCGCTCGCGGCCACTGCCGACTCCGTATTGCGTCGGCCCGACGTCTACATCGCCCCGCTCGGACCCGGCATGAACCGTGAAGCTGCCCGCCTGGCCCGCGAACTTCGTCGCAACCAGGGCCGCGGCGCAAATGACATCGTCGTCGAACTCGGTGACGAATCATTCCGCCTCAAAAAATCCTTCGAAGCCGCCGACAAAATTAAATCCCGCTACATCCTCATCGTCGGCGAAAACGAGGTCAAAGCCGATAGCTTCGCCCTCAAGAACCTCGCCACCGGCGAACAAATAACCGTCCCCCGCGGCGAACTTCCAGGGCGCATCGCCCAGTCCTGAAATTCCGCCAATTCACGCAGCTCCTCCCCACAGGGCCATGAACTCGCATTGAAACTCGCATTGACATCGCGCTCGCGGCCTTTTAACATCCTCGGCGCAAGTTCCCCTCAAAAATTCACACGCTGGAGTTCTCGATGAAAGCAACCATTCTGCTGTTGGGAATCCTTCTCGCCGCCACCGCCACCTTCGCGCAAATGGAAGCGCCCGCCAAACCCGGCCCCGAGGTCAAGAAACTCGACTACTTCACCGGCCACTGGACCTCCGAAGGCGACGTCAAGCCCGGCCCCATGGGCCCTGGCGGGAAATTTCACGCCGACGATCACGCCGAATGGATGGATGGACACTTTTTCGTGGTCCTTCATTCCAAGTACTCCGGCGGCGGCATGGGCAGCGGTACCAGCACTGCGTACATGGGCTGGGATCCGAACGACAAGGTCTACACCTACGACGAATTCAACAGCATGGGCGAGGCGACTCACTCCAAGGCTACCGTCGACGGCGACACCTGGACCTGGCTCAACGACATGAAAATGGGAGCCATGACCATGAAAGGCCGCTTCACCATGAAGATTCTTTCCCCGACCGCCTACAGCTATAAGTTCGAGATGTCCACCGACGGCACCAACTGGTCGCTCGTCATGGACGGCAAAGAAACCAAAGTAAAGTAATCTCCGGTCAACCCCGCGCGGCCACCTCCTCGATTCACGCTGGAGACGGGGCTTGCCCCGTCTCCGCTCGCCCACCGAACCGCATTCACTTCCTCGAGACAATCATGTCACGCGGGGGAAACTGGGAGACTGAGAACCGAGAACTGGGAACTCTTTACAACCCACCATTTATAATCATCGATTCAGCAAGCACTGATCTCGTACGCAAAGGAGTCCCGTGCTCGATTTTCTCGGTGACCTAAGACGAACTCATATGTGCGGGGCTCTGCGCCTCGCCGACGCAGGCAAAAAGGCCGTCCTCATGGGATGGGTCAACCGCCGCCGCGACCTTGGCCAAATCATCTTTGTCGATCTCCGCGACCGCACCGGCGTAGCGCAAATCGTCTGCAACGCCGAACTGAACGCCGCCGTCCACAAAAAGGCCGAAGAGCTGCGCAACGAATTCGTAGTGGCCGCCATCGGCACGGTAAAGAAGCGCGATGCCGACACCATCAATCCCAACATTCCCACCGGCGAAGTCGAACTCGTAGTCGACGAACTCCGTATCCTCAACGTCTCGAAGCCCTTGCCGTTCCTGCCCGGAGACACGGTCCTCGCTAACGAGGAGATGCGCCTGAAGTACCGTTATATTGACCTCCGCCGCGACGCTATGCAGTTCAACATCGAACTGCGCCACAAAGTGGCCATCGCCATTCGCGACTATCTCTCCTCGCAGGGCTTCTTCGAAATCGAAACCCCCTTCATGACCCGTTCCACGCCCGAAGGCGCGCGCGACTATCTCGTTCCGAGCCGCGTGCAGCCGGGCACGTTCTATGCGCTGCCTCAGTCACCGCAGCTCTTCAAGCAAATTTTGATGATCTCCGGCTTCGACAAATATTTTCAGATCGTGCGCTGCTTCCGCGACGAAGACCTGCGCGCCGACCGCCAGCCCGAATTCACCCAGATCGATTTGGAAATGTCCTACCCGCAGCCCGAGCGCGTCTGGGAAACGGTAGAAGGATTTCTAACAGCCGCCTTCAAAGCCGCCGGCCACGAAATCAAGACCAACTTCCCCCGCATGGACTACGATGACGCCATCCGCCAATACGGCATCGACAAGCCCGACCTGCGCCTGCCCGCGCTGACCGACGTGCGCGACTGCTTCACGGCGGAAGAACTGCAAACGCTGGCCATCAATAAAGATCTTCCCGTACTGGCCATCCGCACGCCCAAGGTAGGCGAGCTCTCCAGAAAAGAGCGCGACGACATCAAGCCCCTCTTTGTCTCCAAAGGCGGAGCCCGCGTCTTCGAAGATTTCAAGCGCATAGAGAATAAGCATCCCGAAGCCGCAAAGAAAATCCGGGAGAAGATTCACGCTGTGACCGGAGAAGCCGACGCGAGCGACCTGATCGTCCTGGTAGTCGGCCCGTCCCAAACTGCCAAGTCCAGCGCCGAAGCTCATCCCGCCAGCAAGCGCAAAGTAACGCCCGCGGAGATGCAGATCTACGCCTCCGCCGGCCTGCTGCGCGTAGCGCTGGCGCAAAAGTATGCCGACCGTCATGGCATCTTCAAAAAAACGGGAGACCCGGCCAAAGACTACCGCTTCCTCTGGGTAACAAATTTCCCCATGTTCGAGTATGACGAGACCGACAAGCGCTGGATGGCCGCCCACCACCCCTTCACCTCGCCCCACGAAGAGGATATGGACAAACTGGAAAGCGATCCGGCCATGGTCCGCGCGCTCGCTTACGACGTGGTGTTAAACGGCACAGAGCTGGGCTCCGGCTCAATCCGTATTCATAGGCAGGATATTCAAAGCCGAATCTTCCACGCGCTAGGCATGACCGAAGAAGAGGCTAAAAGCCGTTTCGGATTTTTCCTGGAAGCGCTGGAGTACGGCACGCCTCCCCACGGAGGCATAGCGCTTGGCCTCGATCGAATCGTAATGATCCTGGCGGGCGCGGAGAGTTTGCGCGAGGTAATTCCGTTCCCAAAAACCGCCGCGGCCAAAGACCTGATGATGGAAGCGCCCACGCCCGTTGCGGATGGCCAATTGCGGGAGTTGGGGATTGGAGTGGTCGTGAAGAAGTAGCAGCGACCCAGTTGCCAGAATCCTTCTTCCAGCACGCTCCGATGTCTTTTGGGAGACTGTGACCTCACCCTTGCGCCGAAGGCAACTAATCACGCTTGCCGTGCACGAGAGTCCCCCAAGGCCTTCCACATCGTGCTTGAATGAGCGCGCGAGGTACCGGCAGCTGGGATGACATGGTGAGTTTCAGAATTGCAGAAGAAATCGCTGGCGCCTGCAGGACTCGACGACGAACGAAATATCGACCAACGACCAGTCCCCAGCTATATTCTCTTGAACGCGCGCTGAATCTCGGTCATCGTGTAGCGCAACACCACCGGCCGCCCATGCGGACAGGACATGGGGTGTTCGGTCTTCGCCAGTTCGGCGAGCAGCCACTCCATCTTATTTGGCTCAAGCGGCATGTTGACCTTGATCGCCGCATGGCAGGCAATTGACGCCGCGATGCGCGTTCGCACCGCTTCCAGGTTAATCGCCTGATCCTCGCGCGTGAGCTGCTCCAGGATTTCGTTCAGCATGTGTTCGATCTGCGCAGCGTCCACTCCCGCGGGCGCAACTTTCACCGCGATACTGCGTGTGCCAAACGGCTCGGCTTCAAAGCCATTGTTCGCCAGTTCGCTTGCGATTTCGCTGAACACAGCTTGCTGTGCAGGAGTCAACTCAATCACCAGGGGCATTAGCAAGCGCTGGCTCTCGACGCGTTGCGCCGCGCGTTGCCGCAACACGCGCTCGAACAGCACACGCTCGTGCGCCACATGCTGATCGATGATCCAAAGGCCATCTTCGTTTACGGCCAGAATGAACGAATTCCGAATTTGTCCCAGCGCCTTCAGCGTGCGCAGAGACTCCAGCGTAGGAGCCGACTGCGAAGCCGCTTCAATGGGCGGTGCACAACCATGATCGGGAACGTTGACCTCGGGCGCGCGCGCCAGCGAGACCGCGGCATTCGCATCAACCGCAATTCCGCCTTCGAACTCAAGTCGCCCCGTCACCGCCGGAAGCGAGGGAGCGTGCAGCGCGAAGCCCGGCGCAGCTTCGACGTCGCCGGACGCTAATCCGCCTGGTGCGGATTCCAGATTCTGCCACGGTGCAATCCCGCCATCGCTCGATCGCGTGCCCGGAGTCAGTCCTGGGTTCGTCAGTCCCAGACTTGCAGTCGGTTGCGCCGTGATCTCCGACAGGAACTGCGGCACAGGACGAGCCTTCATCAGCGCCGCGCGCACCGCATCGCGCACAAAGTCATGAATCACCGTCTGCTGGCGAAACCGCACCTCGGTCTTCGATGGATGCACATTCACGTCGACCTCAGCCGCAGGCATCTCGATGAACAGCAGCACCACCGGAAAGACCGTTGGCGGCAGAATATTCCTGTAAGCCTCTGTGAGCCCGTGCTGAATCAGCCGGTCGCGAATCAGCCGTCCATTCACGAAGATGTAGATCGAATTGCGGTTGAGCTTCTGAATCTCCGGCTTCGAGACAAAGCCATGCAGCCGCACTTCGCCCGGCTCTGGCTTGTTCATCTCTTCTTCAGGATCGCGTCTCCACGGAGGAGGCTGAGGTAATCCGACCCGCTCCAGCGGCTGCACCGCCGCCAGCGGAATCAACTGATCGAGAGTCTCCTTCCCGAACACCTGATAGACGCGCTCGCGATGCCCAGCCACGGGAGGAGCAACCAGCAGAGCATTGGTTGCCGAGTGCAGTTCGAAGTGTTTCTCCGGATGAGCGAGCGCATAGTGCGTCACGAGCGACGCGATATGCGAGAGTTCGGTCGACTCCGAGCGCAGGAACTTCTTCCGTGCCGGGGTATTAAAGAAAAGGTCCCGAATGGTGATCGAGGTGCCGAGCGGAAGGCCAGCATCTTCAACCCGAATCATCTTTCCGCCGTTGATCTCGATCATCGTGCCAGCGGCGTCTTCCTCGGCTCGCGTTTCAAGGTGCAAACGCGCAACCGATGCAATCGAAGGCAACGCCTCGCCACGAAAGCCGAGGGTTGCAATGCTCAGCAGATCGTCGGTGTCTCTGATCTTCGAGGTCGCATGCCGCTCGAATGCCAGCATGGCATCGTCGCGCACCATGCCGCAGCCATTGTCGACGATCTGGATCAGCTTCTTCCCGCCCGCTTCGACGTTGATGCGAATGCGGCTGGAGCCCGCATCCAGCGCATTCTCCAGCAACTCCTTTACCACCGACGCCGGACGCTCCACCACCTCGCCCGCGGCGATCTGGTTGGCAACGCGTTCCGGTAGTACGTGAATCTTCCCCATGTGGTATCAACCAGGCCATGTTACTCGCCCGTCCTTACTCGCCCGTCCTTAGTATGCGGTCCCCGCACCCGATGTTTGTCGACATTTCAGTGTGCCAGAGACAAGCGGTTGCGTGCCAGCATCGGAGGCGAGAGCGCAAATCTTTGCATTCGCGCTTCCGCTGAACTACTCTATTGTATGTAGCCTGTTACGAAAACAGAACAGTTTCTAAGTTCGAGATGAGTACATGCGAGCCGCTGCATTATAAAAATAGCGGGTTCGCGAGTTTTATGAAAAAAGGGAAGCGCGGGAAAAAAGACACGGGCAAACGGCCCTATGTCGGCCCCGGGATCAAAGTTCTCAGCATCGAGAGCGATAAGGCGAAAGAACTAGGCGAAGCGCTCCGCGGCAGCTCACTGGACAAATGTGAGGAAGTCGATGCGGCGGAGAAATCCAAAACATCGAAAGCCAAAAAGCGAACCGCCTAGATCCGGCGCCTCGGTCACGCCACCTCGCGGTTGGACACCTGGGTACTCGATTTCGCAATCGGCATCGTGGCCTTGACGATGGTGCCGTGATCGTCGGAGCGGATTTCAAGCCGCCCGCCCAGCTGCTGAATCCGCTCTTTCATTCCTCGAAAGCCGACGCCACCTTGTTGGGAATTAATCGCTCGCTGCTTTTCGAGCGGGATCCCCTTGCCCCTGTCTTTCACTTCGACCCAGACCCGATCCAGGTCGCGCAATACCCGCACCTCACCGGTGTCGCTGTTCGAGTGACGATGCACGTTCGTGAGGCACTCCTGCACCATTCGGAAAATCGCGATTTCCATGTCATTGGGCAGGCGCCCAAACTCTCCCCCAATTTCCAGCTGCACCGCGATCTTGCTGCGCTCCGAAAATCCGTCGATGTACCACTGCAGGGCCGAGGCCAGTCCGACCTCGTCGAGCAGCGGCGGATGCAGAAGATGCGACATGGTGCGGATCTCGCTGCTGATCTGGTCTACCAGCTTGGCGTTTTCTTCGACAGCGGCGAGGGCTTCCGGGCTGAGCGGGGTTCTCCGCATGATCTCGAGGTTCATGGTAATGGCAGCCAGTAGCTGCCCGACGCTGTCATGCAGTTCACGGGCGATTCGTCGCCTTTCGTCGTCCTGCGCCTGCAGGAGACGCGCCGAGAGCTGGCGCAGGCCGGCGATTGCGGCATTGAGTTCCGCGGTTCTTTCTTCCACCCGGTCGGCGAGGGCCGCATGCAAGGTCTCAAGCTCATGTTCGCGAGCCCGCAGCCGCTTTTCGGTTCGGATTCGCTCCCGAATCTCAACCTCGGATCGGAATTTGGATTGCCGGCTGACTTCAGCCAACGCGATGATAATTCCGGACAAGATCAGAAAACCGATCGTGCCGGTTACCTGAGCCTTTGGGTCAGCGACCAGAAAAGTGTGTCCCGGAGGAAGAAACCAATACCAGACTCCGATGGCGGTGAGCACCGTCGTGACGATCGCCGGCCCCACTCCGCAATACCAGGCCGCAAATACCACGGCGACCCAGGCGGTATGGTAAGCATCGTGCGCTCCCAGCAGCGGAGACACGATGCCGCGCAAAAGCAGGGCCAGAATCGTGGTCAGGATGGCAACACCGTAGCTCCCGATACCTTCTCTCGGGCGCTCAGCTTCTTCGCTCTCCATACTGTTCCAATCGTGATCTTGGGTTGAAGAAGCTCGGATCACCATGCCCGTCCCCGGCGCGTTAGTACCCCGCGAATGTTCGTTTAGATTGCACAGAAGTCCCTAAGACGCGAGCTTTTTTCCGCGCGTCCGAAAGAAGCTTGAAATTGCGTTTCGCTGATAGCCCTCCGGCGCAACATGGCTAGTTGGATGCACGGGCATGCTTAGTTCGCGAGCGAATTCCGCAGGTGGGCTGGTGCGAGGAGAACATCTGGGTCATGAGACACCCCACTGTCTCAGGTTAGTTCCAGCATACCTCTACCGCGGTAGAAAACGGAAGACACTAAATTCGTTTGCCGGCGGTCTCGATCGTCGGAAACTCGTCTAGGCTGACAGATTTCGGGCTGATAGATTTCGCCTGCTTCGCCGTCAAGCGCCCGGAATCCGCCGCCTCAAGCCTCCGATGGTGGCTTGCCCTGTGATCACTTGGCGGTCACGTGCCCGGCGATCCTGTCGTATTCGGTCTTCGGCACGATATGGCGGGTGAGCAGTTCGTCCGGCTGGCTATAGGGCCTGCCGGCAATCACGCGATCGGCTTCCGCCCCGCTCATTCCGGGCAGGCTGGTGAGCTGTTCCCGGCTGGCCGAGTTCAGGTCGATAGCTTTATTGCGATCCCAACCTTCGCGGATTCCCTCAGCCACGGCTTTGGCGTCACTCTTTGCCTGCGCGGTGGCCTCGGCAGTTTGCTCGCGCAATTGTTGTGGGCTTTCCTTCTGCTGACAACCGGCGAGGCTAAAGACAGCGATAGAGATGAGTGAGATGGCGAGAAGTGTGAGCGGTTTACGAAGGTCCATGCGGCGGTTCTTCCCGCTGTCTTGGATGCAATCCCGGCGTTTCGCGTTTACCGCTCACTCCACTTGCACAGGCGACTCAACGGCGTGAGCGTAACTCGCGATTGCTTTCTCGGCTCGCCAGCGCTGTCGGCCCGCCGTCGATCACTTCCAGATTGGGTAAGCCTTCCCACTCGGCCTGTTCGCCATATCCCGACCGGACCACGATGTAAATGCGACCGGAGGCGTTTGTGCGCGCCTGGTTCCAGAGGCGGCGACGCCGTACGTCCTTCGGATTCCGCCAGATGATTGCTGGTGATGCCATTCTCAAGCTCCTTACTCTTGCAGTCGTTCTTGAAGCCAAACTCAACCTCTTGTGGATTAGTATCGCGGCAAGAGTTCGGAATGCCCGTAGGTATGGTCACTTCTCGAAGTGATGGGAATCACAACAGTCGGGTACGCAACGATGGGGAAGGCCAAGAGGTAGTCGGACACGCTCCTTTGCGCCGGGCTAGAGCGGCGTAGCCAGCATAATGCGCGCACTGAACGGCCGCACAACGTCGGCGAGACGACGCAATCGGACTGGAAACCGGACATGTCCTAAGGCGCTCTTTTGCAGGGGCCTGACGTGACCGAGAATTGTCGTGTGATGTTCACCCAGTCTCCGCTCATCTCTCCGCTGGCTTCTCCGCTCGCTTCCCCTCTCACCCCGCGCGCGGCGCGGCGATCGAGGCTACCTTGGCTTGGAGTCTCCCTGGCTGCGGTCTGCATGCTCTTACTTGGTTGCGGCGGCAGCGTTTCGTCGTCTTCAGGAGGTGGTGGCGGAGGAACGGGCGGAGGGCGAGGAAGGGCGGAAATCTGGCTTGCGATGTGATGAGCCTCGGACAAACGGCGGCTCTGAATGGATTCGTGCCTTTTACCACCGGCAGTTTGTGGAATACCGACATCTCTTCCGCGCCGGTGGATCCGAATTCGGCGAGCATCATGGCCAACTGGGTGGGATCCGAGAACATGCATCCGGATTGGGGGACCGATCCGACCTATGGAATTCCCTATGTGGTGGTCGGCGGAACGCAGGCACTCGTGAATGTGGACATCGGCGCGTATCCCGAGGAGAGCGATCCGGGACCGATGCCGATTCCGGCCAACGCTCCGGTGGAAGGTGGAGCGGGCAGCGGCGGCGATCAGCATGTATTGGTGCTCGATAACGGCAACTGCTTTCTGTACGAGCTCTACAACGCGTCGATCAATGGCGATGGCTCGTGGAATGCGGATTCGACCGCGGTTTGGGACCTGCTGAGCGATGGCAACGCGCAGCGGCCCTGGACCTGGACTTCGGCGGATGCGGCGGGATTGCCGATCTTTCCCGGACTGGTGCGCTATGACGAAGCGTCTTCCGGAAGCATCCAGCATGCCTTCCGATTCACGCTGCCTCGAACGTACGCTGCCTTCACGCCGCCTGCCTCGCACGATGCGGGGACGACCAGCGATTCGACTGCGCCGCCGATGGGAATGCGACTTCGGCTGAAGTCGAGCTATGACATCTCCGGCTTCTCGGTGAACACGCAGACCATTCTTACAGCGATGAAGCACTACGGGCTGATTCTGGCCGACAACGGTAGCGCGCTTTATGTGACGGGCGTCTCGGATAGCCGCTGGAGCGCGGAGATCAGCGAACTGAAGACGGTTCCGTCGTCGGCCTTTGAAGTGGTCGAGATCAATCCTGTCTATAGCGACTCGAATTATCCGACCGGAGCTGCGCCAGCCATTGCGAGCTTCACGTCCTCGCTAGCCCATGTCCAGTCCGGAGGCAGCGTGACTTTGTCGTGGAATGTGAGCGGAGCGAACTACAGCATTGTCTCTCCGGGAGCCGGAGCGGTACGCGGGACGAGCGTGGTGGTGAATCCTCTGGCGACGACGACCTACACGCTATATGCCACGAATCAATATGGGCGCTCGACCGCTTCGGTGACGGTTAACGTGCCGTAGAGTCGCTCACACCCTGAGGATCATCACCTCAGTCGCTTTGATGAGGGCGGCTGCGGTCTGGCCGGCTTTGAGGTTCATCTCGCGGGCCGAGTGCGAAGTGATGATCGACGTTATGCGCTGCTCGCCGATGGAGAGAACCACTTCGGCCATGAGTCCGCTGATACGGACACTTTCGATTCTGCCTACCAGTTGATTGCGGCCGCTGACGTTCCGAATGACCACGTTTCGCTCGGGCGAGGTTTTTGCGCGCGTGCGAAAGAGGAACCGATCCACTTCACTCTGTGGAATCCGGTGATGCCCGCCGGCCGTCTGCACGCTGCGAATCTTCTTCTTGTAGATCCACTGTTTGATGGTCGGGAAACTGATGCGCAGCTCGAGGGCGGCGTCGCGTGGCTTGAGCAGTCCTTCCTCCGCCGTTTCCACTTTCTCTCTTCGGGATTTGGTTTTGCGGAGCACTTGGAACGGAATCCTAGCGCGAAGGTGTAAGACGGTCAAATCTGTTCCCTGGGATGGACGACGAGGGCCGGGCGATGAGGGGCGCCAATTAGGTGAGGAATGAGGGTTGGGCTATGAGGGTTGGGCAAAGACCGCGCGCTGAAAACCGAACATATTTACGGTGTGCGGCGTCACAGTTCGGGGCGCCGCACTTTGGTATATAGACCACAGGGCTTTCCTTGGATCCCCTCCGATTCCGAGGTCTCGACCGCGAGGGGAATGGTATGCGCCGCCGGTTTGCGTTGGCTCTGGCTTCACTGCATAAACTTTTTTCGACCCATGTTTCGGAGGCTATTCCGTTTCGAATCGCGTTTCTCGCCATCATCTTTCTGGCATTTGTTGTGCTGACCGTGGTGCTGAGCGCATCGCTGGCGTGGGCGCAGGATGCCTCGACCGGTGCGCTTCGCGGGTCGGTGGTTGACGCGCAAGGGGCGGCGGTGACGAATGCGGACGTGGTGGCCATTTCGGTGGAAACCGGCATGCGCTATCACACGGGGACAGATTCGAGCGGGCGGTTTGTGGTCGATCTGCTGCCGCCGGGAAAATATTCGGCGCGGGCGGAGGCGGAAGGGATGTCGCCGCAGGTTTCGCCGGTCATTCGAGTGGAGATGGGTGAGGCGGAAATACTGATTTTCAAACTGATGGTGGCAGGACCGAAGGAGACGGTAACAGTATCGGCTGCGCCTCCGCTGGTGGAGACCACTCCGACCGGGCCCTCGGCGCTGCTGGATGATGAGTCGATTCTGAATTTGCCGCTGGCGGGGAGGCGATTCACGGATCTCGCGCTGTTGACGCCGGGGGTGACGCAGGATCCGCGAGGGCTGACATCGGGGTCAAATGGCGATCTTTCGTTTGGCGGGATTCGCGGATACAACACCTCGTATCTGATCGATGGCACGGACGACAACAATGGATTCTTTGCGCAGGCGCGCGGACGGTATCGGGCGCCGTATCAATTTTCAAACGAGGTGGTGTCGGAGTTCCGCGTGTCATCGAACAGCTATGGCGCGGAGTCGGGACGGTCGGGCGGCGCGGTGGTGAATGTTGTCACCAAGTCCGGTTCGAACACCTGGCACGGCAGCACGTTTTATTTTTTGCGCGACGCCGAGATCGGGTCGGCAGCACCGGCGTTTGTGGGATTTAATCCGGGAGGCGTGCAACACCAGTTTGGAGGAACGGTTGGGGGACCGATCGAGAGAAGTAAGACCTTCTTTTTTGCGGGATACGATCAACACATTTTTCGCCTGCCGACAGTGGTGGAGTTCGATAACGGCGCGATGACTGTGGTGCCACAGCCGGGCACGCCGGGGTTCCCGTTGGATTATGAGGTATGCGATCCGCATATTGGCGGGTCGGCATGCGACCAGGTGCCGGTATTTGCAGCGGCCGCGCAACTCTCGCAGCAGGGCGGAACGTTTGCGGCCCAGATGCTGGGGGATACGGGATTTCTGAAGATCGATCGCGTGCTGGGCTCGCGCAGTTTACTGGCAGCGCGGCTGAGCACGTCGCGCTATTACGGACAGAATAATGTGTTTCTCGATCCCTCGAGCCCGGTTACGAACGACGCTTTGAGCGGCAACGGGCAGGAGCAGGTGCGGACGGAGAGCGCGGCGTTGACGCTGACCAGCACGCTCTCGCCGCGCTGGACGAGCCATTTTCGGGCGCAGTTTTCGCGCGACTTGCAGCAGTCGTTTCCAAACTCGACCGCGCCGCTGACCGGGATTTATGACTGGATCGCGGACATGGGAGAGTCGTCGATCTTGCCCCGGCAGACGCGCGAACACCGGCTGCACCTGGCCGAGACGATGAGCTTTACCCATGGACGGCACGAGTGGAAGTTTGGCGGCGATACGATGCGGACGTGGGACTACAACTACTTTCCCTCGCTCTACAACGGGGAATATATCTTCGACTACATCTCGGTCAATCCGTGGACTTTTGTTCCCATGCAGGAGGGGTTGAACTTAAGCCCGTTGCGGGCGTGGGCGCATACGGTGATGCCCAGCTGGAATTTCGATGCCGGCTCTTGGACCGGGCCGGTTGCCAATCTGCCGCGGTATTACGTGCAGAATTTCGGCAATCCGATTTCGCATCCGGACAGCAACGACTATGCGGCATTTGCCCAGGATACGGTTCGTCTGACGAACCACCTCTCGGCGAGCCTGGGCGTGCGCTATGACCTGCAGACGTTTTCGCACGCGGGATTGGTGAGCGATCCGCTGTGGCCGCTAGCCGGACATTTGCCGCAGCCGAATAAGAATTTCGCGCCCCGGATCGGGCTGGCGTATGCGATCGGAGACAAGCATCCGGTGATGGTGCGCGCCGGCTTCGGAGTTTTCTACACGCGCATTCCGCAAATCTATCAGTCGGCAGTGGCCAATGATAATGGAGTGACGAATCAGTTCCTGTCGCTCGATAACACGAACTTCTATCAGAATCAGGTTTTTCCGACTTATCCGAATGTGGCGGTGAACTGCCCGCGCGGACCGGTGACCTGCACGTTGCCATCGCAGTGGCAGCAGTATGCGACCAACGAGGTGTCGGCGTTCGGGCCGGGATTCAAGACGCCACGCGTTCAGCAGGCGAGCTTGCGGTTGGAGCGTGAACTGGCTGACGGATTCACGGGCGAGATCTCTTATTTATTTGTGCATGGCGTGGATTTGATTCGGGCGCGGGATGTGAATTTGCCGCCGCCAACCTTCTACAGTTACCCGAGTCTTCGATCCGACGGGGAGCCAGTTTCAGAATTCGTATTATGGGGTGGAGTCGTTCTCGACATGGCAGACGACTTACAGCATCAGTTGTCCGTATCCGCCTTGCATCAATCCGTTGCAGCGGCCGATACCGCAACTGGGGGCGATCGACCAGTTTGAGAGCGCGGCGTCGAGCGTCTATCACGGGATGACGGTGTCGTTGAACAGGCGGATGTCTCGCGGATTATCGTTCCGGCTCGGCTACACGTGGGCCCATGCGATCGACGATGGTCAGGATGCATTGGTGGCAGGGCAGCCGGCTACGGTGCAAAATTCATACGCGGCCAACAGCGAGCGCGGGCCGAGCGTGACCGATCAACGAAGCCGGTTGACCGTGGCGGTGATCGAAGAGCCGCATCCGTTCGACTCCGGGGAGCGGTTTCTGGCGGCCATCTTCGATCATTGGAGAATCTCCGGCGTGATGACGTATGGGTCGGGGAGGCCGGCCAATGCCTCGGTTTCGGGCGATCCCAACCAGGACGACAACACCAGCAATGACCGGCTGGCGGGCTATGGGCGCAATGCCTTTACGGGCCCGGACTACGCGACCATGGATTTGAGATTAGGGAAGAGGTTTAAGGCGGGCAGGCATTTGCGTCTCGAACTGAATGCCGAATCGTTTAACTTGTTCAATCGCGATAACCAGACTTATGTCATCTCAGATAGCGGGTTTTATAACTCGGCGGGGGTGTTTATTAAGTATAGCCAGTTAGCGGGAGGAACTTACTATCCGGCTTATTATCAGCAGCCTACGAGCCTTCTCAAACTGAACAGTGCGTTTGCTCCGCGGCAATTGCAGCTTTCGATGCGCTTGAATTTCTAGCTGGCTGTGAGAAGAAAAGATGGGAGATCGGGCGTCAGGAATAGCTATTTCTGGCATGCCGGTAAGTGCGGATTTGGCTGCGGGCTATTGTTCCGCTTTTCGAACGGATGTTACTCGGCCATGCGTAAACGTATTCTGGCGAGGTTGTGGGCCAGGATGCGGCAGAGCGCTGGGTGAAGTGCGGAGAGAGGTAAAGACGAAAAAATCTGCACATTCCACTTGACTTACTCGGCAAGGCTTGCCATAACAGAAGGGTCCCGTCAGGACGAGTAGGGGGGTGTAGTCAGATTGGCTGAAGTTCGGCTTCAAGAGGGAGAATCCCTTGAGAACGCGCTTCGCCGTTTTAAGCGGAAGGTACAAACCGAGGACATTATCAAAGAAGTTAAGCGTCACTCGTTTTACCTGAAGCCCGGCGAACGGAAGCGCGTAAAAGAAGCTCTGGCGCGCAAGCGCAGCCGCAAGAAAGCGCGGAAAGAGCAAGACTAACAGCGAACCCGGTTGGGCCGCTTTGGGGTGAAGCGGCCCAGACCTCTTACTCGAAAATTCCAGGAAAGATTGGGATGTTGCAAGCTGTCAAGTTGTGAACCGTGCGTCGTACACGCGTGGTGGGCCGAGTCCATTGGGGAAATACGAGGGGATTGAAGTCTCCTGCCCACGTTGTGAACCGGATCCTTCCCATTCGGGTCTCCCGTGCTGAGCAGGTTCGGGGAATGGGAGCGCCTCTTGCAATGGAATTCCAGGACAAGATTCTGAAATGTGTGGATTGTGGTACGGATTTCGTATTCACAGCGGGAGAACAACTGTTCTTCCATGACAAGCAGTTCAAGAACGAACCCAAACGCTGCAAGAACTGCAAGGGAAAACGGGTGGCCGGGCCGGGAATGGTTACTCCCGGACACTCGTTCACGAAAACGGAAACGCGGACCAACTGCTCGCAGTGCGGCAAAGAAACAACCGTGCCGTTCCGTCCCACCCAGGGCCGGCCGGTGCTGTGCCGCGAATGTTTCCAGCAACAGCGGCGCGTGGCCAGCGCCTGAAGGCTTCCTGAAAAGATCGAAAGTGTCTCACGGCCACTATCTGGCGGAACGCTTGGGGATGGGTGTGTGCGCGTCCAGTAGTTGCCGGCGTAGTTGTTGCTCATCGGCGTGGCGGATAAGAAGCGCTTCGATCTGGCGTACCAGATCGCGCGTGCCGATGGGTTTGACGAGCAGGGAATCCGGGCTGCTATTGCCGTGCTTTGCATCCATGACGCCGTCTTCCGAGGGCGGAAACGCTGTGAGGAGCGCGGTCGCCGGGGCATAGCTCTGGCGGTGTGCGGCGCGGATGACCTCGAGGCCCGCCTCTTCAGTTTCCATCTTCAAGTCGCTGATCACCATGTGATAGCTATGCTCGTCCATGCGGGCGAAGGCTTCGGCTGTGCCCTTTGCAATCTCGACTTCGAAGCCGTGCAGTTCGAGGACCGCCTTCAAGGTCAGCAGAACGGCCAGGTCGTCGTCGACGAGAAGAATACGTCGTTTCATAATGCACCTCTGGGCTGGTTGAGATGCAGCGCGTCGGTGATCACCAAAATGAATTGGGAGCGGAAGCGCAGGGGCGGCCGCTCGCCGATCTACTCGTTTAGTATATGAACGTGGCGAGTTTCTACATAGAGAATTTTGGTTGCCGCGCGACGCAGGCGGACGGGGCTGCGCTGGAACGTCAGTTCCTGGAGCGCGGACTGGAGCGCGCGCACTTGGCGCGGGACGCGGAAATTGTTGTGCTCAATACCTGCACGGTGACGGCGGGCGCGGATAAGGATGCGCGGGCATCGATTCGCCGATTGCAAAGGATGAATCCGGATTGCCGGATTCTGGTGACGGGATGCTATGCGCAGCGTGCGCCGGAGGAACTGGCGTCGCTGCCGGGCGTGACCTGGGTGGTCGGGAATTCACATAAGCATCAGGTGGCAGAGATCGCGACGGCCTCGTCATCTTCTTCTTTGTCATCTTCCTTGTCATCACCATCACCCTCTTCATCTTCATCTTCGCCTTTGTCCGCGGGCGGATTTTTTTCGCTGGCGCGGCTTGCTGCGGGCGCCGAGGTGGTTGTCGGAGACATTTTTGCGCACACAGAGTTGATGGCGGCTCCGGTGTTTGAGGCGGCGAATGAGCGCACGCGGCCGAACTTGAAGATTCAGGACGGATGCGATAACCGGTGCTCGTTCTGCGTGATTCCCTATGTGCGCGGACAGAGCCGGTCGCTGCCCGAAGAACGCGTCCTTGCCGAGGTTCGGACGCTGGTGGAGGCGGGTTACCGCGAGGTGGTGATTTCGGGGATTAACCTGGGGCGGTGGGGAAGAGATCTCGAGATTAGTCCTCAGTTCCCCGTTTCGAGTGCTCAGTCGGGACAAAACAGCCAATTGGTCGATCTGATTCGAGCCATTCTCTCCGCAACATCTCTCGAGAAATTGCGTATCAGTTCCGTGGAGCCGATGGACTGGAGCGATGAACTGATTGAGCTGGTAGCGTCCTCGACGCGTATCGCCAAGCACGCTCACGTGCCGATGCAGTCGGGAAGCGATGCCGTTCTGCGGCGCATGCATCGCAAATATCGCCCGTGGCATTATCGCGAGAAGATTTTGAAGATACGCGCAGCCATGCCGCGGGCGGCGATTGGAGCCGATGTGATGGTGGGCTTTCCGGGCGAGACCGAAGCAGAGTTTGCCGAGACCCGGCGCATGGTCGAAGAATTGCCTTTCACCTATCTGCATGTCTTCACCTATTCAGCGCGGCCGGGAACTCCCGCCGCGGACCAGCCGGAACAGGTTCCTGTGAGTCTCGCGCGTGAGCGAAACGCGGTTTTGCGCGAGATTGCTTCGGCAAAGAAAGCCGCGTTCCTGCGCTCGCTCGTGGGAAGGGAAGTGGAGGCGATCACGCTACAGTCCGGTGGCGGGGATGGCTCAACGGAAGCGCTGACCGAGAATTATCTGAAGGCCAAGGTTGAAGGAAAGATTGCAACGAACCATTGGATCCGGTTGCAGGCAGATCGTGTGGAAGGCGAATTTCTTGTCGGGCAAGCGCTGATGCCGGCGTTTGCCGGCTGAAAAAGGTGTTCTCTTCTTTGCACCGGCCAGTGTTGAAGACTTTTTCCCGGTGCGCTTCCGAGCGAGAGCGCTAGTTACTCGAAGGTTCCCCGCACCCACAAACCCATTGACCTCAAACCATTTGCTTGCTTAGGATGATTTCAACTTAACATGCGGGAGCCGTTTCCAGTCATGTCGTCGTCAGCCTTTCGACCGATCGTTTGTTGTTTGCTGGCGTTCTTGTTTCCCTTGCAGATGATGGGGGAGGACACGGCCTCGGCCATGTTGTATACGGCTGGTCCGGCGTGGTTGAACGGCACGCAGGTGCCCAAGTCAGCCGCGGTCTTCTCAGGCGATTTGCTGCAGACGCGTTCGGATTCCTCGGCCAGCATTCAGGCCAACGGATCGAGCGTGATGGTGTTGGCTGATTCGCTGGTGAAGTTCGAAGGGCCGGCGGTTGAGATTGAACATGGCGGCGTTCGCGTGACGACTTCGAAAGCGCTGGCTGCGCATGCAGGCGATGTGACTATTACGCCCGCAGGGAACTCCTGGACGGAGTTTCAAGTGGTCGACGTTGATGGCCGTGTGCAGATCGCTGCCAACAAGGGCGACGTGACGGTGCAGGACGATCAAGGAACGACGACCGTAGCCCAGGGTCAGCAGACCACTCGCGATGACACGGCCAATCCCGACAAAAAGAAGAAAAAGAAAAAGAGACAGGGCGCGGCGGCGGCTGGAACGGGCGGTATCATGAGTTCGCCATGGGCAATCGGTGCGGGGGTGGCCATTGTCGGCGGCGGCATTACGTGGGTGCTTCTGCAAAATAGTCCGCCGGCGAGCCCGTCATGCCCAACCAATCCCTGTCAGTGAGTGGTTCTTGAAGTTTCTGATGTCTTGGATGTCTTTCCCGAGGTTCTTCGAGCAGTTGCCGATGTATCCTGTGGTGGGCGGCTAAGTCTATGTCCCGCTACATTTCCTACCGCGATTTCGATTGGGTTTTGCTGGGCTTCGTGCTGGCGATCTGCACGCTTGGCGTGTTCCAGATTCACAGCGCCACCGAGCACACCAAGTTCGCCGGCGCCCACCTGAAACAGGTTTACTGGATATTAGGCGGGCTGGGGGCGATGTTTCTCGTCAGCTTGATTAACTATCAAGCGCTGCTTGAACAAGTTCACTGGATGTACGTGGTGGCGCTGACCTCGCTGATCGCGGTCCTCTTGTTTGGACAGCGCTACCTCGGGGCAAAACGGTGGATCAAAATGCCGGGCGGTGCGCACTTCCAGCCCTCGGAATGGGTGAAGCTGATTCTGATTCTGGCGGTTGCCAAGTACTTTGCCGACCTGCAGCAACGCGAGTTGTCATGGCCCGATTTTTTGAAGGCGGGGGCGATTGTCAGTGTTCCGATGCTGCTGGTGTTGAAGCAGCCTGACCTGGGCACGGCGCTGACTTACTTGCCGGTAGCTATCATGGGACTATTTCTGGGCGGCATGCGCTGGAAGCAGGCGACAGTAATCTTCTTGATTCTTGCTCTGCTGCTGCCGGTGGCGTGGGAGAAAGTCTTAAAGCCGTATCAGAAAGAACGCTTAAGCAGTTTTCGAGATCCGGATGCGGATGCCAAAGGCTCCGGGTATCAGGTAAATCAATCACTTATCGCGGTAGGTTCGGGCGGCATCTGGGGTAGCGCCGAGGGGTCGCAGACGCACCTGGCGTTTTTGCCGGTGCCACAAACGGATTTTATTTTCGCCGCCTTCGCCGAGGAGCATGGGTTTGTAGGTGCTCTGGGGGTTCTGCTGTTATACTTTATTGTGCTGATGCGTTTGACGCAGAATGCGCAGACGGCGCCTGATCGCGCTGGCGCATTTCTGGTAATGGGTGTGGTGGCTGTGCTTAGCTTTCACGTCCTGGTCAATGTCGGCATGGTGGTCGGCTTTATGCCCGTCACCGGAATACCTCTGCCGCTCATGAGTTACGGTGGGTCTTCCGTTCTGTTCATGTTTTTGGCGCTGGGGATCGTGATGAACGTCAGGATGCGCCGCTTCGTGAATTGAGCTGGAGAGTTGAGCCGGGGAAGGCAGAGTTTGGGCGGTAGCGTCTCACGACTGAGAAGGCGCCGCGATACAGGATCGAGCAAGAAACAAGATTACGAGTCGCCCTCGCGAAAAGTAGGGCAGATTGCCGGCGAAGAAATGCATGCCGGATAGGATTGAAGCCGGTCAGGCGGGGAACGGCCCCCTCGAGGCGAGTGTGTGGCCACAAGCCTGACAAGCGGCTCAAACGCGATCAGTGCAGAGACGTAAGCAAGAACCACTGCAACCGAGCTTCCGTAGGTTTCGGGAACTCGCTCGCTCATACCCTTCGTACAAGCATCTCGTCATGAGAGCTGGTAGCGCAGAGCGCAGCTGAACGCCGTCCATCCATCCGCCTTGCTTTTCGCCCGGTGAACTAAAACCGGAGCATCAATGAACAAAGAATTATTTGTGTCAGCAACACCCCACGAAACCAAAGTTGGGATCACTGAAGACGATCAATTAGCGGAAATTTACCTCGAACGCGAAAACGAATACACCTTAGCGGGATCGATTTACAAGGGCCGTGTAACGCGCGTGCTGCCCGGCATGCAGTCGGCCTTTGTCGATATCGGACTGGAACGCGACGCGTTCCTCTACGTCTCCGATTTCATGGACCTCGAACAGCAGGACGAAGATTTGGATGAGGCCATCCCGGCGAATCGCCCGGTGCAGAACGGCCGAGGCGGCGAGCAGCAATCCCGGCGCGATGAGGCCGGTGCCACCAACGGCGGGACGCAGGAAAGTGAAGACGGATTCGAAGAAGACAGTTCCACAGAAGCAGCAGCGGCCGAGCCGGGTAATGCCGGCGGCGAGCCGATGCGCGATGGAGGACGCGATTTTCGCGGACGCCGTCGCCGTCGTGGACGCCGCGACAATGGCGATCGAGGTCGTTCGGCGGGCGGTGATCGGGGCGAGAGCCGCAGCGATTCCCGAGGCAGCGATTCCCGAGGCGGCGAAGCTCGCAGCAACGACGCACGAAGCAACGATTCGCGCAGCCATGATGCGCGAGGCACCGAGTCGCGAGGCAGCGAGGTTCGCAGCGACGGTCGCACGGACAACGATCGCGGCGATCGTCCTCGAGGCTTTGAGTCTCGAAGCGGCACGAGTTCGCGCTTCCAGCGCACCGGTTCGACCGGGCGCGCCGGACGTGACTACGATTACGGACCGCCTCCCGGATACCAACCCATGATCTTGCCGGGCGAATCAATCTCCAAGTATCAGCGCCAGGCGCAGGCTGCGGCTCCAGCTCCTGAGGCGCGGGCCGACGTCGCGCCCGATGCCGCCATCATGACGACCTTTCCGGAAGACGAGCCGATATTTGCAGCGCCCGCTACCGAGCCTTTGCACGAGGAGCATGACGCGGTGCAGACAGAGGTTTTTGAAGCCGAGTCTTACGAAGAAACTCCATCCGCGCACGAAAGAGCGGATTCAGCCTCGGTGAATGCCGCGCCTGATGTCGCGGAGATGCGCAGTGAGCCCGCCTCCCATATAGAAGCGACGATAGAAACGACGCAACCCGCGGAACAGGTTGGCTTGGCTGTGACAAGTGGGACTCATGAACTGGCGCACGAATCGGATTTCGCCAGCGCGCTGTCGAGCGATACGGCGTCGTCGAGATGACGAGGAAGAGAAGCATAGAGGAAGAGAGCGTAGCGGCTCGGGCCGAAGCGGCGGAGGGTCACATCGAAGAGCAGGAGATCGAGGAAGAAGAGGCCGAACTCGCAGCTTACGGTGAAGAGCTGGGCGACGATTACGGCTTCGAGGAAGTAGAAGAGGAAACGCGTGCAGCTGGAGGTGAGCTTGTGCCGGCGGCCGTAGGCGAGGCGACAGCTCCCGCAGCCGAGGTTGGCGAAAACGGCGAGGTTTCTGAAGCCGTTCTGGAAGCGGAAGAGCGCGAGGCCGAGGAACTCGAACTGGAAGAGGCGCAAGCCGAGGCCGAGGCTCTGCTCGAGGCAGAAGCCATTGGCGATGGTACGGTCGATGCCAGTGCGGAAGTGCGCGCGGCGGCGCCCGAAGCCAGACTGACGCAACGGCCGCAGCGGCGCTTCGAGCGTGGCGGCGATCCCGACCGGCAGCGGCGAGGCGGACGGCGCGGCCAGCGCAGACGCTTCCGCAGCCGCGAAAATCAGGTTGTCCCGCAGATCAGCGAGCTGCTGAAGGAAGGGCAGGAGATTCTTGTCCAGATCGCGAAAGAACCGATCGGTAAGAAAGGCGCGCGCATCACCAGCCACATCGCGCTGCCGGGACGCTTCCTGGTCTACATGCCGACCGTGAACCATACCGGCGTGTCGCGCAAGATCAACTCGGAAGAAGAGCGGCAGCGGCTGAAGCACATCATTCAGAGCGAGCGCGAAAACGGGGGCGGCGGATTCATCGTGCGCACCGCAGCGGCCGGCGCAAGCGACGAGGAACTGCGCGCGGACATCCGCTTCCTGAAAAATCTGTGGAACGAGATCAAGTCGCGCTCCGAGAGCAGCAAGTCTCCGGCGCTGATCTACCACGATCTGAATGTCGTCGAGCGCGTGTTGCGCGACCAGGTCAGTTCGGACTTCTCGGTGATCTGGGTCGACACCGAAACTGAGTACGAACGCATCTTACGTTTCGCCAACCGGTTCCAGCCGGCGCTCGTCAAGCGCGTCAAACTTTATACGAAAGAGACGCCGCTGTATGAGCAGTTCGGCCTGAACGAAGAACTCAATAAGGCGCTGAAGTCGAAAGTGTGGCTGAAGAGCGGCGGCTACATCGTCATCAACCAGACCGAAGCGCTGGTCGCCATCGACGTAAACACCGGCAAGTATGTCGGCAAGACCACGCGCCTCGAAGACACAATCGTCAAGACGAACGTCGATGCGATTCGCGAGATTGTGCGGCAGATCAGGCTGCGCGACCTGGGCGGCATCATCATCATCGACTTCATCGACATGGACGAGCGGCGCAACCGCCAGAAGGTCATGCAGGCGCTGGAAGAGGCGTTGCGGGCCGACCGCGCGCCCTCGAAGGTGCTCCAGTTTAATGACTTCGGACTGGTAGCCATCACGCGCAAGCGCGTCAAGCAGTCGCTCGAGCGCACCATCGGATCACCCTGCCCGTATTGCCAGGCTACCGGCTTTGTGAAGGCGGTGAATACGGTCTGCAACGAGATCTACGTAGAAATGAGAAAGATCTCACAGCACCTGGAGCACAGCGACGTTATGCTGCGCGTGAATCCGGAAGTGGCCAAGGCGCTGAAGGCGGGCAATGCGCGGCTGCTGAACGAAATGGAAGAGCTGACGAAGAAGACCATCATTGTGAAGTCTGATCCGGCGTTGCACCAGGAGCAGTTCGACATTCACTAGATCGAGATTGTGTGTTGCTTTTCAGGGGACGAGCACTCGCTCGTCCCTTTTCTTTTTGGTCGGCTTTTTCCCGTACTCGCGGTTATGGTAGAGATGATGGCACCAACAATGGTAAAATTAATGCCATTATGAATGCCACGCTTAGCATCGACAGAGCCGGACGTCTGGTTCTTCCCAAGCCAGTTCGCGAGCAACTGCAACTCGAGCCCGGGGAGATGTTGCAATTGGAGTCATTCGAGGATCATGTCGTTTTGCGTCCCGTGCGGGGCAATGGAGCCATGCGCAAGAAACAGGGCATTTGGGTTTTTAGCGGTGGACCACCTCTTAATGCGGCCACCGTCCGCGAAACGATTCAGGGCATTCGTGAAGACAGAGACAAGGCCGCATTGGGCAAGAAGCGGTGAAGTCCTTCCTTGATACTTCCGTATTAGTTGCTGCCGCAATCGAGAGCCATGAGCATCACCAGCGCAGCCTTGCTCTCTTTAGCGGAGCGAACCGGAGAACTGCCAGTTGCGCAGCCCACAGCCTTGCGGAACTTTACTCCACCCTCACGCGATTGCCCGGAAAGGTCCGTCTGCGTGCCGATGAGGCGCTCCTGGTTCTCGATTCAGTCGAAGAGCGCCTGGAAATCGTGTCGCTGAATGCGAGCGAGTATCGTAGAGCAATCCGATCCGCAGCCACCGCTGGTATTGTCGGCCGGACAATCTATGACGCGCTACTGGGCTGGTGCGCCCTGAAGGCAGGCGCGACTCGGATATACACGTGGGACCTTTCTGATTTTCAGAGGCTTGGCGAGGAAATCGCCTCAAAGGTACAAAATCCCTAGATGGTTACGGCGAGATCGCCAATCCTTAGGCATCATCCTCCTGCCAGATGGCAGTGCCAGATGAGAGCGTAGAATCCCTACAAAGTGCGCAGCACTTTTTCAGCCTCTGCCGCGCGGGCGCGAAGCTTATCGAGTGTGATGCCGATCGAGCCGCCCGTCTCGGTCGCAGCCGTCCACCGATTCGGTGTCGCGGTCAGTGAAGCGACGCCATCCGGCACGCGCCTGGCCAGTTCGATCAGGATCATCAGCGAGTCGGCGTGCAGTCGCCAGAGTGTGCTCAGGCGAGGCGCCCGCTTCAATTCTTCCATTTCCGTCATCATGCGCGCGGACATTGCGACGAGGCGCAGCACGGCGCGCGCTACGTCGGCGCGTGGACTGTTTTGCTCGAGAAAGTCCGCGGTGCAGGCGTCGATCTCCGCCGGGCTGAGCATGAGATTGAAGTAGCGCATGGGCACGATCTGCCGGAATTTCGGATCGGCGACGCGCACGAACACGCGGATCGATTCCTCGACTCTTCTCACCTTGGCTTCTTCCGTGGCGACCGATTGCGGTGTCACCGAGGCGGGCACGTATTGGCGAGAGCGTGCAGGGGCCGCAGCCGCCGCGGCGCCGCCAGAATGCCGGGCCGATGTGGCAGCGGAGGACGCAAATTGCGCTCGGCGGATGGGAGGCCGGCGTTCAATCTCCTTCTTCAACTGCGCAAAGCGGCGGAATTTGTCGAGCGCGGCTGCATAGTCAATTTGCAGCAGCGCTTTCTCATCGAGCGCCGAAACGTGATCGACCGTGACTTCGACTCCCTCGACTGTGCTCAAAATGGAGCCGCCCAGTTCTTCGAGCTGGCGCGCAAAATCCCTGATCTCGCGAGCCGCGGTCGAGAATAGGACGTCAAATCGCCGGCCGAACGAGGAATTATAGGGAGCGAGCGTCGCCAAAACGCCCGGGTGGTACATCGATTCGCCCAGCAAGTTCTTCAATTCACGAACCCGCGAGATAATGCCCGAATCCATGAGCGAGTTGAAATCCTGAAAGCGGTTCGCCTGTTCGAGCAACGGGCCGAACTCGCGCAGCAGTTGGACATGCTCCTCCGGAAGTGCGGGCACATCAGACTCGGAGAGAATTTCCAGCAGCGCGATTTCGAACGGAGATAGCGGAATCGAGCCGTCGAGTCCGTAGCCGTGCCGTTCCCATTGGCCCGGAACGCGCGGATGGCGGTAAAGAAAAGTTGCGACCAGGTCGGTCTTGTCGCGGTTGGCGGCGGAATCGTCGCGGTGGCGGGCAAAATAGCGAAGCAGCGCCTCAGCCACTTCCGCATCGAGATCGGGCGACATACCCACCCGCAACATGGCCGGCGAAATAGCCATGTCGAGAAGTTGGATCCAGAGATGCATCTTCTGCAGGGTCGGGCGCGGGTCTTCGGCGTGGCCGATGGCCTCAGGAGCGAGTTCGGCGGGCGCTGGAATCTCTCCGCCCAGCTGTTCACTCAGCAGGCGCTGATAGAAAGCCTGGACAGTGGCCAGAAGAGCAAGCTCCCAGTTAGGATCCTCAACCATTCAGCTCCTTCGAGACTCGAGCATTCACGCTGAGAGTGAAGACTCATTTAAGTAAAGCCGAAAATGGTGGGTGCGGGCAATTGGTTAGTGGGTTACCGAGGTCACGGAGGTCACCGCCCGCCGCCGTTTGAGCGGTTGACGATACCGCTCCGGGTAGGTGTGACTTTGGGGTTGGAATGACCTACTGAAAGACCACTGTTTTATTTCCGTAGAGGAGGATGCGGTCTTCGACGTGCCAGCGCACGGCGCGCGACAATACGATCTTCTCGATGTCGCGGCCCTTTTGAATGAGGTCTTCGATGCTGTCGCGGTGGTAGATGCGCACGACATCCTGCTCAATGATTGGTCCGTCGTCGAGCACCTGAGTGACATAGTGCGAGGTCGCGCCGATGAGCTTCACGCCGCGCTGGAATGCCTGGTGGTACGGCTTTGACCCGACAAAAGCCGGCAAGAACGAATGGTGAATATTGATGATGTTTCGCGAACCGAGGCTGGCGATGAAATCTTTGGAAAGGACCTGCATGTAACGGGCGAGGACAACCAGATTGCAGCCATGCTCGCGCACCAGTGCAAGCTGCTTCTGTTCGGCTTCCTGTTTATTGTCTTTGGTGACGGGGACGACAAAGTAGGGAATGCGATAGAAGTCAGCGATGCGTTGATTGTCGGGATGATTGGAGATGATCAGCGGAATCTCGCACGGCAACTCGCCGCTCTGATGGCGGTAGAGCAGGTCCTGGAGGCAGTGGTCGTACTTGGAGACGAAGATTGCGATGCGATGCCGATCGGTGGAGCGGGCAATGCGCCAATCCATCTTGTAGTCGCGAGCCATCGGCGAGAAGCGTTCAGTAAACTCCGAGAAATCGAAAGAGAGGCCGTCGAGATCGAACTCGACACGGGTAAGAAACAGATTCGATTGCTCGTCCGTGTGCTCGTCATTAGAAACGATGTTGGCGTTGTGCCGAAAAATAAAATCGGCGATCGAAGCAACCACCCCTTTGCGGTCAGGGCAGGAGACGAGAAGAATGGCGGAGTTGTGCATGGGTTGATAAAAGGATTACCACAGGGAGCGCGGGGTTTCACAGGGGGAAGTGCGAAAGGGGATTACGACGGAGGAGACGGCAACAGGCGAGTTCGGGATGGCTCGGGTTTCGTGAATTTGCAGACAATGAATGTGGGACTGTGACCAGGAGTGATATGGCCATTTATCACCGAGCGGCAAGCGATAGCTTCGGCTTGTTTCTTGCGCGGTCCTACTTCGGAGTCATCCCAATCGTCCTCAACCATCTCTCCACCAGCCCGGGCCATTCCGTGATGGGAAGCTCCGTAAGCCGCAGTCCGAACGCATGACCGCCTTGGGCGTACACGTGCATCTCCGCTGGAACGCTGGCTCGTTGCAGCGCGGTGAAGTAGGCCAACGAGTTTTGTATAGGATCGACCGGGTCGTTCTCCGCTTGCAGCAGAAAGGTTGGCGGAGTATCGCGGGTGACGCGAATCCGAGGATTCAGGTCTGAGTGGACTCCGGTCGAAAGGTGTCCGGGATAAATGGGGACCGCAAAGTCAGGCCGGCAGCTTTCGCGGTCTGCCGCATCGACGGGTGCGTACAATCGGCGGCGAAAGTGTGTGCTGATCTCGGCCACGAGATAACCCCCGGCGGAAAAGCCCAGCACACCAACCTTGTGAGGATCGATATGCCACTCGCTGGCGTGCAATCGCACCAAACCCATCGCTCTCTGCGCATCCTCCAGAGCTTGTGTCGATATGGCCTGCCCGTTGGGTCGGCACTTGCAGTGCCAGTCATAAGGCAGGCTGGGCACGCGATATTTCAGCAGCACGCAGGTGATTCCTGCGGACGTGAGCCAATCGCAAACCTCCGTACCCTCGAGGTCGATCGCCAATTCCTGAAAGCCGCCACCGGGAAACACGAGGATCGCCGCGCCAGTACTCATTGCTGCGGGTGCATAGACGGTGATGGTTGGCTGGGTCACGTTGGAGACTCCGGTCACGTGCTTGCCGCCAATGGAAAAGTTGGGGTCAATCGTCATTGTCTCCGGGCCGGGAACAGGCTGCGCATTCGGCATCGAACCAGGCCATATCTGCAGCTGGGTGTGTCCGGGCGACGGTTGCCAAGGGGCCGTTTGCGCCCCTAGAGAAAGAACAAATGAGAAGACGAAGAGACCGAGAGAACGCCGATGCATGATCCCACTTCACCTCGTTTAGGAAACTGTGATGCCTGAGTAGGAGTCTAAGAGGCGCGGTCTGCTGAGCGAGTTAAGGAATCTAGATAGTTATATGGTCAAAGAAGCTCTTAGCGGACACCCAGGGCCGTTTGTTCGCGGCTCGCGAGCACCTTATTTCCTCAGTATCTTCGAAATCTCTCTCGCGGCATTCGCCCCTGACGCCCCAGTGAGACCCGTCCCAGGATGCGTGCCGCTTCCGCAGAGAAACAGTCGATCAATGGGCGTTTTGTAGCGTGCCCAATCGAGCAGCGGCCGCATGGTGAAGAACTGATCAAGCGCCAACTCGCCGTGGAAAATATGACCGCCGGTGAGTCCGTAGGTATCTTCGAGGTCCTTGGGCGTGATGATCTGGTGGCGCAGGATCAGTTGCGGCAAATTGGGAGCGTATTGCGCGATGGTCTTGACCACTGTTTCGCCGAGCGCTTTGCGCTGGCTCTCCCAGTCGCCGTTCTTTAGCGTATACGGCGCATACTGCATGTAGATCGACATGACGTGCTGGCCCGCGGGGGCGAGCGACGGATCGGAGAGCGAAGGGAACGCAATTTCGATATACGGCTTTCGCGAGAAATCCCCATACTTCGATTCGTCGAACGCTCGTTCGAGGTAGTCAATCTCGGGGCTGATCTGAAGACGGCCTTGCAGCAGGTTGCCCTCGGTCCGGGCTTTGAGCGCCGTAAATTCTGGAAGCCCTGCCAGTGCGAGATTGATCTTTGCCACCGTACCCATACAGCGATAGTTCTTGATCTTCTGCACAAAGTCGGGCGCGAGATGGATGGGATCGACGAGCCGCATCAGCGTGCGCTTGGGGTCGGCATTCGAGACAATCGCCTTGGCGGCAATCTCTTCTCCGGAGGCAAGTACGACGCCGATGGCCATGCCATCCTTCACACGAATTTCCGAGACCGCCGAATCGGTGCGAATTTCGGCGCCAGCCTCTTTGGCCGCAGCGGCCATGGCAGCAGTGATTGCGCCTGCGCCCCCGATTGGGAATTGCCCGCCACCGGCGGGAGACGGATCGGCCGCCGCGCGCAACAGCAGCACGAGCGCGCTGCCCGCGGACCAGGGACCGAGAAATGTCCCGAAGATTCCGCGGGCGGCAAGGGTGGCGCGCAATGCCTCGGTCTCGAAAAATTCAGCCGACTAAGTCCGCAACCGCCATCGGTCCCCAGCGCAGCACGCGATATAAATCTTTTTTGCCGAGGTTGCGAATGGAGCGGCCCGTCTTCAGCATTCCCCACAAATCGCCGCTCGAAGGGTTGTCTATATTCGGCGGCGTCAACAGGAGTGCTTCGCCGATTACCTTGCTGATCTTTGCCAGCGCGGCGGCAAAGTCGCCGTATGCGGCAGCGTCTTTCGAGGACCACTGCGAAATTTCCTGCGCGGCTCTTTTAGTGTCAGAGGGCAGAACGAGTGCCCGTCCGTCGGGAAGAAGCGAAACGGTACTCACGTCTGGCGTGGACAACTTCAGTCCGTGGCGCTCGAGTTGCATGTCGCGCACGACATCAGGACGCAACGGGCCGGCTGCGTGCGCGAGAGTGGAGCAACGAAAGCCGGGATGAAATTCTTCCGTGATGGCGGCGCCGCCCACCTGCGAGCGGCGTTCGAGCACCAGCGGCCTGAATCCCGCCTTTGCCAGATAAAAAGCGGCGACGAGTCCGTTGTGACCGCCGCCGACGATGATGATGTCACGGGTCTCGGCCATCGGCTACGCAGCCTTTCCGTCTTTCAATATCTCGAGCGCGGCCAGACGGCCGGGCGCGCCCATGATGCCGCCGCCGGGATGCGTGGCCGATCCGCACATATAGAGATTTTTTATGGGCGAGCGGAATTGCGCCCAGCCCGCCACCGGACGCAGGAAAAATAACTGTTCGAGCGAAAGCTCACCCTGAAAAATATTGCCTTCGCTCAATCCCCATTCCCGCTCCAGATCGAGCGGTGTGACCACCTGGCGATGCAGGATGATGTCCTTGAGATTGGGTGCATATTGCGCAATTGTGTTGACCACGTTGTCGCCGAATTTTTCTTTCTCCGTATCCCAGTCGAGGCCGGGCGCAAGTTTGTAGGGCGCGTACTGCACAAAGCACGAGAGAATATGTTTTCCGGGCGGCGCGAGCGACGTGTCCGTCAGTGTAGGAATCACCATGTCGATGTATGGCCGCGAGGACCAGTGGCCATACTTCGCCTCGTCGTAAGCCTTCTCCATGTACTCAACGCTGGGAGAAATCGACATTGCCCCGCGCAGGTGCGCGCCCACACCGGGCAGGCATTTGAAATCCGGCAATCCGTCGAGCGCCATGTTCACCTTGCCCGATGACCCGCGGAACTTGTAGCGCTTTACGCCCTCCATGAATTCGTCGGGCAGGTGGCCGGGTTCGATCATTTTCGTGAATGTAAGTCGCGGATCGACGCTGGACGAAATTACCTCGGCATGAATCTCGTCGCCGTTGACCAACGCAACTCCGTAGGCGCGGCCGTTCTTGACGAGAATTTGCGCAATGGCCGCTTCGGTCCGAATTTCGACTCCGGCCTCGCGGGCCGCTCCGGCAATCGCGTTTGAGATCGCGCCCGTGCCGCCGCGCGCAAATCCCCAGGCGCGGAATGCACCGTCGATCTCGCCCATGTAGTGATGAAGCAGTACGTACGCGGTTCCGGGCGAACGCACGCCCAGAAACGTTCCGATGATGCCCGACGCCGACATCGTCGCCTTGAGCACGTCGGTCTCAAACCACTGATCGAGGAAGTCGATCGCGCTCATGGTCATGAGCTGGACCTGGTTGTATTTATCCTCGCTCGACATGCCCTGAAAGCGGCGGCCGATGAAGAGTAGCTTCATCAGTTCGCGCGGATTGAGCGTCGACGGGTCGGGTGGAATCATGCTCAGGATCGGCTTCACGAACCGGCACATCGCCTGCATAGCCTTGCCGAATTCGTCGTAGGCCTCGGCGTCGACCCGCGAGTGGCGGGCGATCTCACGATGCGTTTTGCCGTGGTCGTTCACGCGCCAGAGATAATCGCCGCTCGGCATGGGCGTGAATGTGCCGTCGAGCGGAAGAATTTCAAGCCCATGACGCGGCAGTTCGAGATCGCGAATAATCTCCGGCCGCAGCAGCGAGACCACATACGAGCAGACAGAAAATTTAAAGCCGGGAAAAACTTCTTCCGTGCAGGCCGCGCCGCCGAGTACATGACGGCGTTCGAGCACCAGCACTTTCTTGCCCGCCTTCGCGAGATAGGCGGCATTGGTAAGGCCGTTGTGGCCTCCGCCAACCACGATCACATCGTATTTATTAGCCATGAGCTATGAGCCGTGAGGTGCTTGCGCCTGTTGCTGCTGATTCGAAACGCAATGATACGCGGGAAGAGAGGAATGAGATAGCGGGATCAGAGCCCGCTCGGCAGGGCCATCCATTGGATGAGGCGTGACATGATTCAGATAGACATTCTATTCGAGAGCCACGAACTTGTCGCTTGAAAACTAACACCGCTTTTGTGCGTCGGACTTTGTTGCTCGCGGTCGAGGCCGCACATATAATCCAGCATTCAGAGCATCATGGGAGATTGCCTTGCCTATCGGAACTGCCTTTCACGAGAGAACGTTCGCGCTCTGTCATAGCCTGAATTACCGCGAGTGGTCGGGCTTCTACACGGTTAGCGTGTATGAGGTGCATCACGAGCATGAGTACAACGCGATTCGCAACGCCTGCGCGCTGATCGATATCTCGCCACTCTACAAGTATCTGATCACCGGCAAGGATGCGACCAAGCTCGTTAATCGCGTGATCACGCGCGACATCAATAAAGTTGCGGTTGGCCAGGTGATCTATGCCTGCTGGTGCGATGAAGATGGCAAGGTCATCGACGATGGCACGATCGCGCGCCTCGACGAAAACAAATATCGCTGGACGGCGGCCGATCCGAGCCTAAGGTGGTTCCGGCAAAACGGTCTGAATATGGATGTTCAGATCGAGGACATTTCTGAGCAGACGGCGGCACTGGCGCTGCAGGGGCCCGCGTCGGCGAAGCTGCTGAAAACGGTCGCCGAGGCGGACATCGCCAACCTGAAATATTTCCGCAAAACGAGCGGCAAGATTGCCGGCGTGCCGGTCGATATTTCCCGCACCGGATACACGGGCGATCTCGGCTACGAGATTTGGATTCCACTTAACGACGAGCATGATGCCGTCAAAGTTTGGGACGCGCTGATGGAGAAAGGGAAGAAGTTCGACATTCATGCCGCGGGCATGCTCGCCCTGGATGTGGCGCGGGTTGAAGCCGGGCTGTTGCTGATCGAGGTGGATTACATCAGTTCGAAGAAGGCGCTCATTCCATCGCAGAAGTATTCTCCGTATGAGCTTGGATTTGGAAAGATGGTGCATCTCGAGAAAGAGAATTTCATCGGCAAGCGCGCACTGGAGCGAGACCACAAGCATGGCGTGGCGCGGCAGTTGGTGGGGTTAGAAGTCGATTGGGTGGAAGTGGAAGAGCAGTTCGACAAGTTCGGATTGTCTCCGGCTGCGCCCAGCCAGGCATCGCGCGTGGCTGTTCCCGTGTACTCAGGCGACCGTCAAATTGGCAAGGCAACCACCACCGCGTTTTCTCCGCTGCTCAAGAAATTAATTGCGCTGGCCAGCGTGAGCACGGAATACGCGAAGAACGGCACAAAGCTTCAGATGGAACTGACCATCGAAGCGCAGCGCATGAAGACGACCGCGACGGTTGTGCCGCTGCCATTTTTCAATCCCAAGCGTAAGACGGCGACGCCGGTGTAATCACCACCAGAAGTCATAAAAATAAAAGGCGAGAGGTGATCTCGCCTTTTGTTATTTGAATTCTCGCTCGTCCGGCGTCTATTTCGTAAACGCGTCATATGTGCGCAAGAATTTCGCTGGCTTGTAGGTCTCGAAGGCCGGCGAAGTCGCGACTACTTGACCGTTCACATCGAGCACGTTATAGGTCGATCCCAGCGCCGTCGCTTCATTATTCAGATCTGTCGGCGTAAGGTCTTTCCACTTTCCGCCCGTAAGCCGCAATTCCAGCGACTGAAAAGCGGCGATGGTTTCAGCGGGCGTGAATTCGCAGTGGCCCGCGCGATGCACGAAAATCTGTTCCAGATTGGTTTTGTCCTTCGCCTCACTGACCACCGCGGCGTACGCCGCTTCTTCCTGCACCGGCACGAGGCCGTCGCCGGTGGTATGCATGGTCAGCACTGGGATCGGGATCTGGCCGTTGTAGATGATGTTATTGCTCAAATAGGTGAGGGCAGCCTGGTCCGCGGTGATCCTTGCCGTTGTCTTCAGCGTCTCCAAATCCGTGGCCAAATCGAGCCCAGCCGCGCTGTAGAGCGCCTGAACCTCCGCGTAGTCGACCGACTTCTTCAGTTGTGTTTCATAGTTGATGCCATTATTGAATGACGGATTGCCTCCCGCTTTAGCTTCCAGATCGGCGCGAAAATCGAAAAGAAAGATTCCGTCGACATTCAGGAGCCACTCATACTGGTTCTCTTCACGGTCGGTGTAATCGGTGGGGGAGGGTTCCGGAGAAGTCGGATTGTACCAGCCGGGAGTGTCGCCCAGAGCGGCGCTCAATGCGATTCGCGCCTGGCCCTGGGGCGTGGCTTGCGCGGCGATCAGAACGGCCGCAGCGTCTTCCGCATTCTGCGTCGGATCTGTGATGTTGACTACTTGCAGCGAGCCCCCCGCCAGCAAGGTATTGAACGCAAATTCGGTATCGAGACCCATATTCCACGTGCCCACGCCGCCGCCCACCACCCCGCACATAGGTAGTGCGGCTTTGAAGTCGCTCGGGTACTCCTGCACCAGCGCCGCCGTAACCATGCCGCCGAGAGAATGTCCCCACGCGATGGTCGATTTCGGAGTGCCGACTTTGCTCTCGAAGACCCCAAGGGTCGAAATCTGATCGGGGATTGCCGACTGAACCGCCCAGCCGGTGGTCGCGTAGGATGAGCCAGCCATCGCGTAGCCGGCGGCCAGCAGGTAAGCGCCGGTGAGGGGATCGCCAACGTCGAGCGCCGGGTTCGAATCGCCGGGTGCGACGTATCCGTGACTGTAGAGGAGCAGCGTGCCATTCCAACTCGCGGGAACGTCGATCACATAGGTGGCCCCGTCGGACAACGTGCCGGTGATATGTTGTTGCGCCGCGGCGCTGGCTGGGAGCAGGGCCATCAAAATTGCGGCCAGAGCGGACGAGAGTATTCCTCTCGATAGATTCGACATGGAAGTCTTCCTTCTTTGGAGTGAAATGTGGGCCAGACACGGCGGGGAGGTCGCCGGCCCAAACTGATCAGAAAGTTTGTACTGTTCCCACAAAGTTGTCAAGCGCAGAGGGCGAAAAATGCGCGGCTCGCGGGTCGCATCTTATTTCGGATGCTATACGACCGCCTATGCCGTTCCCCGGAGATCCGGCAAGCAAAAGCTTCTCCGACTGGATCTTCGGATCACTCGCTGAAAGCGTCAAACGGCCTTAGAAACTTCAGCGGCGTGTAGGTTTCAAACGCGGGCAAGGTATAAACATATTCGCCATTGAGGTAGAGATAGTTGTAGTTCGGGCCAAGATAAGTGGCGACGTTGTTCAGGACGATGGGACTCAGGCCCTCCCAATGCCCGCTCTTCAGGCGCGCAAACAAGGCTTCCACCGCGGCAACAGTTTCTGCGGGCGTGAAGGTGCAGTGCCCGGCGCGGTGGACGAATACATCTCTTACAAGCGTTTTGTTTCCGGCCGCCGTTATGCTGGCGAGATAGGCCTGCTCGTCCTCGACCGGCACCAGTCCATCGCCGGTGGTATGCAAAGCGAGCACGGGACCAGGAATCTGCCCGTCGAAGATGATGTTCTGGATCAGATAGTTCTCGGCATCCTGATTGGCTGAGACGCGCGCCGCGGCGGCCAGCGTGGCAAGGTCCGCTTCCAGATTGAGTCCGGCGGCTTTGTATAGCGCCTGCACCTCTGTGTTATCGACGGCCTTCTGCAACTGCTTCGCATAATTCACGCCGACGTTCCACGAAGGATTGCCGCCGGCGCGGCCCTCGAGTTCAGCACGATAGTAAAAGGCAAACGGAAAGACGTCATAAGCCAACCAATAAAACTGGTTTGCCTGTTGAGTGGTGTAGTCATTCAGGGCTGGTTCGGGAGAGCCGGGATCATACCAGCCCGGCACGTCAGCCATGGCAGCGGTCAGTGCGATGCGAGCTTGCCCCTGCGCCGTTCCCTGAGCATAGCCGAGCCAGCCTTCGGCGTCGTCGTAGTCGGTGGTGGGATCGGTGAGGTTAACCACCTGTAGACTATTTCCGGCGACCAGCGTGTTGAATGTGAACGCGGCATCGAGCAGTTCGTTGAAAAAGCCAACGCCTCCGGCAACGACTCCGCACATCGGCATTCCCGCCTGAAAGCGGTCGGGGTATTGCTGCAAGAGTCCGGCGGTGATAATCCCACCCATGGAATGGCCCCAGGCGATGGTTGTTGTGGGCGTGCCAAACAGCGACTCGAATACGTCGAGCGTGGAGATCTGGTCAGGAAGGGCCTCGTGCACTGCCCATCCGGTCGTCGAGTAGGACGAGCCGGCCAGCGCGTATCCGTTGGCGAGCAAGAAAGCCGCGGTGGATCCGTCGCCCGCGTCGTAGGCAGGGTTCTCGGGACCGGCGTTATAGCCGTGACTATAGAGGAGAAGTGTTCCATTCCATCGCGCGGGAAAATCCATCACATAGGTGGCCCCATCGAGCAGCGTCCCGGTGATGTGCTGCTGCGCGCTGCTCGTTCCGAGGGAACTCAGAACCGCAAGCAGAGTGAGTAAGAGCGTTCTGTAATGCACCATTGGCTTTTTCCCCTTTATAACGACGTGATATGAATCCGGCTAAGGAGTCAGTTGAAAGATCGTGCCTTGGCCCGCCGTTCCCCCCGCCGGGGTTGTGCCCCAAAGATGGCCCGACGGATCAAACGCCAGTCCGTAGTTTGGATAGGAACCGTCGTGGCCCTTGCCAAACACATGAAGGAGTTTTTCTTGCCACTGGCCGCGAGAAAATCTAAGGCTGAAAACGGTGCCGCAATCGCAGGATGGTCGGCCACCGTCCTGGGTGGTGCCATAGAGCGTGCTGACGCCGTCAAATAGAAGCGTGGCTGTCGGATAGCCGCCGTCCGTGCCATCCTGAAAATTGTGAAGGACGTTTTCCTGCCATGCGCCATTCAGTCCGTGAGACAACTGAAAAACGGTTCCATAGCCATACTGGCCCCCAAAATAAGTCGTGCCATAAAGATTGCCGTCCGAATCGGAAATTAACCCCCCATATGGCGCGGCGGCATCTGGCGTGCCTTTGAAGTCATAGAGCACTGATATCTTCCATGGTCCGTGACTGGTGGGAGAGAGTTCGTACACCGAACCGCCCGCCCACGGGCCTCCGACCTCAGTTGTGCCGTAGAGATTGCCGGCTGCATCGAACAGTAGCGAACCAAGCGAACCGACGCCGCCTTCTTTCTTGCCAGTGAATGCGTGAATTACTTTCAGCTCCCACCCGCTTTGCGTCGGCGAAAGCTCAAAGACTACGCCGTAGCCATGCGCGCCGCCGTCGGGCGTCGTGCCGTAGAGATTTCCGGCGTTATCGAAAATGAGAGGACTGCCAGGACTATACCCATCATCGTGTCCTGTGAAGTTGTACAGCGTGACTTCGTCCCAACTCCCGCTGACGGGCATCAGTTCGAAAACCACGCCGCAACCGTTTCCGCTGCAGAAGCCCCCGGTGCCGCCCGAGCCGGCCGTGCCGTAGAGATTCCCTTGCGCATCGAGGATGACGCCGCCATAAGGATAGGAACCGTCGTCGCCTCCGGTGAAACTCCAGAGAACCTGCTCCTCGCCCGTCGGCGTGATCATGAAGACTGTACCGAGATCAAAGTCGCCGCCGGTTGCGGTCGTACCATAGGCGTTACCGGCGCTGTCGAATGTCATGGAGGATGAAACACGGCTGCCGTCCGAACCGGCACCGAAGTTGTAGACCCGCTTATAGCCTGCTGCGTGTGAAATGCCGCTTAGAATTGTCGCAGCAGCGAAAATGCTGAGCGCTGCCCAAAAAAAGCGACCAACTCGATAACGATTCATGTGCATCTCCGGCGCGGAGGACGCTTCGAGGGGGGAACGGCGCGGGCACCGCTCGAAAACTATAGCACCAAATCGTTGCCAAGCATGCAAACTCAGGCGACCTCTGACTAGCGCGAGCGAAGGAAGTGGGTTTTAGCAAATGATTTTGGTATTGCTTCGAACATTGGGCGATGCCTTCACGGGCCACTACGCTGGACGGTTACGACCTGGTGCAACCCTTACCGTCTTTCTCTTCCAATACAGGTAGCCCGGAACCCCCAGCAGAATAATGCCAAGTCCGGCCAGCGATTGGATCGGCCGCGTGATGATCGTGTTCAACGTCCACGCCCCGCCTACCAGAACATAAATTGCCGGCAGCCACGGATATCCCGTGCATTTGTATCCGCGATGAACGTCGGGCCGGGTCCGGCGCAGAACAAAAAGGCCGACGACTGTCAGGGTGTAGGAAAGCACCATGCCGAAAATCGCGAAGGTGTAAAGATCGTCGTAATGGCCGCTCAGGGTGAGGATCGCACCCCAAATGCCTTGCCCGATCAGACTGAAGGCAGGAGTCCTCCACTTGGGATCAATAATGGCCATGCGGCGGAAGAAGACGCCGTCTTGCGCCATGGCGAGATACACGCGTGCGCCCGAGAGCGTGCAGGTTGCGGCTGCGCTGAAGCATGAAACCGCAATCATCGCCGAAAGCCAAAGGGCCGCGCGCGGCGAAAACAGCAGTGCGGCTGCGGCGTGAGCGATGGTCTCGTGTTTCGCCACTTCGCTGAGCGGCATGGCGTAGACGTACGTCATGTTCATCGCGAGATAGATCACGCCCACCGCGAGGACGCCGAGAACCATGGCGCGGGGCACGTTTCGCCGTGGGTCCTTCACTTCGCCCGCCACCCACGTGATATAGACCCATCCGTCGTAGGCCCAGAAGACGGCGATCAAACCCACGCCAAGCGCGGAAATCAACTGGCCGGGCGTCATGCCCATCGGGTGGCCGCCCGATGAGTGCGCCGTGAAGTTCGACCATTTCCCCTTGCCGATCGCGAATCCCAGGCCAACGAACAGGGCCATCGCCGCGAACTTCGTCCAGGTTGAGACATTCTGTAGAAGCGCGCCCCAGCGCAAGCCGACCACATTCACATACGTCAGGATGAAGATGAGAATCAGTCCGACGAGGTGAGCGCGCGTAAAAACGATGCCAATCGCGGAGAACATGACGCGATCCTGCGAAATGGCAGGGATGATATTGCCCATGTAAGCCGCTGAAGCCACCGAGAGCGCCGCAATCGTCCCGCCGTTGGAGACCGCAAAGAGCATCCAGCCATAAAGAAAAGCGATGAGATCGCCGTAGGCTTCGCGCAGATAAATGTATTGCCCGCCGGAGTCTGGAAACATCGAGCCAAGCTCGGCGAAAGCGACGCAGGCGCAGAGCGAGATGGCGCCCCCGAGAATCCAGACCAGAAAAAACAAGCTGGTGTTCGGCAGCGGGCCGGCGATGTCCTTCGCCGTCAGAAAAATGGAAGAGCCGACAATGCCGCTGACAAGCAGCAGCACCGAATCAAGCAGGCCGAGCCCGCGCACAAGGCTCGGTTGTTCACCGGACTTTTCTATTTCGGGTGACAGGGCTACGGGATCCATGAGGTCATCTCGGCCGGCTCATGCTAGCCCATCGCCAGTTCATCGGAAGATTCGAGCGGCGTTCCGCAGCGGCGGCAGATCACAGCCGAGCAGTCGCCGCAGGTAAGCGGGTCTTTAACCTCGATCGCGCACACCGCGCAGTACAGCACCACACTATTTTTCCCGGGGGACGCCGGTTTCGGAGCGGGCTCCATGAGCACGGAATGTAACACACTCGCGGCAGGGAATCGAAACGCTTCACAGCGCGCTCAGCGACGTCTATTCCTCGGGCTTCTTGAGGATCAACTCGCCCGGTGGCGGCGGAAGGGAAAACGGAAACTGCCAGATCTTATTCTTCGAGTACACGGAGAGAATGAAATCTTCGTGATCTTTCCACGGCCCGATGAATTTGTTGCGCGTGGGAAACAAGACCCAGCCGTGCGCTTCCGGATTGCCCGCGTTAAGAACCGTGGAAGTAAGGTATTGCGTCGTGAGAAACTCGATGAACTCAGCGCCTTCTTTCTCGTCGATGCGCAGCCGCGCAACCTTCTCGTCTTTCAGTTCGGGATGCTTCTTGATCTGCCGCTCGGTTTCATAGACCTTGCTGTCCAGATCGTTCTGCAATTTGTTCTGGAGCTGTAGAGGGTCCATAGTCGATTCGACGACATCATGGTGGCGGGCATAGTCGAGGCGCAGGTCGGCAGGGAAGTCAAAATTGCCTTCGCCCTTATAGTTCACGGCCAGGTACGCAGCAAACACGCGATAGAAGCCGTGATGGAGGCTCTTGGCAAGCTCCTGCGAGTCGACGAGCAAGGTCAAATCCATGTCCTTGTCGTTCAGCGTCCAGCGCTCGCGGCCATCAGTCCCGCGCTCAAACGTGCAGCCGGGTGCGCCCGCCATCCAGCGCACAGCGGGGATAGTCGGCTTTTTCTTAGCCTGGGCAATCGATGCGGTCAAAGTCAGCGCGCACAACCCAGCCAGACCGATTGCCAATCGCAGCCGGTAAGTCTTCATTGCCGGTGAACCCTTCATGCCGGTAAGCCCTTCATGGAAGCCGAGTTTACCAGCCTTGCGCTTGCAATTCACCCGCTGTCCGCTAGGGGCGCACCGCCGGGCTTCCCTCGCAAAATGTGTTAGATTGGAAAACGGTGGGGCGCGTAGCTCAGTTGGTAGAGCAACGCCCTTTTAAGGCGTGGGTCGCAGGTTCGATTCCTGCCGCGCTCACCAAATAGTATTAGTTCAGTGGCCCTCCCTGCGAGGGCCTGACATTTTTACAGGCAATCGTATTCGGAAAACTCCCAATAATCTCAAAAAACGAATGACCGAAATTCGTTGCGCGGCCGTACTTTTTGATCTGGATGGCGTGCTGATCGACTCGACCCCGGCAGTCGCTCGCGTCTGGCATCGTTGGGCGATTGAGCATGGATTCGATCCGGAAAAGGTCGTCAAGATGGCGCACGGGCGTCCGAGTCGAACCACGATTCACGATCTACTGCCGAATGCCGACATAGAAGTTGAAGACCGCGAACTGGAGCGCCGCGAGATCGAGGACCTGGGCGGCGTTGTGCCATTGCCGGGTGCGCGGGAATTGCTGGAGCGCCTGCCGCCCGATCGCTGGACAATTGCCACCTCGGGCACGCGCCCGCTCGCCGAGGTTCGCCTGCGCGCCGCCGGTTTACCGGTACCAGCCTCCATGGTCACCGCCAGCGAGGTGAAGATTGGGAAGCCCGACCCTGAGCCTTATTTGAAAGCGGCGGCGGTGCTTGGTTACGAGCCCGCGGATTGCATCGTGATCGAAGACGCGGCGGCCGGCGTGCGCTCGGGAAGGGCTGCCGGTGCGCGCGTGATTGCATTTCCTACAACCATGCCGGTCGACGAACTCAAAGCAGCCGGGGCGAACTGGATTGCGCGCAATTGCGCCCAGATCGACGCACAATACCTGGACGGTCAGTTGATTCTCCACCTCACTCACTCCGGGGCCAACGGGTGGTGAAAGCTAAATTTGCGCGCCTGCATTCGCTCAACTAGAATCGTCCGTCACCCTGTAGCGTTGTATAACGATAGCGACAACCGAAAAATCGTCCTATAGGCAGGAATCTCGTGATCATTGGCGTTCCGAAAGAGATTTATCCCGGAGAGCGGCGGGTGGCGCTCGTGCCGGCGGTTCTCCCCACACTCACCAAAGCCGGTTTCGAGGTTCAGATCGAAGCGGGCGCGGGTCTCAGCGCCGGCTACATCGATGCGCTCTATGCCGAAAAGGGCGCCAAGATAGTTGCCGATCGCGCGGCGATTTTTGGCGCGGCTGACGTAATCGTTCAGGTTCTCGGCTACGGCGCCAACGACATCAACGGCCAGCAGGATGTGCCTCTTTACCGGCGCGGCCAGATTTTGGCGAGTTTTCTGCGGCCTTTTGGCTCGATCGAGGTTCTCGAACAAATTGCGCATGCCGGTGTGACCGCATTTTCAGTTGAACTGATGCCGCGAACTACGCGCGCGCAAAGCATGGATGCGCTTTCTTCGATGGCCACCGTGGCCGGTTACAAGGCTGTGCTGCTGTGCGCCGACACTCATCCGCGCATTTTCCCCATGCTCACCACCGCAGCCGGAACCGTAACGCCGGCCCGGGTATTCGTGATCGGATGCGGCGTGGCTGGGTTGCAGGCAATCGCTACGTCAAGGCGCCTGGGTGCCGTGACCTCCGCGTATGACCTCCGTCCTGCGGTGAAGGAGCAGGTGCAGAGCCTGGGCGGCCGGTTTGTGGAACTGCCGATTGAGGCCAAGGACGCGCAGGATGCGCGCGGTTACGCCCAGGCGCAAGACGAAGACTTCTATCGCAAGCAGCGCGAGCTGCTGGGAAAAGTTGTGCAGGAAAGCGATGTCGTGATCACCACGGCGGTGATTCCCGGAAAGAAAGCGCCGATCCTCGTCACCGAAGACATGGTGAAGGGCATGGCGCTTGGCTCAGTGCTGCTTGATCTGGCCGGAGAGCGCGGCGGCAACTGCGAGATTACCGAACCCGGCAAAACCGTGGTCAAACACGGGGTCACGATCATCGGAGACATTAACCTTGCCTCGCAGGTGCCGTACCACGCCAGCATGATGTATTCGCGCAACGTCACTTCTTTCCTGATGCACCTGATCAAGGATCAGAAACTGAATCTGAATCTCGAGGACGACATTGTGCGCGAGACTCTGCTGACCAACGGCGGCGAGATCGTACAGGCGCGGGTCCGGGAGTATCTAAAGCTGCCCGCGCTTGCCAAACAGGCATGACACGAGAGTCCAGCGATTCCGAACCGAGGAATCGAACGGAGGAACAAGAACAATGAACAGTAGTTCAACCCTGATCAACGCGCTCTTCATTTTTGTGTTGGCCGGGTTCATCGGCTTCGAAGTGATCCGGCGTGTTTCGCCGCTCCTGCACACTCCCCTGATGTCGCTGACCAACGCTCTCGACGCGATTGCGGTGGTCGGCGCCATTGTGCTGGTGGGCGAGCATAAGAGCACGCTCTCGTTCGTCTTCGGATTTATCGCGGTCGTCGCCGCCACCAGCAATATCGTCGGCGGCTTCTTCATCACTGACCGCATGTTGAAGATGTTCAAATCCAGCCGTCCCGCGGCCAAACCATGAACCCGGAATTCGCAGGCAGTCAGGTTGTTATCGAGGTTCTGTACCTCATCGCCAGCGTGCTCTTCATCCTCTCGCTGAAGTGGATGAGTTCACCGACATCCGCACGCCACGGCATTTGGGCGGGCGAGGCTGGCATGCTGCTCGCCATCATCGGCACGCTCATGCGCCACGGCCTCCACGACTATCACATGATCGCCATTGCGCTCGTGCTGGGTGCGATCATCGGTGTTCCGCTCGGCAATGTGGCGATGACGGCGGTTCCGCAGCGAACCGCGCTCAGCCACGCCTTCGGGGCTCTCTGCGTCACCCTGGTCGGTTCGTCGGAGTTTTATTTGCGGACTCCGGACATCTCGCGCTTCATGATGTCGGTGCTTTCGATCGAGGTGATCCTCGGCGGGCTGACCGTTACCGGAAGCCTCATGGCCGCGGGCAAATTGCAGGAGGTTTTGCCGCAGCGTCCCCTCACTTACAAAGGCCAGAACCTCGTCAACTTTCTGCTTCTCACCGTTGCTGTTGCCATCGCCGTCACGCTGGTGCTTCATCCGGGGCAGAAGGCGCTGTTTCCATTCATGATTCTGCTCGCCCTGACCTTCGGCGTGCTGCTGATCATTCCGATCGGCGGCGCGGATATGCCGACGGTGATTTCGCTTTTGAATGCTTACGCCGGGCTGTCAGCCGCGGCCATGGGCTTTGTACTCGACAGCAAGCTGCTGATCATTGCCGGCGCGCTTGATGGCTCCTCCGGTCTCATCCTCTCCATCATCATGTCGAAGGCCATGAACCGGTCATTTACGAATGTGCTCTTCGGCGCATTCGGGCAAGTGCAGGCAGCCTCTGCGGCGGCCGAAGCAAAGCCGGTGCGGAGTGCGACCCCCGAGGAAGCGGCGGCCATTCTGTCCGCTGCGAATCGCGTGATCGTCGTGCCCGGTTATGGCATGGCAGTGGCGCAGGCGCAGCACAAAGTTCGCGAGCTTTACGACGCGCTCACTAAGCGCGGTGTCGATGTTCGCTTCGCCATTCATCCGGTTGCCGGACGCATGCCCGGCCACATGAACGTGCTACTGGCGGAAGCCGACATCCCCTATGACCGCCTGGTAGAAATGGATGAGATCAACGGCGATTTTCCGCAGACCGACGTTGCCCTTGTCATCGGCGCCAATGACGTTACCAATCCCGCGGCGCGCTCCGACAAAACGAGCCCGATCTACGGCATGCCCATTCTTGACGTCGACAAAGCACATACCGTCATGGTCATCAAACGCAGCATGAATCCGGGCTTCGCCGGCATTGATAATCCGCTTTACTATCTGGATAACACTTTGATGTTGTTCGGCGATGCGAAAGCGTTTGTCGGTCACATCGTTCGCGAGCTGGGCGGTGGGCACTAATTGGAATAAGGGCTCTTCTGGACTGCGAAACTGAAGGCAGATCGCTGAAAGACGATAGTTGCAGGAAGATAGTTGCAGGAAGATTGCCGAGGAAGACGGTCGCAGCAAAAGACCGCAGATGATCTTTGGCGCGCGGCGAGTTACCCCGAAATACCCGCGCACCTGAAGACCCGGACGTCAGTCTCGCGAGAGAAGACTTCGCGAGACTTTGGCCCGAATAACAGTGTCAGGCAGCCTTCTTACTCTGCCTGAGTTTTGCCCAGCGCGCCTTTTGAGCGAGAGAAATCCTCCGGCGGCCGGCCGCCGAAAGTACGCGCTTGCTACGCATTGCGCCGCCGGTTGCCGCCGCGCCCGAACCTCGGGTTAGCTTTTCCAGCGCCGCAATCGCTTCGCCAAGTTTGTCAACCTGGTTTTGAGCATCCCGGCGTTCCTCGCGGAGCCGGGCTAGTGCCTTTGCTATATTCGTCATTCAGTAGTACCCCCTCAGGTAACTATCGTCGGCCATTGTATTACCGGTTCTCTTATCTTGCACAGATTTATTGCTCTTAAAGAAGGATTACTTGAAGAACGTCCCAGAATGGTGACTACTGGATAACCGTTCTCTCTTTGGGAAAGGCCTCTTCGGGCTCACGACTGCCCATTCTATCGTTGGTAGGAGCTCCGAAGATCCAGACAGCGATTCTCATGTTTAATGAGAAGTGCATTAGGAAGACACCACTACTCATCCGCGCCAGAAATCCGAAACAGCCCCAGAAACCCTACCCCGGCGCATGCACCGAAGTTTGCCACGTCTAATCTCAGTTAACCCTGCGGCCGGCGAAGAGCGGCTAGAATGACCACATCCATCCGCTATGGGAGGTCGTCGTGAAGGTGAAACATCCTTACGGAGCGCTGGTATCTTCGTGCATGGGCCTGTTGTTTCTTGCCGGCAGTCTCTGGTCCCAAAATACCGCTGCGCCCAAACACATTGGAGCTCCGCAGGACTGGTCCGAGCGCAGCCTCGTCTTCAGCCTCGACGGTTTGGCCAGGTATCCCAATCTGATCGACCAGGAGCCCCGCATCCGTCAGCAGGTTATGAAGCGTTTTCAGGCGCTGGATCCGGAGTTCTTCCGCAGCGCGGATGGCTTGGGCACGTCGAACGATCCGCGGCAGCATCGCGACTGGAATGTTAGTTTTGTCAGGGGCCGGGTTTCGGCGAACATGTATCCCGCCAAGTACTCCTTTGATCCCGGCGCGCCTCCTGATTGCACCAACGACTATGTGGTTTTTGGCCTGAACGTCGCGGGAACTACCGGCAAACAGGCGAACCTGATCGCGTTCAACAATCTTTATTCCGGTACAGGCGGCCTCTGTGGCGCTGCGCCGACTGTCCTGTTCGCCTACAACGTGACCACCGCCAAGGGCGGCACCGTCAATCTCTCTCCGGTCATTTCGCTCGACGGAACCAAAATCGCCTTCGTTGAATCGGCGACCGGCCAGGCCATTTTTCACGTCCTGACCTGGACTGCCGGTCAGGGCACGATCTCGGACGCGGCGGCTCCGACCATGACCTCCCTCACCTATTCACCCACTGAGACCAGCACGACTTCCGCGCCCTGGGTGGACTACACGGCAGACGTCGCCTATGTGGGCGCCGATGCTGGCCTCATGTACAAGATCAACGGTGTCTTTAATTCAACCCCAACGCTGGCCGGAGGGAATTGGCCTGTTACGGTCAGCCAAGGCCACAAACTTACCCCTCCCGTCCTCGATAGCATCCGCCAACTGCTCATAGTAGGCAGTGCGAACGGAAACCTCTACCAGGTAAATGCCAACAGTGGGGCGCTTACGGTCGCAGTGGTGGGCGCAACTGGAAAGACGAGCCCGGCGATCGTGCCGCCGGCCGTTGTGGACATCACCAACGGCACGACCTTCGTGGTCGATGCCAATGATGGCACGTCGGCTGTCCTTGTCGAATTCAACACAGCGACTCTTACTCAGATTGCCAAGGCGCGTATCGGCCTCGGCTCTTCCGGTAAAACCGCGCTGACGCTGGGCCAGCCCGCCTTCGACAACAATTACTACAACAATCCTTCGACTGGACAGATTCGCCTCTGCGGAACAGGCGCCGCTGATACCACGCCCTGGCAATACGGTTTCGGATTTACCGGCCCAACCATGAACACCACACCGGTGTTCTCACAACAGCTTTTGACCTCGACGGCGGCCGTTTGCACCAATTGGACCGAGTTCTATAACCCGAATATCGGTGGCGGCACCGACTTCTTCTTCTTTGGATTGACTGAGGATTGTTTCGGAACCGGCACCGACGGCTGCGTCGTGGCCGCGACCACCGAAGGTTCGCCCGTGACTACGGCTGACGTGCCCGGCGGACCGAGCGGAATCATCATCGACAACTACAGCACTGCCCCGCAAGCCTCCAGCATCTACCTCTCCTCGGAGACCGGCAGTACTGGCTATAAGTTCACGCAAAACGGATTGCAATAGCGCAACACGAAGAAGGGAATTGGAAGAAGTGAAGCTTAAAAAGCCCTGCCCGAGCGAATTCTAAGCTCGAGCAGGGCTTGATGTTTTGCCCTGGTTCATGCCTGCGTGGCAGCGCCCTGTTCCCCTTGTCGGAGTCAGCGCGGATTTACTCGTTCGAGAGCGCCCAGCCTTTGACGTCCTTCACCAGCATCACGGTAACTTTGACCGGCGCCCCGTGATAGAAGTTCGCTCCGTACTTATCGATCAGTGTCGAGCGATCCCAGGTATTAAACGCCTTAACCGCCGGACCTGCGGCATCGAACAAATCTCCACCCTTGGTCGTCTCCCATTTCCAGGTGTATTCGACCGTCGCTTTCGACGGGCTCAACATCGTGATCGTCCCGACCGACCCGAGTTTCCGCTCCGCCAGCGGCACCGTATACTCTTCGTTATTGTCTTTGTCTTTTTCTTTCTTCACGCCCGGAATGCTGTTTAACCACTCTTCACCCTTTGACGTTAACGAAACAGGCGTTTTGTATTTCACGTCTTTGCCGATCTTGAGATAACCTTCCTTTTCCAGCAGGCGATACTGCGGATCATGCGGCCGCTGATCTACTGAAGTAGCCAGAATGCCGGTCCCAAACTTCAGCGTGACCGGACCAAGAGACTCGATGTTGGATTGAATCACCGGGGTCGCCTCAGCGGTGGTCAGGACTCTTCGGCTTTCCATCACGAAATAGAGAGACACGCCGGCGATCGCCACAATCAAGCTGACGATCAGCAGCAGCGGAACAATCGATGAGGTTTTCTTTTCTAACTCAAGTTCCTGCTCGAACATGGCATCCTCCAGGGAGTGGCCCTACCGAAACGCGATGGCCAAACTGCAACTTAATTTTGCGCCCCGGACTGCCCTGGCCCTGTGACGTAGCTCACACAATGGTGTGGAGACAGTCACCCCGCGCAAAAATAGCCCGCCTACCGGCTGCATCGAATCCGCAATCCATTGCAGTCATCCCTAAAGCAGGACACGACAAAAGACCTGTAACTTGTCGCTTTTATGGATCTTACCTCTCATGCCCCATTGGAAATTGAATTGCTTTGTGCGGATAGGGCGCGTGTGCCCTTTACGTTCAGATGTAGTGCAAGACGTAGTGCAAAATGATGAACCTCACAAAATGACGGACTTTGCAAAATGAGGCACCTCGCCCGCCAAATGACGAAGACCCAAAGATCGGATTCGCAGCGCCTGCCCATTTTGTTCACGCCGTCCTGCAGATTTGGCGGACTCTTGATCGCTTGCCTGCTGGGCTGGTGTCTGGCGGCATGGTCGATCCCCGAGGTCTCTCTCATCGGCCCCACTCGCACCCCTCTCGCCCAATCCGAGAACCGCCTGCGTCGCGTGCCCGCCCACATTTCCGAATTCAATCCCGTATCGGAGCCGTTGGCGCTGCCAAAATGTGGAAGCGTCCGTCCCCCGGAAGCGCTGCTCACTCCCGATCCGCTCCTGCCCGCCGAGGACGACGATGTTCCCGTGCGCGTCAGCTTTATCGTCGGCTCCGATGGCCATGTGCATAGCGCGTTCGTTCTGAATGGCGCCGGGCCCGGCGAAGACCAGGCCGTGCTGCGCGCCGTGCGTCTGTGGCGCTATCGTCCCGCTCTCTGCAATGGCGTTCCCACGGATTCGGAAGCGCGCGTGCGTTTCATGATCCGCTGAGCCACAAATTCTCCTACAATGTCATCGATGAGTTCAGGCAGTCGCCCGCATGGGCGCGCCAGTTCAAACTCACCCGGAGCCTCGAAAAGCAAAAACGAAAAAGAGACGAAAAGAGAGCCGCAAAGAAAGACGCAAAGAAAGACGAAAAGAAATATGCCTGCAATCCTATTATCTGATGCCTGGGACGTCTGGTTACGTAGAAACGCCAGACTAGTCCACGGACGGGAAGGGCACGAGTTCTACTCGTGCCGTCACCAACGCCCAATTGGAAGCGGCTTCCAGCCGCTGGGGCGATGCCGCGGCGCAAGTCGAATCCTTCCCCAATTCGCCAGGGCTTTGGCCCTCCTGTTCGCCGTCACCTTCATCTTGGCGAATTTGACCCTCTCGCTGCGCGCCCAGGATGATGATGGCCCAACCTCGTCCGTCAAAGTCATCGTCGTCCGCGATACCGATGGTAAGCCGGTCAAATATGCGCAGGTCGTCCTCCATCCAGTGAATCGCAAGGGCAAGAGTCAGGGCGAGCTGGACCTGAAGACCGATGCCGACGGCCGTACGAGTCTCGATGGCGTTCCCTTCGGCAAGCTCGAGATCCAGGTCATCGCCAAAGGCTTTCAGACTTTTGGCGAGGAATATGAAATAAAGCAGCCGGCGCTCGAGATTACCGTGAAGCTCAAGCATCCAACCGGCCAGTATTCGACGTACGAGAATCATGATGGCAAGAATGACGACGGCAAGAGTAACGACGGCAAGAGTAACGACGGCAAGAGTAACGACGGCAAGAGTAACGACCAGGCGCCTCCGCAGAAACCCCAATAAGGCGGCAAGCGGGAACTGGTAAAATCCGCGGCAAGCAGCTGAACCGGAAAGGTTGGGATGGCAGTGCAAGAACTGACAGTCGAGCGCTATGAAGGCGTGGCCGATGACCAGCGGATCCTGCTGCTGAAGGGACCGATCACCATCGAGACAACTCCGATGTTCGAGCGCGCCGTGCGCAATGAACGCGCCGACACGATGATTCTCGATTTCTCCGACGTCCCCTACATCGATTCCGTAGGCCTCGGGTCGCTCGTCTCGACGTACGTGTCGCATCAAAAGACCGGCCGGTGTCTCGTTCTCACGGGAGTGAAGCCGAGGGTCGTGAAAATTCTGGAAATCACAAAAGTAAAAGACCTGTTCGTAACCTTCGCCACCACCTGGGAAGCCGTCGAAGCCCTCGCCAATACCGGCACGGCGTAAGAAATTGAGACGAGTTAGAGACTACGGGTATGGGTCACAAAACACGCATCATGTATCTTGAACGCAAAGCGGGTAACCTCACGGGCCCCGCTAGAATTGGCCGCGTAACATACTCAAAAACCGGCGCCACGATTTACTACGCGGGAAGGGAATTCAGAAGTTTGAAAGGCGCGGGCTTCAAAGCAAACTACTACGACATAAGCAATGGCGAAGAGTACTGGATTTCTGGCCCGAAGAAGAATGGCAGTGATGCCCTGTACGCCACGAACATCCCAACGGAAATTGACAGCGATGTTCGCGAAGAGTACTGGTCTCGAATAAGGAAGCGAGCCGGAAAGCAACTCGGGAAGCAACCATCCATCTGATGTTTCGCTAACGCTTCCTGCTTCCACCCGGGCGCTCCTGCCTCAATCTGCTTTCTTCTATCCATCCACACCCACAGTTCACGGACGGTTCCTCCACCGCCGATCTATATGGAAGAATCGCGTTCAGGTCAAAAGCCCATGCGGAGAACCATTGACATCGACGATGCCTTGCTCGGCAAAGCGATGCGCCTCGCGGGGACGGCTACGAAGAAAGCGACTGTCGAAGCCGCCCTGCGCTTGCTCCTCCAGACGCGCTCGCAGGCCGGTATGCGGACGTTGCGAGGCAAGGTGAAGTGGGAAGGAAATCTCGAGGAGTCCCGTCGCGGCCGCAACTCCGGGCGATCGAACGGCTGGCAGCGTCAACGGTGAGGTTCGAGTCCGTCGACCTCCGCGCCGCCTCTTGACCGTTTCACGAACAGGTTTTGGGAAGGGCACGGCTTCAGCCGTGCCGTTGTGCAGCCGCTAAAGATAGGGGCTTTAGCCCCTGAGGGCGCGATCCTCCACACCGCAAACAACCTGGGTTTTGGCGTGCTCGGGTGGACTCCGGTGAACCCCGGATTGCGGTCGTCGGGTGTAATCAGTCCCTCGCCGCACTCGCAGGTGACGTTGGTGTTGACTGTAGTGGAGGGCGGACACTCCTGTCCGCCCTTATTGCTGGTGGCGTCGCGCTTGTTTCGGGGTTATTGGTCTCGCTGGGCCCCCCAGGTCCCGTTCGTTTCGAGACCTGGGTTTCTACTGCCGCGTCGGTCCAGAGATTCTGCCCCAATGCGCCCCAATTTCCTCCCAAATCTCGCCCCCCATGCACACCCTGTCAACTTGACAAAATCCGGCCGCAGAAGTCCCATAAATCGCCCAAAGCGAAACCAACCAGAATAACTAACTCTTTTACTGCCGGATACTTCACTGTAACTCCTTCATTCCAAAACCGCGAATCACCTATCCGAGCTAACCCCAGCATGCTCCCAGGTTTAGTAAGGCTCAAGGCAGCCCAACCCATAACCAGACAGTAAACATCCGACACAACGAAAATCACCAATTGGGTCTGTTTCACGACACCTCGGAAACCAACTTTATTTTATTCGCACTCTCTTCGCCGCCAGTCAGATAGTTATCATTACAATAATGTACGTACAATATAAAACCAGGAACCAACCCGATTCCCGCCCACAAAAAACAAGTCCGTATCTCACAAATCCCTTGACTTAAGCAACCACCCCCTCCAAGAATTGAATTGATAGAAGAAGCGAGAAGCAGCAGTACCAGCAACGGCCGTCGATCCCCGTTCGCCCAGGCGAAAAAAGAAGGTTCTTGTGAAAACAATGCCGTTCGAATAGAGAGCCCTTTTTGCCAGGCATTAGGTTTTCTCAGTGTCTCCGTGCCTCCGTGGTAGAAGTGGGTCATGCAAAACCAGCCCCTAACTCCCACGCGCTCAAGACTTTGCCCGTAAGTCTTTATTTCGCTATACTTTGCAAAGACAAAATGGCGAGATTGCGGAAAATCAAGCTTAACTACAACTCAGCAAAAGAGTTGCAAGAACTAAGTTCAAGTCCATAGGTTGGAATACTTTGCGAGGCAACTTATGCTAAGTGAATGATTCCAATAGACCGGCACGGCAGGGGGGGAGGGGGGGAGTGGGGGAGAGTATTCGAAGGTGAACCGGCAAAGAAATAGCTCGAGAACTAAAAACTGGGAACTAGGAACTGAGAACTAGCAACTAAGAACTAGCAACTAAGAACCAGACTGCTCACTCCCACTCAATCGTTCCCGGCGGTTTAGAAGTAATGTCGTAGACCACCCGGTTCACTCCGCGCACCTCATTCACAATGCGATTCGAGATCGTCTTCAAAACCTCATACGGCAGCGGAACCCAATCCGCTGTCATGCCATCCTCGGAATGCACCGCCCGAACCGCGCAGGTATAAGCGTAAGTGCGCTGATCACCCATGACGCCGACCGACATCACCGGCAGCAGCACCGCAAACGACTGCCAGATTTTCTGATAAAGCCCGGCGCGCTTGATCTCAGTAACGACGACGTCATCGCATTCACGCAACAAATCGGCGCGTTCTTTAGTGACTTCGCCAAGAATGCGCACCGCAAGTCCAGGTCCCGGAAACGGCTGCCGTTGCAAAAGATCTTCGGGCAAACCCAGATCACGCCCGATGCGACGGACTTCATCTTTGAAAAGATCTTTGAGCGGTTCAATCAGCTTGAGCTTCATCTTGTCGGGCAGTCCACCGACATTGTGGTGCGACTTGATCACTTCCGACGGCCCGCGCACCGAACGCGATTCGATGACATCGGGATACAGCGTCCCCTGCACCAGCCAGTCCACATGGCCTTCCGTCTGTTCAATCCGGTGTGCCTCGTCGTCGAAGACCTCGATAAATTCGTTGCCGATAATCTTGCGCTTCGTCTCCGGATCGCTGACGCCGGCAAGCTTGGTCATGAAGCGATCGGTTGCATCTACCGCAACCAGATGCAGTCCAAGTTTGTCGCGCAGGTTCTGCTGCACCTTCTCAAATTCGTTCTTGCGCAGCACGCCGTTATTCACGAAAACGCAAGTGAGTCTCGATTTTCCCGAGGTATCGCGCATCGCGCGATCCACCAGCACCGCCGCGACCGATGAATCCACTCCGCCCGAAAGCGCGCAAATCGCCCGCCCATCACCCACCTGCGCCTTCACCTGCGCGATTGTGGCGTCGATAAAATGTTGTCCCGTCCAGTTCGGCGCGGCGCCACAGATGTTTAATGCAAAATTGCGCAAGATATCCGTGCCGAGCGGAGTGTGATGGACCTCGGGATGAAACTGCACCGCCCACATCCTGCGCTCGGGATTCTCAATCGCAGCGACCGCGTGCGGAGTCTTTGCAGTGAGACGGAATCCGGGGGGAAGTTCTTCGGCCGAGTCGCCATGCGACATCCACACCGCGAGCAATTTCGGCAGCCCCTGAAACAGCTGCGAATCCCCGACCTGAAGTTCAACCTTGGCATGACCATACTCCCGCTTGGCCGCCGGAGTCACTTTGCCGCCGAGTGCATAGACCATGAACTGCAGCCCATAGCAAATGCCAAGCACGGGCACGCCCAGCTCAAACACTCTCTTGTCGGCGTGCGGTGCCCCCTTGTCATAAACCGACGAGGGTCCGCCGGAGAGCACGATGCCGACAGGCGAGTAGCTGCGGATCTCGTCCAGGCTCGCATTAAACGGGAGGACGACGGAAAACACTTTATTTTCGCGGATGCGGCGCGCAATCAGCTGCGAATACTGCGCCCCGAAGTCGAGGACAACGATGGCCTGGTTAAGGCTGGATTGGGTTTCCACGGATGAGTTTCTCAGATTGGCAAGTCAGTGTAAAGGAGAATGCATTTCTGAGCTAGTGCTGCAGCGCGAACTCGGTAGACCTCGGCAACATCGCGCGCCCAAGCCTTCAGAGTCGCGGGTTACTTCACTTCAAAAGCGCGGGGATCGATGGCTTGGTTGTTCAGGATGTCGGTGGCCCGCACCTCCCACTCCACCGTCTTCGTAAAGCCATTGCTCAACTCTGCGGTATAGCGCAAGTCGTAGTGCGTTGGGAGTGTCAGCCCATCGAGAGTCTGGAAATCCGAAAATCGCTCCTCCAGCGAGTATCGGGTTTCTTGCTGTTGCGTTGATGATTTGTCGCCGTGTAATCCAATCGATGAAGAGATCGTTGCCCGATAGGTGCTCAGGACATGCCGATAGGTCTGCGGGTCGAAGTACAACATAACGTCGAGATCCGTATGTTTCTTCGGCTGATAGCGAATGGCAATCAGGTCGTGTCCATCGACTTTCTTCACTCCTTCCGAGCGGATGGTTGCCTTCCGCGCATCGAGATCTAGGAGCGGCCATCCCGAAGACCAGACTCCGCCCAGTAAATCCTCGCGCAACAGAACATCTTCATCGAGAACAAATATGCCGAATTCCGAGCGATGTTTGTCGGGATAGGTGCCGGCGACGCTCGTTTTGTTGCCGTCACAGATGAACTGTTCACCCAGGAATCCGTTTGCGTTTATTTTGAAGAGGAAGTCGGATTTTGATCCCTCTGAAGCCAGCTGAAATTTGCCGTCAGCCGCGCCAGTTCCACCTACCAGGACACGGTAGGTCGCTCCACCGACCACCGCTCGCGATCTCAGGTTTTTCCGCGCTTGTGCAGAACCGATCGACTCAAGATGTTTGGCAATCACCTCTTCAGGCTTGACATCCGCGGCCCAGAGCAGGGAACTTGTCAGAACAAGACAAACGGCCGTTTTCAATTGCGCGCGCAGGGCGGGTGATTGCATGGTCCTGTCCTCTCAAAAACAACCGGGAAGTCTAGTCTTAATGTGCGACCGAGTAAATGGTTAAGTGAAGAGTAATTTACTAGCAGATCGGAGGTGAACACGGAGCCTGCCGCTTCCGCCCTGGGTGAGGGAAGAAACTGATGAAGTTCTCCGAACTCCCTTTGTTTGTGATGCGGTAGTTAGCGCACCACGATATTCACCAGTTTCTTCGGTACTACGATTACCTTCACCACTTGCTTCCCGGCAACCGCTGCTTTCACCTTCTCGTCCACAAGCGCGGCCTGTTTTACTTCGTCGTCGGTAGCGGTCGCAGGCACGACGACTCTGCTCCGCAACTTGCCATTGATCTGTACTGGAATTTCAATTTCATCTTCCGCCGCCAGCGCCGGATCAAACTTCGGCCAGGGAGCTTTCAGTAAATTGCTGGTCTCCCCAGTCATCTCCCAGAGTTCATGCGCCAAATAAGGAGCCATGGGCGCGAGCAAGAGCGCGATCGAGCGCTGCACTTCGTCGATCAATGAGGCAGACACGTCTCCGGAGGCAATCGCATCCTCGGCGCCCGATAGCTCATTGATCAACTCCATGATCGCCGAGATGCAGGTATTGAAATGCCAGCGGCCCTCGAAGTCGTGACTAACGCGTTTAATCGTCTGGTGCAGCTTGCGCTGGATCGTCCGCGCTTCTGGCGTTAGAGGCGCCGCCTGCCCCGTCTCCGAATCCGGAGACGACTTCACCGAGACGGCATTCCGCACAAAGAACCGATACACGCGCCCCAAAAATCGTTGAATGCCCTCAATTCCGGTATCCTGCCAATCCAAGTCGCGGTCTGGAGGCGCGGCAAACAGGCTGTACAACCGCGCGGCATCGGCTCCGTAACGGGCCACCATTTCATCCGGAGAAACGACGTTGCCCAGGTTCTTCGACATCTTCGCGCCGTCTTTGATCACCATCCCCTGCGTGAACAGGCGCTTCACGGGTTCATCATTCTTCACCAGTCCCATGTCGCGCATGAATTTAGTCCAGAAGCGCGAATAAATCAGGTGGAGAATGGCGTGTTCGACGCCGCCGATGTATTGATCAATGCCGTCCTGGCCGAACCAGTAATCGATCACCGCGCTGTCAAATGGCGCTTTGTCGTTCCGCGCATCGGCATAGCGGTAGAAATACCACGACGAATCGACAAACGTATCCATCGTGTCGGTCTCGCGTTTTGCCGGGCCACCACATTTCGGGCAGGTTGTATTCAGAAACTCTGGCACGCTCGCCAGTGGCGACCCGCCTGCCAAGGTAACCTTCACGTTGTCCGGCAAGATTACGGGTAGATCTTTCTCCGCTACCGGCACCACGCCGTCCTTCTCGCAATACACCATCGGAATTGGCGTGCCCCAATAACGTTGGCGCGAGATTCCCCAGTCCTTCAGCCGGAACGTAACCGTCGCTTTGCCGAATCCCTTCCGCTCGGCGAACGCCGACATCTTCGGGATCGCTTCCGCGCAGGTGAGTCCGCTGAACTCGCCAGAGTTCACCAGGATTCCATCTTCGCTGGCGAAAGGAAGAACCGGCTCCGCCATGGTCTCTTCCGGATTGCTGCTCGCCGGCAGAATCACCAACCGAATTTCCAGGTTGTACTTGGTGGCGAACTCATAGTCGCGCTCATCGTGCGCGGGCACGCTCATGATGGCGCCCGTGCCGTAGTCCATCAAAATGTAGTTTGCAACCCACACCGGCAGCGTCTCGCCGTTAAAAGGATTCTTGGCGTAGCGGCCCGTGAATACACCGTGCTTTTCGATCTCCCCGATGTTGCCCGATTCTTTCGCACGCCGCTGCTCAGCGATCATGCCTTCGACCTGCGCACGCAGCTCAGCGTTCCGGCCGGTCATATCCGCCACAATCGGATGCTCAGGCGCAAGCTGGATCGAAGTCGCGCCATAGATGGTATCGATGCGCGTAGTAAACACAGTGATCGTCGACCCCGCCGGCCCAATCGTGCCGCCCAGGTCGAAATCCACGAGGGCGCCTTCACTGCGCCCGATCCAGTTCTGCTGCATGATCTTGACCTTCTCAGGCCAGCCCGGCAGCTTCTCCAGATCGCGGAGCAATTCGTCCGCGTACTTCGTAATCTTCAGGAACCACTGCTCCAGTTCGCGCTGTTCGACCGGAGTGTCTTCATGCCGCCAGCACATGCCTCCGACCACCTGCTCATTCGCGAGCACCGTGCAGCACTTGGGGCACCAGTTCACCTTGCTCTTCTTGCGATACGCGAGCCCCTGTTCATACAGCTTCAAAAAGAACCACTGATTCCAGCGGTAGTATTCGGGGAGACAAGTCGTGACCTCGCGCGACCAGTCGTAGGCAAAGCCCAGCCGTTTCATCTGCGCCTTCATGGCAGCGATGTTGTGCAGCGTCCATTCGCGCGGCGGAGTGTTGTTCTTGATCGCGGCATTTTCCGCCGGGAGGCCAAATGAATCCCATCCCATCGGATGCAGGACGTTGTACCCGTTCATCCACATGTAGCGAGCCAGAGCGTCGCCGATCGCGTAGTTGCGCACGTGGCCCATATGCAACGCGCCGGAAGGGTAGGGAAGCATCTCCAGCACGTAGTACTTGGGCTTTGAGGAGTGGGGCTCAGCTGCGTAAAGTGAAGGGTTGCTGAGCCATCGCTCCGACCACTTCTGTTCTACGCGCTGGGCGTCGTAGCGCTCATCGCGATTCGTAGACTTATCGTCGTCTGCCATAGAGGAGTTCAAGGATGAAGAGGTAATCGTTTATTCTACAACGCGGAACGCATCGTCTCCGCATCTCCACCAGGTTCTTCATCCGAAGGCGACAAGAAATACTTTTGGATCGACGGGCCCGCCCGGTAGAACCATTGCACCGCGAAGAAGACCAGAACCATGCGTAGCAGGCGGAACGATAGCGAGAGCAAATCCAGGTTGCGCCAATAGGGAGTTGTTATAGTGCTTACAGCTCCAGCGTGGTGAAAAAGAGAATAGAGACTGGATGGTAGGTAGGTTACATCAGTCAAAAACCATACGAGGAAGTAGATAGCCAATGCCCGGGAGACGATGGTAACGGTTTGTTTTGCCGACATGGCCCTCCTTTACCGACTAAAAAGTATAGTTGGCGGAAGCGTCATAGCCGAGAGCGCGCGTGCGAGAACAATTTATCCCCTCTTGCTCATTAACGTTTTCAACGCCTGCACGTTCCGCCAATCATCCCCAGGCTCGTCAATCGGTGTTTCCGCAATGAATGCCGCATGCTTCAGTCGCTGGTCGTTCAAGAGCGCCCGAAATACCTCCAGTCCCAGCTTGCCACGTCCGATGTGTTCGTGCCGGTCGAGCTGCGATCCCCGGTCGGCTTTGGCGTCATTGCAATGCCATACGCGAACATTCTTGAATCCAACCGTCGCATCCAGATGCCGAAGCGTCAGCGCACGTCCTTCGTTGCTTACAAGGTCATATCCCGCGACGTGGGTATGGCACGTGTCGATGCACGAACCGACCGGCACCTGTCCGCACAAACGTTCGAGCAGTTCAGCTACTTGCTCGAACGTTCCACCCAGGGAGAATTCTGCGCCGGCCGTGTTCTCGATCAGAACAGCCAAGGCTCCCAAATCCACTCCCCGTGCCGCCTCTTCAATCGCGCTCGCAGCACGAGCCAGGCCCTCCTCACGGCTAGCTCCGCGAAACGATCCCGGGTGCAAAACAAGGTAATCCGCGCACAGGGCCGCGCCGCGTTCCAGCTCTCCGCGAAACGCAGCGATCGACTTCCTTCGAAACTCCTCGTTGCCGCCCGCCAGATTGATCAGATAATTGGCATGGATGACAAGCGGCTTCAAGTCATATTTCTCGCGAAGCCGCGACATCGCCTCGCACTGAAGGCGCCCAAGCGAGTAAGGCTGCCACTGCCGAGGGCTTGTCGAAAAAATCTGAAGTGTGTTACAGCCCAACCGGTAGGCTCGCTCAGCGGCATTCTCCACGCCCCCGGCAATTGAAGTGTGAATGCCAATACGCCGCGACGTCGCCCTGGGAGGCCTCTTCGGCGCAGGCCATTTCAGCGGATCTTTTTCGGTTGGGTGGAAATTCTCCACAATCGTCAGCTTAACTCCTCGGCCCACACACTGGGTTATGCCCTGCTAACATCAGAGTACGCGGTGAGAATTCCCCGCAGTGAACGCGCTCCATATCTGTAGAGGGACTTCGACTTCGCGAGTGGTCAGCTTCGCACCATTCGCTTCGCTGAGGATGACATTGCAAATGAGGTTTTGGAAATATATTGCGTACTTCGGGCTCGCGGTTTTGCTGAGCCTACCAACTGGGATCGCCCAGGCACAAGAGGCGGAGACGCCGGCATCTCCGGATCATCAAGCGCAATCGGAGCAAGCCCCTCCGCAACAGAGCCAGCCGCAATTAGGGCAGGGGCAAAGTCCAACGCCAACGCCCGAGGGCGACTCGGCACATGCCACGCCTGAGAAGGTTATCACTCCGCAGGAGGCGAAAGAGCTCTTCCGCTCGGTCGATGAGCTGATGAAGTTTGCCAGTGACGACACCGGCCTGCCAATCAAGCACGAGGTCAAACGCAAACTTGCGGATCGGCAAGAGGTGCAATCCTATCTCGAAAAAGGGATGAAGGACGACAAGGATGCAAAGCGGCTGGAGCGGTCGTCGGAGGTGTTGAAGAAGTTTGGTCTACTTCCGCGGGATTTTCAACTCGGCCCGTTTCTTGTCTCGATGCTGAAGGAGCAGGTGGCGGGATACTACGATCCGAAGAAGAAGACGGTCAACATTTTGAACTGGATCGATCCGGAACAACAAAAGCCCGTTCTCGCTCATGAACTCACGCACGCCTTGCAGGATCAGTCCTTTGGCATGGAAAAGTGGATGAAGGAGGCCGAGACGGAGGGCGACAAGAAAAACGATCCGACGCCGGCGGACATCGACACCGACGAAGAATCGTCGGCGCGCGAAGCAGTGGTCGAAGGACAGGCGATGGTGGTGATGCTCGACTACACCCTTGCCCCCACGGGCCGGACACTCCTCGAGATGCCACAGATCGGAGAAGCAATGAAGCAGGGGATGCTCGACGGCCCCGATTCGCCGACCTTCAGCAAGGCGCCGATTTTTCTCAAGGAAGAGCTGACCTTCCCTTATCGCTTCGGCATGGACTTCACGCTGGCGTTGGAAAAGGCCGGTGGCAAGAAGTTGGGCTTCGAGGGAGCGTTCAATAATCCGCCGACCACCACGCGCGAGATCATGGAACCTGATACCTATCTCGGCCACGAAAAGATTGAACCGCTCAAGCGCATCGACTTCAAAAAAGATTTCGAGAAATACGACACCTTCGATATCGGCGCCATCGGCGAATTCGATGTCGACGTACTGGTCGAGCAATATGCCGGGCGGAAGGAGGCTGAGACGATGTACCCCGCATGGCGCGGCGGATATTATTTCGCCTGCCGTATCAAGGGCGTAAAGTCGGGCCCGCTGGGCGTCCTGTATCTCTCAAAGTGGGTGACTCCGCAGAAGGCGGCGGAGTTTGCCGGCGACTACGCGAAGTCGCTGGCCACGCGTTATCAAAAGCGGCAGCCAATAGGACAAGACGGTAAGCCAGTCGTAGACGCGCCCCCGGCCGAATCGTGGAAAACTCTGCGCGGTCTGCACGCCTGGATGACGGAAGAAGGCGCGGTTGTTATCGAAGTGCGCGGCGACGAAGTACTGGTGAGCGAAAGCCTCGATGACGACACTACAAGAAAAGTAGAGGCAGACTTCTTCGCAGAGGTCGGAGACAGAAAGTAGTCATCGCGGTCGGATGTTCGAGGTCTGCGGCCAGGCGGTGAAGAACTCTTAAGGGGAATGTCGGGACATGCGCCATTAGTTTGCTTCCGGACTCCGACCTCGAGCCTGCGACCTTGTATAATCACCAGTTCCGCGTTCATTTCCACCCTATTCAGGAGCGCCTTTGCAGCAAGCAGAAATCGGCATCATCGGCGGCAGCGGCCTATACCATATGCCGGGCTTCAGCGACGCCCGCGAAGTGCGGCAGCAAACCCCGTTCGGAGATCCTTCCGACGCCTACATTGTCGGTACACTGGAAGGCCGCAGAGTCGCCTTCTTAGCGCGGCACGCCCGTGGCCACCTGCTGCTGCCGAGCGAGTTGAATTTCAGAGCCAATATCTATGGTTTCAAGCAACTCGGCGTCGAGCGCATTGTCTCCGTCTCCGCCGTCGGTTCGCTGAAAGAAGAGCACAAGCCGCTCGATTTCGTTATCCCCGACCAGTTCTTCGACCGCACCCGCCATCGCATCGACACCTTTTTCGGCGATGGCATTGTCGTCCACGTTGGTTTTGGCGATCCGGTCTGCGGAGAGTTGACGAAGATCGTCGCGAACGCGTGCAAGACCTCCGAGGTGAACGGCAAGCTGGGCGGCACCTACGTCTGCATGGAGGGTCCGCAATTTTCCACCAAAGCCGAATCGAATGTCTACCGCAGTTGGGGAGCCGACGTCATCGGCATGACCAACCTGCAGGAAGCGAAGCTCGCGCGCGAAGCGGAGATCTGTTATGTCACGATCGCGATGGTGACCGACTATGACTGCTGGCATCCGCATCACGATCAGGTGACGGTGGCCCAGGTCGTCTCGGTGCTAACAAAAAATGCCGAGAACGCGGCGAAAGTCGTGAAAGCCACGGTGAGCGCGATGCCAAAAACAAGGTCGTGCAAGTGTGGATCGGCCCTCGCGCATGCGATCCTGACCGACCCGGCGATGATCTCCGCGCGAGCGAAAGAGAAGTTGAATCTGATCCTGGGCAAATATGTTTAGCCGATAGTTGCTAAATACTGACAGCTGAGGACGCACAGCCGCCTCTGGAGACTCATGAGCATTCTGGTAGTAGGTTCCGTTGCATTCGACAACATCACAACGCCTTCGGGCAGCGTCACAGACATTCTCGGTGGCGCAGCGACCTATTTCTCCCTGGCGGCGAGCTACTTTACGGACGTTCGCGTAGTCGCCGTGGTGGGCGATGATTTTGCTCCCGAGCATGAGGCCGTTTTTACAAAGCGCGGCATCGACACGCGCGGCATCGAGCGCACGCCGGGCAAGACCTTCCGCTGGGGCGGGCAGTATTTGGATAATCTGAACGAGGCCAAAACCGAATTTACGGAACTGAACGTTTTCGAAAAATTCCAGCCGCGCATCCCCCGCGAATATTCCGACACGCAGTTTTTGTTTCTCGCCAACATTCATCCCGCGCTGCAAGCTGACGTACGCCGCAAAATGGACGGCGTCCGCCTCACCGGCGGCGACACCATGAATTACTGGATTACCGGCACGCCCAGGGAACTGGCTGAAACGCTGAAGCTGGTAAATGTTCTTCTCATCAACGACACGGAAACGAAGATGCTCGCCGGGGAAAAAAATCTTCCGCGCGCCGCACAAAAAGTCCTGGCCATGGGCCCGAAGGCGCTCGTCGTGAAGCATGGCGAGTATGGCGCGACCATCTTCTTCCGCGAAGGCGCCTTTGGAGTGGGCTCGCACCCGTTTCGCGCGCCTGCGCTACCCATCGACGAGGTCAAGGATCCCACGGGAGCGGGCGATTCCTTCGCCGGCGGATTCATGGGCTATATCGCATCGCGGGGAGAATTGAATCGCGAGGTCCTGAAGCGCGCGTTATTTTACGGCGGCGTTATGGGCTCATTCGCCGTCGAGCGCTTCGGAACTGAGCGCCTGCAAAACCTCACACGCAACGAAATTGACGCGCGCTTTCAGGTCTTCCGCGAGCTCACGCACCTGGAGTAACGGCGAGAGTAACTCTGGGGAAAATCCATTTCTCTCGGATGCGGCCGTCCTTAGGGACACTCCTCCTCGCATTGCCTATCTCTTCATCGTTTATCCTCAACTCATGGCAAATCGCATCATCGAATCCGGCGGCGCTCAGGACCGGCGTGTAATTCGCGTCGGCGGGCTCGCCGTTCTGGCTTCCTTGAGCTCGCTCTTTTACTATGTGCAGCGCGGCGAGATCCTCATGCACGGCGACGCGACCGCGCACATCAATATTGCCCGCCGCGTCTTCGATTCGCTCACTCCCGGCCCGCTGCAGCTCGGAACCGTCTGGCTTCCGCTCCCTCACATTCTGATGATTCCTTTCATCGTCTCCGACAAGCTCTGGCAAAGCGGGATCGGCGGATCGATTCCCTCCCTGGTCGCCTACGTACTCGGAGTTCTCGGAATCTTCCGCCTCGTCGGCGGCCTTCTGCATGCCCATGACCGCACCCGTCCCGCGGCCGAGGTCGGCGCATGGATCGCTGCCTTCGCCTATGGAGCGAATCCAAACCTCACTTACATGCAGACCACGGCCCTGACCGAGCCTCTCTATCTCGGGTTCTTCATCTGGGCGATGGTTTACTTCAGCGAGTTTTTTCGCGAGCTTCAGGCAGGCGACGCGGCTGGGAATACGGCGGCTCGTTCACTTCGCCGCTGCGCCTATTGCATCGCTTGCGCGGAGTTGACACGCTACGACGGCTGGTTCCTCGGCGGCGTAATCGGATTGCTCGTTTGCATAATCGCGACCCGGCACTGGCATGATCACGCTCTCCGTTGGCGCAGTCTGAAATTCATGGTCGGAATTGCCATCGCGCCCGCGCTTTGGCTCACTTACAATGCGGCCGTCTACGGTAACGCCCTCGACTTTGCTAACGGACCTTATTCCGCCCAGGCGATCGAGTTACGCGTCGCCGCGCCAAATCCCGCCTTTCACAACTATTGGCTCGGCGGCCTGTACTTCCTGAAGTCGGCACAAGTCAACCTGGCCGTCGGCAACTGGGGACGTTTCTGGCTTCTGGCCGCTGTACTTGCCGCGCTCGCCTCATGGTTGGTTCTGCGCAGGTATGGTCTCGCATTGTTGATTGTTCTCTGGTCTCCATTGCCGTTCTACGCCTATTCGCTCTCTTACGGATGGGTGCCGCTGCACGTCCCCATGTGGTGGCCGCACGCCGTTTTCAATCAGCGTTTCGGACTCGAGTTGTTGCCCTTGTTCGCCGTCTCCGCCGGACTGCTGGTAGCACTCATCTTCGCGAAGTTACGTCAAAGCTCGGCTTGGAGTGCGGTCGGCACGGCGGCAATACTCATCGTCGTCAGTTACGGATTCGTCCTGAAAGCCCAACCGCTCTGCCTGGTTGAGGCCGAGCGAAGTTGGAACGCGCGGCGTGGAATTGACACCTCAGTCGAGCGCCTTCTCAAAGCCTTGCCGTCCGATTCGATGTTTCTTATGGACCTCAGCGAGCACGTCGGCATCATGGAACGCGCCGGAATTCCTCTGCGCCGGGTAGTCAATAGCGAGAATCATCGGCCATGGGTGCGGCCTACCGATCCGCAAGGCATTTGGGAGCGCGCTCTCGCCGATCCTGCCGCCTATGTCAACTACGTGATCGCCTTCGAGGGCGATCCGGTCGATCGCAATGTGAACCGGACGAATCTTACTTTGCTGACCGTTATTCATTCCCTGGATCAGCCCCCGGCGAGAATCTACCAGACGGCGCGTCCGGTGAATCAATCGCGTTAACGGCCTCGTGAGAAGCGGCACGGGGCGACGCGATCCGAGTGGTAAAATCCGCCCGAACGATCAAAGCACATGAGCCGCTCGCACAATAACTCGATCGCATTTACCAAGGCTTCCGCCTGCGGAAATGATTTTCTTATCGCTTCCGGCAACGGCATTACCGACCTTCGGGGACTGAGCCGGAGAATGTGTGATCGCCACAACGGAGTCGGCGCTGATGGTGTGGAATGGACTTTCCCAAATGCCGATGCCGATGCGGACGCTAATGTGCAAGCCAGTGCGCTGGCCGATGTGCGAGTCCGCCTTTTCAACGCCGACGGCTCAGAGGCAGAAATTTCAGGCAATGGCACGCGCTGCGTAGCGGCCGAAATTTGCGAACGCACAGCGAAGAGAGAAGTCGCAGTCCACACCGCGGCGGGAGTGAAAACCTGCCACCTCATCGCAATCCACGGTGCGACCTTCGAGTTCGAAAGTGAAATGGGTCATGCCAACGTCGGAGGACAACTGACGATTGAAGCGCTCGGCTTACGGACCGCCGGGACAGTCGTTTCCATCGGCAACCCGCACTATGTAATCTTTGTGGACCGCTTTCCCGAAGGCTGGCAGAACCAGGCGGCGCTGATCCAGGCGCAGCCGCAGTTTCCGCAAGGAACCAACGTCGAATACGTGATCGTGTGCGGCCCAAACGAGATCGAGATTCGGCTCTTCGAGCGCGGAGTCGGAGAGACATTGTCATCCGGCACCGGATCCTGCGCCTCGGCCGCGGCGGCTGTCGCGGCTGCGCGCGTGGCCTCCCCTGTGAGGGTAGTCGCCCCAGGCGGTGCGCAGACCGTACGTTGGGGGGGCGAAACGACACCCAATCAGGTCTATCTCCGGGGTCCAGCAACGCTCGTTTGCCGCGGAGAATTCTTCTACGAGTAGCGATTTACTGATACTGACTGCTCGACGAAACGTGGGAAAAGATCTGCGGATCAGCCGATGAACAAAGTCTGGAAGCGTCACATGCGTTGGTCGATGAACGTCTGGTTTCCAATTCTGGGCGCCGGAATTCGCGTGACGCGGTTGGATGACGACTGGAAGGCGATCGACGTGGAGATGAAGCTGCGATTCTGGAACGCGAATTATGTCGGCACACACTACGGCGGCTCGCTCTATTCCATGGCCGACCCGTTTTATATGCTGATGCTGATCGAGAATCTCGGCCGCGATTACATTGTGTGGGACAAAGCCGCCACCATCCGCTTCCGCAAACCGGGCCGGGGAACCGTGAGGGCAAGCTTTCGACTCTCAGACGAACAAGTCGCTGACATCCGGCGCCAACTGGAAACCGAAGACCGGGTGCAACCGGTTTTCAAAGTCGAAATCCGCGACGAAGGCAACGATCTGGTAGCGGAAGTCGAAAAGGTCTTGCACATAAGAAAAAAGAAAGTCGCCGCGGCAGCTTGAGGCCCTTTAAGATCAAATCAATATGAGCCGCGATTCCCAATCCACGCGCGTAAAGCCGCCGGCGCTGAGGAACGGAGACAAAATCGGTATCGTCGCACCTGCGTCCAATATCAAACGCGACCTTCTCGAAGCTGGCTGCGACAGGCTGCGGGTGCTCGGCTACGAACCGGTTTATTCCGAGTCCATTTTCGACCGAGATCTGTATTTCGCGGGCTCCGTCAAGCGCCGCGCGCAAGAACTGGAGGGCATGTTCGAGCGCGAGGATGTGCGCGCGATCATTTGCGCGCGTGGTGGATACGGCACAAACCATCTCCTCCGGGCAATCGACCTGAAGAGAATTGTCGCCCATCCGAAAATCTTTGTTGGATACAGCGATCTGACAACGCTGCTGACCTGGTTCACCGACTCCGCCAACTTTGTGACGCTTCACGGTCCCATGGTCACCAAGGATTTCGCCCTGGCCGATGGAGTTGATCTGGCCTCATGGCAGCGCGCCGTTACCGGAGAAGGGAATTGGGAGATCGATGAGAACTCTGGTGCCAAGCCGCTGATTGAGGGCGCGGCCGAAGGCATTCTCTACGGTGGATGCCTCTCTCTCCTGGTGTCCGCGCTCGGTACGCGCTATGACATCCATACCGCCGGAACGATTCTCTTCCTCGAGGATGTAGCCGCGAAGCCGTTCCAGATTGACCGTATGCTGATGCAACTCAAACTTGCTGGCAAGCTCGACGGCGTGCGCGGAATTGTCTTCGGTGAAATGATGGATTGCCGTCAGAGCGCCAACCAGGATTACACACTCGAAGAAGTCGTTCTGCGCGTAATCGGCGATCTCGGAATTCCAGTAGCCTTCGGCTTCCGTTCCGGCCACGTTTCTCGCGCGAACATCACCCTGCCCATCGGTGTTCGCGCGCGGCTCGAAGTCGGCGCAGAAGTGAAACTCAGCATCCTCGAGGCAGCGGTCGAAGAGGCAACAATCAAACGATGAGTCCCAATAAACACATTCACCTGATCGGCATCTGTGGAACGGCTATGGCTTCGCTGGCAGGTATGTTGCGCGAGCGCGGATTTCGCGTTACCGGCTCCGACGCGGCGGCGTATCCGCCGATGTCCACCTTCCTCGAGTCGCTCGGAATCCCGGTTGCGCAGCCCTTCTCAGAAAAGAATCTCGATCCGCGCCCCGATCTGGTTGTAGTCGGCAATGCGCTCTCGCGCGGCAATGTAGAACTCGAGCGCGTTCTCGACGAGCGCATTCGGTTCTGCTCGCTGCCGCAAATTCTGCACGACGAATTTCTGGTCGGTAAAGAAGTCCTAGTAGTCGCAGGCACGCATGGCAAGACGACCACCACCTCCATGCTCGCCTGGATATTTGAGACCGCCGGCCTTCAGCCTTCGTTTCTAATCGGCGGCATCGCCGAGAATTTCGGCAGCAGTTTCGGCCTCGGGGGTGGCAAGCACTTCATCCTCGAAGGCGACGAATACGACACGGCCTTCTTCGACAAAGGTCCAAAGTTCCTCCATTACTTTCCCGATGGCCTCATTCTTACCTCGGTCGAATTCGATCATGCTGACATTTACAAAGATCTCGACGCAGTAGAGACCGCATTTAAGCGCCTCGTCAATCTGGTTCCGCGTCGTGGACGAATCGTAGCCTTCGACGGCGGTCCAAGCGGAAGCGCAAGCCTCGACCGCTGTCTCGCGAAGTCTTTTTCCCCGGTCGAGCATACGGCGTTTTGGATGGAACAACCTGGAAAATCAGCAACTTGGACCTCGCTCCCGATCGCACCCACTGGTCCGTCGAACGCAATGGCGCAACCGTGGGCCGATCTAGAGTTCGCCCTCGGCGGCGAATACAACGTGTGGAATGCGACCGCCGCTGCCGCGCTGGCCACGCATTACGGTGTCCCTAAAGACGCTATCACTCAAGCTCTTGCAACTTTTCGCAGCGTGAAGCGGCGTCTGGAAGTGAAAGCTGAAGTCAACGGCATCACCATCATCGATGACTTCGCGCATCACCCCACAGCGATCGAGCAGACAATCCATGCTTTGCGGGCTCGCTTCCCAGGCCGCCGGCTGTGGGTTATTCTTGAGCCACGCTCTAACACCATGCGCCGCAATGTTTTACAAGATGCGCTGGCCGCGAGCCTGGCGCTGGCGGATGAAATTGTGCTCACGGCAGTTTTCAAATCCGAGGCCATTCCCGAGGCCGAGCGTCTCGACATCAACCGCGTAACCCATACAATTCAGCAGCTTGGCAAGCGTGTACAAGTTCTTCCAGATGCCGACGCCATCGTCCGCGCCATCGCTCCCGAACTGTGCCCGCGCGACATCGTGGCCATTCTTTCGAATGGCGGATTCGGCGGTATTTATGAGAAGCTACCGGAGCGGCTCCGCACTCTGGCGGCTAAGGCCTAGATCCTTGGGGAGTTAACATGGAGCGAACCGAACGCGCTGTTGAAGTCGAGAGCTGCACTGAGCTGCCGCGCGCGGCCTCGCCCATTCGCACCATACTCATGCTGGCGTTCTGGGCAGTCGCCCTGCCGCTGGCGGCGATCACTGGAGTTCCCTGGACCTATCTCACTAAGAACGTTAACTTTCTATACCGCACCTGCATGTTTGGGGCATGGACGGGGGTGCGTATTGCTGGAGTTAAGGTGCGCGTTCTCGGCCTCGAAAAAATCGATCCCGCCCGCACTTACATTTTCATGTCGAACCACATCTCGAACCTCGATCCGCCCATCCAACTTCCGCTGATCCCGCGCCGCGGCTCGGTGATGGTGAAGAAAGAACTCTTTAAGATGCCTATACTTGGGGGGATCATGCGGCTGGGTAGCCTGGTGCCGGTGGATCGGGGAAACCGGGATGCGGGGATCTCGGCAGTGCGGGAGGCTTCCAAGGTATTGAAGAGCGGGGTCAATATGACCGTGTATGTTGAAGGCGGGCGGTCATTTGACGGGCGGCTGCTGCCGTTTAAGAAAGGGCCGTTCTACCTGGCGCAGGAATGCCAGGTTCCGATCGTTCCCATGACCATCTCCGGGACCGAGCGGGCCATGCCGAAAGCCCGGTTTGGCATTCAGCCTGAACTAGTTACGGTCCGCTTCCATGATCCGATTGAGCCCGAACATTTTGGCGAACGCGAATGCCTGATGGCCAAGGTGCGGACGGCGATCAACAGCGGCCTGCCGGCCGAGTTGCAGGAGTAGAAAATGCTCCACGTGGAGCAATAGTTGACATTCGTGTACGTACATTATCGTCAACTTTAGCGAAGGGAATACGAACAAAATAAAGTTGAGTTTTGGGAAGTTGTGAAAGTGGGGAAATTGGAGTGTTTTGGTGGGACAGGATGTTTACTTTCTGGTTATGGGGTGGGCCTTATTCAAGCTTATGAGAATGCTGGGGTTAGCGCGGATTAGTCGGTCGTGGTACTTAGAATGAAGCACTTACAGCGAAGTATCTGGGAGTAAGAGGAGTTAGTCGTTTCAGGTTGATTTCTTGTTCCTTGTTTCATGGGGTTTCTGCGGTCGGATTTTGTCAAGTTGACAGGGTATGCATTGGGACTCGAAATTTGAGGTTGCACCTCAGACGCTCCTGGGGTGAGACTGGTGAGGCCGACAGCGTCGCTTCGCAGGCGCGGGCGTTTGTGGTTGCCGCCCCTTCGCAAAGTGTGCGAAGGACGGGGCACCCGGCGCTTTATGCCAGGGCGGGTACATGCGGCCGCAGCACGGAGTCTCTGTCAAAGCCGTTCTTACGCCCCTTCGGGGCTGCATCGGGTTCGACATCACACCCACGGCTTGCGCCGTGGGCTGTCTTCTTACGCCACTCCGCGGCTCAACGACGACGTGTCTGGTTTCGCTGAAATGCTCGGTTGAGAGCAGTCGGTCCCTCGGCGGCTAAGGCCGCAGCCGATTTTTAATGGCTTACCGATGTTTAATGGCTCCCGGTGCGGCTGGAAGCCGCACCCTTTCAAAGCAATGTGCAGGGCGCTTGCGGCGGCACGACTCAAGTCGTGCCCTTCCCCCCTCAAGTTGTGAACTCGCCCTGTAAAGTTGTGCCCTTTCCGTGGTTCCTCTTTTCCTCTAGTCTCCTGTGCCGGTCAGGGCTGATGTTTGCGGACTGCCTTGGGCGCTGTCGCTTACGCTTAGCTGGCCTGTTCTGGTGCCGGTTTGGGTGGGATTGAAGGTCACGCTGATGGTGCAGGTCTGCTTCGATGGAAGGGTCGCGCCGCAGGTGGTGGATTGTTCCTGGAAGTCTCCGGTGAGGGTGATGTTGATGCCGGTCAGAGCTACCGCCTGATCGTTGGTCAGCTTGAACTTCTTGGCCGTGCTGGTGGTGCCGACCTTGGTTTTCTTGAAGGTGAAACTCGCGGGCGCGAGCGTAACGGGCGAAACGCCGGTGCCGGATAGGGGCACGTTTTGCGGGCTATTCGGAGCGTTGTCGGTAAAGGTGAGGTTTCCGGCGAGCGGACCTGGCTCGGACGGCGTGAAGGTCACCTTCACCTTGCAGGATTTGCCGACGGCGAGAGTTCCGAGGCAGGCGTCGGAGTCGAGAGTGAAATTGCCGCTCACGGTGACGCTGGAGATATCGAGCGCGGCCGTGCCGGTGTTGGTGACGACGACCGGCCTGGCGACGCTGGTGGTGCCAACCGTCTGGTTGCCGAAGGCCAGCGAGGTCGGGGAGAAGCCGATGAGCGCGCCCGATTGCTGGGTTAGCGCGTAGACCACGCCGCAGCCGCCATTGCTGACGCAGTTCGAGTCGGTGAGATCGCCGCCGTAGGAGGTGGTGCCGAAGAGGTTTCCCTGCGGGTTGAGAGTGGGCGCGGCGTAAGGAAAGCCGCCATCGCTCTGGCCGGTGAAGGTGTAGATCGGGAACTCCTTCCAGGAGCCGGCGCCGCCGGACATCTGGAAGACGACGCCGCAGCCATCCGTGGGAGTGCAGGCGGGACTGGAGGCGTTGCCGCCCTGGGCGGTGGTGCCGTAGAGATTGCCATTCTGATCGAAGATGAGGCCTGCGTAGGGATAGCCGCCGCCCGCACCGTCATCGAAAGCGTAGAGGACCGATTCCGCCCATGAACCGCTGCCGTTCGGGCTGAGTTCGAAGACGACGCCGCATCCGTCGGTGTGCTTGCAGACTGAGCTATGCCAGTCGCCGCCGACGGCGGTGGTGCCATAGAGATTGACGCCTTGGGAGTCGAAGATGAGGCCGGCGTAGGGATTGCCGCCGTCAGATTTACCGGTGAAGGTGTAGATGGGAGTTTCGGACCAAGATCCGGAGCCGGAGGGAGGGGTGAGTTCGAAGACTACGCCGTGACCGACTCCGAGATAGGGAGTGCCTCCATCGTAGGTCGTGCCGTAGATGTTGCCGTTGGAATCGAAGGTGACGCCGGCTACGGGAGTTCCGCCGTCGTCGCCATCGGTGAAGGAATAAAGGGTGGTCTCGGTCCATGGGCCGGAGCCGCCGGAGGGTGGAGTGAGTTCGAAGACTGTGCCGCCCGTGCCGCTGCCTCCGCCGGCCGCGGTGCCATAGAGATTGCCGGAGTTGAAGATGACGTTCGCAAAGGGGACGCTGCCATCGTTGCCGCCCGTGAACGTGTAGATCGGTGTTTCGGTCCAAGGGCCGGTACCGTTGTGCGGCGGGGTGAGCTGGAAGACGACTCCGCAGCCACCGAGGCCGGAGCAGATGGAGCCGGTCATATCGCCGCCGTTGGTGGTGGTGCCGTAGAGATTGCCCTTGGTGTCGAAGGTAAGGCTTGATTGCGGATAAGCGCCGTCGCTGCCGCCCTGAAAGGTGTAAAGCACAGTTTGTGTCCATGGACCGGTGCCGCCGGCTGGGGGCGTGAGCTCGAAGACGACGCCGCAGCCGGTGGGCGGGTTCTCGCCGGGGCAATTGGTGCCGGAGATGTCGCCGCCGTAGGCGACCGCTCCGTAGAGATTGCCCTTAGAGTCGAAGATGAGGCTGGAGCTGGGAGATGCGCCGTCAGCGGCGCCCGTGAAGGTGTAGGGAACTGTCTCGGTGTACTGCGCTTGCGCGGAAGGGATCATGCAAAGGATGAAGGTGAGGACGAGGGTGCTGATCGCAGCGATGCGCGTGGCCTGGAACCGAGGGGAGTACATATGGACATCCTTAGGGCGAGCTGGTTTGTAAGTCAGGAACGCCGGTTGGGGGGTGCCGCTCCGGCGGACGGAGTGTAACACCTTCGGCTATGTGGGGGCAATGAGGATGGTGGTTGGGGAGTCGCTGGATTTTGCTCGAACCGTTAAGTACCGGGGAATCCTTGAAAGGGCTTAACCACTAAGGACACTAAGGTACACGAAGGGAAGCTTAGGGCTTGAAGGGCGTTTTCGGGGAGCCGGTTGTAACGGGACCGGTTATAAGTTGTCTACGCTGCTTGTTAGCGCTCGCCCAGCTTCTTGAGGGCTTTGGCCATTTCCGGGAGCTTGGGATAGACGGCGCAACAGCGCAGCCACAGTTTGTGGTCGATGGCGGGTGAGCCGCTGATCATGGCGCCGGGCGCGACATCTTGCGGGATGCCGCTTTGAGCGATGGCGATGGCGCCGTCACCGATTTTTACGTGACCGGCTACGCCGACTTGTCCGGCGAGAATGACTTTGTTGCCGACGTCGGTGGTGCCGGCGAGACCGACCTGGGCGCAGAGGAGAGTGTCTTCGCCGATGGAGCAGGCGTGGCCGATGTGGACGAGATTATCGAGCTTGGCGCCGCGGGCGATGGTTGTGTGGCCGACGTTGGCGCGGTCGATGCAGGTGTTGGCCTGGATCTCGACGTCGTCGCCGATGATGACGTTGCCGGATTGGACGATTTTGCGCCAGTGACCGGAATCGTCTTTGGCGAAACCGAAGCCGTCAGAGCCGATGATGACGGCATTCTGGAGGAGCACGTTGTTGCCAATCTGGCAGAATTCGCGGACTACGGCGTGGGTGTGGGCGAAGAAGTTGTGGCCGATTTTTACTCCGCGGTAGATGGCGACGTGGGCGAGCAGGACAGCGTGGTCGCCGATTTCGACATCTTCATCGATGGTGACGTAGGGGCCGAGGTGGGTGTTCTTGCCGATTTTTGCGGTGGGATGGACGATGGCGGTGGGATGGATGGCAGGGGCGTAGGTGGGTGCTTGATAGAAAAGTTCTACTGCTTTGGCCCAGGCTAGATAGGGATTGCTGGTGCGCAACATGCCGGTGGAGGTGGCGGGAAATTTCTCGTCGACGATGACGGCGGAGGCGCGGGTAGTCTTGGCGGCAGCGGCGTATTTGGGATTGTGGACGAAGGTCAGTTGTCCGGGGACGGCTTGGTCGATGCCGGAGATGCTGGTGATTTCGGTGGCGGGATCGGCGTTTTCGATGCGTGCGCCGATGGCGTCGGCGATCTGGGAGAGCTTCATAGAATTGGACCTCTCTGCGAAAGGTGATTGTAACGGAGAAGGGATTCGATCCGAGGGAATGGTCAGTGCACGATATGTTGCCAGTTGAGGATGAAATCGACGGGCGGAGCGGGACGATCGCCGACGGCTTGGGCGGCAAGGACGCTCTTACCGTCGGAGGAGATGGAAATTATGAAGGTATCCGCGGGGAGCGTTAGGAGTTCCCTGGGAGGCGAAAAATCCGGCCGGCCGGCATTGGCATGGACTTCTATGTTGTAGACCTTTTCTCCCTGGCGGTAACGGAGGTTTTTGCTATCGCCGGACCAATCGAAGGAACCACCGACGCCGGAGGATGAAACCTGCCACTTGGACCCAGCGCCGGGAAAGGGCGTTACATAGAGTTCAGTCTTTCCGGTCTCGTCGGATACGTAGGCGAGCCAGTTGTTATCGGGGGAGAGAACGGGCACGCGCTCGGCATAGGGACCGGTGAGGAGAGGCACGAGTTTCTGATCGCCGCGCAGGTCGATGTAGTAAATGTCCCAGCTGGTTTTCGAATCCTGTTTACTGACGAACAAGTAGTGGCCATCCTGCGAAATGCTGGAGACCTCATAAGAACCTTGAAGGGCGGGGAACATTTTTTCTTCGGCACCGGAGGCGGTGAGGGCTCGCCGCGCAATCGAACTGTTGGAGAAGGCGGATTGCGAGATGAATACGCTCTTGTTGTCGGCTGCTACGACGGCGGTCTCGATCAAGCCGGAATCGGCGGTGAGTCTCTGGACGGTTTTGCGGTTGGGATCCGCCAGCCACAAACTTGATTCGCTGCCGTTCGGGCTGGAGCGGGACAAAATAACCATTCCGCTTCCAGGGGAAAAAGAAAAGCCGTTGTAAGGCGCGGGTTCGCCCCAGCGATCGACGATCTTACCGGCGGCATCGAGCCGCACTAACTCACGATCCGCGACGGTAGCGTTGCGATAAAGCAGCAAATTGCGGCTCACGGAGAAATAGCCGAGATCGCGAGGACCGAAGTATTCGACGTTGGCGGCGATGGAAATCGCATTTCCGTCGAAGCGCAAGCTTGCGGGATCGAAGGCCTGAGCGGTGAGGGTCCCATCTTTGACGTAGAAGAGATAACCGTCGCTGAAAACGACGTTGGAGCCGAGGGCCAAGATCTTTTTCGGTTCGCCACCGTCGAGCGAAGCGGCATAGACGCCGCCCAGCAGGCCAGTCTTGGCGTCATTGGCGCTGCTTTGTACATAGAGGAAGTGCTTACCGTCGGGAAGAAAGTAAGGATTGCGGTGAGTGAACTCGGGATCATCCTTGAGACGAGGAGTGACTTCCGCAGTAGCGCCGCCGCCATCGGAGACGGATGTGAGTGGGCCGGAAATTCTGGGAGCGAAGACGATGGTTCCGCGGTCATTCCAGGTGCCGCCGCGGCCGTCGGGGGCATCGCAGAGAGCTTGCGCGGGGCCGCCGGCGGAGGGAATTTTCTTGAGCTTGCCATCGGCAAAGAAGCCGAGGTATTTGCCATCGGGAGACCAGAAGGGAAAGATGGCGCCTTCGGTGCCGGGGAGTGATGTGGCGTCGGTGGAGTCGATTTTCCGCAGGAAGATGGTGCGCGGATTGTCGGGAGCGGAAGGTGAGCTGCTTTTCGAGGCGAGAAAGGCGATTTGCCGTCCGTCCGGAGAGAGGACGGGCGCACCTTGCTCGACGGTGGCGTACTCGAAACCGGCGGGCGGCTCGAAGCTGGCGCGCATGGGCTGTTGAGCTGAAGTGAGGCGGCCGGCATAGATCACGGCGAGGACGGCGGCTGCAATGGCGACGAGCCAGCCCGCAGCGACAGCCGCCATCAAGAGTTTATTTGGTTTCTTACGACTCGGGATGACGACTGCGGGAGCGCCGATCTGGCTGCCACCGCCGGCGATCCACTGCAATTGCAGTTTTAAGTCGTGCGCGCTTTGAAAGCGGTCTTCGGGCTCTTTGGCGAGGCAGATGCGAACGATGTGTTCGAGGACGGGCCGGGTCAGCGGCTGCACCGCCGAAACGGGCTCGGGCTCACGATCCAGTATTGCGCTTGCGACCGAGAGCTGGCTTTTGCCTTCGAAGGCGCGCTTGCCGGTGAGCATCTCGTAGAGCAGGGCGCCAAAGGCAAAGATGTCACTACGCGCGTCGGCCTCCTTGCCTTGAATCTGCTCGGGGCTCATGTATTGCACGGTGCCGACCATGGTGCCTGTGACCGTGACGGGCGAGGCCATGTTGGAGATCGTGCCAGCCATAGTGGCCATGGAGGAGATGCTGGGAGATGAGGAGGGTCCGCTTCCGATGGAGCTGGGCTTGGCGAGGCCGAAGTCGAGGAGCTTGGCGCCGCTCTTGGTGAGCATGACGTTGCCGGGCTTCAAGTCGCGATGGACGATGCCGGCGCGGTGGGCTTTTTCGAGGGCGTCGGCGATTTCGATTGCGATCTTGAGGGCTTCATCGGTGGTGAGAGGCTTGCGGGCGATGCGCGCGGCGAGAGTTTCGCCTTCGAGGTACTCCATGACCAGGAAGTCGGTGCCGTCCTGGCAGCCGACGTCGTGCAGCACGCAGATATTGGGATGCTGCAAACCGGAGATGGCTTTGGCCTCGCGCTCGAAACGGGCGCGGAAGTCGGCGTTGGAGCTGAGATGGGTGGGAAGAACTTTGATGGCGACGGTGCGATCGAGCCGCGTATCTCTGGCGCGATAGACCTCACCCATGCCTCCGGCGCCAAGAGGAGATTGAATTTCGTAGGGACCTAGTTTTTGGCCAGAGGACAAGGGCATGGTGGCGAATTATACATCCAAAAATCGTGGGGAAATGGGAGGTGAGGCTGCGGGTGAAGATGGGATGCGGCGAAGGTGCTGGTACTTTGCTGGCTTTGTTCGGGCTGGACGATTACGGCCGAGCTTCGCTCGGCTGGACAACCCGGGGGCCGGTGTCCCCACGTGAGTCGCTATGTTGGCGGCGTGGTGTCTATTGCAAGTTCAGTCGGCGCAACAATTCCTCGAATCGCGGGTCGGTTCGGAAGGGATCGTAGAGTGGGTCTACCTTGATTTGAACGACGGCATTCGAGTGTTCCGAGTAGGCTTTTTCGAGCGCGTCGAGTAGGCGTTCTTTTTGTCCAGTACCCGAATAAGCGATCAGAAACGCCGGAGTGCGATGCATATCGGATGCGGGAATGCGCTCCAGCCGGTCGAACGCTTCGCGCGCCTGTTTGGTCTGGCCCGAGCGCTCGTAGACGACCGCCTGCCACGCCAAGGTCCACGCACTGACATCGTCGGGCGCCCACCGGGTGAGCGCGTCGGCCGCGTCGGCGTACCTGCCGAGTTGCAAATAGGAAGGCGCCATCATTTGTCCGGCATGGCGATAAGTCGGATCTAACTCAAGAACCGAACGGCATTGCTTCAAAGCATTTTCGTATTGATGGGAGTTATAGAGAATTGTGGCGTGATCGGAGACAATGATCAGCGATAGAGGATCGAGTTGACGGGCTTGCTCACTCTCGACGAATGCCTCTTCGAATCGCCCCTGCCAGGAAAGAAACTCGGCGTACCATTGATGGGCGGTGGCGTATTGCGGATTGAGCTGGATGGCGCGCCGGAATTCCTTCTCCGCGCCGGGCCAGTCGTAGTCGTAGTTCTCTTTGATCAGCGCGAGCGATGCGTGCGCCTCGGCAAGTCTCTCGTCGATTTCGAGAGCACGCAAGGCGGCAGCTCGCGCCTTCGGCATGAGGACATTCTGCGGACCGATGGCCCAGGTGCTCATCAGGCTGTAAGTATCGGCAAGACCGGCGTAGGCGCGGCCATAATTCGGATCCTTATCGATGGACTGCTGAAAGTAATCGGCCGCCTGCCGAAAACCATCGTTCGTCCTTTGATTCCAGAAATAGCGGCCTTTCAGGTAAAGGTCGTAGGCCTCATAGGAGTTCGCTCCAGCCAAGGGAGCGGCAGCCTCGCGCGCCAAGCTGATCGGACGCTGTCCAGTCAGGCTGAATTCGACTTCGTTGGCCACTTCGCGCGCAATCTCTTCCTGCAGTTCGATCAGGTGGCCCAGGTCGCGATCATATTCGCGCGCCCACAGGTGGCTTTGGTCCTGGACCTGAATCAGCTGGGCGGTGATGCGCACGCCATGGGAGTCGCGACGGACGCTTCCTTCGACCACGTACTGCGCCGACAAATCCCGGCCGATTTGCGGGATGGATGCCGGCGAGTGCTTGTAATGCATGACGGAAGTGCGGGCAATGACGCCGAGGTGGGTAGGATCGAGATTTCCGAGCTGGCTGATGATCTCCTCGGTCAAGCCATCGCTGAAATAATCCTGGCCCGGGTCTCCGGTGAAGTTTTCAAACGGGAGAATCGCGAGCATCGTCTTTGCCGGCTTAACCGCAGCCGCGCGGCGCGAATTCCACAGCCAGATTCCGGAAGCCGCAATCAGGAGCATCGCGATCACTACCGCGGCGAGCGTGACTGATCGTCGGGTGGAGGGGCGGCGTGTGGCTGGGGGCAGTGTGGTTTCAGGGACAGATACGGGCTGGGAAGTTGGCGGAGGCGAATCCGCCTTTTGCTCGGGAATGGTCGTTTCGGTGACTGGGACGACAAACCTGTAGCCTTGTCCCTGCACGGTGAGGATGTACCGACGATCAGTGGTTTCATCCAGAGCCTTGCGCAACCTGAAGATGGTCTGGGTCAGGTTTGACTCCTCGACAAAACTTCCGGGCCAGACCGCTTCCAGCAGTTCATCTTTCGTGACAACGCGTCCGGCGTTGCTAATCAGCAGGAGGAGCGCGTCAAAAGCCTTCGGAGTCAGCGCCACGGTCGCGTCGCCTTTTCTGAGAGTGCGATTTCGGGGATTGAGAGTAAATTCCTCGAACTCATACAAGTTGTTAGTCAGAAAGGACATAGCACCGATGTTAGGGATTTTGAGAACTTTTGAGCGGCGATTTCAGGACTTGTGATTGGCATACGAAGTAGCGTTGGCCGCGTGGGAATGCCGGGGGATCGCTCAGACCAAAAAACTGGCCAATTCTACCACGGCGGTTTTGAGGTTCGAGCGTGAGTTCCGACGCTTTGCCGGGGCAGGCAGATTGGGGCTGCGGCACTGTAAGTGGCATTTGCCTTCCCGGTACTACAGAGGAAAAAACAAAACCAACTTTAAGGAGATTCTATGTCGCGCCCAAACATTTCTCGCAGCCCGATTCTGGTCCTCGTGTGCTCGATCTTGCTCGCCCTTTCGGCCTCGGCCCAACACTTCCAGCAGGTTAAGGGAACGCTGGTCCGTGTGGCTGCGGGCCGAAACGAGGTCTTTGGATCTGATACGAAAGGCCAAGTATGGCGGTACAACGCTAACACGAAAGCATTCGGCAAAGTAAAAGGAGCGTTTCTAGGAGATATTGCGGTCGGCGGAGGAACGGTCTCCCAATTGGACGAGGTATGGGGAATCAGTTCGACGAGCGCTGCGATTTTCCACTTCAACTACAGTACGAAGAGCTTTGATCAGGTCACGGGGAGCCTTTCTCAGATCACCGTGGGAGTGGGCCACGAGGATCAATGCCACCCCTATGAAGTGTGGGGGATTAACTCGGGCAACATTTTCCGGTACGACTATTGCGCGGCGCAATTCGAGCAAATCCCAGGCGTTTTGACGCAGATAGCGACGGGCGGAAGCGACGTGTGGGGGCTGAACAATGGCGCTATCTTCCATTACAGCTTCAGCCTGCAAGAGTTTGTTCAGCTCACTGGGGGTACCCTGGCCCAGATCGCGGTCGGAGTGAATGACGTGTGGGGAATCAATAGCGGGCAAGAGGTTTTTCGTTTCGATCCCAACACGAACAACTGGGTTCAGGCTGGTGCCAATGTTGAGCAGGTCGCGGCGGGCGGTGATGGCGCGTGGCTGGTTACCAGTTCCGACGGCGTCTATCGTTTTGACTCGAGCTCAGAGTCATTCGTCGAGGTTACGGGCAGCCTGAAGAGTATTGCAGTTGGATCAGGAGCCGGCATCTTTGGAGTCAATTCTGCAAATCAGGTGTTCACTTGGGTCCGACCGTAAGTTGAGAAAGCGCAGATTAAGATTTGCCGCCTCGCAGAATTGAGTAACCGGCTCTCAGCTCAGTGCTTTTGCATTGCCAGCCTAGGAGCCGGTTTTTTCGGGACACACATCGTCCGTTTTCCTGGCTGGCTTTGGTTTATCTGCGTAGACGGAAAGCGCGACTTGTAGCATTCCTGCCGCTCAAGCGAGGACGGCGAAGAAGATGCGACGCACCCAACTGCCATTCATTTTCGAGAACGATCGTGGAAGTTGAAAAACTCGCCTAGGGGAACGCTTTTTGGGTTGTGTGTTCCGCTGCTCCTTTTGGATCCGTCGCCAAAGAATCGCTGCTCAATCGGTCAGACCGAGAAATGCGGTTGCGGTGACGGCCGAGCTTCGCTCGACCGGACAGCCGAGGGCGGCTGTCCCCACGTGAGTGATTATGATTCGAAGAGGGTGACTTGACGCGTATCGGGCGGGCCTTTGCGGCGACGGCCGGCTGATCCTACTACTGCGAGGACCGTGACCGACGTTAACGCTTCGCGGGGGACGAAGACTCGCTGGGTGTTGGAGCGGAGGTCGGGCGGGTTGATGAGGAATCCTTCGGGGGGATTTTGGGTCAGGTCGTTGGGGAGAATGCCTTCGATTATGTCGCCGTCTTTGAATTTGAGGCGGATCCAGAGACCTTCGGTGCGGGGACGGGTGGTGAAGGTCTTGCGGACCATGAGGTCGGCGTCGGAGAATTCGCGGACGAAGTAGACGGCTTTGATATCGCGCAGGTCGATGGCGACGACGTTGCCGGTGGTGTTGAGGAGTTCGAGTTTGCCGTCGACGACGAAGTTGGCGGGCGCGACGTGGCCGTTGATGGAGTCGCGATCAGATTTGCGGACGATTACTTTTTTGTGCGTCGAGGACATGGGGTGCGGAATGGAACCCTACATTCCATTGTGGCATGTTGCGGAGTTGGGGAGAAGTTACCAGGCGCTCACCTCGGCGTCGGAGCAGTAGAGTCCCGTCAAGACTCCTCCAGCGGCTTGAAGCCGCAAGTGATTGGCACGATCTACGGCACGAGTGGAACTCGTGCCCTTCCCGCTCGTGTCCGGTTTCAGAGTCTTTCAGCAATCTGTGGAGCGCGTGACATTGCCGTTCGTGGGTGGGAAGATTCCGCTGCGGGAACGACGGCGTTCTCGCCTTTTCAGCCCGGAATCGAACAGTTTGCGGGTTGGCAGTAGCCAAACGGTAAACCTTGTGTTATTTTCTCTAGCTTGCTGAAATTACGTGTTTGCTGTATAAGTCTAATGGCTAGAGCGAGTTAGATTCTGCATTCTGGAAGACCCGCTGGAGCTTGCGCCATCGCCTGTGGAAAAACTGTGAATAAGTGGCGGGTGGAGCGTCCGCGGGCGGGATTCTGGCCCCGGCACAACGATTAGGACGGCATGGCCGATTACATCTACACTCTGGAAACCCGGCTCTCACCGGATCAACAAAAGGCAGTCACACTGGTCGTAGACGCTGCAAAAGCAGCGGATATGAATGTCTACCTGACCGGCGGTGCCGTGCGCGACGTTATCACGGGATTTCCGATCCGTGATCTGGATTTCACGGTGCAGGGCAATGCGCTCAAGCTGCAAAAAGAACTTGAGAAGGCGGGCGCCGTTATTGGCGATGCCGACCAGGAAACGCGTTCGCTGCTGCTGACGTTCCCCGGCGGGGTGCGCGCCGAGATCGCGATGGCGCGGTCGGAGCGCTATGAGAAGACCGGCAAGCCTCCCATTATTGCGCCCGCGACCATCATTGAAGATTTGCGTCGGCGCGATTTCACCGTCAACGCGATGGCGCTTTCACTGAATGAGGGTTCACGCGGACTGCTGATGGATCCGTTTAACGGGGTTGCGGACATTGAGCTGAAGGTGATTCGCGTTCTGCACAATTACGCGTTTCTGGAAGACCCGTCGCGAATGATTCGAGCGACGCGGTTTACGACGCGTTTTCACTGGCCGCTGGAGGAGCGCACGCAGGCGCGGTATGAGTCGGGCAAGGAAAATAGTTACATCGATCACATTCGCAACGGCAGCATTGGATATGAGATCGAGCAGTTGGCCTATGAGGACGATGCGCTGGCGGTGCTGAAGGCTTACGAGAAAGAAGGCTGGCTGAAGATTCTGAATCCGCGGTGGAGTACGGCGAAGGTGGATGCGGCGGGACTGAGCGCGCTGGCCAAGACGCGGCAGCAGATGAACGAACTGGGATACCTGCCGGACATGGCTGCGAGCGTGCTTTATTTTTTGACCGAGCGGATGGGCGACAAGGATGTGGCGGATTTGCGGCGGGCGATTCCGCGGAAGGATCTGGTTGAGGCGTGGAAGGATCTGGAAGACAACGCGCGCGACCTGGCGAAGCGCTTGATGGGCAAGGAGGCGGCGACGCCCTCGCGGACGTGGCATTTGCTGTCCTCGGCGCGGCCGGAGATGGTGTTGTTTCTGGCGGTGACGGCGAAGCAGCAGGCGGTGTCGCAGAAGATCAAGAATTTCTTTACGAAGTGGCGGCAGGTGCAGCAGAAGCTGCCGCTTCCGGAGATGGTGGAATTGCGGATCGTGCCGCCGATGCCGGAGTATCCGAAGATTGCGAATGATGTGTTCATGCTGCTGCTGGATGGCAAGCTGCGCTCGCGGACGGAGACGCTGAAATACTTGAAGCCGCTGGCACCGCCTCCGCCACCACCTCCGCCGGCACCGGCGAAGCGTGGACGGGCAGCGAAGGCGGCCGCAGCGGCGGCTACGGAAAAAGGGAAGGGCAAGGGGCAAACGGCGGCAGTTGCGGCGCCCGCTGCGCAAGCGGATGCGAAAGGGAAGAAGGCTGCCAAGGGGGCGGCGCCCGCTGCGACCGTTCCTACTCCCCAACCGGTCGCGGCGAAAACCGGCAAGCCCGCGAAGGAAGTAGTTCCACCAGCGGCGTCCGCGAAAGGGGCGGCGCCGACGGCTAAGCTCGCGGCTCCTGCCAAACCCGCGGCTCCTACCAAGAGCGCAACGCCGGCGAAGTCGGAAAAAGCGAAGTCTGAAAAAGCGAAACCGGAAAAGAAGAAACCGGCACCCGCAGCCAAGAAAAAAGCTGGCAAGCCCGCGAAAAAAGGGAAGAAGTAAGTTCGGCTGCGGGCGCGTGCCTGTCACGGAGTTCGGCCCGAATCAAGAATCCGGGCAGGAATCAATAGGATGCGAAGGGCTTGGTGGACGCGGATTTTCGCGCCATTTCAGGCGATACGCGCATTCAAATTGGTAGTAGAATGAGACCCATGCGTCGCCTCTTTATCCTCGCGGCGTTCTTCCTCAGCATCTCGGTAGTGCCGGTTTGCGCCCAGCGCGGCGGTGGTCATGGCGCGGGCGGCGGCAGCCATGGCGGATTTAGCGGCGGACACGGCAGCTCTGGTGGCGGATTCTCTGGCGGGCATGCGGCGGGCGGGTTCGGTGGGCACTCGGGATTTGTGGCTCGTGGAGCGATGGGCGCGGGATCGCGGTATGGATCGCACTATGGATCCCTGGGAGCGGGGCGAAGTTTTGGTCGGGGCGGGCGTTCTTTTGGCCGAAACAATTATCGCTTCAGCAATCGGTTTGGCTATGGGTACGGTGGCTACCCGTATGGAGGGTATTACGGTTATCTGCCGGGGATCGATCCTTATTGGTGGTGGGATACGTATCCGTCGGACGATGCTGACCAGCGCGCGATGGCCGACGAGATGAATCAGGAAAATCTCGAAGAGCAGCAGGCATTGCGGGAGCAGGATCAGGACGCATACGCGCCGTCGCGGCCGATGCGGCGTCAAGCGGCGCCGGCGGCTAGCAACGAAGCGGAGAACGATCCGGCGACCGTGTTGATTTATCGCGACCGGCATCAGCGCGAAGTTCGCAATTACGCGATCGTGGACGACATGATTTATGTGTTCACGCCGCAGCGCACGGAGCGCGTGCCTCTCTCGGTGATCGATGTGCCGGCGACGGTTCAGGCGAACCAGGACCGCGGAGTTGACTTCCGGCTGCCTGGGGTTAGGGAAGGGCAGTAGCGGTTCGCGGCTCTGTGGCGAAGACTAAAGCCAGTAGGAGCTTTAACCACCAAGGACGCTAAGGCACACGAAGGAAAGCCTCGCGAAGGCACACAAGAAAAGCCCCGCACTGGACAGACCCGATACGCCCCTTTGGTTTCGCCTCTGCTGTGGATAACTTGGCAGTTTCCTTGCGTCAATCACCGCTAAAATGAGCGCAATTGTTTTTATCTCAAGCTGCGCGTCACTGTGAGCCCATGTCTGAATTTGTTCATCTGCATTTGCATAGCGATTACTCAATGCTCGATGGAGCGTGTGACGTCGAGAAACTGGTCGACCGCGTAAAAGAGCTGGGCATGCCGGCCGTGGCCATGACCGACCACGGCAATATTTTTGGCGCCGTGCATTTTGTGAATGCGGCGCACAAGGCAGGCGTGAAGCCGATTGTCGGCTGCGAACTGTATATCTGCAAGAAAGACGATCACAACATCCAGCGCACTCCGCCTGACGGAGACACTTACAACCATCTGCTGGTGCTCGCGGAGAATGAAGAAGGCTACCGGAACCTGGTGAAGATTACATCGGAGGCCTCGCTGCATGGGTTTTATTACAAGCCGCGCGTGAGCAAGAAATTTCTGGCGGAGCATTCGAAGGGATTGATTGGGCTTTCGGGATGCTTGAAGGGCGAAGTGGCTGAGCGGTTGACGGAAGGGAAGTACGAGGCGGCGCGCGCGGCGGCGGCATTTTATAGCGATCTGTTTGGGCGGGAGAATTTCTTCTTGGAGATTCAGGACCAGGGACTCGAGATGGAACACCGCATCCACTCGGGTCTTTTTCAGTTGGAAAAAGAGCTTGGGCTGCCGCTGGTGGCGACGAATGACAGTCATTATCTGTGCGAGGACGATGCGCATGCGCAGGATGTAATGCTGTGCATTCAGACGGGTAAGTCGATTCAGGATACGAACCGGCTGAAGTTTGAGGGCAACCAGTTTTTTGTGAAGAACGGCGACGAGATGCTGCGCGTGTTCAAGGATGCGCCGCAGGTTTTGTCGCGCACGATGGCGATTGCGGAGCGCTGCCATTTCGAACTGACGAAGGTGCCGACGCCGTTTCCGCGGTTTGACGTTCCGGATGGGTTTACCGCCGACAGTTATTTTGAACACATCACGCGGCAGGGATTTGCGCGGCGGATGGAGAGTTTGCGGCGGCACTTCGAACAGGGACGGTTGAAACATTCTTTGGCCGATTACGAGCAGAGATTGTCACGCGAGATCGGGATTATTCAGCAGATGAAGTTTGCGGGGTATTTTTTGATCGTGTGGGATTTCATCCGGCACGCGAGAGAGAAGGGGATTCCGGTGGGACCGGGGCGTGGATCAGCAGCGGGCGCGCTGGTGGCGTATTCGCTCGGGATCACGGACATCGATCCTCTGCAGCATGAGTTGCTGTTTGAGCGATTTCTGAATCCGGAGCGCATTTCGATGCCGGATATCGATATCGATTTCTGCATGAACCGGCGGGGCGAGGTGATCGACTACGTCACGCAGAAATATGGGCGCGAGAATGTCGCGCAGATTATTACGTTCGGCACGATGGCGGCGAAGGCGGCAATCAAGGACGTGGGACGCGCGATGGATATGCCGTACGCCGATGTGGACCGTATCGCGAAGATGGTGCCTACGACGCTCAATATCAAGCTGGAGGACGCGCTGAAAGATTCGGCGGCGCTGCAAGAAGCCTACGAGAAAGAGCCGCAAGTGCGGCAGTTGCTCGATACGGCGCGCAAGCTCGAAGGAATGGTGCGCAACGCGGGCGTGCACGCGGCGGGGGTGGTGATTTCTCCGCGGCCGCTGATTGAGCTGGTGCCGCTGCACAAGACGAAGAACGACGAAATCGTGACGGCGTTCGACATGGTGGCCATCGAGAAGATGGGCCTGCTGAAGATGGATTTTCTTGGGCTCACGACGCTGACGATTTTGGACGACACGCTTAAGTTGCTGGCGCAGACGGGAAAGCAACTCGTGCTGGACGACATTCCGCTGGAGGATGAGGAGACTTATCAGAAGGTTTTTCATCGCGGATTGACATCGGGAGTGTTCCAGTTTGAATCGCACGGGATGCGCGATGTGCTGCGGCGATATCAGCCGAATTCGATTGAAGACCTGACGGCTTTGAATGCGCTGTACCGGCCGGGGCCGATTCAGGGCGGCATGATCGACGACTTCATCGAGCGTAAGCATGGGCGGCGGAAGATCGAATACGAGTTGCCGGAGCTGAAGGAGATTTTGCAGGAGACGCTGGGCGTCATCGTGTATCAGGAGCAAGTGATGCAGGTGGCGAACCGGCTGGCGGGATATTCACTGGGCGACGCGGATTTGCTGCGGCGCGCGATGGGCAAGAAAAAGCCGGAAGAGATGGCGGCGCAGCGGGAAAGGTTCGTGCAGGGCGCGACGAAGAACGGATATCCGCCGAAGAAGATTGAGAAGATTTTCGATTTGATGGCGCAGTTTGCGGGATATGGCTTTAACAAGTCACACTCGGCGGCTTATGCGCTGCTGGCGTATCACACGGCGTATTTGAAGACGCATTATCCGATCGAATTCATGGCCGCGCTGCTGACCTCGATCACGGGCGATACGGACAGCGTGGTGAAGTACATCAACGAGTGCCGCGAGATGGGGATTGCGGTTGAGCCGCCCGATATCAATATCAGCGATGCGAACTTTACGCCGCATGAGCAGGCGATTCGATTTGGGCTGGCGGCGGTGAAGAACGTGGGCGGGAATGCGATCGAGTCGATCACGGCGGCGCGCAAGAAACTGGGGAGACCATTCCGGTCGCTGTATGAATTTTGCGAAGAGGTTGACCTGCGGCTGCTGAATAAACGCGTGCTGGAGTCGCTGATCAAGAGCGGCGCGATGGATTGCTTCGGGCGGCGGGCGCAGGTGATGCAGGCTCTGGACAAGGCGATTGAGCGGGCGCAGAAGACGCAGCGCGATGCGGAGTCTGGGCAGCACGGGCTGTTTATGGGAGACTTTTTCGCTCAAAGCGAGGAAGGGAGCAACGGAAATGACGCGCTCCCGAACACGCCGGACTGGGATGAGCAGGTGCGGTTGGCGGCGGAGAAAGAGGTGCTGGGATTTTTTATCACCGGGCATCCGATGGAGAAGTACCGGGAGAAGCTGATCGATTTGAATGCGCTTTCGACGGAAGACATTGGTGCGATGAAGAGGTCGACGGCCAAGGACGAGAACATTACGACGGCGGGGTTGATCACGGGCGTGCGGGTGGCGAAGTCGAAACGCAGCGGAGAGTTGTGGGCCCAGGCGTCGCTGGAAGACTTGCATGGGAAGATCGAACTGCTGGTGTTTCCGGAGGCTTACAAGAAGCTGGCAGAGAAGGTAAAGCTGGAAGTTCCGGTGCTGGTGCGCGGCGGCGTGAGGATTGAAGATGGGGCGAATCCGAAGCTGACGGCGATTGACATTATTGCACTGGATGATGCGAAGGTGCCGTTGCCGAAGGCGCTGCGCATACGACTCCTACTGGAGAGCGCTACTGACGGGACGGTTGATGCGCTGCACGCGATTTTCAACGAGCGGAAAGGCGAGGCCAAAGTGTTGTTTGACCTGGAGCGGGAGGGCGATTTCATGGTGGTGATGGAGGCCGAAGGCTATAATGTGATGCCGGACCGCAATTTTATGAGCCGGGTTGAGGAGTTGTGCGGCCGCGGTTGCGTGCGGGTCATCAGTTGATTTGCGCGCCTCAGTCTCGATGAACCGAAGTCAATGGATGTGATCTCGATAAAACAGCGAAACGACCCATGCGCCGGGCCAAACTAAAACCAGTACGCAAGCCCGAGCCGGGCACAGAGCATGCTTCCGTAACGGGCGCGGAATTTCTGCTCTCCATCGTGGAAACGCACAAGACTCAAAGAAACGGAAAAGTCATCGGCATGGAATCTGGGCTGAAAGCGCAGCAGGAACTGGACAAGATCGAAGAGCAGATCTCGCGGCTGGAGTCGCTCGAGGGGCAAAGCGGCGAGACCCATCGCCAGATTCAACAGCTGCACGACCGGCTGAAGGATCTACGGCGCGAGGTTACGTCTCATCTGAACGCGTGGGAGCGGACGAATATTGCGCGGCATCCGCAGCGTCCGTACACGCTCGATTATGTAGAGCGCATTTTTACGAACTGGAGCGAGATTCACGGGGATCGCGGATTTCGGGACGATCCGGCGATTGTCTGCGGGATGGCGCGCTTTCATGGGCAAGAGGTGGTCATGGTCGGGCAGCAGAAGGCGCGCGACGCAAAGCAGCGGGTCTATCGAAATTTTGGGATGCCGCATCCGGAGGGGTATCGCAAGGCGATGCGGGTAATGAAGATCGCCGAGAAGTTTGGGCGGCCGATTTTTACCTTTGTGGATACGGATGGCGCGTATCCGGGATTGCACGCGGAGGAGCGCGGGCAGGGCGAGGCAATTGCGCGCAATCTGCTGGAGATGTCGCGGCTGGAAGTTCCGATTATTGCGACGGTAATTGGCGTGGGCGGGAGCGGTGGGGCGCTGGCGATTGCGGTCGCGGACCGCGTACTGATGATGGAGAACTCGGTTTATTCGGTGATTTCGCCGGAGGGCTGCGCGTCGATCATGTGGCGCGATGCGAGCAAGAAAGAGTTAGCCGCGGAGGCGATGAAGATTACCGCGAAGGACATGGTTGAACTTGGGTGCATTGACGGCATCATTTCCGAGCCGCCGGGCGGCGCGCACACCGATCACGCGCGGGCGGCGGAGTTGCTGGATGAAGTTCTGCAACAACAGTTGGCGGAGATCAAGGGCATGCCGGCCCGGCAACTGCTCGACACGCGCTATCAGAAGTTCCGCAAGATGGCGCAGTTCTTTCAGGTGGAAGCGTAGTCGGACATGGCGCTGGTCTTTGAGTGGGACGATTGGAAGGCCAGGGAAAACGAACGCAAGCACGGTATCAGCTTTGACGAAGCCTCATCCGTGTTCGATGATTCGCTGGCCAAGATTTTTCCGGACGAGGACCACTCGAACGGCGAAGAGCGGGAGATCATTGTTGGACACTCCGTCCTTGATCGGCTGTTAGTGGTGAGTTTTGCGGAGCCTGTTCGAAGTAGAATACGGATTATCAGCGCACGGCGTGTAACGAGAAGGGAGCAGACAGCTTATGAAGAAGAAACGTAATATCGCGCACGGCGGGCAAACCTCTGACGATTTGAGTCCCGAGTATCAGTTCGATTATGCAAAAGCGCGGTCGAATCGTTTTGCAGGGCGCGGACGAAAATCCATTGTCGTTTTGCTGGCTCCTGACGTGGCGAAAGTGTTCAAAGATGGAGCATCAGTGAACGATGCGCTGCGCGCGATCCTAAAGGCTATGCCGCGTCGAAGTTCGGCTTCTTCCCGCTAGAATCTTCCAGGCTTGAGTTACGTCTTCCGATATTCTCGTCAATTACAAGATCGGCATGTGCAGGCAGGGCTGCACCATAAAATCCAGCGCGTTGATTTGTTTTAGTGCCTGATCTACGAGCGAGGTCTTGCATTCTTCCAGAGTGATTAGAAATGGCAGATGCGATTTTGGGCAGCTGGGCTTCTGCAAAACTGCGTCGATGTTGATGCCGGATTTCGCGAGGATGGTGGACAGGCTGGCGATGATGCCGGGGCGGTCTTTCACCATGAAGCGAAGATAATGGCGGGTTGTAAAGTCGCTGGTGACGGTGGGAGATTTCTGCGCGGGGCGGGGTTGCGGGTGCGAGTTTTGAGGCTGGCCACCGTGCGCCTGCTTGGCATGAACGATGGCGAGAATGTCGGAGACGACCGCGACCGCCGTGGGATGGCCGCCGGCGCCGTGGCCTCCGAAGACGGTTTCGCCGCCGTAGGTGCCGGTGGCGATGACGAGATTCTGGCTGCGTTCGACGCGGGCGAGGGGCGAGTTGAACGGCACGAGCGAGGTTGGACGGCGGCGTAGAGCATGTCGCCTTTGAGTTCGGCGCGCGAAATCTGGCGGATGGTGCAGTCGAGTTGTTTGGCGTATTCGAAGTCGACGGCGTCGACTGGCGAGATTGACTGGGCCATGATGCTTTGAGCGGCGACATCGCAGTGGAGACCGACGCGGGTGAGGATGGCGAGCTTGGCGCGGGCGTCGAGGCCATCGATATCCTCGGTGGGATCGGCTTCGGCAAAGCCCAGCTTTTGTGCTTCACGCAGAGCGGTGGTGAAGGGAACGCCGCTGCTCTCGATTTGGGTGAGGATGTAGTTGCAGGTGCCGTTCAAGATTCCGCAGAGCTTGAAGAGGTCGTCGCCGGCCAGGCCTTGATGAAGGCCGGAGATGACGGGGACGCCGCCCGCTACGGATGCGCCGAATTCGATGTACTGGTGCAGGCGGCGCGCCATGCCAATCAATTCAGGACCGCAATGCGCAATGAGCTGTTTGTTGGCGGTGACGACCGACTTGCCGGAGGCGAGGGCGCGGCGGATCCAATCTTCGGTGGGAAGGACGCCGCCAATCACCTCAACGACGATATCGACATCGGAGGAGAGAACGTCGTCGATGTTGTCGGTCCAAATAATGTCGGGAGGAAGCCAGTCAACTTTTTTGCGCTCAACGTTACGATTGCAGACGTGAGTCAGGCGCACCGGAGTGCCCGTGCGCTCGACCAGAATCCTGGCGACGGACCGGCCGACGGTTCCGAAGCCGGCGAGAGCCACCTTCCAGACTTTGGTCTCTGGAAGAGGGCCCTTGGCCGACGGCGGGCCTGAGGAATCCGCTGAAGTCGATTCGCGCGTCATTGATCGTCCATTGTATCGGTAGCTGCAAATCCGGGCGAGACGAAAGCGAGGACGCACGGCATTGGGGGCACCTAGTGCTTCGTTTTCGATGGTTGGAAAGGGCGGCCAATGGTGGGACAATTGAGGAGTCTGCACGTGTTCCCTAACCTAGACGCGGCGACGTCCGCGGCGAGGAGGCCGTATGGTGAGTTCGCGCAAGCATCCATTGTTTCACTTTCAACCGCTTCACAATCTGTATGCGCTGATCATGGCGCTGATCCTCTTTGGCTTGATCCTGATCTTCCTGGCGATGCCGGCACGGTGAAAGGGTCCTTTGCCGGCGAGATCGCCGTGATTGGCGATCACCGCCTAATGCTCCCCACCGCCGTTAAACCATGATTCTCCGCGTTCGCCTGCGGACGTTTGCCATCTCCGCCGCAATGCGAGAACATAAATGGTTTGCATACATCCAAATAATTCAATAGAGGACACAGCCAAACTATGGCGACAGGAAAGAAATCTGCAAAGCCGGCTTCGACGCAAGAGGACCGGTCGAAGACTGAGATGATTGAGCCTGCGAAGGGCAAATTAGGCGTGATGATTCCGGGCATGGGCGCGGTGGCAACCACCTTTGTGGCGGGCGTTGAAGCGGTGCGCAAGGGCATTGCGCACCCCATCGGCTCGCTCACGCAGATGGGAACGGTTCGACTCGGGAAGCGCACCGACGGTCGGTCGCCAAAGATTAAGGAATTCGTGCCGCTCTCCGGGCTCGATGACCTTGTCTTCACCGGCTGGGACATTTTCGAAGACAACATGTACGCCGCGGCGCGCAACGCGGGCGTGCTGGAGCGCGACCTGCTCGACAAGGTCAAGGGCCGACTCAGCGCCATCAAGCCGATGAAGGCTGTGTTTGATCACAATTACGTCAAGAAGATCGACGGGCCGAACGTGAAGAAGGGGAAGAACAAGCTGGACCTTGCCGAGCAGCTGCGGCAGGATATTCGCGACTTCCGCAAGTCCAGCAAGGCCGATCGTCTAGTGACGATCTGGTGCGCTTCGACGGAGACGTTCATCGAGCCGAGCGCCGCGCACCAGAGCGTGAAGGCGCTTGAGAAGGGGATGAAAGAGAACGACGAGAACATCGCGCCTTCGATGGTGTATGCCTATGCGTCTCTCATGGAGGGCGTGCCATTTGCGAATGGAGCGCCGAATTTGACGGTCGACATTCCGGCGATGCATGAACTGGCGCACGAGCGCGAGTTGCCGATCTGCGGCAAGGACTTCAAGACCGGCCAGACGCTGATGAAGACGGTGCTTGCGCCGGCATTCAAGGCGCGGCTGCTCGGGCTGAGCGGATGGTACTCGACCAACATTCTCGGTAATCGCGACGGCGAGGTGCTTGACGATCCTGGGTCGTTCAAGACCAAGGAGGAATCGAAGCTCGGCGCGCTGGAGCACATTCTGCAGCCCGCGCTGTATCCGGAGCTTTACGGGAACATCTTCCACAAGGTGCGCATCAACTATTACCCGCCGCGCGGCGACAACAAAGAGGGCTGGGACAACATCGACATTTTCGGCTGGCTGGGCTATCCGATGCAGATCAAAGTTGATTTCCTGTGCCGAGATTCGATTCTGGCCGCGCCGATTGTGCTCGACCTGGTGCTCTTCATGGACCTCGCGCAACGCACGCCTGAACTGCGGCGGCTGGGCATTCAGGAGTGGCTGAGCTTCTACTTCAAGTCACCGATGACCGCGCCGGGATTGTATCCGGAGCATGATTTGTTTATTCAGCTGATGAAGCTGAAGAACACGCTGCGGCATTTGAAGGGCGAGGAGTTAATTACGCACTTGGGGTTGGAGTACTACGACTGAGAATGGAAGTGGAGGGACAGGCGCTCGCACCCGTCCCAAATTTGCACTACTTCGAGAGTGGCCGGATCAGCGCAGCGCTTCCCAATCCTCAAGAGGGACCGCGGGGGATTCAATATCACCCACGGTACGCATCTTGCCGTTGAGCCGGCCGATCCAGTCGTCTTTCTTCTCAGCCCGTTTCTTGGGCTTAGCGGTCGGATCGCCCCGCTTGGCCGTGTTAGGTTTTCGCTTTGGCGCTTTCTTCTTCATAGTTATTCATCCATCTCCCAGGCCTTCTGCAGCCACTTCTTTAACTCATCGTCGATGTCGGACTTGGACTTGACCTCGATGCGGTGGGTGATGCGGTCTTTTTTCTCATAGCCGCCGGTATTGATGAGGGGCTTGGGGGCCTTGGTGTTGCCTAGAGCGAGGCCGAGGTCGATGCGCGTGTTGGTGGAGACCTTGAGATTGGCGAAGACGTGATTCCGGTAGAGCGAGACCGCCGTTTTGCCGGGCGAGGCCTTCCCGCCCAGAGCGAGCGAGAGGCGCAATAGTTCGTCGTAGAGCGGGCGCAACGCCGCACGGGGTCCCTTGAACATGGCTTCCACCCATTGCTCGGCGGCTTTCAGGTAGGATTCCGGGGAATCGTCTTCGGTGCCCTTGCCGTCGGCGCGCTCGGCGATCCAGGAGGCTGCGTTCGTGCCCATGCCGTGCTCCTTCTTCAGCCACTCGCGGCGCTCTTTCTCGGTTGGCGGTCCTGACTTGCGAGTTAGCTCGAGCCATTGGTCGAGAGATCGGCCTGTTTTCGCGGGGAGCTCTTTGATCCACTTCTGGACCATGGCAACTCCGGGATGAACGCTGTAGAGCGAGCCGGTTTTGGCGGGAGCCATTCTCACCTCCTCGGTTGTGGGAACGACATCATATCAATACTCGTTGAGGATTGGACGGAGTGGTCATCGTACGTTAGCGAACCCAGGTTATCGCGCAACTGGCGCGCGCGAACCTGGGGCACGAAGCTATCGAACCTGGGGCACCAGGCTATCGCGCTCGCGATAGAATCATGGGCGATGGCTGCCAAGAAGAAGGCTGAAACTCGACATCGTAAGGGCGCTGGACATGGCACGAGCTATGTGCGGCTGCAGAAGAACTACTGCTTTGCCTGCGGCAAGAACAATCCTGACGGCATGGCGCTGCGGTTCACCTATGACAAGGAACGCAACTCGTTTGTGTGCCGCTTCCGGCTGGGGAAGCGCTATACCGGGCCTCCGGGACATTGCCATGGGGGAATCATCGCAACCATTCTGGATGAGGCGATGGGCAAGGTGAACAAGCTGCGGCAGGTGGTGGCGCTGACCTCGGAGATTACGGTCAGGTATCTGAAGCCGGTTCCGCTGTTCAAGCCGCTGCGGGTGGAGTCGCGCGAGGAGCAGGTGGAGGGGCGGCAGCATGTGAATGTGGCGGAGATCCTGAATGAGAAGGGCGAGGTGCTGGCGCGCGGGCGGGGAGTGTTTATCGCGATTGATCCGAAGAAGATGTTTGCCAAGTTTGTGGAACGGTAGGTAGTAGATCGGGCCATCGGGAGATCGGGCCATCGGGCCATCTGAAAGCCATGACGTTCCGGCTGTTTCGTTTGGTGACATTTCCGGGCTTGGCGCATCGAACAGAATGGTGGGGGTTCGCATGCGATCGAAGACATGTTTGATGGTTGGGTTATGGGCAGTTTTGTGTGCGCCGGTTCTGGCGGCTGACAATGCTCAGAGTTCGACGCCGGTGCTGGTTGAGTTGTTTACCTCGGAGGGATGCTCGAGCTGTCCTCCGGCGGACAAGATGCTGGCGAACCTGGATCGGCTGCAGCCTGTCGCTGGCGCACATGTCATTGTGATCGAGGAGCATGTCGATTACTGGAATCACGATGGATGGGTGGACAAGTATTCGTCGAGCGGGCTGACGGAGCGGCAGACCGCATACAAAGAGCGGTTCAAGATCAACGACGTTTACACGCCGCAGATGGTGGTGGATGGGGCGACGCAGTTCTTGGGCAGCGATCCGAAGGCGGCGCTGCGGGCCATTGAAGAGGCGCGGGGAAAGACGAAGGTTGGAGTGCGGATCTCAGCGGTTTCGGTGGAGGGAAAGACGGTGCGCGCGCACGTCGAAGTGGATGGTTTGCCAGCGTCGCTGGGAGTGCGGAAGGCGGATGTGTTTGTGGTGGCGGCGCTGGACCAGGCTGAGTCGCAGGTTCTCCGGGGAGAGAACAAAGGGCGCGATCTGAAGCATGTTGCGGTGGTTTTGAGCTTGAGCAAGGTCGGAAGAGTGGACGAGGTTCACGGAGAGGGTGGAGGCTTCAGCCGCGATGTCACGGTAAAGCTGCCGAATGCGGTGGAGGCGGGGAATCTGCGGGTGATTGCGTTTGTGCAGAAGGCGGATTCGGGCGAGGTGATTGGAGCGAGTTTGCTGCCAGCGATGGGCGCGAAGGCAGAGTCGGCGAGCAAGGGGGAATGAGGCTGGCTGTTTACTTTCTAGTTATATTGCCCCCCTTCAGGCGATCTTTTAGAATCAGGTGGTTAGGGGTTGATTCCTTCCAGATCTTTGAGGAATAAGGAGTTATGCGGTTGTTTAGAATCAATAAGTTAGGGATTTCTTGATTTGATCTTTGAAAACAAAGGACTTATTTGTAAGATATATATAAATCAATGGTTTGGGTGGGCTGGTTGAAAGAAAGGCGCGGACTGTGTCCGCGCCTTTTTGGTTGGTGCCTGAGCGCGCTATTGCACGGTCAGGTTGAAGCTGTTGGAGACCACTTGGGTGGTGCTCTCGGTTCCGGTGACTGTTAGTGGATAGGTGCCGGGGACCGTGGTTGGGGTTAGGGTGATGCCGGCTGTGGCCGTCTTGGTGGTGTCGGCTTGCGCGGTGGCCGTCAAAGTTACCGTCCCGGGCAATCCGGAGGCGATCGTGGGAGCGGTGTAGGTGACGGAGTTGCCGGAGCCGGCGGCGATGGTGCCGCAGGGGTTTGAAGGATCCGTGCAATTGACGCTTACCCTGGAAGAGAGCTGCCAGTTCACGCCGGTGTTGCTGCTGTTACTGACGGTTGCGGTGAAGATGGCGGTTTGAGGCGGCCAGTTATCGGCGGTGTCATTCGGGAAGAGGGTCGAGGCCGTGGGACTGACACTGATGCCCACCACGGGCGGGGTGCTGCTGCCTCCGCAGGCGATTAACAGGCCGAGCAGGGCAAGCGAGACGCACAGAGCGCCTGCCATGGAGTAGCGGGAGCGTTTGCGTCCGGCGACGCCCATCATGACGACGCCTGCCAGTGGCAGTGTCATCGGGAGCCAGGGCATGCGGTTATCGGCGCGACGGCGGTTGATCTGCTTTCTTACGCCGTCATTTGGATTCGGGCCGGTGGTGGTGATGGTGAGGGTGACGGTATCGGGACTGGACGTGCCAGCCAGGATTTGCGAGTTGCCGTGCTGGTCCAGGAACGAGCAGGTCACAGTTGCATCAGGCAGGCCATTGCAGGCGAAGGTTACGTTGCCGGCGAAGGTGGTGACGCCGGTTCCGGTCGCCGTGACCGTGAATGTTGAGGTAGAGGATTGTCCGGAGAGGACGGTTGCGGGAGTGGTGGGGTTGGAGACAGTGAAGGTTGGAGCGTTAACGACCTGACTGACAGCCGAGGAGGTGCTGCCGCTGTTGTTAGAGTCGCCGCCGTATACACCGGTGATGGAGTGGGTACCAGGGGCGAGCGCGGAGGTGGCATAGGTCGCGGTGGCGGAATTCACCACGCCGGGGTCGGCAACCAGGGTACCGGTGCCGATGGTGGCGGAGCCGTCCATGAAGGTTACCTTGCCGGTCGGGGTGCTGGTGCCGGAGGTGGTGACGGTGGCGGTGAAGGTGACGGAGTCTCCGTATTTGGAGGGGTTCTCGCTGGACTGGAGGGTGGTGGTGGTGGGGTAGAGGTTCGCGCTTGCCCAAGCGTTTACCAGATTGGTGGCGTTTACTGAGCCGATTCCAGTGGCGAAGTCCCAGCCGGTGGTTGTGCCGTATGCGGGCTGGTACGAGGCGCTCGAAGTGGAAAGGACGCCGTTGCCATTGGGGTCGTTGCCGTAGTAGCAGTTGTACGAGGTGTTCCCTGAGTACGGGGCGCAATTTACATCCATGTCGCCGAGCGTGACGTCATAGAAAATGCAGGAGCTACCGGCGGTATTTCCGAGGGTTGAATTGCAGGAAGTGCTCCCGCTGGCGCCATACTCGTTGGCGGCTAACTGGTAATAGATGGGATTTGGATTGCCTTGCGCGCCTCCGGCGCTCTGGTTGACGAGCGCCTGGATGCCCGCCATGATTGGCGACGCAAATGATGTGCCTCCCGCTCCAGACCAGTTATCGGGTGCACCGGTACAGGGCACGCCCCCGTTATTAGGATCGCTGTAGCAAAAAAGATAAAAGTGGCCCCAAACCCCGTTGGCGGCGAAGAGCGATACGTCGGGAAGATCGCGCACACCGTCGTTCGGCATGCCATAAACAGGCTGGCCGCCGATGAGCGACGCGCCCGATTGCCAGGTCGGCTTAGGCCATCCGGCGCAGGTGCCGCCAACGACGCCGAGAACGGCTGGCGATCCCGTGGCGCATGCGCTTGGGCCGCCGCTGCCGGCCGCCGTCGTCAGGAGGCCGTATTCGTTTATCAAGTTAGTGTTGTTACACAGGCCAGCCGTTCCATAAGTCAGGGATGAGCCGGTTAAGTATTGCGCGGCCAGCACGCTGGCGCAGGAGTCATTCCAGGGAATTTCCGGGACGTACGAAAGAGCGGACTCGTAGGTTGATGAGTTGGAAGCATTCCAGTATGTGCTATTGGTGCCCTCGTAGGAATCGCCGAAATCGGTCCCACCCACCGCTACGTTGTAAGGCGACGATGCCCATCCGCTGACTCCGATACCGTAGTAGGCAGCAGGGTCGTTTTGGTCGCAGCTTGCGGCGCCCGAATCGCCCGCCGAAACGAAGACCGAGACGCTTTCCGTGACTGCCTGCTGGAAAGCCGTGCTAAATGCGGCATTAAGAGCCGCTCCACCCCCGGCTTCGCACTCCCCATAGCTCATGCTAATGATTGCGGGCGGAGTGCCGCTTTCATTCAGGAGATTTTGTATCGCGATCAGGCCACCAAAAGTCGTTGTGTCCTCGCAAGCAGCCAACTGGATGGCGGCACTGGGGGCGGCGGCGCTGGCATATTCGGCATCGATGATGGCCTCGCCGTCATCTCCGTTAACGCCGGGATCAATACAGTTATTGGTTCCGCTGGGGGGGGCCGGGTGGACCTGCGTCAAGGTGCCAGCGGTGTAGGACGAGAGGCCAAAGGTTGAGCGGAATGTATTCCAGTCGGCTGTGGTGTAGAGATCGGTGTCTTCGACCACCACAATTGTCTGGCCTTGGCCTGAGGTGCCGGCTGTGAAGAGTGGGTTTAGGTTGTAGATGGTCGCAAGATCGCCGGGAACCACTGCGTAACATGTCGGTCCACAACCGGAGAAGGTGTAGTCCGGTCGTGATTTGTAGTTGGTGTGGGGCTTGAAGTCGTTCAGGGAGACCACTCCGACCATGGCCGGTGCCAGAGCGGCCGGAATCCGCGGATCACTCATGTTGGCAATGTGCTTTTCGCCTTTAACGTCCAACTGGTGGATTTCCGTGTGGAAGGCAGCGCGCACCTGACCAGCAGTTCCGGAGAAATCGATGAGAACGCCATTGTCGTAAACCACGTTGACCTTGAAGCCGTAGGACTCAAGCCATTGCGTGATGGTGCCGAGATCCTGCGTGGCCAGCCCGAATCTCTTGCCGAATTGCTTGGCAGTGAGCCAATGGTGATAGTTCGGCGAGTGCCGATTTTGGAGACTGTCGATGTATTGACGCAGCGCACGCTCCTGTTGAGGGGAACGCTTTAACTGGAGCAGCATGTGGTCCAGAAGGAGGGTATCGGACACCACCCCGCGGTCATTTTTCGCGGTTGCCTCTGGGCGGGTATTGCCGGCGAGCGTGACTAATTTGCTCTCGTCGACAGTCTGGGTAATGAGGATGGGAGCTTGGGCAAGGGCGGAGGTGGAGAGGATCAGGATCGACAGGGTAGAGAACAGCAGTGCTACCGCACGGGAGCGTGCCATGTGGTACTCCTTGACCTGGACTGACTTTTTTTGGGACTGCTTATTCTAAGGCGGACTTTCTCATAATGGGAACAATTTTTTGTGCAAATGGTTGTACTGGACGGGACAAGTTTACAAAAACGTTAGTGGTAAGGTAGGGGTCCTTCGACTGCGCTTGCTCGCTTCGCTCACTGCGCTACGCTCAGGATGACAACTTGGTGAGGTCTTAGGCAATCCGATCAGACGATGACCCGATGGTGAGATGTCCCGATTCCTAGACCCGATGACCCGATGGTGAGATGACCCGATTCCTTACACTTCCGCTAATTCTTCTTCTAATAACTGTTTGTTGTAGAGGTCGGTGTAGTAGCCGTTTCTGGCGATTAGTTCGTCGTGGGTGCCTAGCTCTACGATCTGGCCTTGGTGGAGGACGGCTATGCGGTCGGCGTTGCGGACGGTGCTGACGCGGTGGGAGATGAAGATGGTGGTGCGTCCCTGCATGAGGTCGCGGAGGTGGTTGAGGATTTTGTCTTCGGTGTGGGTGTCGACGCTGGAGAGGGCGTCGTCGAGGATGAGGATGCGGGGGCTGCGCATGAGGGCGCGGGCGATGGCGGTGCGCTGCTTTTGGCCTCCGGAGAGAGTGATGCCGCGCTCGCCGACGGTGGTGCTGTAGCCGTCGGGGAAGGATTCGATGTCGGCGGCGATGTTGGCAGCTTCGGCGGCGGATTGGACCTGGGCGTCGGTGGCACCGGGGACGCCGAAGGCTATGTTTTCGCGGATGGTGTCGGAGAAGAGGAAAGTTTCTTGAGGGACGAATCCGATGTGGCGGCGGAGGTCGGCGAGGGCGTAGTCGCGGATGGGGCGGCCGTCGATGAGGACCTGGCCGGGAGCGGCGTCGTAGATGCGGGGGATCAAGCTGACCAGCGTGGTTTTGCCGGAGCCGGTGGGGCCGACGATGGCCAGACTGGTGCCGGATGGAATGCGGAGGTTGATATCTTTCAGGACGGGTGGGGTGTCCGGGTAGGCGAAGGTCAGGTTGGCGAACTCGATTTCGCCGAGGAAGCTTTGAGCTTCGAGCTGCGAGCTTGGAGAAACCGAGCTATGAGCTATGAGCTTTGAGCTCTGAGCAACCTGCGTAGGAGCGGCGTCGGACGGGTTGCTCGTGGCTCGTAGCTCGTAGCTCGGGGCTGGTTCTTCGTCTGCGATATCGGGCTTGGTTTGCAGGATTTCGTTGATGCGGATCAGCGAGGCTGTGCCTCTTTGGAAGATGTTGATTACCCAGCCTAGCGCGATTACTGGCCAGGTTAGCTGCACCATGTAGGTGTTGAAGGCCACGAAATCGCCAACGTTCATTTTGTGAAGGAGGACCTGGCGGCCGCCAACCCAGAGGACTATTACTACGGCGGCTCCGAGCATGAGTTCGAGGGTGGGCCAGAGCATGCCCATCAGGCGGACCAGACCTAAGCTGCGGCGGATGTACTCCTGGTTGGCGGTTTCGAAGGCGGCGATTTCGGCTTGTTCCTGGACGTAGGCCCGGATGACGCGGGCGCCGGAGAAGTTTTCCTGGGCGCGGGCGGAGATGTCGGAGAACATGGCCTGGATGCGCTCGAAGCGCTCATGGATGCGGCGGCCGAAGTACTGGATGATGACGCTGGCGATGGGGAGGGGCAGGAAGGCGATCAGCGTGAGCTTGGGGCTGATGGCCAGCATGAAGATGAGGGCTCCGATGGTGAAGACCAGGGTGTTGGCCGAATACATGATGGCGGGGCCGAGCAACATGCGGACGGCGTTGAGGTCGTTGGTGGCGCGGGCCATGATGTCGCCGGTGCGGTTGCGCTGGTAGTAGGAGTAGGAGAGACGCTCAAGGTGGGCGAAGAGGTCGTTGCGGAGGTCGAATTCGATGTCTCGGCTGATGCCGATGACTACGTAGCGGGTGAGGAACTGGAAGACGCCTTTGAAGAGGGCGATGCCGATGATGAGCAGGCAATAGGTGAAGAGCTTTTGGCGGGTGACGCCGGAGTTGAGGGCGTTGATGGCGCGGCGGATGACTTGAGGGAAAAGGATCCAGACGCCGTTGTTGAGAAGAACGCAGACAGCTCCCCAGGCGAGGCCGGTCCAATGGCGCTTCAGATACGGGACTAGAGGGCGCAGGCGCTCGGGAAACATGAGTGAGTAGTAGATGAGATTGTAGCAGCGCGGGGTGCGGGAAATGCTTTTAGCTTTTAGCTTTGAGCTATGAGCTATGAGCTATGAGCTTCGAGCTTTGAGCTACGAGTTTTAGCAACCTGGGTTTTTACGATTGCGGGACGTGAAGACTTTTGGGGCGAAAAAGATGCAGGTCGCTGTTACCAGTGCAGCTGCCCACACGGAGAGCATTAGAGCGGTGACTATCAATCCGGAGTAGAGCAGATCGGCTTGCTGCATTTTGCCCGGCCTTTCTTAACTCCCGATCGTTCTTAACTTCTTGCCCTTGACTAGGTGCCCGGCCTTTCTTGCGGTGATGGCCCTGTACGCCTGGCGGTCGATCCCGAAAAAATCTGTACGCGGTTTATGCTCGCGGCTCGAAGCTCGAGCCACTGGTGCTCTCCAAAAATACCGGGCGGGTTAGAGCCTGCTTTTCCCGCCCGGGCTAGGAGAGAGACTTAAGAGAGAAATCGTTTCGTCTTCATCGTCTTAATCTTCTTAATCGTCTTAATTTAATCTTCGGGCGCGGGCGGCGGCGGCATGTGGTCTCCCATGTGCCCCTGGTGCTCGGCCTCGAGCTGCTGATATTTGGTTTTCTGATCGGCGGTGAGGACTTGCAGCATCTCGGACTTGATGCGGGCGTGCTGGACCTCGAGCTCGATCATGGTCTGGGCGTTCTGGGTGGCCAGGGCGCGGGTTTTGGCTTCGTCGAACGGGCCGGCGGCTTCGAGGGTCTTCATGGCCTCGTGATTCTGGCGCATTTGCTCCATGAGGGGCTGGAGAGTTGGCTTCTCTTTGGCCCAGATGGCTTTAATCTGATCCTGCTGGGCGGTTGAGAGGTCGAGCTTATCGGCGTAAAAGCCGAGCATGTGTTCGAAGTGGCCGTCGGGGCCACCTTCGCGCATGTGTTGGGCGATCACCGCAGTGGTGCCGAGAAGGAACGAGGCAATCACGGCGAGAGTTAGAATGCGGGCGGATTTCATGAATCGGTCTCCTATGAGTCCGGAGGCAGCCGGATGCGATATGGAGATGAAAACACTTTTTTGAGTGGGAGACAGTAAAGAGTCGGTCAAGCCGGGTAAAGATTTGTAAAGACAGTTCTCAGTTCTCAGTTCCCAGTTCTCAGTAGAATCGGGTGCGTCCCTGACTCAGAACTGGGAACCAGGAGCTATTCTTACAAATCTTTACCGCTGCCGGCTGCCGGGAGGTGTTAGATGAGTAGAAGAATGGAACGCATACTGGTGGTTGACGACGATGTGGAACTCTGCTCGCTGGTTGAGGAGTATTTGACGGCGGAGGGTTTCAGTCTTAAGGCGGTGCATGACGGCGAGCGCGGATTGCAGGCGGCGCAGACCAATGAGTTCGCGCTGGTCGTGCTGGATGTGATGCTGCCGGGGATTAATGGATTTGAGGTGCTGCGGCGGATACGCAGCGTGTCGAAGATTCCCGTGTTGCTTTTGACGGCACGGGGCGAGGATGTGGACCGGATTGTCGGGCTGGAGATCGGGGCGGACGACTATCTGCCGAAACCGTTTAATCCGCGGGAGCTGGTCGCGCGGATTCGGGCGATTCTGCGGCGGACGAAGCCGGTGAAGGCGGCGGATGCTGTGCCGGAGGTGCTGAACGTGGGAGATGTGGAACTGGATCCGGCGACGCGGGCGGTGACGCGGGCGGGACAGCCGGTGGATCTGACTTCGGTGGAATTTAATCTGCTGGAGGTGTTGCTGCGCGAGGCGGGACGGGTGGTGACGCGGGAACGGCTGGTGAACGCGGTGTTGAGCCGCAAGTTCATGCCGTTCGATCGCAGCATTGATATGCATGTCAGCAAGGTGCGGCGGAAGCTGGGCGATTCGGACGAGAACGGGGATCACATCAAGACGATCCGCGGGGTGGGGTATATGTTTGCGCGGCCGCATGGGAAAGCCTCCGAGCCCAAGGCGGGCGAAGCGAAGATTCGGAAATGATAGAAGGTAGCTGGGCTCGGGTCGGTCGCCGGTGACCGGTCACGGGTTGACCTTGCGAACTGATCGAGCGAGCTGAACGACCATGAAGAGTCTTTTCCTACGGATTTTTATTTCGTTCTGGGCGGCGCAGGCGCTCTTCATTGTTTTTGCCATCCTGATCACCATCGCGTTCAATCGCTCGCCTCGAGGCATTGAGAGTCAGGGGCAGGAGGTGATTGCCGAGACGGTCAACGCCTATCAGACGAGCGGCGAGGCGGGAGCGCGGGCCTACCTGGAAAACATTCGCAACAATGAGCGGGTGCGGGCGTTCGTTTTTGACGCGCAGGGCCGGGAACTGGGCGGACGACACGTTCCGCCGTGGATTGAGGATGCGCGCCGCAATGTGCCGTTTCATCATGGGTGGCTGGAGAGCATTCTGCCGGAGCGGATCCGGCGGCAGGCGCTGACGCTGGACGGCAAGCGCTACACGCTGGTGATCGAGGTGCCGCCGGGGCCACGGGTATTTTTTGGTCCGCATGAGATACCGGGGCTGGGGATATTGATTTTTGTGGTGTGCTCGGGGCTGGTTTGTTATTTGCTGGCGCGGTCGGTAACGAGGCCGGTGACGCGGCTGCGGCAGGCGGCGCAGAGTCTGGCGGCAGGAGACTTATCGGCACGAACGGGCGCGCCGGATGGTGGGAAGAGCGATGAGATCGGCGAGTTGATGCGCGATTTCGATCGCATGGCGGAGCGATTGGAAACGCTGGTCGATTCGCAATCGCGGCTGCTCAAGGATGTGTCACACGAATTGCGGTCGCCGCTGGCGCGGTTGAGCGTGGCGCTGGGGCTGGCACGGCAGCGGCAGACGCCGGAGATCGAGGGACAGCTGAATCGCATTGAGCTGGAGGCGGACCGGCTGAACCAGCTGATCCAGAGGCTGCTGACGATTGCGCGGCTGGAATCGGGCGCGGACGGAATCCGAAAGAGCGATTTGTCACTGCGCGAACTGGTGGAGCAGGTGGCGCATGACGCGGAGTTCGAGAGCGCGGGCCGAGAATGCCGAGTGGTTGCGCCGGATGGAGATGAATTTCTGGTGGAGGCCGATCCGGAGCTTTTGCGGAGCGCGGTGGAGAATGTGATTCGGAACGCGGCGCGGTATACGGCGCCGGGGACGACGGTGGAGGCGAAGCTGGCGCGGGAGAAGAGCGCGAACGGGGCGGGCGAAGAGATGGTGGTGCGCGTTTCCGATTCGGGACCTGGCGTGCCGGAGACTGCGCTGGTAAGAATCTTCGAGCCCTTCTACCGGCTGGACGACGCGCGCAATCGGCAGACGGGGGGCGCGGGGTTAGGGCTCTCGATTGCGGACCGCGCAATTCGTTTGCATGGAGGGCGAATCACTGCATCCAACCGAAAAGAGGGTGGGTTGGAGGTGGAGATACGGATACCAGCTGGGGATCGGGTGATCGGGTGATCGGGCCATCGGGTGATCTGGTCATCGGGCCATCGGGTGATCTGGTCATCGGGTCATTTGAAAACCAAAATCGCGCGATTTTGATTTTTAGATGGGCCGAATGCTTGATGATCCGATGGTGAGATGGCCCGATTTCTTGGTCCCGATATTCTGATCCGATCCTTTATTCTGGTCCGATCCTTGCTCTTCCCGCCCATTCCTAATACAAATATATTTCACCGAAAATGGGACCATTAGCCATCAGGTGATAGGAATCGGGTCACCGGCGACCAGTCCCCGGTTTACGTTTTGGGGTGATCTGAGAGTCGGAATTGTGCCGAGCTGGGTTTGGACTCGAAATGACCCGATGGCTCGATGATTCGATGACCCGATCTAAATGACCCGATCTAATTGAGGAGAGTGGATGTTAAAGAAAACAGGAATCGTGGTGGGATTGCTGGGCGTGCTGGCGCTCAGTTCGTTTCTGATGAGTTGCGGAAGCGGGTCGGATCGTCCGACCGGAGTTTTGTATGCGGTGAGCCAGTCGCTGGAAAATGTGAGTTCGTACTCGCTCGATCTGGCGAGCGGGGAGTTGTCGCTGATCACGAACGATATGGCGCCGACTTGCGCCGACACGTCGTGCGGTCTGCCGACCGCGATCTCGCTCGACCCGACCGGGGCGACGGCGTTCGTGCTGGGCCAGAACGCGATCTCCGCCTTTACGGTGAATTCGGATGGCAGCCTGTCACAGCCGACAACCGCGGCGACGTTGCAGAGTGGGCAACTCGCGCAGGGCGAGGCGACGACGGCGGCGGGCGACATGATGTTTGTGATCAGCAATGTGGCCAATCCGAGCAACTGCACGACCGACGGGGGATACAATCCGGCGGTGAGCAATTGCCCGGCAATTTCGGTCTTCAGCACCAAGGCTGGTTCCACGACGGTGACGCCAACGGGGAATAACTGCGCGGCCCTGAACGGACCGTGCCCGTATTCGCTGAGCCGGGTGCCGACGGGCGTGTCGGTGCTGACGCTTACGCTGTCAGGAGGGGCGACGCAGACGGTGCTGTTTGTGAGCAGCAATCACGACCTGACATCGTTCCACAATGACAGCGAAGTGAGCATGTTTTTTGTGGACTCCTCGGGCAATCTGACGGAGCAGTCGGCATCGCCGTATTCGGCGCAGGCGCCAAATCCGCTGTCGGTATTGGGGGTGAATACGAATCCGGCGGGGCAGCCGACTTTGGGCGGAGTTTTTGTTTATGTGGGAAGCCAGGCGGCGGTGGCGGGGTCGGTGAGTGGATTTGAGGTGTGCACGCAAGTGGACGCGAACTGCAGCTCGGGCGACGTGACGAATGAGAATCTTCGAGTTGCGGTGAAGCCGACGACGGTGGGAGAGAATCCGATTGCGATGATCGCCGACCCGACGAATACCTTTCTTTATATCGCCTGCTATGTGGGGAACAACATTTACGGTTTCAAGATGACGCCGAGCACTGGGGCGCTGACGCCGCTGACTCCTGGGCTGCGTCCGACGGGGTCGGGGCCGGTTTCGATGGCCATCCATCCCAGCAACAACAACAGCAACGAGTTCTTGTACGTGGCGAACAATACGGCGAGCACGCTGGTCGGCTACTCGGTGAATTTGACGAGCGGCGATCTGGGAAATCCGATGGCGCCGGTGATCTTTACGTCGGGGAACCCGTACGGGCTGGCGGGAAGGTAGAGCGGATCGGGCCATCTGGCCATCTTCAACATCGGGTCATCGGCTGATCGGGCCATCGGGTCATTTAAATTCAAAATCCTTTTGTTACGGTTTTGATCTTAGATGACCCGATCACCCGATCAGCCGATGACCCGATGCTTTTTCAGGTTGGCATTCGCAGGATCAGATAGCCTCCTATAAATCCGAAGACCAGATTGGGCGACCAGGCTGCTATGGTGGGCGGTAGCTGGCTTAGATTGCCCATGGCTTCGAACAAGCCCGAGATGGTCCAATAGACAACCCCGATTCCGATGGCGGTCGCGACGCCTGCCAGGGCGCCGCGCTTGCCAGCCGAGAGAGCGAAGGGAATCGCCAGGACTGCCATGACCAGGGTGATCAGCGGATAGGCGATTTTCTTCTGGAGTTGCACGCGCAGGCGCACCACGTCAAAACCACTCTCCTCCAGGTCGTGGATGTAGCGGCGCAGTTCGTCATAGTTCATCTCGGACGACTGTTTTACTTCCTTCTTGAAATAGGGCGGAGGCTCGCTGAACTGCGGGAAGGTGGTGGCATCGAAGCGGTGGTAGTTTTCGATGGCAGCGCCGTTCAGGGTGCGCTCCCAGCCTTGTTCGTAGACCCAGCGACCCATCTGGATGGACCAGGTGGCGCGCGCGGCTGCGATGCGGTGGGTGATCTGGAGAGTGTGGGGATCGAATTGAAAGACGGAGACACCGCCGAAGGTGTCGCGATCAGGATCGAAGAGCTGGTAGTAGTAAATGTCGGAATGCTGGCCGAAGATCCACTTGCGGTCGGGGCGGAGATAGGTCTGCGCGGGCTTGCCTTTGATGCGGCTGCGGAGCTCGTCCTGACGCTTGTTGGTGTAGGGAAGATAGAACTGGTCGGAGACAAAGAGCACGCCGGCCAACAGCACCGATGAGAGCAGTACCGGGATGACGATGCGATAGAGGCTGATCCCTGTGGCCTTGATGGCAGTAATTTCGTTCGAGCGCTGGAGCAATCCGAAGGTGACGAGCACGGCGAGCAGCATGCTCATGGGGGCGATCGGATAGTAGAGAAAATAGGGTGTGACGTTGAGCAGATATTCGCCGACGGTGAGCGGAGAGATATTGTTGCGGAGAATATCGCCGAGCAGTTCGAAGAGAGTGAAGACCAGCAGGAGCATGATGAAGGCGGCGGCGATCATGGCGAGATAGAGGAGGAAATCGCGCATAACGTAGTCATCGAGGATGGTGGGGAAGCGGAGATTGAACAGCCGCCAACCTTTGGGTGCGCGGCGGGAGCGGGAGTCGCGAGTGGAGCGGGACTTGGCTAAGACGTGGTTTCGAGTGGATTCGTCGGAGGACGAAGCGGGCGCGGTGCCGTTGCCCGGAAGGTTGAGAGCAGAAAGACCGGCGTCCGCAGGCTTGGAAAATCGCAGCCAGGAGAGGCTGATGGGCCTGCGCTCGGATTGCCAGAGCAGAAAAGCGCCGCCAATGAGGAAGAGCAGATCGGCGAGCCAAACACCCGCGGGTGGTGAGAGACGGGCCTGGCGCGCCAGTGAGACGCCGATCAGGGAGAGCGAGTAATAGAGAAAAACCAGCAGGATGGTGAGAACGAATCCGCTGGACTTGCCACCCTTTTTTGAAGAAAGGCCGAGCGGGATGCCGACCATGGCGAGGACGAGGCAGGCGGTCGGGAGCGCGAAGCGACGATGGAATTCGATGAGCGTCCAGCGGCGCGTGCTTGGGTCGGAGGTGCGCGCGACGCGGAGCAGTTCCGAAACCTTCATGGCGCTGAGCGAGGCGGGTTCGGTCTGCTGCGGGTTGGAAGAGGGTGGAATCTGGAGCGGGAGGTCGGTGGTGTCGAAGGTAGAAATCTGATAGTGATCGGGATTGGTGGGATCGGTCTCGTGGGTTGAGCCCTGAGTGAGGTGCAGGTCGAGCGAGTCGGGGCCCTGGCTGACGAGCAGGCCTTCTTTGGCGAGAGTGATGCGGGGCGCGGCCGGGTCGGAGAGGTCGGCGAGAAAGACGCCTTTCCAGATCGCGCCGCCGGACATGGCTTTTACGTCTTCGACGTAAAGAACGATCTTGGGAAAACCTTCATAGAAGACACGCGGCTGGACCTCGAAGGACGCTTGCGAGGAACGGAGCTTGTTCTGGAGTTCGTCGAGCGAGGCGAGAGAGCGGGGCGCGAGGTAAACACTGTTGCCGAGAGCGAGCAGCCAGGCGATGACGACGAAGATCGAACAGATGCGCAGGAACGACCAGACACTGAGGCCGCTGGCGCGCATGGCGGTGACTTCGCTATCGGCGGAAAGGCGGCTGAGGCCGATCAGAATGCCGACGAGGACACCCATGGGAATGGTGTAGGTGAGGGCGACCGGGACGGTATAGAAAAAGATCTCGGCAATGCTGGGCAGAGGAGCGCTGTTGCGGACGACCAGTTCAAGGATGCGACCGAGGTCGCGGGTAAAGAGGATAAACGTGAATACGGCGGCGCCGATCAGCGCGTGAGAGACGACTTCTCGCAGAATGTAGCGGGTGAGGATGCGCATCCGCGGGGGACGAACTGATGCGAGTCTAGCACGGTGGAGAGCGAAAGAGTTTTCTCGGGCAGGCTTCTTGCTTTTTTTCTTTTCACTACGGGGACACGGAGGCACGAAGAAAAGCTGATTTTGCGAACGAGAAGACGGGGCGGCGGCTCAATTTGCTGAAGCTCTAGCCACTAAGGCCTCGAAGGTGCACGAACGAAATCCTTAAATCAAAAAAGGCATCCCTTGCGGGATGCCTTTTGAGCTATCGACGGGACTCGTCCCGCTGTTTGTTATTTGCCGGTGCCGGTCAGAGAGACGCTCTGCGGGCTGCCGGAGGCGTTATCGGTGAACTGGAGCGAACCCGTGCGGGCTCCAGTCTGGGTCGGAGTGAAGGTGACCTTCACTTCGCAGGTGGCTCCAGCAGAGACCGTGCCTCCGTTGACGCAAGGAGTCACTTTCTTGGTGGCCTTGACGGTAGCCAGTGCAAAGTCGCCAGTGGTCGCGATGGTGCTGATGGTTACCGAACCGGTGCCCGTGTTCGTGAGAACGACCTTCTTGCTTCCGGCCTGGGTACCGACCGCAACCTTGCCCCACTTCAACGAGGTGGGCGCGAGCGAAACCTGTCCGCCACCACCACCGCCGGTGCAGTTGGCGAAGCTGAAGGATCCGACCTGGGTGCTCCAGTCGAAGGTCGAGGTGACCTTGTAATACTCCTGCGTGTACCAGAAGGTGCAACCATCCTGGTCGATACGCATGGAGCTGTAGTCACCCCAGCGGTTGGAGGTGTCAGGCTGCGAGCCAGCGCCGGCCACGAGTTCGACTTCGGGCTCAAGCGTGCCCAAAGCGTCGCTGGCAGTGCGGCCTGCCACGAAAATCGAGGGATAGGTCGCGGTGCCTCCCGGACAGCTGGTACCGCAGGAGACGCTGTAGCCGAGGAGGATGTCGCCCACTTTATCGCGCGTGAGCGAACCCATCCACCGCCACGTGCCATCGGGAGCCCATGTGCCCTGCTGATAGACGCTCAGGTTGCTGGGAAGCACGACGGTCGGAACGGCGGTGATTTCCATCCAACGCACGCCGCCCTGGCTGCTGGACGCGGTGACGTCGAAGTTCACGAGCCAGTGCTGCGAGCCCGAGGTGCCGTCGTTCCAGTAAGCGAAGCGGTACATCAGACGATCGCCGAGGGAATCATTTTTATCGGTGATGCCTTTCTGCGGAACGCAGTCGCCACCGTACTGGCCGTTGCAGGCGGGGTTGAAGCTGGCGATGGGAATGAGTTGGGAGTTGCCGTCGCCGGTCCAGGTTGCGCCCTGCGACCAGTCATTCTGGTCGATGACGTGAGCGGAGTAGAGGGACAGATGGGAGGTATCGACGTCACCCACGCTGCCGATGAAGAACTGATCCTGGCCAGTCGGAGGATTGGTAGCTGAATCCTGATCGGCGGGCAAGAGGCTATCTTCGCTGCTGGTGTACTGGTGGCAGATCTGCTCGGCGGAAGGATCACCGGCCAGAAGCTTGGCGCGATTGTAGATGCAAGCCAGCGGACCGACAAAGTTGCCGGTGCCGAAGTTATTCTGCGATTGGCCGTAGTCCGTGGGCCAGATTCCCCACTTCGGATAGTCGGGGAAGCCGTTGCCGGGGATGCCGAACTGGTAGAGATAGTAGGTGCCATTCGCATCATTGGTGGTGGAGATAGCCACGCAAACCGCGTAGGGCGAGGCGAAGACGTTTTGCGTCAGGAGCCAGCGGTGCGCGGTAACGTCCCATTGGGCGATGATGTCGCCGTCATTCTGGGTGGCGCAGAGCGGGCTGCCGGAAAGACCCTGCCAAAGCATGTTGCCCTCAACCGCCGGGCCGCAGGTGTAGGGAGAGGTCTTCGAACAAACGGTGTAGGAGGTATTTACCCATTGCACGACTTGAGTGTCGCCGACCGCCATGGTGGTGTCGGGCGGAGCGTCAGGCACGCTGTAGTTGGGGAAGCCGTTGCCGACGCCGAGGAAATTGGCGCCGATGCTGTAGCTTGCTTCCGGGCCGTTTGGATAGTTCTGTTCGACCTGATCGACGATTTTTTCGGCGGAATGCTTGGGGACGCGGCGGACCGGGTTGGCCTCGTGAAAACCGTAACGGGGCATCTGCGGCATTTTAGCGAGCTCGCCGAGAGGCGCTGAAATTCCGAAGGCTTGAGGACGATTGACGGTATCCTGCGCGACGAGCGGGAGACTGGAAACCAGGGCGACGAAGGCGAGACACAACGTCACGAGAGCCAGCTTTTTGGTCATGATTTTGTCGGATCCTTTTTTTGGTGTTGAACTAGCGGGGAAGCAAACTCGATGAAGTTTGTCATAGTTGAAGAGAGAACACAACTATTAACTCCGTAGTAAACTGCAACCGTTTGCACCTTTAGTGAAGCGGTGTTTCGCGGGCATGGCTTCGAGGGCGCGGGGGTGGTGTTTACTAGTCGGTTAGTGGGGCGCGACCGTTGATTCCTAGATCCACGTCTATGGCGGGAGTCTACGATCGAGGATCGTCGTGATACACTCCGAATTTATTTTTGCATTCGAGGTGAGGGCTGAAAATCGTCGGGGCGGTTGGGAATTTTTTGCGGAAATTTCGGGTGGCGAGCGGGTTGGCGGCGCTGGCGATGCTGGCTTTGAGCGCGTCCGCGCAGCACACGACCGTGGAGAAGAACGGTGTCAACGGGCGGATTGAGACGGACTACAACGCCGCCGGCAAAGCGATCGAGATGCGCACGATTGGACCGGACGGGAAGGTCCAACAGAAGGTCGATTACGAATATCCGCCGGGATCCTACGTTGCGCAGCAGACGGATACAAGTTATTGGCCGAACGGGCAGATCCGCAAAGTGGTGCGCAAGAGCTACGACGAGAGCGCGAATTTTATCGGCGAGTTTATACAGACCTTCGACGAATCAGGAAAGCAGGTCGGCGGACATAGACTGACACACGATCCGTGGAGGGGAGCGTATCGCTGCGCGGAGTGGAATGTGGAAGCGCAGGATTACCGGGCGGTTGCGTGCCCGTCGGGCGACGAGGAGAGCGGCGGAGGCGGAGCGGGCGAGCAGAAGAAATTCACTTACGACGAGGTGATGAAGCATCTGGAAGCGGCTCGAAAGAACGCGAGCGCTGAAAAGGAGCTTAGCCGCTTGCCAGCCTCTACGACTGGCTCGATGACTTCGAGTGAGGTTGGGCTGGTCTTGCCGGCCGAGATTTATTCTGGCGAACGCATTTCGGGGACGCTGGTTGAGGATCCGGAACGATATGCCGAATTGCCGGAAGTCGTGATCACCCTGATCGGGCTGCCGGTCGAAGCTGGTGGAAGAGTAGCGCGGATTTCGGAGTGGATGGTCGAGGCTCCGGGCGAAGCGCCCCAGCGCGCCGATGAGGCGATCACGATGGTAGTGCCGCGCGGCGGATCCGAGGTGAAGATCGTCCTGCGCGAAGCGGGGAATCGCGATCATTTTGTTGAGCAGACGGTGAAATTTCCGAAGCAGCATGCGCGACCAGGGGGCGCACAGAGTTCATTTCGCGTGGCGGCGCTTTGCATGAAGGGCGAAATTTGCGCCGTGAGAGGCGCTTTCAGCGGAGATGCCCGAAAGACATTTGCGGCTTTTGAAGAACGTCCGGGCGAAGACCGCGCAGCGGCGATCGTGGCGGAGAGTATCGATGCCGCCTTCGTGAGCGTTCCCGAATCGATAGGGCCGGGCTCGCATCCGCTGTTTATTGCCGAGGGGGCGAAAGTGATCGCGCTGCCAGCGGTGGTGGGCAATTTTTTTGTGCGCAACAACGGGCGCGAGATGCAGGCGGGGCAGAGTCTGATTACATTCCCGACGCTGGAGGGACCTGAAGACATCAGGGACGCCGCGTGGGAGGCGGGCGACTTTCCGGAGGAGAGTTTGCGGCGGGCGCAGAAGTTGATTCCCGGGTTCTCGCCGACGAGCGGGAAGTGCGCGGAGCACGACGAGATCGAAGCGGATAAGGAACGCGAGGCTGAAGCGGATAAGGACAAGGGGGAAGAAGCTGGGAATGACCGCGACGCGGATCATGCGCGAGAGAAAAAAGAAGAAGAGTCAAAGGCTAGCGGGAGGATCGTTCTGGTGGTGAAGAACCGCGCGAACGGGGAGATGTCATTGCACGGCGCGGCGGATGACAAAGTCTATTTTTGTTTGGGCGATGAGGCCTTCGGGCGCGGGCCGTTCAAGTATGATCTGCGGATTGACGCCCAAAAAGATGGCAAGGTCGAGCTGCGCGGATATGTGATTCCGTTTCTGGCACCGGTGGCGGGGCAGGAATTCAGCGCCGCGCCAAAACAATAGCCGGAGGATCTTCGAAGCGTCATTGCCGGTCACGCCTTTCGAAACTTTCGACCACGGAGACACAGAGAACTGCTTTTCTTTTTCCCCATCCAGTCGCGGAGTCACAGATTTTTTTATTTCTTCGTGACTCTACTTTATGAGAGTCGGGTGAACGAACTTCAGCTTCGCTTGAGAAAGAGTGCCGCTAATGGTGGCAGCGTCAGGCGCAGAGTGAACGGACGACCGTGAGTTGATTCCGGTATGGCTTCTGTGCCTCCCATGTTGCCGATACCGGTGCCGCCGTATTCTTCGGCGTCGCTGTTGAGCAGCTCTCGCCAATAGCCGCCATGAGGCACTCCCACCATGTAGGCGAGGCGCGGAATTGGTGTGAAATTGCAGGCCACGAGGATGCAGTCGTCTTCCGACTGCCCTTTGCGCAAGAGTGAGACGATACTGGCGGGCGCGTCATTGCAGTCGACCCATTCGAAACCGCGGGGATCATTATCGAACCAGTGCATGGGCTGCTGGCTCGCATACAGCTTGTTGAGCTGCTCGACCCAGGCCATCAGGCCGCTGTGCACGGGATACTGAAGGACGTTCCAGTCGAGGCTGCGGTCGTGCGACCACTCGCTGACCTGGCCGAATTCGTCTCCCATGAAGAGCAGCTTTTTGCCGGGCTGCGCAAACATGTAGGCATAGAGCAGGCGCAGGTTGGCGAATTTCTGCCATTCGTCGCCGGGCATTTTGCCGATGAGGGAACCTTTGCCGTGGACGACCTCGTCGTGGCTGAGCGGCAGGACAAAGTTTTCCTGGAAGGAATACAGCATTCGGAAGGTGAGCTTGTTGTGATGGTACTGGCGGTGGATGGGGTCCTGCTGGAAGTACTTCAAGGTGTCATGCATCCAGCCCATATCCCACTTGAAGCCGAATCCGAGTCCGCCGAGATGGGTGGGGCGCGAGACCATGGGATAGGAGGTCGACTCTTCCGCGTAGGTTTGAATGTCGGGATGCTCGCCGTAGGCTTCTAAATTGAAGCGACGAAGGAAGTCGATGGCTTCGAGATTTTCGCGCCCGCCGAAACGGTTGGGAATCCACTCGCCCTCTTTGCGCGAGTAGTCGAGATAGAGCATGGAGGCAACGGCGTCCACGCGCAGGCCATCGGCATGATACTTGTCGAGCCAGAACATGGCGCTCGACATAAGGAAGCTGCGGACTTCGGTACGGCCGTAGTTGAAGATGAACGTCTTCCAGTCGGGATGAAAGCCCTGGCGTGTGTCGGAGTGCTCGAAGAGGTGGGTGCCGTCGAAGAAGGCGAGGCCGTGGCCGTCGGAAGGGAAGTGCGAGGGAACCCAGTCGAGGATGACGCCGATGTTGCGCTGGTGCAGGTAATCGATGAGATACATGAAATCCTGCGGCGTGCCGTAGCGCGCGGTGGGCGCGAAGTAGCCGGTGGTCTGGTATCCCCAGGAGCCGTAGAAGGGATGCTCCATGATGGGCAGGAGCTCGACGTGGGTGAAGCCCAGCTTGTTGACGTGATCGGCGAGGCGAGGCGCGATTTCGCGGTAGGTGAGGGAACGATTGTCCTCTTCGGGAACGCGCATCCAGGAGCCGAGATGGACTTCGTAGATGGAGATGGGCGCGTGGGTGGAATTCTCGGCGCCGCGCTTTTGGAGGTAATCGCCGTCGTTCCATGTGTAATTGAGGTCCCAGACGACGGAGGCGGTGAGGGGCGGTTTTTCGTCGAGAATGGCAACCGGGTCGGCGCGCTCGGACTCATAGCCGAGTTGCGTAGAAGCGATATGGAACTTGTAGAGCGCGCCCTTGGTGACGCCGGGAATGAACCCTTCCCAAATTCCGGACGATTCATGTTCGCGCAACTGATGCGAATCGGGATTCCAGCCGTTGAAACTGCCGATCACTGAGACGTGATGGGCGTTCGGCGCCCAAACACCGAAGATGGCCCCCTGGGTGCCGGAGGCATTGTAGAGATGCGCGCCCAGCTTTTCGTAGATGCGATAGTGGCTGCCCTCGTTGAAGAGGTAGAAGTCTTCGGGCGAGAGCAAAGAGACGTCGTAGCGGACGAGCGAGGAATCCTGGCCGGTTTGGGGGGACGTAGTCTTCGGCGTCATAGATCAAACAAGTGTAGCCGAATTGTCACAGGATGACGTTCGTACCTTGTGCCATACTGAATTTTTACCGATAGAGTAGGTGGAACTCCGTATCCATGGCCAAAGTTCGCGTCGTCGTTCTATGGCATCAGCACCAGCCCTTTTATAAAGACCTGGTTACAGGGCAATACCGTTTGCCCTGGACGCGCCTGCACGCGCTGAAAGACTACTACGGCATGGTGAAACTGCTGGACGAGTTTCCCACCGTTCATCAGACGTTTAATCTTGTTCCGTCGCTCATCCAGCAGATTGAAGACTATGTGTCGGGCGAGGCGCAGGATCCGTTTCTGCAAGTGGCGGCGTGTCCGGCGAAAGACCTGACGCTGGAGGAGCGCCGTTTTGCCTTGCAGTATCTATTTCAGGCGCATCCGACGAACGTGATTGGGCGTTATCCGCGGTACGGGGAGCTGTTCGAGAAATTTCGGAGCGCGGGAGCGATCGCGGAAAAGGCCGAGAAGTATTTTCTGCCGCAGGACTTCACCGATTTGCAGGTGCTTTCGCAGATTGGCTGGTTCGACGAATTTTTCCTGGAGGAAAAAGATATTGCGGCGCTGATCCGGAAGGGCCGCAACTATTCGTTGGACGACCAGCAGCTGGTAATGGCTCGCGAGCGCGAGTTGCTGGCGCGGGTCTTGCCGGCGCACACGGCGGCGGCGCTTAAGGGCTCGATCGAAATTTCGACCTCACCCTTCTACCATCCGATTCTGCCACTGGTTTGCGACACGAACATGGGCGCGGTTTCGACGCCCGGACTGCCGCTGCCACGGAATCGCTACCGGCATCCGGAAGACGCACGCGAGCAGTTGCAGCGCGGGCTCGACCTGCACGAAAAAGTTTTTAAGGCGCGGCCGCAGGGCGTGTGGCCGTCGGAGGGCAGCGTTTCAGAAGAGGTGCTGGGCATCGCGCATAAGCTGGGCGTGAAGTGGATGGCGACCGACGAAGGCGTGCTCGGCCGCAGCCTGGGTTTGTTCTTCTCGCGTGACGGCTACGGCTATTTGAATGCCGATCTGGCGCATCGGCTCTACACGATTTATCGCTACGAGAACGCGGACGTGGAGATGAACATGATCTTCCGCGACCACACGCTTTCGGATTTGATTGGATTTGTATATTCCGGAATGCCGCCGCAGGACGCGGCAAATAATCTGATTCACAAGATCAAGGAGTCGGCCAAACCCATCGTTAACGCGGGGCAGGACGCGATGGTGCCGATCATTCTGGATGGCGAAAATGCCTGGGAATACTATCCGCACTCGGGCCGCGAGTTCCTGCGCAGGTTCTACGAAGCGCTACAGAATGACTCGCAAGTCGAAGCGGTCACGGTGAGCGAGGCGATTGCGCGCCATAAAAATAAGGCGATGCTTCGATCGCTGGTGCCGGGCTCGTGGATCAACGCGAATTTTAATGTGTGGATCGGCGCGCCCGAAGACAACAAGGCCTGGGATTATCTCTACGACGCGCGCGAGTTCTATACCCAGGCCGCCCCTGCGGCGACCGAAGCGCAGCGCAAGCTGGCATGGGAAGAGATTCTGATCGCGGAGGGCAGCGACTGGAACTGGTGGTACGGGCCGGAGCATCATTCGGCGAATGACCGGGATTTTGATGAGCTTTATCGCAAGCATCTGTCGAATGTGTATCAGGCGCTGGGCGGAGTTCCGCCGGATTATCTGGCGCAGCCGATTACGGGACAGGTGTCGCGGCCGGAGTTCACGCGGCAGAGCGCGTACATACATCCGCGCATTACGGGCGACATGGTGCGGTACTTTGAGTGGATGGGGGCGGCGGGACACACGGCCGACAAGCGGTCGGGGTCGATGCACGGCAAGCAGTTTTTGATGGATGGCGTGTATGCGGGCATCGACGAAAAATTTGTTTATGGGCGGCTGGATTTTGCGGGCCGGGTTCCGGAAGATCCGTTTGAACTGGTGGTAAATGTGGAGTCGTGGGCGCAAAGCGGGGCGAGTCCGCGGCGGGAGTTGCGGCTGGATGTGAGCGTGGTCGAGCAGAAGATTCAGTCGTGGAAGGTGACGCAGACGTTTGAGGGTGAGATTGCGAGTTCGGAGAAAGCGGGGCGTGAGCCGGCGGAGAATGGGGCGCGGGTGGCGCTGGTGCGAGTGTTTGAATTCCGGCTGCCGCTGACGTGGCTGCTGGCGGCTCCGCTGGGGCTGGAGAAGATTCGTGGAGCGAAGAGCGCGGAGTCACTGACGACGCGGCTGCGGTTGCGGTTTAGCCTCTGGGAGAACCGGCTGCCGGTAGATGCTCTGCCGCTGGAGGGATGGATCGAGTTAGAGCTTTTGGCGGAGGAAGATTTGATGGCTGTTGGGGGATAGAGACGCCCGCTAATCGCTCTTCGCTTATCGTCGTTCGCTGATGGTTAGGACTGGTTGTCCTTCGTTCCTTGTCCCTGGTCCTTCGCAACCCTTCTTAATTCTTGCCTCGGATGCTTTTGCGAAGGACCGAGGACTAATGCCAAGGATGCGCGGCCGCTTCTACTGTCCCGATACTGGAGCGGTCATCACCATTGGGCGATTCAGCTCCATTACCAGTTCTGTGCCGGCGGGGAGCGTGGCTGAGCGATGCTTGCCTAGCCAGTGGCTGACGGTTACCGTGGCGGCGACCGCTCCGCCGATGAAGACGCCCTTGGCGCCGCCGATGAGGCCTCCGATCAACATGCCTCCGCCGGTGCCCATGCCGATTTCGGTGAGGTCTTTGCCGTCGTGGCCGGCGCCTTTGTATTGGCCCTCGGTGTTGACGTCAGTGCCGTGTCCGCGGTCGGTGTCGACGAGCGTCGCGTTGAGCATGAAGCGCTGGCCGTCGGGGAGGATGAGGTTTTCGGGAAAGATGGCGATGGTCGGCTTGCCAGCGATGCGGCGTGGCTCGGTCGATTTGGTGACGCGGCCCTCGATAGTGGCGCCGACGGGGATGACGGTTTTGCCGTCCATGACGACGGGCTCAATGACGCGGGCGGAGAACGAGTCGCCGGCTTTGGAACTGAAGGTGGCGAGGGTGGTGTCGAGTTTCATCTTGACGGCCGTGCCGGTAGGCAGGGAAGTCTGCGCGGCGGCGAGAGAGGCCAGGAGCCAGAAGCAAGTGAGAAGAAAAAGTCTTTTCATGGAACCTCCTAAAGTCGTTGGGCCGAGTTGTTGAAATCTAAAGTCATTGGCCGAAAAGTCCGCCGCGCGCCCTCAGGGCGCTGAAGCCCAAATCAAGACAGACGGCTAATCGCAGCGGTAAACCGCTGCGCCACCCAAAATCACGCCGGCGAAAATCACATCACGCAAATCACATCAGCCAAATCACGCCGCCAAAATCACGCAGCAAATCACGCTGCCAAATCATGGCAACCAAGTGACATCAGCCAAATCACGACAGCCAAATCGCATCACCCAAAAGCGCAATCACGCCGTTCAAGAGCCTGCACCATAAATCAGAGTTCACCCACAGCGTTCGGAATTCTGGCTGCGCGTGCCGCGGCGAGCACATCGTTCATTGGCGCGCGGTCAAACTGGTTCGCGCCGCGATAGAGGTAACGAACTGTGCCCGCTGAATCGATCACAAGCGTTGCCGGATGCGCTATGTTGAAGGCATCAAGCGCCAGCGGATTGTGCAGCCCGTAAGCCTTAATCACGGTTCGATCCTCATCGAGCAAAAACGGCCACGAGACCGGATGCTTCCGCAAAAACGTTCCCGGCTTCCAGACGCCGTCGCGCTTTTCGGCGGCGATGAAGGCCAGTTGCGCGCCCACCGCTTCGATCTCCGACTTTAGCGACTCGAACTGAGCCATGCGCTTGACGCAATTCGGTCACCAGGTACCGCGCAGAAACTCGAGGATGAGCGGGCTTTGTCCTTGCGCAAGGAATCCGCCAAGCATGAACGCGCCGTCGCAGTTGGCCGCGGAGAGCGAAAAATCCGGCGCCTTCGAGCCGATCTCGAGAGTGTCAGTGCGGTCCTTCACGTCACGATCAACTTGAGATCGACTTTAAGTCAGGCGAAATTTCGGGACAATAACGGGCGTGGTACGGGGCGGACCAGCGAAGTCAACGGAGTAGATGTCGCACAGACTCGATTAGGGAAGCTTCAACCGACGTTAACCTCTAACAGAATGCGGAAAGAGTCGGTATTGGGCGAGGGTTGTCGCCTCAGCGGCTGAAGCCGTATTCGATGCAATGCAGTTATCGCGGCGCTGCGCCACCCAAGATCGAGCGCGACGCGACCTTTTCCGCAGCCTGCTAAGGGCACTGTCACACGAAGGAATATCTCGAAGGCGGATGACCTCACGATGCTTTCGACCCTCGGTGGTTCTGGATTCTCTGTTGATGTTGTAGACCCGATCCGCGCCGAGAATTAGCCCTTGGCGTATTTGAAGGGGCGCTCTGCCATGCTCTTCCAGAAGTAGGCGAGGATGATCACGCTCGCGACGGCGGCATACGCGCACCACAGGGAGGTAAAGGCGTAGCGCCGGACTTCCATTACGGTCAGCAATATCACCAGATTGGCCACGCCGAAGAGCACCATCATTCTGATCTTGGAGAAGAAGAGCGAGCCACAGGTTGCAATCACATAGAGCACTCCCACCGCCGTGTTGTTGGTGGCTTGGTTCATGTAGACGATGCTCTTGCCCTGAACATACACATCGGTCGGGAACGCCGTTAACCCCCAGAGAATATAGAGTGTGGTTGCGCCACCGAGTATGACGAAGGCCAGCATGCGCTGACGGCTTTTGCGGTCGGATTCGAACAGAAACACACTGAGAGGCAATAGGAGTGGGAGCAACCCCTGGGCGTAAAGCATGAAGGCCGCGCCCATGTCATGTGTGACGGCGGGCGAGAGAGTTCCATCGAGGCCGAGCCAGACGAAGCCCTCGATGAATTGATGGATCGCAAAGAGCATGGGCAGGGCGGCGAAAAGGAACTCACGGCGATGCTTTACGCGGGTGAGGGTGACCACACCGGCGGAGGCCAGAACACCGCTGCCCACAAAGTTGATGGTCGCTGAAAAACACACGCGCGTTTTCTCCGTTTGGGCAGAGTATACGGATTGCGGCGGAACGCGAAATCATTTTTTGGGGCTTGTACGGGCGGGAATTCGCGGTCAGCACGGTGCGTTTGGTTCAGGCTAAGGCCATAACGAACGCGTAACCCAAATCGATGTTCACAGCTCACAGGCCGGTGGCTCATTGCTCCGATATAATTTGCCTTCTCAGCGCGAGGCGCTCGCGCGATCAATCAAGCTGTTAGAACCGATCCTTTCACCGCAGTCCGGGCTAGCGATTCGATGGCCCGAACATCGATGATCCGATCATGAAAGAGGACGCATTCATGCCATTAACATCGATTGCTGACATTCGCGGACGGCAGGTATTGGACTCTCGCGGGAACCCCACTGTTGAAGCCGAAGTTTTTTTGGAGGGCGGAGCGAATGCACGCGCCATTGTGCCGAGCGGCGCCTCGACCGGCGAGCACGAAGCCGTGGAACTGCGCGACGGCGACGAGAAGGTTTACAAGGGTAAGGGCGTGCTGAAGGCGGTCGAGAACCTGAATGGCGAGATCGCCGAAGCGGTTGCGGGCCTGGATGCGGCCGACCAGCGCGGGTTGGACGCGAAGATGATTGAGCTGGACGGGACGGATAATAAAGGCCGGCTGGGCGCGAACGCGATTCTGGCAGTGTCGATGGCGGCGTCGCGGGCGGCGGCGAATGCGTATGAGATGCCGCTCTACCGATATCTTGGCGGGGCGGGGGCGAACGTGCTGCCGACGCCGATGATGAATATTTTGAATGGCGGGGCGCACGCGGATAACAACGTCGACTTCCAGGAATTTATGGTGATGCCGGTGGGCGCGCCGTCGTTTTCGGAGGCGCTGCGCTGGGGCGTCGAAGTCTTTCATACGTTGAAGGGCGTGCTGAAGAAGCGCGGCTACAACACGGCGGTGGGCGACGAGGGCGGATTTGCGCCATCGGTAAAGTCGAATGTGGAGGCGATTGAGGTGGTGCTGGAGGCGATCACGCAGGCGGGGTATAAGCCGGGCGAGGAGATTGCGATTGCGCTGGATCCGGCAGCGAGCGAGTTTTATCAGGATGGAAAGTATGTGTTCAAGAAATCGGACAAGTCGGCGAAGAGCTCGGACGACATGGTGCGGTTCTATGCGAAGTGGGTGAATGATTATCCGATCGTGTCGCTGGAAGATGGGCTCTCGGAGAACGATTGGGAGGGCTGGGCGGCGCTGACGAAAGAGCTGGGCGGGAAGATTCAGCTGGTGGGCGACGATATTTTTGTGACGAACATCGAGATATTTGGACGCGGGATCGATGAGGGAATTGCGAATTCGATTCTGATCAAGTTGAACCAGATTGGGACAGTGAGCGAGACGCTGGATGCGATTGATCTGGCGCGGCGGAATGGATATACGTCGGTGATTTCGCATCGCTCAGGCGAGACGGAGGATGCGTTTATTGCGGACTTCGCGGTGGCGACCGGTGTGGGACAGATTAAGACGGGATCGGCGTCGCGGACGGACCGGGTTTCGAAATACAACCAGTTGCTGCGGATTGAAGAGGAGTTGGGGGATGCGGCGCGGTTTTTGGGATTGGGGGCGCTGAATTATAGAGGCTAAGGAAAAGAAAATAAATGACCTATAGCAGGCCAACCGCCGTATTGACTTAGCTAAGGCCTTAGTCTATTCTGCGAAATATGGAAGTCAACATTCACGAAGCCAAAACTAACCTTTCGCGCTTGCTGGAGCGAGTCGCTATTGGCGAAGAGGTGATTATCGCCAAGGCGGGAAAACCGGTCGCCAAACTGGTGCCGATCAAGTCGGCAACAGGTAATTTCAAGTTCGGGTCGGCCAAAGGGAAAATCTTTATCTCCGACGACTTCAATGACCCTCTTCCGAAAGAGGTCGAAGATTTGTTCTGGAAATGAAAGTCCTGCTCGATACCCATACCTTTATTTGGGCGATTGCCGAGGAGAAGCGTCTGTCTCCGCGAGCGAGGAGCCTTATGGCCTCATCGGACTTGTGGTGGAGTGTAGTGAGCTTGTGGGAGGCGATTCAGAAAGCGCAACTGGGAAGGCTCTCGTTGTCGCTGCCGGAGCCAGCCGGTTCCTTTTTGACGGGGGAACTCAGTTCCAACCATGTTCGACTTTTGCCCGTCAGTCCGAGCCACGTCTTGCGTGTCGAATCGTTGCCGCTCCATCACCGCGACCCGTTCGACCGCTTGTTGATTGCGCAGAGCATCGAAGAGGGATGGCCGATCGTTACCGCCGACCCGTTGTTCGCGCGCTATCCTGTTGAAGTGATCTGGTGATTGAAGGATATAATTTCCCCGATTGCGCCTGTGCTTTTAAGGCGACTTCAAGGAGCTACGCGTGAGGCAGATTCTCTTGTCGTTCCTTCTGGCTTCGATTCCGGTTTGTTCGCCGAACGCCCAAAAGACCGTTCCGGTTACCTCTCCAACGAGTAACCTCCGCCCCACGAGGACTGAGGTCGAGCGCTTTGTGGATGTGATGCAGCTTCGGCAACGCATCGTGAGCATGCGAGAAACCCAACAAAATGAGATCAAGTCAGTCAGTCACGACATGTTTGTGAAGTCTCTTCCGGAATCGACAGCGGAACAGAAGGCGCAGTACGAGAAGATTGTCGCTGATGAGATGAGTGCATTATTCGCCAGCTATCCGATTGACGACGAGATCCGAGACGTAATTCCGATCTATCAAAGTCACTTTACCGAGTCCGATCTCCAGCAGATCATTGCCTTTTACTCTTCGCCGGTCGGGCAGAAGGTACTCAAAGAGATGCCGGCGATGATGAATGAGGTGACGCGCGTTTCCTATTCGCACATCCAACCGAAGATTCAGACGATGATGAGCGATCTTGAAACTCGCATTCAGGCAACAGGCAATGAAGGCAACAAGTAAGCTTACGCGTCAACACTTTTCTATATTTTCCCATTAGTACCCAATCGGCCATGGCCCGAAACTGATTCGGCCCGTCGTTCAGGAGCTGCCTTTGTCCCGTCCTAAACCTCTCATCCTTATCATCCTCGACGGCTGGGGATATCGCGCTGAAACTAAGGCTAACGCTATTGCGCTGGCACGGAAGCCTACTTATGACCGGCTGCTGCGGGAGTATCCGAATACCTTGATTCATACTTCGGGGCCTTTTGTGGGGCTGCCTGAGGGGCAGATGGGCAACAGCGAAGTTGGGCATCTGAACATTGGGGCTGGACGCATTGTGCACATGGACATCACGCGCATCGATTTGATGGTGCAGAATGGCGAGTTCTTTTCGCATCCCGTGTTGCTCGATGCGATGAAACATGCGAAGACAAGCGGGCGCGGGCTGCATTTGTTTGGGCTGGTGTCGGATGGCGGCGTGCACTCGCGGCAGGAACATCTTTATGCGCTGATCAAGATGGCGAAACAACAGGGATTAGAGCGCGTGTTTGTGCATGCCTTCATGGATGGACGCGATACCTTGCCGACGAATGGCGCGGGATATCTGGAACAGTTGCAGCAGAAGATGCGCGAATATAACTGCGGCAAGATTGCAACGGTGAATGGGCGCTATTATGCGATGGACCGAGACCGGCGCTGGGAGCGGGTTTCGAAGGCTTACGAGGCGATGGTTTTCGGCAAGGGTGAGGGCGGAACGCAGACGGATGCGGTGCAGGGAATGAAGGAATCTTACAACAAGGGTGTGACGGACGAGTTTGTGATGCCGTTTGTGGGCACGGATTCGCGGGGCGAGCCGCTGGGTAGGATTTCGGAAGATGACTCGTGCATTTGTTTTAACTTTCGGGCGGATCGGGTGCGCGAGATTACGCGGGCGCTTTGCCGCAACAGCAATCTGAATGAGAAGGGCGGCAGCGATCTGCCGGGGGCGGCTGAGTTGGATGCGGCGATTCCGCGCGATCGGGTGCCGAAGAATTTGAAGTATGTGTGCATGACACAGTACGACAAGAATTTTTCATTGCCGGTGGTGATTCCGCCCGAGTCGATGGCCAACATTCTGGCGAACGTGATGGGCGCGCAGAAGATGCGCAACCTGCGCGTGGCGGAAACGGAGAAGTATGCGCACGTTACTTACTTTTTTAATGGCGGGGTGGAGCAGCCGTTTCCGGGAGAGGATCGGGTGATGATCCAGTCGCCGAAGGTGGCAACTTATGATTTGAAACCGGAGATGAGCGCGGCTGGAGTTGCTGAGGCTGTAGTGAAAGCCACGAATGACGGGACGTTTGACGTGATCGTTGTCAACTTTGCGAATGCCGACATGGTGGGGCATTCGGGAAAGATTGAGCCGACGGTGAAGGCGGTGGAGACGGTGGACGCTTGCCTGGGAGAGATCGAAAAGGCGGTGCGGGCCAAGGGCGGGGCGATGCTGATTACGGCCGATCATGGGAATGCCGAGATGATGATCGATCCGGCGACGGGCGGGCCGCATACGGCGCATACGACGAATCCGGTGCCGTTTATCGTGATCGCGGAAGATGCGAGTAAGTACACGCTAAAGCCGAACGGGTCGTTGCGAGATATTTCTCCGACGATTCTTGGGATGCTGGGAGTGGCGGAGCCGGGGGAGATGACTGGGGCGGATCTGCGGGTGAAAAAAGATCGGGCCAACGGTGATCGGGTCATCGGGTGATCGGGCCATCGGGCGATCTGAAAACCCAGGAGCTGTGAGCGGTGGACCTTCAATGAGCCGATGAGCCGATCACCCGACGGCCTTATTGCAGAGGAACTCCCTCGCTCAGACAAGTTGCGGCGGGAGTTAGGAAGTATGCTTTCCGAGCGGCATGGAGAACTGGAACCAGAAGGCGTTGCCACAGGGCTTGTTTTGAACCAGTGTGTCGCGGTAATACTTGACGGCTAGGCCGCCATGTTTCCCGAGCGGGAATCGTAGTTGCGGTCCTAGCGCGAAGTCGCGTCCGCGAAAACCGTTCAGATAAAGAGATCCGCGCTGGTAATCGTCCGTGGTTTGTTGGTAGAAGAATCCATTAAAGCCGGCTGCCATCTTTTTTGAGATTTCATAAGCCGCGTTATATTCCCACGTAAATTCGTTGCCGCTGTGATAGTCGGTGGCTTTGTTATAGCCGTTGAAGATGTACATGAAGCGCGAACTGATTTCCCCTTTGCCCTGGCGGGGAAGATAAGTGAAACCGGCGACCGGCGCGACCGCCAGATTGTGCTGCCCAATGTTGACGGCTTGCGTGGCTGAATACCCGGCTCCGGCGGGAAACATGTCGGCCTCGTAATACCAGTGCACATCGCCGTGTTGATAGGTGACACTGATGGGAATGATGTTCACGTTAGTGAGGCCGAACTGGCTCGAGCTACCCGCCTGCGTGTGCAGATGTTCGTAGACGAAGGGGACGCCGATCTGGCTTTCCACGGTGCCGCCCAGGAAATGGGCTCCCCAGTTGTGTGTCACCTTGATGGCATTGGCGAACAGCCGGAGGCGGAAATCCGGGATCGCGCTTTTGCCCTTCGCGCCGTCAAACTCATTGGCCGCATAAAAGACGGTGTACTCGTAGAGCCGGGTTTCGCCCGGGCGAGGCTGTATACCGGTCAGTACAGTTTCCACTCCGACTGGGTAGACGCTGCCGCCATTCTCGGTGGCATAGGCTCGGCTGAATATGGTGACGAAAAGCAGCAGACATCCGGAGATCCGTAAGATTCTGAGGTTCGGCATCCACTCCTCAAACGATATGAATGCCTGGATGTTTACATGGGGATGCGGCGGTAATCAGTGACTTTACTCACCCGGGGAGGTGAGCAAACGGAAGGAATGTTCAGACTACCTGCGCAGCGACGGTTAACGGCAAACTGTAGCGCACGCAGAGAGTGCGAGCATCTCCGTTGACGCTGTACGATGGTTGGTACCTCATAATTCATCACGGAGCGTGTCATGATCCCAGTACTCGAGAACCTGGAACCGAAGGCGGTATGGAAGCACTTTGACCGATTGGCGGCGACGCCGCGCGCATCGACTAAGGAAGCGGCTGCGCGCGAGTATGTGCGAGGGCTGGCCAATCAACTGGGCCTCGAATCGGTGCAAGATGCTGCCGGGAATCTAGTGGTGCGTAAACCGGCGAGGCCGGGACGCGAAGGGGCTCCCATGGCCCTTCTACAGGGACATCTCGACATGGTCTGCGAAAAGAACGAGGGCACGGCGCACAACTTCGATACCGACCCGATCAAAATTGTCCAGGACGGAGACTGGCTGAAGGCCGACGGCACAACTCTGGGCGCCGATAACGGAGTGGGCGTGGCGGCAGCGCTCGCGGTGATGGAAAGCACGGATATCGCGCATGGGCCGCTGGAGTTTGCTTTCACTATTGACGAGGAGACCGGGCTTACTGGCGCCGCGGAGTTTCCCGGGGGAGTGCTGAAGTCGAAATATTTTCTGAACCTCGATAATGAAGATAAGGGGACGCTTTGTATCGGGTGCTCGGGTGGGATTAAAACTACCGCTCGACGCAAGGTGGCGCTACGGCCGGCTGGCGCTGGATCGGCATGGCGCATTAAGGTTTCAGGTCTGAAGGGCGGCCACTCGGGAGTCGACATCCATCAGGGACGCGGCAATGCGCTCCGCATTCTTGGAGGAGTGCTTCAAGCGTTACTTGAACGGGTTCCGGTGGAGATCACCGCGATCAACGGGGGAAGCGCGCAGAATGCGATACCGCGCGAGGCCTCGGCGGTGGTGGTGGCGGATCCGGGGAAAGAAAGCGAATTGAAAGCGCTGGTCAGCGCGGCGGAAACCGGCTACAAAACCGACCTGGGAGGATTTGATTCGGGACTTCAGATAACGGCCGAAAAAGCCGAGCGCCCGGCAAAAGTTTTCGGTGCCGAGGATGCGAAACAAACGGTGGCGCTGCTCGCGAGCCTGCATCATGGCGTTCAGGCGATGAGTCCGGATGTTCCCGGCTTGGTGCAGACATCGACGAACCTTGCGACAATCACGACGAAGGGCGACGTGGTCGAGATCGTCACGAGCCAGCGGAGCGCCATTGAGAGCAGCATGATGTCGGCGGCGCGCATGGTGGCAACGGTTTGCCGACTGGCGGGATTTGAGATCGAGCACACGGGGAAATATCCGGGCTGGAAGCCGGAGCCGAATAGCGAAATTGTGCGCAAGTGCCAGGAGGTTCACAAGAAACTTTTTGGCGAACCCGCGAAGCTGATCGCGATGCACGCGGGACTGGAGTGCGGCGTGATTGGGGAGAAATATCCCGGGATGGAGATGATCTCCTTCGGGCCGACGATCGTCAGTCCGCACAGTCCCAACGAGCGAGTGGAGATTCCTTCAGTAAAGGATTTCTGGAATTACCTGAAGCTGGTGCTGGAGAGTGTGTAAGAGATTGCGTCAGCGGCTTGGGACCTGTGGAAGGAGTTTGGCTGCCCCCCAGGGATTCGAACCCCGATAGCCTGCTCCAGAGGCAGGTGTCCTAGCCGTTGAACGAGGGGGCAGCAATTGTTACGGCTTGCCATTGATTCTATGGTCCCACCCGAATGGCGGTCAACCTAAAGAGCGGGTGCTACTGTGACAAAAGTGCCGACGGCAACGCGAGTGCGAACGATCCCGCGCGGCGAGGCATCCACGATAGAATTCTCTGAGATGAATAGGAATTAAGACGAAAGGGTTTTCGATGCCCATCACGTTCGAAAATACAGTCGCCGACTCCACGGAACTCGCTCGGCGTGCGCTTGAGCCCGAGCAGTGCGCGCTGCTGGTGGTCGACATTCAGGAAAAGCTTCTGCCGCCGATCTGGGAAAAAGAGCGCCTGGTGCGCAACGCGCAGCTGCTCATCCGCCTGGCAGGTATTCTTAAGATTCCCGCGCTCGTGACCACGCAATATATGAAAGGTCTCGGCAACACTGTGCCGGAAGTGGCACAGCTTCTTCCCGATACGCCTTCGATCGATAAGCTGATGTTCTCTTGTTTTGGCAGTGATGCGTTTTGCAGCCTCCTCAAGCGACTTCCGGGCCAGCGAACCACGGTGCTTCTCTGCGGAATGGAAGCGCACATCTGCGTGATGCAGACTGCGCTCGGCGCGCTCCGCGAAGGCTACCTCGTTCATGTCGCATCGGATGCCGTCAGCTCGCGCACCGAACTGAATTGGCGCATCGGACTTGAGCGCATGCGCGCCGCCGGAGCGATTCTCTCTTCGACGGAAATGATGATCTACGAACTGCTGCGGTCCTCGGGCGCGCCCGCATTCAAAGAGCTGCTGCCCTATCTGAAAGGATGACGAAGGGCAGAGATGCGGTGCAGTGTGGCGGCCCGTCTCTTACGGCCTTTTAAGCGCGCCCGCGAAATTGGATGATCCTCCGGCGATCGCGCTTTGATGGCCGGGCTGCCGGGAGTTGCTCGAACTCCCTCATTGCCTTGCGCTCGGCTGCGGCCTTCAGGCGCAGTTCGCGGCTCGCATCAGTTTCGCGGTAGAGCGTCTGGGCCACTGCTGCCGGGCCACGCACTTCGCTCAAGGCGAGGACTTCGATTTCAAATTCGCCGGCGTCGTTAGTGATGCGCAGCATGTTGCCGACGTGAACTTCGCGGGCGGGTTTCGCCGGCTGCCCGTTGGCTTGAATGCGTCCCAGGCCGCAGGCGCGAGCCGCTAGCGCACGTGTCTTGAAAAATCGCGCGGCCCAAAGCCACTTGTCGATTCTCACACTTTCCATCGATTGCTTCCGATCGCGATCGCAGTCTTTGCCATTGTTACATCAGGTCTTCCGCGCTGACAAAATTAACCCGCTCCAAAGTATTTTCTCATTGTGCTTCGCGTACCATCGTGAATGCGAGCGGGATTTTGCATCCAAGTGAAGCGCTCCCGCAATCGCCTGAAAACCGCATGGTCGAGAAGCCAGCACCGCAGCGGCCCAAACGCCGGATGGATTGGAACCTGATCATTCGCGCGCTGCGCCACCGCAATTATCGCCTGTTTTTCGGCGGGCAGGGGATCTCGCTCATCGGCACTTGGATGACGCGCGTCGCCACCGGTTGGCTCGTTTATCGGCTCACGGGTTCAGCGTTTCTGCTTGGACTCGTCAGTTTCGCGGGACAGATTCCCATTCTCTTTCTTGGACCATTTGCCGGAGTTTGGGTCGATCGCTGGGACCGGCATCGGGTGCTGGTGATCACGCAGGCGCTCTCGATGCTCGAATCGTTTGCGCTGGCCGCGCTCGCTCTCGCCAAAGTCATCACCGTCCATGAGGTCATCCTGCTCAACTTGTTTCAGGGTGCGATCAACTCGTTCGATATGCCCGCGCGGCAAGCCTTTGTCATTGAGATGGTGGAGAATCCGGAGGACCTGGGAAACGCCATTGCGCTCAACTCGTCACTGGTGAATGCGGCGCGACTGATCGGCCCTTCGGTGGCTGGACTGATTATCGCCGGCGTTGGCGAGGGATATTGCTTCCTGATCGACGGGTTCAGCTACATGGCTGTGATCGCGTCGTTGCTGATGATGACGGTGACTCCGCGCGCAATCGAGAGCGCGAAAGCCAGTGTGCTCGCGGAACTCCGCGAAGGCTGGAATTACGTGACCGGTTTTCAACCGATCTGGTCGATCCTGCTGCTGCTCTCCTGTATCAGCCTCGTCGGAATGCCTTATACGACGCTGATGCCGATTTTTGCGGGTAGAGTGCTTCATGGCGGAGCGCACACGCTCGGCTTCCTGATGGCGGCGGTCGGAGTCGGCGCGCTTTGTGGAGCGATCACGCTCGCCGCTAGGCCGAGCGTTCGGGGATTAGGCCGCGTTGTTCCCATGACGGCGGCTGGTTTCGGAGCCTCGCTGATCGCCTTCTCGAACTCGCGCCTTCTTTGGCTCTCGCTGCTGTTGCTGGTGATTACGGGCTTCTGCTTCATGCAGAATCTGGCATCGAGCAATACGATTTTGCAGACCATTGTGGAGGATAAGAAACGCGGGCGCGTGATGAGTTTCTATTCGATGGCCTTTCAGGGAATCGCGCCCTTTGGCAGCCTGATCGCGGGCGCGGTGGCGAGCCGGATCGGGGCACCTCGCACACTAACAATCGGGGGAGCGGTCTGCATTGGCGGCGCGGCGCTATTCGCGATGCAATTGCCGACGATTCGGCGATTGATTCGTCCGATCTACGTGCAGGCTGGAATCATTCCCGAACTTGCCAAGGGGATACACACCGCGTCGGTGATGCAGGATCCGCCGGAGAACTAGGGGATGGGAGTTTGGGATCGACGGCAGAGTTATGCCACCGGAGTGGCTGCCGCCGGTCACTTCAGATGGACTTCACCGGAATGGCCAGGACGTCATCCACGAGGCCAACTTCCTTCTGCACAAACGGCTCGGCGTAGGTGACGCCGCCGAGCATCCCGTAGAAGCGGGCCATCGATTCGACGCGCGCGCGAATCTCGGCCTGCGCGGGAAATATTCCGCTACCCGCCTGCTGATCGGTGAACTGCGATTTGTAAGCCATCAGCGAAGCAAAGCGCGTCTCGAACTGCTCGGTGATGTCGACGACGAAGGTTGGGCGCACGTCTCGGTAGAGGCTGGCGTAGATGATCTTGAATGGACGGTGCGGAGCGAGAGGTTTGTCTTCGCTGCTGCGGGCTGATTCCAGAGCGTTGGAGGCTGGAAGATCAGAGCTGAGATCCAGCTTCGCCAAGCCAGACAAGAATGCCGCCTCGTATCCCAGCACGGAAGCCGTGTAGTGATCGGGATGACGGCCCTCCCAGTAGGGAAGAATTAGCACTCGCGGGCGCAACTGGCGAAGGACGCGTACGATTTTAAGGCGGTTCTCCCAGGTATTTTCGACGCGGCCGTCGGGGATGTCGAGCGCCTCGCGCCAGGAGACTTTTAGGATGCGCGCCGCGTCGTCCGCTTCCCGGGCGCGGTCTTGAGCGGAACCGCGCGTCCCCATCTCGCCCTGCGTGAGGTCGAGTATGCCGGTGCGGTATCCTCGCTCGGCCATTTTGAGGAGCGTTCCCCCGCAGGTTTGCTCCACGTCGTCACGATGTGCGGCGAGGGCGAGAAGGTCGAGAGAGTCACTGGTCATTGGTCGTGGGGCGTTTGGCATTTGGTGGTGTTTCCAGATTTCCCGAGATTATCCGCAATGTCCGCCAACGACTAACGACCATTGACCAGCGACTAAAGTCAACGGCCACTTTCCTACGCTGCCGGCTTGGTCGTGCGCCGATTCGCCAGCACGAAGGCGAGTCCGAACATGAAGAGAGCGAACAGCACGAGCGTCAGAATGGAGGCTGTCAGCGAAAATTCAAACGAGAACGAACTGGGCGCTTCGGGATACATCAATGTGCGCAATGCCTCGACGCCGTACGTCAGAGGATTGGCATACATCAGCCAGCGGATCCACGCCGAAGCCTTGGAAAGTGGGAAGAGCGCACCCGACAGCAGCCAGAGCGGAATCAGAAATAAATTGATAATGGCGTGAAAGGCCTGTGTGGAATCCATGGGCCAGGCAATGGCGAAACCTAGCGCCGTCAGCGCGAATGCAACCAGAAAGATTGTCAGCGCGATCAAGGCGAATGAGGCGATCGTAAAGTGCACGCCGACCAGAGGAGCGAAGACCAGAAAGACCATACCCTGAATGGCGGCGAGCGTCGTGCCTCCCAGCACTTTGCCGAGCACGATGGCGGCGCGCGGAACGGGCGCGACCAGTACCGACAGAAGAAAGCCTTCGTTGCGATCCTCGATCACCGACATCATGGTGAAAATCGCGGTGAAGAGAATGATCATGACGAGAGTGCCGGGATAGAAGTAGTCAAGATAATTCTGCTGTCCGGCGGCTTGCCCGGAACGAAACGACGTTCCAAAGCCGGAGCCGAGGACGACCCAGAACAAGAGCGGAGATAGAATGACGCCAACCACGCGCGCTTTTTGGCGATAGAAGCGGACGACCTCGCGCCACCAGAGCGTGAAGGCGGGTAATAGGACGCCAGCGGACGCTGGGGCGGTCGAAGTGCGGGGAAGAGTTGCTGTCTGAGTCGCCATGAGTTTGTGATTTCCGATCTGTAATTTGTGATTGCGGGCCTTATGACTTGGAATTACAAATTACAGGTTCTAGTGTTTCTTCTTCTTCCCCTTTGCTTTCTCCTCCGCGGCCAGCCGCTCTGCCTCCTCGTCCCAGAAGCGGTGTCCGGTGCGGTGAATAAATACGTCTTCGAGGGTTGGCTTGCTGACGCTCAGAGATTGAATCTCCCCCGGAAATGCCTCGACCACGTCGGGCACGAAGCGATGGCCGTTCTCGATTTCGATACGGACGAGTTTGTCCATGACGGTGGCTTTGACGCGAAATTTATTGGCAATCGCCGTGGCCAAGGATTCTGGATCGCGAGCTTCGAGCAGAATCACGTCGCCGCCAATCTCGTGCGTGAGCGACTGTGGCGTGCCGAGCGCGACCAGATTGCCTTCGTTCAAAATCGCCAGCCGGTCGCAGCGTTCGGCCTCTTCCATCAGGTGGGTGGTTACGATGATAGAGACGCGCTCCTGATCGCGGAGGATTGCGAGGTATTGCCAGAGATCGCGGCGAGCGCCCGGATCGAGCCCGGTGGTTGGCTCATCAAGCAGCAGGACTTCGGGGTGATGGAGCAGACCCTTGGCAAGCTCGATGCGGCGCTGCATGCCGCCGGAGAAAGTTTCGACTCGATCGTTGGCGCGATCGAGCAAGCCAACTCGCGTCAGAATTTCTTGGATGCGTGTTTTGAGTTCGCGGCCGCGCAGACCGTAGAGATGCCCCTGATGCCAAAGATTTTCGCGCGCGGTGAGCTTGGGATCGACGCTCTGAGCCTGGAAGACTACCCCGATACGCCGGCGCAGTGCGCCCGGCTGGCGAACGGCGTCGAGTCCGGCGATGATCGCCGTGCCCGAGGTCGGAATCATGAGCGTGGAGAGAATACGGAAGAGCGTGGTCTTGCCGCTGCCGTTTGGTCCGAGCAGCCCGAAGAGTTCAGCCGGGCGAACCTCAAACGAGACGCCATTGAGCGCGGTGCGGTTCGGATAGCGGTGAATCAGGTCGCGAACCTGAATGATGGCCGGGCCGGAAGGCTCGATCGGTCGATCGGCGGGCGCGAAGTCGATGGCGGTTGAGTTTTGGGCCACACGCCATTTTACGATGCGCGGAGGTGGATGGCGAGCTTCGCTCGAGCGGAAAGTCGATGGCCGTCTCCAAACGTGCTCAGGCGGCGACTGGTTTTCGTTCTCCGCCGGGCACCGGTTCGGCGAAGGAAATGGGTACATGCCGCCACACTTGAATCGCCAGAACGACCGTCGTCGCCAAAAGCAATGCTCCAACTGCGACGTGAATGACGGTGGCGATCACCATGGGCAACTCGGGCTGGGCGGCGTCTTTGCCCCACATGATGCGCGTCACAAAGGCTGCAAATCCAAGGCAGAGCTGGGAGACCATCAAGCCGAGCATGAGCACCGCGGGACGCTTGACGGCCTCAATCTGCGAATAGACGGAGATGGCCCGGATCGCGGTCCAGGCAAGAACGATTGCGACCACTCCCGCGTGGACGACATGCGGCCACCAACTCATGCCGTGGTGGCGGAACATGGCGCCGAGAACAAGTTGTACGTACAGAACGAAGATGGAGAGCAGCGTGAGCGTGAACAGAGTTGGCCGGCGGGTGTCGAATTCGGTGCGCGGCTGCTCCTGAAGCCAGCGCTTTCCGGTAAAGACCGCGATGGAAACCGCGATGCAGAAGAAAGTCTGCGCCACGGCAGCGTGCGCGCTGGAAATAGGTGCGGGCAAAAAAAAGAGAACTGTGAGCCCGCCGAGAACTCCTTGAATGATGACGGTGCCCAGCGCGGCAACCGCCAGAATCCGCAGCCAGAGCCGCTTTTCAGCACGCCAGGTCCAGACGGCGAGAATGATGGTCAACAGGCCGACGAACTCGGCGACCATGCGATGACCGTGCTCATATTTCACGCCGCCGACCATGTGCGGCATTTTGTAAATGGAGCCGAAGGTGGTGGGCCAATCGGGAACGGAGAGCCCGGCGTCGTTACTGGTGACGAGCGCCCCGGCGACGATGAGAAAAAGGGTTACGCAGGCGGTAAAGATAGCGAAGCGGTGTAATCCCTGGTGATAAGGAAGTTCGAGTTCCTTCAACATGCATCCCCTGAGAGCAGACGCGCCCGTGAGGCCCGACGCGGCTGGAACGCATTAGTTTAGCACCACGCGGGACAGTCGGAGGCAACTTCATGTGCCGCGGATTACACGAATTTTCGCGGATGTTTTTGTCTTTTCCATATCGATAATCCGCTCGACATTCAACATATCCGCTTTATGATCCGCGATTATCCGTCTTGATCCGCGGAAGAGAAGTTGAATTTGTGGGTCCCATCGACTGTCTTTGGCTCGACTAGGCCGGCATCGGAGCCTCGGGCTGTCGCGGCGATTCCAACGCCGCGATGATCGCGTCGGCAAATTCGGACGTGCCGGCGTTGCCACCGACATCGCGCGTCAGCTTGGCGCGATCGCGATAGACGTCGTCGATGGCGTTGCGGATCTTCCAAGCCGCTTCGGCTTCGCCGATGTGACGCAGCATCAGCAGGGCAGAGCGCAGAACGGCGGTCGGGTTCGCAATATTCTTTCCCGCAATATCCGGCGCGGAGCCATGCACAGCCTCGAAGATGGCGCACTCGTGGCCGAAGTTGGCGCCGGGCACGAGGCCCAGTCCGCCGACGAGACCCGCGCAGAGATCGGAAACGATATCGCCGTAAAGATTTTCGAGAAGCAGCATGTCGTACTGGTAAGGGTTCATCACCAGTTGCATGCAGGTGTTGTCGACGATGTGCTCGCCGTAGATGATCTCGGGATACTCCTTCGAAACCTTGCGCGAGCACTTGAGGAACAGGCCGTCGGACATCTTCATGATGTTGGCCTTGTGGATGCAATGGATCTTCTTGCGCTTGTGCGCGCGCGCATGCTCGAAGGCAAACTTCGAGATGCGCGTGGAGGCCTTCTCGGTGATGATCTTCAGGCTCTCGACCACGCCGGGCACGACCTCGTGCTCGATACCGGAGTACAGGCCCTCGGTATTTTCGCGCACGATGATGAGATCGACGTCGGGATAGCGCGTGGGAATGTGCGGAAGGTTGCGGATGGGGCGGAAGTTGGCGAAGAGTTCGAAGCGCTTGCGCAGTTCGACGTTGATGCTCGAAAAGCCGCCCCCAATAGGCGTTGTGACCGGACCTTTCAGCCCGACGCGAGTGCGCTCAATCGACTCGGTCAGCTCTTTCGGAATGTACTCTTTGTATTTTTCGAAGGCTTCGCTGCCGGCCGCGAAGCTCTCCCATTCAAATTTGACGCCGGTGGCTTCGAGAATGCGAACGGTGGCCTGGATTACCTCGGGGCCAATGCCGTCGCCAGGGATGAGAGTTACTTTATGAGACATAAAATTCGATCGGGCCATCGGGTGATCGGGTCATCGGGTCATCTGAAAATCAGAACCATCGAGTACGACGCTGCTCTTCGATGGCCAGATGGTCCGATCACCCGATGACCCGATTTGTCTTACCTTTCGGCTCCGTTTCTTTTGTCTTGAGCAGATCCTTCAGTTCGGTCATAAACTCTTGAACGTCCTTGAAATCGAGGTAGACGGAGGCGAAGCGGACATACGCAACCTTGTCGTGGCGGCGCAGGCGGTTCATGATCAATTCGCCGATTTCGCTGGTCTTGCGCTCGCGCTCGGGAGACTCGATTACGAAGGTCTCGGCCTCGTTGACGATCTGCTCCAGTTTGCTGATGGGCACGGGGCGTTTTTCGCAGGCGCGCATTAAGCCGTTCAGAACTTTCTGGCGGTCGAAGCGCTCGCGCCGCCCGTCTTTCTTCACGACCATGTAAGGGATTTCGTCGATGCGCTCATAGGTGGTAAAGCGCTTTTCGCACTTGAGGCACTCGCGCCGGCGCCGTATCGAGTCGGCTTCCTTGCTCTCGCGCGAATCGACTACCTTGTCATTTTCAAAGCCGCAAAAAGGACATTTCATACGCTGATGTTTCGACCAAAATATTGTGCTGTTGGGATCAAGAATTATTGTAGCTGGTTTTGGCGTGGCGCAGAGCTTAACGCTGTGGTAGGGCCGCAGTTCGGGTGCCAGATTAGGGCGAAGCGGGAGAAATTCTTCACCGGACTTAAGTTATCAAAACAAAATCAGACGAAGCACGGCCGCCCATCCGCTTGGGACTCGGTGGAAGACGAACATGTCGTGTCCCTTGTCGGTGTTGGTTTTGCCCTTCTGCTCGTAGGTCATCGACCAGTCATAGGATGCGGCCGCAACGTTGCCCCAGATATCGACGGCATTGCCAGATTCCTCGTATTCGGTGACGTGCGAATTCGCCATGAACTGCGCATAGCTTTCAATGAAAGCGAGCCGGCCTTTTGCGTATTCCTTCAGGCCCGGTCCTTTCATCACGATGTTCTCGTCGAGGAATGGCTCCATGGCAGAAAAATTCTTTTGCCGCCAGGCTGCATTGATGGTGTCCAGCGTTTCGCGAACCTGTTCCATCAGTATGTTCTCCCGGCCGTCTCGGCTTCCTCAGCCTTGGCGCTTTCCGCAGAAAGTCTGCGCAATGAGAGACGTTCGCGATGGGCCAACAGCAGACCCACAGGGACGACTGCGACGAACGTCACCAGCCAGAGCATGATGCCGCAGCTGACCGCCAGTTCTTTTGGAGCGATATGGAACACATGATCCATGGCGCTAATGGTTGCCAGTTGCGAGCCTCCGCCGACGCCTGGCAGTTGCACCATGGAGCCGATCATGCTTGAGCCCATCAGCAGCAGGACTTTCGTCGTGCTCATGGCTGCCATGGGCGCGCCGTAGGCGGTCGTCACTTCTTTGTAAGACAATGCGATCACCCACCACATCAACACCGACACAGCCGCGAGTTGGAGGAACGCGACAGGACCGTGAATGGTATCGAGCCCGGCGGTGAACTCGCGGATTTTGGTCGCGATGCGATGGCCGAGATTTTCGGCGAGGTGGGAGAAACGATTCTCGACCCATTTCGCGATATCGTTCCCACGATAGGACATCAATACCGCCGCAGTCAGCAGCGCGGCCACGAGCCCGATCAGCGCGTAGCCGGTCAGGTAAATCCAGTGCCGCACCTCGTACGGGGCACCCTGCGCGAAGGCGTGCAGCTTTGAGGGAAGGAAAATCCCACAAACGAGCAGCACGGTAAAAGCGCCCACGTCAAAAATGCGCTCCACAGCCCATACCGCAACCTGCGAGGCAAAACTCAGATTCGTGTGCCGTGCAATCAAATAGGGCCGAATCAACTCTCCCGGACGGCCCAGGAGAGCGAGGCCGGTGAAGCCGATCACGGTCGGTGGAGTCAGCCCGAGGATCGATGCATCCTTGCGAACCGGACGTAGAAAAATCTTCCAGCGTACGGCCCGCAGAAAATAGGCGAAATAAATCAGGAGCACTCCGTGCAGGATGTGCCGCCATTTGATGTGAAATTGGAGCAGCAGGGCCCAATCGAAATTCCGCCAGGTGCGGAACTGGAGGTAGACCAGTCCCACCAGCACGAGAAGAACGACCGCATACGCAAGGTATTTTCTATTTTTCATCCGGTGTGACGTTCGCGGGAGGCGGAAACACGGCGAGCAGGCCCCTGATGAAGGTAAATGACAGAGCAGCCAGGGTCAACGAGCCGACGCGGCCGGCAGTGGATTCGCGGCAAGCTGAGCGGCGGATCGCGCCGAATTTCTGGAACGCCCTGACACGGAGCGAGCGGAAGCCGGGGAACTGCGTTTTGAGCCGCGAGGGCTGGGGGTGCTGGGGGCGGAGGTTCTAGTCGCCGCAGCGGCGGGTTTCTTCTGCGCCTGCGCCGCTTTGTCCTGCGCCGCCTTCTCTTGTGCGATCTTCTTGCGATTGTAGTCGTGCACGATGCGCGCAACATAGGCGCGCGTCTCGGAGAACGGGGGAACGCCGTGGTAGCGGTCGACACGCTGCGGCCCAGCGTTATAGGCGGCGAGCGCTTTCACGAGATCAAAGTCGTAGCGTTCCAGGAGTTCACGAAGATAATGGCTCCCGCCGCCGACGTTCGCTTCCGAATCGAAGGCGTCGCTCACGCCCAAGTCATTGGCAGTCGAGGGCATGAGTTGCATGAGCCCGCGGGCGCCTTTGGGCGAGACGGCGTGCGAATTAAATCCACTCTCGGCGTGGATGACGCTGTTCACGAGATCGGGATCGAGATGATAGGCGGCGCTGGCAGAATTGACGACCTGGTCCAGATCGACATGGGGCCGCTCGGAAGCGGAGGATGCCCCGTGTTGCTGCGCCGAAATTGCGCTCGGTACCGGCAACGTCAGATCCTTTTCGAAACCTGTGATGTCCGCGGTGGCCACATCGGTAAAACTTGATTCGTCGGCAGAGAGATAGAGACGAGTGGTGTCGCCGGTTACAGTTCGATGGTCATGCGGAATGCTAAAGCCGTTGCGCAGTATCGCTACTTCACCCGCGAAGACTGGTGTCGTCGTGAAGCAGAGCGCGACAACGCACAATAATACGGATGTACCAATCGTGGCAGGTGTCCTCATCGATCTGCATCTCATCGAGCTGGATCTCGTGCGAATCATCTTTGTTACTCGAGACGACGTTACTCGATACGAACCATTACAGGGTTGCTGAAGACGAACCCTACAGGCTGACCTCAATCGTTTCGCCATCGGCCCGACCGATTCCCGCGCCAATCTCTTTGCCTTCGAGCGCAAACTCAACTGCTGCGGCAACGCCACTTTCGGCATTCGAGCGGGTCAGCGTCCAACCCCGCGACAGCAGTTCCTGCGACGCATTCCCCATGATAAAAGGTTGTCCCGCAAAGGCGAGCATCTCGATATCGTTATAGTTATCACCAATGGCCATGACCTGCTCGCGCCGAATGCCGCGATAGGCGGCCCATCTCTCAAGCGCGTGGCCCTTCGAGCATTCCGCGTTCAGTACGTCCACAATCGAAAGATCGCGCCCTGGGTACTCCGTTCGCAGCACGGTGATCGGAAGCCCGCACCGGTCGAGCGCAGCCAGCGCCCGTTGCATCAAGGCAACCGGGCCGCAAAACATCGCCTGCACCGGATCGGTGGTCAGGGAATCTTCGAGCGGAACCACGAACCGGATGTACTCCATATTCTTTTCCAGCCAGCGCTGGATGCTGCCTTCGAGTTCCTGCAAGCGCTCGATGACAATCGTGCCGTTGCCGTCGTTATCGAAGGTAAGAACGGTCTGGCCGCGGAATTCTTGCATCCCCTGAATCAGATCGCGGCAGGTGGTTTGGGGCAGGAGATCGCGGTGGAAGGTCTCTCCGGCCAGCGACCGCGTAATCGCGCCGTTTGAGGTGATCAACCAGAGGTCAAATCCGAGTTGCTGCGCGATCGGCAGAGCGAAGGTGTGGCGCCGGCCCGTGACCAGAATGACTTCGACGCCCTGCGCGTGGGCCCGACGCAGCGCGGCCAGGTCTGTTTCGGAGATCTGGAACCGGGGATTGAGCAGGGTGCCATCGATATCGATGGCGATCAGGCGGAGCGAATCAACGGGCACACTCGATTCTAACATCCGCTAATGCGGCACTGGCGCACCGTTCAGGCAGGCACACACCATGGTCACAGGCGGGTTCCTCCCGCGATGGCATGCGAGAATGGTCCACACGAAATGACTCATGCGAGGACAAGGATGAAAACCAGACTGACCTTATTGCTTCTGCCACTGGCTCTTATGATGTGCCCTTCAATGTTGCCGGCCGAGACTCAGGACGCCTCCGGCAAGCCCTTTGTGGTCGAGTATTACTACAAGGCCAAATGGGGCTATGCAGACGAATTTCTGCAACTCTTCCGGAAGAACCACTATCCGCTCCTGAAGAAGGAGGTCGAAATGGGCCGCATGCTTAAGGTCTGGATGGATCAGCCACGTTATCACTCGACCGAAGATGGCCGCTGGGACTATCGGGTGACCATCATCTTCAAGAATGCGACCGTCGCGAACGAGCCGTTTGACGAAGATGCGCTCAAGAAACAGCTCTGGCCGGATCAGGCAACTTATGCCAAGGAAGAGCAGCGCCGCTTCGAGATTCTCGCAGGGCACTGGGACGTTCCCGTTCGGCAGGTGGACTTGGACGAAAGGTAATCTTCGGAGACGCTGGGCAAGCTACACTGAACTGTTAGCGTGTCGATCTTTTCGTGGACCTCATCCTGGCCGGCGAAGGAGCAATGTGCGGGAGAAGGAACCAAATTCATATCCGTAAAGATGGCGGGATTGCTCGTTTGGCATGAAGGCGGGCGGTATAATTAAGAGTTTTCTGCTCTCCACTTCGACAAACTTCCGGGTTGGGGCGCCCGGTCAAGACGTTATTTGGGTTCAACAAAGGAAGGCAAAGGGAAATGGCGACTACGGACATTGTGCCGCGGGAATCATCCGGGCACCTGGGACAGAAGCGCATTGTCAATGACATGACCATTCAGGTGGCAACCGTGAATGGCTCGGGATCGCAGAGTTCGAACACGGTTCTCTTGCGCAGTATTTTTCAGATGGGCGTGCCGATCTCGGGGAAAAATCTTTTTCCCTCGAATATTGCCGGGCTGCCCACGTGGTACACGATTCGGGCGAATAAAGACGGCTACATCGGGCGAAAAAAAGAGATCGATCTCCTGATCGCAATGAATGCGGAGACGGCGCAGGACGATGTGAGAACTCTGGCTCCGGGTGCGAGCGTCCTTTACGACGAACCGCTGGGGCTCAACAAGTTGCGCGACGATCTGAATTTCTATGCCGTGCCGTACGACAAACTGGTGACGGCGGTGTGCTCCGAAGCCAAGCTGCGCAAGCTGATCAAGAACATGATCTACGTGGGCGTCGCGGCGCAGTTGCTGGAGATTGAATTTGCCGAGGTCGAGAAGGCGATCCGCAAGCAGTTTGCCAGCAAGGCGAAAGCTGCGAATTTGAACCTGGCGGCGGCGAAGGCCGGGCACGACTACGCGGCGGCAAATTTGCAGAAGCGCGATCCGTTTGTTATCGAGCGAATGGATAAGACGAAGGGAAAGATCATCGTCGATGGAAACTCGGCGGCCGCGATCGGGTGCGTGTTTGCCGGTTGCACGGTCGTGACGTGGTATCCGATTACGCCATCGTCGTCGCTGGTGGAGACGATGATCGAATACATGAAGGAGTATCGCATTGGGCCGGATGGCAAGGCGACGTTTGCGATCGTGCAGGCCGAGGACGAACTGGCAGCGGTGGGCATGGTGATCGGCGCGGCATGGGCGGGAGCGCGGTCAATGACGGCGACGGCGGGACCGGGGGTTTCGCTGATGTCGGAATTTACCGGGCTGGCTTACTACGTGGAAGTGCCGACGGTGATTTGGGACATTCAGCGCGTCGGGCCGTCCACCGGCCTGCCCACGCGGACCTCGCAAGGCGACATACTTTCGACGGCATTCTTAAGCCATGGCGATACGAAGCACTTGATGCTGTTTCCGAACTCGATGATCGAGTGTTTCACGATGGCGCAGGATGCATTCGATTTGGCGGAGAGATTTCAGACTCCGGTATTCGTGATGTCGGATCTCGACCTGGGGATGAATAACTGGATGTCGGATCCGTTTCCGTATCCGGAGAAGCCAATTGACCGCGGAAAGGTATTGACGAAAGAAGACCTAGAGCGGCTGGGTGGTTTCGCACGCTACGAGGACGTGGACGGAGACGGCATCGGGTATCGCACGCTGCCAGGAACGGATCATCCGGCGGCGGCCTGGTTTGCTCGCGGCAGCGGACACAACTCCAAGGGGCAGTACAGCGAGCGCCCAGACGATTTCGAGCGCAACATGGAGCGCATCAACAAGAAGTTCGAGACGGCGAGGGCGGCGGTGCCGCGGCCGGAGTTGATGGGCAGCGGGAAGGAAAAAGTCGGAATCATCGCATACGGAACTTCACACTACGCACTGGTCGAGGCACGAGATCAGCTACGGAACGAGCACAGGCTGGAGACGGATTATCTGCGGTTGCGGGCTTATCCGTTTACGCGCGAGGTGCACGATTTTATCGCGAATCATGATCGCACCTACGTCGTGGAGCAGAATCGCGACGGGCAAATGGCAAGCCTGCTGAAGCTCGATATCAAGGCGGAGTTGACGCCGCGGTTGCGCTCAATCTGCCACATTCATGGACTGCCGATCGATGCGCGGTCGGTCACCGACGAACTGATGATGATGGAGGGCAAGTAAATGGGAACCACAACGACGCCGACTCCGACGCCGAAGACGAATCGAATTGGGTTGCAGGTAGTTGACTACCGCGGAGGTAAGACTACGCTGTGCGCGGGATGCGGGCACAACGCGATCTCGGAGCGCATTATCGACGCGATGTATGAGATGGGCGTGAAGCCGGAGCGGGTGGCGAAGTTCAGCGGCATCGGCTGCTCATCGAAGAGCCCGGCGTATTTCATGAACCGTTCGCACAGCTTCAACTCGGTGCATGGACGCATGCCGTCGGTGGCGACGGGTGCGATTCTGGCGAATAGAAATCTGCTCGCACTGGGTGTGACGGGTGACGGAGATACGGTTTCGATCGGCGCGGGGCAGTTTGTGCACTTGATGCGGCGCAATATGCCGATCATTTACGTGATTGAAGACAACGGCTGCTACGGGCTGACGAAGGGACAGTTTTCGGCGACGGCGGATTTGGGATCGACGCTGAAGAGCGGCGTGGTGAACGACCTGCCGCCGGTGGACACCTGCGCGATGGCGATTCAGCTGGGCGCGACGTTTGTGGGGCGGTCGTTCTCCGGCGACAAGAAACAACTGCACACGATGCTGAAGGCGGCGATTGCGCACAACGGCACCGTGATGCTGGATGTGGTTTCGCCGTGCGTCACGTTCAACGATCATGAGGGCTCGACGAAATCGTACAAGTACATGCAGGCGCACGAGGAAGTGTTGCAGGAAGTCAGCTTCGTGCCGGCATTTGAAGAGATCAATGTCGAGTACGATCCGGGAACGACGATGGAAGTGACCATGCACGACGGGTCAAGCCTGCGGCTGAAGAAGCTAGAGGAGGATTACGACCCGACCGACAAGATCCACGCCGTGCAGCGGCTGATGGAATCGCACGCCAAAGGTGAGGTGCTGACCGGCGTGTTTTATATCAATGCCAAGGCGCCAAGCTTTGTGGACATGCTGAACGTGACGGACCAGCCGCTGGCAACTTTGCCGGAGTCGATGGTTCGGCCGAGCCGGGAAGCACTTGCCAAGTGCATGGAAGAGTTGATGTAGATTGGCAGGATCGCACTTAACGGGATCGAAGTTCGGACGATGAGCCGGTTGGAGGCGAGGACCGGCTTAAGCTTTTGCAATATGACCTTCTTCGTTTCACTCCTGAGGTTGTTTCTTTTTTCCGCTTAATTTTCCCTCGAATGAATGCTCGGGGCTGAAGCCGGGCTCGGGAAAGTCGCTGTCGGCCCCTTCGACGAGCGGATTTTTGTCGCGGTGGGAAAGCTGGCCTCGCATGGAATTGTTTCCGAGTTGATTGCGTTCATCGGGCTCGCGGGAGCCCTTTTCACGGTCCGCATCATTATTCAGATGATCACTTACACTTTTGGTCATGATGAATCCTCAGGTGCGAGCTTTATGACGACGACTAGGATGAGGCTACACGCAAAATCTGCCACGGGCAATACGGTTCTAACCTTGTTTTCAAGGCGTTAGGGAAAGAGTGGGGCGACGGCGATCAGTGTGATAGGGAAATTTTATGGTCCGTTAACCTACATATGAATCTAAGATAGAGCATGGTCAGTAAAAATAGAAAACACTATTTGTTCGCCAGCGACTTCGATCAGACCTTGACCTTCAACGATACAGGTTACGTTCTGAGCGAGCTGGTGGGGATTTCTGTCGCAGAATTTGAGCGCAAGATCAAGGGCATGGTGAAGCTGAACTTGGTTCAGCAGGGCGCCGAACTCTCCTACCTGTTATTGCACGATCCTGAGTTTCGCTCGCGCGTGCGGCGCGACGATCTTGTCGCGGTGGGCAAAAGGATTCGCCTCAAGGAAAATATCAAGCAGGTCTACGAGATTCTGGACCGGAAGATCGATGGATTTCATTTCGATTTTTACGTACTCTCGGCCGCGCCCGTCGAAGTGATTCAGTCGGCGCTGGAAGGCATCGTACCGCGAGACCACATCTTCGGGACTGAGTTTGAATACACCGCAAGCGGCGAAATCGAAAGCCTGGTGCGCGCGACGGCCGGTTATGGCAAGGTGGCCCGCCTCGAGCAACTGTCGGAAGAACTTGGTGTGCCGCTGGATCGGGTTGTGTATGTCGGCGACGGCAGTTCGGATATTCACGTCATGCTGCACGTGAACCGTCATGAAGGGTTTACGATCGCGGTCTCGGAGTCGAAGCATGTGGCCCAGATTGCCAAGCGCACGGTGTTAAGCGATAACGCGCTGGCGACGCTGGTCCCGATCCTCGAGGAAATTGCGGAGTGGACGCGTCCGCGCATCCGCCAACTCTTCGAATCCTATGGGTTCCTGATCCAGGGATGGGAAAGTGTCCAGACGGATTGGGTTACGCTGCGATCGATTGGCGTCATAGCGGCCAAGTCGGCGGCGGCTGACGCGGTTTAGCCTCTTACGATCAGCAAGAATTCTCACAACTAATCTCGCTCTGCCGGGTTTGTTCCGACTTGGACTGGCTCACGAGGTGGGCCAGTTCGCGTCCAACTATCGTCCGTACGAATGTTGTTTGAGTTTTAGAATTCCGAGGCGCGACATGAAGCTTTTCCAGAATTCTCTTCTGTTGGCAGTGGCTGTTCTAATAATCGCTCTTACGGCGGTGCTCGCCAACGCGCAGACCAGCGTGCTTCCCTCTACGCGCGAGCTATTGCCGCGCGGTATCGATGAACTGCGCCAGGCAGCTTCATCCAAGACAGAGTTCACGCTGGATCACTCCATGTTGGTTCTGGCGTCGAAGCTCGATTCCGGCAACGAAGATCTGAGGCGCGTGATTGCTGGGATCAGCGGCATTTCCGTGCACGACTTCCGCTACACTCCGGCCGCCACGTTTGATACTCAGGCGATCGAGTCGATCCGGGAGGAGTACCGCGAGGCGGGTTGGAAGCAGGTGATGAATAAGAACCAGAAAAACAGCGAGCAAGGCGTGACCGACCTTTGGGTGCGCTTGGAGAACAATGCCGTCAGCAACGTCGCGATTCTGGTCGCGCGATCGAGCGAGGTTGATTTTTTTCTCGTGAGTGGCTCGATCAGCCCCGTCGACCTGACTCATCTCGGCGGACACTTCGGCATCCCGAAGATTGAAGGCGGGGTCGAAGTGCCGAACACGGCTCGGCGTTAGCCCGAGGGAGTGCGGTGATTACGCTGGCGATGAAGACTTTTTGAATGTTGCGCCGCCTGAGTCGGTGGGTCCCACAGTGGGCGGGCGCGGAGTGGATCACTTGTTAGCCCGGATCATCTGCTCGGCATGCTTGCGCGAGGTTTCGGTCAGCTTCGCTCCGGAGAGCATCCGGGCCACCTCTTCTGTACGCTCCTCGCCGGTGATGAGCCGCACGGTTGTTTTTGTGCGTCCACCGGCCGCCCGCTTCTCGATCAGATAGTGATGGTCGGCGAAGGTCGCGATCTGCGGGAGGTGCGTTACGCAGAGCACCTGGTTGCCTTTCGCCAGAGCTTTGAGCTTACGGCCGACTGCCTCCGCCGCCCGGCCGCCGATGCCGGTGTCGATTTCGTCGAAGACCAGAGTGCGCTGGGCTGCGGAGTTCTTTTTTCGACCTGATACGCCTGCGCCCGCTTCCACGCTCGCCTTGAGCGCCAGCATCACGCGCGACAGTTCTCCGCCGGAGGCAATCTGTTCGAGCGGACGCATCGCCTCTCCGGCATTCGGGGCGATACGAAAAACAATCTGGTTGAAGCCCGACGGCGTCCAGTGTTCGGCGGCATCGTTCTCATCGACCACAATTGCGAAAACAGCGCGCATGGCCAGATCGTTGATCTCCGTTTCCACGAGCTTTTCGAGTTTTCGCGCCGCTTCCGATCGTTTGCGCGAAACCGAGCGCGCTTCCTTACGATAGCGCTCAGCCGAAACTGCCCATTGTGTCCGCAATTCGGCCAGAAGCTGATCCTTATTTTCCATCTCCGAAAGTTTGCGCCGGACGTCTTCGCCGAATGCAATCACCTGGGCCAGCTCAGGACCGTATTTCCGCTTCAGCCGGTCGAGCAGCGCCAGACGCTCCTCGATCTCCGCCAGTCTTTCGGGAGAGGCATGAATTCCGCCCGCATAGTCGCGCAGAGTCGCGCCAACATCTTCCACGCTGATGCGAGCCGATTCGAGCGCCCCGAGGGCCTCCTGAAATTTGGGCTCAAAGCGCGCGAGTTCTTCGATGTTCTTCTGGGCCGCGCGCAAACTCGACGAGGTCGAAGCGTTCCCCTCGTAGAGCAGATCGAACGCATTCATGGCCGCGCCGTAGATCTTCTCCGCGTTTGCCAGCACGAGCTTCTCGGCTTCGAGTTGTTCGTCTTCTCCCGCAGTCAGGCGGGCTTCGTCGATCTCGCGCACCTGAAAGCTCCACAGATCGAGCAGTCGCATACGATCCTGTTCGTTGCGCTCGAGTTCCTCAATGCGGCCGCGAATCTGCTTCCAGCCAGAAAATGCAGCGGCCACCTCCTGCAATTCGATTCCCGCGTAAGCGTCAAGCAGGGCCTGGCGCGCAGCCGCGTCAAAGTTCACAATCGATTCGTTCTGCGCGTGAATGACTCCGAGATGCGGCGCCAGCGATTTGAGAACGGCAACCGTCGCCGGCTGGTTGTTGACAAAGACCCGGCCTTTTCCACCGGTCGCAATCTCGCGCCGAAGAATAAGCGATGCGTCTCCGGAATCCCCGTCCAATCCATTGGCTTCGAGAATGTTTTCTATAGCCGTTGCAATCGCGCCGTCACTCTCGAATACGCCCATCACGACTGCACGCTCGGCGCCGGTGCGAATCACGTCGGCGGAGGCTTTCTCTCCGAGCAACAGTCCGAGCGCATCGATCAAGATCGACTTGCCGGCTCCGGTTTCACCGGTAAGCAGATTCAATCCGGGCGCGAACTCGATCACCGCGTTATCAATGACTGCGTAATTTTCCAGCCGCAATTCAGAGAGCACAAGCGTCTCGCCAACCCGGGATTTAATTTGCTGACCGGATTTGTGGTTTCAGATTGGGAAAAACGGTAACTCCCAATTCACGCGCAGCATAGCACACGTCACGCCGTCGCGAAGGCGACATTGCAGCACAAGTGAGTGCCGAACCTGCCCCTCTAATTTTGTGCCCACCATGGGCGCTTAAGGACAATGGGATCATGAAGTCCTTCCCCCGATCTACTTATGGATACGTGTCTCTGCTCTCGATTGCTCTTGCGAGCCTGGCAGCAATTCCACTCGCCGCGCAAGAACTGGACTGCCACCCGTGCTGGCACGGATTTGGCAAAGTGCCAACCGGCAGTTCGGAGTCTTTCAACATCAATCTCAGGAATTCCGGGACTCAGTCGCTGAACATTACCTCCGACGCGGTGCAGGGAAGTGAGTTCTCGGTCGGGACCTTTCCTTTACCCTTGACGCTCGAACCCGGCGCGTCCGTCCAGATACCTCTCATTTTCACTCCGACGACTCTAGGAGGTGCGACCGGAAGAGTCACCCTGGAGAATACCGGCAGAGACTCGTCTCTGATGCTGAAGCTGGGGGGGACAGGCGTGAACCAGAGTTCGCATAGCGTCGCTCTCTCCTGGGTGCCGGGAGACCAGGACTACGTTGGATTTAACGTCTACCGCTCGACCGTCCAAGGCGGACCATATACAAAACTCAATTCCACACTCGACGGGTCGCCCGCTTATACCGACACGTCGGTTGAAGGTGGAATGACCTATTACTATGCGGCGACTGAGGTCAACTCCCAAGGTGAGGAGAGTGCGTACTCTAATATCGCAGAGGCGGAGATTCCCGGTTCTTAGCCGCCGAATGGCGAATCCGTTCGGAGAGTTTCCGTCGGGTGCGAGCTGCGGACATTTCCGCATTGACCGATGCGGTACCCCGACGCGGCAGCCGTCACCGCGGGGATATAATTCTTACAGGGGTTTTATCGAAGATCAATGCATCTGCCTACCGTCCTCCTTTCTTTTGTTGGCGGCGAAATAGTCGATCTCGTCCTGCAAACTGGTGCGGTTGCAAAAACTGTGCTGGGAATTCTTCTCGTGTTCAGCGTGGTCTCGTGGGCCGTCATTCTTTCCAAGTGGTCCATCATCAAACGGGCTCGCGGGCAGAGCGAACGCTTTGTGCGCGCCTTCCGCAAGGCACAGCGCATGCAGGATGTCGTGGCTGTTGCCGATCAGTTTCGCCCCAGCCCGCTGGTTGGCCTTTTTGAGGGAGCGATCGCGGAGTTCCGTCGTCAAATGGGGACAACCGGAGGAATCCAGAGTCCGGTGGCAATCCAGCGAGCCATGCAGATTTCCTCGTCCGAGGAGATCACGCGCCTGGAGCGTAACCTGCCGTGGCTTGCGATTACGGCCGCGGTCACCCCGTTCATCGGATTGTTCGGCACGGTCTGGGGAATTGTCGATGCCTTTCACGGTTTGGGCACGGCGGGTGCTGCTACGTTGCGCGCCGTCGCTCCTGGAATCTCCGAAGCGCTGATCACGACCGCAGCTGGGTTGGCCGCCGCAATTCCGGCGGTTATCGCTTACAACCTGATTGTCGGCTCCATCCGCGAAATGGCCGCGCGCAATGATGACTTCACGCTCGAGATGCTCAACCTGATCGAGCGCCAGCAGGTGCCACAGGGGAACGCGCAGCCGGTCAGCGAGGTTCGGCGCTGATGGCGTTTACCTCCGCGAATGGTCGCACCCAGACTGCGCTGGCGGACATCAATATCACTCCGCTCGTCGACGTCGTGCTGGTGCTCCTGATCATCTTCATGGTGACCGCGCCGGTTCTTCAGTCCGGAATCGAAGTGAATGTTCCGCACACTCGGACGGTGAAGGAAATCACAGAGGAACGGCTCGTCATCAGCATCGATAAGTCGCAAAGAGTCTTTCTGGGCAACGATCCCATCAATATCAACCAGATTGGGCCGACGCTGAAGCAGAAGATCCGCGACCCGCGGCATCAGTCGATCTATTTGCGTTCGGATCAAGATGTACCTTTTGGCGCCTTTGCAACGGTAATGGACGCGATAAAGTCGGCGGGCATCGCGAATGTGAGCATCGTGACCCAGCCCATTGACGCCCATGGCCACCACTAGTGAACTCGAACAGGGCGGGCTCGGCCGTCCTCTGGCCTGGTCGGCGGGGCTGCATGTGGGCTTCAGCGTGTTCGTCATACTCTGGGCCACATTTGTCACAGGCATTCGCGGACAAGGCTGGGGCAGCGGCGGGGGCGGAGAGGCAATGGGAGCAACGTTGGTGAACTCGGTTCCCCTGCCGGCGAGTGAGCAGCAGACGAATAACGTGCTGGCAACCGAATCCAAGGGGCTTTCGCAGTCGCAGCCCAAGGCCGAAGAAAAAGAGCCCGATGCAATTCCCATTGCCGACAAGAATTCGAAAAAGAAACCGAAGCCGATGACCAGCACCAGCGCGCGCAAAGAGCAGCCCGAACCGGAATCGAATCAGATTCCCTATGGCGAGGGTGGCCCGGTCAGTGGTCCTTACGCGATGTTCACCGCCGGGGGCGCCAAGGGTGGCTTTGGATTTACCGGGGGTGGAGGCGATTTTGGCAGCCGGTTTTCCTGGTATGTGCAAGCCGTACAGCGCAAGGTTTCGGAGAATTGGCTCAAGTACGAGATCGATCCCACGATTCACGAGGCGAATCGCGCTTACGTGACGTTTGACATCGCGCGTGACGGGCATCCATCCAATGTGCAGATCGAGCAGTCCAGCGGCGTTCCTTCTCTTGATCGCTCGGCGGTGTATGCGATTCAGCGTATCGATACGTTTGGGCCTTTGCCGTCTGAGTATTCCGGCAGCCGAGTTTCAGTGGAGTTTTGGTTTGATTACAAGCGATAGTTGGGTATGAAGGGGCAGGGCTAAGGGCGAATGAATGGCGAATTCGAGTCAGGAGCAAGGATTGAACGACGCAACCCACCGAGTTCTACAGCATCTTACTAAAGAGAACAAAATTCGCTCGCTAGGCAAGAGGATTATGTCGCGCCACGATAAACAATCCCCGCTTGGCCGCCAGTCGTTCCTTCTCGTCGTCGCATTATGTTTCGCGCTGGCGGCCACCAGTTCCGCACAAGACTGGATTCGAACCGGGACCGGACTCGGCGTAGAAAAGGTGCGCCTCGCAGCCACTGACTTCAAGCCTTCCACGCAGGATGCCAAAAATACGGAGCTACTGAAGACCTTCAACAGCACGCTCTGGAATGACCTCGATAATGCCGGGATCTTCGTGCTCGTCTCGAAGAGCTTTTACCCGGTGCAGACTCCGGGTCAGCCCGCGGAGGTTAAGTTTGCAGATTGGTCCGCGCCGCCACCTGAGGCTTCGATGCTGGCCTTCGGCAACCTCGGCGTTACGGCCGACAAAGTCGCGGTGCAAGGGTGGCTCTACGATGTAAAAAATCAGTCTTCGCCGCAAGTGCTGGGCAAGCAATACAGTGATGCGGCGACCGCGGACGCGGTGCGCCTGATTGCGCACAAATTCGCCGATGAAATTATTTTCAGGCTGGGCGGAGGAATTCAGGGGATCGCCGAGACCAAGATCTTTTTTGTGAGCGACCGCACCGGCCACAAAGAGATCTGGATGATGGATTACGACGGCGCCAACCAGCAGCAGATCACGCATCTCGGAAGCATTTCTCTGTCGCCGCGCATCTCGCCTGACGGGTCGCGCCTCGCCTTCAGTTCCGCCACCAAAGGTGGATGGGAAACCCTGATGTACTCCTTTGATCTGAACCGCTTGGTGGCATTCGCGCGTTTTGGAGGCATGAATTTTTCACCCGCATGGTCGCCCGACGGCAAAATCGCATTTTCATCTTCCCGGAACGGCTATCCGAACATTTTCGTGGTCGATGGATCAGGCGGACACTTGCAGCGCCTTACGAATGACAAAGGACCCGACGTAGCACCGACGTGGAACCGCAAGACCGGCTCGCAGATCGCTTTCGTCAGCGGCCGGACCGGACTGCCTCAGATTTATACGATGGAATCGGATGGCACTAACCTGCAGCGCATCACCGACCAAGGGTATGCGGTCTCGCCGAACTGGTCGCCCAATGGACAGTTTTTGACGTTTTCGTGGATGAGAAAGTACGGTCCAGGAGAACCTGGATCTAACGATCTTTATCTGATGGACATTGCCAGCAAACAGTGGGTACAACTTACTCATGACGCGGGACGCAACGATTATCCATGCTGGTCGCCGGATGGGCGGCATATTATTTTTCAATCGCACCGCACCGGCACGGATCAAATTTTCACCATGCTGGCCGATGGGACCAACGTGAAGCAGTTGACGTATAAGGGCAACAACACGCAGCCCAACTGGAGTTGGAAGTAGAGTTTTTGCTGGCAGGTTTTTGGTTGGAAAAGTAGATTCGCCTTTAAGGAGTCACGGCCTCGCGGCCGGCCAACGTGCGCTCCGCCGCGATTCCGCAAATTACGCCACAAGTCGGGCGCACAGAAAACTTGGAGGAATCAGTGAAGCACCAGATGAGGATGTTGAGCCTCGCAGTCGCAGTCGGCGCGTTAATGTTCCTGGGCGCATGCGCGAAGAAAGTGGCTCCGCCCCCACCCGCCCCACCGCCGGCGCCAACCGCGCCCACGGCCTCGCTTTCCGCGAATCCGAACACCATTAACCAGGGTCAGTCGACCACTTTGACGTGGCAGACAACCAATGCCACCGATGTCAGCATTGACGGCATCGGAACGGTTGATCCGAGTGGCTCGCGCCAGGTTACGCCGACGGATTCGACCACGTATCATCTCGTCGCGAAAGGCCCAGGAGGCACCCAGGATGCGACTGCGCGCGTGACCGTGAACGCCGCGCCCGCGCCTCCGCCACAGCAAACTTCATCGGCAACCGAGGAGGAACTCTTCGCGCAGAACGTGAGGGATATTTTCTTTGATTACGATAAGTCGGACATTCGCCCGAGCGATCAGGCGACGATCCAGGCGGATGCGCAATTCCTGCAGCAGCACCCGGGAATGCACTTCACCATTGAAGGACACTGCGACGAACGCGGATCGACCGAATACAACTTGGCGCTCGGTACCAGCCGTGCCGACTCAGTGAAGAACGCGCTCATTCAGGCGGGAGTCTCGGGCGATCGCATCAAGACGTACAGCTACGGTAAAGAAAAGCCGTTTTGCACGGAGTCGAACGAAAGCTGCTGGCAGCAAAACCGCCGCGGTCACTTTGTGTACGGGCAGTAGAAGACCGGTAGCTACTGGTGGGGACGGAGCGAGGCTCTGTCCCCTTTCAGACGTGAAGAGTTCCTGTGTCCAACGCTAACCGTCAGATCGCGAATCCAAGTCAATGCTCAGGTCAAATATGAAATCGAATCGCACCTCACTCACGCTCGTAGTGGCCACCGGCCTTATGCTGCTCGCGACCTTTACGCCTGCCTCCGCCGCCAATCGCGACCTTGTGCAACTGCAAACTCAGGTCGACCAGCTACAGCAGGCGATGACGCAAATGAAACAGTCCTTTGACGAGCGCATGGGCGTCATGAAGAACATGCTGGATGAGAACAAAGTTGTCTCGGATAAGGTGAGCGCCGCGATCGACAACCTGCAGGCTTCGCTTAACCGCCAGCAGACCGATCGCTCTGGCCAGGTTGACCAGATTTCGGGGCAGATTCAGGCGCTTAACGACACCATGGACGAGCTTAAGGTTCGCCTAGCGAAGGTAAGCAAGCAGCTGGAGGACATGCAAACAGCGCAGCAATCGATGGCGGCGCAACAGACGCAGGCGCAGCAGCAGGCTCAGCAAATGGCCCAGGCGCCTCCGCCTGACGTGCTCTATAACAACGCCTTGCGTGACTACAATGGCGGCAGCGACGTAGCGGTGCAGGAGTTCAACGACTACATCAAATACTATCCTGACACCGATTTAGCGGGAAATGCGTATTTCTACCTGGCGGAAATCGCCTTCAAGGCTGGCGACTTCCAGAAAGCGATCACCGACTACGATCTGGTGCTGAAAAATTTCCCCAGCGGGAACAAGGCGGCGTCAGCGCAACTCAAGAAAGGCTTCGCGCTTATCGAACTCGGCCAGAAAGACGAAGGCGAGCAGGAACTAAAACACGTGATTCAGCGGTATCCGCGAACCAGCGAGGCGATGCAGGCGCATGACCGGCTCCGCAAACTCGGAGCGGCACCGCAGCGATCACGTTAAATTGAGACGCAAAGGGGATGGGCTAGAGGGAAATCCATTCACTGTCGGCATTCGCCATTCGCTGCTAATGCCTGCTCCTTCAATGGCTTACATTGACCCATAGGTGTATTCTTCGATACCCTTTACAATAACAAAAAGCATCTTTTCCAGGCTGGCGGTACCCTAATTGGGTAAGGGGGATGGCATTGGCGGAAGGTAAACAGCTGTTGTTGCTAAAGCCGCGCGGATTTTGCGCGGGAGTAGTGCGGGCGATCGACATCGTTCGGATCGCGTTGGAGGCCTTTGGCCCACCCATTTACGTGCGCAAGGAAATTGTGCACAACCGGTTCGTCGTCGAGGAACTCCAGCAGAAGGGCGCGATTTTTGTCGACTCGGTGGATGAAGTGCCCGAGGGCGAACGGGTGATTTATAGCGCGCACGGAGTTTCTCCCGAAGTTCGGGAGAACAGCAAACTGCGCAGTCTGCGGGTAATTGATGCCACTTGCCCGCTGGTCACGAAGGTGCACGTGGAGGCGGTGAAGTTCGCGAAAGAGGGCTACTCGCTGATTCTTATCGGGCATCGCGACCACGACGAGGTGATTGGGACTTTGGGTGAGGCCCCCGCGGTCACCCAGGTGGTGGGGTCGCCGGAAGAGGTTGATTCGGTCACATTGCCCGATCCAAACCGCGTGGCTTACCTGACCCAGACGACTCTGAGTCTCGACGAGACCCGGGACATTATTGCGGCATTGCGGCAGCGCTTTCCCAATATCAAAGGCCCTGCGGCGCAGGATATTTGTTATGCGACGGAGAACCGGCAGGTTGCGGTGAAGCATGTGGCGTCAGACGCGGATCTCCTGCTGGTGGTCGGTTCGGATAATAGCTCGAACTCCAAGCGGTTGGTCGAAGTCGCGAGGAGTTTGGGCACAGAAGCGCATCTCATTGACAATTTCAGCAATATCCGGCCGGAGTGGTTGCGCGGGGTGCGAACCGTTGCGCTCACGGCAGGAGCGTCAGCGCCCGAGCACCTGGTGCAGGAAGTGGTCGAGTTTTTGGGCGGCAAGGGATTCGGCGACGTGCAAGAGCTTGAGATTATGCCCGAAAATGTGCGCTTCGGATTGCCTCCGGAGATTGTGGAGACAATTGCCGCGGCTCCGGCAGCGGGTGTTGAGGCGTAGCAAGTGTTGGAAGGGTGCCAGCGGAATGCATAGGTCCTTCGCTTCGCTCAGGATGACAACCATAAGTTAGAACGTCAGGATGACACCCGTAGGTTAGAACACTAGGATGAGACGGCGAATGGAAATTGGAAGCAGTAGCGTTTCAGGAGTTTGAATGGACGAATCTTCCTCCCCTTATCGATCGGCCTCGGTGCCGCAGCCCAGTGAACCCAACCCCGGTGGGTTGGGGACTCCGCAGATGCGATTCGGAAAGATTGATGACCTGGTCAGCCGGGTCGCGGTGGCTATTGATGCGGCGCGTAAATTTCTGTTTTCACAGCAGCATGAAGAAGGGTACTGGTGCGGCGAACTCGAGGCCGACACCACTCTCGAGTCGGACTATATCCTGCTGCACACCTTACTGGGCACGGGCAATGCGGCGCGCTTCGAGAAGGCGGCGCGTTACATTCTGAATCACCAAAACGAAGATGGCGGATGGAGCATCTACGCCGCGGGGCCGTCGAATGTCTCGGCTTCGGTGAAGGCATATTTCGGGCTTAAGCTGGCGGGATATCAGGCGGACCATCCGGCGATGGCGCGGGCGCGCAAGAAAATTCTTGAGCTTGGCGGCGTCACCGAGGTCAATACATTTACAAAGATCTATCTTTGTTTCTTCGGGCAGTACGACTATGACGCGGTGCCGGCGGTGCCGCCCGAGATTGTGCTGTTTCCGAACTGGTTCTGGTTCAATATCTACGAAATTTCTTCGTGGTCTCGCGCGATTCTGGTGCCGCTTTCGATCTGCTACGCGAAAAAGCCCTTCAAGAAAATTCCCGATGAGATGGGCGTGGAAGAACTCTTTGTCGGTGGGCGTGACAAGTCACGCATGCATCTGCATTGGGCGAAGAAGCGAATCTCGTGGCGGAATTTCTTTCTGGTGTTCGACCGGTTGACGCACTGGTTCGAAGCCGTGCATGTGCGGCCGCTGCGCTCGATCGCTTTGAAGAAGGCGGAAAAGTGGATGTTGGAGCGCTTCGAGATGAGCGACGGACTGGGCGCGATTTATCCCTCGATGATGAATGCGATTATCGCGCTGCGCTGCCTGGGATATTCTCTCGACGATCCGCAGGTGATTCGCGCGATGGACGAGTTCGAAAAACTTGGGATCGAAGAGGGCGACACGTTCCGCATGCAGCCCTGCATGTCTCCGGTGTGGGACGCGGCGTACGCACTCTTTGCGCTGGGCGAAGCGGGCGTTCCGGCAAGCGATCCGCGGCTTGTAAAATGCGCGGACTGGATATTGCAGAAGCAAGTTCGCAAGCCGGGCGACTGGAAGATCAAGAATCCGAATGGAGAGCCGGGCGGCTGGTATTTCGAATTCAACAACGAGTTTTATCCGGATGTGGATGACAGCGCGATGGTGTGCCTGGCGCTCAGCCGCGTGGAGCATCCTAATGGGCGCTATCAGCGCGAGTCGGTGCAGCGCGCCATTGATTGGATTCTGTCGATGCAGTGCAAGAACGGCGGCTGGGCATCGTTCGATAAAGACAATGACCGCATGGTGTTTCAGTATGTGCCCTTTGCCGACCACAATGCCATGCTCGATCCGCCAACGGTCGACATTACCGGACGCATTTTGGAATGCCTGGCTACCTATGGGTTTGATAAGGATCATCCGGCGGTGAAGAGGGCGCTGCAGTTTATTCGCGACGAGCAGGAGCCGGACGGAAGTTGGTTCGGTCGCTGGGGTGTGAATTACATCTACGGAACGGCGCTGGTGCTGCGCGGTTTGCAGGCCATGGATATCGACGTGAATGAGCCGATGATTCAGCAGGCGGCCGAGTGGCTGCGCATGGTGCAGAACTCCGACGGCGGATGGGGCGAGACCGTGGGCTCGTATGACGATCCCAATCTGCGCGGGCAAGGCGAGAGCACGGCCTCGCAGACAGCGTGGGCGATTATGGGCCTCCTTGCCGTCGGTGATACTCGTTCTGAATGCGTGGCGCGCGGCATCGCGTACCTGCTCAAGAACCAGAAGAAAGATGGTTCGTGGGACGAGGCATTCTTCACCGGGACCGGCTTTCCGCGCGTGTTTTATCTGAAGTATCACTTGTACCGGCAATACTTCCCGCTGATCGCGCTAACGACCTACGCGAAGGTGATGGCCGAGAAGAACTAGTTCTCTGTTCCCAGTTCTCAGTTCTCAGTGAGATGCGTCGCGCGAATCGTTGCGGTCACTGGGATTTCTGAGAACCGGGAACTGAGAACCGAGAACTGGTTTGAGAGCTTTTGTTACTGGCGCTACAGGGTTCTTAGGCAGTCATGTGGCTCGCGCTCTGGCTGCGCAGGGAGCCGAGTTGCGGTTGCTGGTGCGGGCTTCGAGCGATCCGCGGAATATTGCGGATCTGAATGCGGAGCGCGTCACCGGTGATTTGCGCGATGCGGGGTCGATTGAGAAGGCGGTCGCGGGCTGTGAGGTCGTTTTCCATGTCGCGGCCGATTACCGGCTCTGGGTGCGCGATCCGGAGGAGATGTACCGGTCGAACGTGGAGGGTACGCGGACGCTGCTGCGGGCGGCGCAGAAGAACGGAGTGCGGCGCGTGGTTTATACCTCAAGCGTCGCGACCATGGGATTTGGGTCGAACGGAAATAGCGGACTCACCGATGAACGAAGTCCGGTTTCGCTGTCCGAGATGATTGGACCTTACAAGCGGTCGAAGTTCATGGCGGAGCAGGTGGCAATTGAGGCCGCGCGGAGTGGGCAAGATGTCGTGGTGGTAAATCCGACCACGCCGGTGGGAGAGCGCGATGTCAAGCCAACTCCGACTGGGCGGATCGTCCTCGACTTCCTGAAGCGCAAATTTCCGGCCTACGTTGAGACGGGATTGAATCTGGTGGATGCGACCGAGTGCGCGCGCGGACATATTCAGGCGCTCGAAAAAGGGAAGTCTGGCGAGCGATATATTTTGGGCGGAGAGAATCTGACGCTCAAGCAGATTCTGGATCGTCTCGCGGTGATTACAGGATTGAAATCGCCGACCGTGAAGTTGCCGTATGTTTTTGCGCTGGCCACCGGAGTAGTCGACGAAGTGGTGACGGGTCGGCTGCTGGGGCGCGAGCCGCGCGCCACGATTGACGCGGTGCGTATGGGACGCAAGATGATGTTCGTCAGTTCAGCCAAAGCGGAAAGCGAACTGGGCTGGCGCGTGGTTCCGGTGGATGCGGCGCTGCGGCGGTCGGTGGAATGGTTCCAGGCGAATGGGTATGTCTAGCCCGGAGGACCGCGGGGCACTGAATTGTATTGCGCTGGTATCGGCAATCGAGGAAGAAATTGCGCCCCTGGTTCGGAACTGGAAGGCTGGCGAGATCAGTCACGACGGTCGCAGGTTTCCGTTCTTCGAATCGGACCACGGGGACTACAAGATCGTCGCGGTTTGCAGCGGGATTGGCGCGGAACATGGACGCCGCGCTGCCGAGGCGGTGATCCAAAAGGCGAAGCCGGGAAAGATCGTCTCCGTCGGTTTTGCCGGAGGGCTGGATCCCGCGCTGAAGGTGGCTGACATTGTGGAGCCGCGAGTGGTCGTGAACGGAGCCGACGGCTCGCGCACTGACACCGGGCGCGGGAGCGGAATAGTGGTAAGTTCGCCCGCCGTCGCCGATCGCGATCAGAAGCGGAAGCTGGCCACCGCGTACGGCGCGATCGCGGTGGATATGGAAGGAGCGTCGGTGGCGCTGGGCGCGCAGGCTCATGGAATCGAGTTTGCGGCGCTGAAGTCGATTTCCGACGAGCGCGATTTTGCGATGCCTCCGGTGAATGATTTTGTTTCGCCGCTGGGGAGGTTTAGGCATGTGGGGTTCGCGTTGCATGTGGCACTGAGGCCCTGGCTTTGGCCAAGGACCTTCGCTCTGGCACGGAACAGCGGGCGAGCCAGCAAGACGCTGTGCGCGGCGATACAGCGCTATTTGAATGAGGACTTTGGGGCCAAGTAGCGGCCAGCTCTACAAAAGATTATGGCAATGGTTGGGACAATAGCTGAGGAGAGCGTGGTGGGACGGATTCCCGCGACCATGAAGGCTGCAGTTTATCGCGGGGTGGATGACGTGCGGCTGGAGGAAGTGCCTGTGCCGGAGATCGGGCCGGGCGAGCTGCTGGTGCGCGTGCACACCTGCGGAATCTGCGGGACGGATCTGAAGAAGATTTCAACCGGGTCGCACTCCGCTCCGCGCATTTTCGGGCATGAGACTTCGGGTGTAGTGGCAAAGGTCGGACGGGGCGTTAGCGATTATGCGGTCGGCGATCGCGTGATGGTCTTTCATCACATACCGTGCCGCGACTGCTATTACTGCCGCCACAAGACGTTCGCTCAGTGCGTCACCTATAAAAAGGTGGGATGCACGGCAGGCTTCGAGCCCTCGGGGGGCGGGTTCGCCGAATACGTTCGAGTGATGGATTGGATCGTTCGACACGGTACAGTGCGCATTCCTGATAATGTCTCATTTGAGCAAGCTTGTTTTGTCGAGCCGGTGAACACCTGCATCAAAGGAATTGAGACGCTTCGCCTGGAGCCGGAAGAAACTGTGCTGGTGATTGGGCAGGGCCCCATCGGCATGATTCTGGCGAGGCTTGCGGGGCGGACGGGTGCGCGCGTGATTACTTCCGATTTGTATCCGGCGAGGCTTACAATAGCTAAGAGCTTCGGTCTCAACGAAATCATTGATGCTTCGCAAAGCGATGCGGGCAAGACCGTGCGCGGAATGACCGAAGGGCGGGGCGCGGATGCTGTCATTCTGGCCGTGGGCGGCAACGGTTTGATCCGTCCAGCCATGGATGCGGCCCGGCCCGGAGGACGAGTTTTGCTGTTTGCGCAGACGGCGCGCGGCGAGGCGACGATTGATCCGGCGGCGGTTTGCGTGGATGAAAAGACGTTGTTGGGATCTTATAGCGCATCGGTCGAATTGCAGGAGGAGTCGGTCAAGTTTGTGATGACCCGCGAAATGGATTTGGAACGGTTGATCAGCCACCGCTTCCCGCTCGACCAAAGTGTGGAAGCGCTGAAGCTGGCGGCGCATCCGCAACCCGATTCGATGAAGATCGTGATCCAGCCGGGCAGTGCATGGGCACACGGCACGCGCGCTAGCGTGGCGGCTCGCAGCTCATGGGAAGGACATTCACTGTGACGAGCAAGATGACGGCGGCCGTCCTGTACGGCAAAGAAGACGTCAAGATCGAGAAAGTACCGATTCCGCGCGTAGGCGACGGCGAGGTGCTGGTGAAGGTGCACGTGGCCCTTACCTGCGGCACGGACTTAAAGGTCTATCAGCGGGGTTATCACGCACGCATGATTGTGCCTCCGGCGCTCTTTGGGCACGAACTGGCCGGGACGATCGAGCACGTGGGTGAGGGTGTGCGCGGCTTCAAGAAGGGCATGCGCGTGGTGGCGCTGAACTCCGCACCCTGCGGCATGTGCTTCTACTGCTCGAAGCACCAGGGCAATCTTTGTGAGGACCTGTTATTCAACAACGGCGCCTATGCGGAGTACATCCGCATCCCGCGGCGGATTGTCGAAACAAATATGCTGGTGGTGCCTTCACACGTGAGCTTTGAAGATGCCGCCATGACCGAGCCGCTGGCGTGTGTGCTGCGCGGATTGCATGAGACGGGCGTGGAAATCGGCGACACGGTTGCCGTAATTGGAGGCGGCCCGATCGGCTTGATGTTTGTGCAGGTAGCGAAGGCCATCGGCTGCAATGTGATCGCGGTGGTGAAGCGTGATTCGCAGGTCACGCTGGCGCGGCGCAAGGGTGCACATGAAGTTGTGCAGATTGGGCAAGTGAAAGACGCAGTTGAAGCGGTCCGCGAACTCAGCCCGGAGCGTCGCGGCGCTGACGTGGTCATTGAAGCGGTGGGCCGACCCGAAGCTTGGGAGTGGGCGGTGCAGATGGTGCGCAAAGGTGGTACCGTCAATTTCTTTGGCGGGTGCGCCACCGGTACCAAGGTGCAGATCGATACCAACCGCCTGCACTACTCGGAGATCACTCTGAAGGCTACCTTCCATCACACCCCGCAGTCGGTGCGGCGCGCGTTCGGGTTGATCGCGGAGAAAAAGGTTCGAGGGACCGATTACATTACAGGCGAGGCGCCGCTGTCCCGGCTGCATGACGTGCTGCGGCACATGCTGAACCGCACTGACGACATCAAGACGGCGATTATCCCGGGGCATTGAAGGCGAGTTGTTACCAAGGACACGAAGGCCACGAAGGTTGGAAATACTCGCACTCCTTCGTGATCCTTGGTGTCCTTTGTGGTTTGGAGAATGTGATTTGGAAAACTGGCGGCGATAGTGACGACATCGATCGACAATCACGAGCTGGTAACCACGTCTGCCTCGGACTGGTCGTCTTTGCCCGCCGAGTATGGGATTCCGGAAGTTGCACCTGCGCTGGCCGAGGCGCGGGAATATTGCCATCGTCTGGCGCGCTCGCACTACGAGAATTTTTCGGTTGCCAGCTGGTTTTTGCCGAAGGGCCTGAAGCAACATTTCTTCAACGTATATGCCTATTGCAGGATCTCCGATGATTTGGGAGACGAGGTTGGCGACACGGCCGCGTCGCTACGGCTCCTGGACGAATGGGAGAGGGAGTTGCATGCCTGCTATGACGGCGCGCCCCGGCATCCTGTGTTTGTGGCGCTGGCCGAAACAGTGCGCGAGTTTGAAATTCCCCGGAGCGAGCTGGTCGATTTGCTGACCGCCTTTCGGCAGGATCAGCGAGTCACGCGCTACGAAAGCTTTAACGATGTGCTCGGCTACTGCCGCTATTCGGCGAATCCGGTTGGCCATCTTGTGCTGTATTTGTGCGGCTATCGCGATGCGGAACGGCAGCGACTTTCCGATTACACCTGCACGGCCCTGCAAATCGCGAACTTCTGGCAGGACGTGTCGAAAGACTACGACAAAGGGCGAATCTACCTTCCCCTCGAAGACTTGCGTCGGTTTAACGTGAGCGAGGATGCCATTCGCGCAGGCGAGAATACGCCGCAATTCCGCGAGATGATGCAGTTTGAAGTCGAACGCGCCCGCGTCTGGTTTGCCCAAGGATTGCCGCTGCCAGGCAAAGTGGACGCCAAACTCGCGCTCGACATCGAGCTTTTCAGCCGCGGCGGTCTGGAGGTGCTCAACGCGATTGAGCGGCAAGGATATGCTGTGCTAGGCCGCCGTCCCGCGATCTCGAAGGCGCGGAAGCTGGCGCTCGTGGCGCGGGCTGCGCTTTCCTCGCTTACGCCCTTTGCGCGAACCTCGCGCGGTGCCCCCGCTTCCGGGAAGGCGCGATGAGCTCCGCGGTGGGGAATGCGCCCGTACATTTTGCCCCGACCCGTTCGCAGCTCAACATGGCCTACGCGGTCTGCCGCGGAATTGCCCGCGGAGCGGCCAAGAATTTTTATTACGGTTTCGTTGTCTTCCCGCAGCGCAAGCGGAATGGGCTGGCCGCCGTGTATGCCTTCATGCGTCGCTGTGACGACATCGCTGATGACTCGGCCTTGACCCTCGCGGATCGCCGATACAAACTCGCCGAATGGTTGGACAAAGCACACCGCGCATTCGCAGGGCAGCCCACCGACGACCCCGTGCTGATGGCGCTGACCGATGCACAGCGAACCTTTCAGATTCCGGTCGGCTTGCTCGACCAGCTCGCGTTCGGGACGGGGGCGGATTTGGAGCAGACAGAGGCGCGAGAATCGCTCCAGGTCCAGACGGTCTCGGGAGCCGCGCTGGTGGCGCGCTACAAGACCTTTGACGAGTTACGGCAGTACTGCTACGGCGTCGCGTCGGTGGTTGGACTCGTTTGTATCCGGATCTTCGGCTACCGCGATCCCGCTGCGGAAGGGCTCGCCGAGCAATGCGGGCTGGCCTTCCAGCTCACGAATATTATTCGCGATGTCAAAGAGGATACCGCGATGGGCAGAGTCTATCTGCCGGAGGAAGATTTGTTACTGTGCGGATTGCAGGCGACCGATCTAGTGTCGCCGGAGCTTTTGCGCATCCGGCCGGTGCTCGAGATCGAGGCGCAACGCGCGCGCGAGTACTATCGAGCCGGCGAAGAACTGATTCCACTGGTGAGCGAAGACAGCCAACCCGGCTTGTGGGTGCTGATCACGATCTACCGGCGCCTGCTCGAGAAGATTGCGGCCAACGGCTACGACGTGTTCGCGAGGCGCGTCCGGCTGACCGTGCCGGAAAAGCTTGGCGTGTTGGCGCACGGAATGCGAAAACGATTGCTGTAGCTCCGGGCGGGCCTCTGCTTATAGCCGGAGCGGCTGTGCCCCTCGTGGATTATTTCTCCTCATGCAAAACTTCAAAGTCGCGATTGGTGGAGGTGGGTTGGCTGGGTTGGCAGCCGGATGCGCGCTTGCCGGCGCCGGTTTTCGCGTTACGCTTTTCGAACGCCGCGCCTTCCTGGGCGGTCGAGCCTCCTCGTACCAACATCCCGGAACGAACGAGATCGTCGACAATTGCCAGCATGTGCTACTTGGCTGCTGCACAAATCTGATCGATTTCTACGGCCGGACGGGGGTCGAGAAGCGAATTCGCTGGTATGACAATTTAACGTTTCTCGAGCCGGGGGGACGGGCATCCGTGATCGGGCCCTCCATGCTGCCCGCGCCGCTGCATACGTTGCCGGCATTCCTGCGGGCCGCATGTCTGGGGCTTTCCGACAAACTCGCCATCGGCCGCGCGATGCTGGCGCTGGCTCCGCACTTGCCGGCGGATCGAGGGCAGACGTTCCTCGACTGGCTGCGCCAGCATGGACAGACTCCGCAGGCGATTGAGCGCTTCTGGAAGACGATTCTGGTGAGCGCGCTGAATGAAGATCTGGATCGCGTTTCGGTGCCTTACGCGGCGCAGGTGGTGCGCGAGTCGTTTTTGAAATCGGCGGCGGCCGGCCGCATGGGCGTGCCCACGGTTCCGCTCACAGAGCTGTACAGCGCCGCGGGACAGTATATTCAGACGCGCGGCGGCCAGATTCGTTTTCGCGCAGGGGTCGAGTCGTTCGCTGCGCAGGGCTCGACGGTCTCGGTGGTTTCAAATGGAGAGCGCGAAGATTTTGACTACCTCCTCCTCAGCGTGTCTTTTGACGCGCTGGCGAAGCTGTTGCCAGCGACCCCCGAAGCCGCGCCTCTAATCGCGCAACTCGATCACTTTACGCCCTCGCCGATCACTGGCATCCATCTTTGGTTCGATCGCGAGATCAGCGATCTCGATCATGCCGTGCTCCTGGACCGCACGATTCAATGGATGTTTCATAAATCGCGTCTGATCGAGGCACGAGAGAAGGGAAGCGGGAGCTACGTCGAGTTGGTGGTGAGCTGCTCGCGGAGCCTTGTGGAGAAGGCAAAACCGGAGATCGTCGAAATGGCGGTGCGCGAAGCGCAGGAATTTTTCCCCGAGGCGCGCAATGCCAGGCTGGTGAAATCGACCGTAATCAAGGAAATCAATGCGACCTACTCGCCGGGGCCGGGCGTCGATCAGTATCGTCCACCGGCGGTAACGGCATGGCCGCGCGTCTTTCTCGCTGGAGATTGGACTGCCACCGGCTGGCCAGCCACCATGGAAGGAGCCGTGCGCAGCGGATATTTGGCGGCTGAGGCGCTGAGCGGAGCGGCCGGCGTCGGAGGAAATTTCACGGTCGCGGACCTGCCGGCAAAGGGGTTCATGCGGATTTTCTCCTAAGCCTGAACCCCGACCACGTTCACGACGGATCAAGCACTCCGGTTACCCTCTCGCGAATTACCTCGGTTTCCCACGTTCGGTTACCTTCACTATTCCTTAAAGAAATTCCTGCCGATTAACGATCATATAGCTGTGTAGCTGGAACTGTTTCTATGAACGAAGAGGATCGACGACGGCACCGGCGCTTTCCGGTTGGGGGTGAGGCCCGCATCAGTCTGCTGCCTTCGGACGGCGCGCTCTATTTCGGCAAGCCCCGAAATCTGAGTGAAGGCGGGTTGTGCTTGGAGATGCCCTGCCCGCTGGAGGTGGGCGTCCGCGCCGAACTGATGCTCTACCTCGGCGGCTTGAGCTTGCGCACCCTGGGACAGGTCAGAACGATAGGCCACTCGCGGATTGGCATGGAATTTGTCCAGATATCCGCTGGTGGGCGCGGGATGTTGCAAGAGTTCTTGGTCGATGTCGACGAACTGCAAAAGACGATGGCGAAGCTCCGATCGGGGCGAAGGGAGAGCGAGGCTGAGTTATCGCGCAGGCTGAAGATGGCGGGAATCAGTCCCGCGATCTTGAAGAGCTGCCTTCCGATGCTTTCAGCTTTGCCCGACGAAGACGCGCTACCAGACCAGAAGAAAAGCTCCATCGAACTCGTGGAACCGATCATTCGAGTCGATATGTTCGGTTAACGTCAGGCTGTTCCCGTCACATCGCCATCAAGGCCACGCCCGCGGCCACCAGAATTGCTGCCAGCCACCTGCGGCGGCCCACGTGCTCATGCAGAAAGATTCGCGCCGCCACGGCGTTGGCCACAAATGTCAGTGATGCGGAAGCCGGTACCACGAGGCTGAGATTTCCCCATGACAGGCCAAAGAGCAGACTGTAGAACGCGACCGCCATCGCGAGCACTCCCAGAAAAAAAGTCGGGGTGGCCAGTATGCGCCGCGCCACGCCCAGCAGTCCGTCGCTCTGCCAAAGTTCTCCCACGTCGCCGACGCGCTTCATCGAATAGGCCAGCAGCACATCGCCGGTGGTCGCGGCCAGCGTGATGAGAGCGATCGCCGCCCAGGTGTAAAGAGCGTTCACGAGCCAACCTCTTTTTCCACCTGGTCGCCCGCCCGAAGTACGGCCGCGTTGTTCTGAGTGGAATGCCAATTTTCAGGATGGTCTGCGGTTGTTGCCGAGGGTCCCACCGCTACGAATCCGACTCCAGCGGAGATCAAGGCAATGCCAACCCACCTCGTCAGAGAGATCTGTTCATGAAATCCGATGCGTGCAATCAGCGCGACCAGGACATAACTCAGCGAGGTTGCAGGTAGTACATAGGTGAGATCGGCCCAGGAGAGTGCCGACATGTAGGAAGCGAAAAAAGCTAACAGCAGCACAATTCCAAACGCGACAAATGGATTGAGAATGGCGAGAAGCAGGCCTGGAATGTCGTGCAGCGAGGCTCCCCCAAGGTCCTTCATGCCGCGCGCCAGCAGCGAATCGCCGAGCGTGCTGAAGATGGTGACTCCGGCCAGCACGAGGTATTTGCGGAAGGTCACAGGAATCCGGCTTGCGGGGTATGAGTCATCGAATCAGCGGGCTGGTCGAATCATTCCAAGATTGAATCATTGCGAGATTGAATCAGTGTAAGAAACGAAAGCCTCCCGCACTTTCAATGACTCAATATTTCAATTTCAATGATCCAATGTCCTAGGCTTTTGCGGGCTCCGGCGTCGGCGCTTCCTCTTTACGGTTTTCCTTTACCCATTTATGTCGCTGTGCGCGCAGCTTCAGGAACGTCCGCGCCTCTTTGTACAGGCGCTTACGTTCGTCATTGTTGAACACCGCTTTGCGCAAAATCCGGTAGGCAGCCTTGGGCCGGAAATAATACTGGTCGTAGAAGTGATGCACCGCTTCAAGGATCTCGGTCGCGGGCAGCCCGGGATATGAGATCTGCACCATTTGGTGGCCCATGTCGTCGACCATCTTTGTATCGGCGGTCATGAAGCCATTTTTAAGAGCAGCTTCGTGCAATTCAGTGCCGGGATAGGCATGCGCGACCGACACCTGAATCGTTTCGACGTCGAGTTCTTTGGCGAACTTAATGGTGTTCTTGATCGTCTCTCGCGTCTCGCCCGGCAGCCCGAGAATGAAGTCTCCGTGCACGACGAGGCCAAGCTTGTGGCAGTTCTTGGTGAACTGCCGGGCATGCTCCAGAGTCGCGCCCTTCTTGATGTTCTTAAGAATCTGTTGATCCCCGGATTCATAGCCGACGATAAGCAATCGGCAACCGGCGTCCTTCATCGCTTTCAGCGTTTCGTAGCTGGTCGTTACGCGCGACGTGCACGACCAGGTAAGGCCAAGCGGCTTCAACTTCGCGCACAGTTCCACCGTGCGGGCCGCCTGAATATTGAAGGTATCGTCGTCGAAAAAGAACTCTTTTACGTAAGGCCAGTATTCCTTGGCCTTGGCCATCTCTCGGGCCACGTCGTCGGTCGAACGCTTGCGCCACGGATGTCCGCTGAGCGTTTGCGGCCACAGACAGAAGGTGCACTGCGCGGGGCATCCGCGTGTGGTGTAAAGCGAGACGAAAGGATGCAGCAGGAATGGGACAGTGTAACGCCGCACATCGAGATCGCGCCGGTAAATGTCGGTTACGTGGGGCAGCGCGTCCAGATTTTCAATGGTGGGGCGGTCGGGATTATGTACGACCTGTCCGTTCTTGCGATAGGAGATACCGAGGATTTCCTCCAGCGGTTTGCCCTGGGCATATTCGACGATCGAATAGTCGAACTCTTTCCGGCAGATCACGTCGATGACGGTCTCTTTCAGAGCCTTATCGGGCAGTACACTGACGTGCGGTCCGACGAATGCGATCTTGATCCGGGGATTCGCGTCCTTGATTTTCTTAGCAATATTGATGTCGCCCTGGAATCCAGGCGTGCTGGTGAAAAGCACCAACAATTCATAATCCTGGGCAATGCGGATTGTCTCTTCCGCGCTGATGTGGTGGGGCGGCGCGTCGAGAAGGCGCGCGCCTTCCAGCATGCCGGCCGGGTACGCCAGCCAAACGGGATACCAGTAAGACTCGATTTCGCGAGTTGCGGGCCAGCGCGAGCCAGCTCCGCCATCGAAGTTCTCGAAGGAGGGGGGATTCAGAAACAGCGTCTTTAAGGGCATAAATGTGCTTTTTCTATTCTAACATTCCATTCGGCGCAAGGACCTTCGTATAGCTACTGATCGGGTACGCTTTGGGCCCGATCGGGCCGTCCCGATGATCCATGGAAATCCAAAGCTCATTTCGCTGAGGCTCCCGTGATAGAGCTGTCCGTCGTGGATCCGCCGGGCAAGGCCCATTTCTCTAGATCTCCGGTAGCCCGCAGAAGATTCAGGCGGGCACGCTCATACTCGAAATCGGCATCCTGGTACAGCAGATACCGTTCGTTGGCCTGCAGCTGCGCGTCGGTCAGTTCATGATAGGTTCCGGTCTGTGCCTGGATGCGAGTCTCGGCGGCTTGGCGGGCGGATTCCGCAATTTCGTATTCCAGTTGAGCAACGTCGCGCGCGGCTTCCAATTGTTCCGCGGCGCGCTCCAGTTTCAGCGTTTCTTCGGACGCCTGATTGCGCACGGCCTCGGCCTGCTTCTTCGCCTTGAGAGCCGCAGAGTCCGCCTCTTGCGCACGGGCTCGCTGGGCAGCGTTAAAGATCGGTAGTCGAATCGCGACACCGATGGTCGCATTGTCAGGCCGAAATGTCCGGTAAAACTCGGCGTAGTTGTTAAAAGTGGAAAGCCGCGCATACTGGGCGGAGAAATCGAGCGTGGGATAAATGGCGCGATGTTCGGCCTTGGCGCGCATCGCCTCAGCTAGCGAATGCTCATTGGCAAACTTGATCGTGGGACTCGCAGCGACCGCCTTCGCAGCCAAGTCTTCCTCGGCTGCAACCGGCGGCAATGCCGGAATGCTCTCCGGCACGAGTTCGATCGATGCAACCGGCAGGCCGATGAGGTTAGCAAGATGCCGCCGCAGAACGTCAGCCGATCCACTCGCTTCAGCACGGTGAAGCCGCACGCGCGCGGCTGAAAGTTTGGCTTTGTTCAAATCGATCGCACTGTCCACGCCTTCATGTACTCGGTCTTCGACTGCCTTTTCGATTTGCTGAGCTTGGGAGGCGTCTCGCTCGAGCCGGCTAATCCTCATCTCCCATTTGACAAGCTCTGCGTAACTCACAGCGACGTCCTGAATCAACGCCTCCCGCTGCTCTTTCGACTTGAACTCCGAGGCATGAATATCGGCCTTTGCCGCACCGAGATATTCATTTTGCGCCGGGTTGAAGACCGAACTTTGCGCTACCGCGGTGACGAGCGAAGGTGCCGACCCTTCGATGCTCAGCGGGAATCCGTAACTCCAGCCGAGGCCTGATCCTACCACCAGCTGCGGGATGAAGCTGTTGCGCAGCTCATGGTAGTTGGCGATGGTGCGCTGAACGTCGGCATCCGCAATGGCCGTGGTGGTGCTGTGCGCCAACGCCAGGCGAATGGCTCGCTCCAGCGGCACAGGCTCGGCATGTGCATGTGTCGCAAACATCACCACCAGCGCAGCTTGAACGAGCCACGCCGCGGCGCGCGACAACCAACCGGACAATCGGAGATTCATTGGTCACCTCGAGCTAGCCAGCAACTTCTTACCAGAATGAACGCGCCACAGCGTGGCGGCGATGCAAAGATTGTAGTGCTCGCCGGTAATAGCGAGCCAAGATATAAAAGCTTTTCAATGTTGCTGCTTCGACCGAAAGAACCACTCGGCGAACTTGCTCTGCGGTTAGATTCTGCCCACAAATCCGGCGGAGAAAACGCAGAGCGCGCGGAGAACGCGTGATCGCGCTCCTCAGTGACTAACCCGAGTCAGCGCTTGTTGAGCCAGGCCGAATTGGCGAGCCAGAGAAAGGGAACACCGGTACTCCCCCGCCGCGGCCACCCTGTTTCCCTGACGCTCAAGCAGCATCCCAAGCAGGTAATGCGCCTTGAACGCAGGGGCCTCTTCGACCGGTCCCGAAGCGAGATAACGCCGAAGCAACTCAATCCCCAAAGGCGTATTCCGGTTGGTGCGATAAAGATTCTGCGCCGCATCGACCAGCACGTCGGGCTTCGAAATTGGCGCCTGACTCGTTTGAATCAGAGTTTTTTCCATCTCGTCATAGCGCTTCTGGTGGCGATAAAAAAGTGCGAGGCTGAGCCATGCCTCCGAGTCGCCATGACTCACTTCGATCATGCGGCGGTATTCGCGCTCGGCGGTGGCAGGATCATTATTCTTTTCCGCAATGTGGGCGTATACCCAATGCTCGCGAGCAGGCGCGGATGCGGCGAAGACCCTGGCCTGCGCGCGTGCCTTGTCCTGGCCGCCTCCCACGATCCCGGGAGCCTCAAAATAAAACTCGGCTAGATCACTACGCGCCTCCACGCTGTTTGGGTTGAGCTGCACCGCGCGTTCGAATTCTTCACGCGTCTTTCCGGCCAGGCTGGCCGCCAGGAGAAAATTGGCATGATCCGCCTTCTCGCCATAAACGTGGCCGAGCCACCGGTGATAACCGCTATTCCGCGGATCGAGTGCTACTGCCTTCTTGCACGAGGTTTCAGCGCGATTCAGATCCTCAATAGCGAGATAGGCCCGGCAGAGCAGATTCGCTGATTCGGCATCGGCCGGTGCGGTCGACGAGTGTGCGTTGAGAGTCGTGATAACGTCGTCAATGCGGCCGGCCGCCAGCATATCGCGCGCGGAATCAATGGCCGTGGCGGATAAAATTGCCGTTAAAAACAACACCAGCGGTAGTAAATAGGTAAGGCGTTTGATCATTAAGAAATTCAACCTGTTTCCAACAAAAAAGTTTCGCTAATACTTCACCTGGGTTCCGTCACTGATCGGCTTGCCATTGGTCGAATTGATGGCAACGAGATCATGAGCAGCCGCGCCTCGGGCGATCTCAACCTGCGTCAGGTTTGAAATAGACGTCTCGACATTGCGCCGTTTCAACTGATGGCCTACGACTTGGAGGATGTAGGGCGTCGAATCGTCGGTGCGCAGTGCCTCGCGCGGCACAACCAAAACGTTGTCGTGCTCAGCGGCGGTGATCGTCACGCCAACATTCACGTTCGGCAGCAGCTTGAGGTCTTTATTGTCGACCACGCTGGTAATCTCTCCAACATTGCGCGAGCTGTGCAGCTTCACGGTCGATGGAACACCGCTCACTGTCGCCGACCACACCCGGCCCGGCATCGCATCCCATGTGATCTGAATCGGGTCGCCGGGCGAAAGACGGGCAACGTCGGGTTCATCCACGAACGCGCGTACCAGCACAGTTCTAAGATCGGCCACCTGCAATAGAAGATCTCCGCTTGCGACAAATCCGCCTTGTTTTGCCGGCAACGAGTAAACAATGCCGTCAAAGGGGGCACGCACGTTGGATTTCGCCAGAGTGTCCTGGGCAGCCGCATAGGCTGCCTGCGCTTCATCGCGCTGCGCCTCCACATGGGCGATTTCCGCCTTCGAATATCGCTTGCTCTGCTTTTGTTTTAGAAACGCCAGTTGCGCCTTGGCGCGCGTCAGGGCATTTTCGGCGTCACGCACTTCGCCTTCGGATGCCGCCCCCTCCTGTTGCAGCTTCTTCAGTGCATCCAGATTGCGTTGCGCTGAGTCCCGGTCGGTCCGGGCCTTGGTCAACTGCACGTCCAGGTTCAGAACTTCTTCCTGATTGCCGCCGCGCTCGGTGGCGGCGAGATCGGCTTGTGCGGCCTTCAGTTCGGTCTCCGCATGGGCCGCCTTGGTGCGGGCATCGGCATCGTCGAGCACAACCAGCAGTTGGCCCTTCTTGACCGTCGCGCCTTCCTTCACCAGCACGCGTTCAACGCTGGCTGTGACGGGCGCATGCGCCTCAAAATTATTCACCGGCTCAATTTTCCCGTTGGTGGCAATTACGCTGCGAATGTTGCCAAGCTCCACCTGGGCGGTGCGGATCGGTACGGCGTCATCGCGGCGAAAAACGACCGCCGCAAGCAGAGCCACGGCGGCCACAATGACGAGTGCGCTTACTGGCCAGCGTCGAGGCTGCGGACTATTTCCATTCAAGGGCATGCGAAGAAAAGCGCAAGCTTTAATCTATCATTCGCGCACCGCGACCAGCTGCGCAAAGTTACTTTTAGGACTTGGTTGTTTAGATGCTGCCCGATACAGTTTCGCGGCAAATTTGAGGGGCGAAAATGCAGGAAGGGTTAGGTAACGGTGACCGGCGACCGGTGACCGCGTTGTGGCCCGGTGCGCGCCCGCTGTGATCTCGCACCGCAGTCCCCGTTACAATTAAGCCATGCCGAAAGAGCGCCGCTACACGGACGAGCACGCCAGTGCGGGACTCGACCATAATTTTCCCGAAATCGAGACGTGGGCCAATCAATTCCCGGGCTATGAAATCGTCGTCGACGATCCCGAGTTCACCTCCGTCTGCCCTAAGACCGGACTCCCCGACTTCGGAACGATCGTCATTCGCTATCAACCGAACCAGCGCTGCCTCGAACTGAAGTCGCTAAAGGAATATTTGCAGTCCTATCGCAACCTGGGCATCTTCCAGGAAAACATCGTCAACCAGGTGCTGGAGGATGTAGTGCGCTGGGCGAAGCCAGTATGGGCGGAAGTGAAGGGAGACTTCCGTCCCCGCGGCGGGATTTCGACAGTCGTGATCGCCCGATGGCCACGAGAACAAACGCCAGAAAAGAAACGTCAGAAAAGACAAAAGTGAAAGGTCAGCGCGACGCGGCTGCGGCTCGCGGTTGAATGCGCTCAATCTCATCCGCGCGCTCGGCCTTTACTCGGCTGATTTCATAGGCAGCCTGTAGGCTCAGCCAGAACTGTTCCGTAGTGCCAAAGAAACGGGAGAGACGGACCGCGGTGTCGGCGCTAATGCCACGTCGCTCGAGAACAATGTCATTCACCCTGGGGGCAGGGACGTGCAGTCGCTTCGCGAGTTCGTATGCGGAAATCTCCATCGGCTTCAAGAACTCCTCCCGCAAGATCTCGCCCGGATGAAGGCTCCAATTCGGCGTGCCTTTTCTTGGAATGGTCATGCGATGGTTGCTCCTTCGTTTTCCCGTCTGTCCGATTCAAATCCTAGTGGTAGTCCGCGATCTCTACCGAATACGCATCATTGCTTTGCCACTCGAAGCAGATGCGAAACTGATCGTTGATGCGAATGCTGTACTGACCTTGCCGGTCGCCGTGCAGTTTCTCCAGACGATTGCCGGGAGGAACTCTCAGATCCTCAAGCGCTTGCGCGCAGTCTAGCAGCGCGAGCTTCCGCTTTGTGACCGAAGGCGGTGGCGCGCCGCCGGTTTTGCCGCTTCTCCAGATCTCCGCCGTCCGCCGGTTGGCGAAAGTCTTGATCACGGATTATTATGATAACGCGTTCCGTTAATAACGTCAACCGTTATTAACAAGGATTGTAAAGTCACTGTGCTATATTCGCTCGACTCGTGGCCCAGAAGCTCTATCCCCGCACCGCACTTGCGCTCCTGACCGCGCTGAATCTTCTCAACTACATCGACCGCTCCGTCTTGTTTGCCGTGCAGGATCTCGTCAAGGCCGAGTTCCATCGCAGCGACGCCGCTTTCGGCCTGCTGACGAGCGTCTTTTTCATTTTTTACATGTGCGCCGCGCCGTTCATGGGTCCGCTTTCGATGCGTTTTTCGCGCAAGTCCGTCATCATCGCGGGCGCCCTCCTGTGGAGCGTGGCGACGCTCCTCACCGCCGTCACGCACAACTTCACCGAGTTGCTGATCCGGCACACCATCGTCGGCATCGGCGAAGCGAGCTTCGTCATTCTCTCTCCGACCTTTGTCGCCGACATGTTCCCCGAAAACCAGCGCGGCCGCGTGATGGGAGTTTTTTACCTGGCGATCCCCGTGGGCACGGCGCTCGGTTATTTGCTCGGCGGAATGATGGGGCCGACCCACGGCTGGCGCGCTCCGTTCTATGTTGGAGCCGCGCCGGGCGTGCTGCTCGCCTTTCTTTTGCTGTTCATTCCTGAGCCGCAGCTCGGCCAATTCGATCCGCCGGAGACTGATGCCGAGCGAGCCACACCCAAAGGAATCACAGGATGGGTTAGCGCCGTCAAAGGCCTTGCCCGCAATCCGGCTTTCCTCACCGCAACCTTTGGGATGGCGATGATGACTTTCGCTCTGGGCGGACTGCAAGTGTGGATGCCGACCTTTCTGCACCGCGCACACGGCTACAGCCTGCTTCAGGCAAATGTGATGTTCGGCGCGAGCACGATTGTCAATGGCATCTTTGCATCGCTTGCTGGCGGATGGATCTCTGACTGGCTACTGCGGCGTACCAAAGCCGCGCACTATCTGGTCTCGGCCGTAAGCCTGGGTCTGGGAATCCCTGCGATGTGTTTCGCGCTCTTTGCCGACGGCACGGCGATGATCGTGGGAATTTTCCTGGCTGAGTTCTTGCTTCTCCTCAACACCGGCCCGCTGAACGCCGCCGTCATCAATTCGGTCGGCCCGCACGTGCGCGCGACCGCGCTCGCCGTAAATATTTTTGTCTTTCACCTTTTGGGCGACGTACCCTCGGCTTATCTGATCGGTCTCGTGTCCGACCGCTATTCTTTGCGGTTGGCGTTCTTGGGACCGGTGATCACGATCGCGCTCTCCTCTGCCATACTGTTTTATGGGATGAGGTTCGCACCGGACGTGGAGTTTCCGACATCGGACTCCGCCAGCGCGTAGGATCTGACGCATCCCACTCACGAATGGTCCTTCAAATTTTCTACTGGATTGCCGGCGTCATCTTAGCTCTCGCCTGGTTCTCGCGTATTCTGCAAGCTGCCATTGGCATGCCATCCATTGCCGATGTGGCGCGTCCCGAATGGGATCGCAAGCCGCCGACGCCGCAAGGTGAACCGCGCATCAGCATCATCGTGCCGGCTCGAAACGAAGAGCAAGACATTCGCGCCACGCTCGATCGCCTGCTGGCTCTCGACTATTCCAATTACGAAGTCATCGCCGTGAACGACCGTTCTACGGATCGTACCGGCGAGATCATGGACGATGTCTTCTCAAACTCGGACCGCTCCAACTTGCGCGTCATCCACATTTCTGAACTACCTCCCGGCTGGATGGGCAAGACTCACGCCATGTGGAGCGCCGGCAAGCAGGCGACAGGCGACTGGCTTCTCTTCACCGACGCCGACGTTCTGTTCAAGCCGGACTCGGTCCGACGCGCAGTCGCCTATGCCGAAGCCGAAAAAGCTGATCACGTCGTCCTCTTTCCACGCATGATCATGGAGCACCCGGGCGAGCGCATGATGATTGCCTTTTTTCAGGCGCTCTTCGTTTTCGGGCATCGTCCGTGGAAGGTGGCTGATCCCGGCGCGCAGGACCACATGGGAGTGGGTGCGTTCAATATGGTGCGGCGTCCCGTGTATGACGCGATCGGGACTTACCAGGCGCTGCGCATGGAAGTTCTCGACGACATGAAACTCGGCAAAGTCATTAAGTTGGCCGGCTTCGCCCAGCGCAACGTCTTTGGCGAGGACCTTATCTCTCTTCACTGGGTGCGCGGCACCTTTGGCATCGTCGAGAATCTCACCAAGAACTTTTTTGCGCTGCTGTCGTTCCAGTGGCCGCGCACAGTTGCCTCGATCGTCGCGCTCGCGTTCTTAAACCTTGGACCTTTCCTCGGAATCTGGCTAGCGCCCGGCTGGGCGCGCATGCCCTACGTCATCGCGCTGGCATCGCTCTTTGGAATCTACTACGGGATGTCGCGCTTCTCAGATGTCGCTCCCTATTACGTCCTGCTGCATCCGGTCAGCACTTGTCTTGTGATTTATACCGTCGCCCGATCCATGCTGCTCACCATCCGGCAGGGAGGAATCGTGTGGCGCGGAACGAAGTATCCGCTCGACGAGTTGCGGCGAGGGATGGTCTAGGGCCTGACGCGTGGTCTCAAACGAACGGATTCACAATCCGCATTCCGTCGATCTTTCTCCCATGCTGCATATCCCCTGAAAGAGCTAGGCTGCAGCCGGTCTGTCTTGTTAGGCGAAGAACTAACGCGCCCCAGAAAGATGTGGGGGAAGACGATGAGTGTCTACGGCGGCGAGGATGTCGGCAACCTCGGGAGTTACGACGTCGAATTCGGAGACGAGTACTCCGGTCGTGGATCTGACCGGTTGTTACTCCTGATTCCGATGTTCCCATGTCCTTGCATTTCTCTTCCGGTGAGAGATTTACTTAATAACGGACCCGCCGAATGTTACTGCGGGCTTCATTAGTCTCGAATAATAGCGTGTCGGTCGAGGCAGGATGGAAGTCAATTCTAATAATTCAAGGAGCAAACATGCGGAAGTTTCTGGTAGCAATACTTTTTCTTGGTCTTTTGTCGCTCCCGTTGATTGCCCAGGACAATCCCAAAGTTGAAGTATTTGGTGGGTACCAATATTTGCATATCGGCGGCGGCAATACCAATGGCCCGACCAATGGGGAAGGTTTTAATGGCTGGAATGCTTCCCTTACTGGCAACCTCACCAACCACTTCGGAATCGAGGGGAACTTTGGCGGCGCCTACGATACAATAAGCGCCGTTTCCTTCAAGGTATATACCTATGCTGGTGGCCCCGTGGTGTACACGGAGAGCGGCCGGCTAAAGCCATTCGCGCACGTCCTGTTTGGGGGAATGCACCTGAGCGGCTCGGAGTCTGGGATTTCTGTTTCGTGGAACGGCTATACGATCATGGCCGGCGGTGGATTGGACGTCAAAGCTAACCGTATGATTGCCGTTCGCCTCGCCGAGTTCGATTGGCTTTATTACAATTTTGGCAACACCAGTGTCTCCGGGGTATCCGTGCCTGGGTTCAGTGGAAGCAACAACGTGAAAATCTCGAGCGGTATCGTGTTCCGTTTTTGAGTCACCCGCACTTGCAACAGACGGCTGCTCGAGGTAGGGCTTGAGCAGCCTTTTTGCGCTCTTCTTTAGAGGTCTTTCGGATCACGGTTGCTCGGCATCGATGATTGAAACAGGCGCCCCTTGCGCGGTTTGCTTTGCTTTCTTTGTCTTCGCGGCCCGCATCGATCCCGCGCTGAAGTGTCCCCGTTTCTCCACATCGTAGTCCTTCGGGATGGCGCTCAGCAGCTTTCCGCTCTCGCCCAGTTGTTGCGGGTGACGCAGTATGATCTCAGCGCGGTCATCGTACTCTTCGATCCTTCCCTGGATCGCAATGACTCGTCCCTGCAGCGCGTGAACATCGCCAATTCGTCTCATGTCGGCCGCAAACACCACTACTGTGAACGGGCACGTACGATATTCCGGACAGAAGTCGAGGAACGTAACTCCGCGGCTGCCGTCCTCCACGCGGATAACGGTGCCAGTGACGCACGCTTGCTTGCGCACATTTTGGGCGGCTTCGGAGATGGGCAGACAATTCTTCCGACTGTCGGAAGACGCATCAGCGGCGGCGGAATTTTTCGACGAAGCTCCCGAAGAATCGTTTGACCATGGCGCTTTCGAAGCGTGATTGCCCGCGCAGGCGGGCTCTCCCTGCGCAAGCACAAGGGCGCCAACAACGGCGCCAACGAAGATCAAAGACAAGATTCCGCGCATAGACTGAAACCGGTTGGACGCAGCCTCAGCTCTAATTGTAGGAGTGCTTGCGCGAAGCGACGACGCGCTGCGGATAAATTTAAGCGAGACCGCTTCCCGAAAACGGAAAGCAAAAGGGAACTACAAAGAAAAGTGCGAGCCGGGGCACAGCTCCGGCTCAGCCAACAGCAGGATGCGAAAAGCGTCGGTTAGCGCGTGAACGCCTTCACCGCGCTTGCTTCGTCGTCTTTCACGTCGAAGACGGTATAGAGTTTGGTGATTTGCAGCAGGTCGTGAACTTTCTTGGTCAGATTCAGCAGTTTAAGTTCGCCGCCTTGATTCTTCGCGGTGGTGAAGGCGCTCACGAGTTCGCCGATGCCGGAGCTGTCGATGTAGTTGACGTCGCCAAGATTGAGCAGAATCTTCTTCTGTCCCTTGGAAAGCAGATCGCGAACCGTGTCGCGCAGCACGACGCTGCCTTCGCCGAGCGTAATCCGGCCGCTTAGGTCGACGATGGTCACGCCATCCACCTGACGAGTACTGGACTTCATAGTCACTGGGGAGCCTCCTTGGATTCCGCGTCGCCGCGGACATGCTTGATCATTTTAAGTTCGGTGCCCGTGTGGGACGGGTGAATCTCCACCACATCCATAAACGAGCGGATGAGGAAAATGCCGCGACCCGATGTCTTTAAAAGGTTTTCCGGCGCCAAAGGATCCGGAATCTTGCTTGCCTCCAGCCCCTTCCCTTGATCGCGAATAATGATGACGAGATCCCGGGGTGTGCGTTCGAAAGCGAGTGTCACCTTCTTGTTCGGGTCGTACGCATTTCCATGCAAAACGGCGTTCACAGCGGCTTCGCGCACAGCCATGGAGATCTTCATGATCTCCTCATCGCCAAAGCCCGCCTCAGCCGCCATGCGGCTCGCCGTCTCCTCGGCACTATTCACCGTCTCCAACGTCGAATCGAGCGTGTAGGAGACGCGGTCATGAGACATAAAACGAAGGGTCCTGAGCCGGCAATGTCCGCACTACTGGTTTTGACACCGCATCCATGATAACTCGGCCCAGCGCTCTGCCGCGGGCGAATTGAAAAGTGTGCCTGTCGGGGCGGGAAAAGTCAATCCGAGCTTGAGGTCGTGTCATACCACAGTAGATATGTCCCCCGTCATAACCACCATGAAAATGTCCCACGGGCAAAATGCCGGTATGCCAGAACTCATCGCGAGGCGAGAGGTGTTCGGGGCGCGAGGTAACCTCAGGTCAGAGTGGCTTCGTTCCGAACTGCGATTGTCTGACCTTTACGGTGGATGTTGTCACCGAGAGGGGGCGGCGGTGAGAGGATGGCTGAAAGCTGAGGTTCTATCCAACTGACAGGCGTTGAGAAAGAGGAGGGAGGCAACTAAGCGGCATTGCCCTCTGGTGTGGACGGGACCGAAGAATCAGTTTGCGCGGAAGTGGAGCCATCAGAAGCCCGCTCCGTGCGCGGCGGAGGCTGGCTGTCTCTAACCCCGCCATTCTCAACGGTTCCATGGCCTGGTCCCTCCCCCGTCTGCACAATATTGTTCCGCACCGCATATAGAACAAGTTCGCTGACCGAGTGCAGTCCAAGTTTGCCCATGAGGTTGCTGCGATGTGTCTCCGCTGTCTTTACGCTCAGACCAAGAATTACCGCGACGTCCTTCGTACTCTTGCCCTCTGCGAGCAGCTTAATCACCTCGCTCTCGCGCCGCGTGAGGGTATCTTTCTCCAGCGAGCGCCGACTGCCACGCAGGTCCGAACCCAGGCTGGCGTGCGTCATCTTGGCGCTGAAGTAAACTGCGTTGCGCTGAATCGTCTCAATTGCGCCGATCAGCTCTTTGCCCGCGTCAGACTTCAAGATCAGCCCCTTGGCGCCCAATTGCACCGCCGTTTTTGATGCCGCGTCAGTGTCGTACACGGTCAGAAACAGAATCTTCGCTTTCGGGTTATCGCGCAGAATCTGGCGCGCCGCTTCCAGACCGTTCATGTTCGGCATTCCGATGTCGAGAGCGACCAGATCGGGATTGCATTCGTTTACCTTTTGCAAGGTTTCTACGCCGTCGATGGCCTCCGCGCACACCTCCCATCCGGGGTGAGACTCGATAATCGCGCGGATCCCTTGCCGCACGATCTCGTGATCGTCAGCAATCAAAATGCGGAAATTCGACATCGTATTTCTGTCCTCTATTCCCGAATGACGTCTCGCCCTGCATGCGTGACAAATCTGCCATCGAGCAATCCTGCCTGCTCTCCTTGTATCGCCGGCCGGGTCCACCGTACATCGGGGGAATCCTGTAGCGAAGCCCCTTAGTGACCCAAGAAGAATCTCTAATGTTGAGTTCTTTCCCTGCTGAGCCAGCGGTCTAGGACAAATTTGCCTTTCCGTCTTCGCATCATAAGCGGAGGATTAGGGAGCTAACTGATTCGCGCGGCTGCCACTTCCGGGCAGAAAAGCAGAATGGAATGCGGCTTGCTCATTTCCGCGTGATTACAAATTGAGAATTGGGCGCGATGCGCCACGGAGATTACCGATGTGCCCTGAGAATGCGGACTGGCGACAGCTATGCGAAGCTGCCAGCAAAGAACAGAATCCCGATAAGTTGCGTGCAATTATTGCCGAGTTGATCAAAGCCCTCGACGACCAACGTCATCAGACTCATCCCCACCCTTCAGAGAACTTGGGCTGAACGATCGCGCCTCCGCGGTGCAACACCTATCGTGAGCCACATTAGGGTGCCAGATTTTCGAGGTCGCATGAGCCCCCTACCCTGATTGACCGGGTTCCATACACGATTCTGGGTATTTTATTCCGGACCAGCGCGCCCTAGTCTTAAGTCGTGTTCCGGCGCGCGGGATGGTTTGTCGCTCCGGCCCAACAATAGATTCCGGGTAGAAGCGGAACCATGGCCCTCCGAATCCTGCTTGCGGATGATCACGAGGTGGTACGGCGGGGGATCGGTGTTCTTTTGCAAGCCCGTCCCGGCTGGGAGGTGTGCGGGGAGGCGAGCAATGGACGCGAGGCGGTGGAAAAAGCTCTCGCTCTCAATCCTGACATCGTCATACTCGATGTCGGAATGCCGAACCTCAATGGCCTGGAAGCTACGCGCCAGATCGCTAAGGGTAAGCCAGACATTCGCATTCTGATTCTCACCCTGCACGATTCCGATGAACTGGTGCAGGAGGTTCTGAACGCCGGCGCGCGCGGTTTTTTGCTGAAGTCCGACGCGGCTCGCGATCTGGTAACAGCGGTCGAGGCTCTAAAAAACAACAAGACCTACTTCACGCCGAAGGTTGCCTCCCTGGTGCTGGAGGGCTATCTGCGCAAGAAGAGCGATAACGGTGATTCGGGATCTCCGCGTGCGAAGCTAACACCCCGAGAACGGGAGATCGTACAGTTGCTGGCCGAGGGAAAGAGTTCACGCGAGGTCGCCGAGGCGCTCGGCCTAAGCGTGAAAACAGCCGAAACTCATCGTGCCAATATCATGCGCAAACTGAATCTGCATTCGGTGAGCGACCTGGTCATGTATGCTGTGCGCAACAACATTGTGCATGTCGTGCGACCGTCTTTCTGAGTGATTGACTGGATGACCGGGTTGTTACCACATTTAATCGATTACGTACGATGAGACGATATCGGCCCGCTTTGGACCCGCATGAAGCTGGGGTTTTCGCTTCCGGCGGGATTGGGCGCTGGTTTGTTTGACCCTTCCCGACGAAGCCGCCCGAGAAGAGTTTCCATTCATGGGATTGGGTTGCAGCGCGTTGGGAGCCGGTGTCGAGTTGCTTTCGGGAGTGTTGTCAAACACCAACGCCAGCACCTCCGAAGTCTGAAAATACTCCACCGAATGTGCCGTCATAAACCCGATCGTCGCGCTCGATCCGCCAATATACTTGCCTTGCAGATGGCGCCCATCGCGCAATTGAATGGAATCGGCCGATGCAATACCGCTCGCCACTACGACGCAAAGGAACCACGCGAAAACGATCTTTTGGACTGAGGTAGATGACCGAGGGTGCATCGCGTGTCTCCTTAATAGCCCCAACGACAACCCAAGCCCAGCGAAGCGGAAGAAATCAAGTTATGACCTGCATGCGGTCCGGTCCATAGGGTAGCCACTGTATTTTGCATTCACCAGAAAACAACGAGGGCGATGACCGCGGCCATCGCCCCCAAACGTGCAGCATCCTATGCGACCCGCTTGCGGCCGCCCGACTTCGTGCTTCGCGTAGGCTTGGCGGTTGCTGACTCCGACTCACCTTCCTCTTCACCCTCTTCCTCTTCCTCGGAATTGAGCGCTTCCGCGTTCAGCTCTTCGGCGAGGTCGGAAAGTGTCTCATCCGCTTCCTTTTCCTCCGCAAGCGTTTCTTCGAGTGCGCTGGCCGCCTCGTCGAATCCCAGCAGTGTTGCATAGGTCCGCGCCGTACCGTACCCGGCCATCTCGTAGTGCTCCACGCGCTGCGCGGCCGCGATGATGGCAGCGTCGCGAACCTCTTCGTTCTCGACATCCTTTACCAGTTCGCTGCCTTCTTTCAGGACGCCTTCCATTCCTTTGCACTTCTCACCCTTCACGTCTTCGCCAAGCTCCTGGCAGATCTTTTCCAGGCGCTCGGCCTGCTTGCGAGTCACGTCCAGATGCTCGCTCAGCGCGTTGCGCAGTTCTTCCGACTGTGCTGCCTCGATCATTTTCGGCAGCGCCTTAATGATTTGCTGTTCCGCGTCGTAGAGATCCTGCAATTGTTCAACATAGAGTTCCTGTAGAGAATTCGTTGCCATTTGTAGCCTCCAAACAATGAGTTTGATTCCGTGCTCGATTGCGCTTCGCATCCGCAGACCCTCCCAGCTTAGGCGAGAGGCAAGTGCCGAATTGCCTTAGGCGCTCGGCACCTGCCTGGAGGGGTGGGTATCTGAGGAAACCACATTCGATACTGAGGTGAGGATAGGTCTGGTCTCCAAGTTCAACAATCCCGCCAACCCTGTAGTTCACCGGAAGAGTGTCCCTAGTGGGGGAGACCTCCCTTCGTATGAAAATGAAATGCGCAAAACTCCAGAGATTTCCGCGAGTTAGCAAACCTCTGCGCTCCTGACGTTGCCCCGCACAAGTTACAGCAATCATCCACCTTCGATACGGGGATCACTCTATGGACGATCCACGCGAGGAGCCCTATTGTCGGCATTGCATGGTGTTAGGAATCGAACCATCGGGGCGTCGTGAAAGGAGCTCAATGAAAACACAAATCAACTACACCGATCGGCATCCATCAGACCTGGAACTTGTGCGTCGGGCCCGTGAGGGCGATAGCGATGCTTTTGCCTCCCTCTTCAACGCGCATAAGACCAGGATTTATTCCCTCTGTCTGCGTATGACGAGTAATACCGCCGAAGCTGAAGACCTTACGCAGGACGCTTTCTTGCAGGCATTTCGCAAGCTCGGAACATTCCGCGGAGACTCGGCGCTCTCCACCTGGCTCTATCGCGTAGCCGTTAACACGGTCCTGATGCATCTGCGCAAGAAAGGCCTGCGCGTCATCTCTCTCGATCAGCCGGTCGAGGAACAGGACGGCAGCGTGAAGCGGGAGCAAGGCAAGCTTGACGACCGTCTCTCCGGGTCGGTCGACAGAATTGCGCTAACCCGCGCAATGAAGGAGTTGCCCGCCGGGTATCGGACGATCTTTTTATTGCACGAAGTGAAGGGCTACGAGCATCGCGAAATCGCGCATCTATTGAAGTGTTCCGTCGGTAATTCCAAATCGCAGCTTCACAAAGCGAAAACAAGAATGCGGGAATTGCTCGGACTCGAATTGTCGGAACGGGCCCGGACATCGGCCAAGACCGAGAGCCTCGCCTCCGTGCCTTCTCCAGGCCTCGGGTGGGAGCCTGCGCAAGACGTAGCCTGACGACGGACGCCCGAGTCCGGCATGAACCCAGTCGAGAAGTTCTGGCAGGCAGTGCATCACATGGTCGGGCGTCTCCCAGGCAGGAGCGTGCGCGGTCTAAGCATTTTCTGTAAACGGGACGATGGATGGGGTCGCATTATGCCACACATCATGTGGGGGGTAGTCCGGACGGCGTTTTGTCGCAGGTACGACGTTTCGTGGTTTTCATGAAACAAACAACATCCTGTTGGAGGACATCATGGACGTAAAGAGCTCGAGTGTCGGCATGTCGCCCTAGCCCGAAATGGCTTGCCAGGAGCCCGGCCAAGCCGGGCCGCGTTTGTCCCGCCAGATAGCCTGCCCAAACTACGCTCAATCTCTGCGACCTCTGGGTCCGCCCGGACATCTAAATTTCCCATGGGTCAAGTTGCCGCCCGTTTGGCAGCTTTCTCGGCAAAGTGCACATGCAGGGCGAAGGCTGGGGTCACCAATGCCATTTGCACAAAGTGAAGTTGCTCCCCGTAGTGAATTGGTTCAGCGTCTCGATCAGGCTCGCCGGCGCAGCGATGAGCTCTTTGGCATCGTGCACCCGGATTGTTTGTATGAGCGCCCCATCCCCGAACGTCATCGCATCGTTTTCTATATCGGCCACCTTGAAGCCTTCGACTGGAATCTTCTTCACGGCGCGCTGCCTGGGTTGAAGAGCTTTCACCCCGAGTTTGATCGCCTCTTTGCCTTCGGAATCGATCCCGTAAATGGCGGCCTGCCGACCGATCAGCCATCCGATTGGCCCGCACTTGCGAGCGTCCGTAATTACGTGGCGAGCATTCGGGCCGCTCTTGACGAGAAGCTGACTGCAGAACAACTGGATGGCCTGTCGCGCGATGGTTTTTCATCCGAGACATTGCTCAATGTTGCCGTCGAGCACCGCCTCATGCACGTCGAGACCCTGGCCTACATGTTCCACCAGTTGCCACTGAGCCAGAAAATCCAGCAGATGGCTGCGGTTGATATTGAAACGCCTCTCGTGGCAAACCACTTCGTTGAGATCCCCGCCGGTTCAATCACTCTTGGCCTTTCGCGGCGCAGCGACACGTTCGGATGGGACAACGAATTCGAGGCGCATAGAGTCGAAGTTCCCGCCTTTGCCATTGACCGTTACAAAGTAACGAATCGCCAATATCTCGACTTCGTGAATGCTGGTGGATATGACTCCCGGCAGCTCTGGTCTGACGCCGATTGGCAATGGAAAAGCGCGCAAAAAATAGCTCATCCGGCATTCTGGAAAAAAGCCGGTGACCGATGGCTGTTTCGGGGAATGTTCGAGGAGATTCCATTACCGCTGGACTGGCCAGTTTATGTGAGTCAGGCTGAGGCGTCCGCTTTTGCGCGCGGGACCGGCAAATCCCTTCCTACCGAAGAAGAGTGGCAGCGAGCCGCTTACGGGAACGCGATTGGCGCGGAACGTCCTTACCCCTGGGGCGACGAACCGCCTCAACCCGACTTCGGCAACTTCGACTTCGCCTACTGGAATCCCTCGCCCGTGAATGCGCATCCTCGCGGCCAGAGTGCGTTTGGGGTGCATGACATGTTGGGAAATGGCTGGGAGTGGACCTCCACTCCCTTCGCGCCTTTTCCCGGATTCGAGCCGTTCCCGTTCTATCGCGGATACTCCGCGGACTTTTTCGATGGCAAGCACTTCGTAATCAAAGGCGGTTCTGCTCGTACCGCAAAGTCTATGTTGCGCGCTTCGTTTCGTAACTGGTTTCAACCGCATTACCAGTATGTCTATGCGGGGTTTCGCTGCGTGAGCCGATAGCGCAGGAGTCTGTGGGTAAGAGAGGATCTACAAATGATCGTTCCCAGCGTCACCCCCAACGCCACCTATGACTTAGCCGATGAGGTGCGCTCCGGTCTATGTCGCGCCGGCCAGAAGCAACTGCCGTCCAAATATCTCTATGACGACGTGGGCTCCGCGCTCTTCGAAGTGATCAGCCGTTTGCCGGAGTATGGCCTGACTCGCGCCGACGAACGCCTGCTCCGGCGGCATCGAGATGAAATCGTGGATCTGGTCGCTGGCCCGGTCGCTGTGGCGGAACTCGGAAGCGGAAGCGGCAAAAAGACCCGCTATCTTCTCGAGACCCTCTGCCAGCGTCAGCCTACGTCTTACTATCCGGTCGAAATTTCGCGCGCCGCGCTCGATATGTGCGAAAGGGAATTGAGAGACATCGACGCGATCAGCATCGTTGGTTTCGAGAGCGAGTACCTCGATGGGTTGGCGGAAGTTACAACCTACCGCCGCGAGAACGAACGATTTCTGGTCTTATTCCTGGGCAGCACCATCGGCAACTTCGACCGCCCGGCCGGTCTGAAGTTTCTAGCCGAAGTCCGCCGTGTCCTCGAACCCGGTGACTTCCTCCTGCTCGGCACCGACCTCGAAAAGCCCGCTCCGCAACTGCTTTGTGCCTATGACGACGAACTCGGCGTTACTGCCGCCTTTAATCTGAATTTACTCACCCGCATCAACCGCGAACTCGGCGCCAACTTCGACCTGCGTCAGTTTAGTCATCTGGCAAAAATCAACAGCGCCGCGCGCAGTGTCGAAATGCATCTGCGCTCCAATCAGCGCCAGCGCGTCAAAATTCCCGCCGCCCACATCACCATTGAGTTCCAGGAAGGTGAAACCATCTGGACCGAGAGCAGTCATAAGTATTCACCCATGGAAATCTTCAAGACTGCACGAGACGCCGGTTTCCGTTGCCAGGCCCAGTGGATCGACGCCGAATGGCCCTTTGCCGAGAATCTTCTGGTAGCGGCCTGAGCGCCCTTACTGTGCCAACCTAGTCCGACATTTACCGTGGTACGTCCGTGAAAATCCATGGAATTCTGTATTGTTTCCGCCCTCCCGCCTTGGCAAACTAAGCGAAACCTTGGGGTCTGATCGGCGAGCATAGCCCGCAACACGAAGGGCGCAGCTCACGGCATTGAATATCGATAACGAAGACAGATATGAAAACCATCCTCTGTATCGACGATGATTCCGCCCTTCTCGAAGCGCGCCGCCATGTGCTCGAGAGTTCTGGCTATGACGTCCTCACCGCGCCCAGCGGTCAGGATGGCTTGGAAGTGCTCTCCCGAAAAGCGAAGAAGGTCGACCTCGTGATCCTCGACTATCTGATGCCAGGCATGAATGGTGATGAGGTTGCCGAGAGCCTCAAATGTGACTTTCCATCCCTCCCGGTCATTGCCATGTCTGCGATGCGTCTTCCGCAGCGAATGATGGAGGCAGTCGACGCGTACGTACAGAAAGGTCAAAGGGTGGAAGTGATGCTGTCCGCGATTTCAAAGACACTGGCTGCCGCGTAATCAGTAACCCGCCGCCGTGCTCCGGGCCCCTCAATCTGCCGGCATTGCTGCCGCTCCGGTCATCGCCGATCGGAACCGCGGAGTCGCACGTTCGTCCACTTTCTTTTCGAGCCACTTTCGCACCTCGGGAAGTGCATTGCGCATCGCCGTTTCGCCAACCTTCAGCAATTCGCCAGCTCGCTTGAAGTCGTCATATTCAAATCCGGCGACGTCCGGTTCGATCACCAGGTCCGCGGTGCGGCGCCAGCCATCGCTCATGCGATCCTGCGCGATCGCAAACGATTGTCCGATCACGTCAAAGAGATGGCGCGGCGCGCTCTGGCTGCACCACTGTCCCTTTAAGTGAACCGCAATCACCCGCTGCGCTCCCATCTCACGCACCGGAATCGTCGGCACTGGATGCGATAGCATTCCATCCACGAACCAGCGTCCATCGACGTTCACCGGCAAAAACATCCCTGGGTAAGCGCAACTCGCGCGCACTGGCCCAATCAGGGATCCCGACTGAAACAACTCGCCCTCGCCAGTGCTGAATTCCGTGGCCGTCACTCCCAGTGGAATGCGCAACTCTTCGAATGTCCTCACCTTCAGCATTCGCGTCAGGAATGCCACCATCCGGTCATTGGACGCGAAGCCCATCCGCGAGAGCGTCCAGCGAGCAAAGGTCGTGAACCGCACCTTATAGGCGACCTCCACCAGCTCTTCGGCTGAGAGCCCGCTGCAATAGGCGGCGCCAATCATCGCCCCAACGCTCGTTCCAGCGATGCAATGCACCGCAATCCCTTCTTCTTCGAGGACCTTTAGAACTCCGATGTGCGCGATGCCTCGCGCAAAGCCGCCGCCCAGCGCGACTCCGATAGAGGGCGCTTGACCGATATCGAGTATCGGTTTTCGCGAGAATTCCCGCCCAAACGCCTGCACTGACCGGATTACTTTGCCCAGAGTCTTCAAAAGGAACCCCACGTTCCCGGTTTGCGCAGCTCCGCAAACCTTATTGTCGTATAGGATGCCACACGCGAACGCCAGGTATAGTCCACCGTCGTGCTATTTGCAGTTACCTGGAAAGTTACTTGAGGTGACCATCTTCAGCCGGAGAACACGGTAAGTCATTAACGCGGAAATAGTTACGAAAAAAGCAGTTTATAGCGCCTCGTAGTATCTCCCCCCCGCGCATGCCTTGCACAACACGCGCCCGGCGCGCTCCACCTCGCGCTGGAAGTTAATACCCTCACCGCATTCAGCGCAGACGATGCGCTCGCCTTTGTAGCCGGGAAACTCCTCGGGCGTCAGCTGGACCCTTACCCACTGCGTCGAAAACAACTCGTCGTCCTTCATCTCGCGATAGGCCAGCATCTGCTGCTGGTTCTTGTTTTCGATCTCCGGATGCAACTCGCGTGCCAGCTTTTTCGATGATTCTTTCGCGGCCACGCGAATGGCTTTGTACCAGTTGCTGCCGCCTTCATGGCGGTGGGACGGAAGCTGGGCTGTGAGGTCGACAAACGTCGCAGCCATCTTGCCCCAGTCGCGAAACTTCAGCGCGCGCTTACCCAGTCGGCATCCGGTGACGACGCCGATGGCATCGGTGGCGCAGCGGTCGATTTCGACGAAGGTGACCAGCCGCTTGCGATCCTTTCCGCGCGGGTCATCGATGCCCAGCTGGGCGAGCCCGAACATCGCCAGGCGCACCCCTAGAATCTGCCCGGCGCAGAGATGACCGTGGGCAGTTTCAGCATCGCGAACAAGATCGTCGAGAGAAAGCATCTGTAATTTGCGATTGAAATTCTTCGCCGCCTGAAATTACAAACGACTAACTGCAAATTCCTCATTTCCTCCGCCAGCGCACGCCATCCTTGGTGTTTTCGACAATAATGCCGCCGCCGGTTAATTCGGCTCGCAGCCCGTCGGATGCCTTGAAATTCCGCGCCTTCCGCGCCGCCTCCATCTCCGCAATCTTCCGATTCACTTCTTCGTCGGAAAGCTGCGCCGAGCCCGCGATCTCTTGAAGTTGCGGGCTGATGTCCTCGCGCCCCGCCGCCTGCGCCCAATCGAGAACGGTCTTCATCTTCGGTTGATCGTCATCTTTCAGCACGGCAAAAATCGCGTCGAAACGTTCAAGCGTTGCGAGCAGCGCCTTCACGTCATCCTGCTTCACCTGCCCCGCATCCAGCGCGGTATTCGCGGCTCGCAGCATTTCGAAAATTGCCCCCTGCGCTTCGGCCGTATTCAGGTCGTCGCTGAGAGCGCCCGTAACGCGCTTCGCCGTCTCCGTCGCCAGCTGTGATATCGCCGCGTTCGAGCCAGGGGGAAACTGCGAACTCGTCAGGCGGAAGCGGAAGTTCCGCAGCTTCTCCACCGAACTCGCGGCCGCGCTCAGCCCGTCAAACGTGAAGTTCAACTGATTGCGATAAGGCACCTGAGTCAGCAGCCAGCGAATCGACGACGGCTTATGTCCCTTGAGCACCAGGTCGCGCAGCGTGAAAAAGTTGCCGAGGCTCTTCGACATTTTCTGCCCCTCGACCAGCAAAAATCGCGCATGAAACCAGGAGCGCGAGAATTGCTGCCCGGTAAGCGCCTCCGACTGCGCGATTTCATTCTCGTGATGCGGAAAGATCAAATCCTCGCCGCCGGCGTGCAGATCGAAGCTCGGGCCAAGCTCGGCCATCGACATCACCGAGCACTCGATGTGCCACCCCGGACGCCCCGGGCCAATCGACGTCTCCCACGAAGCCTCGCCCGGCTTCGGCGCCTTCCAGAGCGCGAAGTCGCGCGCATTGTCCTTGTCGTATTCGTCCACGTCCACGCGCGCGCCGTCGGTCATACCGGCAAAATCCTTCTTCGAGAGCTTGCCGTACTCAGGGAATTTGGCAATGCGGAAATAATAAGATCCATCGTCCGTTCGATACGCAAAGCCTTTCTCCACCAGCTTCGCGATAAACGTCGCCATCTGCTCGATGTGTTCCGTTGCCCGCACCAGCACCGGCTGCGCGATGTTGAGCAACGCCGAGTCTTCCAGAAACGCCTGCGCATATTTCGCCGTGTACTGCTGCACGGAAACGCCATCCCGCGCCGCATTGCGAATGATCTTGTCATCCACATCGGTAATGTTCATCACGTAACGCACGTCGTATCCCGACTGCAACAGAAAGCGATACAGAAGATCGACCGCGATAAATGTTCTGAAATTGCCGATGTGGCCGTAGTCGTATACTGTTGGCCCGCAGGCGTACATGCGGACGCGCTTGTCATCAAGCGGTTGAAATTCTTCAATCTTGCCGGAGAGCGTGTTGTAGAGACGAATGGCCATGGATGATTGCGCTGAAGGACCTTTTATTGTATCGCGCTGAAGGCGCGGCCAAGACCGCGAACCGGCTCAAGCCGCGAGTTAAGAGTGGAGTTTAACAATCCTCATGGTGCGCAAGGGAAGCGCTGCTATTTCGATGGGGTTGGTGATAAAGTTCCAAGCAGCGGCCCCGTAGCTCAATTGGATAGAGCATTAGTCTTCGGAACTAAGGGTTGGGGGTTCAAGTCCCTCCGGGGTCGCCAGTTCTCAGCCCAGTTTTCAGCTACGTCCCGTACAAATCAGATTCCGAAATCACCGGCTCGGCACTTTCACCCTTGCTCGCCCGATGCGACGCCGTAAACATCGGGCCACGCGCCGCGATCACGGGCGCGAAGCGCATGAAGCCGATCGGTTGCGGCACGTCATCGTAGATCGCCTCCATGCCCCCGGTGATCATATAAGTCTCGTGCCAGAAGCCCGTGCCGCCGGAATCCTTCAGAAAGGCCTGCCACCAGTCGCGGTGCGGCGCCGACCGAGTCCACGCCATCAAAGCATCCATGTCCCGCCAGTATTGCCGCATGCCCAGGTGTGGCGGAAACATCGAAAAAAGCATGTTTTCATGGGACAGCAATCCGTCGGGCTGCGCCGTCACCGAGTTGGATATCCCCGGCCCAAAGCCGAGGAGAGTTTTCAACCCGGTCAGGCGGTTTACCCGCATTCCGAGGTAGATAACCACGAGATTTGGAAAGCCGGACAAATCGACAGTGCGTCTCTCGACCTTGGTTGGCATGGATGAATAGATTCAATTGCGAAACGGCGGGATGCAGGAGTTCATCTCGCGGACCGCTTGTCCTAGGTTTTCAATGGAGCCGTGGGCCCATGTTCGTGCAATCGATGCTGTACCAGCAGCGCATAATGCACCGCCGAAACAATCGTGAACAGAAAGGTCGCACGCAAGAATACGATCGCGATGATCTGTACCCAGCGAAACTTTTCGACCTGCACCAGAAAAACAAAAAACACGGCTCCGATCTGCGCGCAGGTGTTGGCCTTGCCGAAAATACTGGGCCGGAAGTCGCGCAGTCCCGCAATCATAAAAAGCACGCCGCTGATGATGAGGATCGAAACGTCGCGGCTGAAAACCACGATGGTATATTTCCATGGAATCTGGTGTTCGATCGAGAGCACGAGAAACATCGTGCTCATCAGCAGCTTGTCGGCGATGGGATCGAGATATTGCCCAAGCAGCGTCTGCTGATGCAGCGTGCGCGCCAGCAGGCCATCGAGACCATCGCTCAACCCCGCAAGCACAAAGAGAGCCAGCGCCCACTTGAAATCGTGCTTCACGACATTGATCACGATGAACGGCAAAAAAATCATGCGCAGCAGCGTGAGCTGATTGGGCGCATAAAGAATTTGCCGCAGGTTCACTTGCCCGGCTCTCCCGCAGCGTCATCGCTCGGCGCCGGCAGAAATTCGCTGGTCAGAATCGGCGCCGGGTCCTGCCCCGTTTTCTGCGCGAAGCGCTGCGCCAGCGAGGGCAGAGTGCCTTCGGGAAGATCGAGTTCCATGCGCTCGACGCGATGCATGGGGAAGAACATCACGCCTGCGGCAAAGGGCTCGCCATCGCGGATCTGGGCGGTGAAATCGTCAAACGAAGACAAATCGACACCACGCAGGCTCACGCCGACAGCCGACAGATGAAGGATTGCGCCCCAGAATTTTTCGCGAGGATTCGTAAGCGTCGCGATCACAAGGGCGCCGGGGCGGAACGGAATGGCAGGCTCGGGAGCCTGATAAAAGCTAACGCTGGGCACGTTGCGATTGTCGTCTGGGAGGGTGGGAAAAAGCAAACGGAGCAGTGCTCTCTATTTCTCGCAATCCTGTTCGGCTCCCTTGGCGTCAGAGATGAAGAACCCATCGCCGACTGACTCAAGAGTGAAGAGGGTCGGACCGGAGGAGTCAAGCGCGAGGCACAAAATCTTACCCTTTGGGGCGTCGTAGACCTTCCGTCCCATGATCATTCCGAGCGATGGGAACTCCTTCCATTCCTTCACGGAGTCTAACTCGCGTGCACCTCGCACGATGCCTCTCGCCACCTCTACAGCGGCGGGCGATGCGATGTCCGTGGCCGACTGGTGACGGATCACGCGATAAAAGAGCTCGTCCACTGCATCCAGTTCAGGGACCTGGCTCTTTTCGCCGAGGTCCTCGACACCTTCGGGTGTGATGCGGACGGCCCAATCCATCTGCCGCTCTTCACACATGCCACACGAAAAAAAAGTGCGGAAAAACTTCTTCTGTTGAACCTTCAGGATGTCGCCTTCCAATCGCACCCCGACTGACTGATTGATCCCAGCGGCGTAGTCCCGAGCGATAATTGGGCGCGCAGTAACCCCGTCCCAAATCCAGAGGCTGATTTGTTTCCCTTCGGTACCTCCCGCATCTTGCGCGTAGGTGCCGTCGATATAAAAACGGGGCCGTCCCTTCGCATCGTCCGGAAATCTCGCAAGATGGGGAATAATCGACCCGAAGGGACCGGAATCCGCGCCGCGGCGGCTGAGTCGGGCATTCGCCGCACTCCAAGCTGCAAGAATCTCAGCTTGGCCGCCGCTCGCTTCCTGAACTTGCCATGCTAGGAGATATCGGCCATTCACTTTGGTGACAATGAAGACATTGCCTATCGGGCCCGGCGCGGCGATAAGAAAGACATCCCTCTTCAAACTGAGATGCTCTCCCGGTTCTTCGGTAGGCGCCAGTTCCGACACGGCAGCGTCCAGGGATTCTTCTCCGGCGGAGGGATGTGCGTTGAACCAAGCAGCAACCCACTCGCCTGCCAGGGTCCACTGTCGAGCCAACAAGTCAGGAGATTTCGGATCGTCGTCTATCCAGTAGTCGTCCACGATATGCTTCTCCAACTCCGAGCTGACGGCCGAGTAATCGCTCTTGACTTGATCGAGCTTTGACTGAGAACACGCCGGGGCAGCTTTCATCGCCAGCAAGGCCATCGAAGCCAACATTACCCTCGGAATTCTGCCATTCACCGCGTACACTCCCGGTCCTCAGTGCTCCCCTTCATTCCGCACCGCCTTCAAATCAATCCCCACTTGCTCCGCTTTTTTATAAAGATGAGACCGTTCCAGCCCCAGCGCGCGCGCCGTATTCGAAATCTGGTTGTGGTTGCGCTTCAACTCGCTCAGGATGGTCTGCTTCTCGAACACCCGCACCCGCTCGGCCAGCGGCCCAGAACTGCTAATTCCCGCGTCAACACTTGCGCCGGATGCGGGCAGCGCCAACGCCACCGTTTCGGCCGTAACCTCATTCGAGGTCGCAAGCAGCATCAATCGCTCAACCGCATTCCGCAGTTCGCGAATGTTTCCCGGCCATGAATGATCTTGCAATGCGGAGATTGCGTCAGCCGTAAACTTCATCGGCTTCCATCCATTCGTAGCGCTCACCTGCGCGGCAAAGTGTTCGACCAGCGCAGGGATATCTTCACGCCGCTCGCGCAACGGCGGCAGGCGCAGAGGAAATACAAACACACGATGGAACAAATCCTGCCGGAACTTTCCGTCGCGCACCAGCGCCTCCAGATCGCGGTGCGTGGCCACCACCACCCGCACATCAACCGCAATTGCCCGGTCACCGCCAATGCGCTCGACTTCTCCTTCTTCCAGCACGCGCAGCAGCTTGGCCTGCATGGTCAGAGGCATGTCGCCGATCTCGTCCAGAAAAATCGTGCCGTGCTGCGCCTGCTCAAACTTTCCCAGATGCCGCGCCCCAGCGCCGGTAAACGAGCCTTTTTCGTGGCCAAACAACTCCGACTCGATCAGTTCGGCCGGCACCGCCGCGCAGTTGAGCGTAATAAAAGGCGCACCCGCCCGTGGACTGCGCTCGTGCAGCGTACGTGCCACGAGTTCCTTCCCGGTACCTGTTTCTCCAAAAATGCAGACGCGCGTCTCGCTCGCCGCCACTCGCTCCACCTGCGCCATCACGCGCCGCATCGTCTCGCTCGTCCATACAAGTTCGTGCTTACCGAGCCGCCGTTCCAGATCGCGGTTCTGCCGCTCCAGTCGGCCAAGCTTAAGAGCGTTCTCCACGGTGAGCAAAAGTTTGTCGGTCGAAATCGGCTTCTCGAGAAAATCCAGCGCGCCGAGGCGCGTGGCCCGCACCGCCATCTCGATATGTGCCTGCCCCGACATCATCACGACCGGAGTGGGCACGCCCTGCGCCTTCAACTCTTCCAGTAGAGCCAACCCGTCCTTACCCGGCATCACGACGTCCGAAAGAATCAGATCGAATGGTTGAGTGCTGGCAAGTTCCAGCGCCTTCGCCGCGTTATCGCAAACGGTCGCCTCATGGCCCTCCAGGCGGAATGCCCTCGAAAGCGAAGCCAGCGTGTTCGGTTCGTCGTCAACGATCAACAGATGCGCTTTTTGCGGCACGGAGTCAGACCTCAATCAAAAGTGTGAAATGCAAATTCCAAATCCAGCCCAAACCAAACGCTCGGCCCAACATTTCGCGGATGAGCAGATGACCAAAAAGAAAAATCCGTAAAATCCGCGTTAATCCGTGGGGAAGAAGTTGCAAGTTCATCGCCGCTACTCGCCGCGCCCGCGCGGCAATTCAATCCGAAACGTCGTCCCTCTTTCCTTCGTGCTCTCCACTGAAATCTTCCCGCCATGGTCACTCACCACCGATTGCACAATCGCCAGCCCCAGCCCGGTCCCATGCTGCTTCGTCGTGTAGTAGGGAGTGAAGAGGCGCGCACATTCCTCCGGCGTCAAGCCCGATCCGGTGTCGGATACTGAAACAGAGACGCGATTAACTTCGCCTGTTCCCGCCCCATCGCTACCTAGCGCGGCGGTCCCAATCGTCAACTCTCCGCCCTGCGGCATCGCGTCAATCGCGTTCAGGATAAGGTTTGAGAATGCGCGATGCAGCAGATCGGGATCGGCGGAAATCTCCGGTAGTTCGCCAAGTTCCGTACGTACCGAAATGCGATTATTCGCCTGCAGTTGCGCTTGAAACACGCGCAGCACCGAGCGCACTACATCGTTCACCTGGGTGGCGCGCCGCTGGGGCTGCGGCATCTTCGAAAATTCGCTGAACCGTCCAACGATCGCCTTCAGATTATTGATCTCGGCCAGCAGCGTCGACGTACTCTCGCGAAAAACCTCTTCAAACATCTCCGGCGACTTCTCCTTCGCGCGCAGCAGATTCTCCACCGTCACCTGCAACGGAAATAGCGGATTCTTCAATTCATGCGCCAGTCGCCGCGCCAGTTCCCGCCACGCCGCCACCCGCTCCGCCTGCACCGCGCGGTCTTTCTCTCGCAGCAAATCTTCCGTCATGCGGTTAAACGACGCCGCCAGTTCACCCAATTCATCGTGCGACTCCACTTCTACCTTGGCCGCCAGATCTCCCGCCGCCACGCGCCGCGCCGCCTCTGCCAGTGAAACAATGGGCCGGGTAACCCGTGCCCCGAACCACAAACTCGCGAGCACCGCCATCAAAATTCCAACTCCACCCACCAGCATAGCCGTCGAAATAATCCGCCCCTGCAATTCGATGAGCGGCTTCCGCGAGCTTCCGACCAAAAGCACGCCCATCAACTGCGAATTCGGTCCATTGAGCGGAATCGCATGCACAGTCTCCGCGTCGCTGGCGTCTCCGCCAAAGTCGATGGCCGCCTCTTCTTCGCGGCCGCTTCGCCGGACTTTTTCAACCAGCGGCTCCACGCGATCTCCGCCCGCGGCCGGGCCATTCAAATCGAGCAGCGACGCCGCGTTCCATTTCGCATCAAGATTCTGGTAGAGCAGCACTCGCGTGCCCGCCGGAATATCGAGCGTGGAAAGAAACTGTTGATCAAGCCGCTCGCCGCCAATCACAAATAACGGCTGATCGCCCACGTGCACCGCTCGAATCGCAAACAGCCCCAGCGACGCGCCATTCGGCAGGTCTTCACGTTTCAGGAACGCTCCCGAGGGTCCCGGCGCCGCTGCAATCGCCGGCTCCGGATATCCAAACTTCGCCTGCCATTGCGCCGAAGAAAGGATCGTTCCCGAATGGTCGACCAGCTCCAGAAAGTCGAGCCCCTGCTGCACAGCCAGCGAACGCGCCTCCGCCGGATAAGCGCTCGAATCCGCGCCGCCGCTTGAAACAGATGAGCCGCTTGCCACCCCAAACGCCGGCGACTGTCCCGGCGCCGATCCGCCCGGCAAGGCCGCCGACCGGTTAATCTCCAGAGCAATCCGCTGCACCGTCTCGCTCGCGGCAATCGCCTCTACCTTGCGGGCAACTTCCTGCCCATGCCGCTGGAACTCCGACCGAAACTGCGCCGCCACCGCATTTGCCCGATCCTGGTTGGCCTGCTCGAAAGACTTCCGCATCGTTCCGTACACCGAAACCGACATCACCGCCACGCACAGCAGAATGGTCACCGCGAACAGCAGCAGCAGTTTCTGCCGGAAGCTCATCGGGCATCCCCCAGCCAGATGTCGGCGACATCCCACAGCCCGAGCTGACCCGCGCTCCAGCCGCGCACGCGCGCTCCGGCCGCGCTCGCAACTGGCACATGAAACAACGGGATCATGCCGAAGCCTTCGAGCAGCGAATGTTCCGCCGCATAAAGCTCATCAACCGAATTCCCGCGTACCACCGGCTCAGCCAGCCCAAGCTCGCGCGCCGCCTCCCGCAGTGCAAGCGCCGCATCCGGCGTGGGCAGCGCAATTCGCACCAACCGAATATCTTCCGACCCTGACAGAGAAACTCTGACCGTAATCCCCGCCTCGCGCGCATTCAGCGCGATGCGCTCGGCGATCAGCTCCGCCTCCGGATCGCGCGCATCATAACTCAGCGTCATCTCGGTAGCCCTTGCCTCCGCCAGCAAACTCTTGGCCCGGGCCACATTCGGCTGCGTCGAAAACGCCGCGCTATACCCAGTCATCCAGTTCGGCAAAATGCTCGCCGTCGGCTCGCCCGCGCCCTTGAGTAAAACGGATTGTATCGGCCTGCGATCGATCGCCAACGCCAGCGCCTCCCGCACCCGCACATCCTGCGCCCGCGAATTTGGAGTGAAAACCAACGCCATCAGCTCTACTTTCAGCGACGACCAAGCCCGGCCCCGCGCTGAGGCAGCCGCTTCCGGCGCAGCTTCCACCAGATCGGCCCGTCCCAGTTCCAGCGCCAACGCCTCATCGCGCAGCGATTTTCCAAATTCAATTTCCACGCCATCCACAAACGGCCGCCCCGCCCAGCTCTCATCCGACGCCGCCAGCTTCAAACTCCTCCCCGCCTGAAAATCCGTCACGCGAAAAGGCCCCGTACCAATTGGAATGCCATTCCCATCGCGCTTCAAAATAAGATTCCGCGCCATCGCCAGTTCCGCTGGCAAGAACGGCGATGCCACATCCGTCTCGATCGCGACCGAGTCTCCCAGCCACGAGCCGTCACTGCCCACTTGCGAAGCCGACGAAGCCTGCACCACCCAATTCGGATGCAGCGCCCCAAGAATTTGCGCAATCGCCGCCGGCGACGCCGCACTCCCATCGTGAAACTTCACTCCCCGCCGCAACCCAAATTGCCAATGCCGCGCCATCGCATCGCGTTGCCACTCGATCGCCAGCCCCGGTTGCGGCCGATCCTCCGCATCCACGCGCACCAGCGTGTCGCCCACCAGCGACAGCACGCGCGCGAGGTCCCAATATCCCACCGCGTCCGATGCGGCCGGCAGCGCCAGCGCGTTCGGCGCCGATTGCATCTCTACGCGCAAAACACCGCCATAGTGCGGACGCGTCTCTCCCGCAGCCGCTCCCACCGCGCTAATTACCGCAAGTAACACTAATGCGACTCGCCTCATACCGTCCCGTCTCTTCGCGTTTCACCACCACCAGCGCGTTCGTTCCGCTCGCATCGGCCCACAGCGCAGTAATTGTTCCATCGAATTCAATCGCCTCGCTCACCGCCACCGGCTCGCGATCCGGAATCTCAAAGGCCCGCACCGTGTCACGCTCACGATCGCGTAGTGCCTCGCCGTCGCCTGAAACCAATAGCTGGGCGCCGGTTCCGCACGCCGACCGCACCACCGCCAGATCGCTTCCCCAGCGCGCCCCGCGCACCGCCTGATCCGTCACGCCGTCGGTCACGTGCGCCGATCCATCAACCGCCGCGATCGCCCACAACGCATAACCCTGCCGCGGCAGCGCTGCCGCCGAATAAAACGTTGGGACATTCGAGATCTTTCCAATGCCCGGCGACAGCACGCCCGTAAAGAAATTTCGCGTGGGCGCATAAAACGCCCGCACGCCGCCGCTTCCATCATCCGCCCCCAGTGGCCACGGATCGTCGCTCGCCGTACACGTCAGCGTGAGTGGCACGGCCGCGCTCGAACGGCACACCGTCCCCGGCAGATACGCGTCAAACAAATGATCGCGCCGCAAAAACAATCGCCCGCGCAAGTCGCGGGGCAACGCTCGCGAAACCGTAATTGGCAGTGACGCCTCCAATTCCCAGCGCCCCGCCTGCTGTCTGTAAGCCGCGACCCGCGCCCCATCCAGTACCAGCAATCGCGCCCCCGCCGAAGGCGCCGCGCCCGGCGTAGCCGCATTGTCGATCAGCGCCAGATCCAGAATCCGCTCCTCCTGTGAAAAAAGCGGCGTCACCTTCAGCGTGACCGGAAACGCCGCTCCCTGGGTCCTCTCCGCCGTCGACCGCGCCAGCGACGCCAGCACCACGCGCGGACGGTCGTTGCCCATCGCAATTTCCGCGGTCCACACAAATTCGCGCAGGCTCTCCGACAGCACCACGCTCACCGTCCCGATTGCCTGCTCCGTATTCACCACACGCACGCCCTGCGCGCGCAGTTCACCCTGGAGCGCGGTACGCACTTCGCGCACAGTCTTCTCATCAAGAGAGGACCGGTTCGTGACTTCGAGCGCCATCGATCCCGGCCCCGTAACAGCCGCGATGCGGTCCGCCAGTTGCCGCGCGGTGTCTGTGAAGTTCGACGCGAATCCGGAACAGGAAAGAATGCAGATTACAAGCAGGAAGAAAAACAGCCGGAGACAGGTCCGTAATTCCAGCCGCCAACGGCGTCGCATGCACGCGAGCATTTCTCGGATGAGCTGATTATAGCGCGGCATGATCGGCGTGAATCGCATCGCAGTCCTCGACGAAGCCAAATGTTCACTGGACAAAGCTCGAGGTCACCGGTCACAAGGAGAACTGGTGACCGGTCACCGGTGGTCGGAGAACCGCAGTGGCCGGCGAGTGCAATGCCGAGCGGTCCACAGCCTGCGACCTATAGCCGGTGAGCCGATGCCCCCGGTGACCAGTGACCGGTGACCCGTGACCGGCTCTTCTACTTCGCATCCCCGTCGCCCGCGTCCTCCGCCTGACTGACGTGGTTGGGCGCATTCATCCCGCGCAGCACATCGTTCGTGAAAGAAGAATTTCCCATCCGCCGGCACCATCATGATCTGCAACTTATCCGAAAGCCGTTCTGCGACGATCTTATTAATCAGCAGCGGATTCTGTTTCAGAATCGCCGCCTCGCTTGTCATGCGCTCGGCATCGGCGGAAGCGGTGAGGCGAATGCGCTCTGCCTCGGCCTGCGCCAGCAATTTGCGCCGTTCGCCTTCCGCCTTGCTGTCAATCAGCTTCGCCTCACCCGCCGCCTCGGCATTCTTCACCGTCGATTCCTTGCGCGCCTCCGCCTCCAGCTTCGACTGCTGAATCTGTTTCTCCTTCAGCGGCAGGGTATACTGCATCGCGTCCGACTCGCTCTTCGCCTCCAGCACCTTCACCGCCGCCTGCCCTTCCGCCTGCTTTACCTCGGTCACTTTTTGCGCCTCGGCGTCGGCCTCCGCCACCTTCACCTGCTTTTGATGGATCTCGGTCTCCACGCCCATGCGATCGTTCTCTTGCTCTTTGATCAGCAGAGACTCGAGTCCCTTCGCATATTCCGCCGGCAACTCGATGTCGCGCAGCATCACTTCTTTCACTACGATCCCGTCCGAGCCCAGCCGCTTTCGGATCTGCTCCGTGGCTCGCTGCCGCACCTCTTCGCGTTTGGCGGAGAACACTTCGCGCACACTGTAATTCGGCACAATCTCCCGCCAGGTCGTCGCCACCACCGGCGGCACGATCTCTTTTTCGATCGGCTGCGGCAAATTCGCCTCCACGTAATCCAGCCGCTTCGGATCGAGCTGGTACCGAACCGTAATCGCCAGCCCGAGCGTCAGTCCTTCTTTCGCCTGCACATGCAGCGGTTCGCCCTTCGCGCCGCCTTTGGCGAGCGAGTCTTCCGTCACTCCAGTTGTAAAAAGTTGATCGCGCGTGTCGAACAGCGCCACGTGCTCGACCAGCGGCGTAACGTAATGCACGCCCGGATACAGCGTTCCGGCCAGCGTGCCGCGAGTCTCGCTCACGCGCACGCCGCCCATCCCGGCGGGCACGATCACGATCGACGCCGAAATCAGCATCGGCGCCCAGGCAATCATCACCAGCGCCACCGGAATGCGCCAGCGTACCCCCGGTGCCGGCGGAGGAGTTGTGCCTTCCGGAAACAACCGGCGGCGATGAGACATCAGCAGGTAAGTGTCGTAAGCAAGAATAGCGGCGGCAATTACAAACATCCCGATACCGGCGCTCAGCAGCAGATACTTCACGAACAGCATGGCAGTGCTCCTTTGTAGTTCTCAGTCTTTAGTTCTCAGTCCCCGGTTCCCAATCCTCTTTCCGTTCATCGCTCCCTTAGCTTGTTCGCCCCCGCAGTCCCGTCTGGCCGTTGCCGCCCAGGCGCTGAAGGACAGGAAACTGAGAACTGGGAACGGGGAACTGAGAACTCTTTCGGGCGGCGCACAAACGCGAGTCGCACAATTCGTCCGAAGATCAACTCTTCAATCAGCAGCGAAGCGGCCAGCGAAAAAGTAAGCCCGCCGATAATGACCAATCCTTGCAGCATCGTTTCCATCACTTCCTCCTGTGTGCGGACCTGCTCTTCTCCTCGACTCCGGGGTGCCGTCTCCGAGTCCTCTGCGGTCAAAAGCTTTAGCGCACTGCTGAAGGCTCTGGAGTCCGGATCGAGTGGGAAGGGCACGAGTTCCACTCGTGCCGTAAATCGCTGCCCACTGACAGCGGCTTCCAGCCGCTGGGGGAAATCTTGGCGAAAGAAATACTCTTTCAGCATTACTGGCCGCCGTCGCCCACCTGCTGCCCCATCCCGTCATCCAATTCGCCACGAACCTCGGCAACCACCTCAGCCTCGCCACCAAAAATCGCCGCCACCTGCTCACCCCGCTCGGCGCGAATCTCCACCGTGTCGCCCACGTTCACCACTGCAAACAGTTCTTCCAAATCGCGCTGGCCCATCCGAATGCATCCCGTCGAAGCCGCCTTGCCAATCGAACCCGGCGCGTTCGTCCCGTGGATCCCGTAGCCCTTCACACTCAGCCCCATCCACCGCGAGCCAACCGGATTCCCCTTACCAGCCGCGATCACCTGTCCCTTGTGGTAGTAGGCAGGGTTCGCCACGCGATTCACGATCTTGAAAGAGCCCGACGGGCTCGGCGTCGAAGTCTTGCCGACGGCCACGCGATAGATCCGCACCACTCTCCCGTTTTCCACCAGCGCCAGCTTGCGATCCGGAATGCTGACCAGCATCCAGTGCACGGTCGCCTCGGCGAACTTCGGAGTCTTGGGCAGCGCCGAATCGAGAGCTGCCGAAGCCGCCGAAGTCTGCAATCCCGAACTAGCCGCCGTCATCGCCAGCATCGCCGTCAGAATCCTCGCTGCTCTCGCCGCCGCCCTCGCTGTCCGTTTCATCGCTGATCTCCGTCTCCGTGGCTTGCGCAAATGGAATAAGCACCCCGGAAGCCATGGATAGCGCACTGAAACAAAAGGAGATACATGGAGGAATCGGATCGGAGGCGTGTCTGGGAGCGCCGGGTGTGTCCGGCCGGACACGCGCGAGCCAAGATTGTCAGGAAGCCTTTTGAACGGCCCAAACTAAACAGCGCCAGCGCTCGTACTACGAGAGGCGGTACTACGAGTGCGCGCCGCCGCGCGATGGCGATTTCGGAAGTGTGTTACTTTTCGTGGAGCCGTGCATCCCATCTGAGCTATCGAATGATTGAGCGGGTCATGGCTTAACCGACGAAGCGACGACCGACCAAGCGACGACCGACCAAGTCCTGACCGAGCGAGTTTGATGATTGAGTGATTCGATGATTGAGCGACTAAAGGACCCCGAACTCAAGCGGCGCAGCCGCCGCGAACTCCTGAAACTTGCCCCGGTCTTGGCGCTGGGTGTTTTCGCCTTTCCCAAAGCCAGTGACTGGCTGGTAGGCGAGGGAGTCGGTTTTAGCGACTGGGCCGCAGGCAGGCTGTTTCGCCGCGAACATCTCGCGCCCACGTTTTCAGACGCCAGCGTGGTGCCCTTCGAAAAATTTCCCTACAACGGCTACGATGTGCTTGACCCTGAGGTCGATCTCGAACGCTGGACGCTCACCATTGAAGGCGACGTCAAACATCCCGGCGAATACAAGCTCTCGCAGGTGCAGGCTCTGCCCAAAATCAATCAGAACACGCGTCATGTCTGCGTCGAAGGCTGGGACGTAATCGGCGCCTTCGGAGGCACGCGCATCTCAGATTTTCTGAACCTCGTCGGCGCCAATACCCAGGCTCGCTTCATCGAAGTCGAATGCTCCGATGACTATTACGAGTCGATCGACATGGCCTCAGCCCTGCACCCGCAATCGCTCCTCTGTTACGAAATGTACGGCCAGCCGCTCGACCGCAAACACGGAGCCCCGCTCCGCCTCCAGATGCCGACAAAGCTCGGCTACAAGCAGGCCAAGTATCTGGAGACGCTGCGCGTAACCAGCGTTCTCAAGCCGGACCACAAAGGCTATTGGGAAGACCAGGGCTACAGCTGGTTTGGAGGCCTGTGATGCCAGACGCGCCAGACATGCCAGACGGGGAAGATAAACAGGCCATACCGGAGCCGCAACTCTCAAAGCTCGAATCGAAGGACCTGAATTCGAGAGAGAGTTCGCAAGGACATTCGCCAGAATGTTTGCCAGGATCTTCGCCTGGACGGTCTCCAGGACCCGAAGACGAATCGCCGAAGCCCCAGCCCGCGCAGAAGTCGTCAGGATCCACTGGGGAATCGAAGCAGCCCGTGGAACCCGATCCTGCTCCCGCCGTGCTCGTTCGGCCAGCCGGAGCCGCCGATAAAATTCCCACTCAAGTTCGCGCCGCCTACGAGCATCCCTACGCGATCCGCCTGACCCATTGGGTGAACGCCATCAGCGTCTTCGTCCTCGTCACCAGCGGACTGCGCATCTTCCGGGCCTTCCCAAGTTTCGGCCCCAAGATCCCCCAACACGACTTGGTTGATATACCGAAAGCCCTCACCCTGGGAGGCTGGCTCGGCGGAGCTCTTCAGTGGCATTTCACCTTCATGTGGTTCTTCGCCGCCAGCGGCATCATCTACCTGACCTATCAACTCCTTAGCGGGCATTACCGCACCGTCCTCTTCACCCCGAAAGATGTTCCCGGCGTCTGGCCCATGGTGCGCCACTATTTCTTCTTCGGACCCAAGCCGCCAGTCACGGAACAATACAACCCGCTCCAGAAGCTGGCCTACACCACAACCGTGGGATTCGGCATTCTCTCGTTCTTAACCGGCCTCGTCCTCTACAAGCCGGACCAATTTTCCTGGCTCGCCTTCCTCTTCGGTGGATTCCACCTCACCCGAATCTGGCATTTTGTCTCTATGTGCGGCTTCGTCGCCTTTGTCCCAGGCCATCTCATCATGGTCGCTCTCCACGGCTGGTCCAACTTCTATTCCATGCTCTCGGGATGGAAGCGCGAACCCGAATACCAGGACTGACCCAATCCCCAGGCCGGAAGATCCTCCACCGTCAACGCTCCACGAAAAATAAGCTTTTCCGGCGGGAGTCAGTCGCCCGTAACTACCTGACAATAAAGCAAATAACAGGATTGTACGTACATGAATGTACATTATTGCTCCACGTGGAGCATTCCTCCAAGTTTGTTACACTGGGCACCTTATGGGGCAAGGCGACACGACCGGGCAGGAGCAGAAGGGCAGGGAACGGGAGAAGATCGGGCTCATTGCCGGGAATGGCAAGTTTCCCTTCCTCGTCCTCGATGCCGCTCGGGCGCAGGGGTATGAGGTGGTGGTGGCTGCGATCAGGGAGGAGGCCTTCCCAGAGATCGAAGCTAAGGGCGCGGCCGTTCACTGGCTGTCGCTGGGGGAGCTGTCGAAGCTGATCGAGACCTTCAAGGCTGAGGGCGTGACTCGGGCCGTCATGGCTGGGCAGGTGAAGCACAAGCAGATTTTTTCCGCCATCAAGCCGGACTGGCGCCTGGCGAAGCTGCTGCTCTCGCTTGGGACCCGAAACACGGACTCCTTGCTGGGCGCGGTCGCGAAGGTTTTGGCGGATGAAGGGATCATGCTGGAGAATTCGACCTCGTTGCTGGAGCCGTTGCTGGCGAGGTCGGGCGTGCTCACGCAGCGCGCTCCATCGCATCAGGAGCGGAAGAACATTGAGTACGGTCGGGCGGTGGCGCGGCGGCTGGGCGAGTATGACATTGGGCAGACGGTAGTGATCGCGGAGGCGGCTTGCGTTGCCGTCGAGGCGATGGAGGGGACGGATGCGACGATTGCGCGGGCGGGAGAGATCATGCGCTCGCTCGAAGGCGAGGCCTCCACGCTGGATCGCGCGCTGACCGTGGTGAAGGTCGCGAAGCCCGCGCAGGACATGCGGTTTGACGTTCCGGTGATCGGCGTGGCGACAATCGAGGCGATGAAGCGGGCCGGGGCGACTTGCCTGAACATCGATGCTGGTCGATGTTTGCTGATCGATGGAGATGCAGTGGTGCGGGCGGCGGATGAGGCGGAGATTTGTTTGATCGCCGAGTGATCGGTCTCGATCCTCAACGCTCGATTTCTGGTTTGGACACATCGCCTGGTGCGAAAGGAAAGTTCAAATGTCTGAGACTGCTCGTATTGCCGACCAACTAAAGCGCGCGTTCTATGGAGGCGCGTGGCACGGGGATTCTTTATTTGAAATTCTGACTGGCGTCACCTCGGCGCAAGCGGCTGCCAGGCCGATTAAGAATGCGCACACAATCTGGGAACTGGTGCTGCATATTGCGGCGTGGGACGCCGCAGTGCACCGGCGGATGACGGGCGTGGCCGTGCAGCTTTCCGATGCGGAGAATTTTCCGCCTGTTACCGACACCAGCGACGCGGCCTGGGGCAAGACGCTTGAGGAGGTGCGGCGCGAGCATGACGAATTGATTGCCGCGGTGACACACTTCCCGGAGGCCAATCTGATGAAGCCGGTTCCTGGAAAGAGCGGGGCGCATTACAACTACAGCTACATGCTGGATGGACTCGCCCAACATGAGCTGTATCATGCGGGACAGATTGCCTTGCTGAAGAAGATGTAGGCTGCCATCCGGTGCGGTTCGGCCGGATACAGACGCAAGTGGCTAAGCCAAAGCGGGCAACGCACGCGCTGCCGGAAGATGCTTCGGATGCTGGCCGGCGCGGCCCGTCTTACGCCTTACTTCATTGCATCAATCATCACGTAGAGCTGCGAAGTGTCCGTCACCTCAATGAACGCTTTCTTGTTCTTTTTGCTGCTCACGATGTAGATCGTAGGAGTATGGATCACGTGCAAGCTCGTACCTATGTCCTTATCTCCATTTACCAGGGCGACGAGCTTGGGAGTCTTTTCCACGGCGAAGGGCAAGCTGAGCTTATGTTCTGAAGCAAACCTTTCAGCAAACGCGCGCATAGCTATCGGGCTAACGATCTCCCGCTGCTGCGCGAAGATCGCAAGACGGAATTGATTTCCGAGTTCCTTCGAGTAGGTATCAAAGTAACGTGCGATCACCGCTGCATCGAAAGACCAGTTGTGCTGCGGCAGCGGGAAGTCGTATTGCACCAGCGGAATCCTATACACTCGCGACGCTTCCTGGAGTAGGGGTGCCGTCTGTCCGCACACTGGGCACTCTAGGTCCTCAAAAACCACAAGCGCCGTTTGCGCACCATTCGGCGGCCGCAGCGCCTGCGGCACGTCGTCGGCCGAAACCGCCCACGATGCCGCCGGCGAAAATGCAAGAGCAAGAGTAAGCACAGATAGAAAAACAAAGCGCCGCATGCAAGGTTGAATTTCCATAATCCGATCCGGACATTCGCCTAACTATCCCCTTTCATTCTAGCGAATTCCATTTCGATTCGCGCAACCGCGCGAGCAACGAGGTTTAGGCCGGCAAATAGGGGGCCTTCGGCTCCGTTCGGTGTTCGCCTCACTTAGCTCAGGACCAGAGGAGCATTGGTTTTGTGCTAACTTCTCGGGACGACGTGGACGCCGGTTCTTACCTTACTTCATCGCGTCAATCATCACGTAGAGCTGCGAAGTGTCCTTTACCTCGATGAACGGTTTGTCCGGATGTTTGCTGCTTACGATCCAGATGGTCGGCGTGTGATCGATGTGCAGGCTCATCCCCAGGTCCTTGTCGGCATTCACGAGCGCAATCAGTTTCGGATCTTTGTCCACCGCAAACGGTAGGCTGAGCTTGTGGTCCGAGGCAAATTTTTCGGCAAAGGCGTGCATAGCCATCGGACTCACGATTTCGTTCTGGTGCTCAAACACCGCGAGCCGGAACTCGTTTCCAAGCTCCTTCGAATGGGTATCGAAATAACGCGCGATCACGGCCGCGCCGAAGGACCAGTTATGCATGGGCAGCGGAAAATCGTGCTGCACGAGCGGAATCTTATAGGTGCGCGCAGCCTGTTCCAGGAGCGGCGCGACCCGCCCACATTGCGGGCACTGCAAGTCTTCAAACACCACCAGCGCGGTCTGCGAGCCCCTGGGAGGACGCAATGGGTCGGGCACGTCATCGGCGGAAACCGGCCTCAGGCAGGGCAAGCAGAGCGATACGGCGAGCGTTAGCGCAAAGAACAAAACAAAACGCGGCAAACGTGATTGAGTTTTCATAATTCCAGGTAGACGATTTGGGCGGTAAAAATGGCCCCGCAATGTTCCCATGTTAGCGAATTAGGCGAATTCGCGCACGCCCTAAAATAAACCCGGATTTCGTAATTTTTATTCGTTCCAGTTCCGGTTTATTCGTTCCAGCGCTTGAACAGGAGCGCGCCGTTGGTGCCTCCGAAGCCGAAGGAGTTGGACATGGCGTATTCGAAGTTGGCTTTGCGAGACTGGTTTGGGACAAAGTCCATGTTGTCGGTTTCGGGATCCTGATTCTCCAGATTGATGGTGGGCGGGAGAATCTGATCGCGCAGCGCCAGGACCGTTACACCCGCCTCTAAACCGCCGGCTCCGCCCAGCAGGTGGCCGGTCATTGATTTGGTGGAACTGACCGGAACCTTTTTCCCAAACAGATTCCTGATCGCGTGGGCCTCCAGCGTGTCGCCGATGGGCGTGCTGGTGCCGTGCGCGTTCAGGTAACCGATAGCTTCGGGCTCGAGCTTCGCGTCGCGCAGGGCGTTGCGCATGACCCGGTAGCCGCCTTCGTGCTCGGGGGCTGGTTGAGTCATGTGGTAGGCATCGGCGGACATACCATAGCCAACGATTTCGGCGAGGATGGGTGCGCCGCGGCGGCGGGCGTGCTCGAGTTCTTCAAGGATCATGATGCCGGCGCCTTCGCCCATGACAAAGCCGTCGCGGTCTTTATCCCACGGACGGCTGGCGCGTGCCGGATCGTCGTTGCGGGTGGAGAGCGCGCGCATGGCGGCAAATCCGCCGACGCCCATGGGGGTGATCGCGGCTTCGGCGCCACCGGCGATCATGACATCCGCGTCGCCGTATTGGATGATGCGGTAGGAATCGCCGATCGAGTGGGCGCTGGTGGTGCAGGCGGTGGCGGTGGCTTCGTTGGGGCCTTTGGCGCCGTACTTCATGGAGACGTGGCCGGCTGCTAGGTTGACGATGGCGGCGGGAATGAAGAACGGCGAGATCTTGCGCGGTCCGCCTTCGAGGAGCGCTTTGTGTTCGCGCTCGATGACGTCGAATCCGCCGATGCCGGAGCCGATGTGAACGCCGACACGCTCGGCTTCTTCGGGCCCGACACAAAGTTCCGACATCTTCATGGCTTCATCCGCTGCCGCGATGGCAAAGTGGATGAAGCGTCCCATTTTCTTGACTTCTTTTTTCTCGATGAAATTGAGCGGGTCGAAGTTGCGAACTTCGGCGGCGATCTGGCAGGCAAAGGCGGAGGCGTCAAAAGCGGTGATGCGGCCGACGCCGCTCTTGCCCGCCTTCAGGGCCTGCCAGACTTCGCCGGTGGTGTTGCCGACGGAGCAGAGCAGGCCGAGGCCGGTGATAACGACCCGTCTTCCGCGATTACTCTCCAAATTACTTGCCCGCCTTGGCGTGCTTGCCGATGTAGTCGACGGCGTCGTTGACGGTGCGGATTTTCTCGGCGTCCTCGTCGGGAATCTCGATGTCGAAGGCCTCTTCGAAGGCCATGACGAGTTCAACGGTGTCGAGCGAATCGGCGCCGAGGTCGTCTACGAAAGATGCACTGGGAGTGACCTCGCCTTCGTCCACACCTAATTGCTCCACGATAATCTGCTTCACTTTTTCGTCAACCGCTGCCATGTTCTCCTCGTTTCTGAGTCTGGGGTCGCGCGGCTCAATTGGGCCGGCGTATTACGACTGCGTTGTGGTCCATCATTAGATGATGAAATCGAAATGAATAGTCTAAAAGGGATTGGGAAAGTATGCAAAGGCTGTGAACAGGTTCTCAGTCCTCAGTTCTCAGTTCCCGGTTGCCAGTTCTCAGTAAAGGCGCACGAAAAATGAGAGTTGAGCTGGTCGCTGAGAATTTGCGTTCGGATTTTGCGGACCGCTTTTTATTTTGAATACTCGTCTCTCAGCCTTGTCTGACGGCTGGTCATGGGAATCGCTTTGCCTTCAATGTAAACCTGCTTTACATCGGTCTTCATGTCCAGCGGATCGCCGTTGGCTACTACCACGTTGGCGGTCTTGCCTACATCGAGCGAGCCGAACTTGTCGGCTACGCCCCAGATTTCGGCTGGGTTCAGAGTAATGGCTTTCATGGCTTCGTCATAGGGCAAGCCGAAGGCGGTGGCGAATCCGGCGGCGTCGGGCAGATTACGGACGTTGTGCGCGGAGTAGGAGGCCAGTGCGATTTTCACTCCGCGCTTGTAGAGCTGCGCGGGCAGGCTGTAGACGGCGTCGTAACGCTCGTCGTCTTTGGGAGCCTCATAGATCGGGCCGACAATGACCGGAACTTTGAGGCTGGCCACGTAATCGAGAACCGGCTGCGAGTGACTGATATGGTTCAGGACGTACTTGAGATGAAATTCGTTGGCGAAGTTGACGATCGTCTCCAGATCGCTCGGATTTTCGGCGGCGAGGACGATGGTTTTTTTGCCATCGAGGTAGGGAATGAGCGCTTCAAGTTTCAGGTCGCGCTTGGGAGCCATGGGCGCGGCTTTTGGTTTGTCTTTCGTTTTATCTTTTGTTTTTTCAGGGGACTTGCTTTGGTCGTCGGCCGGAGATGCCGCTTCGGATTTCTTGCGCTCGTAGTCGGTCCACTTGGCTTCGTAGTCCTTGGCGTCCAGAAATGCCTGGCGCATTTGCGCGATCAGGCCCATGCGGGTAGAAGGGAATTTGCGCTTGTCGAATCCACCTTTGTTGCGGCGCTGATCGCCGGTGAAGTTGAGCGGCATGGCGATGTCGCGGATGAGAAGCATTTCGGTGGCGTCGCGTCCGGCTAGTTGAATGAAAGAGTCCTGGCCGGGCAGCGTATCAAGGCTGTCGGGCGCGACGATGGCATTGGTGATTCCGTTGAGGCGCGCGACCGGGATGAGCGCGGATTCGGCGTGGAAGGCGTCATAGACATGCATGTGGGGCATGATCTCGTCGCTCGGCTCAACGAGGTCGTTGGTCGTGGCTTCGTTGGAAATTTCGGTGAGGCCGAGCTGGGTTTCGGAGTCGATGAGGCCGGGGTAGATGGTCATGCCGGTGGCGTCGATGGTTTGCGCGTTAGTGGGGATAGAGATATTGGCACCTACGGCGGTGATTTTTCCCGCCTGCATTATGACTGTGCCGTTTTCGATGGTGCCGTGGGTGATGGTCAGGAGCCGGGCGCCTTTGAGGGCAACTGGGTGGTCCTGCGCTGCCGCGGTTGCTACGAATAGCAAAACCAAGAGCGCGACCGCAGTGCTAGAGAATGCCTTGAAGCTGCGGACGAGAGCGCGGCGCGGGTAGGGGTCCTTCGACTGCGCGGAGCTTTGCTTCGCACGCTCCGCTGCGCTCAGGATGACAGAGGTTTTTGAGGGCTGCATTCTTGAAGGGAACATTCTTGGCGGATACATTATTCGCCCTCCTTGTAGTGGGTTGTGCCGAGGCCGGGGAGGGAGCGGTCGAAGTAGACTTCGCCGTCGATTACGACTTTGCTGGGGACGCCGGTGCTGCTTAACGGGTAGCCGTCCCAGATGACCACGTCGGCGTCTTTGCCTACTTCGATGGAGCCGACGCGATCGTCTACGCCCACGATCCATGCGGGATTGATGGTGATCATCTTCAGCGCCTCTTCTTCGGTCGCGCCGCCGTAGCGCATGATCTTGGCGGCTTCCTGATTCAGGCGGCGAGTGTAGTCTTCGGAGTCGCTCTTGATGGCGACGCGGACGCCTTTGCGCATCGACATCACGGCATTCCATGGGATGGCGTCCCACGATTCCTGCTTAAAGCCCCACCAGTCGGCCCAGGTAGCGATGGCAACATTGTTGGCGGCGAGCTGGTCGGCAACTTTGTAGGCTTCCACGGCGTGGTGGAAGGCGCGCAGGTTGTAGCCGAACTCCTTAGCCATCGCCATCTCGGTGAGCATCTCGTCGGCGCGGTAGCAGTGGATCTGAACCATAAGTTTGCGGTTGAGAACGTCGGCCAGAGCTTCGAGCTTGAGATCGTGCTTGGGCGGAGTGGCGTCCTTGTCGCCACGCTTTACTTTTTCGTTGTAGGCGTTCCACTCTTTCATGTAGTCCTGGGCTTCGACGAGCGCGGCGCGCTGGACAGCGAAGTTGCCCATGCGCGTGGAAGGAAGCTGGTCGCGGCCGCCGTAGACGCGTTTAGGATTTTCTCCGCTGGCGAATTTGATGGAGCCGGGGGCGTTCGGGAAAAGCATCTCGTCGCGGGTGGCTCCGAATTTGTGCTTGATGACGACGGCTTGGCCGCCGATCATGTTGGCTGAGCCGTGCAGGAGCAGACTGGTGGTGACGCCGCCGGCGAGCGCGCGATAGATGGCCTTGTCCTGATAGTCGAAGGCGTCTTTCATGATCATCTGCGGCGTGACGGGGCTGGTGGCTTCGTTGACGTCGTCGTCGAGTGCGATGTGCGAGTGACAATCGATGATGCCGGGCGTGAGATATTTGCCTTGCGCATCGATGACGGTGGCGCCGGCGGGAGCGTTGACGCTTTCCCCGACGGCGGCGATTTTGCCGTCTTTGATCAGGATCGAGCCGTTCTTAATGACGCCGTGGGTGACGGTCATCACGATGGCGTTCTTGATGACGACGTCATGATGACTCGCAGCGGATTGCGCACATGCAGTGGAGGCCAGTGCGAGCGCAACGCAGGCAAGGGCGAGCGTGAAGACGGTTCGGGATATGAGTCGCATGTTTAGACCCCAGAGGAAGAAGTTCGTGCGGCGAATAGGGGATTGTAGGAGCAGTTGCGGGAAGAATCAAACAAACGCGGGCGCTGCAACAGTTGTTGCCAGTCTTGTTGAGGGCGTACCGGGATCGGGAGCGGAGATCCAATGAGAGCGGTGGTGCAGCGCGTGAGCCGGGCCAAGGTTACCGTGGACGGCGAGATTACCGGCGAGATTGGGCGCGGGTTGCTGGTTCTGCTGGGGGTGGGCGCGGAGGATACGCGCGCCGATGCGGATTATCTTGCCGACAAAATCGTTGGGCTGAGGATTTTCGAGGATGAGGGCGGGAAGATGAATCTGTCTGTTGCGGAGGTCGAAGGAGCGGTGCTGGCGGTTTCGCAGTTTACGCTCTACGGCGATGTGCGGCGGGGGAAGAGGCCATCGTTCGACGCGGCTGCCGCGCCCGGGGCGGCGCGGGAGCTTTACGAATATTTTGTGGAGAAGATTCGCGGCGCGGGCTTGCGCTGCGAGACTGGGCGCTTTCAGGAGACGATGCGCGTCGAGTTGGTGAATGAAGGACCGGTTACGATTCTGCTGGATTCTAAAAAGAGTTTCTAGTTGCTAGCCGCTAGTTCTTCCGGGAACTCGTTGTTGAGCTCCCGGAGTTACGCGAACTAGCAACTAACCACTCGCTACTTCTTCTCAGGTGGACGCTGGCCGGAGACTGGCTTCTGGTTGTCCTGATCGAGATACTCTCGCGGACCGTGATCGGAGTGCGCGTTTGGGACCGGAACGTCGCCCTCCGCGGTCAAGAACTCCTGTTCCGGTTGGGCTTCCTGTCCGGAGGTTGTCGTATAGATTGCTTCGTGCAGCTCTGATCCGGAGTTCGCCTGCGCGACCGCGAAGATGGGAAACGCGTGGCCGTTTGCGAATCCCACCGAGATGTAATCAGCGACCATATATCCCGAGAAGGTGTTGGGCAGCCAGGTGAGCTGCATTGGGCCGGCCAACGTGACCGGAGAACTCCAGGTTGTGCCGGATGTCGACGACTGGATAAACCCGGCATAGAGTTGGCAATTGGCGTTGCAGTTGGAGGTGGGGTAATAGTAGTAGGCCAAGCCGACGTGAGCTTTTTTGCCAGAGGTTGCGGGATCGATGGCCATACCGGTAATGAAATGATCCACCGTGCTGGAAACGGGATCGATGGGTACGCGCTGCACAGCGGTCCATTTCTTGCCGTTGGTGGAGGTGCTGTAGACGATGTCGTTCTCGGCGCAGTTTGTGCGATACCGGCAATCGGACCAGGCGACATACACCCTGCCCTTGCCATCGATGGCTGAGGAGATCAGGCCGGCACTGCGCAGTTCACCACCTTCCTCGTGGCTGGTATCGCTGGCAACCTCAACGGCCCGGTTCCAGGTCTTGCCGCCGTTGGTGGAGGTAAAGGCGATGACGTCATCGTCGAAGCCATTGATAGGGACAATGACCGTACCCTTCGGCGTCACAATCGGAGCGCCGCCGATGCCGTAGTCATCTCCAGCGGTATGTTGTTCCGGGCTCCAGGTCAGGCCGCCGTCAGTCGAAGTGCTCATTTCGATCAAGTCTCCTTGATCGGTGTCATCCCACTCCGAGTAGCAATGGCCGTAATACTTGCTGGTGGGCGTGCTATCGCAGGTGATCCAATTCTTGTCGGGAGATCCATCTGTCGTCACCGAGATGGGATCGCTCCAGTTGATGCCGTCGGTCGAACGGCTGACCGCAACCGAAGTGTTGTTGCCGATGGGAAGAACGGAGATCAGCCAAACGCCGTGCAGGGCATCGTAGGCAACGGCGGCGTCACTGGCAGCGTCGCTAAGACCATTGCCTTGGTAGATGGTGAGGCCGGGCAAATAGCCGTTGGTCCAAGTGGAGCCACCGTTGGTCGAAGTCGCAAACCCTATATCGGCCCCGCCGCCACCGTAGATGCGCGCTACCTGGAAGGCGGTGACGATGGTCGAGCCATAAGAGAAGGTGCCGGGCTCGACCTCCGATTGATGCTGACTGGCCGGATCGGTGAAAGTATCCTGACTGAGCTGGGTGAGCGGGACCTGGGCTTGCGCAGATGCTGTGATGAGACCGATTGAGAGAGCCAGCAGAAACAGACGACTGCCATAGAAATGCGTGCGGGTCATTTCCTTACCTCCACATAAATTGGGGACGAACTCATTGCGGGCTATTCGGGCGGGTCCGTGGGCGAGCAATCGGGGGGGATCGACGATTCGCCTTTACCAGCAGGCGTTCCAGGCCGCAACTAGAGAGACTAGTAGGGTGGCGAGAGGGTGTCAACGCAAAACGGGGCGCAAATAAGGAGCCGGTGACTGACGGACACGGGAAGTGGCCGCGAGTTCTTAGTCGGAAGATTGAACCTGCATGTCGTCGCCGATCCACATCTGGGCGGGGGAACCTTTGGTGGTGCGGGTAGCAGTCGCGTGGAAGCTGCTGCCGGAGGCTTCAACATTGTAGATGTAGGGCGGGCGCTCGCTGCGGATCGTCACGTAGTTGCCATTGATCAGTTCGTCAAGCGAGGCGTACCTGCCCTGGCTGGCCATGTATCCGCGTTCGGCGTTGCCGATGGAGATGAGATCGTTTTTGACGCCGGTGATGTTGACCGGATCTTCGCCCTTTGCGCCAACCGCTGACGGCTGGAGCGTCTTGATCTGAGAGGAATAGAGATACATTCCAATGGCCAGCGTAATTACCGTGCCGAGAAATCCGAACACGCGCATAGGTTGCCTCCGGGGCTTTGATCTTCTTATTGCAGCGTGAAATGGGCGCCGGAGACAAGTAACGGGAGTGATGGAACGATAAGCCCAGGGTAATAGCAAGTAACCGCGAGCGGGGGCATGGGGGATTTTCGAAACAGTCTAAAATCGGGTTATGGCCGAGATGGGGAGGATACTGGTCATTCTTGGGATTGCGCTCGTCGTAATCGGCGGGATCGTGATGTTGCTGGGGCGCACCGGCCTGCCGCTGGGGCGGTTGCCCGGAGACATCACTTACCGCGGTAAGAACACTACCTTTTATTTCCCGCTGGCATCCTCGATTTTGATTAGCGTCGTGCTGTCTATTGTGATGTTTGTGATTGGGCGGCTCAGGCGGTAGGGTATTAGCGAGAAAGTTATGGAGAGAAAGAACGGATTGCCACCCGTCCATCCGGGAGAAATTATTAGGGAAGATATTTTACCGTCAATCGGGCTATCGGTGACGGCGGCAGCCAAGACCCTGGGAGTGTCGCGCCAGATGCTTCATGGAATTCTGGTTGGGCGCAAGCGGCTGTCTGCCGTGATGTGTCTGAAGGTGGCCCGCTTGTTTGGTGGTTCGCCGGACGTGTGGATGCGATTGCAGGCCGATTATGACTTGAAGAAATCAGCACAAAACAAGAAGATCATGGCGCGCGTCGCACGAATCGTGCCGCTAAAGACGGTCGAGGAAGTACACGCCTGACCGGGGCTTGCTGAAATACCATGGGTGCGAGCGACCAACTCGGATTTCATTTTCGCGCGCCGGAGCGCCAGATCTGGACTGTGCGGGCGCTGGTTTCGGCGGTGCGCGGGCTGGTGGAACGGCAGTATTCCGATTGCTGGGTGGAAGGCGAGATCTCGAATTTTCGCAACCCGGATTCCGGGCATCTCTATTTCACGCTCAAAGAGCAGGACGCGCAGATTCGGGTGGTGATGTTCCGGTCGTCCGCGCGTCTGTTGCGCTTCCGCCCGGAGAACGGTCTGCACGTCACGGTGCGCGGGCGCGTCACCATCTACGAAGACCGCGGCGAGCTGCAAATTTCCGCCGAATTCATGGAGCCGCAAGGCGCGGGAGCGCTGCAACTGGCCTTTGAGCAGTTGAAGGCCAGGCTGCAAGCGGAAGGCCTGTTTGACGCGGAGCGCAAGAAACCAATTCCGCCGTTGCCGCGGCGAATCGGCATCATCACCTCCCCGCAGGGTGCGGCGCTGCGCGACATCCTGAATATTCTGGCGCGCCGGCATCGCTCGGCCAACATTCTCATTTATCCCGCGCAGGTGCAAGGTGACAGCGCAGCGGCCGAAGTCACGGCCGGGCTGCGGCATTTTCAGGGAGACGCGCGGCGGGTATCTCCGGTTGATGTCATCATCATCGCGCGTGGTGGCGGCTCAGCCGAGGATCTGGCGGCTTTCAACCACGAAGGACTGGCGCGGGCTGTCGCGGCCTCGAAAGTTCCCGTGATCTCAGCTATCGGGCACGAAACCGATTTCACGATCGTCGACTTTGTCGCCGATCTGCGTGCGCCCACGCCCTCGGCCGCCGCCGAACTCGTAATCCGCTCGCGACAGGAGATCGAAGCTCATGCGGAAGAAATCGACCGCCGGCTGGAGCGGGCCATTCGCTATCGCCTCCTGATGGCGCGACAAGGGCTGACCGAACTCGCGAAGCACGGCGCTTTCGGCGGCATGATGGACGCCGTCCGGCGCGCACAGCAGCGGCTCGATGAGCGTGGATATCGCCTCGAAAAAGCGGAACGTCAAATTCTAGAGCGCAACCATCGGCGCCTCGAAACGGCCTCCGCGGCAGTGCGCCATTACGACGCCCGGCGCAGGCTGGCCGCGATCCGGCAACAGCTTGAATCGTCGGTGACGAGCCTGATCGGCGCCGCGCGCGCGCATCTGCTGGCAGACCGCGCGACCCTCGATCGTCGAACCGCGAGCCTGGAGGCGCTTTCGCCGCTCGCGATTCTGAATCGCGGATACGCCCTCGTGTTCGATGCAGACGGGCAACTGGTAAAAGACGCGGCGCAGCTCAACCCGGGAGACGAAATGTCGGCGCGGCTGGCTCGCGGGCGCGTGCGCGCTCAGGTTGTCAGCAGTGACTCTGAAACGTCATGAGCGCGGCTTCGAAGGGCAGTTCACCGCCCGCCCGGCTGCATTAGAATGAAAGCTGAACCGATAAGCAACCAGAGGGCAGCGTGTTGGCAGCGATTGCTTGGCCACAACTTTTCCTGAAGGGCCTCGACATCCTGCTTGTCGCGTTCCTGATCTATCAATTCCTGAGTCTGGTGCGGGGCACGCGGGCCGCGCCGATGTTGTTGGGAGTGGCCACACTCGGTCTGATATTTTATTTTGTCCGCCTCGGCGATCTACCCACTCTGAACTGGCTTTTGAGCACGCTGCTGCCCTATGTAGTCTTCGCTCTCATCGTCGTCTTTCAGTCGGAAATCCGCCACGCCCTGGCTAATCTCGGCCGGCGGGTTTCCATGATGCGATCGTCGGGCTCTTCGGCCGATGTTTATGACGACGTCGTGCTCGCGGCGAACCTCTTCTCGCAGAACCAGACGGGTGCGCTCATCGTCATCGAGCGCGAGATCGGGCTGCGCACTTACATTGAGAGCGGCGTGTCGCTCGATGCGCGACTCTCCTACGACCTGCTCGCAACCGTGTTTCGCCCGAGCGCGCCTTTGCATGATGGCGCTGTCATTGTGCAGCGCGATCGCATTGCCGCGGCGGCATGTTTCCTGCCGCTTTCGATGAATCCGATCCTCTCCACGCAGCTCGGCACGCGCCATCGCGCCGCCATCGGAATCACTGAAGAAACCGATGCGGTTGCAGTCGTCGTTTCCGAAGAGACGGGCGCGATCAGCCTGGCGGTTGCGGGAAAAATCGATCGCGATCTAACGGTGGAGCGCCTGCGCGAACGGCTCACCATGTTGCTGCGCCGCTATGCGCCCGCGCCGAGCCTGTCTACGCCTGTCTCGGATAGCTTTGTCGAAGACGAGCCCAGCGGGCATCAGGACGCCGGTTCGCGGCTGAAGGGAGATGACTGACCATGGCTTCCCTTTGGCGACGAGTTTTTGTACAGAACTTCCTGTTGAAATTTGTCTCACTGGTGCTCGCGGTGGGGATGTGGATGAGCGTGGTGCACGACCCGACGGCCTCGGTAGAGGTTCGCGTTCCGATCGAATTCAATCTGCCCGATAACATCGTGATCGACTCGAGCACCTTCACGCAGGCGCAGGTGCTCGTGCGGGGACCGAAACGGCTGCTCCATCGGCTCGAGCCGGGAGATGTGCGCGCCTCGGTTGATTTGAGCGCCGTTCAGCCCGGCGAGCGGACCTTCGAACTTCACGTTCACGTGCCGCAAGACCTCGAGGTTGTGCAGATCATTCCGAGCCAGTTTCACCTCACTTTCGACACCCGCGATACCCGCTTGGTGGAGGTGCGTCCCCGCATCACCGGAACCTTCGCGGATGGCATGAAAGTCGGGCAAATCTCATGTGATCCGCCGACCGTTCTCGTGACCGGTCCGCATCGTCGGGTGGAAGCCCTGGAGTCCGCCGGCACGGATCCGGTGGATGCCAGCGGGACGACAACCAGCGGGTCATTTCTCACCCAGGTCTACGTCTCCGATCCCCTGATTCAAGTTGTGCATCCCCAGCCCATTCGCGTGACGGTTATGATGGAAGACGCGGGAAGAGAGAAAAAGAAGTAAGCGCCGACCGCGTCGCGCAAATGAATCCTCTCCTTTCAACTTCATGAGCCAGAGCAGACAGCTTTTTGGGACCGACGGAATTCGCGGACTTGCGGGAGAATTCCCGCTTACACGCGACAGCGTGTATTGGATCGGACGGGCGCTCGGGCACGATCTGACGCGCATGACGGCAAACGCGCGAGTTGTCATTGGCCAGGACACGCGAGTTTCGAGCCAGTGGATCGCGGACAGATTTTTGCAGGGCCTGGCTTCGCTCGGAGTTTCGACGCGCAGCGCGGGCGTGATTACCACGCCAGGGGTCGCGTTCCTCGCGCGTTCTGAACGCTTTGACGCGGGTGTGGTCATCTCCGCCTCCCACAATCCGTGGACCGACAATGGCATCAAGATTTTTTCTGGCGACGGGTACAAGCTGCCTGACGCGCGCGAGTTGGCGATCGAAAAGGAGATTTTCGCGCTGCTGCAAAACCCCGAGGCTGTCGCCCCCGATTCGACCGTTGCAGACTCCAGCCTTCCGGGCGAAGAAGCACTCAGGCAGGCATATGTTCGCTCGCTGGCGGGGGGAGTTTCGGTGGATCTGACGCCGCTTCGCGTGGCGGCCGATTGCGCCAACGGCGCGGCCGCGGCGGAAGCGCCGGCGTTGTTTCGCTCTCTTGGAATCAATGCGACCTTTCTGAATGCCGACCCCGACGGCCAAAACATCAACGAAGGCTGCGGTGCTCTTCATGCGGAAACGCTCGCGCACTTTGTCGCCGAGCACAAAAATCAGTTTGATATCGGAGTGACCTTCGACGGCGACGCCGACCGTGCGCTCTTCTGCGACGCCACGGGCCGCGTGGTCAATGGCGACGCCGTATTATTACTGGCCGCGCGCGAGATGCAGTCACGCAAAACGCTGAAGAACTCCACGGTCGTTGCCACCACGATGTCGAACATGGGGCTGGAAGTGGCTCTGAAGCGCTCCGGAATCCAGATGCTGCGCGCGAACGTGGGCGACAAGTATGTGCTCGAAGAGATGCAACGGGTGGGCGCCACGCTGGGCGGCGAGCAGTCGGGGCATATTCTTTTTCGCGACGGCGACGCGACCACCGGCGATGGCCTGCTGACCGCGCTCCGCGTGCTCGAGATTATGGTTCGTTCTGGCAAGCCGCTGGCCGATCTGGTGAGCGATCTCAAGGAATTTCCGCAGACGATCCGCAACGTTCGTGTCCGCGAAAAAATTCCGTTTGCGCAGATGCCATCGGTGCAGGCGGCGATTGCTTCGGCGGAACGCGAACTCGACGGGAATGGTCGGGTGGTTGTTCGCTATTCCGGCACGGAAGCGCTCGCCCGGGTGATGATCGAAGCCGAGTCGAAAGAAGCTCTGGACCGGCTCGCGGGCCGTATCACGGCGACTATTCAGTCCGCGCTTGGCATGAATTAAGCCTTCCACTTTCCTTGTGTTCCATAGTGTGCCAAGGTTAAAGACTTTCTTGCTCGTACCGCCCCGCGTGCGATCGGCCGATGTTCTCTCCGCCTGAATTCCCATTCCGACTTTGACGCTCGAATCGCATGCTACGTCCATAAGTACGGCACGGTTATCTTGTTTCCACTAAAGACTCCGCCGAGAATGAGAATCGATTCATATATCGCGGCGTTAAAAGAGACTCATGAGAATTCTCGTGGTGGAAGACGATGTTGCTCTGGCCAGTTTTATTCGCAAGGGACTGGAAGCCGAACATCACACGGTGGATGCGACCCACGACGGCGAACAAGGCTGCTCGATGGCCCTCGGGGTCGATTATGATTTGGTTGTTCTCGACCTCGGCTTGCCCAGCCTTGACGGGTTGTCGGTTCTGAAGAGCCTGCGCCTGCGTAAAACAAGTATGCCGGTCATGATTTTGACGGCGCGCAGCCGAGTAGAAGACCGCGTCCAGGCCCTAGATCTAGGCGCCGACGATTATCTCGTAAAGCCCTTCTCATTTCTCGAACTGGCCGCGCGCGCCCGCGCGCTAATGCGGCGCAGCCATTTGCCGGCGCAGTCGGTTCTTAAGGTGCAGGATCTGAATCTGGACCGGGTCGAGCGAAAAGTGGAGCGCGGAGGTCGTGCCATTGAGCTGACCACCAAGGAGTTCGCGCTGCTCGAGTACATGATGCGCAATGCGGGCCGACGATTGACTCGGGCCATGATCATCGAGCACGTTTGGAATTTGACCTTCGATTCCACCACCAACGTGGTCGATGTTTATATCAACTACCTTCGCCGCAAGGTCGACGATGGTTTTCCGATCTCTCTCATTCACACTGTCCGCGGCGTTGGCTATCAGCTCAGTTCCGGGGGGATGCAGGGGTAATGGCAAGCACTCCCACAACGCTGCCGCAGAGTCCGGGATTGATGCAGGATCTTCTGCACCTGGTGAGCCAGCCGCTCACCACGCTCCACTGCGCGCTCGAGCTTTCACTGACCCAGGATGAATCCGAGCGTGGCACGGAGGAAGTTGCGCTTGCCCTGGAACAGACCGAGCGGGTCATCGAAGCCGTGCGCCTGATGCGCGTCTATCTCGAGTCCGAGGAGGGATGCTTCGTCGCCGCGCCTTTTCCCCTCGGCCTCGCCGTCGAGAATGTGCTGGAACAAATATCCGTGCCCGCTGAAGCGCGCGGGCTGAGTCTCTTCGCCTTCGGGACCTCAACGGTTGCTATCCCAGTAAGAAGCGCATGGTTGCAACGTGCACTTTTTTACCTCATTGGCTCGTTAATGGAAAATTGTCCGCCGCGCGACGCTCTTGCAATCCTGCTCGAAGATGGCGCCTCCCATTCGGTGGTCAGTGGGCATATCCTGCCCATCGATTCCACAGTCGAGTCGCCGGCAAGCTGGGCTCCCAGGCGCACACCGGAGATGGAAGTCTTGCGCCAGGTGAAGATCGAGATCGCGCGACGCGTGCTCAGCTCCTCGGGCGCGTCTCTGGAATTCTCGCGCGAAGGCAAGGCTGGTTTTATGATTCGAATTCCGCGATCGCGTTTGCAGACGGAAGAAGTCTCCGCCTGAACATTCGCATGAACATCCGAAGTCTTTGCCAGCCCGGTTGCGGGGGTCAAGTAGTACAATCCGGCATTCGCGAATTTTCTGAGCTTCTGCTCGCGGAGGCTTTCATGAAGCGTTGGCTCCCACTGCTCATTTTCTTGTCCTGTTGCTTGCCCGTTTGCGCTCAGGATGCCGGCCAGCTATCAACGCCCATCACCGTGATTCAAGCGGGCACGCTGATCGATGGCGTGTCGAATACCGTGCGTCACGACCAGGTCATCGTGATTGGGGGGAACGTGATCAGCGAGGTCGCCAACGCGAACTCCGCCAAGATTCCAGCCGGCGCCACGGTCATCGATCTCTCCCATGCAACCGTGCTTCCGGGACTGATCGATGCGCACACTCACATCTTCTTGCAGGGTGAGGTTCCCTCCGAGGGCGGCTACGACATCCAGCTTCTGAAATATCCGCTGTCGTTTCGCGCGGCCCGGGCAACAGTTTCGGCGCGCCGCGCGCTCGAACAGGGGTTTACCACCATCCGTGACATGGAGACCGAAGGCGCTGGCTATGGCGACATCGGAATTAGGATGGCCATCGATCGCGGCTACATTCCGGGCCCACGAATATTTGCCGCCACGCGCGCCATCTCGACGACCGGCGGATACGCGCTCGATGGTTACGCTCCAGAGATTGAAGTACCCAAGGGAGCGCAACTCATCGATGGTCCGGTCGAAGCCCGCAAAGCCGCGCGCGAACAACTCGATCACGGCGCGGACTGGATCAAGGTCTACATGACGCACCGCTCGTGGATCGGGAAGAATGGCGAGCTTGTCTCGCAACCGACGCTCACCGTCGAGGAACTGCACGCGATCGTCGACGAAGCGCACGGTTGGGGAAAGAAAGTCGCATGCCACTCCTATGGCGGAATTGGCATGCAGCGCGCGCTCGATGGCGGCTGTGATTCGATCGAGCATGGCCTCATGCTGACCGACGCGCAGATCGCGCAGATGCTCAAACAAGGCACGTGGCTCTGCCCGACCCTGGACATCTACTACACGGATTGGGCGCCAGCTGATACGCCGGAGGGCCAGCGTGATCGCAAGCGTGCCTCCGAGCACGAGGTGTCATTTCGCAAAGCGCTGGCTGCGGGCGTGAAAATTGCTTTTGGCACCGACGTCGGCGGATTCCCCTGGACTGATCCGATCGCGGCCGAGTTTCCGCGCATGGTGAATCTCGGAATGACGCCCATGCAGGCGATTCAGGCCGCCACCTCGCGTGCGGCTGAGCTTCTCGACCGCACCGGTCGGTTGGGGGTGATCGCTCCAGGCGCATTCGCCGACGTGGTCGCTGTCGATGGCGACCCCTTGGCCGACGTGGGGATTCTGAAGAATGTTGGATTCGTAATGAAAGATGGGAAAGTGTTTAAGAATGATCTTGTGAAGCGTGACGCCACACAGAAGAAATAGACGCCCTAGCTGTGCGCGTGCGGACTTTGCGCCGGGTTCGCCCTGGGCGCGGCCTTCGCCTTAGAAATTCTCACGTCAAAACTAACCGGCAGATTTTTTGGCGGATAGCAAGCCCTGTTGTCGCATGCCTGATATTTGAGGCTTCCACGCATAATATATTTACCCGGCGTTACGGAATGCAGCGGACGAACCAGCACGTCGATCTTGAAATCGCCCGTATAGACATTAAGCTTTTCGTCGGGAGCGAAGGCAAAGCTCATGTCTTGTCCGTCAGGGTAAGTGATTTTGCCGATGACAATGTCAGTGGTGGCTTCCATCTTCAGCGCGGTGGGGATCAGGTAGTCAGACTTCGGATGATTGGAGTTGATGTGATAGCCGCCCGCAACGCTGAATTTAAAGGGCACAGTGACCGGACTGCCCTGCGCGACCGTTACCGTGGCTACAGGCGCCAAGGTCACTACCGGCCCCTTCGGTCCAAACTCATCCTGGGCGAATGCCCACGTCGAAACCAACAGCGCGCACGTCAGAAAGGTTTTCATTGGGGATTATTTTTGAGCTCGCTCCGAGCCGCTTGGGCCCAGCGCTTCCTTGATGTGATCCACAAAAACGCTACGGCTTTGTAATCCAAATTCGCGGGCGATCACTTTGCCGCTGCGATCCAGAAAGAACGTCGTCGGCAGCACGTTCACGCCGCCATACTCCATGCCCACCGCTTCCTGGCCGAGCAGAATCGGATAATTTACGCCCATATCCTGCGCGAACTTCGCAATGTCTTCGGTGCTGGCATCGTCCATCGCGACGCCCACAATCTGGAATCCCTGCGGTCCGTATTCCTTCTGTAGTTCGACAAACCAGGGCATCTCCACCTTGCACGGGCCGCAATAGGTGGCCCAGAAATTCAGCAGCACCGCCTTACCCCGCAAACTGGAAAGCTTCACGACTTTGCCATCCGTGGACTTCAACTCGAAATCGGGGGCAGTCGCACCCATCAGTTGCCCGTGCGAAAGGGAAGCGGCGCGATTTTTGCGCGCTATGCGCGCACCGGCAAACAACATGACGACAACCAGCGCGCCCACGAAAAACAAAACCAGAGGATTTCTTTTGACCATAACCTTCAATTCCAGAGCTGCAGTTCTACTGATTCTAGCCGCTTCTCAAACGCTGCGCGCGGAGCGAGCTTTCGCCAAAGCTACAGCGCAAAGCGGTTCAGGAATGAGAAGTAACCGGAGATAACCGTAAATTTACCCATAACCAGCAGAATTCCCAATGCGATCATCAGGCCTCCGCTGGCGACTTCAAGAGCGTGCATATGGAACTTGAAGCGGTTATAAAACTTTAGAAAGCGCTCCATAAGGAGTGAAGTCAGCAGGAATGGCACCGCCAATCCAGCCGAGTAGATCGCCAGCAGGAAGATTCCCTTCCAGACGGTGTCTTGCGCCGCAGCGAATCCGAGCACGACCGCAAGAATTGGCCCGACGCACGGCGTCCATCCAAAGGCGAAGGCGAATCCAATCACAAACGCGCCCCACGCGGAGGAACTGCCTTTGAGGCTATGCATTCTCGTGTCCGCCAAGAGGGCTTTGATTTGAAAGATACCAGTCAGGTGCAGCCCGAAGAGAATGATGACCGCTCCCGCGATGCGAGCAAGCAGAGACTTATATTGCGCCAGGACCTGTCCCACTTCGGTCGAGATCGCCCCCAGAGTAATGAACACGATGCTAAACCCGATGATGAATGCAGCGGAGTTGAGCATCACCTTGCGAAAGAGGTGACCCTCTTTCGTCTTCAGTTGCTCCACGCCGACTCCCGAGATCAGGGAGGCATATCCAGGTACGAGCGGAAGGACGCAGGGTGATAGGAACGAAAATAACCCGGCAACAAAGGCGGCGAGCGGCAAAGGCAAACTGGTCATGATTGTTTAGTTCTAACGGCGTTCTATTGTAGCGGCGCTCCCGGTCAAGGGGAAGTCGCTCTCCTCCTGCATCTTACAAGATGCGCAAGGCGATGACTTTGATACAAAAGCCCAGGACTGTTTGACTGCTGGGGTATTGCCCGTTGGGACAGTAACTGACGTCGAATCTGTGCGAGTTTTTGACGAAATCCGAAGGACGGATGGCCTTCTGAAGCTCTCTCGCGCGATAACGGTGGTTTCCACCCGGGACGATTGCGGTCTACGTTCCGGTCTTCGCGCTCTCAGCTTTCTCGTGAATCGCCAGGCCTTCCAGTCCGAGCCACTTCAACGCCGGAGCCAGCTCCCAGAACACATTTGTCTGCGATGCCCCCTGCGTCATGTCGAAGTAGGTCATCAGCAACCGGCCCATGCCGAAAATGGCGGGCTTGTTCGCGACCAGCGCGCGGCGCGAGTTGGGAGAGAAGATATTTCGGCTGGTTAGTATTTCGGCGGCCCCTCTTGAGAGCGCGACCCTCTCGATCGCCGTAGCATCCATCAGTTGGTTATATTCAGGATTGAAATCCGGATCGTTAAACAGTCTTGTCTGGTGCGCCTTCATATCATCGAACGTTACAAAGCCCACGCCGGTGCTGATGACCAGCCGATGCTCCTTGTCGATGACATAGCTGCAGGCCATGGTTTCGCGATCCGTTGAAGGGAGCGCAAGCCCGGGCTTCGGAATTGCAGGCAGTGAGCGGAACGCCGCGGCTTTATCCGACTTTCGTGCGCGGCTGGACGTAATCGCACGGGCGTTGCGCGATTCGCTCGGCCATGTGTTCCGCCGCCTCCCGGATAAAGCCCACGTGCTTATTCGACTCAATGTCCAGAGTCTGGCGCTCAAGCAGCCCGCATCGTCGCAGGATTACTCTCAGATCATTGTTCAGGTCGTGCGCCAGTAAGCAACGCTCGGAGCCTGGATGTTTTCTTTCCATCCTTCATTCTCCCCAGATGTTGCCAAAGCTGACCGGAGGATATGTCCGAATGAATCTTGAGTAAATGGCACGGAATGGGTAAGTTGTGACGTTACAGCGCGCAATTGTTTTGTATTACCGCGCGCCGTCGGATCGCGCGATTCTCCCGACTCGGCGACCCGGTTTGACCCTTCTTTTCCGCCGACTGTAAGATCAAAGTTCATCAATTGCTGATTGAGTTCCGTCTTCAGCGGTCCTTTGCCGCGAGATGGCGAACGCCTCGTCCTCGATTTGTTGTCTGTTACTGAAACCTAGGCCAAAAATGCTCCACGAACTTCCTAAAGCTTACGAACCCGGCGCCATCGAAAAACACTGGTCCGAATACTGGATCAGCGAAAGACTCTTTCATGTCGAAACGCCCGCGCCAGGCGAGACCAGGCCCGTCTTCACGCTCCTGCTGCCGCCTCCAAACGTCACCGGCCGCCTGCACATGGGCCACATGCTCAATCAGACGCAGATGGACATCCTTGTCCGCTGGCATCGCATGCGGGGTTTCATCACGCTCTGGCTGCCCGGCACCGACCACGCCGGCATCGCCACCCAGATGATGGTCGAGCGCCAGCTCGCAAAAGAAGGCAAGAAGCGCCGCGACATGGGCCGCGAAAAATTCGTCGAGCGCGTCTGGGAGTGGAAGCGCGAATACGGCGGCGCCATTCTCGACCAGATGAAGCGCCTCGGCGCATCCGTCGACTGGGGCCGCGAGTACTTCACCATGGACGAGAATCTTTCCCGCGCCGTGCGCGAGGTCTTCGTCCGTCTCTACGAAGAGGGCCTGATCTATCGCGGCAAGTACATCGTCAACTGGTGCCCGCGCTGCGAGACGGCCATATCCGACCTCGAGGTGAAGCACGAAGAAGTTCCCGGCAAGCTCTGGGAGATTCGCTATCCAGTCGTTGGCTCGAATCCGCCCGAGTACATCACGGTGGCCACCACGCGCCCGGAGACCATGCTCGGCGATACCGCCGTCGCCATCAACGCCGCCGACGAACGCTACAGGCATCTCCACGGCAAGCGTGTCCTCTTGCCGCTGATGAATCGCGAAATCCCCATCATCCTCGACGAGATCGCCAAGCCCGAGTTCGGCACCGGCGCCGTAAAAATCACGCCCGCACACGATCCCAACGACTTCGAGGCCGGCAAGCGGCACAACCTCGAGCCGATCGACATCATGGATCTACACGCCCGCATGAACGAAAACGCTGGCAAATACAAGGGTCTGGACCGTTACGAGGCCCGTGAAGCCGTGCTCGCCGATCTGAAAGAACAAGGATTCTTAGTCGCCGAAAAAGCCTACACAGTTCCGCTCGGCAAGTGCGACCGCTGCGGCACCGTCGTCGAGCCGCGCCTCTCCGAGCAGTGGTTCGTCAAAATCGGGCCGCTCGCCAAAAAGGCGATCGCCGCCGTCGAATCCGGCGAAATCACCATCGTCCCCGAAAACTACAAGCAGATCTATCTCAACTGGATGTACAACATCCACGACTGGACCATCTCACGCCAGCTCTGGTGGGGACATCGCATTCCTGTCTGGCATTGCACCGGCACGAACAACGACTGCCATGAAGTCATCGTCGCCCGCGAGACGCCAAAATCGTGCCCCAAATGCGGCAACGCACAACTCGAGCAGGATACCGACGTCCTCGACACCTGGTTCTCGTCGGGACTGCTGCCGTTCACCACGCTCGGCTGGCCCGAAAAAACGCGCGACCTCGAAGTCTTCTATCCGACGACGCTTCTGATCACGGCCTACGAGATTCTCTTCTTCTGGGTCGCGCGCATGATCATGTTCGGCTGCCATTTCATGGACGGCCACCACCAGGATCCGGCCATCAAGAAAGCCAGCGGCGACGCCGACAAAAAAGACGACAGCGTCCCCTTCCGCAACGTCTACATTCACGCCCTCGTCCGCGACGCCGACCGCCAGAAGATGTCGAAGACCAAGGGCAACGTCATCGATCCGCTCGAGATCATCGACCGCTTCGGCACCGACGCTACCCGCTTCACGCTCGCTGCCATGGCTGCGCCCGGTACCGACATCGCCTTCAACGAAAGCCGCACCGACGGCTACCGAGCCTTCGCCAACAAAATCTGGAACGCCGCGCGTTTCATGTTCATGAATGTCGACCGCGTCGCGCCGGATCTGCGTCCGTCACAGGGGGCAAAGCAGGCCACGTGGGGACAGACGCCCTCCGCTGTTCAGCCGAACCAGAGCCCCGGCAGCTCGCAAGAGCAAAAAGGAATTCTCGGATTCCGGTGTTCCACCCTCGAAGACCGCTGGATTCTCTCTCGCTTCAACCGCGCCACTCAGGACATAAACGACGCGATTCAGAGCTACCGCTTCCACGAAGCCGCCAACCGCATCTACGACTTCTTTTGGGGAGAGTTCTGCGACTGGTACCTCGAACTGATCAAGCCTCGTCTGCTGGAGAGCGCCGACGTGGAAACGGCAAATGCCGCCTGCGCGAACCTGGTCAACCTCTTTGACGCCGCACTCCGTCTTCTCCACCCCGTCATGCCCTTCATCACAGAAGAAATCTGGCACGCCATCTACGACGGCAATCCTCCGCTTAAGTCCATCGCGCTCGCCCCCTACCCCGAATCGAGCGAAGCGCAGATCGACCTCGCTGCCGAAACCGACATGTCGATCCTGCAGGACCTGATCGTCAGCGTCCGCAACCTGCGCGCCGAGTTAAAGGTCGAGCCCAAGGTCAGAGTTCCCATTGAGGTCTTCGCCAACGATCCCGCCGTCCGCACCCTGATCGAAGAAAATCGCGGCGCAGTCGAGCGGCTGGGCAGCGTCGAATCATTGAAGTTCGTCGATTCCTCGCTCGCCAGTTCAGCCGGCGCAAGAAGCACGGCCCGCTTCGATGTTTTCGTCCTCTACGAAAAGAAAATCGACGTCGCCGCCGAACGCGACCGCCTCAACAAAGATCTCGAAAAGATTGAAAAGGAAATCGCCAACGGACAGCGCCAGCTCTCGAACGAACAATTCCTGGCGAAGGCGCCAGCCAAGGTGGTTGAGGGCATCCGCACCAGAGCCGAAGAATTGAAAGTGCTGCGTGACAAGACTGTTGCAAGTCTCAAAGAGCTGGCGTAGGGATAACCGCGTGCGGCCGTTCCGCGTAACTAGCACCCGGTCGCTGTTCGTGTGTCCACGATCGCTTTCATAGGTTTCTCCCCTTGACTTGGCCAATCAAAAGGAATTAGCTGGAATTTATGCAACCTCGAAAAAGGGAGCAGGGCATCGCGAAAAGGTCAGCCCTCGGTATTGTTGATGAAGAGGTGAAAGGTTGAGAGGAAGGCCACCGAAGAGATAAGAGCAAGCCGTCAAGGCGATTGTTATCAATGCTGTATATTGAAGTTATTTAGAATGAATACTTTGCAAACATACCCCAAAAACACGCGATTATCATCATAAGAATCAATACTTTAGATGTAAGCCTAGCAAATCGAATACTTTACACGGAAAATTCTTAAAAAACGCACTTAATCATAAGATTCAATTATAGTTAGAAGCAATAAGTTCAACTCTATATTTTTGAACACTTTGCCGTCCAACTTATACTAAGCTATTGATTCCAAAAGACCGGACAAAGAGGGGGGGTACCCCCCGGCAAATACTCTCCCAACGGAGAACGAGCAACTGCAGCCAGCAACTGAGAACTGACAACTGGGAACCGTTTTTCATGGACTGGAATTCACGCCGCATCTCCGCCATCATTGAAAACGCGCTCAACGAGGATCGCGCCACGCGCGACGCTACCAGCTATGCCTGCGTCGACCCCAACCAGCGAGCCACCGCCACCATCGTTGCCAAGCAGGAGTGCATTGTGGCCGGCCTCGGCTGCATTCCGCGCATCCTTGACGTATATGCCGCCCTCGATGGCGCAGTCTTGACGCACTATGAAGTCACCAGCCATCCTTCGATTTTCGACGGCGTGCGGGTCAACGCTGGCCAATCGATCGCGGTCATCCGGCACAATGCGCGCGTCATCCTCTCCTGTGAGCGCGTCATCCTCAATTTCCTTCAGCGCATGGCTGGCATCGCCACCACCACGCGCAAGTTTGTAGACGCCGTTTCCGGCACGCGCGTCCGCATCCTCGATACGCGCAAAACCGCGCCCGGTCTGCGCGTGATCGACAAGTACGCTGTCCGCTGCGGCGGCGGCCAGAACCACCGGCTCGATCTCTCCGACGGCGTCGTCATAAAAAACAATCACATGACGCTGGCAGGAGGCACCGCGCCCGCGCTTGAACGAGCCCTGAGAAATAGGCGCGGAAACCAGCCGGTCGAAATCGAGGTGCGCTCGATCGATGAATTGCAACAGGCGCTGTCCCACGGTGCCGAAGCCGTTCTCCTCGACCATGTGAGTGTGGATCTGGTGCGCAAGGCGGTAGAAATTTGCTCGCGCCATTCGCGCCGCATTCCACTCGAATGCGCCGGCGGAATCACGCTGGAAAATGTCCGCGCCTACGCCGAAACAGGCGTGGATTTTATTTCGGTCGGCGCGTTGACGCAATCGGCGATAGCGGTGGATTTGAGCATGCGGGTGATGCCGGCTTAGGCGGATCGCTATCGCTCAAGGCTTGGAGTACTTAACGGAAGAGCAAGCCGAAAACCTGACGAAAACGACAGATCTTGGTCGGGGCCTCAACGGACTGATCCAAACCGTTCGCGGGCCTTGCTGACACTCTAAACGGCGAACAGCGAATAGCGAACGACGAGTGAACAACCGAGGCTATAATCTCGCCATTACAAGTTCTCGAAAAACTCGCAGCGCCCCAAGCACGCACAAAGCCACCGACGTGCGTTTAGGCCGCATCGTTCGGCTGCTTATGGACCACGCAACCGTGGTCGCCAGCGGTACCAAGATTGCCGAGGAAATTGGCACCAGCCGCTCCGAAGTCTGGCGTTTGATTCAGCAACTCCGCGGCTTGGGCGTCGATGTTGCCGGGCATCCCGCAACCGGTTATCAGCTTCGAGCAGTTCCTGACCTCCTGCTTCCCGAGATGATTGCGCCGCTCGTAAAGGGCACAATTTTTGCCTCGTCTGACGCCAGGAACGAAACAAAGAACATTCATCACTATTACAAGATTGGTTCGACCAATTCAGAAGCGATGAATGCGGCGGCCGCGGACGCTCCGGAAGGGAGCATCTTTCTGGCGGAAGAACAACTCGCCGGTCGCGGACGAGGCGCGCATTCCTGGCAATCGGCGCGCTCGGCGGGAATTTATTGCTCGGTGATCCTGCGCCCGCAGATGCCGCCCTCGGATGCGCTCTTGCTTTCGCTCGCAGCCGGATTGGCGGTTCAAGCCGCAGTGACTGAAATCAGCCAGCTACCGGTGGATTTGAAGTGGCCCAACGACGTGCTGCTCGGTGGCAAGAAATTCTGCGGCATTCTCATCGAGATGAACGCCGAGGCTACGCGGGTTCGCCATCTCGTCGTCGGAATTGGCATCAACGTCAACCAGGTCAAATTTCCAGCAGAGTTGCGGGATATCGCGACCTCGTTGCGGATCGAAACCGGCACTGAATGGTCTCGGGTGGAACTGTGCGCGGCTTTGCTAAAATCGCTCGACCGCGAGTATCGCGCGTTTGGCGAGGAAGGAACAGCAGCCAGGGTCTCGGTGTTGAAGCGCTTCGAGGAGAATTCGTCGTCGGTGCGGGGCCGCAAAGTCCGCGTCGAAGACGACAGCGGAATCGAAGGCATTACTGCAGGCCTCGACGCGCGCGGCTTCCTGCAGGTGCGAGCCATGGACGGCCTGCGAACGGTATTGAGTGGAACGGTCAGGACAATTGGCAATTTGTAATTTGCAATTGGATCGTGCCTTCCAATTGCAAATTACAAATCTCCAACTACAAATTTATGCTGCTGGTCATCGATGTCGGCAATACAAATACGGTACTCGGTGTTTTTGCTCCAGTAGAGAATGTGCGCACCGGCGATGATGTGACTGCCGAGCCCGCGCGCTATGAACGGCTGGCGGCGAACTGGCGTGTGGGCTCGCACCTCGCTCGCACCGTCGATGAGTACGGCATCATCTTCCGCAATCTGTTTGCGATTGATGGTATCGATGTTTCCGGCGTCCATGGCATCGCCGTTTCATCCGTCGTGCCTCCGCTCGACGGGGTCTTGCGGCAGGTCTGCGAGCGCCATTTCAAGATCAAGCCGCTTTTCATCGAGCCTGGCATTAAGACCTCCATGCCGGTGCTCTACGACAACCCCGCCGAAGTGGGAGCTGACCGTATCGTGAACGCCGTCGCCGCCTTCGAGAAGTATGGCGGACCATGTGTGATCGTCGATTTCGGTACGGCGACGACCTTCGATTGCGTTTCCAAAAAGGGCGAATACATGGGAGGCGTGATTTGTCCGGGCATCGGTATTTCCGCCGACGCCCTCTTTCAACGCACCGCCCGCCTGCCCCGCGTTGAGATTCGCAAGCCCGCTCGCGTGATCGGTTCGACCACCGTCGGCAGCCTGCAATCAGGGCTCTACTACGGTTATCTCGGTCTGGTCGACGGCATTCTCGAACGCCTCGTCGATGAACTCGGCGGAGACACGCGCGTGGTCGCGACCGGCGGCCTCGGATCGCTGATTGGGACTGCGTCTCACTTCATCAAAGAGGTTGATGAATTTCTCACCCTCGATGGATTGCGCATTATATGGGAACGCAATCAGCCTTATCGTAAAGATGCCGCGACGCGCGCGGCTTCGAAACCCTCGAAAGAGGATGAGCCTGCAAATTCGAAGCCGTGGCCGTCTGAAAAGCCTCGCAAAACGCGCTAGCATTTTGGAGTGAGCTCTCCTTAAATGGCCCGTCGTGGAAAACTACTTTAACTATTTCACCGAAATCGAGGAGCACTACCATCGCCGGCGCGGAACGACGCTGCTCCTCTCCACCCTTGATTGGGCGCTGATTGAGACCTGGAAGAATGCAGGTGTTCCGCTGGAAGCGGTGCTGCGCGGAATTGACGAAGCCTTTGATAAGTATGACCGCAAGCCGACCAGGACGAAGAAGGTGAACAGCCTCGCCTATTGCTCGCAGGCGGTGCTGGCAGCGGCGGAAGATATGAAAGAGGCCGCGGTCGGCGCGAGCGCGCCGGGGAAGGCTCAGCCTGAGCCGGGATTCGATGCGGCACAAATCGCGACCTTCCTGCGCGAGAATGCCGAACGTCTGGAGCGAGCAAAACTGCCGGAACGCCCGGGATTCGCAACGATTGCGATGGCGCGCGAAATGGCGGCGTCATTGCGAGCCATGGCGGAGGCGATCGAGCAAAGCCCAAAGCTGCCGAGGCTCGAAGACCTCGAACGGCGGCTGACAGTTCTGGAGGAAAAGTTGTTCGCGGTCCTGATGGCGGCGACTGCGGACGATGAACTTGTCGATGTTCGCGCGCAAGCCGACCGCGACCTCGCGCCGTACCGGCACAACATGACGAGGACGCAAGTCGAGGAATTGCACAAACAGTATGTGCGCAAGCGTCTGTTTGAAAAGAGCGGAGTGCCACGGCTGAGTTTGTTTTACATGCATTGAACGAGAACGGATCTGCTGTCGGTTCCGGATATTCAGGACAATCGGTCGCATTTGTATCTCGCGGCGTTCTCAGGCGAGGGCGCGCGCGCTACACTCAATCGTGCTTCTCTCGATTGAAAAATTGATCTATGGCGGGGAAGGTCTGGCTCGCACCTCGCCCGGCCCGGATGGCCGCAGCATGGCGGTGTTCGTACCCTTCGTGCTACCGGGAGAGCGAGTCGAGGCAGAGATCCAGCAGGAGAAGCCCGGTTTCGCGCGAGGAGATATCGCGCGTCTGATCGAGACTTCGCCCGATCGCATCGATCCGCGCTGTCCTTACTTTCAGAGCTGCGGCGGTTGCCATTACCAGCAAATTCCTTATGCGCAGCAGCTGGAATTCAAAGCGCAAATTTTGCGCGAGACCTTGCAGCGTATCGCGAAGATTGAATTGAAGGATGAGATTCGGCTGCATCCTTCCGCGCCCTGGAATTATCGCAATCGCGCGCGGCTCCAGGTGCGAACTGCGCCGGAGTTCGCGCTCGGTTATTTTAGGTTTCGCTCACGTGAGTTTCTTCCGGTGCGTGAATGCCCCATCAGTTCACCGCAGATCAACCAAATGATTGGCCGTCTTACGGAGCTTGGGGGAATGGAATGTCCGCCGATGGTCGAAGAGATCGAGCTCTTCGCCAACGCCAGCGACGATCAGATGCTCGCGTCGGTGTTTTGCCCCGGCGATGCTCCAAAACAAAACCTCATGCAGTGGGCCGAGAGGCTGCGCAGCGCGTTTTCCTGCTTGTCGGGAGTTAGCTTTTTCTCCTTCCGACACCGCCCTCAAGACGAAGTTCCCGACCTGCGATTGCTGGCCCAATCCGGCGCGCAATCGCTTCGTTACCGCACTACCCATGCTGAATATCAGGTTACGGCTGGCGCCTTCTTCCAGGTCAATCGTCATCTGTTGGACGAGCTGATTTCGGTGGTCACTGGCGGCGTTCACGGTGATCTCGCTTTGGACCTCTATGCCGGAGGAGGTTTGTTCTCTGTTCCACTCGCGGAAAACTTTCATCACATTTTTGCTGTAGAGTCGTCACATACTTCTTTAGCCGACCTGCGGCAGAATGTCCCTGCGAGCGTGAAAGCAGTTGGCACGCGAACCGAGCAATACCTTGAGAGCCGGCCGGCGCGCAAACGTCCTGACTTGGTCGTCCTGGACCCTCCCCGCGCCGGGGCCGGCAAGGCGGTGACACGCTTTTTGGGAGAGCTCGGAGCGCCGCGCATCCATTATGTTTCGTGCGATCCGGCGACCTTGGCTCGGGATTTGTTCTCCTTGGTCTCGGCTGGCTATCGCGTTGAGGAGACACACTTGTTCGATCTGTTTCCTCAAACGTTTCATGTCGAAACCGTGATGTTGCTTGCGCGCTAAACACTTTCACGTCCGCCCATTTCCCTGGAAGATGGGTGGTTGCCGTGTACTCGCCAACTGGCGCGGACCGTGCTCCCACCCCATTTTTTGCTCGACTCCAAAATTACTGGACTCCCAAGTTAACGGAGCGGCCGATGCAGCTTGCAGTGAGTCCGATGCGGCCGCGCTCCCGGCAAGGGCCCGGAGATCAGCCGGCGAGCATGGGAGTCTTTCGCGAACAGGCCTTGCACCGCCAACCCATGTTCTGGGGCGCGCTCTGTTTCTCAGCAGGCTTGTGGTGGGGACTTTACGCCTGGCGCCCACCCCTCTGGTGGGCGACTGCAATCTCTACCTTTATATTTGCCGGTTGTTGGTTTGTCTCACGCCGGAGGCTGGCCGCGTGGCTGCTGGCTTTGGCAGCATGGTTCCTTTTTGGCGCATTTCTGATTCAAGTCTGTCGGCGCCCGCCGGAGGATCAGCGGCTTGACGAATTCTCTGATGGCGAACCTGTCGTCTTAACCGCACATGTGATTCGCGGAGGATATGCGCGTGCCAAAGCGCCGGGCTCCACGAGCCGCTCGATCGACGTGGAGAGTGAACAAATTGAAGAGGACGGAAAAAGTCTCCCTGTGCGTGCTGGGATTCGCCTCTCGCTTTACGATCGGGGAGAAACCTTGAACAGTGCGTGGGGGCACCAACCAGTCCCGTCGCCAGCCTTAAGCTACGGGGAACGAATTCGAGTTAGCGCCAAGCTCCACCGACCACGCAATTTTCGAAACCCTGGAGCGTTCGACTACGAAGGCTATCTTCGCGAAGACAGTATCAGCCTGCTGGGCTCAGCGTCGATGGATGACGTCGAAAGAATGCCTGGGTTTCTTGGGAGCCGCGTCGCATTGTGGCGAGCGCGCGTGCACGCAAGCATCATCTCGAAGATTCACCAACTTTGGCCTGCGTCGCAAGCCACGCTGATGGATGCGATGGTCCTCGGGGAAGAATCGTTCTTGAGCAACGCCACGCGAGCCGAATTCCAGCGCTCGGGAACATATCACCTGCTGGTTGTTTCCGGAATGAACCTGAGCATTCTTGGGTTCGCTATTTTCTGGGCACTGCGCAAGATGAGACTTGATCCGGCGCTGGCCGCAGTGGCCACTGTTGCCGTGTCATTCACTTACGCCTTCGTCGTTGGAGTGGGCCCGCCCGTCTGGCGCGCCGCGCTGATGCTCGCAATCTACCTCGGGGCGCGCTTGCTATACCGCGGCCGCAACATGCTGAATGCCATTGGGGCGGCAGCGATTGGCGTGCTGATTGCCGATCCGCACGCTTTATTCGGCGCCAGTTTTCAGCTGACTTTCCTGGCGGTGTTTATCATCGCCGGCATCGCGGAGCCATTACTCGAACGAAGCCTGATCCCGTATTCCCGAGGGCTGCGGTCGCTCGAGGCGACCAGCTACGACCTTCATGTTGCGCCGAGCGTGGCGCAGTTCCGGCTGGATCTACGGCTGGTCGGCGGACGCTTATCACGGTTCATCGGAAGGGTTCCTGGCCAGTGGTTGCCGCTGTTGTTTGCACGAATTGTAATCACTGCCGCCGAACTCATTTTCATCTCTGCTCTCTTGCAGGCGGGTCTCGCACTTCCCATGGCGTATTACTTCCACCGCGCAACGACCATGGGAATGCCAGCGAATTTATTTGTCATTCCGCTCACCCAGCTCCTGATGCCCGCTGCCGCGGCTGCCATCGGAGTTGGCTATGTTTCACTCACGCTGGCAAAACCCGCCGTGTGGATCTCGGGGCTCGCGTTGCAGGGAATTACGGGAACCGTGCACTGGCTCGGTGGCGCACAAACGGTCGGCGCGTCGATTGCTGATTTGCGAGTTGCTATGCCTTCGTTGGCGACAATTCTGGCTGCGGCCGCTGCCTTGGCATTGGCGATGCTGGCGGCTCGGCGGTCGCGCATCGCCGTAGTCGCATCGCTCGCTCTTGTGGGGGCGGTCGCATACTGGATCTCATTCGTTCCCGCACATGCGCACATTCGACGGGGCGTAATGGAGATGACGACGATTGACGTTGGACAAGGAGACTCCATTTTGCTGGTCACGCCGCGAGGACGCACTCTGCTGATCGATGCGGGAGGCCTGCCGCGCTGGATGCACTCGGACTTCGATATCGGTGAGCAGGTCGTCTCTCCGTATCTCTGGCAGCGCGGCATCGACCACCTCGACACGGTTGTCATTACGCACCCGCACGCCGACCATCTGGGAGGAATGCCGGCGGTGATTGCAAACTTTCATCCACGAGAACTTTGGATCAGCGAAGACCACCCGGCTGGTGAGCTTATGCCGATCGTGGAGCAGGCGCAGCGAGCCGGCATGAATGTGACTGTGAAAAAAGAAGGGGATGAGTTTGATCTTGGCGGAGTGCATTTTCACCTGCTAGCGCCGGGACGCGAGCAGGCCACCGGTTCCATGCGTCCGAACGATGACTGCCTGGTTTTTACCGCCGCTTTCGGCGCAACCACCGCATTGCTGGAAGGAGATGCAGAACGCCCGGCCGAACGGCGAGTCGTCGAACAGCATCCTGAGGCGATGCTGTTGAAGGTCGCACATCATGGCAGCGCGAGCGGAACGAGTGCCGATCTGCTGTCCACTGTCAAGCCGCGGTATGCAGTTATTTCAGTGGGAGCCAGGAACGTGTACGGGCATCCACGGCGAGAGGTCTTGGGCCGCCTCCAAACTGCCGGCGTTATCACCTACCGAACCGACGAGGAGGGCGCGGTCAGCTTTTACCTGGATGGCAAGAATGTGACTCCCGACACTCCGCTCGTTCACTGACCCTTCGCAGCATTCAGGCCACGCGTGGCGGCTGCGCGAGAAGGTCTGACTCCGCCGAATTACACGCCAGCGAACCATACGGCCCAAACCATACAGCCCACTATCCTGTGATTTCGGCGGTCTCATCATCGTCCAGGGGAGGCGATTTGCGGTACTCCTCGATCATCCTGATGGCCTCCGGAGCCTCGTCTTCGCCGACGAGAATAATGGTGCCACCCACACCCGGAAATGCGTCCTGCGTGGCATCTAGCGACTTCAAATCGGATTCGATCCCGGCCGACTCCAGCAGGCCCTTCACGACCAAAGCCTCGGATTCCTGCTCTGTGTCGAAAACCTTGATCAGCTTTTTGTTTGGTTCCGGTTGAACCGTCGGGGTACTTACGTCTGGCATGTCATCCTCCCTGGAAATTGGCTGCTTACAGATTACGGCAGTCACTCCATCTCTGTCTTGCCAGTCACAGAAGTCTAATCCCAAGGGCAGCTTGCATTCTCGCGCCAAGGTGGGACAATGCCCATAGCGCAACGAGTGGGGTCGAGTCTTCATCCAATGGGAGACGCCGAAGGCCGGCGTCCGGGGGCGGTAATGGAAGTGCACCGAGCCGAACGGGATGGCGAACAGGGAAGCGGCGGCCATCAGCACGATCATGACGAGGAAGCGCGAAGGATTCGCCGCCTGCAAGTGATGATGAGCATGGTGATGTCGGTAATCAGCCAGGACCCCGATCTAACGCTCGAAGAGGCTTCCGAAATGGCAGCCAATGCGCGGCGGGCCGCTCTGAGCATGTTTCCCGACAAAGAATTGGCCTACGATTTGATCTATCGTCCCCGCCTGAAGCGCTTGATGAACGAACGTTTCCGGCTGCAGTAAAGGCCGCTCGGATAATCGGTTCCATCTACCCCCGGCTGCGCTGTCCGAAGTGGGGTGCTATGATATCGGCATTCCTCGGCTGCCATGCTGAGGATTCGGCACGCGCCGACCTTCGATGCGCTTTAGACGCAGACTCCCCATCCTGATCGTGGTTCTGCTGATTGCGGGCGCGATTGCTCTGCTGGTCACACTCCGCAAGCATGCTCCACCGGAAGCGGCGCGCCTGCTTCCGGGAGCGGACGGGTTCTTCTACATCAATCTGAAGTGGATTCGGACCTTTAACGGGACGGCGCCGCTGCCGCCTGTTTTGCGGGATTCGGAATATCAGCAATTCGTCGACGAGACCGGCTTTCAATTCGAGCGCGATCTCGACCAGGCCGCCTTTGCCGTTCACTACCCGCGAAGCTGGGGTGATGGAACCGGAGGCGACGCTCCGGAGCCCCGCTTCTCTGAGATTTTCGTTGGCAGGTTTGATTCGGGTCGCATGGTTGGGTACCTGAAAAAGCTCTCGGCTTCGGTCGACAGCTACCGCGGATTCGACATTTACAACATCCCGCACGAAGGCCGGATTGTGCGCGTGACCTTTCTTTCTTACGATAGCGTCGCGGTTTCGAACCATCCTGATCCCGATGTAATCCGCGGCATCATCGACCGCTCCCGCAAACTCGCGTCGCCCTTTGGCGGCCCATCGTTATTGCGGAGGTTTTATAAAGATGTGCCACTGGCGAGCCTGTCATTCGCGATTCTGGAGGTGAAGCCAGCGGCGATGAACTCGCTCGAGGGCTTTGCGAGTTGGAGCGTGTTGTTTCCGAAGCCGGCAGTGGTCGTCATCTCCGCGCGGTATTTGCGGGCTTTGCATTTGAAGGTGGATGCCTTCGCCGACAGCGAAGGAGACGCGCAGGCAATCGCGGACAAAGTTACTACGTACCTCACGCTGTTTCATGCCGCGGAAGGAAGCGTCTCGACGCACGGCACCGACCCGGATGTAAAAGCATTTTTCGACAGCCTGAAGGTCGACCACTCTGGCGAACGCGCAACGCTTACCGCGACCGTTCCCCAAGGTTTCGTCAAGAAGGCTTTGTTTGAGGCGCCGCCGGAAACTGCTCCGGCTGTTTCGCAACCCGCTGCGCAAACTAAAGCCACAAACGCACAGGCGGCGAAGAAATCTGCGAAGACCAAAAAGAAATAAGAGGTTTTTCGATCCTACCGAAGAGCGCCCAGCAAAGTATTAGTGAAATATAGAAGAGAAAAAATGTCCCAGCTTGTGGAAGAATCCATGAGGATGATTTTCCGCGGACGGTCTCGCGCTCGCGTCCTTTGCGCTTTGCGAACTTACGGGTGGAGCAGGCCTGACGCCTGGTTCAGGAGCTTGCGGCCCTCGGACATCGAGCGGTAAGGCTCGAACGTCCTCAACCGGCGCGGGCGGAGGTCCGGTTGCCCGGAATACCAATGGAGCTGAGATTTGCACGTGCAGTTCATTCGGGACCGAGGCAGGAGGCGTCGCATCCGCGGAATTTCCTGCCGGAATTGCCACGGCTGAGGGTTCTGCCCGCGAATCAGCCGTTTTGGGATCAACGGAAATAGGCGGAAGCGAGGCCTTTGCCGCCGCACTCTCGACAGGGGGATTGCTGGCGATTTCCTGGGCCCGCTGGCGTGGGGGTGGACATCCGCACTCGAGGGGTACATTCATATCCACGCGATCGAGTTGCCCGGCTCGAAATACAAGCTGGTCGGTTGCCTTCACTTGATAAGTGCGGTCACCCAGGAGTTCCGTCACGATTGCCGATGCGGTGTTGCCGGGCAAGGCACGGACGCAGGTGTTGCCCTGACTGTCGGCGCTCAAAGCATAGTGGAATTCCCCCGGACCAACGAGGAGAATGCGGAAGTCAGGCGTCATGACCGTATCGGATGACGCATCGAGCTGCAGATGCGCCTCCAGAGCGCCAGTATTCATACCCAGCAGCAGATTGTGGCGGTTCTGAGAAGGAGTAATGGACAGCGTTGTTCCCGGACAAACACGAACCTCGCCGCCGCTCGACAGGTTTAGAACGGCCGTATCGGAGCCGGCGGTGAACGATGAACCAACGCTTCCGGCATCTGTTGCCAACGAGAGTGGACCAGCGGTGCGAACAGATTTCAGGAGCGGCTTGGGTTCAGGCGCCAGGCTAGCCATGGTTGGTGCCTGAAAAGGCGAATGGCTCGTTTCGAGGGGATTCTTTCCGAGATGAACGACCAGACGGTTTCCCGCCGACTCCCATGTGTAGGTACGAGGCGCTAGCAGATCGAGGACAATCCGCGCGACCGGCGGGTTGGCCTGAAACTGGTCCGCTCGGACTGCGCTAATCTGGTCGGCCTGCACGCTGAGACGCTTCTGTTGCGTATCCAGCCGCGCATTCGTCAGATCGATCACCAGGCGCGTCGGGTCGTTGATCTGCTGAATGGCGGGAATCATGGGATGGGTCGCGAGGATTTCGAGCGCGGGACCGGTCTTCTCCTGGATAATGCGAAAGCTCTTGATGAGCGCGATCTTCGCTGCGGGAGCCGTTGCGGAAGTCCTATTGCTGGCCGCAGCTGCTTGGGACTGACGTCCGCTGGCATTTTGCGCGGCCACCTTAGAGGTGCCAAAAGGTAGCAGACCGAGAGCCAACAAAGGCAGAGCCCTCGATCTCAGTGCGGATAGGAACGGAAAGTGTTTCTTTGCACCACGCGGGCTGGCTGCGCGCAGACAGGCCCTACGGCCGGCGATCGACCCGTGCCGGAAGCAATCATTCGGCGGGAAGTTACTCACAGATAGGCTCGGTGTTTTCTCCACCATACCACCCAAGCCCGCTGGAAAAAAGCGGCGGATCCCGACGCTGCGGTGGTTGGCTAGGTGTCGGCAAGAAATTCGTATTCGTCAATCACGGCGGCGACTGCCATCTTGTCTGCGGGGTTTCCGCCTTCGACACGAACGACCCGGCCCTTGCATCGCACTTTGATCGCCTCGGTCAGGGTGATTTCCGGAGGCAGAGTGAGGGTGAAATCGATGTTGGCGCCAGCCTGAATCGCGGAGTCGACATAGAAGCAGATTCCACGTGCGCTCACATCGCGAGTTTGCGCCGCGTGTTCCTCGGTAGTCTCGCCATACCGTACGCTGACGGGCAGGCGCAGGGCGAATCGCCTGGTCGCGCGTTTGTCTTTCGCTACCTCTCCCGCTTGAGTTTCGGCCATCGGTCCTCCGGAACTGGATAAGCATGGCGGTTGATACTTTCTATGTCAAGCGCTTGTGTGGATCGTGTCATACCACAAAAGAAATGTCCCCTGGTGATGGTTTCATTCGGCCCCGGGAAAGAGCCTAACCAGAGTCAACTCTTAAGTTGGTCTTGCGGGGACACTTCTAATGTGGTTCGACTGGCTGAGGGTCTGGGAAAGAATGGCCGTTCTTTAGACACGCGGCAAAAATTCCTGCTACAATCTGCGAAGTTTCTGTTTACCCTCCCGTGTTCTAGGAGCACTAAAGAAATGGCCTACGTAATTGCCGAGCCCTGCATCGGTACGAAAGACACTGCTTGCGTTGACGCCTGCCCGGTTGATTGCATTCACCCTAAAAAGGACTCCGACAAGTACGCCACGGAAGAGATGCTGTACATCGATCCGGTGGAGTGTATCGACTGTGGAGCCTGCGTGCCGGTCTGCCCGGTATCCGCGATTTTCGCGCTCGACGATCTGCCGGAGAAGTGGAACGCGTTTACGGAGCGGAACGCCAAGTACTTTGGGCGGTAACAGCTTCAAGCCGCGAGCTTCGAGAAGGCAAGATTAGCTCCGACCCGCGAGTTCGAGCTTTCGACAGATTCTATTGTGAGACCTAATCCATCCAGCGGACTTGTGGCCGCATGAATTTGGTTTCTCGTAGCTCACCCCGGGGCTCGCAGCCAGGGCGCCGCTGACGCCTCAACACTCCATCCATTATAATCGACCTTTAACCCCACCCATGGCGCTGAAGGAGTCGGAAGCGATCGTCCTGCGCACGTATCCGCTGCGTGAGTCGGACCTGCTGGTCACCCTGTTTACCCGCCTCGAAGGCAAGGTGAAAGGTGTGGCACGCGCCGCCAAAAAGTCGAAGCGCCGCTTTGGTGGTGCGCTTGAGCCGATGACATACGTGCGGGCTGTATACGACGATCGCGAACGGCAAGAGTTGGTGCGTCTGGATTCGTGCGAGGTGATTGAGTCACCGATGACCGGCGAAGTGACCTATGCGCGAGCTACCGCGCTGGCGCACGTGGCTGAACTGCTGGACCAGTTGATGCCGGACCGCGAGGCGAGCGACGCTGTCTTTCGCCTGACGCTGGCCGTGCTGGCGGAGTTACGCGGATCGGCGCTTTGGATGCCGGTTACCTACTTTGAGCTATGGATGACGCGGCTGATGGGCTTTTTGCCGGAGTTCGCGGAGTGCGCCGTTTGCGGGCGCCCGCTCAACGGCACGCGAGCGTACTGGCATGCTTTGGCGGATGGTCTCGTCTGCGCGGATGATAAGCGGATTGCCTCGTCGGAGATGTCGCCGGAGTCGCGCACGATTGCCGCGCAGATGCTGCGGTCACGGGCATCGGAGTTTTCGAGCATTGACTGGCCGAGGGTGCTGTGCGCGGATCTGCGGAAGTTCCTCGTGCAGGTGCTGGAACGACATATAGAGAGGAAGCTGGTGACTGCGGGAATGCTGGAGAAACTCTAGTTGTCTTCCACAGAGCGCATTCACAAGCGAAATCTCTCCGCCGCAAACGCCGTCAGATCGAACACTGGTTTCTCCCCGGCAATCAACTGAGCCATTATTTTCGCCGTTATCGGAGCCAGTAGAATGCCGTCGCGAAAATGGCCGGTAGCAGCGAAGTATCCCGGCGTTGGGGTTGCGCCGAGAATCGGCAGCGAGTCGGGCGTACCCGGACGCAGCCCAGCCCAATCTTCGAGGATGCGCGCATCGGCAAGCGTCGGAACCACTTCGAGCGCGTGCTGGCGCAGTGTCTGGATCGTCTCCGGCACGGTTCGCTTATCGAAGCCCGCCTCCTCCTGGGTGGCGCCGATGACCATGCGCCCGTCGCTGCGCGGAATCAGGTAGACGTGTGGCGTACGGATCACATGGCGAACCAGTTCCTTCCTCGGCATGACTACACAGAGCATCTGTCCTTTGACCGGCCGCGTTGGGAAGCTGTGAGGCGCAATCTGTCCAGCCCAGGCACCCGCGCAATTGACTACGATTCCTGCCGCGAAATGGGTTTTGGTCGTGCGAACGCCTGCGGTTTTGCCATTGGCGACTTCCAAGGCTACAACTCGGTCCCCCGAGGAGAAATCGATTCCGCGATGCTTGGCCGCGGCTATGGCGGCCGCAGTCAGATGGCGAGGGTCAACACTTCGCTCTTGTAGACGGAGCGCCGTTAATGAAGCAATCGTCGCAGACGAAATATCGGGCTCAAGTTCAGCCAAGGGAGGCAAGGCCTCGGAGGGAGGCAAGATACCCGATCGATGGTGCGCGCCGTCGATAAAGACCAGCGCACCCGCGGCCCGCAAATCGATCTTCAGACGCGATTCGTCTTCGAGTTCGTGCACGAACTCGGGATACATGCGCGCGCTCGCGTGGGCGAGCGGCGCGAGGGACGCTGGTATTTCGAGAGGGAAGTCGGCGAGCATTCCTCCGGCCGCCCAAGAGGCCTCGCGCCCAGGCTCACCCTTATCTACGACCAGCACGCGCAGGCCACGCTTGTTCAGATCGATGGCCAGGGAAAGGCCGATGATTCCCGCCCCGATGACGATTGCGTCCCAGCGTTTCACTATCCCATTCTAGCGGCACATTACCGTCGTCCAAGTACCTCAAACGCAATTGACAGCATCCTGCATCTCACAAACAATAGTCATACAGTCAAAACAACTTAGGGAGTGACCTATGCCTGAGCAAGGTGAGCAAGCGAACGTGTATCACGCGGAGAGCGGCAGCAATGTCGGGAAATGGATCCTGCTGACGTTGGCGATTGTGTTCGTGGCGGGAGCGGTGTTTTTTGGCTACGACATGCACAACAAGGTGGCCAAACTCACCGAAGACCAGACCGCGAGCCAGCAGCAGATCGCGAACCTGACCAAACGTATGCAGTCGGCCGAAGCGGATAGCGAGGCGCTCGGCGAGAAGATTGGCCTGACCAAGAAAGAAATGGCAGAGCGCGCCGCGGAATTGCAGCGCATGCAGGCGGCGTCGGCCCAGAAACTGGCCGAGCAGGAGAAGAGAGACGTTAACGCGGTGGCCGGAGAAGTCGGAACTGTTAAGTCAGATGTAGGCGGTGTGAAAACCGACCTGGGCACCACCAAAGCATCTCTCGAAGAGACCAAGGCGCAATTACAGCGCACCATAGGCGACCTCGGTGTGCAGAGCGGACTGATCGCCAACACCCGCGGTGATCTGGAGGTCCTGAAACACAAGGGCGACCGGCAATATTACGAATTCACGTTACTGAAGGGCGCCAAGCCGCAGGCGATTTCAACGGTCACGTTACAGCTCAAGAAAACTGATCCCAAGCGCGGTAAGTACAACCTGAATGTCACGGCCGACGACAAGACAATCGAAAAGAAAGATCGCACACAGAGCGAGCCAGTGCAGTTCTACACCGGGCGCGATCACATGCTGTTTGAGTTGGTGGTGTGGACCGTGGAAAAAAATAAGATTACCGGCTACTTGAGCACGCCCAAGAATGCGCCGGTACCGATCACCGCCACGCCGCAATAGGGAGCGGAAATCGGAACGAAAACATGATCCCACCCAGCGCCCACACACTGCTTGAAATCGCCGTCCGCACGGGGGTGGTCTATCTCGTCGTGCTGGTCGGTATCCGGCTTAGCGGCAAACGCGAGGTCGGGCAGATGACGCCCTTCGACCTGGTGCTGCTGCTTCTGATTTCAAATTCGGTGCAGAATGCGATGACCGGTCCGGATACCTCGCTTGCCGGCGGGGTCGTGGCTGCAACCACGCTTCTGATTATGAATTATCTGGTCGCCGAGGTCTCCGGCGGCAATCGGCGATTCCGCAAATTTGTACAAGGGCAGCCCAGTCTGCTCGTTCACGATGGCGAGGTCATCACGGCGCACATGGCGAAGGAGCATGTCAGCATGGACGAACTGGAGCGTTCGCTGCGCGAACATGGCGTCGCCAGTCCCAAAGACGCAGCGCTGGCGGTGCTGGAGGTTGACGGCTCGATCAGCGTCTTAAAATATGATGACATCGAGCCAACCGCGTCTACCCACCTGAACCGCCGCCGCTTTCTGCGTAAGCAGTGACGCTTAACGACAACTTCAGTGCCCCAATCCGGCATCGATCTTAAACAGCGTACCCATGGGATTCTTCCCCGGCGCCGAGCCGCCGCTGATCGCGATGCCGTAGAAATTTCCATCCGAGCCCTGAATCATTCCGGTTGGGGTGCAGCCCGTGGTGCTGCAATTGAAGGCCGCGTCGGCTACATGTGAGCCGCCGGTCGTGGCGGCAAACACGGCGCCCGGACGCGCGGGTTGTGGCCCGCCGTCTGAAGTAAGGCCCCACAGGTTTCCATCCGAGGCCTGCATCAAGCTCACCACTTCCGAACCTTCGCCGGCTTGCAGCTGGTAAAGCATGGTGACCGTTCCGCCCGGGGTCATCCGAAAGATGGTAGTGGTACCCCCGTACTCGTGAGCGCCGTAGAAGTTGCCGTCGGACGCCTGAACCAGATTTCCGCCCACGGTCGCAAAAGCCTCAAACGTCGTGAGAATGTTGAACTGGCCGCCCGAAGTGAATTGAAACACCGTGCCTTGCCGATCGCACGGAGTGCCGATCGCACCGGTGCCGTAGAAGTTGCCGTCCGATCCCTGCATCAGGGTAGAGGCGTAGCCGTCTGTTTCGCTATTCAACGTGTAAAGGACCTTGTAAACGCCCGCCGGGGTTATGCGGAAGATCGCCGTGCCCCCAAATTGAATGCCGTAGAAGTTACCGTCTTTGCCAAGGATGATCCGCCCTTGGATGTCCGTGCATTGGCCCGTGCAGAAGTTGTGCTCTACCTTGAATGCGCCGGGCGACGCCTGCTGAAACATCACTCCCTGGTTCGTCTTTCCGCCGGATTCGGTGATGCCGTAGAGCTTGCCATCAGCGCCCTGGACAAAGCCGATGACCGGATTTTCGCCTTTGGGAAACTGTCCGGTCTTGTTGGGCTCAAAAGTGTGCAGAACCGAGGCAACGCCCGACGTCGTCACTTTCCACACCGTGCCCCCGGCGTCGGAATTTCCCTGACCAGCCCACCATGTGACTCCGTAAAGACTGCCATCGGCTAACTGGACGGGCGCGAGCGTCGGATCCATACCGTCGGGGCAAGAGCTGTAATCCGAATTACACGCAAAGACAAAAACCTGCGAAATGGTTGGGTTCACGGCAAGCGACGAGGCGGCGAGGATCAGGCAGAGGGCGCAGGTCAAAAAAATCGGACGCATAAGGGGAATGCTCCTTTTGGACTTGAAATAGCTTGCTCAAGGTCGCGGGGATGGTAGCAAGCTCCAGGGATCCTGGTTGTCACAGAGTTGTCAACTTATGGCAAAGTTTCGTGCCATTCTTGGCCGCTTCCTGGGTGGATTAGAAGGTGAATTTGGCCGCCAACTGGATCAGCCTTGGCGACGCGGCGTTCACAAATTGCCCGAAGCCCGCGCTGCTTATGTTGCCGTTCACGGCCACCGGGCCGAAGAACTGCGCGTGATTGAAGACGTTGAATCCCTCGAAACGAAACTGAAGACGTTTGCTTTCGTTCAGAGCTAGTTCTTTCTGTAGCGCGGCATCGAAGTTCATCAGTCCCGGCCCATAGAAGAACCGTCGCCGCGCGTTGCCGATTTGTCCAAGGTACGGCGTCACATCCGACGGAAACAATGCGGTATTAAACGCGGCGCGTCCGTTGCGCGGGTCGGTGTTCACTTCGAGTTTGCCCGGCAGGTAATAAGGTGTGTCGACCCCGTTGTTGTTGATCCCGTTCGGCATGCTGCCAATCAGCGAACTGTCGGTATTATTGAAAAGGGTGACTGGCATGCCCGTGGCGACGCGCGTGATGCCGGAAAGAGCCCAGCCCTCAGTCCAGCGATTGTTCGCGTGGAAGAGTCTTTCGACCGGCGGATGGTAGTTATAGCTCGCCACAAAATTGTGCCGCATATCGAAGGCAGAAATCGCTTTCGTCAGCGCCGCTCCCATCGGATAAATCGGCTCGGACAGACTCGATGAGTCGTCGAGCGACTTGCCATAGGTGTAGCCGGCCATCACTTCAAGCGACCGGCTGTTGTGTCGTAGCACAACTTCAAGGGCGTTGTAGTTCGAGAATCCGACGGTCTTTTGGTAGGTAATGCCATCGAAGGACGCGCCGAACGGTCCGCGCACCTGCACCTTGGTGCCGTCGGTGCGCGTGAAGACGGCTCCTTCCGCGAAGGGTCCACAGGTGGGCGTTCCCGGCATGACTTGTATTGGCTCGCTTACGCTAAGGCACAATGAGGCGTTGCCAGGATCGGCAGATGTGAGCACAAGCAAGTGGTGCGCCTGTGCTCCGACGTAACTCATCTTCAGAAATGTCGCCGGAGTCAGTTGGCGTTCGATGGAGAACGTGTAACTCTCAGTGTAAGGGGAAGTGTTGCGATAATAGAACGCCGGATCGCCGGTGATGGGCGAATACTTCGACCAGTCGACGGTCGTATTCGGATGGCTAGGCGAGGCCCCGAAGGCCGGGATCGGAGAAGGGAAGGGCTGGCCGTTGCTGAGGCCCGTGGCCGCCGAGACGAACGGCTCGTCGAACAGTGGCTGTCCAATCGTGCTGTCATAGTCGTATCCGTAAGGAGCGCACGCGCTCATGATTCCTGCCGACAAACCCTCGTACGCGCTGTGAAAAATTCCCCAACCCGCGCGGATACTGCTTTTGCCCGCGCCGCCGAAGAGTTTTCCGATCAATCCGTCCTCATCCTGTGGCGAATACGCGATCCCAATGCGCGGAACAAAATTGTGCCAGTCGGTGGGAGCGAGCGTGTTCGGAACGCCCCGATCGCCAGGAAAGACCATGCCCTGCGGCGCGCCCGGATAAACCTGGGACTGCTGACCGAGCACAAACGTCTGCAGCTGGTTGTATTTCTCGCGCCAAGGCGGCAGCACATCCCACCGCATCCCGTAATTCAAAGTCAGGTTCGGCCGGATGCGCCAGCTATCCTGAGCGAACGCTCCAATATATTTATTGCGAATGTAAAACGGGCTGGCGTCGCCCTGTTCGTAGGTGCTGGCAATCCCAAGCAGATAGTCGGCGAAGTCGGAGCCTGTCTCCGTTCCCTGAAAAACGAATGAGCCATTATTGATCGAGTTGGAATTGATGTTGACCTGATCGAGGTGGAAGCTGGTGCCGATTTTCATGGTGTGCGCCCCGAAGATCTTTGAAAAGTTGTCGCTCCACTGATAGGTGTTATTGGTCTGGCGTTCACCGGTCACGTCGACGCCAAAGGTGAAATCATTGAACGCGACATTCTCGATTCCCTCGATACCGGGGTTGAGGGGGACAATGCCGAGGGTCCCAGCGCCTTCAACAAAACCCTGCGACGCAAGCGTCGGGCCGACGCCGCCTAAAGGCTGGCCAATGTTGTTGGCAAAGCGCATGTAGCTCAAGCGGGCCTCATTCAGGATGCTCGCGCCCCAAGATTGCGTCAGTGCAAGACTGATGAGCTGTGCGCGGCCATCGGAGATCGCATTGAATCCCGGAACGTTCGCGCCTCCCTCTGCGGTCGGGTAAGGGTTGTCCATGGAGTACTGATCGACAAAGTAGTAGGCGGAGAGCGCGCCGAAGCGGCTGTTCAGGTCGAAACGTGCCGCGGTTTTGTTATCGGTAAGCGTCTCGTTTTCCGAGGCACTCGAGAAGACGTTCGTCCCGGAGTTCGGCTGCGGTATGTATTGCAGCAGATTCTTTGCTGGTGTCGACCATACGCTCTGTGGAATCACGCCGCCCGGAAAAACGGAGGAGTAGGGCTCGCCTGCGCTGACTGCATAACCCAGCTTTTGCGAAAGCTGTGCCGCCCAATAATCCGTGCTCACGGCTCCCGTAAGCTGCTTGGCAAGATCGGCAAGATTGCCGCTACGATCCGCGAGGCTCGGCACGCTAATATCTCCCGTCTCCTGCCCCTGCGTCATATTCGTGCCCTGATAGTCGACGAAAAAGTACGCTTTGCCCTTGCGGATCGCGCCGCCCAGGGTGCCTCCATACTGATTGCGGTCGAACTGTGCTCGCTCGGAGGCAAAATAATTGCGCGCATCCAGCGATGTGTTGCGTAGAAACTCGAACCCGCTGCCGTGGATCTTATCGGTTCCGGATTTCGTTGCCACGATGACCTGGCCACCGCTGAAGTTTCCATACTCCGCGTCGAAATCGCTGGTAAGCACCTTCAGGTCCTGAATGGAATCGAGGTTCGGAACCACCGCCGTGCCATTGTTGAAATCCTCTTCCACCATGCTGCCATTTACGCTGAAACCGTTGGCTGTTTCGCGCTGTCCGCTCACCGACATATTGCCGGGGTTCATATCTCCAGACGGAGGCGTGCTCGTGCATCCCGACATCACCACCGCGTTTGGTTGCGCAGAACTCGCGGGAACCACCCCAGGCTGGATCGCCAGCACGTCGGTAAAGCTGCGTCCGTTCAGCGGGACGCTCTCCATCTTGCTGGACGCAATCGTCTCACCCATCTGCGTGCTGGACAGGTCGATGTACAGGCTCTGCGTGGAGACCTCGACCGTCGTGCTCGATGATTCCAGTACTAACGCGATGTCGAGCTTGAGCGCGTTGCCCGCGGCCAGCGTCACACTTTGCTGCTCGTAGGGCTTGAAGCCGTTTGCAGTGACCATGAGACCGTAGGGCCCCGCGGCCAGCGCGGGGAAGGAAAAGGCTCCCGCAGCGTCGGTCTCACCAGCCTCCGTCACCCCCTTTTCGAGATTATTCAAGATGACCGTCGCGCCCTCGACGACTGCACCGCTCGGATCAAGTACGGTTCCAGAAATGCTTCCTGGGCCGTCGGCCCAGCCTGAAGTGCACAAAATAAAAAGAAGTGCGAGGATGATGCCGAATCGAATTACTTTTTCCTCTTTACCAAAGAGCTTTGTGCCCAATAATGGCCCGTGATGCTTCACCTGGATCGCTCCCTTATTCTGCCGGATGGTGGGTATAAGTTCATGGCTATCTAAATGAAATTGAATTTCATTTTCAGAATAGGGATGCACGCATCGCCGCTCGGTGACGCGCGTCACAGATTCGTGTGCGCTAAAACCCTTTGCTACTATGGCTGCCGTAGTTCGAAAAAATCAGTGGCGTACCAATATCCTCGGAGAGCCAATTGCGGGTTGCTGAACGCAGGTGAGTGCTCCTGGTCACTATCCGTTCCATGTAATCGTGATAAAAACTTCCATGGCCAAAAAGTCATCTGCACCGGCGGGTCCGACGATCACGGCGCGAGCCCCGTGCCGCGCCGACCTTGCGGGAGGCACGATTGATCTCTGGCCGCTTTATCTTTTTCATCCTGGCGCTCTGACGCTTAACTTCGCGCTCCAGATCCTGACCGCCTGCCACGTGACCCCGCTCTCCGGAACGCGCATCGAACTCCGCTCGCTCGACACTGGCTGCGAGGAGTCTTTCGCCGACCTCGACGAACTCATGAAAGCCGCCAATCCGCGCCATCCGCTCGCGACGTACTGCCTGCGCTTTTTCGCTCCGGAATGCGGATTGCGTGTCGAAACTAACTCCGAGTCGCCCGCCGGCGCCGGCATATCCGGATCTTCGGCGCTGATGATTGCCACGTGTGCCGCGCTCGCGCGCCTCACCAACCGCGATTACGATCTCGAAAAACTGCGCGTCATTGCACAGAACATCGAAGCGCAAATCATCTCTGTCCCCACCGGTTGCCAGGATTACTATCCCGCTCTTTATGGCGGCGTCAGCGCGATTCACCTCGATCCCGACGGAATCCATCGCGCGGCCATCCCCGTGGCCCCGGAGGAAATCGACATACGCTTTCTGCTCGCCTACACGGGCGCGCCGCGCCAATCCGGTATCAATAATTGGGAGGTCTTCAAAGCCCACATAAACGGCGATAAGAGGGTCTTTCGTAATTTCGAAAAAATCGTTGCCATCGCCGGCGACATGCATCAGGCGTTTCTGCGCCACGATTGGGAAGATGTCGCACGGTTGCTCCGCGAAGAGTGGAAGCTGCGCCGCACCAATGCCCCCGGCATCACCACTCCGCTGATCGAAAAACTGATCGCCGCCGCGCAAAAGAACGGCGGTCGCGCCGCCAAGGTCTGCGGCGCCGGCGGAGGCGGCTGCGTTCTACTCATGGTGGAAGAGGGTGCGCAGGGGGGCGTTTCCAAGGCCGTGACTGAAGCCGGGGGCGTTATACTCCCGCTCAGAGTCGCCCGCCAAGGCCTTGAAATTTCGACGGACATCTCCTCGTAAGCCTGGGACATCGAAAACGCTGGATCGAGGCAGACAACCTTTACTGGGGCGATAATCCGAGGGTTGAAATCGGGTCTATAATGTTTCGAGTGGCCTTGGGGTGCGTTATGCAGTCCTTCCGTTGTTGCCGCCGATTGTGCCGGTTTCTTCGTTGGTATTCTGTTGCTCTGCTGATCTTCGCACCGCTCGCCTTTTGCGCGCCCGACCCGACCGCTGCACCCAAGCCCGCTACGCACCGGCCGATCTCGGGGGAAACACGCCAGGAAATCCTCCATGTATTTAATGCGGAACTGGTTTATATCCGCACCAATTTTCCGATGGGGAAAACCGGCCTCAGGCTGAGGAATGGTGGCATCACTCCGAACGGAGCGGAGTTGCAGCAGTTGATGGCCCTCTGGGGCCCGGCGGTTAAGCCAGGCGACCAGGCGCGCATCAGCGACGTCATTTTCAAACCAAATTTCATTCGTTTCGAAATCAATGGCGGCCCAGTCAAACGAGGGAAGTGGTACCAGCACATCCAGATCTCGGGCGCGCAGCCAGCGACAATTACTCCCGGAGGCGAGCAGCAACCGACCAATCCGCGCGGATCTTACGTCGATCTTTATTTCGACAAGTTCGTTCCCGAAATGACTGGACCGGAGCTCAAACAATTGCTGTGGCCGGTTTTCGATTTCGATTCGAAAACGCCGCTCGAGGCTTATCTGGAGACCGTGCCTCCGAAAGTGAAGGACGCCATCGAGCATCATCAGGTGCTGGTGGGCATGAATCAGCAGATGGTGATCTATGCCAAAGGCCGCCCTCCCAAGCGCGTGCGTGAGCAGGATGGCGACACAAGCTACGAAGAATGGATTTTTGGCACGCCGCCGGAAGATGTGGACTTTGTTCGCTTCGTCGGCGACGAGGTGGTGCGTGTCGAGACCATGAAAGTTGACGGCCAGAAAGTCGTCCGGGTTGAAAAAGAGGTGAACCTCGAAGATACGACGGTGGCCAGGAAACAAGAGGGGCGCCCCGTCAATGCGCCGACCCTGCGGCGTCCGGGCGAAGATATGCCGGATGCAAATCGCGAAACCCCGGCTCCAACGCCGGTCTATGCGCCACAACCGACGCCCGGCCCGCCCGGTGGCGATCCTGGGCCCAATTGGCTGCCGACGAGCATTGATTGAACGAGCATTGATTGAACCAGTCGCCGCGACCCGATACCGAAGGGCGTTGTTGTAGGAATGTGCAATGAGTTTCTTGTTGCCGTGTCGCAATCAGCCGGTCACGAACGATCGAATCCTTTAAACTACCTATGTGAAGATCGCCCTCGGCCAGATCAACCCCACTGTCGGGGACTTTTCCGGCAACGCCGCAAAGATCATCCAATTTGCACTGAAGGCACAGAGCGCGGGCGCCGGCCTCATACTGTTTCCCGAACTGGCCGTGTGCGGCTACCCGCCGCGCGATCTGGTCGAGCGTGCCTGGTTCGTTGAGCGCAATCGCACCACAGTCGAACACATTGCCGCTGAAACCCCCGGCATCGCTGTAATCTGCGGCATGGTCACACCAGCCCACGCCGAGTCGGGCAAGTCAGTGATGAACTCAGCCGCGCTTCTCCGCCATGGGCGTATCGAATTTATCCAGTCGAAGATGTTGTTGCCGACTTACGATGTCTTCGACGAGATGCGCAATTTCGCTCCCGCGCGCAGCCAGCAGATCTTCAATTTTTGCGGCAAACAAATGGCTTTGACGATCTGTGAGGATGCCTGGAACGACAAGCAGTTCTGGAACAAACGCCTCTACGTGGTTGATCCGGTCGAGGAACTCGTGCGCGCCGGCGGAAACTTCGTGCTCAACATTTCGGCCTCGCCCTTCTGGCTCGGAAAACGTGAATTTCGCCGCAATATGCTGGCCGCTATCGCAAAAAATCAAAATGTTCCCGTCGCCATGGTAAATCAGGTTGGCGGCAATGACAGCCTCGTTTTTGATGGGTCCAGCCTCGTGATTGCGCCCGACGGTCGCGTCATCGCGCAAGGCAAATCGTTCGAGGAGGACTTGATTGTCTTCGATTCCGCCTCACTAACGGGTGATCTCCACGAGCAGATTCAGGGTGAAGAAGCCAGCGCCTATGAAGCTCTCGTTCTTGGCACCCGCGACTACGTTCACAAGTGTGGCTTCCATAGCGCCATCATCGGACTCAGCGGCGGCATCGATTCCGCGCTCACTGCCTCTATTGCCGCGGACGCGCTCGGCAAAGAGAACGTTATCGGTATCGGGATGCCGGGCCCATATTCTTCGCCCGGCTCGATCAGCGACGCCCGCGACCTAGCGGTCAATCTCGGAATCCGCTTCGAACTTCTTACGATTACGGAAATCTACAATTCCACCCGCCATGTGCTGGCGCCGGTTTTCGCGGGGAAGCCCGAGGACGTTACGGAAGAAAACATTCAGTCGCGAGCCCGTGGCCTGCTCCTTATGTCGCTTTCCAATAAGTTTGGTGCGCTCGTCCTATCCACGGGCAATAAGAGTGAACTCGCCGTCGGCTACTGCACGCTCTATGGAGACATGGTCGGGGGTCTGGCCGTCATCTCCGATGTCCCTAAGACGCTGGTGTATAAGCTCGCGGCCTATGTGAACGGGCGACGCGACCACATCATCATTCCGCAGGCGACCATCGACAAGGCGCCCTCCGCCGAGTTGCGGCCTGACCAAAAAGACTCCGACTCACTGCCGCCCTACGATGTTCTAGACACGATTCTCGAAGAGTATGTCGAAGAGTCGCGCTCCGCAGAGCAGATCGCCGAAGGCCATCACTACGATCTGGGCCTCGTTAAACGCGTGATTCGCATGATCTTGCGCAGTGAATACAAGCGCCAACAGGCAGCGCCCGGCATCAAAATCACTCCCAAGGCCTTCGGCTACGGGCGCAGATTTCCGATCGCCGCCAAAGCGGAGTTCTAGCCGCAAATATGCTCGGGTGGTAAGGCCGCAGGCCGCGCTGAAAATGCTCCACGTGGAGCAATAGTTGACATTCGTGTACGTACATTATTGCCGAATTTGGCGAAGGGAATACGAACAAAATAAAGTTGGTTTTTCGGGAGTTGTAAAAAGTGGTGAAATTGGGTGTTTTGGTGGGGCGGGATGTTTACTTTCTGGTTATGGCATTTCTCCTTTGAGCTTCTGGTGGTGTATGAGAATGCTGGGGTTAGCGCGGATTCATCGGTCGTGGCCTTAGAATGAAGCACTTATGGGGAAGTATCTGGGAGTACAGGAGTTAGTAAGTTCGGGTCGCTTGGCTTTCCTTGTCTTATGGGCGTTCCGCGAGCGGATTTTGTCAAGTTGACAGGGTGTGTATTGAGACTCGAAGTTTGAGGTTGCACCTCAGACGCTCCTGAGGTGGGGGACAGGTGATCGCCCGATCGTCCGTATTGCCTTTTTTAGTCGCGGGCAGATTTGTTTCGGCGCGTCGTGGGAGGCGGTTGCTAAAGTGCAGGCAGTCTGCCACCCACCCTTCGCGAAAAGCACGCGAAAGATGGGGCGCCCCTCGTGTTGATGGTGGCGACGAAGTCAAAGTCCGGTCTACCCGCGCCGTTAACACGGAGTCTGGGTTAAAGCCATTCTTTCGCCCCTTTCGGGGCTGCACCGTGTTCTACATCGCACCCACGGCTTGCGCCGTGGGCTCTATTCTTACGCCGCTCCGCGGCTCAACGGTGACGTCTTTGGAAGGGGATTGAAACGAAATCAAACTGTCCGTCACCATTCTTCAGGGCGAGATACCGAAATTTCTTCGAGACGAGATACCAGAATCTCAGCGGCGAAGGAGAGCACGAATAGTGGAGAAGAGCTCGAAAACAAGGAAGAAGTATTGCGCATGGGCCAGCTAACTTCGCGCTTGGATCGTCTGACGGGAGCTTGGCCGGCGACAGCATCACCTTCTAGTCGAGGATAAGGCTGAGGATTGGTTGCATGAGGGGGCGCGATGAGCGGGGACGATCGTGTTTCCGGGAGTTCTTCCAGGGCTAAGTCGGATGACTTACCGAAGCGGTTGCTGGAACCGTATCGGTCGAATACTGGGCACGGGCGATCCGGCGGCCACTATCGACCGGTTATTTAAGTCACAACATGTCGCCGATCTGCGGCTTGTTATCGCGTTCGCGGCTATCGCCGTAATATTCCTTTTCGTTCTCGGTGTGGTCTTATCCATCATATGGATTCCCTATGGACATTGGGATTTGATTCGCGGCTTTTGGGCTTTTTTCGCTCCCGTGCTTGGCGTTTTCGGAGCCGTTCTTGCGTGGGCTTATCAAGCTGGCAGCCAAAGACTTGGGGTCGTCGATTTATTTGCCTGTGAGATAAGCACACTCTGCCGCGTGGTCACGATTGTGGACGGCGTGGGCCGATCGATCGAGACCTTCGGGCGTGGTTTGCCCAAGCGGAGCGGTGCGGCCAATTCAGAATCGCCGACTCGTCACTTCACATCCGAAGAGAATTATTTCCCGGTTTTCGAAAACAATACACGGGACCTGCAATCGCTGGAGGCGCACGTCGTAATCAATATCACCGCCTTTTATACCTACATGAAAGCGGTCCGTGACTCGACTCGGAGTCTGGTGGACATGGGTGCGACGCTCGACCCAGCCGGGGCCGGAATCGCATCGGGATCAACTTCTAGTCCCTGGCATGAGGCCGCGCGGAACGTGGTTTACATGATGTTTTTGGGGCTGGAGAGCGCGCGCAAGGCGATCGGGAAGCTGATTGAGTTCGAACCGGACCAAGCGGAAAGTGAAATCGTAATTCTGATCAGCGAGCTGGAGGCATATCGTTTCCTCTGTGATCAATTTGTGGATAGGAGTGACATACGTTATCAGCGCCTCCAGCTTCGCGAGGCGGAGTACCAAGAAGTTATGCAGAGACTTCGCGGGGTTATAAACGCGGAAGCGGGTGGGAGAGCGAAAAAGTCCTGGGAGCCTGCCTTGCGATTGGTGCCCGAACTCGAGCGCAGGTACGAGGCACTTATGAAGCCTTCAGGCAGTCTTTCGCATTACGCTTCGACCGCATGAAGCTCAGATTGCCTGGTTCGTCCCGTTGAGTGTGGCAGCCGAGCTCAAAGGAAAACGGGCGACTCATTGCGGCGGGGAAGCGCTGCGTCAATCCATGACTGTGGCCACGCAGCCGGGCATTGAAGTTGAGCTAATTCGCTCCGCGGCGCGATCGGAAAATTTCGATTGCCGCTTCGAGCGGTCCCAATTTACCGGCCGGAGACGGCCTTCAACGAACACCTGGCAGTATCGCTCTCTCGCTCTCGAAAGAGCGCACATGCGGTTTCGAGCGCGGCGCCAGCACTAAGTTCACGGAGCGAAATCTTAAGGTCGGGTGGCGCGGCGAACAGGGATTTCTCAAGCGCGCGCTTGCGGGCTCCGCCGCCGGTGATGTGGAGGAGGACGGTCGCTCTGCCGTCAATCTGGCCGGAGCGCGCTGCCCTAGTCAGGGACGCGAGGGCAACTCCGGCGGCGGGATCGATGTCGATCCCTTCACTACTTTCAAAGAGCTTCATCGCTTGCAGGGCTTCCTCGTTTTGGACTGCGAACATATCGCCATGGCTCTGGCTGAGAACATCGAACACTCCTCCGGGAAGGGAATAGGGCGGCCGGTGGTTCGAGAGCACGGTGGCGAGGATGCCTTCCGTTAACGACCGGGCGCGGTCGGGGTCGAGTTCGTCGAGTTCGCGGCATCCCTTTTTCCAGGCATGGTGGATCGGGGCGAAGGGCGCGTTCTGGCTCAACATCAAGCGCGGCAGGGCAAGACCAAACCGGGAATCTTCCACCAGTCTTTTGGCTGCTTCGTGGGCGGCGATGGCTCCCGCTCCACTGCCGATTGCCTGAAAGTAGTAGTCGGGGAGCCGACCGATCGTTTCCGCGGCATTGAGCATCACTGTGCCCATGCCGTCGCGTCGTCCAACGTTCTTCACGCCTCCTTCGCCAACGAAACCAGATTCGCGGGAAATCCTCTCTGCGAAGGCGATGGCGTCGGAGTAGCCTGCATGATCGGTAAGGCACACGAGTTTCACGCAGGATTCGAGGCGATTGGAGAAGCGCAGTTTTGCCATGCCCGATTCTGGAACCACGATGAGGCATGGAACATTATTTTCGGAGCACGATCGGGCGAAGGCGGCCGCTGTGTTTCCGGCTGATGCCACCACCAGCGCGCGAAACGCGTGGGCAGGAATTCGCGACAAGACCCCGCCGACCTCAAGTTCCTTGAAGGTGGCGGTCTCGAGTGTCGCGCCCCGTTCTGGCCAGTAGCCGCTGAATGCGATCCAGAGGTTTGGCAGCCCAAGCGCGGAGCTTAAGCGCTTGCTTTGATAGGTGACGGAGGTTGCGGCGTGGTTGAGTCGATTCGCATCCGGCAGCCAGCAACGAAATCGGTACATGCCGGCGGCCAACGGGTCGGATGCAAGGGTACGCGAGGCATAGAGGGTCGTAAGCAAAGCGGGAGGGTGCGAGCGAGGACAGGCGAGCAGGAAGCCGTCATCGTCAAAAAGAAGTCCACAGGCGGAGCAGCGAAGCTTATAGCTCATTGGGTTCAGAAGCCCCTCGCAGCCCGTTGTTTGCTGCGCAGAAGGAGCGGGATTTGTTGGTGAGGACAAGGGCGTCGCATTAGGATCTCTAACGATTCGAGGGCGAGCAGAATCCCTTCCTTAGCGTTTTTAATACGCCTGGCTGATATCGAACTCCCAATCTTCCGGTCTCCCGAGGGCCGGTTCGTGCGTACGGGCTTGTGCACGAGTGTTTGCCGCAAGTTGCGCAGTATCTTCCTGAATGATCGATGTGGGGAAGAAACATGGTTCGAGCAATCCTGATTCCTCGACGTGTCCTGGTATTAGAACTTTTGGTGTCGGAAGTAATAGGCGGCGTTTTCCGACTGGGTTTGCAAATGCAGAAAGCTGGAACGGAGCCAACGTCTGCGTCGAAAAATGCAGATTGACTTCCACCAACAAGAGGAAAGATGCCGCGAACTCTGCAAGATGAGAGTAGGAAGATCGAACGGAAGGCCTTGGCAACGAAAGAACGGACGCTGGATCCGGGGGACTGGGAGAGCTTTCGCGCGCAGGCCCACCGGATGCTCGACGACATCCTGGATTACACACAGAACATAAGGGAGCGACCCGTTTGGCAGCCCATTCCGGAGGAGGTACGTGAGCGATTCCGGCACGCACTTCCGGCCGCGCCGTCGCCTCTGGCCGAAGTTCATCAGGAGTTCATGAAGTACATCCTGCCATACGCGGTGGGAAATGTTCATCCCGGGTTTATGGGCTGGGTGCATGGCGGAGGTACGCCGGTCGGCGCGATGGCAGAGATGCTGGCGGCAGGCCTGAACGCGAACCTCGGCGGACGCGATCAGATTCCGGTGGAGGTGGAGCGGCAGGTGGGACGCTGGATGCAACAGGTATTCGGCTTTCCCGCGACCGCTGCCGGGCTGTTTGTGACCGGGACTTCGATGGCGAACTTCATCTCGGTCGTGATCGCCCGCGACGCGGCGCTGGGTGGCGCGGTGCGCGGCGAAGGGGTCGGGACGAAACCGCTGCGGTTGATGGCTTATAGTTCAGCGGCGGCGCATGGGTGTATTGGCAAGGCGATGGATCTGTGCGGCCTGGGGAGCGACGCGCTGCGCCTTATTCCCACAGACGATCGCCATCGCATCAATGTGACGGCTCTTGAGAGTGCGATTCAGAAGGATCGCGAAGCGGGCTTGCAGCCTTTTCTGGTGGTTGGAACGGCGGGAACCGTGGATACCGGCGCAATCGACGATCTGGCGGCGCTTGCCGAAGTGGCGCGCCGGGAAAAGCTCTGGTTTCACGTCGACGGCGCCTACGGCGCGCTGGCGATGTTGGCTCCAAATCTGGCGGCGAAGCTGCGCGGCATTGAGCAAGCCGATTCGCTGGCCTTCGACTTTCACAAATGGGGACAGGTTCCGTACGACGCCGGTTTTGTTTTGGTGCGTGATGGCGAGCTGCAGCGGAGAGCATTCGCCGCCTCGTCTTCCTACTTGCGGCGCGAGACGCGCGGTCTGGCCGCGGGATCGCCCTGGCCCTGCGATTACGGTCCGGACCTGTCGCGCGGGTTTCGCGCGTTGAAGACGTGGTTCACGCTGAAGGTATACGGCATTGAAAAGATTGGGAGGGTGATTTCGCGGACCTGCGACCTGGCTCGTGACCTCGAACGTCGAATTGCCGAAACACCTGAACTCGAGCTCCTGGCGCCGGTCGAACTCAATATCGTCTGCTTCCGCTACCGGACTGAGAACGCCGACTCGGATAGGGTGAATGCCGAGATCGTGGTTCGGCTGCAGGAAGAGGGAACTGTCGCGCCTTCGACTACCACCATCGGCGGAAGGCTGGCGATTCGCGCGGCCATCGTGAATCACAGGACCGACGAAGCCGACATCGAGAGGCTGGTCGACTGCACGGTGGCTCTGGGACGCAACTTGACCAGGGCCGCGGCCGCTATTGCCGCCAGCGCAGCGAGTTCCACGGAGGCTCCGCCCAGCGTCAAGTGGGAAGCGGAGCTAGGCGAGGTCGAGAAGCATCTCGAATCGGATCCGAACTCGATTGATTTTCGCTTTCGGCGAGGTCTGCTCTTAGCGAAGCTCGGCCGTTTTGTCGATGCGAGAAACGACTACATCAAAGTGTTGGAGCGCGATTCGCGCCATGTACCGGCTCTGAATAACCTGGGCTGCGTGTTGTATTCAACCGGACATCGCGAGGCGGCGAGAATCGCCTACAACCAGGCCGTGTTGCTGAACCCCGACGATCTTTTGACGCGCGTCAATCTGGGCAACCTTCTGCTGGACGAGGGCGAGCAACTGACCGCGCACGGACGGAACGAGGAATCGCACAAGCTCAAGCAGGAAGCGCGCGCCCATTATGAATATGCCCTGCGCATGAATGCGAACGACGCGAAGGCCCATGAAGGCTTGTCCTACATACTTGGCGATCTGGGTGATCCACAAAAAGCCGCGTGGCACAGACGGGAGGCGTTCAAGAATCGCTCCGTAATTCCGATGGCCTACCGCGGGCGGAGCGCGCCCCTGTCCGTACTGTTGATGTCTTCGACGACGGGGGGTAATGTCCGGCTGCAAAAGTTTCTCAACGAGCAGATCTTCAAGACCTACATCGTGATTCCGGAGTTTTACGACACGCGGACACCGTTGCCTCCCCACCAACTCGTAATCAATGCCATCGGCGATACGGAATTGTCGCAGGCTGCGCTGGAGGCTGCGCAATCGCTGCTTGCTTTCACGAGCGCACCCGTGATCAACTCGCCAGCCGCGGTGCTGGCCACCAGCAGGAGCAATAACGCGACACGCATGGCCGGGCTTCCGGGCGTCGTCACGCCCAAGACCATCACCGTGCCGCGGGAACAGCTTGTCGCTGGTGATGCCGCGAGCATGTTGGCGGATCGCGGTTTTGAATTTCCTCTTCTGATGCGCGCCCCCGGATTTCACACGGGCCTGCATTTTCTGCGGGTCGAGAACTTCGAGGAGCTTCCGGCTGCGGTCGCGACGATTCCCGGCGAGGAGATCATTGTCATGCAGTATCTCGACGCGCGCGGAGCGGACGGGAAATCGCGCAAGTATCGCGTGATGACGATCGACGGTGAACTCTACCCTTTGCACTGCGCGATCTCGAGCAACTGGAAAATCCATTACTTCACGGCTGAGATGGCGGACAGTGCGGAACACCGCGCGGAGGATGCGGCGTTCCTCGAAAACATGCCACAGGCGCTTGGGCCGCTGGCGATCACCGCGCTCCGGCACATTCAGAAGCTGCTGGGGCTGGATTATGGCGGAATTGACTTTGGCTTGAACGCAAAGGGAGAACTGCTCGTTTTCGAAGCCAATGCCACTATGGTTGTGAATCCGCCGGACGCGGGCGAATGCTGGAAATACCGGTTGCCTGCGTATAAAAGGATCGAAGCCGCGATTCAAGAAATGTTCAAAGCCAGAGCCCGCAGCAGGGACTCAGTCCCAACGTTCTGAGCGGGGTGGAATCAGCGGGAGAGCACTGCGGCCTGCAGGCGGCGTAGACCTTCACGGGCCTGAACATTGTTGCGATCGAGTTTGAGGACAAGTCCGTATTCGTAACGGGCCAGGCGATAATCGCCGCGTGCAGTCGAGGAGTCGGCCTGGCGCAGCAGATCTGGAACATCCTGCCGGCTGAAACCGTCGACCGGCAAAGCGGGCTCCAGAGGGCGTTTTCGAGGAGATGGCTTTTGGGTGGTCGATGCCGCCGTTGGCTTGTCGTCATCGGAGACGGTAGACGACGCGGGGACTGAGTGACGAGCGGCGGTTTCGCGGTCGGCTGCCGGTTGACCGTTGTCACTCGACTCGGACGATGGGGTGGAAACACTCGGGGAAGGATCGACCGGCTTCTGGGAAATCTCAGCGGCTTGAGATGCTGGTGATCCAGAAACGGGCGTGACTTCAGTTGCTGGATGACTGCCCGATGAGTCGGCAGCGACCGGTTGCGACGTTGCCGCGGGCTCGGGATTTGATGCGGCGGGAGGAGTTGGCGATTGTGTAGCGGTTGCCGGAGCACTCGGCCGTCACCGGATTCTGAGGACGTGCAGGGGAAACGGTGTGCTCGGCTGTCGAGTAGTTTCCGAAGTTTACCCGGCCTGAAGTCAGAGTCAAGATCTCATTCTCGAGTTTGCTCACCAGTGGAGGAAAAGCGCCGGTGCGCGAGCGAATGTAGAAGGCCCAACCGGCCGCTGCAAGCAATGCCAGCGCTGAGACTAAAACGAGGCGCGGCCAGATTCGGTTTGGAGTTGGCGGAGGCTGAGTCGAACGCCGAGTGTTTGCCGGGGCTGCTGGCCGGCTGGCCGCCAGCTTTTCCGCGGGAGCTTTGGCAGGCGCGGGGATTGGTGCACGAGCCGATTGCTCGAGGAATGCCTTCCGCATTTCCTCGCAGGTCTGGAAGCGAAGCTTGGGATCTTTGGCGAGGGCTTTGCGGACGACCGCATCGATGCCCCCGGAAATGGCTGGGTTGATGAGCGAGGGCGCGACGGGATCCTCATTCACAATCTTGTACAGAATGGTCGCGATATCACCTGAAAAAGCCTTTTCACGGGTCAGCAACTCGTAGAAGACGGCGCCCAGCGAAAAAATGTCGGCACGCTGATCTACTTTCTTGCCGGCAATCTGCTCAGGAGCCATGTAGGCGGGCGTACCCACGATTAAGCCGGTTTGCGTGAGCGAGGTGTTCTCGATCTTGGCAATTCCAAAGTCGAGGACTTTGATGGTGCCCTGATCGGTCAACATGAGGTTGGCGGGTTTCAGGTCACGATGAATGACGCCGCGGGCGTGAGCGAAACCGACGGCCGCTGTAATCTGGTCAGCCCACGAGAGAAGCGTGGGCAGCGGAGGAACGCCGACGTCGGCCAATACCTCGGCCAGGGTTGTTCCTTTGACGAACTGCATGCTGAGATACACAGCGCCGTTTTCTTCGCCGACGTCGTAGATGGTGATGATGTTGGGATGATCGAGGCCGCCGGCAGCCTTGGCTTCCTGCTTGAGCCTTTCGACCATCTGCGCGCGATCAGGAGCGCTCTTGTCGATCAAAATGGTTTTGAGGGCGACGGTGCGAGCGATCACCGGATCGAATGCTTTATAAACGGCGCCCATAGCGCCGCGACCCAGCTCTTCCTGAATCTGATAACGGCCCAGGGTCAGGGCAGGGGTCGTTCCATTCGCCTGAGGCGAGGGCGCGTCTTCGGATTTGTCCCGAGGTTCAGGCTGCGCAAGCGAATCGTTGGGTGGCTTTGGCAATTCCATGAGAAAGCTCGAATGGATTGTCCTCGCAAATGTGCGGCAACGCGTGAGTTATCGAGTGTGCGCGCTGCAACTTCATCATAGCCCGGGCCGATTTTGCTTCCCAGTTACTTTAGTCTTTGATTGGGAATTGATCTTGTTTCACCCGTTCTTTTCCGCGAGAAAATAGATGCTTCCGGCACTTTATGAAGTCGTGGAACTCTATCTCTCTTCTCTCCCGTTTGAAGCGGCGGAGCGCAGTCTCTCGTCTTGCGATCTCACGTCTTGAACGCTGCGGCCTGGCGGCTGTTGTTCTCATGGGAATGTCGCTCGCGACCTATGCGAAAGAGGCCTCGCTGACGGCAATCATTCTGTTCGACGGCCCGCACGGTGCGTCCTATGTGCAGGCGACGGAAGTCACGTTGAATGGAAAGATCGAAGTGCGCAATTGTGAGGGAGTTTCGAAGCTCGACAAGAGCACTTACAACGGACTTCCACGCCTGTCCCTGGCAGGAGCGAGTTCGCTTCAGCGCGGCGCGGATCGGGCTCTTACGCTGACCACCAACGGCAAGTCCGTTTGTGTTGTCCCCAGCAATCTGAAATTCGAACGGAGCGTCGACCTTACGCCGGCAGAGGCGGCCGAACAAGCGACGATTCGCGCTACACCTGTCCTCGCATTGCCCCCCGATGCGGCGATCCCACCGGCGTTCATGCCTGCCGTGCAGATGGTGTTTGTCGCTACTCCGGACGTGGAACTGGCAGACTTCCTCCGATCGCAGCGCGCGAACACGCTCCACGACTGGGAGGATTTCTTAACCCGCCATCCGTCTTCCAACCGACGAGCGTTTGCTGAGGGCGCCATTGCGGGGTTCCATCAACAGGCCGCAGAGGCCGCCTTTGCGCAATATAAGAGTTCCAGCCGCGCCAAGACGCAAGACCTGGCGACGCTGCGCCAAGCGTACCTGGAAGCCCAAACCGCCGGTCAATTGTCTCCCGGCTACAAACCCGCCGCGCAAGTTACCGACAACATCGATCGAGAGCTCGACGACCTGGCGCGAGCGGACCAGACACGCCTACAGGCATACCGCAAGGCGGTGCAGGACCACACCACCGGCTATGGGCAACTGTCTGCGGCCCGGCAGCACGTAGAACGGCTGTTGGAGGTCCGCCCTGACTATGCTCCTCTGCTAAGCCTCAAAGGCGAGATTGCCGCCGAACAGCGCAAACTCGACGGGGCCATTGTGAAGGCACAGGTGCTGATTTTGGAAACGCGTTACGACGAAGCCGTGAACTCGCTCGGGGCTTACGTGGTGTTCGCTTCCGAAATGCCACGGGTGGATGGCGTACTCAATGCAGCTTACAAACACCACTACGAGACCGGACAAAAACTGTCGGATCGCAAGGAATGGGAAAAAGCGATTCAGGAGTTTCGTAACGCGGCGGCGCTTCGGCCCGACCGCAAAGAAGCGCAGGCAGCCGCCGATCGTGCAGCGAACGAACTCGAGGCCCAACGCAACCAGCAGGCGGCCAACGACGCCCTTGAGCAAAGCAACGATTACGCGCAGAAAGGCCAGTTTGTCGAAGCCTATAACGTCCTCGCCGACCTGCCCGAAAAGCAGCGCGCCCTGGTAACAGCGCAGCTCACCGCGTTATCTCATGACTACATCGGGGCCGCGGTGCGGCGCGCGCAGAAGCTGCAAGAGTCGCACCTACCGATCAGGAATGCGGACGATGAGGAGGCAGCGCTCGAAGCCTACGTTCTGTGGGATCGCGCCAGTTCGCTGGCCGATGACCCGGCGATCACCGTGAAACGCGACTTCCTTTCCGCCAAGATCAGCGCTTACTACCTCGAGCAAGCCAATCGATATCTGCAGAAGCCTGACGGAGGCGGAGCCGGGGTGGGATGGCTCTATCTGAAACAAGCCGTGCGTTACGGGGTTACCGATCTCGATAGTTTGAAAGATCAGATGGCCCGCTACGAGCCGGTCTACCAGAGGCGAGCCCAGCTTTCGGTCGGGATTGTGGTTCGCGATCAGACTTCACGCCGCGACAGCCACGGTTTCGCCGACCAGATTGCCGACGCGATCAGCAGCGGGCTCGATGCTTCCGGGCTGCCGATTGTGGTGGTGCGCGGTTCTTCGGAAGGTGGAGAGGCTCAACCGCCCGATTTCACGCTGGTCGGCGAGGTTCTGGAACACAGGGTGGTCAAGAAGGCGAATCTGGAGGCTCCGGAGTCAAAATACCGGGCGGGCACGCACGAGACGAAGAGTCCCGCCTGGCTGCAAATTGAAGGCGACTATGAATCCGCTCAGCAAAAACTGAGCTCCGCGCAACATGCGCTGGCTGACGACCAGGCCCAACACAAGAAGAAACAAGTGATCGCCGATGCCACGGACGCAGTTGCGCAGGCGCAGAAGAGCGTTGACGACTTGCGGCAGAAGTTGGACACAACGGAGAAGAGCCGGGTAGAGACGGTGGTGGAGTCTTATCACTATACAAAGAAGACGATTGACCTTTCGGCCTCGGCGGAGATCGAATTCCAGTTCCACGATCGGGAGGGTAATTCCCTCGGCCAGCCTGCCGATATCCATAAGGACAAGAGCTCGACGACGGTTGTTTTGCAGGATGTGAAAGCGGAAGACACGGAAGGAATTACCAATCAGGGCGTTGAGCCTGACGGCGCGCAGTTTCTGACCGATCTGGAAATCGATGCCCGGAATGCTCTGGTCAAAGCGGTACGAGAGAAAGCGGCGGAGCTGCCGGCAGCAGTTCTGCGGGCTGCGCGGGCGCTAGCGCAGAAAGACGACACGGACGGCGCTGCGGAAATGTATGTGTTGTACCTGAATGCGACTCCTCCCGGGGCGTCTTCCGAGCGGAGCGAGGCCGTGAAATTTCTGCACGACCAGTTTGAGCTGGCTCTGTCGGCGGATGCCAAGTTGTGAGCAGCGCAGGTTGTGACCAGCGCAGGGGCGAGTTTTGGCAGTTGAAAGGAAATTAGACCAATGGTGAACAGTTCGAAGACGACCCCGGAGCTTTCCTCTCGTTTGCGGAAGAACGACGAAGAGCTGAAGAACCTGCAAAACTCGGTCAAGACCGGAATGATCAATGTGAAAGTTCTGATGGATTTCCGGACCGCAACGGAAAGGGCTCGCCAGGCCAGCGCGGCGGTGCAGCAATGGCTGGAGGCACAGGGGAAGGGAGAAGATCCTTACAAGCTGATGGAACAGGTGGTGAAACATCGGGTGGAAATGGCCACTCAGCTGATCAGGGATCTTAGCGTCGACCTGGAAAGCCTCGATGTAGACTTCGATACTCCCGGCCTTCCGGCGCTGAACGATGCGGTGCGCACGCTTGGGGAGCGGCTGGAAAAACTGTTTCCCCGATGATCATTTGCTCGGTAAGCATTTCCCGGTGAACATTTCCCGGTGAACATTCCCCGAAGATCACTGCACATTCCAGGTCTCCGCTAGGTCAGACAGAGATGCGTCGGGTACCTTCGTACTCTTCCCTTGTTCGGCTGCGCGCGCACAATAGATGGTGAAGATAGCGGTAGCGCAACGGATAGCCCCCCTGCCGTAGCAGACTTTTTTCGCAAATAAGGCATTTTGGAGCCGCGCAATGGCCGAGCTGTTTCTCAAGTTTGAAGACCGGGTCTTACAAGAGATCTTACTTTCCGGCGGCACCGTGACCATTGGCCGCCAGCCGGACAACTTCTTTTGCATCGATAATCCGGCGGTCTCCGGACATCATGCCACGGTCCTGGCGGAAGGCGATCATTATGTAATCGAGGATGCCGAGAGCTTCAACGGAACATACGTCAATGGTCAACGCATCAGCAAGGCCGTACTGAAGCACGGGGATAACGTTACCATCGGCAAGCACACGATCGAATTCAGGGACGAGGTGCGTCAAGCCGTCGCCCCGCCACCGGAAACTCCCGGCGGGCAGCCAGCGAAGCCCAGGCCGCCCCAACTCGATCGCACGGTTGTGCTGGACACGGCAGCGGCGAAGGAAATGCTCGCGATCGCAGCGGCGGCAGCTTCCTCCACCGGACTAGGTGCATTTCAGGGAAGCAGCACCGGTCAAAGCCAGTCCACCGTTGTCAGCACGCGCGTGGTCCATCAAACCATCGTCCATCAAACCATCGGCAAGCTCACCATCGTCAAGGGACGAACCGACCAGCAGCAGTATGTCCTCACCGGCAAGATGACGCTGATTGGAAGATCGAAGATGGCCGGCATTCGGCTGAAGCGGTGGTTCGCTCCCCGGGTTGTGGCTTCGATTTACCGGGCCGACGACTGCTACTTCATCACGGCTTCCGGAAGCAGGGCAAAGATCAAGGTGAATGATACCGTGATCGAAGGCGGCCAAAAGCAACTCGAAGCAGGGGACGTGATCGAAGTCGCGGGCATCAAGGCTGTCTTTGCTACCTAAGTTGGCAGCGTCTGAGTTGGGCTGGATTCGACCGGTTCGCGGGGCGTGCTCCGCGCCGCCACGCTCTCCTCGATAAGTTCCCGCCTTTTGCTGAAATTTTCTCCGGCCTGCTTCTTCCTTGCGGGAGCGGCAATCGAACGCCGATAATGCCGAGGGATTCGCGTGGAAAATTTCCGGCTCAAAGTCTTCCGAACGGTGGCGAAGCATTTGAACTTCCGCAAGGCGGCGGAAGCGCTCTCCCTGACCCAGCCGGCCATCACGTTGCAGATCAAAGCTCTCGAACAGCACCTGGGAGTGCAACTCTTCGATCGCAGCGGAGCACATATTTCGCTGACTCCGGCCGGTACTCTGCTCCTGAAATACGCCGGCGAAATCGAAGAACTGGAGACCGCTGCCCAGGCGGAACTATCGAAGCTGGCGGGCGAGCACAGGGGCGAGTTGCGGATCGGCGCCTCATTGACGATTGCGCAGTACATTCTGCCGCATCTGTTGGGAGCATTTCAGCAGCAGCATCCCCTGGTCCGGCCGCACGTCACGACCCGCAATACCGAGCATGTGCTGGAAGCTCTGGTGGCAAACGAAGTATCGCTGGGATTTATCGAGGGTCCGGCCCTGCGGCGGGATGTGCATGCCGAGACTTTCCTGGAGGATGAGATTGTGCTGATGGTCCCGCCGGCTCACGAATGGAGCGAGCGGGGCTTCGTTGAGCCGGAAGAGTTGCAGCAGGAACGGCTGATCATGAGGGAGCGCGGCTCCGGAACACGCCGCGTCGTCGAAATCGCGCTGCAAAAAGGCGGCGTCAAGACCAAGCACCTGAAGCTCGCGATGGAACTCGATTCTACCGAAGGCATTATCACGGCTGTTGAAGCCGGTATGGGAATCGGATTCGCCTCGCTCTGGTCGATCGGCAAGGCGGTGGAACTTGGCTCGCTTCGAGTTGTGCCCATCCAGGGAGTGCGGATCAAGCGCCCGTTGCGGGTCGTGTATTCTTCCGGCCACGAGCCTCAGGGAATCACTCTGCTGTTTCTTCAGTTTCTGCGATCCCGGCAGGACATCATGACGGCGGCGCGATCGAAGCTCCGGCAGCTCGCGCAATCGACCAAGCCAGTCAAAATCTGATTTCCGCCGTCTCAGCACTTGAGTTGCCCTTCACCCTGCGGTCGACGCAGCGATAAGCAGTGCGCATGAGTAATAAGAATTACTGCTTGGACAGCTGTGCGCTATGGCCGCGACACTGAATGCTGATGACTTCCAAGAACGTCTTCTTTGTGGGGCTAATTGTAGCCGCCAGTGGCCTCATTTCCACTCCGCCGGCGTTGCTGGCCGGGCTGATCTACGGTCTGTCGTTCGCACATCCGTATCACGTCGACTCCAAGAAGTTGTCGGCGTTCCTCCTGCAAGCCTCCATCGTAGGGCTGGGCTTTGGCATGAATCTGCACGAAGTGATACGGGCCGGGCGAAATGGCTTCGCGTATACGGCGCTCAGCATAACTTTTGCACTGCTGGTCGGCCTCGCGCTCGGACGTTTGTTCCATGTGCAACGCATACCATCGTTCCTGATCAGCGCCGGTACCGCGATCTGCGGCGGGAGCGCGATCGCCGCGGTCGGGCCGGTTGTTGACGCCGGCGAAGAGGAGATGGCCATCTCCCTCGGCACCGTCTTCAGCTTGAACTCGATCGCCCTGTTTCTCTTCCCGGCTGTGGGTTACGCTCTTCACCTCACACAATCGCAATTCGGATTGTGGTCCGCTCTCGCCATTCACGACACCAGTTCAGTGGTCGGCGCAACCGCCAAATATGGTGCGCAGGCGCTCATGGTCGGCACCACCATCAAGCTGGCTCGAGCGCTCTGGATCGTTCCGGTCGCGTTCGTGGCGGCAATATTGAAGAAGAGCAAAGCCCGTATCAAGTGGCCTTGGTTCATCCTGCTATTCTGCCTGGCTGCTGTAGCGAGCACATATTTGCCGGTCTTTGGCTCCTTCTATCCGAAGCTGAGCATGCTCGGAAAGACCGGATTGACGGTTACGCTTTATCTGATCGGGACCGGGATTTCAAAAGCGACTTTGAAGCAAGTGGGTGTTCGCCCACTGCTCCAGGGCATTATGCTTTGGGCGATCGTGGCGATTTCTTCGCTCGCACTCATTCGCGCCGGGTTCATCGCAATCTAAAGCTGGGGCTGTTGACTACGAGCGCACGTATTCGCCACCCCGTTATGGAAGATCGCCGGCGAGCGGCCGGAGGGTGAGCAGGCAAAACGGCGCCCGAAGATGCCACCGATTCATCTTGACCTGGCGGCGACCCTTTGGGGGTCGAGCAACATTCCTGATCACGTATCGGTCGTGGTACGCATTGCACTACAGATTCACCTCCCATCTGACCTGGCCGGCAGCCATCTTGTAAGATTTCTTCACGCCACTTCTCATGTTCCGACCGAGGTTCCGACCGATGTTTTGACACGGCGGGAACTTATCCGGGAAACGAAAGTAACCCCGGAAGACCGACGTTGGGACGCATCGCGCCACTGGCGCTGTTGGCCGGTTGTCGCAGGTCGCGATGCCCTTTCGGAACCTTACGCAACGCAGGGTTGCAGCCTAGACTCGTCTTTTAGTTTGCAGGAATTGTTTGTGTCTGGCAGGAGAATTGTGGCGCGAGCATTCTTTCGGCTTTATAGCAGGGATAACTCGGGTGACGGCAAGAATCGTTGGGCTGTGCTGCTTGTCGTAATTGGCCTGGCGGGGTTGCTCGGGTGCGGTGGCCTGGGCGGCAAAGCCCAGGAGCAGGGCCCCGGACAGCTTACGGCCTCGCCTGCCAGCCTCGATTTTGGAAATGTTCAGACCGGAACCAGCCAAAGTCTTAGTGACACAGTCACCAATACCGGACAGTCAAGCCTCACAATTTCACAGATTACGGTTACGGGTACCGGCTACTCAACCACTGGAATCAGCGCGCCCCTGACACTTGGAGTTGGAGAGAGTGCCAGCTTCAGCGTGCAATTTGCGCCTATCGCGAACGGAACATCAAGCGGAAATATTGCTTTTGCGACGGATAACGGCACCGTGAACCTGCCCCTAACAGGAGCGGGGGTTCCCGCCGGGACTTTAACGGCGACGCCGTCGAGCGTGAGCTTCGGAAGTGTTGCGATCGGAAATGCTGCGTCGCAGACCGTAAGTCTGCAAAACACCGGGGGAGAGAGCGTGACGGTGACGGCTGCGAACGTTACCGGTACGGGCTTCAGCGACAGCGGATTGACCTTGCCATTGACGCTCGCGCCGAATCAGACGTCGACCTTCAGTGTTAGCTTTACGCCGTCAGTCACGGGTTCGGTGACCGGGAACGTGGTTTTGACGATTAGCGGGGCTCCGGAACTGGATATTGCCCTTTCAGGGCAGGGCGTCTCGCCGGCCAACCTGACGGCCAGCCCAACCAGCATGACCTTCACGAGCGTGCAGGTGGGGACGAGTTCTTCGCAAACGGAAACGATCAAGAACACCGGGGGGACGAGTGCAACAATTACGGCGGTGACGCCGAGCGGAACTGGATTCAGCGTTTCCGGAATCACAGTGCCGGTGACGGTAGCGGCCGGGCAGAGCGTCACGTTCTCGGTGACGTTCGCGCCGCAGTCGGCGGGGAGTTTTAGCGGGAATGTGGCGGTGGTCTCGAATGCACAGGACCCGACTTTGAACATTCCACTATCTGGAACAGCGGTGACGTCAGGAGATTTGACGGCTAATCCGACGAGCATCAGCTTCGGCAACGTAGTAATTGGGGATACGTCGTCGCAGACGGTGACGTTGAAGAATACGGGCGGCGAGAATGTGACGGTCACGGCGGCGTCGATTACCGGCGCGGGCATGAGCTACAACGGATTGAGTGTTCCGCTGACGCTGACGCCGAATCAGAGTTCAACATTCAGCGTGAGCTTTGCTCCGACGGCCGCGGGCGCGAGCAGCGGCACGATGTCGCTGACCGTGAGTGGCTCGGCAAACATCGGAATTCCACTTTCTGGTACGGGCGTCACACCGGCGACGCTGACGGCCAGCCCGACCAGCATGACGTTCACGAACGTGCAGGTGGGAACGAATTCTTCGCAAACGGAGACGATCAAGAATACGGGCGGAACAAGCGCAACGATTACGGCGGTGACGCCGAGCGGAACAGGATTCAGTGTTTCTGGAATCACGGTGCCGGTGACGGTAGGGGCAGGGCAGAGCGTCACGTTCTCGGTGACATTTGCGCCGCAGTCGGCGGGGAGTTTTAGCGGGAATGTGGCGGTTGTCTCGAATGCACAGGACCCGACTTTGAACATTCCGCTATCGGGGACAGCAGTGACGTCAGGAGATTTGACGGCGAGCCCGACGAGTATCAGTTTTGGCAACGTGATCCTGGGAGACGCAAGCTCCCAAATCGTAACGCTCAAGAACACCGGCGGCGAGAATGTGACGGTCACGGCGGCGTCGATTACAGGCGCGGGCATGAGCTATAACGGGTTGAGCGTTCCGCTGACGCTGACGCCGAACCAGAGTTCGACGTTTAGCGTGAGCTTTGCTCCGACGGTCGCGGGCGCGAGTAGTGGCACGATGTCGCTGACCGTAAGTGGTTCGGCGAACATTGGCATCCCGGTGTCGGGAACTGGAGTTACGCAGGCAGACCTGACGGCAAATCCGACAAGCGTTACGTTTACGAACATTCAGGTGGGAACAAATTCGTCCCAGACGGAGACGATCAAGAACAACGGCGGATCTGACGCGCACATTACGGCCGCGGGGGCGAGCGGGACTGGTTTCAGCATCTCGGGGATCAATCCGCCCGTGACTTTAAGCGCCGGACAGAGTTTATCGTTCAGTATCACGTTTACTCCGCCATCCTCAGGCAGCTTTAGCGGGAGCGTCACCGTAACCTCGGACGCGCAGGATCCGACGCTGACGATCCCGGTATCAGGTACGGCAGTCGGCGCACAGGGAACGCTCAGCGTCAGCAGCCCAATCAATGTCGGTAACGTGGTGGAGGGGACGAGCGGCACAGCAAACGGAACGCTGACGGCGAGCGGCGCAACCGTAATCGTTTCCTCGGTAGGCCTGAGCGGCGCGAATCCGACTGAGTTTGCCATCAGCGGCCTCACCTTCCCGGTGACGGTCAATGTCGGGACACCGGTATCGTTTACGGTGACCTTCAGTCCAACAGGAACGGGTTCGGCCTCGGCAAGCGCATCCTTCGCGAGCAACGCTTCGAACTCTCCAACCTCAAGCACGCTAACCGGAACCGGGACTTCACAGCCCGTGCATACAGTGCAGTTAACATGGGTGGCGAGCGGGACGGAGGGGATCACAAGCTATAACGTCTATCGCGCGGTATATGGCGGATCGGTGTGTGGAAGTTATTCGAACATCGGATCGACGTCCCCGTCGGTGACAACGTTTACCGACAACAACGTGACCGATGGTACAACCTACTGCTATGCCACGACGGCGGTGGATCCATCGGGTGAGAGCGGATATTCGAATATTGCGCAGGCACAGATTCCTGCGCCATGATCGCGGGGAACGGAATTTAAAGATTCCTCGTCTGCTTTCAGCGCCAGACCGTAATACGCTCTCCCCTTAGTGCCTTTGAAATCACAGCGTGTGTGATTGGAGAACAATCATCCCCGGTTCTGTGCGATGATTATTGACAAGGGGTGTACAATCGCGCGTTGAGAGACGGAGGGTTGGAAATGCTGCATCTGCTTAACCGAATTTGGAGGGAAGATGAGGGCCAGGACATCGCCGAATACGCGGTCATGCTAGCCGTCATTCTGGTGTTGGTGATTGGGACGGTGCGGCTGATTGGAACCAACGCCAACACTGTCTTTTCGCAGGTCGCAAGCTCAATTCAATAAGAGCAGTTAGAGCTGGTGATTGGGTGCGGTTTGATGCAGTAGCAAGTGCGGAGGAGACCGCGTTTTAATGGACATGATTCTGATGGTTTCATTTGGGTCGGTGATCTGTGCAATGTCCGCGCTCAGCTTTATGGAACTGCGTCGTATTCGAAAGAAGCTGGGCGCTAGCCATTCGAGCGAACCAGCCTCAAAGTGATTTGAGCTGAGAAAGCTGCTTTTTTGCATCGTTCACATTGGGGTTGAGCTTCAGCGCGCGTTCGAGCTGCTGACGGGCGAGAGCTGTTTGGCCGGTTTTTGCGTATGCCATCCCCAAGTGGTAGTGAATGTCTGCACTGTCGGGCGTGTGTGCCTTCTCCTGTAAATTAAGAGCTTCCTGCAAGAGCCCGATCGCGGACTGATAGGCGCCGCGTTGATAGTGAATCCAGGCTAAGGTATCGGCGGCGGAAGGGGATCCCGGCAGGCCGCGACGTGCGGTCTGGGCGAGGGACAGAGCCACATCGAGGTTCCCCCCCGTTTGCAGCATCAGTTTTGCGAGATTGCTCGAAGCCTGGGGATGCTGCGGGTTTATGTTTAGTGCATTCCGGTAGGCGTCTTCCGCCTGGTTCCAGTCAGATTTCGATTCGTACAGTTTCCCGAGCAAAACATTCAGGTCAGCGCTGCGGGGGTTGTCGTGGAGGCCCAGCTTGGCGGACGCGATGGCCTGATCGATCTGGCCGCGCGTGGCTTGCGCCTGGCAGAGCTTGAGGAGTGCGTCGACGTTGTGCTTGTCGAGGCTGACCGATTTGTCAAACGCGGATTCAGCTGCGGCGAAGTCTTTCTTGCCAAAAAAGAGGGTGGTGCCGAGCAGGTCGTAGAAACCGCTGTTCGCAGGCGATTTTGCGATCTGGGCGTTGGCGGCAGCGACGGCCCGGTCGGACTGATTTTGGGCTACGAAGGCGTTCATCAGGCCGCGTAGAGCGTCGGTCGAATCTGGATTGCGATTCAGCGCATCCTGATACGATTTTGCAGCCTCGGGGAACTGCTTTTGAGCGAGTCTTAAGTTGCCGAGTTGCACATAACCGTAGGCGCTCTGGGGGGCGATGGCGATTGCCTGGCGGATGTCCTGCTCGGATTCGTTGTAATGCTTGCGATTGATGTTGGCTAGAGCGCGAAGAGAATATCCGTCCGGCGAACCAGGTTGTAGAACGATCAATTGAGAAGAGGCTTCCTCGAGGGTCGCGGGATCGTTCTGGCGCATCGCGGCAGAAGCCAGGGCGCGCACGGCATCGAGCATGTTGGGCTGGAGGCGCATGGCTTCGCGCCACTCGCTCTCGGCGCGCTCGAGATAGCCCAGTTTGTCGTAGGCGACTCCCAACACGTAGTGACCTTCCGCATTTTTGGGATTGTTCTTGATGACGGTCTCAAGCTTTTGGGCGGCGTCGTTGACGTCGCCGTCGGTGATCTGCATCTGAGACTGGTAGATGAGAGCATCCTCATCGTGGGAGTTGGCCTTCAGGATTTCATCGTCGAGTTTGCGGGCCTCGGGAAATTGTTTTGTCTGAATGAGGAGCTCAATGTAGTTTTTCTTGAGCTGCAGATCGTCGGGATTCTGCTGGTGGAGAGATGAGTATTCCGCGGTGGCTTTATCAATCTCTCCGTTAGCGAAATAGAATTCACCGAGCAGACGGTAGGCGGCGGAGTTTTTGGGCAGATCACGCTTCGCCTGGATCAGCAATTGCTCGGCTTCGGGTTTTCTGCCTTCGGCCACATACAGGCGGGCCATGGCCGCGCGTGGGTCGGCACTGGACGGATCAAGCGCCATTGCGGACTGAAATTGTTGCTCGGCTTCGGGAAATTGCCGGCGAGATTGATAAAAGGTGCCGAGCAACACACGCGGCCGGATGTCCTGCGGATTTAATTCGATTACTTTCTTGAAGTTGGTTTCGGCCAGACCGAACTGGTTGTTTCTTATTTGCAACAATGCCAGTTGGAGCCGGAAGTCCCAGCGATTTGGATCCAGCGCCACTGCTTTCTCCATTTCGGCGATCGCTGGAGCAAGATTTCCTTCTGCCATCAAAAGGCCAGAAATCGTGGAATGGACTGCGGAGTCATTGGGGCGCTTTTCCAGCAACAGGTTAGTCTGGAGTTGGGCTTGCTGGAAGTCGTGGCCCAAGATGAGCAAATTAGCCAGTTCAATCCGAGCTTGATAATTCTCGGGCTGGAGTTCTATGGTGCGAGTAAGTTCCTGATAGGCGGCTTGCGCCTGCTGCAGTTTGAGGTAAGCTTCCGCCAGTTGATAGTGGCCTTCAGCATAATTGGGATCGACCTTGACAGCGTTTGAGAATTCAATCTCGGCCTCCCGAAATTTCCCTTTTTCGAAATAGCGTTTTCCGCTGTCAAGGTATTGCTGCTTGCGAACATTAGGGTCGCGCGAACAAGCAGTGAAGAATGTTGCAATTAGAACCGGAACAAACACGACCCTCAGAATCTTCATGATGAAATTTCCCAATGTTGCCACATTTTACAGCAATGCCTCGGAGCATCCTGGAATCGCTGGGAGTTGAACACGTATGGCCTTGTCTGCTTTGCGAAGTGGCAGGCAGACAATTAGTTTGCGACGAGTCGACAGACGACGGTACCGAGACGCCACGAAGGCGGTGCGGTTTTCGACACCGAGGGCATCAAGGTCATCACGGTGTCCCATGGCCCCGATATTTGTTTGAGGATGAGCCTAAGAGTGTAATCTTTATATTATTGATATCACGCGGGTTACGCTTTAGTTGCAGAGGTTTGCAATACTTGCAGAAATTATCATTCTTGACAGGATTTGTGCCAGCGGTAGATTAGCAGGGTGCATAGAAGACCGGCGATGTGGCCGATCTATCTAAGCGTTTGGTTTTCTCTCCCCTAATCGCGCAAAGCGAAAGGTTCAGCATAGATGGCAGGCAAAGGAAAATGGCTGTTGATGTTCGCTGGAGTTCTGTTATGCGTGGCGCCGAGTGTATTTGCCCAAACGGAACTCGAATTGACGGGTGTGAACGGCAACAACTATGCCGGGATCTACATCGGCCCGTATGACATTCAGGTGGGGGGCGCGAGTGGGTCGACCTACCCAATGGTGTGTGACGATTTCAATGACGACATTGGAATTGGGAGCACCTGGCAAGCCAATCCGGTTTCCGTTTCAGCGTCGACCTTGAGCCAGACTTTGTTCGGGTCTCAAACGGGTGCCTTGCAGGGTTATGAGGAGGTCGCTGCCCTAACCTACGCGATCCTGTTCAATACGCAAGGTTCCTCAAACACCGCGCTGATGCAGTATGCGATTTGGGCTATTTTTAGTCCCGGGCAGGTGCAGTCTTGGCTTCAAAGTCATGACTCGAACTACGCTGCTGACTGGGTGACCATTCAGAGCTGGATTCAGTGGGCTGCAAAGAACGGATCGCAAAGTCTGTTGTCACAGTTCATTGTGTGGACGCCACAAAACTGCGTCTCTGGCGGATGTGGCGGACAGGAGTTCTTCCAGTATGTGCCAGAAGGCGGGGCTGCGCTGGCCTACATGTTGCTAGCCGGACTCGCGTGTTTTGGAGCGATGTTCCATTCCAAGAGTCGACGGGGTGGACGCGTTCTGGCTTGAGTTATTGGGCAATTAGATTAAACGAAACCGCGCGGCCCAGGCCGCGCGGTTTTTGTTTGTGTTGCGGCCGTTGTGGGGCGCCCTCTGCGTGCCGCACAGCGAGATCTGGAAGGTTGAAGGACGTTCGAGCGCCTTAGAATAAGCTGGGGACTGAAGGATCACCGTGCTGTGTACGAATCTCAGGCCCGGGCGTCCATGCGAATCAAAACCTATCCCGACCCTAAGCCTTATGCCGAGAGGGTGCGGCTCGTTATCCTGGACCTGGATGCCTTCCTCTATCCTTACGATAAGGCGTACCGCAGAGCCGTTCTGCGAGCCTGGCGGGGGGTAGAAAAGGAATACGGACTTCCCATATTCCGGAAAAAAATAGCGCAAGGATTGATTCAAGAGGCAAAGAAAGCAGCGAAGAAGAATCCGGATGACGCGTTATGCCAGTGCATCGGCGAGATGGCGGAGCGCCTGGAACTGACGGGCCACCCTGTTTCCTCGGTACTCGGCATGCTGGACGCTTATCGGCGCAGCCGGCGGGTAGCGCTCTCGGTCGAGAAGAAAGTTCGCGCGGAAGAAAGTGTGCGGCATGATCGCCCTCTCGACCCAGCTTATCTTGATCCGCCTTATCTTGATCCGCCCTACCTTGATCTCAACTACAAGGACATGATCGCATTGGCCTTTAATCTGAGGCTACTTCAGGACCGCGGGAGTAAAAATAAAGCAGAATTAACCGACGGCGAACTGCGCGGCAAAATCCTGGAGGGAGAAAAAGGGGTTACGCGGCTGTGGAATCGGCACATGGGCAGCGGGTTCATCCGGTCCGATGCCGGGCTGGTAAGCAGGATACAGCGACTGGCTGACGCTGGGGTCGAGGTGGCTGTCCTTTCGCATTCGTTCAAGCATGGGGAAGGTCAGGCAATGGAGAAGTTAGAAAAGCTTGGCCTGAAAGGAGTGATTCCCGAGCGCAGAATTTTTGGGCTCGAGGAGATTTCTCCCTATAAAAAAGGCAAACACCCGGCGGTTTTTGAGAAAGTGCTTGCGGCCATTAACAACATGCGTGACCCGTCGGATCCGATTAAGCCGTGCGAGACGATCATGGCGGAAGATACGATCGGCAACCTACTAGGTGCCAAGAAGGCAGGCATGCATACCGTATGGGTGCCGCGCAGGAACAAGGACATGCCAGATCGGCCATCACAGAAGCTAAGGAAACAGCTTGCGTCAGTCGATCATATTTACGCGACGCCGCATCAGTTTCTGGACGCGCTGGATGCTGCGATTCGAGCTTCGAGAGAATAAAGACCTGTAAAAGCTTAGGCACCCAACGCCGGGAGTAATTGCTCTCCGGGCTGTTCGCAATCCAGATCTCATTCCCCGAAACCTAGCTGACGTATTCAACGACTCGACATCAAGCGCCGTTGGCTGGCTTCCGCAAACCTCCTGGCCACCAGTTCCAATCACCCGCAATACGAAGGAGAGCGGGACCGATCACGATACGAACGAGTGTGGCGTCAATCAGGACGGCGACCGCCAGCGTAAATCCGATCATTTTGACTACCAGGAAACTGCCGAAGGTGAATGCCGCAAATACCACGATCATGATGGCGGCGGCGCTGGTAATCAGGCCTGCGGTTCTTGCCAGACCCTCGGGGATGGAATCGGTTTCACTTAGCCCGCTCCTTCTGGCTTCGAGAACGCGTGCGACCAGAAAGACTTCGTAGTCCATGCTCAATCCGAAGACGATTGCAAAAGCGACGATCGGAACGAGAGGAAAGATGCTACCCGTTCCTTCAGGAACTCCCAGGAATCTACTGCCATGACCGTCCTGGAAGACGATCACCAAGGCTCCAAAGGATGCGGCAACTGAGAGCAGGTTGAGTGCAATGGCCTTCAAGGGGGCGAAGATAGATCGGAAGCCGCAGAGTAGCGCGAGAAGCGTTCCCCCGACTACCAGCGCCGTCACCGATGGAAAACGAAATCTGATAATCGTTTCGTAATCGGCATTGAGCGCTGGAATGCCCCCAACGAGAATCGTTGCGCCGGGCACTCCGGTGAGAGCAAGCGCGCCCGTTTTCCGAATCTCTCGCACCCACGTCACCTGGTCGCGCACGGAGACCGAACTCGCGGGTACGAGCTCAATTAGCGCCGCTCTTCCGTCACCACTCAGAAATGTTCGGCGGGTGTCTCGCGCGATGTTGAGGAGAGAAGACCGGTTGCCATCCGCAATCGTAGTGATGGAAATCACGCGGAAAGAACGAGGGTCGCTCGCGAAGCGCTTGGAAAGACGATCCAGTACATTCCAGCCAGCGTCTGTTTGCGTAAAGGAGTCGGAGGGAAGCTCGACGATGATGCGCAACGATTCAACCACGCCTTCCCGATCCATTCGTTTCAGGGTGTGGAGGGCTCGGACGGATTCCGCCGCCGGCGGAAGCCAGTCGCCGCGGGGGAGACTGGTATCCAATCGTCGGACTTGCCAAGCGAGGAGAAGCAAAGGAGCGCCCTGCCACACATGAGGGCAAGCCACGGATGCGCGACGATCATCTTGCCCCATTGCCGCCAGCGAACGCCGGTGCGTTCAGCCCGTTGCGCATCCAGCTTTGCAGTGAAGGGCAATCGGCCAATATCAATCCGCGGACCGAGCCACGCCAGCGCTGTTGGAACGATGGTATTGGTGAGCAACACGCACATTCCGGCCACGAGGACTCCCGCGATCCCAATGGAGCGGATTTCGCTGATCGGCACCGTCAAGAGGGCTAGAAATCCGATGGCTACGGTTGAGGCCGAAATCAGGAGGGTGCGACCTGCTTGCCGTGCTGCGATGAGTGAGGCCGCGGGTCCGTCGTTGCCGGCGGAAATCGCTTCGCGGAAGCGGCTCACCATGAGGAGCGCGTAGTCGATTCCCAAGCCTAAGCCAAGCATAGTGGCTAAATTCTGAACGAGGATTGACAAATGCCAGCGCTGCGCCAGGAAGCCCGCAATCGCCATGGTGGTCGCGATGGCAAGCTGCCCGACGGCCAATGGAATCAGGGCTGCGACCAGGCTTCCAAAAGCCACCAGCAGAAGCGCGAGGGTCGCCGGGATAACCAGACTTTCGCCGCGTTGCACATCGTCGGCGCTCGCCTTCCGGATGTCGAAGTTCAGTGGAATCTCGCCGGTGAGTTCGAGGCTAACTGCAGGATAACGGCTGCGCAATTGATTTGCCAGCGAGCTTGCCAGTTGGTGGAGCTTCGGAACCAGCAACTCCACGGGGCCGTCGCTCGACGTGAGTCCCACTAGAACAAACGTTCCTCCTCCACGGCCCAGGAAGATGGAATCGCGCGAGTCGAGATAGGACACCACTCCCGAAACGCCGGTTTGCTGTTTCAGCGCGGTCACGATGGGTTCTAACGCTTGCGCGCCTTCCTCCGAATCCGCTAGCGGGAGACCCTGAATCACCAGGACAACCTGGTCCACGAACGGCGACCGAAAACGGCTGGCCAACTCCTGTTCGACCGTTGCGGCCTGGCTCCCTTCAACACGGGTCGCGGTCTCCAGGCGACGCTCGGCATGAAAAGAGAATGGGAGAAGCGCAAGGGCTGCTGCGAGGACGATCCCTGACACCCATAAGCGACGGACGTGCATGGCACTTATCATGTCACACAACATCGATGCCACTAAACCCTCTTGCGGATATAGGCACCACTGCCAATAACAAGCGATGTGAATCTGCTAAACTTTTGGCATCGCCGTGGGAGGATCAATTCGCACTTTACTGTTGTTCACCCTACTCGCCGCCGCCGCGCAACCTGGCGTTGCACAAACTGGAGCGCCGGACCCTCGCATTGGAGTCTGGACGCTTGTCTCAGCGCAGGCTAGCCTCGATCCCCCGAACCGGCTCTCCATTACGCATGTGCAGCGCGGTGGGGTGCATGTAGTCATGTCCGGTGAAACCCATTTCGATTTCACTGCGAATCGGAACGGGCACGATTCTCCGGCACCTGGCAATCTCGGCTTCAATCAGATTGATCTGCACCGGATCGACAAGCGGCAAAACGAGGTTATCGAGAAAAAAGACGGAACTCTGGTGGCCACGGTTCGCAATCAGGTTTCAAAGGATGGAAGGGAGCTGACCGCCACGACTACCACTGCGGGCCATCCCGATAAGATCACTGTGTGGACGCGAAGCGGAGGTGTGAAGTCGGCCGTTGACCCGTTTGTCGGCGAATGGACCGAGGATCTCAGCAAGACCCGTTTGCGGCAAGGGTTGGTGCTCAAAATCGAGGCTAACGGAAGCGGTGGGGTTCGTTTTTTGGGCGATTACAGCTATACCGCCCGTTTTGACGGAAAGCAATACGATGTAACGAACTCGCGCAACGATACTGTGACCCTGGAACTTGTCGATCCTCACACGGTGGATGCGATTTACCAGCGGGACGGTCAAGTTAGCCAAAAGGACCGGTGGGTGGTTTCCGCGGATGGGCAGCGGATGAGCGTGGCTACCACGAGCACACTGGAAACGGGACAGCAGTTGACGGAGAAGCTTGTGCTTAAGAAGTAGTAGGGCGTAATGCTTCTGCGCTGGGCAGAGGGCCAGTCGCGCTGGGGTCGATGAGTGAAGTCGCGATGTTACGCCAACAATCCAAAGCTGTACCCCCGTGTTCGCATTCTGAGCCGCCGGGCGTTGTTACGTTAGCCGGTTCACCTAGCGTGCCGAAGCCGAAATTTTCCGAAGGCACCAACGCAAGATCAAGCAGGCTTCGATGCAAAGAACCACAGCACAAATGGCGGGACCACCCCAGAGACCTGCCCGAATAGCCGATATGAGAGCGGAGATGCCAAAGGCCAAAGCCATAAAGAAACCGAAGGCCGCGCCGACGCCAGCACGAAACCCTAGATCTTGATAACCGCTCAGCAGAAGCACTCCCGAAGCTAACAGCTGGCCTCCGACGGATTTCCATCCCGCTCCACTCACGGCTAGGACAAGCGTGGATACCGGGGCCGCCATACTGTTAGTCCTCTTTGAGGGATTATGAGCGCAATCGGGATTTTTCACTAACGACTCTGTTTAGGCTCTATGGATTCGATTTTTCTTTTCACTGACCGTAGCCACATGATCACGAGCGGAACCGCGCAAACAAAAGTGACCGGAACTGCCACCCAGACCAGCCAGATCACACTGAAGGCGACTACCGCATCCGTTTGTTCGAAATGCCACACGATCTCGTCAACTACTAGTGGTAGCCACGCCAGTGTCAGGAGGGGAAACGCAACCCACCTTAAAAGTCGGCGAGCAAACATGAGGAATAATCATAATGCTTGTTAGCGGGTGCTAGTGACACTCAGTTTTCGGGCGCGAGGATCAATGAGTGAAATCGGAATTTTTCGCCAATTGAGTCTCCTTTGCTCGATCTTGGATACGGGCTAGACTGTCTTCATGAAGCGGATGGGGTTATTCGTCTTGCTACTGCTGCCCTCAGGCGGCATCGCGCAGAACCTCTCGACTCCGAGGGTTATCGTAGATAAATTGTCGTCCCCGAAGTACCCTCCGTTGGCTCTGCAGGCACGCATTGCTGGAAGTGTCGAGTTGGACATTACGGTTCGACCCGATGGAAGTGCGGAATCGATAACCCTTAACACCGGTCAGCCCGTACTTGTCCCGGCGGCAATTGAGAGCGCTAGGAAAACAGAATTCGAGTGCAGAGACTGTAATAAGCCGAAGGTTTATCGCCTAACGTACACGCCTAACGTACAAGTTTGAGCTTGGCAATGTCCTGACGTGTGACGAGATAGATACAAACAGCGGCGCGTACGCGAGTGCAAACACACAGGTGAGTCAATCTCAGGACGCGATCATCGTCCGGGGACGCCCCTTCACAACCTGCGACCCGGCAGGGGCCATCTCGGTACGAAAATTCCGTTCGGCCAAATGTCTTTATCTTTGGCGATGCGCCAAGCGTACAGACTGACGGTTCTCGCAAACAGGCGTCAGCACAAGTTTGCGTCTTCTGTTCGCCATTTCCTCAGGTTGTGAGCGTTCCAGATGTTAGCCCAATCTGATCCGGCTTCAGCGGCTTCCTACCATCCCTCTCACTGACTCGATCAGCTTGGCTGAGTCGTAGCCTATTCCGTCTTTGAAGACTGTTTCTACTTTTTCGAGGTCTTCGATTTGCTTGGATGGATCGCCTTTGATTACTACCAGGTCGGCTTGCTTGCCGGGGGCGATGGTGCCGATGCGGTCGAGGTCTCCCATGAATTGCGCGCCGTTGTAGGTGGCGATGTGGATGGCTTCGATTGAGCTGAAGCCGGCTTCGACTAAGAGCTCGACTTCGCGCTGATCGCCGAAGCCGGCGATTACGCCGCCCATGCCGGTGGGATCTAGACCGGCTAGCAGAAGGCCTCCGGCTTGCGCGAAGGCATGCTCGAATTCCATTTCTTTTTTGAATGCGGCGGGCCATGGCGAGGAATCGGTGTGATACCACTGGCGAATCGTGTCCGCATCTCCGGCAAGCAGCTTTTTCTTGAGCACTGTGCTGCGTGCGTCGGCGGTCAAGGCGTCGAGAACGCGGTCCTGGATGGTGGGACGTCCGGGGACACTCATTTCAAATACGGGCAGGGTCGAAGTGACGGCAACATGATGCTTAACGAGATCAAGGATCATATCGTGCAGGGGGCCGTTCTGGACGTCGAGTTTGGAAATGAGCACATAGTCGGATTTGTCAGTACACTTGCCGGGCTTTTTCCAAGGATAGAATTCGGTGTCAACGAGCAAGCCGTGCTCGAGATCGTCGATGCCAAGGGCGGCGGCTTCACGGAAACCGACCGCGCAAAGATGCCCGGTCACTTTGGCGCCTCGCTTGTGCGCGGCAGTGACGACGGCCGACAGTTCGTCAGGAGTGAGAAACATGTAGGCTTTGAAATTGTCGACGCCCTGGTCGAGCCAGAAGTTGACGGTCTTGGTGGCGTCGTCCGGGCCGGTGAGTTGATGCATCTGTACGGCCCAACTGCCTGCACCTTCCAGATAAGGGCCGGTCACGTGCATCTTGGGGCCGGGAATTTGCCCGGCGTCGATCTGCTTCTTCAGTTCGAGGTCGGTGTAGGGCTCGAGCGCGCCCGTGGTGCGGATGGTGGTTACGCCGCCAGCGAGGTAGAGGCGCGGGAAACTGTAGCCCATCTCGCCGAAGATACCGTTACCCATCGGGTAGAACATGTGGTCGTGCATGCCGACTAGGCCGGGGATGACGGTGTAGCCGTGGAGGTCGAGGACTTGGGCGTCTTTGGGGATAGTGGCGGAGGCGGCGTCGGAGACGGAGTCGATTTTGCCGCGGGAGATGAGGATGGTCTGGTCATCTCGTGCGGGCGCGCCGGTGCCGTCGATTACGCGGACGCGGGTGAGGGCGACGGTGGGAGCGTCGATCTTGACGAAGTTGCGGACTTGCGGGGAGAAGGTTTGGGCGGCTAGGGCGACGGTGGCAAGAAGGATGGTGACGAAATGAAAAGAAAGCTTGCGCATGGGTGGGCCTCTGAACTGAGGATTCTATCGGAGAATGACTGGGCGCGGCAGACAAGAGTGTCCGCCCTGCGGAAGCGCGCTAAAGCCAACTCAACACCAACACCAGTACCAAAACCAAAACCCAAATCAAAACCCAAATCAAAACCCAAATCAAAACCAACGGCGGCGGACAGGAGTGTCCGCCCTACACAGGCAAAAACGAAGGGCTCTCAGGCGCGATGCGAGCCGCGGCTGAGAGCCACCGTTCCCCATGACTGAAGGAAAAAATGCTGTCGTAAAAACTGTTCGCTAAAACGCTACTGCCGTAATTATTGAAGCAGCACTTACTGGATCTTTTCGTTTTTGCTGTCGTAGTGAACGTCGCCATTCTTATCGTTCTGGCGGGTCACGTCTTGGTTGGTGTAAGTGTGCTTGCCGGGGCCGGGACCCTTGGCGGCTGCGGCGACGTCGGTGGTTTCTTCTGTTTCGCCGGCGCCGGAGAAGTAAGCCCATTCGGCGCGCTTTTCGTGATGGGCGGCGTGCTCGCGCTCCATTATGCCGTGGTCTTCATTCATCATGCCCATGTTCATCCTGCCCATATTCATGGGACGCATTCCGGGCTCGCGCGGGATTGGCCAGGTGTTGACTTCGGGCGTGATGAGCGGCGCCCCGCCCTGATACCAGACGGCGACCGTGTATTCGGAGCTAGTCGATCCGGAAGGAATGTCGGATGAAGTGGCATTGGTGGCGCCGGCTACCAGACCGGTGGTGGCGTTCGAGGCGCCTACGGGATTCGGAGAGACGGATTGGAGCGAGAGCATCGGCGTGGTGATGAGCGGGGCAAAGGTGTAGCCGTAGTCGTAGTCCGAGCCCGGAAAAGGATGCGGTTGACGGGTGTGAATCTCCTGAGCATTGGCCGCCAGCGCGAGCAAAGCGATACCACAGAGAGTGAGATAGGGTCGCATACTGCCTCCACAGACAGAAACTGCACTGACGGATTGGATGCAGTTTGCGTGCCACTTGCGCGGAGGCTGGGCTGGAACCCGCGAGGGACGGGCATTTCGGGTGCTATCGAGTGAAACGGGGGTTGAAACCGGGGGATTTAGCGAGGGCATCGAAAGCTGGACGGTGCAAATTGGTGCGCAGATCGTGCAGGGGGATGCAGTGGGTGGTGCGATCCCAGCGGATCGGGTGCACTCGCAGAAGAACCTAGGGCGCCGCGCTCTTGCAGCATAGAGCACGGAGAGAATGCCTTGCGGTTACCGTTACTGCCGATGAGGTTGTAGGGGTCCTTCGACTTCGCAATGTATTCACTTCGTGAAGGCATTGTTTTCGCTCAGGATGATACCTCGGTAGAGTGTTGGTGCTCGTGTCCTAAACCTAATCAGTTCCCGATGTAGCGGGCGTAGAGGCTGCGCGCGATGGCGGTGTCGGTGGTGCCTTTGACGATGGCACGACCGTCGGGGAAGAGCGTGATTTCGTAAGGGTCGCGGAAGAATTTTAGAACGAAGTCGTTGTGACGGACGCTGCCGAGCGGGTTGAGTCGGGCGCTGATTTCGGTGAAATCGACTGGGCGCTCTCGCTCGTGAATCTGGACGGAATTGCGTCCGCAGAGGGTGATGTGGGGACGGCCCTGGCCGGCTAGGTGGGCGAAATTATGTTCGGCGCAGACGCGACAGGTTGGGCGTGGGGTGGCGGCGGAGACCTCGGCGTGCTCGTTGCTCCAGAGATCGAAGGAGAGAAGGGTGCGGCGCATTTTTGCGGGTGCGCTAACTAGGAATTTGATGGCTTCGGTGGAGGCGATCGAGGCGACCAGATTTACGGCTGAATTGAGGATGCCGGCGGTTTCGCAGGTTTCGATGGCGCCGCGCGGCGAGTCGGGAAAGATGCAGGCCAAGCAAGCGGTTTCGCCGGGCAGGATGTTCATGGTGACGGCGTAGCTGCCGACGGCGGCGGCGTAGATCCAGGGCAGGGAATTTTTGATGGCGTAGTCGTTGATGAGGTAGCGGGTTTCGAAGTTGTCGGTGCCATCGAGGATGAGGTTAGCGGCGGCGAGCAGAGAGTCGATGTTTTGCGGGATGAGATCGGCGACTTGCGGATCGACTGCGATTTCGGAATTAAAGCGGCCGATCTGGCGGGCGGCGGCGATGGCCTTGGGCACGGACTCGCGAGCGTCATTTTCATCGAAGAGCGACTGGCGCTGGAGGTTGCTGGGCTCGACGTAATCGCGGTCGATGATGCGTAGGGTACCGACGCCGGCGCGGGCCAGGAGCGAGGCGAGGACGGAGCCGGTGGCGCCGCAGCCGACGATGACGACGCGCGACTTCCGGAGTTTTGCCTGTCCTTCGGCGCCGATCTCATGGAAGAGGACTTGGCGTGAATAGCGGTCGTCCAAGGTCACAAGTTGGCTCCCAACGCCTTACCTTCGAGTTTTGTCAGTCCCAAGGCGATTACCTTTCGCAGGGGTTTAACCCTTTATTATAGGTTGCGGCCAGGAAACTTCTTTCGAGCAACGCGTGACGATGATTCGTTCATCGAATCCGAAGAGTGTTTTATTCGAGGGGCGGGCGGCAGGAAGGGAGATTTTGCGACAAACCAGCGCCGTGCGGCCCGCGATTTTGCTGCTCGTCGTTTTTCTTTCCGGCATACTTTCCGGGGCATTCTCGGCGGGCTTGAACGCGCAAGTGGCCGCGCCAGCGCCCCAACCGGCGCAGGCGCCGGAAGAGTCGTCTTCGGCCTTCGGCGCCATCAATCCATATCTTGGGCTGACGATAGACGAGATCGATCTGCCGGGCGTGCCGCAGGATGAGGCCACCGCGCTGATCGCGGCGACCCCGCTTAAGGTAGGGGAGACGCTGACGCGCGACACGCTGCGCGACGCGATCAAGGCGCTGTTCGCGACCGGCAGGTTCGCCGATATTCAGGCCGAGGTGAACCGGACGGAGACGGCGGGGATCCGGATTCGCTTCATCACCACTGCCAACTATTTTGTCGGGATGATGACCGTGGAGGGGGTGAATGCCAACCCTTCGCCGACGCAACTGGTGAGCGCGACAAGGCTCCAGCTGGGCGAGCTTTATACGCTGGAAAAACTCGAAGCGGCGACGGCGGGAATGAAGAGAATTCTGGATGAGAACGGATTTCACGAATCCACGATCACGAGCGCCGAGCAACGCGACGAGCAGCAGCACCAGGTCAATCTCACGTTTTATGTCGCGCCTGGACCGCGGGCGATCGTGGGAGACGTGATCGTGGAGGGCGATGCCAGTTACTCGAAGGGGGAGATCAAGGATATTGCCAAGCTGCATTCGGGCGACCCGGTTATATCGTCGCGCATAATGCGGGCCTTGCAACGGATTCGCACGCGCTATCAGAAGCAAGACCGGCTGCTGGCGCAGGTTTCGCTGGCGAAGAGCGAATACCACGCGGACCGCAACACGGTGGACTACACCTTCGAGATCGATCGCGGACCGGTGGTGGAGATCGATTCGGAGGGCTACCGGCTGAGCCAGAGGACGCTGCGACGGCTGGTGCCGATCTACCAGGAGGGGGCGGTCGACGAAGATTTGCTGAACGAGGGCTCGAGAGCGATTCAGAACCACGTACAGTCGGAGGGATATTTCGAGGCGACGGTCACGGTGAGCCAGAATACTTCGGGCAACGGGAAGAGCCTGCACATTGTTTATAAGATCGATCCGGGCGAACGGCACAAGCTGGCCGCGATCCGCATTTCGGGCAATCAATATTTTCCAGAGGAACTGATCCGGACGCGTTTGTCGGACGAGGCAGCCGGGCATTTTTTCAGGCATGGGCGCTATAGCCAGGCGCTGCTCGATCAGGACGTCAACAACATCAAGGCGCTGTACCAGGCGAGCGGATTCCGAAAAGCGGAGGTTACGGGAAATCTGATTACCAATTACCAGCGCGATCCGTCGCTGCTGGCGATCGACGTCACGATCAAGGAAGGGCCGCAGACGCGGGTGGCCTGGGTGCGGATCGAGGGCGACTACATGTTGCCGCCGGAGGATCTTCCGGAAATTTCGACCGCCGAGGGACAGGGTTTTGACGAATCGACGCTGGCGGGCGACCGCGATCTGATCCTTAGTAAATATTTCAACAGCGGATTTTCAACCGCGACCGTCGACGTGGCGTACACGGCCGCGCCCGAAGGGCCGGATGGGCTGCCCCGGGTCGGAGTGACGTTTACGATTCATGAGGGCGAGCAGTTTTTCACGAACCAGGTTTTTCTGGACGGACTGGAACATACGCGGCCCGGAGTTGCGCGGCGCGAGCTGCGCGTGCATCCGGGCGAACCGTTGAGCCAGAGCGATCTGCTGGAGACGCAGAGGCGGCTTTACGACCTGGGATTGTTCAGCGAGGTGGACACGGCGATTCAGAATCCGGATGGAACGGAGTCACGGAAGAATGTGATTGTGGCGGCAAAGGAAGCCAAGCGCTACACGTTTGACTACGGCGGCGGGTTCGAGTTCCAGACCGGGCAGCCGGCGGTGGGAACGAACCACCCTTTAGGACAAACCGGCGTGAGCCCGCGAGCTTTGTTTGCCATCAATCGCACGGATGTGGGCGGACGCGACCAGACCTTCACGTTCAAGGGCAACGTAGGACGCCTGCAGCAAAGGGCGCTGGTCAATTACGACATTCCAAAATTCCTGAACCGCGAGGACATTCATCTTTCGTTCACGACTTTCTACGACAACACGGTGGATGTAGCGACCTTTACGTCGCAGCGACTGGAGGCGAGCATACGGAATCTGCAGGTGCTTTTCCGGAGGAATGACCGCGACCTGACGACGATTTCTTACGGTTTTACCTACCGGCGCGTGGAGGCTTCGGACCTCGAGGTTGAGGCGGCTCTAATTCCGTTGCTTTCCAAACCGACGCGCGTGGGCTCGCCAAATTTTCTTTATGTGCGCAACCGACGAGACAACGATCTGGAGACAACTCGCGGCAGCTACACCTCCGTCGAAGGAGGAGTGGCGGCCGGGTATTTCGGTTCCGAGGCGGACTTCAGCCGGATGTTAGTTAAGAACTCGACGTATTACTCGTTTGGACGAAATCCGCTGACGGGGCGGAGGTTTGTGCTGGCGCGCTCGACGACGTTTGGGGTGGAAAATCCTTTCGGAAGCACGATCGTGCAGGACCCGAACGAGAAGGCGACAACGACCCAGTCGCTGGTTCCGCTGCCCGAGCGTTTTTACAGTGGCGGGGGCAACTCTAATCGCGGATTCGGGTTAAACCAAGCGGGACCGCGCGATCCAATTACCGGCTATCCGGTGGGAGGGAGCGCGGTTTTTTTGAATAACCTGGAGTTGCGGATGCCGAACGTGAGCGTGCCCTATCTGCATGACAGCATCGGTTTTTCGGTTTTTCACGATATGGGGAATGTTTTTGCGCGGCCACAGGAGATGCTGCCAAGTATTGGACGCTTCCACCAGCCGGACCGCGCACTTTGTTTCACGGCAGTGCCGCAAAATCAGATTTCGCAGTGCAGTTACAACTATGTTTCGCACGCGGTCGGAGTTGGAGTGCGCTATCAGACTCCCATCGGTCCATTGACGTTTGATTTCGGATACAATCTGAATCCGCCGGCCTTCCCGAGCTACACTAATATCACGATCAATAAGGCGAATGGAGTCGAGACCGGCATCTGGGGAGTTCAACAGGCTCCGCACTTCAATTTTTCCTTTAACGTAGGACAATCGTTCTGATGAAACGCGGGCGAATGCAATTCCGGCGCAGCTCTTTTTGGCGTGAGGCGTTTGGGCTGTGCCTGGCCGCCGTGCTGGTGCTTGGGTTGTCGATTTCTGCCGCTGCGGGACCGATCGTCGACCGCGTGGTGGCGAACGTCAATGGGCATGTAGTTTTGCAGAGCGACTGGGAAGAGGAAGTGTCGTTTGAGGCATTCGAGGACGGCAAGGATCCGGCGACATTTACGGATGCCGAGCGGAAAGCCGCGCTGGACCGGCTGATCGATCAGGAGTTGTTGCGCGAGCAGGTGCGGCCGTCGCAACCGGCGCCCGCCGATCAGGTGGCTGCGCGGGTGGCGGAGGTGCGTAAACTGCAGCCGAATGGCGCGACCGATGCAGGATGGCATGCGGCGCTGGCTCACTGCGGGCTGACGCAGAAAGCGCTGGAAAATCGACTGAGCGATCAGATTCAACTGATGAAGCTGGTAGAAGACCGGCTGCGTCCGTCGGTGCAGATCGATCAGCAGGCGGTGGAACGGTATTACCACGACGAGTTGTTGCCCGAGTTGAAAAAGGCGGGCGGCCAGGCCAAGCCGCTTACTGAGGTGTATGGGCGAATCCGAACAGTGCTGGCCGAAAAGAAATTGAATGAACTGTTAACCGGCTGGATTACGAATCTGCGTTCGGAGGGCCACATTCTTACCCACGACGCGAAATCCGGAGAACAGAACCGTTGAGCGAGCCGTCCGCTCCTCCTCCAGCGCGCCGCCGCATCCTCCTAAAGCTTTTCCTGTCATTTCTCGTTTTTTGCGTGGTTGGATTTGCCGGGCTTGCCTGGTGGGTGACCACCGACTCCTTTCAGCGGCGGATGCGGGAGCGCGTGATTGCGGCGCTGGAGGAGGCGACGGGCGGGCGCGTGGAACTGGACGAACTGCACACTATTCCTTTTCGCCTGCGGGTGGATGCGCGCAACTTGACGATCCATGGACGCGAGGCGGCGGATCAGACTCCGTTTGTGCGAGTTGAACGGGTGCAGGCGGAGATGAAGATCATCTCTCTGTTTGAGAAGACGATCGGCTTGCGTTCGCTGGTGCTCGAACATCCGGTGGTTCATGTGATCGCTTATGCGGACGGAACGACGAATATGCCCGCGCCGGCCGTGAAACTCTCGTCGGACCGCAGCGCGATCGAACATCTGATGTCGCTGTCAGTGGCGCGGATCGAGGCGCACGACGGGCAGTTCTTGTGGCAGGACCAGAATGTGCCGTTCGATTTTGCCGCGGAGGACCTGTCGCTGCTGATGGACTTCTCACTGTTGCGGCAACATTATGAAGCGCACATTGCGGCGGGAAGCGTGCGGACGAAATGGGCGGATTACGGAGAGTTTAACTGGAGCGCGGATGCGTCGGTGGTGCTGGCGCGGCACCATGCCGACATCAGAAGCCTGAGGCTGAAGTCGGGAAATTCGCAGCTGGATTTCGCGGGCCGACTCGAAGATTATCGCGACCCGCAGGTCACGGGCGAATATCACGGCTCGTTGGAAATGGCGGATCTGGCGACGGTGTTGCGGGAACGGAGGATGCGGCAGGGCACGGCGCAATTTGCCGGCAAGGGCTCGTGGAATCTGCGGACGTTTTCGGCGGAGGGAAGCCTGGATGCTAAAGAGTTGGAATGGTCGGACGGTAAGAAGTTGTCGTTCCGCAATGGACGGGTGCAGGCGGCATATTCGATTGACCCGGGCCGCTTTCGAGTTCCAACTCTGAAGGCAAACTTGCTGGGTGGAAGTATTGCTGGCGACCTGGAGGTTACGAACTGGCAGAATTCGCTGGCGGCGCTATCGGGGACTACCTCTTCGTCTTCCGCTTTGCGGGCCCGCCGCGTGACGGCGCGACCCCGTACGGAAGAGTTGCAGCGGGGCACGGTGCGGTTGCAACTGGCGGGCTTTCCGGTGACGCCGGAGTTGCAGATCTTAAGCACGCCGAAATGGCCTCTGGATCGGCTTGATTTTGCGGGGAACACGAGTGGCGCGGTGGAACTGGCATGGGTGGGCTCGATTCGCGATGCCGAGACGCGCATAAAGTTGGAGATTTCGGCGCCCGCGAGAACGGGGCCCAATGAAACTCCGCTGACGGGCAGGATTGAGGGGACGTATCACGGTGGGCGCGATGAACTCGAACTTACGGCGCTGCACCTGACTACGCCCGGTTCGGAGATACAAGCTTCGGGCAGCCTGTCGGCGAATTCCGCGCTCCACTTCTCGCTGGCGACCCATAATGTACGCGAGTGGGGGCCGCTGATCGAAGCCGCCTACGGGTCGGCGCAGTTGCCTTTTGCGGTACATGGGTTTGCGACGCTCTCCGGAAATGCGAGCGGCCGCCTCTCTTCCATTGCACTGAACGGGAATCTTGAGGCCTACGATTTTGAGATGTTTCTGCCCGCGACCCGCCGTACTCCGGAACAGACCGTACATTGGGACGCGATCAGCACGACGGTGCAGTACTCGAGCAACAACGTTTCCGCGCGCAACGGAGCTTTGATCCATGGGCATGCGGTGGCTCATTTTGATGCGAGCGCCGCACTTGCGGAGGGGGAGTTCGAGGCGAACTCACCGTTCACATTGCATCTTGATTTGCTGAATGGCGATCTCGCCGAGTTGGTGCGGCTGACGGGTTTCGAGCGACCGCTTACCGGCAAGCTCGCGCTGACTGCGAATCTTTCCGGGACGCGGGGCGATCCTCACGGCGACGGGCACTTCGAGGTGCGCGACGGATCGGCTTATGACATTCCGGTTCCCTTGGCGAAGGGCGATCTGCGGCTTGCTCATGACGTGCTGGATTTTAGTAACGTCGAGGCGCACGCCTTGGATGCAGTGCTCTCCGGCAATGGCGGCGTGGGCGTACAGAATGGGGAATTCCATGCGAGCCTAATCGGCCGGGAGATCAATCTGATTCATTTTCCGCGGCTTCAGTCGTCGCGTTTCCGGATGGATGGGATCGCCGATTTTTCGGCGCGCGTCAGCGGCACGCTCGAAAGGCCGACGGGTGAGGCGCATGTGCGGATCAAGGACCTGGCACTGGATCAGCAGCGGGCAGGCGATTTTTATATCGATGCGGTGCCGGTGGGGCGACAACTGGAGATCAAGGCGCATTCGGATTTTCTGGGCAAGTCCGGCCTGGAGGTTCAGGGAACGGTCGGGTTGCGGGAGGATTTTCTCGCCGACCTGAAGCTCGATTTTCACGATCTGGACGTAGTTTCGCTGCTCAGCATTTACCTGCCGGGAAAGATCACGGGACGCTCGCCCATGGATGGCACGATGCAGTTGCGCGGGCCGCTGCGCATTCCTCAGCAACTGAAGGCGCTGGCGCAGGTGAATTCATTTGGGCTCGAGGTTGATAAAGTGCAGGTGCAGAGCGTGGAACCGGTGCGATTTGAAGTGCTGGACCAGACGCTTTTGATCGAGAGCTTTCACATCGCGGGCAGCGGCACGGACTTTACGGCGCATGGCCGCGCGCATCTAGCGGGCTCGCAGGAGATGGACCTCGGGCTGGATGGCGCCATCAATATGACTTTGTTGCAGACGCTGAATCCGAAGATTCTGTCCCGCGGAACGCTGGGCGTGACGCTGACGGCGACGGGCAGTTTGCAAGAGCCGATTCTGCAAGGCCGGCTCGATGTGAAAAATACCTTTATCAGCCACAACGACTTTCCGAGCGGATTGAGCGACCTGAACGGCGCGCTGGTGTTCGATCGGAACCGGATCCAGATTCAAAGTTTGAGCGGCACGACGGGCGGGGGCACGATCACGCTGATGGGAACGGCCACGTACGACCGGGGCGTGGCGGAGCTTGATGTGGGCGCAACGGCGAAGGGCGTGAGGCTGCGCTATCCGCCGGGGGTGAGTTCGACCGCGAATGCGAATCTTCGCCTCACGGGCACTTCTAATTCCGCGGTGCTGAGCGGAGACGTGGTGGTCACGAAACTGGCGGTCACACCCGGTTTTGACTTTGGCGCGTACATCAATAGCAGCCGTCAGACTATTACTTTTACGCAGAGCGACAGCCTGGCCAGCCGGCTCCGGTTGGATGTGCACGTGACCACGACGCCCGAGTTGCAGATGCAGACGGCGATTGCGCGGCTCTCCGGCAATGCGGACCTGCGATTAAGAGGGACGGCGGATCGTCCGGTGGTGCTGGGGCGGGCGGAGGTTCTGGAAGGCGAGATTTCTTTCAACGGGAACAAATACCAGTTGGAGCGGGGCGATGTGACGTTTGCGAATCCGGCCAAGACGCAGCCGGTGATCGATCTGCAAGCGACGACGCGGGTGCGCGACTACGACATTACAGTACGATTCCGCGGCGACGCGAGTTCGCCGAACGGGCTTAAGATCACGTGGCAGTCGGAGCCACAACTGCCGGAGGCGGATGTGATCGCGCTGCTTGCGCTTGGGCGCACGCAGGAAGAGGCGGCGTATGCGCAACAGGCGGGCGGGTCGCTCGGGTTCGGCGGAGATGCGTCGAACCTACTGTTAAATGAAGCTCTCAACACCAGCGTCAGCAGCCGGATTCAACGCTTGTTTGGAGTGAGCCGAATCAAGATCGATCCGCAGGGGCTGAATAGCGAGACCAGCGTCTATCGAGGCACGCAAGGGCCGCAACTGACGGTGGAACAGCAGGTGGTGAGCAACCTGACCGTGACGTATAGCACGAACGTTTCCGTTTCCAATCAGCAGATCATCCAGGCGGAATACAACATCACGCGTAACATCTCGATTGTGGCGCTGCGCGATCAGAATGGAGTGGTCAGCTTCGATTTGAAGATCCGGCGGAGGAAGAAGTGAGGTGCGCTTGTTGTCAGCGCTACGCTTTCGGGGAGCGCTATTTTTTACCATGGAGACACAGAGACACGGAGAAACCCAAGATGCTCGCAAGACCCCTGACTCCTTCTGGTTTCACCGATTCAAGGGTTTCCCCGTGACTCTGGGGCCTCGTGGAAAAACGCCGGAGAGCCCGTCCACTAAAGTTCCGTCTTGACAGAAATCTCCAAACCAGCAACTCTAGTTGTTTTTCACCTTGTGTCGAAAAGGACCGGGGAAGGATCACATTTTGCGAGTTAGGGTGTTTTATCACGACAAGTGTTTTGACGGCGCCTGTTCGGCGGCGCTGTTCAGCCGCTTTTACCGGGAACGAATCCGGAGCGACGTGGAGTTCGTCTACTCGGGGCTGCTGCATCGGGCGGGCGCGTTGTTCGACGAAAGACAGTTTGACGGCGACGAAAATGCGATCGTCGACTTCAAGTATTCCAGTTCGCCGAAGATTACCTGGTGGTTCGATCACCACGAGAGCGCGTTTCTGACGCCGGCCGACGCCGCGCACTTCGAGCAGGAGCAAAGCAACCGCAAGTTTTACGATCCTGGATTCAAGTCCTGTACCAGCTTTATTGCGATGATTGCCGAACAACGCTTTGGGTTCGATCCGCGTCCTATCGCGGAACTGGTGAGGTGGGCCGATATCGTGGATGGCGCGATGTATGACGACGCGAAGTCGGCGGTGGAGATGCAGGCGCCGGCGATGAAGCTGACCATGGCCATCGAAGCGGCCACCGAGCCTGATTTTGTGAAAAAGTTGATTGCACTGCTGGCTTATAAACCGCTGGCCGAGCTGCTGGAAGAGCCTTTTGTGGCGGCCGTTCTGCCACCGCTGCTGGAACGGCACAGGCATTCGATCGACATTTTGCGGCAGTATACGGAAGAAAAAGACGGCACAATTTTCTTTGACATTTCGGGGCACGATCTGGAGGGCTACAATAAATTTATTCCGTATTTTCTGCATCCCGATTCGATCTACAGCGTGGGCGTGAGCAAGAGTTCCTTTCGCGTGAAGGTTTCTGTGGGATCCAATCCCTGGGCGACGCGGGAGCCAACCGTGAATCTGGCCAAGGTTTGTGAACGCTACGGCGGAGGCGGGCACGCGCGGGTGGGAGCGATTTCGTTCGACGTGACGCAGAATGAAGCCGCGCACAAGGCCGCCCGGGAGATCGTGGAGGAGTTGCGCTCCACCGTGCGCGATCAAGCGTGAAATCTCCGCCGACCATCAAGGGCCGGATACACCACCCGGCCGTCCGCGATCCAAAGCACATCAAGGGCGTGCGGACGGTGGCCACCATCGAACTGGCGAAGGGGTTGATCGTGCTGGCGGCGGGGGTGGGCTTGCTGAGCATGCGCCACAGAAATATCTGGGGCGTAGCCGAAAGCCTGCTGGAGTTTCTGCACGTCAGCCCATATCACCATTATGTCGGGGTTTTTATCGATCTGGTATCGCGGCTGAGCGATGTCCGGCTGTGGCAGGTCGCGGTTGCCTCCAGCGTGTATGTGATCCTCCGGTTTATTGAAGCGTACGGGCTTTGGTATACGTTGCCATGGGCGGAGTGGATGGCGGCGATCACGGGCGGCATTTATATTCCATTCGAATTGGACGACCTGATTCGGCGGCCCACCGGGTTTCGCCTGGCAGTGCTGCTTGTCAATCTGCTGATCGTGCTTTACATGCTGTTTCTGCGATTCGATGCGGAGAAGAAACGGCATGCGGCGCATCAGCATGCGGTGTCGCATCAGCCAGAAACCAAGAGCCACATTCCACAGTCTTGAGTGAATTCTTTTTCACCTACTATGGTTCCTAATTGACAGGCGGCTGAAACAGGCAGATACTCCCAACCACGCTGCTTACTGGCCGGTCGGTTGTGAGGACGGCCCGTCTTAAACTCAGCCGCCAGCGCGGACTTTCCGCGATCCCGGACGGCGCGACGTTCCAGGAGGTCGTATGAAACATGGTTCGAAGTGTCTTTGCCTACTCGTTTTCAGCGCTGTTATTTTTTCCAACCTAGTGGTGTGCGCGCAATCAAAACCCCGGACGATGAAGCCCTCTCTTTTTCCGCCGCAGATTACGCATGTGGTGGTCATTTTTCAGGAGAACCGCACGCCCGACAACTTGTTTCATTTTTTGACGCCGCTCTGCTCAATTCCCAAAGGGGCGACTGGACTGGCGGCGTGCACTCCGAGCCCAGTTACCACGAGTTGCTACGACGTCTCGCCCTGTGGGCTGAGCAACCGATCGGGAACGGTGAAGAAGTTCACGCTGGCGCCGGTCCCACTCTATGGCAGCAACGACCCAAGCCATGCGCATACTGCGTGGGAACAAATGTGCGATCCAGATCCAACGATGAACTATATGTGCCGGAACGATGGCGCGTGGCAGATCAAGCCCTATAACGGATCGTACGGATACGTCGAAAATTCAGCCGTTACCAACTATGACGGCTCTTCCGGACATATTCTGGACCCGTATCTTTTTTATGCGGAGAATTATGGCTGGGCGAATTTCATGTACCAGACGAACCAGGGTCCAAGCTATCCGGCGCACCAGTTCATCTTCAGCGGAACCTCGGCGCGCAGCGCGAGCGAGGACATGGATTCGACGTTCATCTCGGAGAATTACAAGCCGAAGGGATCGATGGCGGGGTGTCTGGCGGCCGCGGACGTGACCACTTATCAGGTGTCTCCACTGCTGCCGGGAGGTACGCTATGCTCCGGAGGAAGCGAATGGGACAGTAACTCGGTGCAAGAATGCCTGCTACCGAATACTGCGCTGAACAATCCCGCCGGCAACCCAGTAGGGAGTTTTTGCGATACGAAGACGAATATGGGTGAGGTGCTGGATGGCGTTGGTGTGAGCTGGAAGTACTACGCACCGTCGGCGGGCTCGATCTGGACCGCGCCGAATTCGATCCAGAACATCTGCGTGCCCGAATTTACCAACAAAAAAGACACGACACTGAAGTGTACGGGTTCGGAATGGACGAGCAACGTCGATCTCAACCTGAAGGGTGCGGACGTGTTGAACGACATCACGAACTGTAACCTGCCGAGTGTAAGTTGGGTGATCCCGGATGGAACATGGTCGGATCATGCGGGGCCGAACGATCAATACGGACCTTCGTGGGTGACGGCGGTGATGAATGCCATCGGCCAGAATCCGACCTGCACCTCGGGTCTGGATAACGGCCAGACATTCTGGAATAACACGGCAATCATCGTTACGTGGGATGACTGGGGTGGATGGTCGGACAACCAGCCGGCGGTGAATCAGCCGGGACTGCCTTGCACGACGCTTAACTGCCAAGCCGACTATCAGACCGGTTTCCGTGTGCCGCTGCTGGTCGTCTCGGCGTATACGCCGACGCAGTACATTGACAATGGTACGTACGATTTTGGCAGCGTCCTGCGGACCATTGAAGGCGTGTATGGCGTAACGGAGGGCACGATGGGCGTGGCCGATGCGCGCTCGAGCACGGACCTGTCGAGCTTTTTCCAGGGACCGTTCCGGCCGTACGTGGGAACGGTGGCCGTGCAACCGGCGAGCTACTTCCTGGGCCAGGCACAGAATGGAAAGTTCGTACCGCCGGATGATGACGGGGACGACGAATAGCCGTCGAGGAGAACAGAGTACTCTTCCCACGGAGACACAGAGACACGGAGAAATTCAAGAAACACTTTCTCTGCGAACTCAGTGCCTCCGCGGTGAAGTGAAGCTACTGATTCAGCTCGCAGCCGCAATCGGCGGGCGGGACGTGCGCGATGAGAAAATCGGCGACGCGCTTGTAGGCATCGATCTGATTTTCGACGCGCGCGAAGCCGTGGCCTTCGTTCTCATAAATTTTCACTTCCGCTACGCCCCCGCGTTTCTTCACGGCATCGACGACCTGCTGCGTCTCTGACTTGGGACAACGCGGATCGTTTCCTCCGGCCAACAGATAGAGCGGAGCTTTGATCTGATCGACGAAGTTGATCGGGGAGCGTTCTTCGTAGCGGGCTTTGTTGGTCTCAAGGTCGCCCATGGTTGCGAGGTCGGACTGCTGGAGTATGGGATCTTCGTTCTGAATCTCGGTGAACCAGTTGACGAAGGGCACGATGGGAACACCGGCGGCCCAAAGGTCGGGCGCCTTAGTGACACCCATCATGGTTAAATAGCCGCCGTAGCTGCCGCCCATGAGAATCAGTTTTTTCGGATCGACGTAACCGGTTTGCTTTATCCAGTCGGCGGCGGCGAGGACGTCCTGCAGATCGCCTCCACCCATGTCGAAGAGATTAGCCTGCTGGAATTCCTTGCCGTAGCCGGTCGATCCGCGATAGTTGGGCGCGATGACGAGATAGCCCTGATTCACCATGTATTGCACGAAGCGGTTGAAGCTGTTTACGGTTTGCGCGGCGGGACCGCCATGTACGTACACAATCGCCGGGTGCTGGCCGTTGCGCGGGAGGTTGTAGGGAACATAGACGAGGGCGGAGATCTGCCACTTGCCGTCTTTGCTGGGATAGTGGACGAGTTGCGGTTCGGCCATGTCTTCTGCGCGCACGCCCCCTACGAGAGAGTGGGTGAGCTGACGGGACTTTGTATCATCCGTATCGTTCGACTTGGCGGCCGATTTGCCGGCGAAAGTATAGACCCACAGATCGCCGGGCGCGGTGGCTCCGGTGTGGGTGTAGAGGAGACGTGATCCGTCGCGGGTAAAGGGCGAGCGGCGGCCGTTCGGCCAATTGAGACCCTTGGGAAGAGGCAGAGCGCGGGCTTTGCCGGAGGCGAGGTCGTAGGAGTAGATCTCGTTATTGCCATCGACGTTCGCGGTATAGAGAAGAGACTTGCCGTCGGGCGCGAAGCTATCGCCGGCGATCTCCCACTTGTCCTGCGTCAGCCAATGAATCTTTTTGGTGGCGAGCTCGAGCAGGCCTGCATTGTCGTATCCGTTGGCGGCGTTCGAGGTGATCAGGACGTACTTTCCGTCGGGCGAGACGTCATTGGCGCTGTGCAGCTTCTCGCCTTCGTGAGGCGTGAGAAGTGTACTCCCGCCGCTGCTGACATCGGCGATGAAGATGTTCGAGTCTGTGCCCTTCGACTGCTCCTGCGTGTAGACGATGGACTTGGCGTCGGGCGACCAGATGGGCGCGACGTTCATGCGGTCTTTGGCGGTGCCGGTGGTGACGTGTTTGACGTCGCGCAGGACGGTGTCATAGACATCGATCTCGAATACCGATGAGGTTTTTGGCTTGACCATGTAGGCGAGGTAGCGCCCGTCAGGCGACCAGGCCGGACTCTCTTCCGCGATCTGGCGCGTGTTGGTGACGTTCACGACCTTGCCGGTTTTTGGCGAAACGAGAAAGATGTCCCATTGCTCGTCGCCGTCGTAGTCGGACATGTAGGCGATCCATTTGCCATCGGGCGACCATGTGGGGCTGGTCTGGCGCTGATCGCTGACGGTGAGTTGCATCGGCCATCCACCATCGGCTGCGACGGTCCAGAGATTATTTCGGCCGCTCATGTTGCTGATGAAGGCGACGGTATTGCCGTCGGGCGACCAGGTGGCTCCGCCGACCTGGCGCGTCATGTAGAGCTTCTCGATGGTGAGATTTTTTTCGACGCGCGCGTCGGGCCTGGAGGTAATTTGCTTCGGATCGGTGATGGCTTGCGGGGCGGGGAGGGTTTCTGCTTGGATGAAAGCGCTCATGAAAGCGTTCATTGAAACGACGATAGCAAACAGGGGAAGAATGCGCATGGAATCCTCGACGAAAGAACGAGTCTAACAAAGAAGGGCGATGCGACTTTGGGGCGTGGGCCGAAGCACGCTTCGCTGAGGAACCGAAGGCGCAACTTCTCCGCGCGGTTGCGCTCGGGTATTCTTGACCGCAGCGCATGAACTTTACCTTTCTCGACTGGTCGGCGATCGCCGGCTACCTGCTGATCACACTTGGACTGGGCCTTTACTTTCGGCGACGTTCGGGCAAGAGCGTTGAGGACTACTTCGTCTCCGGACGCAGCGTGAGTTGGTGGCTGGCGGGCACTTCGATGGTGGCGACGACGTTTGCGGCGGATACGCCGCTGGTTGTTACCGGACTCGTTTACTCGCAGGGCGTCGCCGGCAACTGGTTGTGGTGGTCGTTTCTGCTGTCGGGGATGATGACGGTGTTTCTGTTTGCACGATTGTGGCGGCGTTCGGGATTGCTTACCGACGTGCAGTTCGCGGAGATGCGCTACTCGGGCAAGCCGGCGGCGTTTCTGCGCGGTTTTCGGGCGCTCTATCTTGGACTCCTGATGAACTGCCTCATCCTGGGATGGGTGACGAAGGCGATGACTACGATTGTCGCGACGACGCTTGGGCTGAGCGACCGCGGCGCGCTGATGGTGTGCGTGTTCTTCCTGATTCCGTTTACCGGGCTGTACGTCGCGCTGGGCGGACTCTGGGGAGTGCTTTGGACTGACCTTTTTCAGTTTGTTCTCAAGATGGCGATCGTGATCGCGGTTGCTTATTTCGGCGTGCAGGCTTGCGGAGGGATGAGTAGTTTGCTGTCCCGACTAGCAGCGCTGCGTGCGGCTGCGGGATCGAATGCGGGCGATGCGACTTCGTTTTTTCCGGATTTCTCGCGGCCGCTCAGTTCGGAAGCGCTCTGGACTCTGCCCGCACTGACGTTTCTCGTGAATCTCGGACTGCAATGGTGGGCGTTCTGGTATCCGGGGGCGGAGCCAGGCGGAGGCGGTTACATTGCGCAACGCATCTTCAGCGCGAAGGACGAACGGAATGGAGTGCTGTCGGTATTGTGGTTCAACATCGCGCATTACGCAGTGCGACCCTGGCCGTGGATTCTGACGGCGCTCTCGGTGATTGTGCTTTATCCGCGGCTTGAGCATCCCGAAGCGGGATACATGATGGTGGTGACGCAGCATGTTCCGCCGGCGCTGCGCGGGATTGTGGTGGCGGGATTCATGGCGGCTTTCATGTCGACGTTTGCCACGCAGTTGAATTGGGGAGCGTCGTATCTGGTGGCGGATTTCTATCGCCGGTTTTTGAAGAAAGCCGGCAGCGATGCGCACTACGTGAAAATTTCGAGGCTGGCGACTGTGCTGCTGGTGATCGCGTCGGCCTATGTTTCCGCGCAGCTGGCTTCGATCCGGTCGGGATGGGAGTTTGTGCTGGAAGTCGGCGCGGGCACGGGCGGCGTTTATCTGCTGCGCTGGTATTGGTGGCGCATCAATGCCTGGAGCGAAATTTCCGCGATGGCTACGGCGCTTGCCTCCTCGCTTGTGTTGCGGTGGTGGCTGCCGTTCTCGGGCAATTCGCCGGTCGTTTTTGCCAAGACTGCGCTGGCTACGACCGCGGTCACCACGCTGGTCTGGGTCGTTGTGACATTCCTGACCTCGCCTGAGCCGGAGCGCGTGCTGGTGGATTTTTATCGGCACGTTCGTCCGCACGTTAGCGGATGGCAGCCGATCGCGCGGCTTGCTCCCGATGTTGTGCCGACGCGCGATCTGGGGAGAAATCTTGGGTGCTGGCTGCTGGGCTGCGCGATGGTTTATGCGGCGCTGTTTGGCGGCGGCTGGCTGATCCTTGGGCCGCGGGGACGAGGTGGATTGTTTATGGCGATTGCGGTGGCATGCGGCGCCATTCTTTATCGCACCCTCTCGCTTCGGGAAGATAGCCTGGCGTGAGGTTCGTTCGATGGCTCGCTTGATTTAACCACCGAGGGCACTAAGGAACACTAAGGAAAACCGAGAAAGACTAGAAACATTGGGAACATTGGAACATTTAGAATGCCGAAGAACGATCGGAACACTGTGCCTATTCGATCGCCACGGTGTAGTTGCGTTCCTCCCACTGATTGCGGTTGGGCCAATAGAACGTGAAGACGATCTGGCGGCCACTGGGTAGTTTTTCGGAGGGCAGATCGAGATGCTGTAGATTCCATCCGCTCTCGGCGGTGTTGCCGTCGTTGGTCTTCTGCCAGTCGTCGAAGCTCCAATGAACCATGGCCGGCTCGGGGGTGAGGATGCGCAGTTTTTTCCCGCAGGGCATGGAGCGCGGCTTGTTGTTGAAGCGCCAGTTGAAGTATTCCGCCGATTTTTGAGCGACCAAGTAGCGCTTCACGGTCTGGGGCGGTTGATCGAAAATCTTGCCGTCGAGCAGCGAGCGGCGCAGTTTGATGTACTCCGAGTGCGCCCAGACCAAGGGACACGCCGAGCCCGATCCCTTGCCGGCGAACAGTTCGCGCTCGGGAATGTCTGCCGCATCCCAGACTTGCTCCGGAATCAAACGCGTTGAGCCGGTTGAATTTTCCAGGACAGCGAGAAGCGCTTCGGCATTGTCTTTGCGGCCGGCGGCCAGTTCATAATGCGCACGCTCGCCTGCCAGTAACGGCCATGGGCGACCGATGCCGGTGCCGTCGAAAGGCGAGCCATCCTCCTTCTCGCCGTAGCCATCGCCGTTGTAGCGATACCAGTTCGGACCCGAGGGCAGATGGACGCGCAGGACGGCGTCGATGACTTTGATGGTGTTGAGAATGCGCGGATCGTCGGGGGCGCGGAGGCCGAAGCGCACGAGGGCGAGCGCGTCGGGGCTGACGATCGACACGGCTGGGGCGTTGCCACTGCCCATGGAGCGATTCTTGATGGGAACAAATCCCTGAAGAGGAGAAGCGGCGCCGTCGGGATTGGGCGGCGGGGTGATGCGCACGTAGTAGCCTTCGACGCCGACCTGGCGGGCGAGGTCGGTGTTGATGGCATAGGTGCGGCGCTCGATGTTGAAGTTCCAGGTATCGGCCATGGCACGCAGAAATTCGGCGGGCTGCGTTTCGCCCATTTCATCGGCAAATTCGGCGGCGATGAGCAAACCGGCGATCTCGGCGGCCATGGTGAAGGGCGAGTAGCCGCCATCTTCCTCCCAGCGATCCTGCTGGGTGACGGGGCCGTTGATGGCGATAAAGGAAGCCGCTTTGCGAACCATGGGCCACCAGCGGCGCACATTTTCAAAACAGCGTGGCGACTCGCGGCGCAGCATATCGAGCAGCAGAATGGGAAAGGCGGTCTCATCCATCTGGGTGCCGTCCCAGTAGGGCCGCCCGTCGAGCCACATGTTCTGGGCCCAATGGCCGTCGGCCTCCTGGGTGGCTTCGAGATAATGGAGGACACGCAGGGCGTCGTCTTGGGCGCCGGCGGCGAGCAGACCGCCAGCGTTTTCGACCAGATCGCGCGGCCAGACGAGGTGATAGCCGCCGAGGTCCTCATCGCCTTTGTTGAAGCCCCAAGGGATGGAGAGGCTGGCGATGATGCCGCCGAGAAAATCCTTCGATTCGTGGGCGCGGAGGACGGCGGCGCTGGCGCGGTATAGGTCTTTATCGCGAGGGACGGCGTCGAGCTTCTTCAGACTTTTCTGCCAATGGCGCCAGTGGAAACAATAGTCGTCGCAAATCTTTTCGTAGGAGGTGAGAAGGGAAGAGATGGCCTGTTGGCCGGCCTCGGCCCAGATGTCGCCAAAGCCGAGCGCGAGAATAAATTCGCCGTTGCAGGCGGCAAGATCGATTTCGGCGGTGAGCGCGATGTTGCCGTTTTCGGCGCGATCGTACTCCCACTCCATTTGAAAATGCTGGGAGAGATCCTGCCAGCCATCGGAATAGCCGACAAATCCGACCGAGCGCTTAAGCCAGGGTGCCGACGAGGCGAGCGCGAGAGCTGCGAATTCGCGCTGGGCGAAGAGCATGGGGCGGCCTTTGTAACTGTCAATCCAACCGGTATTGCCTTTGCCAAAATTGCTAAGGTGCGGGGAAAGCAGGGCGTAGAGCCGGTAGTCGCGCAAGCTGCCTTCCAGAGGGACGAAACGAACTTTCTGCAAGACGACGTTGCGCCAGGGATCGGTCAGGATTTCCTTCTCGATGCGATAGCGGCCGTCGACGGAGCTGTTGCGCAGGCGATAGGCGGGCGTGCCGGGTTCGAAGGGAAGGTTTTCGAAGGTGCAATGGCGCTTTTCTTCGGAAAACCATTGGCGGCCGTCGGTGACGATGAGGCCGAAGTCGCGGGTGCAGGCCTGGTCGACGCGCGGAAAGTAGATTTCGTTGAGGATGCCATGGCTCAGCGTGAACCAGACGCGGCTGTGGAGGTTGAGCGCGGTGCCAATGCCCGTCTTGGCGCTGGAGGTCCAGCGCGGTTCAATACCGGGCCAACCGGGGGCGTAGCGAAAGTCGTTCACAGGAGGAGAATTGCTCTTAAGCAGTTTGCCAGAAGAATGGAATTCCTGCTTGGGTACGAGCTACGAGCTACGAGCTGCGAGCCCCGAGCTACGAGCCTCGAGCTATGAGCAAACTGTTCGGTTTAGCTTGTCGGCGTTGATCATCGCTTGCAGTTCGTCCCCTTACAATGGCGCATCCCGCGATGCTCGATTCAATGAATGATTGTTGCTCATCGCTCGCAGCTCGTTGCTCGTCGCTTCTGCTCATCGCTTGTAGTTCTTCGCTCATTGCTTCTCTGCTAAGTCCTTGCGCTGCGTGGGCCGTTCATGAGAAATTCACCGCGTTGTAACAGTTCCTTAATATTCCGCCACTAGAACCGAAGCTGGATATTCAAAACAAAATTGAGGAGGAATCATCCTGTGATTCGACGCCTTGCGCTGCTGCTTGCGGGCCTTGTGCTGTCCCTGCCGGTGTTTGCCCAAACCACACTGAACGGAGCGGGCGCTACTTTTCCCTATCCGATCTATTCGAAGTGGTTCAGTGAGTACAACAAACTGCATCCGGATGTGCAGATCAACTACCAGTCGATTGGCAGCGGCGGCGGTATTCGCCAGGTGATCAACGGCACGGTGGACTTCGGCGCGAGCGACGGACCGATGACGGACGAGCAGCTCAAGGAAGCAAAATTCAAGATCCTCCACATTCCGACGGTACTGGGCGCGGTGGTGCCCGCTTATAACGTGCCGGGTGTTAGCGCGGAGCTGAAGTTTACGCCGGAAGCGCTGGCAGGAATCTTTCTAGGCAAGATCTCAAACTGGAATGACGCTGCCATTGCCAATGCGAATCCGGGAGTGAAGCTTCCCAACCAGAACATCATCGTCGTGCACCGCTCGGACGGCAGCGGAACGACGTTCATCTTCACCGATTATCTTTCCAAGGTGAGCAAGGAATGGGAATCGGCGGTGGGGAAGGGAACATCGGTGAAATGGCCAGTCGGACTCGGCGGAAAAGGCAACGAAGGCGTGGCTGGACAGGTTCGACAGTTGCAGGGATCGATTGGCTACATCGAGCTGATTTACGCGCTGCAAAATAAGATCACGTATGGATTGGTGAGGAACGCGGCAGGAAACTTTGTAAAGGCATCGCTCGATGGCGTGACCGAGGCGGCGGCATCGGTGAAGACCATGCCGGCCGACTTCCGGGTTTCGATTACGAACGCGCCGGGCAAAACAGCATATCCGATTTCCAGCTTTACGTGGCTGCTGATTCCGGAGCAGTCGAAGGATCCAAAAAAGGGAAAGATTCTGTCGGACTTCCTGAACTGGATGGTGACCGACGGACAGAAAATGACCTACTCGCTGAGTTACGCGCCGTTGCCAAACAGCGTGGCGGAGAAGGTGAAGGTCGCGATCAAGCAGGTGCACTAGAGCACGACGAACCAAATATCGACCCAGTAGTCGAGTTGGGTCATTGGCACTGGTTGCAAGAAGCCGAGCTTTCCTGAGCTCGGCTTTTTTGCGCTTTATGATGCCCCGACGATGGGCTACCCCGCAGCGCGAAGTCCCGCTGCCGGAGAAAAGTCCGGTCGCGAAAGCGAAAGCGATTGCACATGGGGCTTGGGGAATCTTCGCCGGGGGGCGATAAATCATCCCTTCGCAAGGGTTTAGCAGTGGGGAAAAGCGCCCGACTCTGGCAGGCCAATTGCTATGTTGTCTATGTAGTCTAGTATAATGATAGACATTATGGAAACGCATAGTTTCCGGCCCCGGTTCTTCCCCCTTTTCATGCCGGTGGAAAAATGACAATCCAACAAGGAGAGGACTGCATTCGTATGAAACGAACCACACAGTTGTTTGTGATCACGCTGGCGATGGTGGCACTGCTCAGCAACACCTGGGCGCAAAGCGCAGAACCGGCGCCGGCTTCAACCCAGGCCGCCGCGCAACCGATTAGCGCGGCGGATTTTCAAGCCCTGAAAGAGGGGCTGGCCGCGGCGCAACAGCAAATTCGAGCTCTGCAAGACGAATTGCATCGCCGCGATCAGGCGGTACAACAGGCGCAGAGCACTGCCGAAGCCGCCTCCGCCAAGGCCGATGCCGCGCAGGTAGAGGCCGTGAAAGACTCGCAAACCGTCGACGCGCTGCAGACCGATGTAGCCGGACTGAAGTCGGTCAACTTCTCGTCTTCGAGAGCCCCCATGCTCCAGAATGCGGTGTTGAACTATCAGGATTCGATGGTCGCCGGGCAGCAACCGGAGCCCGAGATCTTCAACAAGCAGATGGAGAGCCCGATCACGATCCGGTTCCGGGGAATCAACATTACTCCGGGCGGATATGCAGAAGGTGCGTTCCTCTGGCGGTCGAGAGCGTTGTCGGCGGACGTTTCCACGCCCTTCAACAATCTGACCATGCCGGGCGCATCGCAGAGTCAGACGCCGGAGTTCTACGGCTCGGGCCGACAGTCCAAAATCACCACGTTTGTCGATGGCCGTCTTGGGAACGTGGATCTCTCGAGCTACGTCTCCGCCGACTTTTTATCCGCCGGTGTCACTTCCACCTCAAACTCGACCAACAGCTACACGCTCCGTCTCCGGCAGGCGTGGGCGCAGGCCAAGTTCACCAACGGCTGGAGCTTCCTCGGTGGGCAGGCTTTTACTCTGGCCACCGAAAATGGGAAGGGAATCGCTCCCGACGACGATATGGGGAAGACGAACGACGCTCGTCCGAAGACGATCGACGCGGCGTACAACGTCGGTTTCAATTACGCCCGTCAGTGGGGCTTCCGCGTAACGAAGAGCTTCGGCGATACGGTTGCCTTCGCAGTCGCGATCGAGAATCCCCAAGCCACGTTGACCAGCCACAGTAACGTCAGCAACTTCCTGCTGGGCGCGAGTGGAGACGGCAAGAGCTACAACAGCGGTGCGACCTACGCGTTCAACCCTGCGCCCGACATCATTGCGAAGATTGCATTCGATCCGGGTTTTGGCCACTACGAAATCCTTGGAATCGTTGATCGGTTCACGGACCGGGTCTTTCCGTGCGTGGAGAACATTTACGCGAATCCTATTTGTACGGCTACCGGCGCCACCACGGCGACGGGCGCCTACAATACCTCCAAGGAAGGCGGGGCGGTGGGTGCGAGCGCTCGCTGGACCATTGCTCACCACGTCGTCTTCGGGTTGAAGGGCTTCGGCGGCAACGGAGTTGGACGCTACTCCTCGGGCGGATTGTCGGACACTGCGGTCAATCCCGATGGCACCCTCCACCTGCTGAGGAACCTAAGTGGGCTCGGCACCCTCGAGTACAAGACCAAGAAGCTTACGCTCTACACGTATGGCGGTGTCGAGTACGCGGGCCGCACCTACAACTACGATCCAATCCAAAAGAAGAATGTCGGTTATGGTGCGCCAACCTTTAACAACACCGGTTGTTACACCGAGGTCGCTCCGGGTTCAGGCGGCTTCTCGCCGGGGTCGCTTGCCAACTGCATTGGCGACACACGCGCGCTGATCGAAGGCACCGCCGGGTTCTGGTACAAGTTCTACACCGGACCTCGCGGCACGTTCCAGTATGGCAACCAGTTCTCGTACGTGTCGCGCAACACGTGGTCGGGCGACGGTGGCCTGCCTGCTGGTACGCCTGGACTACAGCCGGGCGGTTTGGACACGATGGTGTTCGGCTCGTTCCGGTATTACCTGCCGTAGGCTGTTAGTTGCGGTGCAACCGGTGTCCCGCGTCGGCAGCGGCGCGGGACCGTCAAATATAAGCTGCCAACTCCGTTTCAGTTTCGGACTCCGTCTCAGACGCAGGGCGCTGGCGAGAGCCAGCGCCTTTTTTTCGTCTTGGTATACTGTTTAGAGCCGCAATCCGCGGGATTTCGTCCGGTCCCAGGGCGTCCGGATGGAATCGATGGCAATCGAAGTTGCCTGCCGCACTGGACATCCCTCCTGAAGTGGGTAAGCCCCGCAAGTGGAAAAGCAGTCGGACTGTAGAAGTCTGGTGTTCTATTTATGGCTGGTCAGACCCACAACGGCCGCACGCTTTTCTCGAACCGCGAAGAGTCGTGGCTGAAGTTCAATTGGCGCGTGCTCGAAGAAGCGGACGACGTTGGCAACCCGCTGCTCGAACGGGTGAAATTCCTCTCCATTACGGCCAGCAATCTGGACGAGTTTTTCGAGATCCGGGTCGGTGGGCTGCTGCAACAGCTCGAAGATGGGCAGAACGCGCTGAGCGCGGGCGACCTCACCCTGGCGGACGAGCGGGACCTGATCAGCCGCGCGACGCATAAGTTCGTCGACGAACAATATGCGTCCTGGAATGAGCGGCTGCGTCCGGCACTGACCGAGAAGGGAATTCGCGTGCTCGGCATAGACGAGCTGGATGATGAGGCGCGGGCCTTTGTGGAGGACTATTGCGAGCGGGAACTGGATCCGCTGCTGACGCCGGTGACGGTTGACCCGGCGCATCCTTTTCCGCGGGTGATCAATAAGGCGCTGTGCGTGGCGCTTCTGCTGCGGCGACGGCGGCGTTCGTCGCTCACGTATACCGGGGTTGTGACTGTGCCGCGTGCCTTGCCGCGGCTGGTGCGGGTGCCTTCGCGACAGGGCACGATTGACTTCATCTTTCTCGCCGACCTGGTGCTGCACCACGCCACCGGCATGTACAAGGGCTACGATATCGTTTCGTCGGCGGCATTCCGGGTTACGCGCAATAGCAATCTTTATTTGCAGGAAGAGGAATCGCGCAATCTGCTGGAGTCGGTGCGGGCCGAACTGCACAACCGGCGCAAGGGCGATGCGGTGCGCATGGAGATCGAATCGGCGGCCGATCCGGAGATCATCGAGCGGCTGCGCACGGTGTTTGAGCTGGAGCCATGGCAGGTCTTTCCGGTGGATGGGCCGGTGAATCTCTCGCGGCTGATGAATGTTTATGAGGCGACGGGACGGCCGGAGCTGAAGTTTAGCCCGTTTGTGCCGCGTGAATTGCGGCTGACGGCGAAGTCGCGCGACCTGTTCGAAGAGCTGCGGGGACACGACATTTTGCTGCATCATCCGTTCGATTCTTACGACGCGGTGATCTCGTTTATTCAGTCGGCGGCGGAAGACGATCGGGTGCTGTCGATCAAGCAGACCTTGTACCGGACGAGCGAGCATTCGCTGATCGTTCCGGCGCTGATCTCAGCGGCGGCCAAGAAAGATGTGACCGCGGTGGTGGAACTGAAGGCGCGTTTCGATGAGGCCTCAAACATCCGATGGGCGCGCGATCTGGAAGATGCGGGCGTGCAGGTGTTTCATGGCCTGGTGGGATTGAAGACGCACTGCAAGCTGTCACTGCTGGTGCGGCGGGATCCGGACGGGGTTACGCGGCGCTATGCGCACCTTGGCACGGGGAATTACAACGCGGCAACCGCGCGTTTTTATACCGACCTGAGCCTGCTGACGGCGGACCCGGAGATTACGGCGGCGGTGCAGGACGTATTCAGCTTCTTGACGGCCTATGCAGAGCACGTCGACTATGGTCCTCTGATGGTGGCGCCACTTGACCTTGCGGAACGGTGTATGGCGCTGATCGATCGGGAATCTGAGCACGCGCGCGCGGGCCGGCCGGCGCGTATTGTGGCCAAGATGAATTCGCTGGTGGATCGCGAGATGATTGAGAGCCTCTATCGCGCGTCGCAGGCAGGGGTGGAGATTGATCTGCTAGTGCGCGGCATGTGCGCGCTGCGGCCGGGAGTGCGCGGAGTGAGCCATCGGATTCGGGTGCGTAGCATTGTTGGGCGCTTCCTTGAACACAGCCGTATTTTCTGCTTTGAAAATGGCGGCGAGCCGGAAGTGTACGTTGGGAGCGCCGACTGGATGTCGCGCAATTTGCATGAGCGCGTCGAGGTGCTGTTTCCGCTGAAAGACCGGCTGCTGCGCGAGCGCGTGCTGCACGAAATTCTGGCGGCGTACTTGGCGGACAACGTGAAGGCGAGATTTCTGCAGAAAGATGGGCGATACCTGCGGGCGTGGCAGTCGGCGACGGGACGCGGTAAACGGCCGCCGCACGGGCGCGCAGCGTTCAACGCGCAGGAATTTCTAATCGCGCTGGCAGAAGGCCGAGAATCGCCGGAGAATATTCCGGCGCCAGTGCAGCGGAGGTCGGCCAGTTCTTCGAAGGCGAGAGCATCCCACGCGCGGCCTATTGGCGACCGACTATTAAGAGAACGATCGTTGAAAGAACGATCTTTAATTGGAGAGGAATAGTTTTTCAAAATGTTTGTTTATTTCTTACGTCATGCGAGCGCGGGACAGCGCAAACTCGGAGCGAGCGCAAAGAGCGACGAGAAGCGCGCGCTCGATAAGGACGGCATTGAGCAATGCGGCTATATCGGCCGCGCTCTGGCGGCGCTGGGCGTGCAGGTGGATGTCATCGTTACCAGCCCGCTCAAGCGCGCCTCGCAGACCGCGGCGCTGGTGGGAAATGAAATGGGGCACGAGGGAAAGCTGGTGACGGATAACGCGCTGCGGCCGGAGTCCGGATTTGCCGACTTTCAGAAAATGCTGGAGAAATATGCGCGTCAGGATGCGATCCTGCTTGTGGGCCACAATCCGAACCTGCGTGATTTTCTGGGGCGCGTGATAAGCGACACCGGTTGCGAAGCGGTGATCGAGCTGAAAAAAGGGGCGGTGGCGAAGGTCGAGATGCGGCGCAACGCCGGTTCGCTCAGTTGGTGTATCACGCCGCGCATCCTGCGCACGCTTCACACCGCGGCAACCGAAAGCTCGCGGCCGAAGACCTCGCGAAAGTAAGCATTGTCTTTTTCAATCGCCCAGACTTCCAAGTCGACGCTTGCGTTGCCGCGGGCGGCCAGCTTCATAGAGACACGGCCATTGCGCGCCGAAACTCCCATCTTTGCCACCGACTGGCTGCGTCCGATGTTGACGGCGCGCGCGATGCGCAACAGCATGGAAGCCTTTTTCACGGATTCCTGCTCCTCGGGACTGAGCGCACTCATGGGCCCGTCGCCGGGGGTGGGACGGGACTTTCCCAAGTAGCGCGCAATCGAACCGATAATGCGCCGCTGCTGCGGCGTGTAGCCGAGAATTTCAGAGTTCGCAATGATGTAGTAGGTGTGCCGGTGATGGCCGTTGCGGTTGACATAGTCGCCGACCTCGTAGAGCATGGCGGCGGCCGAGAGCCACTCGCGATATTCGGGGGGAATCTGGTGCACGGACTTCAAGTTGGAAAAAAGCTGGAGCGCGCTCTCCCGCACATGGAGCGCGTGGTGCATGTCGACGCCGTAATGCGCAACCGCGCGCTTGATCGACTCCCATCGTTCCGATTCGATGGCGCGGCTTGAACGCGTGCTGCGATCATGTTCGGCCTCCATCTGCGCGAGAATGCCATCGCGCAGCCCGAGCGGCGAGTAGCGGAAGCCGGAGAGATGGCAGCGCTCCAATAGCTCGCCATAGACGACGGCACCGGCGCAAATGATTTCAGCGCGGCGTGGGCCGATCCCCGGCACCTTGCGCCGCTGTTCAATCGGCATGCGGGTAATCTCTTTGACGATGCGCCGCATCATCTCGCGCGTAACGCGGATCGACGTGCGCCGCCGCTGGGAACGGGCGAGGTGCGTGGCGACACCGGCGAGCGCGTCGGCCGTGCCAGAGGTGGCGATCACCGCACCAACGCGCGCGGCGCGAATGCGGTTCTGAATACGGCCGACCTCGCGGGTCACAAAACTCTGCAGCTGTTTCAGTTCACTTTTGCGCGGCGGATCGTGCTTCAGGAAATCGCCGGTGAGCCGGACCGCGCCGAGGGGCAGGCTGACGGTGTCGCGAATGTTGCCTTCACGGGAGAGCGTGAGTTCGCAACTGCCGCCGCCGAGGTCAACCAGCAAGACGCTGGAAGCGCCGAGGCGCGCGTGGGAGACAATGCCGAGGTGAATGAGCCGCGCCTCTTCGAGGCCGGAGATAATTTCGATGGTCCAGCCCGTGGTGGAGCGCACCCACTCAAGGAAGGCGTGGGAGTTGCGGGCATCGCGGAGGGCGGCGGTGGCTACCACGCGGACGGTGTCGGTTCCGCATTCCTGAATGGATCGGTTAAAACGCCGCAACACGCGTACCGTTTCAGACATTGCCTCGGGCGCGAGCTGCCCGCCCGAGAACACGCCCTCGCCGAGTCGCGTGACCTCGCGGTCTTCGTGGATTTCTTTCAAGTGCCCGGCGTGCAAACGGGCAATTTTCAGCCGGACTGAGTTCGAGCCGATATCGATGGCGGCAAATGTGGGCATGACGATGGCTAATCAAGTGATCTCACAATCAAGCCGCGGGGCGCAACTGGGCGTGAGCAACCACTGGAAATTCGCGGCGCTCGTTCATCTGAGTTTCACACTGCTTTAACAATTCTCCCGTATATTTCCTCCTTCTCGGGGGCTCGGGGCGAGGCCTCTGAATTCCATCTGACTGCTGATTGATTCGGAAACATTGACTCAGAAACGAGGGGATCCTTATGGCTAGTACGGCAGCGACGTCCGTTCTGGACGCAAAATTCAGCCGCGGACCGGGCAAGGCCGCGATGGTCGGCATGATCGGGTTCGGAATCGTGGTCGTGGTCGGGTTTGTTTATGCCGGCTATCACCTGCTTTCCGACTTGGCGGCAGCCGGGTCGGGGCCGATCATGCCCTATGTTTTGCTGGGGATCGCGCTGCTGGTTGCGCTGGGATTTGAATTTGTCAACGGATTCCACGACACCGCCAATGCGGTGGCCACGGTAATTTACACGCACTCCATGGAGCCGCACATTGCGGTGGTCTGGTCGGGATTCTGGAACTTTCTCGGGGTTCTCACCTCGAGCGGGTTGGTCGCTTTCGGCATCGTCTCTCTCCTGCCGGTTGAACTCATTCTGCAGGTTGGAAGCAAGGCGGGCTTCGCGATGGTGTTCGCGCTGCTCGTCGCCGCCATCATCTGGAACCTCGGCACGTGGTACTTCGGCCTGCCCGCCTCGAGTTCGCACACGATGATCGGCTCGATCATCGGCGTCGGCATTGCCAATCAGTTGATGTCCGCGCGTACGGGCACCAGCGGCGTTGACTGGGGCCAGGCGACAAATATAGGAAAATCTCTTCTGCTCTCACCGATCGTGGGATTCTGCTGTGCCTTTCTATTGCTGTGGCTGATGAAGGCGGTCATAAAGAACCGTGCCCTTTACGAAGCGCCAGTGGGCACGGAACCACCGCCTTTCTGGATTCGCTGCCTTCTGGTGTTGACCTGCACGGGCGTCAGCTTTGCGCACGGCTCGAATGACGGACAGAAGGGGATGGGCCTGATCATGTTGATCCTCGTCGGCACGGTGCCCACGGCCTATGCGCTCAATCATGCGATCACGCGCAAGCAGTCGGACGACTTCATCGCGGTATCGCAGCAAGCCGCCAACGTCGTTTCGAGCTATGTCAGCTCGAATGCCGTGATCGCGGACGATCGCGAAGAACTGACGGACTACATCCGTACCAAGGAGTTCACGCCGAATACCATGCTCGGGTTACGGCAACTCATCACCGACATTGGTAATGAGACGGCGCTTTTCGGCGAGCTGGCTAAAGTTCCGCACGACCGCGTGCGCAACTTCCGGAACGACATGTATGTGGTGAGTGAAACGCTGCGCCTGATGAAGAAAAACCAGCCTACACTGATTCACGCTACCGACTGGGCTGCGCTCGACAACTACAAGAAACACGTAGATGGCGCGACGCGCTTCATTCCCACGTGGGTGAAGGTTGCGGTGGCGCTGGCGCTCGGACTGGGCACAATGATCGGATGGAAGCGGATCGTGGTGACGGTCGGCGAAAAAATTGGCAAAGAGCATCTGACTTACGGCCAGGGTGCGGCGGCCGAAATCACGGCGATGTTCACAATCGGCCTCGCCGACTGGTATGGCCTGCCAGTGAGTACTACGCACGTGCTGTCCTCTGGGGTGGCGGGCACGATGGCTGCTAACCACTCCGGCCTGCAATGGAGCACGGTTCGTAATCTGGCGATGGCCTGGGTGCTGACGCTGCCCGCGTCGATGGTGCTTTCAGGGTTCCTGTTCTGGACGTTCCGCAAGGTGTTCTAGGCGGATTGTTTTTCGAAGAACTGCCGCTGGGCGGGCTATGCTGGTACTCGCATGCCCGCTTCTAATCAGCCCGCCCGCGCCGCCTACCTCCAGGTTGGGGGTAAGAGCACGCGCATGGGCCGGAACAAAGCCTTCATCGACTTTCAGGGCGAGACCCTACTCGCGCGCGCGATCCGGACGCTGACCGAGAGCTGCGGCGAGGTGACAATCGTAGGCGATCCAATAAGTTTCGCCAGCTACGGGCGGGTTATCTCCGATATTTTTCCTAACTGCGGGCCGCTCGGCGGAATCCACGCGGCGCTGACGGACTCGCGGGCCGAGCTGAATCTGATGTTGGCAGTTGACATGCCGTTCGTGACCGCCAAGCTTGTGAAATTTCTTTTCGACGCCGCGGGGGATACGCAGGCCGCAGTCACGGTTCCCAGCACCAGCCGCGGACTTCAACCTCTGTGCGCGGTCTATCGGAGGGAGTTCGCGGGGGTCGCCGAGCAGGCGCTTAGAGCGGGGAAATACAAAATAGACGCGGCCTTCGCCGAGGTCTCGATCCGGGTGATTGCCGAGCCAGAGCTGGCAGCGGCCGGCTTCTCGGAAACAAGCTTCTTCAACGTCAACACGCCGGAGGACTGCCGGGCGGCTGATCTTATCCCTTGAGCGCGATCGGCGTTTCATGCCATTCTGTTAGTCCATGGCCGCGAACACGACCACGCCCGCCGCAGTCGCTCCCTACATCGAATTCAAGGACGTCTCGAAGGCATTCGGCTCGCTCAAGGTGCTGAAGAATGTGAGCTTCGAGGTGCTGCCCGGGGAGATGGTGTGCATCCTCGGCCGAAGCGGTGTGGGCAAATCGGTTTCGCTGCACAACATCATGGGCTTCCTCAAGCCCGACTCCGGGCGAGTCATCGTCGCCTGCCAGGATATTACGGACTACAACGAAGCGCAGCTCGAAGAGATCCACAAGAAAGTGACCATGGTTTTTCAGAATGGCGCGCTCTTCGATTCGCTCACGGTCGGCGAAAACGTTGCCTTCCCGCTACGCGAGAAGCGCGAACTCTCCGAGGATCAGATCTTTCAGGTGGTCGACGGACTGTTAGAGATGGTCGGGGTAAAAGAGATGCGCGAGCTGCTGCCCTCCGACCTTTCGACTGGCATGAAGCGTTCGGTGGCGATTGCGCGCGCTCTCTCCGCGCAGCCCGAGTGCGTGCTTTATGACGAGCCCACTACCATGGTCGACCCGCTGATGGGCAATCTGCTGGGCGACCTGATCGCGCGCCTGAAGCTGCAATTGCATCTGACCTCGGTCGTGGTCACACACGATATGCGGCTTGCGAAAAAGCTGGCCGATCGAATCGTCTTCCTGCACGAGGCCGAAGCCATCTTCTTTGGAACCTACAAAGAGATGGAAAAATCCAACCATCCGATCATTCAGGAATTTCTGGAGTTGGATGAGTTGAAATTGGAAGCCTAAGTGGTCTGGACCGTTCGCCGAGTCCGCGAAGCCCCTTTTTCCGGCATTGCATATCGGGTCAGAATCCCTGCTTCACGAACTCCTCAACGGTGAGCGAACCCTGTTCCGGATCGCGGGTCATCATCTTCTCCACATACTTGGCAATGACGTCGGCTTCGAGGTTGACCGGGTCGCCCGGCTTTAGAGAGCCGAGGTTGGTCAGTTCGACCGTGTGCGGAATGATGGCGATGGTGCAGCGATTCTCTTGCAGTTTCGCAACGGTCAGGCTGATGCCTTCGATCGAAATCGAACCCTTAAAGACGGTGTACTTTTCGACATCGGAAGGAATCTCAATGTGCAGCCACCAGTTTTCCGAATCGGCAATGCGTTCGAATTCGATCAACTTGCCCACTCCATCGACGTGCCCCTGCACAATGTGGCCGCCGAAACGTCCATCGGCCTTCATGGGTAACTCGAGATTGACGAGCGCGCCTTCTTGAATGCGGGAGAAAGAAGTACGTTCCCAGGTCTCCGGTGCAAGGTCGGCGCAAAACGAATTCGGCCGAACATCGAGCGCGGTGAGACATACACCGCTCACGGAGACGCTGTGGCCTTCGCCAAGTTCCTTCGGGGCGTTCTTGGCGGTGATGGTGATGCGGCGATTCTCGCCGTGTACTTCGAGCCTGGCGATCTTTCCTACTTCCTCAACAATTCCGGTAAACATGAGGCCTCCAATCAGGATTACTGAATCAATGACAAATCACTCCGAATACACGTCACGCAAATAGCCTTCGACGGCAAAATCTTCTCCAAACTGATGCAGCCGAATCTTGCGCGCGGCGAGCGCGACGTGCGTGTGCCCAGGAGCAGGAGTGGCCACAAACGAGACGGCTCCCTCACCCAGAATCTTTGGCGCGTAGAACAAAAACAGCTTGTCAACCACGCTCGATGAGAGGGCATTCCAGTTTACGGTGGCGCCGCCTTCAATCAGCACGCTGGTGATGTCGTACTTTGCCAGATGCCGCATCACGTCGGGCAGATGAGGCCGTCCATCGAGATGACCGGCGACTCGCTCGACGCGCAGGCCGAGCTTCTCCAGTTCGCGCACGCGGCCGTCATCCGCCTGCGAGTAAAGCACCAGCACGTCTCCCTGCGCCGATTTAACGAGACGCGAAGTCTCCGGCATGCGCAGCCAGGAATCGAGAATCACGCGCAGCAGGGGCCGACGCCGTGCACGCCCACTGCGATCGGTCAACAGCGGGTCGTCCGCGATTACCGTCCCAACGCCAGCCATAATGGCGTCGTTTTCGTGGCGCAGCACGTGCACGTATTGCCGCGCAATCTCGCCGGTGATCCAGCCGCCGGTTGAGCCGCCCGCCGCAATCTCCGTTGCCATGCGCGCAGTCGACGGGTTTGTGGCAGCATCGGCTAAAGAAGCGTTTGCCGGAGGCGGGGCGATTTTGCCGTCCAGCGTCATGGCAGCCTTCAGGGTGACGAGAGGCGTGTGATGGCGGGTAAAGCGCGCGAAGCCTTCATTCAACCGGCGCGCTTCGGACTCGAACAATCCGACATCCACGTGAATTCCGCGCGAGCGCAGGCGAGCAAATCCCTGTCCGGAGACCTGGGGATTCGGATCCTGCATGGAACACACCACGCGGGTGATTCCCGCGCCAATGACAGCGTCCGCGCACGGACCGGTTCGTCCTTGATGCGAGCATGGTTCGAGGTTGAGATAAAGCGTGCCGCCGCGGGCTCGCGCTCCCGCTTTTTCCAAGGCGATGACCTCGGCGTGCTTGATGCCGTCGTAAGTGTGAGTGCCGACGCCGACCTCCGTGCCGCCTGGTTCAACTACAACCGCGCCCACGGCGGGATTCGGCGAGACCAGCCCGATTCCCGCGCGCGCCAGTTCAAGCGCTCGACGCATGAATTGTTCGTCGGATGTCATTGGACACTAAAGGCTAATAGGACACTAAAGACTAACGCAGCCAAGAGGCACAAAGCTAGGGAGGGCGGGGGTGAGGAACCGGCAACGGGCGAGCGACCTTATCAGGCAAACAGCGAATCCACAAAATCTTTCGCGTCGAAGGGCAATAGATCGCCCGCTTTCTCGCCGACGCCCACATAACGCACCGGCAGTCCTAGTTCGCGCGAGATGGCCACCACCACGCCACCCTTCGCGGTGCCGTCGAGCTTGGTGAGTACAATTCCGGTTACGCCGGCCGACTGCGTAAATTGCCGCGCCTGCTGCAATCCGTTCTGGCCGGTGGTTGCGTCCATGACGAGCAAGGTCTCATGCGGAGCGCCGGGCACAATGCGCTGCGCTGTGCGTTTCATCTTTTCGAGTTCCTGCATCAGGTTTTGCTTGGTGTGCAGACGGCCGGCGGTATCGACAATGACATAATCGGTTTTGCGGCTGGCCGCTTTTTGGAGGGCATCGAAGAGCACGGCCGATGGATCGCCGCCAGCTTTTGTCTTAATCACTTCGGTCCCGGTGCGCTGTCCCCAGATCTCGAGCTGCTCGATGGCAGCGGCACGAAACGTGTCAGCCGCGCACAGCAGAACCGTCTTGCCTTGGCCGCGGAACACCTGGGACAGCTTGCCAATTGTCGTCGTCTTGCCGGTTCCATTCACGCCGACGACTAAGATCACCTCCGGCGTGCCATCGACGCGGGCCACCGGACGTGAAGGCGTCGCGGTCAGGATCGCCAGCAGCTCTTCTTTCAGCAGCCGTTTGAGTTCGGTGACGTCTTTAATTTGCTTGCGGTCGGCCTTGTCGCGCAGTTTATCGAGCACTTCCTGGGTGGTGGTGGTGCCGAGGTCGGCGCCGATGAGGCGTAGCTTCAAGATCGTCGAGCGTGGAGCGGTCGATTTCCTTGCCGATCGAAACCACTTCCTCGATGCGCTCGGCCAGGTTCTCGCGCGTGCGCGAGACCGCCTCCTTCATGCGCTCTATAAAACTCGGCTTTTTTTCTTCGTCGAGGCTGCCAAATAGAGTCTGAATCATGCAGCTTCGATTATAGGGGAATTTGTATTTTGTAATTTGGGATGGGGGAATTTGGAAAACTCAGTCGAAGCGGGCGCGCGGATCGCGGCGAATTCTCGTGGGCGAACGCAACTGCAAATTACGAATTGCCGGTTGCAAATGGTCTAGGTTCGCGTGGTCTCGACGGTTAGTGGGTCGGGCGCGGCCGATGGGAGGGGCGGCGCGGGCAGCTTGATCGGTCCCGGCGCGATCGTCTCCGCCAGCTGCTTTTGTATGCGAATCTCTCCGCGCTGAAATACCGCGAGCAGGGCGTTCACGGCCGTCGGATCGAGCCGCTGGCCCGACAGGTTGCGAATCATGCGGACGGCTTCGACTGGATCGAATGCCTTCTGATAGGGACGATTGGTGGTCAGCGCGTCAAACGTGTCAGCCACGGCGATCACCCGCGGCAGCAGCGGAATTTCGTCGCCCTTCAATCCATATGGATAGCCGCGACCGTTGAGCGCCTCATGGTGCAGTTCGATTCCGGGCAGCATCTCGCTGAGTTGCGGAACCGGGCGCAGAATGTTCGCACCCTTGGTGGTGTGAGTTTTCATGATCTCGAATTCTTCGGGCGTGAGCGCGCCCGGTTTTTTCAGAATTCGATCTTCGATGCCGATCTTGCCGACGTCATGCAATTGCGCCGAGACGCGCAGAATTTCCAGGAAGCCCGGATCCAGTCCCATCTCCTTTGCGATCATGAGCGAGTAGCGCGTGACGCGATCGGAGTGGCCGCGCGTGTATGGATCCTTTTCGTCGACCGCGCCAGCCAGCATCTGGATGGAGCCCATAAACAGGGCCTTGTTCTCTTCGGCAGCGCGCTTCAGGTCTTCGACGAACTGCTCGAGTTCCTCCGACATGGTGTTGAAGGTGGCCGCCAGTTCGCCGATCTCGGTGCGCGTCTTGAGGTGGACACGCTGTGAAAAATCGCCACGCGCGATCGCCCGGCTCGACTGCGCCAGAGTCTGCAGAGGGCTGGTGATGCGCCGCGCCGAAAAGATGCTCAACCCGACGCTGGCAAATACGGCGAGCCACGCCAGCAGCCGCCCGGTACGCTGCATTTCGTAGATGCCGCGATAGGCTTCGTCGCGCGGCTTCTGTACGACAACGGCCCAGTCGAGCGCGGTGACCGGGCTATAGGTACCCAGCATCATCTGCGGATTCTTGCTGCCGACAGTGAATTCGCGCGTCGCAGCCAGCTGCGCCTTTGCGCCCACGTCCACAAAGTTGCGGACGATTTCAAACTGCGTCATGTCCTGCCCAGTGGCATATTGCGGGGTCGCAGCCGCGACCAGCCGTCCCTGGCTATCGACCACGTAGGGCATCAGGCCGCTCAGGCTTACGGTCTGCAGGCGGCGGATGAGGTATTCCAGATCGACCACGGATCCGACCATCCCCAGAAAACGCCCGCCGTACATGATGGGCGAACTGACGAGCATTACAGTCTTGGCTGATTTTCCAGCGCCCACCATCAGCGGCTGCCCACTGTAGATGCGGCCTTCGCGCGCGGCCTGGTAAGCGCGTTCCAGTTCGCGCTGCAAGAAAGCGTCAGGATCGATACGTCCGGCCGAAACGCCTTTGGCATCGGCGTTCAGCAAAGTCGCATATGCAATGTCGTTGGATGACGAAACAAAGTTTTCCAGCAGCGCCCGCAGTTCGGGCGTTTCAATATGCTGTTCTCCAATATCGTTACCGCTCTCCACCTGCACCGACGAGGAAAGGTTCGCCAGCATCATGCGCAGCGTTTCCTGGTGATGCGAAATATCGTCGGCCAGCGAACGCGTCACCGTATTCTGCAACAGCATTTCGTTGGTTTTAAGGCGCTCGCGGTTCATCTCCTCGATCTGCGCCGAGTAGAAATACATGGGCAGAACGCTGATGGCGAGCAGCACGCCGAGAATGACGTAGAGCAGGGGAATGCGCGCGGGTATGGGTAGAGGCAGCGTCAAAAAGGCAGTCCCGTCGGCCCGAGCGCGGGGAAAGCTGGTCCGGTCACCCTTTATTCTAAGGTGGGCCTCATGGGTTACCTCACGTGCTTAAGGTACAGCCGACCGTTACCGAAGTACTCAAGCGGGCGTGACCGCAGAAAAACATAGCGCTGGAAACGGGCGTGTTTGCCGGTCTCCAGCGCTGGCTGGGTGGAGCCCTGAGCGGCCCAGCAATCAATGACTTATGCCGGTCCGCGTTTGCGACGGTTAGTGTAAGTTCGCTGCTGGCTTCTGAACTTTCGCCAGATCCGCCGGCGGTCCAATATCTTTGGGCAGCGGCGCCGTCAGCGAATCGAGAAATGCCAGAATATCGTCGCGTTCATCGAAGGTCAGAAAGTCGAGCGCGTGAATCTTCTTATCCAGATGCGGGTTTGCGTTGCCCCCGCCAATGTAATGGCTGAGCGCATCGTTCAGCTTCGGAAAGCTCCCGTCGTGCATGTAAGGCGCGCGCAGCGCAATCGCACGCAGCGTTGGAGTCTTGAAGGCGCCGGTATCCTCGTCTTTCTTGGTTTGATCGAACCGCCCAAGGTCGTTGAGGTTGCCCTGAATATCGGCGCCTATGCCCAGGTTGTGAAACTGATTGTCGGTGAAGAGCGCGTACTTTTCGCCGATGGTATGGCAACTGGCGCAGTCGCCCTTCTTCGGATCCATAAATAACTTGAGGCCACGCTGGGCCGACGCCGAGAGCGCTTTTTTGTCGTGCCCATAGTAGAAGCGGTCGAACGGTGAGTTGCCGCAGAGAACGGTCCGCTCGAACGAGGCGATGGACTTCACCACCAGATCGATGGTGATGTGGTCCGTTCCCCAAGCTTGCTTGAAGAGCGCCACATATTTCGGATCGGCCTGAATGCGCGCGACGGCGGCCTCGTGCGTGGTCGCCATCTCCACCGGATTCGCGATCGGACCCTTGGCCTGTTCCTCAAGACTGGGCGCGCGGCCATCCCAGAATTGCACCTCGTTGTACGCCGAGTTGATGACGGTTGGGGAATGACGCGAGCCCTTTTTTCCGCCAACTCCGGTCGAAACCGATCCACGATCCGTGAATCCTGTTTCTGGACCGTGGCAGGAGGCGCATGAAACTGTGTTGTCGGCGGAGAGAATCGGGTCGTAATAAAGCCGCCGGCCGAGCGCAATCGTCTCGGCGGTCGGTGGATTGTCGGCTGGAATTGGAACCGGAGGCAGACCGAGCGGCGGCTTGATCGTAACCGTCTTGCCAATGGGCTTTATGGCCTGAGGCGTGGACGCGAAGGCGCGTGTCGGGCCCATCTTCAAATGCACGGCGGAGATGACGAACAGCGCTGCAGCAGAGGTCAAAAATGCGATGCCAATGACTCGCAGGATTCTCATAAGTGTTCTCCTCATTTGGCCGAATCTTATGCGTCGGCAACGAGAGAGTCTGTGACGTGTGCACATTGTCGATGCGACGTTTGCACATCGGGGGAAGGAAAGAAAGATATCAGCCCAGAGCTCGTCCGCATTTTCACGAGCCGCCAACCTGAGCGTCTTACAATAGAGGAATGCGAATTCTGATGTTCACGGGCAAGGGCGGCGTCGGCAAGACCAGTCTGGCCGCGGCCACCGGCGTCAAACTGGCTGCGCTCGGCTATCGTACGCTGGTGATGAGCATCGACCCAGCGCACAGCCTGGGCGATTCCTTTGACCTTGAGAATGACCTTTTTCATCTCCACACTTCCGATCCTCTCCTGGTCGCGGAGCGGCTGTGGATACAGGAACTCAATATTCAAAAAGAGATCAAGCGACACTGGCAGGAGATCTCGTCCTACGTGACTTCCGTCCTGCGTACGACTGGCATCAGCGGCGTCGAGGCCGAGGAACTTGCCATTCTTCCCGGCATGGAAGAGCTGAGCGCGATGATGTATGTGAACCAATACCGGCGCGAGGAGCGCTACGACGTGATTGTGCTGGACGCCGCGCCGACCGCCGAGTCGATGCGCTTCATCAGCATGCCCACGACGCTCGACTGGTACATGAAGCATATTTTTCCGTTCCAGCGCAGCCTGCTGAAAGCGGTGCGCCCAATCGCCAATCGCGTGGCACCGTTCGAGCTGCCAACCGACAACTATTTCGTCAACATCCGCAGCCTTTTCGAGAAGCTTGAAGGCGTGGACGAGATCATGGAAGACCCGAACGTTACCAGCGTTCGACTCGTCACCAATCCCGAGAAGATGGTGCTGCGGGAAACGGAGCGCGCCTTTGTCTACTTTTCGCTGCATGGCCTGACGGTCGATATGGTCATCGCCAACCGCCTTCTACCGGCGGAGGTCAGCGACACCTGGTTCGACGAGTGGCACAGTTCGCAGGAGAAGGTGTTGCACGAGATCGAGGAATATTTCGCGCCCGTTCCGGTGAAACGCGTGCCGCTGTTTGCGCGCGAGGTGCTCGGCCGCCAACGACTGGAAGAGCTGGCCGGCGTGCTGTATCCTGCGGGAGAAGATCCCTCGGCGGTGACGCGCACGGAAAAGCCCTTCAGCTTTGGCAAGCAGGACGGGATTTACGAGGTGCAGGTGCAGTTGCCGTTCGCGACCAAGGGCGAGATCAACCTTTTCAAGAAGGGTGACGAGCTGGTGATCGAGATCGGCACGCTGCGCCGTCATGTTGGCTTGCCGCGATCAATGGCCGCGTTGCAACCGGCTAAGGCGCGTTTGGAAAATCGAGTTCTGACGGTAGAAATGAAGGAGGCGGTATGAACGAGACACAGCAAACTGAATCGACGCCAACCGGCCACGCGCAAAACCATGCCAGCTGCCCGTGCTGTGAGATCGCCGATGCCGTGACCCGCGTCTTCGGTGTGTCACCCGCGGTTAAGCAGCACCTGGCAAACTCGCGGGTGGAATTTCTGAAGGCGATTCGGGAGATCATCAATACGCGGATCGACCATTTGTCGAGTCAGCCGTCAGAAGGGGACGCAGGGTGGCGGTGGAGTAGGAGTGTGGCGCGGACACTCTTGTCCGCGCGCTTGCGGGTGCGGCGTGCTTGCTGTGGTCAATGGCCTTCGCGGACACGAGTGTCCGCGCTACACGTTTACGCGCCACGCGTTGAGATGACCCGATCGCCTGATCCTAGGGATGCGTCATCTTCTCCGGCTTCACCAGCCCATCGAACTCCTCGCCAGTGAGATGTCCAAGCTTCACCGCGGCCTCGCGCAAACTTGAGTGTTCTACGTGTGCGGTATGCGCGATCTTGGCTGCGTTATCGTAGCCTACCTTCGGAGCGAGCGCTGTCACCAGCATCAGCGAATTCTTCACATACCAGTCGACCTTCGCGCGATCGACCTCAATGCCCTTGATCATGTATTCGACGTAGCCGTGGCAGGCGTCGGTGATCAGCGTGACCGAGTGCAGGAAGTTATAAATGATGACTGGCTTGTAGACGTTGAGCTCGAAGTTGCCCTGGGAGCCTGCCATTCCAACCGCGGCCGTTGCGCCGTGGACCTGCACGCAGACCATGGTCATGGCCTCGCATTGCGTGGGGTTCACCTTGCCGGGCATGATCGACGAACCTGGCTCGTTTTCGGGAATGACGAGTTCGCCGAGGCCGCAGCGCGGACCCGAAGCCAGCCAGCGAATATCATTCGATATCTTCATGAATGACGCAGCCAGGGTCTCCATCGCGCCCTGAGCAAACACGATCTCGTCGTGCGCCGACAGCGCGGCAAATTTGTTGGGATGCGAGCGGAAGGGAAGTCCGGTCAGCTCGGCAATTTTCTTCGCCGCGCGCTCGGCGAATTCCGGATGCGTGTTTAACCCCGTACCGACCGCCGTGCCGCCGATGGCGAGATCGTAAAGGCCGTCCAGAGCTTGTTCCAGGCGCTTGATGTCGCGCTCGAGCAACGAGGCCCAGCCGCCGAATTCCTGTCCGATGGTTAGAGGGACGGCGTCCTGCAAGTGGGTGCGGCCAATCTTAACGATGCTGTCAAATTCCTTCGCCTCGGCGGCAATCGCATCGCGCACAGTCTTGATCGCTGGAATCAAATCGTTCTTCACCCGCGACGCCGCTGCAATGTGCATGGCTGCGGGAAATGTGTCGTTCGAGGACTGCGACATATTGACGTGATCGTTCGGATGGACGGGCTTCTTTGAGCCCATTTCGCCGCCGGCAATTTCAATGGCGCGATTCGAGATGACCTCATTGACGTTCATGTTGGTCTGCGTGCCCGAACCTGTCTGCCAGATGCGTAGCGGAAACTGGGCGTTCAGCTTGCCGGCGATCACTTCGTCGGCGGCCTGCACGATGAGCCTGGCTTTTTCCGCGGGCAGCTTGCCGAGATCCTCATTCACCAGCGCGCAAGCTTTCTTCAAAATTCCAAAGGCTCGAATCAGCTCGGGAGGCATGGTGTCGCGTCCGATGTTGAAGTGCAGGAGCGAGCGCTCGGTCTGCGCTCCCCAATAAACATTGGAGGGAACTTCGATCTTGCCCATGCTGTCGGATTCAGTGCGAGTCTTCACTTTGACGCCGGTCGAAGCGTGGTTTGCAGCGGCGGATTCGGCTGAGGCATGTTCGGTAAGAGTGGACATGATGAAATCTCCTGTGTGCCGGGCGTGGTCGTTGAAGGGAGCACCCAGGCGCGCCGGCCGGGTATGAGGAACCAGTCATTATACGGCGCGCACTTCGGACAAGCACGAAGCCGGAAGGCGATCTGTCGCTGCCGATCAATAAAAGGGCTGCGAAGAGGCTCGACAATTGGGATCGCTGCGGAGCGCAATCACAGCCACTACCACCATCGCCCCCATATAGCAGGGCACCAATTGTATGTGCGACCACTGAGGCCATAAGTCGAACTGAACGGCGAAACACGCGATCGGCGTTAGTGCGATCATCCAAGTGAATGACCTGCCAGTGGTAAGACCTTCGCCGGGAGTTCTTGCGGTCAGAGATGCAGAGAATCGGTAGAGCGCGACCAGTGCGGGCGCAGCGAGAATCCAATCGTGCAGATAGAGGTGTGGAGAGACCAATATCCCCAACACAATTGCCAACCCAAACCGGGGCAGCCAATTAAGCGGCAGACAGGTATCAAGAGAAGCGCTGCCATGCGCGGCACGAGCTGGGCGCCAGCATAGCCAAACTAACAATATGAACGATGCGATGCTGAGCGCGATCAACAATGCGTGCGCGAAGAAACTTTTGTCGCTTCCGAGCAGCACGGAAACCAGACCGAGCCAGTTTTGCATTGCCCTGGGATAGAGCGAAGCCTTTGGGCCCATCGAATTGAACTCCGCGAGGAAGCGCAAATAGGCGGGAATCCAGAATCCGAGCTTCGCAAAGGACAATCCGAACACGATTGTGCTGGCTGCCGCGAAAGCGGCCAGAGTCTTCCAACATCGCCAAATCGCTAGCGCGAGCAAAGGAAAGAGAAGCAACTGGGGCTTGAGTAAACCCAGAGCCAGCCAGAAGCCTGCTTGCCATCGTTTACCGGAGCCGAGGGAGATCATTAATTGCGTTACGCCGAGCGCGCCCGCCATGCCAAACTGGCCTTGAAACAACGTCAATTGCAGCGGCGTCCAGAACAGAAAAATAACCAGTAAGGCGAGCTGCTCACGTCGAGAACCGCCGCTGTAATCGAGCAAGCGTTTCGCTGTCCATGCGGTCAATAAAAGGTTGATGGCACTCCACCACAGGAATGCGTCCGACAATGTGAGCCTGCCGAGAGGTGAAAAGAACCATGCCACGTAGGCTGGGTAGATGAAAAGCAGCATGGTTTGGCGGTGATGGGGCGAGATCGCAGCATCCATGAGCGCGCGCTGCAGTCTCCAATCGTAGAGCTGAGAGCCCTGCCCCGAAGCCACCGCTCGCGCTCCCACGTAAACGCTGGAAAAGTCGCGATTCCAGGCGTACGCCATGACGCTTGGTTCCTGCGCGATAAACCTGAGCCAAAAGCTGGCGGTCAAGAGCAGAAGAACGAGATACGACCACATCAGCCAATTTGGTAACGGTTGGGGTGCATCACCGGTTGCGCCAGGTCGCTCGTGATCCATGAGGTAAGCCCGCAAAAGTCTATATCAAAGCCGGGGCTTGGCGGACCGCGATCTTTCTTTCATTGAGGCTGCCCATTCAAGCCAGAGTAATCGGGAACTCACGGAGCGCTTCCTGGAAAACGAATTCGAAACAAAATCCCTTGACTTAGGGGCGGAAAGCCGCAAGATAGAAGTAGGGACGCAAAGCGCTTTACTCACACCTCTCAAATTAGCCGGTGCAATGTACTCACCCGAACTCCTCGATCATTTTCAAAACCCGCGCAACGCCGGCGAAATAGAAGACCCGGATGCCCAAGCGCGCGTAGAGAATCCGGTTTGCGGCGACATCCTGGAAGTCAGTATGAAACTCGACGGAGATAAAATCGCCGACATTCGCTTCCTCGCCAAGGGATGCGTCCCCTCCATGGCCTGCGGTTCGGCGATCACCGAGTTGGCAAAAGGAAAAACCATCGCGGAGGCGCGAGGGATAAGAAGGGAAGAGTTGATCCAGAAACTGGCCGGAGTACCGGAAGCATCTACTCACGCTGCCCAGCTTGCCATCGACGCGCTCAGCGCGCTGCTGCGAAAGGCCGAGGGCTGTCACGGTTCGTAGGGTTGGCACAGTCGGGAATCGCAGTTCGCGGAAGGCCTACAACTTAAGAGCTGAGAGCCGCGTTATTCCGGCTGATAAACCGTCCAGTGATTCGCGAGCGCAATCTCGCGCAGATTCGGATTCGGATTGATGGCGAATGCATGACGGGACAGCGCCAGCATCTCGCGATCCCAGATGGCATTACCGAATGCGCAATCGGGCGGGCGCTGGAGGGCGGCCTCGATGGCCTCAACCTTGCCCGGCCCACTCGGTACGCGAATCAAGCGATCCTCAATCACGCCATTTTTAACCGCGGCTTGCGCCGCCAGGATGTGATCGGAAGGAACGCCAAAGCCTTTCATCGCGGACTGGATGATCCATTGATTGGACGAGGAGACGACCCACACATCGCAGCCGGATTCACGCAGCCGCCGCACCAGTTCCCGTATCTCGGGGAAGACACCCTGCTCCACGCCGAGAGCGAAATACGTATCGCACGCTCGCTGCACATCCTCCTCGCGCAGCCCGTGATGCATGGTGACCATCTCACCGCACATGACATCTTCGCGAACCTTGCCGGCGCGATACTCGGCGTAGCGAGCCCGCGCCCAGCGCGCGATTTCCGGCGACACGAGCCCCTGCTTCAGCTCCCAGGAAAAAAATCCCTCGCCCGCGTCTCCGGACCAGAGAGTTCCGTCGCAGTCGAAGGTCGCGAGGCGCGGCGAAAGGCCGAGAACACCTCCGATGAATTCAGTTTGTTTCGATGTCAGATTAGTCATGAATTGTTGGCGTGAGGGAGAAGTTAGCTGGTTGGTAACACTGGGGCGGGTAAATGCGCATACTCTTCCGGAGTATCGACGTTCGCGACCACGAGAGAATCTTCGACCGGCACATAAACGATCTTGTCGAGATGAGCATGTTCGATATCGCGCGCGCTGGAAGTTGCGGTCGCGCGCAGGAACGCCTCGATCAGCTCGCGGCCGGCGAGAATCGGATGCCCGTGTTTCGACTGGAAGGCGGGAACCACGGCCCATTTCCCCTGCAACAGCCCTTCATCGAATGCGTCCGATAAAGTCTGAATGGTGGCGGGCAAAACCGGAGGCCGATCCACCAGAGTCATCATGGCCGCGTCGCGTCCACGATTCAACACCTCCTGCAAACCCGCTTGCAGCGAGCTGAACTGCCCGCGCTCGGGGTGAGAATTCACGACCAGCGAAGCGCCGTTGGCATAAACAATGGGCGCGATGTTCGGCTGGTTCTTGCCGACGACCACTAGCACGACATCAACAAAGGGATCGAATAGTTGAATGGCTGCGGAAAGAAATGTTCCGCCCGCGAACGCTCCCGCCTGCGGAGGCCAAGGCAAGAGCGCCTTGTCGCGCCCCATCCGGGAAGATTCTCCTGCCGCCAGAATGACTCCGCACAAGCCAGCATAGCGTCCCATGAAGCGAAGATAGCATTAGCGGTTGCGCGCAACAAGCGAGGAGGTCACATCAATTGAACATAGGCAGCTTGACCACGTCGTCCTGCGGCACGGATTCCACCGGCTGTCCCGCCTTGCGCCAGGCGCGCAGCCCGCCAGAGATTACGAACACCTTGAAGCCTTCCTGCATCAGTATTTGCGCCACCCGGGCGCTCGTGGCTTCGCGCGCTCAAGTACAGTAGAGATAAATCTCCTGGTCCTTTGAGAGACCTTTGACCTCTTCCTCAATGCGATTGGGCTCGAGCCGGACGGATCCCGCGATGCGCTCCGACTCGGAGTCATAATATCCGTGGCTGCGCACGTCTGCGATCAGAATGCTGCCTGGAACCGCGCCCGCCAGCCGTTTTCCGACTTCTTCCGCGGGCACGCGGGGAGCGGTATCGAGGAGCCGGTATCTCCGGTAGATGACGACGCGATACACGATGTAGGCCAGCAAGCCGACGCCGAAAACGGTCTCGGCGGCGGCCCCGGCCGAACGCAACCGGCGCGTCATATCGCGCAGCACATCACTGAACGCGTAGCCCGCCATGGTATAGGCGCCGATATAAATGGCCGCGCCCATGGCATCGAATGCGAGAAATTGTTGCGGCCGCATGCGCATGCTCCCCGCGAGCGGCGGCGACATGGTATTGATGCCTGGAATGAACTTGGCAAAAAGAAGAGTCAGCTTGCCGCGGCGGTAAAAATACTCGGCTGAACGTAATATGCAAGTCTCGGGATTCGCCGAGAGACGGCACAGGATGCCAAGCAGCGCCCAGCCGCTGGCCCGGCCAGCGAAATACAGAATGCAGTCTCCACTGAGGGTCGCAGTGATTGCGGCCGGAAACAGCAGGTAAAGATGTAATTGCCCATAAGCCGCGACAGCTCCCGCCGTCAGAATTGCCAGAGCGGCCGGAACCGGCAGTCCAATCGCTTCCGCAAAACAGATGGCGGCGAGCAATGCGTAGCCGTCATGCGAGATCAGCCATACCAGGTCATGCATAGGGATAGTCTGTGCAGTATAACCAAGATGCGAAAGAGCGGCTCAGGGACGCAAACAAAAGGGGTTGGAGGGACGGTGCGGAGAAAGCCGCCGGCTACTTTTCGCGCGCGACCACGAACTCAGGCGCCCAGAGCAGTGCGCGCTTGATCTCGGAATCGGGGAAGACGCAAATCGCCTGGCGCGCCGAGTCCGCGTACCGCGCAGCCTCTTTGCTGGCATATTCGAGCGAACCGTACCGGTTCAGGATAGCGAGAATGTCGGCATGGGTGACGCCGTTGAATGCGCGGTCGCGCAACACAGCTTCGATCTGGCGGCGCTCGTCGGCCGTGCAATGCTCCAGAGCGTGAATCACCGCCATGGTTGCCTTGCCTTCGCGCAGATCGCTGGCCACGGGCTTGCCGAGCACACTTTCCGAAGCCGTCAGGTCAAGCACATCGTCGACAATCTGGAAGGCCATGCCGAGGTCGCGCCCGTATTGCCCGAGGCGCTCTTCCTGCTGCACCGTCGCCTCGCCCAGAATGCCGCCCACTCGCATGGAGACGGAGAAGAGGCAGGCGGTTTTGCGATAAATCAGGTCGAGATGTTCCGCCAGCGGGATCGGCTTACCGAGCTTTTCCATCTGCAGCAGTTCGCCTTCGACCATCTGCTGGGTGAGTTCAGTCAGCACGTCGAGAATGCGGAAATTGCGCTCCTGAACCGCGATCTTGAAGGCCTGCATGTAAAGCCAGTCGCCCGCCAATACGCATTTTGAGTTGCCCCATTGCGTGTTGGCCGCCGGGCGGCCGCGGCGTGTGTCGGCCTCGTCAATAATGTCATCGTGGACGAGAGTCGCGGTATGAATGATTTCGACGACGGAAGCGAGTTTGACAGCCCCGCGCCCTTTGTAGCCGAGCAATTTGGCGGAGAGCAGCAACAAGGCGGGCCGAATCCGCTTGCCGCCACCGGCGCGCAGGTATTCGCCAATCTCGGTGATGGCGGAGACGTTCGAGACCGTGTCCTGCCCAAACTGTTCTTCGATGGCGACGATATCATCGCGCAGCAGGTCGAAGATCTCTTTCCCGTTAATGGCGCTGGTTGTGCTCAAAAAGGCCCTTCTTTAACCACGGAGGCCCCGAGTCAAGGAGAAACGCGCTTCGAAACGTTCCGCGCTGACCTCGGTATCTCCCTGCCTCCGTGGTGAGAGTTTAGTTGGTCCGGTAATTCGTAAACTGCATGTCGATGCCAAAGTCTTTTTGCTTGAGCAGGGCGATGATCTGCTGGAGCGTGTCGCGATCCTTTCCACTCACGCGCACCAGATCGGCCTGGATCGAAGCCTGCACTTTCTTCTTCGAGTCCTTTATGAACTTCACGATTTCGCGCGCCTTCTCGATCGGAATGCCTTGCTGCATGGTGATCTTCTGCTTCGAGGTGCTCCCGGCCGCCGGTTCAATCGCGCCGTAGGTCAGCCCCTTCAGCGGCACGCCGCGTTTGACCAGTTTCTGCTGAAGGATGTCGTTGATCGATTTGAGTTTAAATTCGTCGGCCGAATGCAGAATGATGGCATCCTTGCCTTCGAGCGCGATGTCCGATTTGGAATCCTTCAGATCGAATCGCGTCGTGATTTCCTTCATCGCCTGCTGGATCGCATTCGACACTTCCTGCAGGTCGATTTTGCTGACGATGTCAAAACTGTTATCGGGCATCGGATATGCCTTACCCTCTTAGATTATTGTGCGGAGCGCGGGGAATCGCCGGTTTTTGTTTTTTGCTGCCATGGCGAGCAGCCATCCATCCGCATTGCCGACACAACGCCAATCATGGCGCAGGCCCCCGAGCACGCACAAATTCGTACTCTTGAGGTTATCAGAAGAAGCAAAGTCCCGAACAGTAAAGCGAGGGAACACATGGCGCGTGAAGGAAAGCTAGATTTTGACGGGTTCAGACAATTTGAAGAATCTGAAAAAATTGTCCGTCGTTTGGCGGCCGACTTCCTCCGGCGCCAGTCCGCGAAGTTGACCGATCTGGCGGGCGGTCTCGACCACGTAGCTCGGTTCGTTGCGCTGGCCGCGATGTGGAACGGGCGCGAGGTAGGGCGAGTCGGTCTCGATCAGCATGCGGTCGAGAGGGACGAATTGTGCGGCGTCGCGGATGTTTTGTGCCTTTGGAAAGGTGACGTTGCCGGCGAAAGAAATCATGAATCCCATGTCGAGGCCACGCCGCGCGTGCTCCACGCTGCCAGTGAAACAATGCAAGACGCCGCCCAGCCCGGCGGAACTTAGAGACGCGGCGCTCCAGTGTTCCGCGATCATCGCCAGGCAATCATCCCAGGCGTTTTCGCTGTTGTCGGATGGACGACAGTGAGTAATGATCGGCAGCTTGGCTTCTTGGGCCAGTTCCATCTGCCGCAGAAAAACCGCCCTCTGCACCTCGCGCGGCGAGTGATCGTAAAAATAGTCGAGGCCGATTTCGCCCCAGCCAATGACCCGCGGATGCCGCGCCCATTCGGCGAGCCGCGCGTAAGCGGCGGCGTTGGCAAGGCTGGCCTCATGCGGATGAATGCCGACGCTAGCCCAGATTTCCGGATACTGCGGCTGCCCACTGTATTTTTCGGCTAAACGGATGCCGCAGTCGGCAGTGTCGGGGCCGTCGCCATTGCCGATGGCAAGGTACGCGTCAACGCCGGCCGCTTTGGCGCGCGCCAGCACTTCCTCGCGGTCGGAGTCGTAGCGCTTGCCTTCGAGATGGGCGTGGGAGTCGATGAACACAGTCGTTAGTCGCCGGTCGTTAGTCGCTCGGGAGATCGTGTGGGCGAACACTTATCGCTCAACGCAATCACATTCATCAATCTATTTCAGCCGCGTGCCCAAGGGCACATCTTCCAGAAAGCTCGCCAGTACTGGTTTTCCGCCTTCCGGCGAGGCCGCGACGATCATTCCATTTGATTCCAGGCCGCGCAGTTTGCGCGGTGCCAGATTCGCGACAATCACCACCTTGCGGCCAATCAGCGTTTCTGGAGCGTAGGCCTCGGCGATTCCGGCGACGAGCTGCCGCACTTCGGTGCCGAGATCAACCTCGAGGCGCAATAGTTTGTCGGCGCCTTTTACGCGCTCGGCCGTCTTTACCTGCGCGACGCGCAGCTCTACTTTTGCAAAGTCGTCTATGCTGATCTTGCCGTCCGGAACCGCAGCCGCTGGTTTTGCCGGGGCCGCGCCGGTTGGGGCCGTCGCATTCGTAGCCGGGGCAGGTGCCTTAGCCGCGGGCGTTTCCACCGGCGCCGTAACCGTCGTCGAACTATTCTGTTCTTCCATCTTTTGCATCCTCTCAATCGCAGATTTATCCGCCCGCGGAAACACTGCCTTCACCTCGCCGAGTTTTGTCCCGAGCTGCAATTGCCCCCAGACAAGTTTCGTGAGGTCGAATTTCTTGATGTCACCGAGCCCGGCCTGCTCCCAGATTTTCGCCGTCGATTCCGGCATCACAGGATGCGCGAGGGCGGTGGCGATCCGCAACGCCTCGGCGCTGGTATAAAGCACGGTAGCAAGACGCTGCCGGCTTTCCTCATCCTGCTTGTCGCCGAGCGCCCAGGGCTCGTTTTCGACGATGTACTTATCCACCGCCGAAACAAGGCCCCAGACGGATTCGAGCGCCTTCGAAAACTGAAACTGATCGAAAAGCACACCGAAGTCCGCAATCGCCTTGCGCGCCGTCTCGGCAATCACATCGTCTGCCGGCATGCGCGCCGTGTGCGAAGGGTAGGGAACCTCTCCCTTGAAGTAGCGCGTAATCATGGTCAGGGTGCGGCTGGCAAGATTGCCGAGGCCGTTGGCGAGGTCGGCGTTGTAGCGCTGCACGAGCGCATCAAAGCTGAACGAGCCGTCCTGCCCAAAAACAATTTCGCGCAGCAGAAAGTAGCGCAGCGCGTCCGCACCCAGAACATCAAGAATCGTCTCCGCGCGCACAATGTTGCCGCGCGACTTCGACATCTTGTTTTCTTCAAACAGCAGCCATCCGTGCGCCGTGATGCCCTTGGGCAGCGGCAAGCCCGCAGCCATCAGAAACGCCGGCCAATACACACAATGGAAGCGCACAATCTCCTTGCCGATCATGTGCACGTCGGCCGGCCAGTACTTGTCATACTTACTGGTATCGGTCGATCCGTAGCCGAGCGCGGTCACGTAATTCGCCAGCGCATCGAGCCAGACGTAAATGACATGCTTGGGATCGTCGGGGACGGGGATGCCCCAGGAAAATGTGCTGCGGCTGATGGAGAGATCGCGCAGTCCGCCACTCACAAACGAAAGCACTTCATTCCGCCGCGTTTCCGGGCGAATGAAATCCGGTTGCTCGGTATAGAGCTTGATCAAGCGCTCCTGAAACGCCGAGAGCTTGAAGAAATAATTTTCTTCCTGAACTGTCTCGGTCGGCCGTCCGCACTCCGGGCAAGGCGCGCCCGGCCCGACCGCATCTACGTAGAGTTCATCGAACACACAGTACTGACCCGTATAGTGGCTCTTGTAGATGTAACCCGCATCGGCAATCTTCTTCCACAGAGCCTGCACACCGTGCTTGTGGCGAGGTGAGGTTGTCCGAATGAAGTCGTCGTAGCTCAGACCCATCCGATCCCACAGCCCGCGAAATTGGGCCGAGACCTCATCGGTAAACTGCTGCGGCGTTTTTCCGGCCGCCTGGGCGGCGCGCTCGATCTTCTGCCCGTGCTCGTCGGTTCCGGTCAGGAACCAGGTATCGTCGCCCAGCATGCGATGCCGGCGCGCAATCGTGTCGCAGGCGATGGTGGTGTAAGCGTGCCCGATATGGGGCCGCGCATTAACGTAATAAATCGGAGTCGTGATGTAAAACTTCTTGGCCATTCTCCTGCCTGGAAAAATCGATTCGAGGCCGCGTTCTTATGCGGCGTTCGGTGTCTTCAATTTTATGTCGTCGACGGCGATTCCGATGTGATGGAGATGGTGCGCCATGTGCGCGAGGTAATCTTCGAACACGAACTGCAAAGTCAATGCCTCGGAGCCGGCGACGGTCAAGGTCCGCGTCCAACTGTTGGCGGACACGGCTTCGGCTGCCGCCAAGAGCTGGCGGTTCAGCGCCTTCCACAGCTCAATCAACTCTTTCCACTCGCGCCGCTGATAGCCATGCACAGCTACCCAGCCGTTTTGATCGTACCCGGGCATGGCGGGTTTGTCTTCCAACTGTGCGCGCACAATGCGCTGATGGTTGTTGGCGGCCGAATCGAGCAGGTGGCCCAATTCTTCCTTGGGCGACCAGTTCGCGGAGGTCGACTTTTTCTCAACCGCGTCTTCATACACGTTCATGAGACGTTGCGGGACAACCTTCAAGAGATTCTGCAAAGATGAGATCGCTTCCACGGTTTCCTCCTGCTCTATTCTGAACTTATTGTTGCATTCGCGGGGATTTGCGCACGAAGATGTAAGCCCGGCGGCTCTGGTATTCGATCGCCGGCGCATAGGGGCCGCGTTCGAAAACTGCATCGATTTCAAATCCTGCCCCGTGCAGAGTCGCCGTCACGTGTTCGACGCCAAAGAAATAGAAATCCAGAGACACCCGGCAACCCCAAAGATCTTCCACATGCTCCAACTTATCGCCAATGTGGAAGCTCAGCAGCAGCCAGCCTCCCGGTTGCAACACTCGCCGCATTTCGCCGAAGACGAGCGGTAGGTCAGCGGGTGGGAAATTGACGATCGCATAAAAGGCCACGATTCCCGCCCACGACTCGTTTGCAATCTCCAGCGCCCTCATGTCGCCCTGATCGAACTGCGTACTGGGATTCAAGCGCCGCGCCTGGTCGACCATTCCCGGTGACAGATCGATTCCACAAACTTCGACTTTCTTTTCCTGCAAATAGCGCGCGACCTGTCCCGGCCCGCACCCCAGATCGCAGATCAATCCTTTGCCCCGCACTCGTTCGGCGAAACGGTCAAGCAGTTCACGGTCGAAAGGCTTGTGCTGAAGTTCATCGTACAGGTGGCGGGAGTACTCCTCCGCAACTCGGTCATATCCCGACTGCACTTCCGCGGTCTTCTGCTCGGTCATCGTCGCTGTCCGCATTGCCATCTCCGAACTGCGCCCAACTCGATCTCACCGTCTGCTGTTCTGCGCGTACGCGTGTTGGGCCTCCTGCATGACGGTCTTTAGAGGCACATGATGTTCGGCCGCGATCCGCCGGCAATCTTCATACTCCGGCACAAAATTCGCGACCGTCCCATTCAGATTCGCGATCTTGATCCGCACCGGGCCCCAGGATGTCTCTACTGTTTCCCATCGTCGTGCCAGCACCTGCCGAGCCTCGTCCCGCCGCCGCACTCCCAGCGTCGAAGTCTCGGCGAACATCACCTTCGTCAACCGGTCCGCATCCTCAGGCTTCGCCAGCACCGTCAGCAGCGCTCCCGGACGGTTCTTCTTCATCTGCACCGGAACGCTGAATACATCCAGCGCCCCCTCCGCCAGCAACCGCTCCATTGCATAAGCCAGCACCTGCGGATTTAAATCATCCAGATTCGCCTCAAGCACAGCAACGCGGTCAGTCGAGACTCCATCCGACGCCGCGACCGACCAATCCGATGCACTCCCCGCCATCGCCGCCGCAGGCAATGCTTCACCAACCGTAAGCCGCAAAAGATTTGGATGCTGCGCAAACTCGCGGCTCCCCGCACCATACCCCGCCTTTTCGATCTTCATCGCAGGGAACGCCGCAAACCGCCTCGCCAAAGTTTTCACAATCGCCGCGCCCGTAGGCGTCACCAACTCAACCTGCGGCCCAGAAGAATAAACCGGCGCCCCAGCCAACAATTTCACCGTAGCCGGAGCAGGCACCGGCAAAATTCCATGCGCGCACTTCACCGTGCCTCCGCCGACGTTGAGCGGCGAGCAAACCCATTCATCCACCTCCAGTGCCTCGGCCCCGACGGCGGCACAAATGATGTCGACCATCGCGTCGACGGCACCGACTTCGTGGAAGTGCACCTGCTCGATGGACGTGTTGTGAATCTCAGCCTCGGCGGCGCCCAGCGCTTCGAAGATCGCGATGGCTGTCTTCTTCGCGGATTCAGAAATGTTGGCCGCCGCGATAATCGGGCGAATCTCGACCAGTCCGCGACCATGTTCGTGCGCATGACCGTGATCGCGCGTATCGGAGTGTTCATGTGAGTCGGCATCGTCATGCGAGTGGTGGTGCTCATGGGAATGTGCGTGCCTGTGCGCGTCCGCATTTAAGTGATTCGCGCCCGTCTGCCGCCAAAATTCTTCGCGCGGCAAATCCTTCTCGCCATTCGCGAAGACATCGACCTTGGTTGCGGTAATCCCGCCACGCATCACGCGTGAAAACTCAATCCGCGCGTCAACATTCAAGGCGGCGACCGTCTCCTCCAGCAATCGCGCAGACACCCCGGCATCTACCAGCGCCCCCAGAAACATGTCGCCGCTGATCCCGGAAAAACAATCAAGGTAAGCAATGCGCATAGGAAATCGTCGTTGGTCGCTAGTCAGTGGCCGTTCGGAAAGCAGAGACACTCGATGCCTAAGTACCGCTCGCGAAATCCACGATGGTGTGGCAACGCCGCCACGTGTTCCTCGCTGGCTCGCGAACGACCAACAAGTGACGACCGACGACCAACGACGTTTTTTCATCATAGGTTGCACCCCTACACGCGTCAATCTCGCGGCCTGCCGCGTCTCTCGACGCGTGTTTGTTAGAATCACTGTTTCTCCCATCGATAAAGGAGTTTCTTGTACCGTCATCTCGAACGCCGCTTGGCTGACGCTGTGCGCGACTTCCTGCGCCGGACCTATCAGCTCGAAATGGTAAATATCGTCATCGAGCAGCCGCCGAAAATTGAGTTTGGCGAGTACGCGCTCCCAATCGCCTTCGAACTGGCACGCAAGCTGCGCAAGGCGCCGCGCAAGATTGCCGACGAGATCGTCGCCGGCATCGGACCCGTCCCCGGCATTGAAAAATTCGAGGTGGCCGGAGCTGGTTACATCAACGTGCGCGTCAATCGCGCTGGTGCTGCCGCTGCGCTGGCGGCCGATCAGACTGCGCCCGCCGATGTCCCCAAAGGCAAAGTTCTCGTCGAGCACTCCAGCATCAATCCCAACAAGGCCGCGCACATTGGACATCTGCGCAACGCGATTCTCGGAGACACCTTTGTTCGGCTGCTGCGCTTTGCGGGCAGGGAAGTCGACGTTCAAAACTACATCGACAATACCGGCGTCCAGGTTGCCGACGTGGTGGTCGGATTCATGCATGTCGACAAGAAATCTCCCGCCGAGATCGAAGCGTTAGCGGCCGCGCCTCATTTTGATTTCTATTGCTGGGACCTCTACGCCAGCGTCTCCCGCTGGTACGCCGAGCACCAGCAGAACCTGGCTGCCCGCTCCGCCACTCTCCACGCGATCGAGGAAGGGAACAACGAAGTGGCGCGAATTGCCGACCTCATCTCAATCGCCGTTCTGCGCCGTCATCTCGAGACTATGGAGCGCCTCGACATCGAGTACGATTTTCTGCCGCGTGAGAGCGAAATCCTCCATCTGCATTTCTGGGATGCGGCGTTCACCAAGCTTAAGGAAGCCGGCGTTCTGACATTCGAGAATGAAGGCAAGAACAAAGGATGCTGGGTCATGCGTCGTGCTGGAACCGGCACAGACCGTGTGGCGCGGGCACTCCTGCCCGCGACTGCAGGCTCCAAGAACAAAGCAAACGGTGCACCGGCGGATGAAGACGTGATCAAGGAGATTCCGCTGGCGCAGGATGTCGATGTTCGTTCATCGGACATTGCCGAGGAAGATCAGAAAGTTATCGTCCGCTCCAATGGCACGGTCGGCTACGTCGGCAAAGACATCGCCTACCACATGTGGAAGTTCGGCCTTCTCGGCCGTGATTTCAGCTACCGCAAGTTTTTCCGCTATCCCAATCAGCACGATTGCTGGATCTCAACCACGCCCGAAGATCCCGGAGCAGCCAAGGATCATCCCCACTTCGGCGACGTTGCCGAAATCTATAACGTCATCGACGCGCGCCAGGCTGAGGCGCAGAACACGGTGATCGAAGCTCTGCGCGGACTCGGTCACGACGAGGCGGCGGACCGCTACACGCATTTTTCTTACGAGATGGTCGCACTCACGCCGCGCTGCGCTGCCGAACTCGGCTACCAGCTCAGCGAAGAAGAAAAAGCTCGCCCGTGGATCGAGGTCTCCGGCCGCAAAGGCTTCGGCGTCAAAGCCGACGATCTGCTTGACGCGCTCATCGCCGCCGCCCGCAAAGAGGTCGATACGCGCCATCCCGAAGTTAGCGCCCCCGAGCGCGCCGCCATCGCCAGTCAAATTGCCATCGGCGCGCTGCGCTACTTCATGCTCAAGTTCACCAAGCCCTCGGTCATCGCCTTCGATTTCAAAGAAGCGCTCAGCTTCGAAGGTGAAACTGGCCCCTACGCGCAGTATGCGGTGGTCCGCGCGAGCAACATCTTCCGCAAAGGCGGATTCGATCCGGATGCCTTTCTGGCCAGCGCCACCAACCAGATCTCCGCGGACGTTCTGGCCAAATATCTCTCCGGCGGCTCCGGCAACGGCATCTGGGAACTCTGGCTGGCTGCCTCGAAAACCGCCTATGTGGTGGCCCAATGCATCGCGACCACCGAGCCCGCCTATCTCTCCAAGCACGCTTTCCAGCTAGCGCAGCTCTTCAACACCTTCTATCACCAGCACCCGATCCTCGCCGAAGCGGACGAGACGAGAAAGCGCTTTCTCCTGACCACCGCCGCGGTGGTTCGGCGAGAGTTAAGCCGCGTGCTCGCTGTCATGGGCATCACCGTTCCGCCCGTCATGTAATCGGCGCCGCAAAAGCCAAACCGTATAAAAATTCCACGATTCCTTACTCGATTGCCCGAGCGGCCACCCGCTCTCTGTCCAATGGTGTATCTGTAACCCATTGATTATCAATGTTCTTACTGTCCTTATTCGCGTCCCGACATTGGCATCCTTCGTGCTTTAATAGACATCGAAGAGCAGTTGACGAAAGCAATTATTTGGGCAAGGAGCCCCGAAACCTCATGAAGCAACTTTCATTGACCCTAATGCTGGCACTGGCCGTCGCCGGATCTATCGGCTGCACAACCAAAAATTACGTGCGCCAGCAGACGACACCTCTCATCAATAAGACCAATGAGCTAGACGATCTGACCGCGCAGAACACCAAGGCTATCAAGGACGTCGACCAGCGCGCGCAGGCAGGTATTCAAAACGCGCAGAATGCCGCTAATACGGCCGACCAGAAGGCTCTGGCTGCCGGACAAAACGCAGACAAAGCGCAAATGGCGGCGAACACCGCCTCCCAGCGGGTCGATACGCTGACGAATACGGTCGTGAACCTGGACAACTATCACTCGGTTGCCGAGACCTCGGTGCACTTCGGATTCAACAAAGATAACCTGACCAAGGAAGCGTGCGAGGCGATCGACCAGCTTGCCCAGAGCGTCGCCTCGACGAAGGGGTACATCATCACGGTCGAAGGCGGGACGGATTCGGTGGGTGGAGCGGATTACAACTACGAACTCAGCCAGCGCCGCGCCGACGCCGTCATTCAATACCTCGCGTCGGAGAAAAACATCCCGGCTTACAAGATTTATCTGATCGGCCTCGGCAAGGATAAGCCGGTCGACTCGAACAAGACTCGCGACGGCCGCGCCAAGAACCGCCGCGTCGATATTCACCTGATGACGAACAGCGGTGCCGGAAGCGATATGCAGGGAACTCCGAGCGCTGCCGCTGCTCCGCCATCCATGTAATTCCGACTTTTCCCTCCTCCCCGGAGGAATTGCCAAACCAGGCCGCCAGACAGAGGCGGCCTGATTTTTTGCGTAGCCCGAATTGCACACGCGGACGCTGCTATCCTGTCGGCGAAAGCCATGTGCCGAGTACGAAACCGAGCGTAAAATACAAAGGCAGATGAATCGTTTTTCCATCTTCGTTGTTGCGCTGGCTGCGAGTTATGTGTTGGCTCAGCAGGATTCGAATCCGAATAAGTCCAATCCATCGCCCGCACCTCCAAATCAATCATCGCCAGCTCAGTCATCGCCCGCTCCCGCCGCCGGTGCATCAAGCGACGACGCCGAGAGTTCCAGTCGCGACACCCGGATCGACACCGCGCCGCCTAAGGATGACGCCAAAAACCACCCCAATAGCGAACAAGCCGTCTCCGATCTCGCCGCGCCTCCGGCCTCCAATTCCGATCCCGCTTCGGACGTGCAGGAGTTTCACCCCTGGAACCCATACAAGGCGAACAAGGACATCCAGGTCGGCGACTTCTATTTTCGGCGCAAGAACTACAAGGGTGCGCTCGAGCGCTACAAGGAAGCCCTCTATTACAAACAGAACGACGCTGTCGCCACCTTCCGCCTGGGCGAGTGCGAGGAGAAGTTAGGCAACAAAGAGGAAGCGAAAAAATACTTCGAGCAATACCTTAAGATTCTGCCAGAGGGCCCAATGGCCAAAGAGGCCCACAACTCCATCGCCAAACTGGATAAGAACCACTAACGAGGAGGCGCAATCGAAATTTTGGCTTCGAGTGGCGTGCTCCGCCTCCAGTCCCACTTGGGTGGTGAGTCCGTGCTACCATGCCGCCATGTTTAACTTCGGCAAGCCGAAAACTGCAACAGACTGGATCGTCCACATCGCCGGCGCAATCGTCGCCGTCTTCCTTGTCTGGTGGTTGCTGCGAGTCTACGTGTTGTAATGCGATTTGCGCGCTACCGAGCGTGCGCTTTGGGTTGTAGACCGGGACGGAGAAGTGGGAAGGTCCGCTGGCCTATCCGATCGCATCATGTGTGCTCGCGGTGCGCGCGCAGGACAGTTGCGGCCTTTCAAGCAAGATCTTAACTTTGGAAGCGCTAGCAATTGATGTAAAAGGCCTTGACGGATCAGTTCTGTTGCCGTAAAGTTCGGCCGGGTATTTGTGTATGCAGTTCTGCGTTCTGCGAATTCGGTCCCTTCGCAGGCTAATCTATCGAACGATTCCCCGTTCGATGAGCAGAGCTAACCTTACCGTCCTGTGACGTGGGGCACGCCTAGTCTCGGGACTTGTTGCGCGCCTCAGTTTCCTCGCCACAGAAATAACCTCTTCGGATGCACGTGTGTCTTGGTTCCATGCAAGGCGTCGGCGCCGTTTTCCGGCGATCGAGACTTCGAGCAACGATTTCGGTGAGCCTCTTTGCAGAATCTCGCCGGCGACGGGGCCGAAATTGAGCCTCGGGAAGGTTGTTGATTCATTAATCTCAGGAGAATCGAACATGATAAAAGTTGCTGCACTCATTTTCATGGCTGTTGTCACCGCTGCTCTGTTGACGGTTTGCGCGTACGCCCAAACCGGTACCATCCTCTACAGCTTCACCGGCCAGCCGGACGGAGCCTATCCCCAATCCAATCTGCTGCTCGATCCGAAAGGCAATCTCTTTGGCACCACCACTTCAGGCGGAGCTAATGGAAAGGGATCGGTTTATGAACTTACTCCGAATGGAAATAGCGGCTGGAAGGAGAGCGTCATCTATAGCTTTAATTATGGCGCGGGTGGCTACTTGCCGGCATCCGGGGTGATTCGCGACTCGAAGGGCAATCTCTACGGAACGGTTTCCTACGGTGGGGCTCTCGGCGCAGGTGCGGTGTTCGAGTTAACTCAGAACAAGAAAACCGGTGTCTGGACCGAACAAGTGATCTACAGCTTCTCTGGCGGCAACGACGGCGGGCAACCAGTAGCCGGTTTGATCTTCGACAAGGCCGGCAATCTATATGGAGTTACTTCCATCGATGGACTCTATGGGCAGGGCGTAGTCTATGAGTTGAGTCCTGGAAGCGGCGGCTGGACGCAGACAGTGCTACACCAGTTCGTCAGTATGGATCCAGGGGACGGCGAGGGTCCCTCGGGTGCGCTGATCTTTGACAAGGCCGGCAACCTGTACGGGACGACCGTTCAGGGCGGCGCTGCGGGCCTGGGCACCGTCTTTGAAGTCTCGCCGGATGGAGGCGGGGGCTGGACCGAACAGCTTCTCTACAGCTTCCTCGGCGGCAACGACGGAGCAAATCCCTCAGGTTCGTCCTCGTTGCTTTTGAAGGGCACCACTCTCTATGGCGTCACCTATAGCGGCGGTTCCGCCAACGATGGCACCATCTTCGAGCTGGTCTATTCGAAGACTAAAGCCCAGTGGCAGGAATCGGTGATCTATACCTTCCCGGGAGGAGCGAACGGCGCGCAACCCTATGCCGGCCTAATCGCCGATGCGAAGGGAAATCTCTACGGCACAACGACCACCGGCGTGTCTGGTGAGGGCGGGCCGGTATTCGAACTGGTAAAGGGGCCCAAGAAGACATGGACCGAGCAAATCCTCTACTCCGATTTTAGAGGATCCTATGCCGGGCTAGTATCCGACAAGGCCGGCAACTTGTACGGGACGGCCGAGTTTTACGGCACGAACTATGATGGGGCCGTCTTCGAGGTGACACCGTAATCTGGTTGAACAGTTGAGCCACGTTCAGAGATGAACGTGGCTTTTTCATTTTTCCATTCGCCAAAAGCCTTCTCACGGTAAACTCAAATCAATCCCCCAAAAGGCCCAACCACGCGTTGTGATCGAAGTTGAGACCATTCCCGAAAACGCTCCGAGCGCGAGCCCGTGGCCTGAACCTCCTCGTTTCTTGGTCGAGTGGTCGTCGCCCTGGGAGGAGTTCAAGACCGCGTTGCGCCCCGCTCTCCAACGGGCCCCTATTGCGCTTGCCGGGGAAGCTCCGGTTGGAATCTTCCCCTATCGCGGAATCCTAGTTTCGTGGACCCTCGAAGTGCTGCTGCTCATCGCTATCATCGTGCTTCCCGCGCGCATCGCCACCTTGCAGCCCTTCGTTCCTCCACCACGTCCCAAGTGGGATGTCATTTACTACTCGGGAGATGAGCTGCCGCAAACTGCCGACCGCGGGGGCGCGGAAGCCGGCAGATCAGGTCGCGCCGGTGGGCGGCAGGCTCACCATCGCACGCAGACCATCAAGGTGGCACGCGGCGACAAGCCGGGAGAGACCATCGTCGATGCGCCGAAGGTCAATTTGCCGCACAGTGATTCCGCGGTTGCAAACCTGCTCGCTTTTAAGCCGATTCCGGGACCTCCTCCAGCGGAGGGCATGCAGGCCAGGCTGGTCGCGCCTAACCTACCGAATGTGAGCCCGGTTCCTCCTGCGCCGGAACTTGGCTCTGCGAGCCGCAATCGGGCGGCGCTCGCCGCAAGCGCAGTTGCGCCGGCGCCTGAGGTCGCACATGACCAGCGCCGTTCCTCGGCCATGACGACGAACGCGACCGTAATCGCGCCCGCTCCGAACGTCTCAGCCGACAGGCTGCGAGCGGCGAACGCGATTGCATCCACGGTGGTTGCTCCGGCGCCGGCGGCAACGCCGCGCGATCTTGCCAGTTCGCGCGCGCAGCTGTCGCAGACAACGGACGTTGTCGCGCCTCCCGTTTCCGCGCCCACGCGCGACCTGTCATCGGCGGTGAAGCCGTCGTTGCCTGCGCAGACGGTCGTCGCTCCACCGCCGTCGGTCGCACACGAGATCAACAGCTGGGGAAGTACGCGCAGCGGAGATCTGCGCTCGCAGCCGGTTCCGCCACCGCCATCGGCGTCGAGCGGAGAAGCGCGGGCTGGCGGACGAGGAAGAACCGGCAACGGAACACTTACAACGGAAGTCGTGCCTCCGCCAGCCAGCATCGGCGGAAACGGCTCAGGGAGTGGCGCAAACGGCGGAAGAAACGGACGCGCCGGAAGTGGGCTTGATGCGAACGCAGTCGTTCCTCCTCCTCCAAGCATGGGAGGAAGTGTTGGAGGAGGAAGGTCGCTAACCGGCAACGGTCGCGGCAACAAAGGCAGCGGAACGGGAAACGCGCTCGACCTGGGTTCGGCCGTTGCGCCTCCGGGCAACAATGGCAACGCCGCTGGAAATGGAGTTGTGGTCTCGAGCCAGCCCGGATCGAAGGTCGGATTGCCGAATGGAGCCGGTGGAGGCGCGATCGCCATGTCTCCCGAAGGTTCCGCCAAGAGCGGACTTGGGGGCAGCGGCGGAGGAAACGGCATCGGCCGCGGGAACGGCCCTGGGAGCGGACTTTCGGGCGAGGGGTCGGGCTCGGGACGCGCTGCGGCCGGTCGAGGCTCGGACGCGAATGCTCGCGGCGGAATCTCGCCTTACCCAGGTCCGGGCGGAGCAGGCAGCGGAACAAGCGGTTCGCCTGCTGTGCCGGGAGTTTCTGTGCAAGGCGGAACGACGACCGTCACACTGCCAAGCTTTGGCCCTCCAAACGGCGATGCGCCGAGCAATGGACCAGGACGCTCCTCCACCAACCCGCACCATGGATTCGAGGCCACCGTGGAAGCGGGCGCGAGTTCAGGGGGAGTTTTCGGAACCGGCTATTACGGAGCGCTCAAGGGCAGCAAGGTCTACTCCATCTATATGGACACCTCGATTGGCACGGCGGTGATGCAGTATTCCGATCCATCTTCCGCCGTCCACCCCTCCAGCGATGCCCTCAGCGCACCTGAACCGATGCGCAAAGAGTTGCCCGAGGGACTGCGCTCGACGCGCGTGATTCTGGCCTGCACGCTTGATCGCGCGGGGCTGCTGAGGAACGTCAAGGTGCTCGAGCCGGGAGCTGCGGAGACGACCAGCAAGATCCTGGTCGCGCTACAGGGATGGAAGTTTCGCCCCGCGTTTCGCGGCAATCAGCCGGTGGAAGTGACGGCGATTCTGGGCTTCGGCATCGACACTCGATAGCTGCCGGCGGAATAAATCCTGCTCGACCGCTCGACGAACTGGAGTCGAAAGGTCCGCTTACCGGCGCTGGCGCACGCGGAAAATGGGCTCGGCGCGGCTTTCCGAGGTATATAGTTGTGGGTTGAGGGATGGAACGCGACATCCCTGCGGCACCACCTTCAGCGTATTTCAAGCCTCTGAATCAAGCACGTTGCGCCATCGGTTCTGCGCCGGCTTGCTCTCCCAACCGGCAGATTGCGAAGTTTGCGATGAGAATCACGCTGCTGCACCCTGAGATCAAGAATTACGCGCAGACGCATCGCAAGGGACACGGTCATCTGGGACTCGGTTATCTCGCCGCCTATCTTGTCCGCGAGGGGCACTCAGTTCGTGTACTCGATGCCAAGAACGCAAAGCTGAGCGAAGAGGCTTTGCAAGCCCATCTGCGCGAGTTCCAGCCGGAAATCTTCGGAGTGACGTCGATGACCCACGAAATTCACACGGCGGCGGCGGCGTGCGCGCTCGTGAAAGGCGCTCATCCCGACATCTGGACGATCGTAGGCGGAGCGCATACCTCGGCACTCCCGGAGCGAACACTGGAGGAGTTTCCTCCAATCGACATCGCGGTGATTGGAGAAGGCGAGTGTACGGTTACGGAGTTGGCCAAAGCGAAGGCAGCCGGGGCGAAGGTCCGAGAGCTTGGGAGCGTGTCTGGAATTGCTTTCCACAACGACGGGCAAGTGGTGCGGACCGGGAATCGACCGTGGGTGGAAAATCTGGATCATCTGCCGTTTCCGGCGTGGGACTTGTTTCCCAGGGTGTCATGGGGCGTGATGTCAACACGCGGCTGTCCCTATGGCTGCATCTTTTGCCAGAGAATGCTGGGCCGGCGCATGCGGCTGCGGAGCGTGGATAACGTATTGGCAGAGATCGATGCGATTGAGGACCGGCTTGGACAGCATGACATCTGGTTTCGCGACGAGACCTTTGGGTTGAATAAACAATGGCTCGATGAATTTCTGGAGAAGTTGAATATCAGAAACGAGCGCAAGGGAAGCGTGCTGCATTGGGGTTGCAACTCGCGGGTGAATGTGGCGGATGTAAGCCGATACCGGAGGATGAAAGAGTCGGGATGTTACCGGGTGAGCTTTGGTCTGGAATCGGGAGACGAAGTGATCCTGAAACGCACGCGCAAGGAAATCACGCCGCCGATGGCGATACGGGCCATTGCGGCGGCGCATGGGGCAGGTTTGAAAGCAGCGGCATTCTTTATTCTTGGACATCCGGGTGAGAACTGGAGAACCGCGCTGAAGACGGTTCATCTGGCTGCGCGCTGCCGGGCCGATTCGATCGCGGTGGGGGTCATGGTGCCCTATCCGGGAACGGAGATCTGGACCATGGCCCGCTCGGGACAGTTCGGTTACAAACTGCTTACCGAGGATTGGCGTCTCTACGACAAGTATCTCGGAGGAGCGCTCTCGGTGGACGGACTATCACAGCGTCAACTGGCATTGCTCCAATCCATGGCGTACGTGTGGTACTACCTCTACAACTGGAAGGTTCGCGCGTTGCGGCGCTTCGTTTCGAAATTCCGCCACGAAGCCTGGACGATGATCAAACGATTGGCGAGGCCACTTCCGCTGGACGGTGAACGTCATGAGTTGCAGAAGGCAAAAGAAGGAACGGCAGCGGTCAAGGGGACAGCTTGAAAATGTGATGGCGCGGGTTCTCGCCCTCCGTGATCTCCAAAGAAAAAAACCGCGGCAGCAGCTGGTCGGCTGCGCCGCGGTTTCCCACGTTTCATTCCCCGCAGGGCTAACGTCTTAGTCTCCCGACGGCATCAGTTCGTCGGTCTCCTCTTTGGAGGCCGCGATTCCGCCCTGGGATGCCGCCGAAGTTTTGCGGATCATCTCCGACAAAAGCGCGCGATCCGGATTGAGCATCTCCGAGACCCGTTCTTTGCTTACCTCGGCGACGATAATTTGCCCAATCTCGGTATGCACCTCGGAGTAGATGCCCACGCTCTTCATCCGCTGCGTCTGGAACTGATTGTCCTCAGTCGGCGTGACGTAGTGTACCGAGCTGGCGCTATAACGGTGGATCAGGAAGAGCTGAGCCACTGTCATGAGACGTTTCTTACGAACCGGGGCGAGCGTGTTCGAGTCGCGCACCGACAGGATGTGGCGTCCACGCCGGTCCAGGATGTAGGCGAAGACGATATTGGCTAGTTTCTCGCCGCTCGGTTCGTTGAGGATGCTCAGTTCCAGCAACTCCGAACCCGCCGTGTGCGGACGCAGGCGGACGCGTATCTTCTCCGCATAGTTGTTGTGCTTGCTCCAGTCTGCGAGCCATTCTTCGAGGAGCTTGGTGGGGACCTCGGTCTGCACCAAGTGCTGGAATTGCGTGGAGCCTTTGCCCATGGCCTTGGTTGCGGCGGTGCGACCCGACGAGGCCATTAAAGCGGCGTCGAGGCGTGGACCTCCGACGAGAGTCTGCGGTGTGCGATACGGCGATTCCAGCAGCCGGAACTTGCGCTGCAAGCGTGCCAGCGCGAGCATGCCATCCTGCTTTAAGGCGGTGGCAAACTCCTCGGCCGCGAGGCCATCGATCTGGTGTCCACCGTAGGTGATGAAGTTGAAGACGTAGCCAAGTCTCCCGAGTTCCTCGGGGAAGCGCTTCATCTGCTCGTCGTTCATGCCGGTGGTGTCCCAGCTGAACGATGGCGAGAGATTATAGGCCAGCATCTTGTCAGGGAACTCGGCGTGTATGGCGTTTGCGAACTTCTCGGCATCCTCGATGTCGGCCGTCTTGGTCTCCATCCATAGGATGTCGGCAAAGGGCGCGACCGCCAGCGACTTGGCGATGGCGTAGCCGATTCCGGCCTGAATGTGATAGAAGCCTTCGGGAGTTTTGGGCAGCTCGCAATCCCAGGTCACGTGAATGCCCATGGAACGAGCACGCTCTCGGGCTTCGTAGTGAGAAGCGCGGCTCGCGAAAGCCAGCCACTCCTCCACGGTCATGTCGAAGGGATAGCCTTCGGCGGTGCGGAACTCGAGCACCTCGGCTACGGCGCGGCCATAGGTCTTCATGCCAGCTTCCGTCTGCCAGGTTTCGACGTAGCGAGTGTCAATCTTGTCGAGCGCGGCATCGAGTTCGGTGGATGACATATTGCGGAGAGCAGGTGCGCGCTCGGTGATCATGGACAAGAGCCCAGCGCGCTCCAGCCAATCGAAGGCAGACGCATACTCGACCTCGGACAAAGCAAAGAGCAGGTGGCCGCGAACCTCCTCAACACCGAGTTCGTTGAGCTTGCGCAGAATGGCCAGATAGCCAGCCTTGTAGCTGGGCAGATCGAGATTGGTAGCGCCGAGGATGAAGGGTTGGTCGCGCTCGTCGCTGCGATTCTCGATGAAGGTCGCCGCTTCGGCGTCGGTGCGGGCAACGATGATGCCCGGCACGCGCATGATGTCGAGTTGGAGCCGAGCAGCATTGAGGCGCTTGATCTGTTCGTCTACGGAGACGAGCACTTTGCCGCCCTGGTGGCCGCACTTCTTGGCTCCCGGCTTCTGGTCTTCGATGTGATAGCCCGGAACGCCGACCTCGACGAAACGGCGAATCAGATTGCGGACATGCGCGTCTCCACCATGGCCGGTGTCGGCGTCGGCGATGATGAACGGCCGGAAGTCTACGGCTGGCGTTGACTGGCGCTGCTCTTCGGTCATGCGGGCGCGCGCGAAGTGCTGGTTCTTGTCGGCGGTAAGAAGCGCGCGCACCAGTCCGGCGGCCTCGTCGGGCACCTGGCCCAGCGGATAGCTGGCTAGATCGGGGCCCGGATCTTCGGCGAGCGATCCCTTGGCCGAGGTTGCCCAGCCGCCCAGGTAAATGCCCTCCATCCCAATTCTCTTCATCATGACGGCTTGACCGGGAGAATACGGGCCGAAGGTGCGTGATCTGCTTGCGCTCTTCGAAGAGCTGGCGCAATCGCGCGTAGAAGCCCTCGGCGGCCTCGCGCGCGATAGTGTAATCGCCGGCGAGCGTGCCCTGTTGTTCGGCCACCTGGCGCGGAGAATAGAGTCGAATGATCCCGTCGAAGCGCGGGCGCGCGAACCAATCTCTCGCGGCTGAAACTTGCTGGTCCAAAATCGTCATGGTAGTTTCCTGGCTTTCAACGTTCATCACGACTGTACTCCTCAATGTAAGTCAAAAACTGTGATTTTCGAGGGTGGCGCAATCCCGGAGAGCCGGGGTTGAGGATCGGGGAGACGTCCCGAACGATCTTGCGCACAGGTCCTTTTCGCGAAGGCTTCAAAGTTTCCTCAGGGCTAAAGCCCCAATCTCTTGCGGCGTCAGGCGGCACGGCTGGAGCCGTGTCCCCCCAAGCTGTTCATGAGATAGCTTCTAGTCGCCCGAGGGCAAAAGCTCGTCGTCCCAGCTATGGCCCGCCAGCGATGGATAGTAGAGGGCTGAGGCGACGGCGAGACTCTGGCTATACATCGCGTTGAGAATTGTGTCGTCGAAGTTGCTCGTTTGCCGGTTGGAATTGTTTGAAGTCGTCATCGCAGTCACCCCACTACTGAGATTTACATCCCGGACCATCGCGTCCAAAGGCAGTAGACCCCGAATCGGCTTGCGGGGACAAGCCTGTATGGGCGCGTTGACCCACTGGGTCAATTTGACCTAGTAAGGAAAAGCCGAGGCCCCCGCTCGTCTATGGTGTTCCGAGGGGTAAACTTGTGATGAAGAGCGCAGGCACGGTATTGGAAGGTTCTCAAATGGAAAGTCGGACAGAGACAACTCAGGCTCACGCGGCCATCCTGAATAATGGCGCGCACGCGTTCCTGTCGAAACTGGCGGCTCGCTTTGAGCCGCGGCGCCAGGAACTCTTGGCGCGCCGCCGTGTGGTGCAGCAGAAGCTCGACGCCGGATGGAAGCCCGACTTTCTGCCTGAAACGGCCGACGTGCGAGAACGCCATTGGCGCGTCGCGCCGATTCCGAAGGATTTTGAAGACCGTCGGGTGGAGATCACCGGCCCGGTCGATCGGAAGATGATTATCAACGCCCTGAACTCGGGCGCAAGTGTATTTATGGCGGATTTCGAGGACTCAAATTCGCCCACCTGGACCAACAATGTTGAGGGCCAACAGAACCTGCGTGATGCGGTGCGCGGCACGATTGAGTATGTGAGCCCGGAAGGGAAGCCCTATAAGTTGGGGCCAAAGACGGCGACCTTAGTGGTGCGCCCGCGCGGATGGCACCTGAACGAGAAGCACTTTCTGATTGACGGACAGCCGATTTCAGGGTCGCTCTTCGACTTTGGCCTGTACTTTTTTCATAATGCTCAGGCGCTGATGGAGCGCGGGACCGGACCTTATTTCTATTTGCCGAAGATGGAGAGCCATCTGGAGGCGCGGCTTTGGAATGATGTGTTCTGTTTTGCGCAGGATGAGTTGGGGATTCCTCGGGGGACGATTCGGGCGACCGTTTTGATCGAGACGATTCTGGCCGCGTTTGAGATGGACGAGATTCTCTACGAACTGCGGGAACATTCTTCGGGGCTGAATTGCGGGCGCTGGGATTACATTTTCAGCTTCATAAAAAAGTTTCGCGCGCATCCGGAGTTTGTTTTGCCCGACCGTTCACTGGTGACGATGGAGCGGCATTTTCTGGCGTCGTACGTTGAACTGCTGATCCAGACGTGCCACCGGCGCGGCATTCACGCGATGGGCGGAATGGCGGCGCAGATTCCGATTCGCAACGATGCGGCGGCGAATGAGCAAGCGCTGGATAAAGTGCGGAAAGATAAATTGCGCGAGGTGAAGGCGGGGCATGACGGAACCTGGGTCGCGCACCCGGGACTGGTGCCGATTGCGAAGGACATTTTCGACGAGTACATGCCGGAGCCGAATCAGATTGCGAAGGCGCGTGCGGATCGTCCGATTGCGGCGCGCGATCTGCTGGAAGTCCCTTCGGGCGAGATCACGGAGAAGGGATTGCGCTGGAATATTGACGTTGGCCTGCAATATGTGTGGTCATGGCTGCGCGGCAATGGCTGCGTGCCGATTTACAACCTGATGGAGGATGCGGCTACCGCCGAGATCTGCCGCTCTCAGGTTTGGCAGTGGGTGCGGCATGGGGCAAAGATGAGCGACGGCAAGGTCGTCACAGCCGAACTGGTGAGGCAGATTTTGCGCGATCGGACGGCGGAATTGCAGGCTAAGGATGCGGGGAGTGATGGACGATTGCAGCAGGCGGCGCAGGTGCTGGATGGGATGATGACGGGGAAGGAATTTCCGGAGTTTTTGACGCTGGGTAGTTACGAGTTGTTGGATTAGATGGGAACGAGCGAGCGCCTGTTCTTCGTCTCAAGGCAATTGGGATTTCGACGATATTTCGTGAACGCGAAACGGACGACACGACAGCGAAGGCGTAAACAGCTGCGTACGTGGGAAGACTGGACAACACCTTCAAGAATCTAGCCCGGGTAGGGTTGTTTGATCGCGCATCCGCAATTGCAAGAGCTGCAAAGCTTAACAGCCCCACCCCGACGATGGAGCTTAGTCTGGATATGAACATCCCACAATCGCCCCGAGTGAGAGGGGCGACAATCAAGCAAGAGTCGGTCGGAAGTCGGAGGGGTGAATTGAAATCGGAATTTCATTTCGATCTCTTTGGCATCAACTCCTTTGTGAAACCTGACAGCCTTCAAGGGAATCCCGCACTCGTTAGGTTTCGGAGAGCCAAAGGGAGACTGACATAAAGCACAAAGCCACGGGCAAGGAGTTTTCTGTTTCCTGTGGGTTCAACCGCCCACAACGTTCTGCCGAGTGCCTGACCGTGGTCACCATCAAAAAACCTGTCACCCATCTCGACTCGATACTCAAGGTGAGAGCCCGGTGGAAAAGCACACTCTGTGCTTTCGAACTCGCCAATGTTCCCTTGCCGGGGACAAATTTAATTCTCCCATCGTGAATTTCAATAGATGGTGTGCGCCGCCACGGATCATATCTCCCAAGCGAGATCCGCAGAGGTCCTGAGGCCATGGACAAAGTCTAAATTCGAGCAGGTATGATTGCCACTTGATTTGTCGCGAACGGTCAGCCCTCAGAACGCCGACTAAGATGGCTGGCAAGCGTTTCTTGCAGGACAGCCGAGGGCGGCCGTCCCCACGTCTCCTCTCTTGTCCCCGCTTGTCTATCCTGCCCCTTGTGTCTATCGAAACATCATTGAATTGCGACGGCCTGTTGAACTACAACCTTAAGGATGGCTACTCGCCAGGGTTCTTCGCCTACTGCTGGCATTGGTGCGGTACTGCTTTCTGAATTGCAAGAGCATGTGGCCGCGCGTGAAATTGAGCGCGGGCTGGCTTGTTTGCGGTCGCATCAGGACGTGATCGCCGGGCTTGATGCGCGGCGGGCGGGCGCGGCTCCGCTGCTAGTGCTGGTTGCGATCTGGAGCGACATGGGATTTGGCGGCTCTCCGGCCGTGAAAGATCTGCTGCGGCGTTTTTCTTCTCGCTCCCACCTTCCTATTTCCGATTATCTTTGCCTGCGCATGACTGAGGGCATGGTCGCGATGGCCGAGGAGGCGATCGAGACGGCGATTCCGCATTTTGATTTTGTGCTGGGATTGCCGGAGGAACTCGACAATCGATTTCTGCTGGCGATTGCTTATTACTGGAAGGGCCGTTGCCTGCGGCGGCGCGGGGATTACGACGAGGCGCTGATTTTTACCGGCAAGGGAAGAGACCTGGCGCTGGAGCTTGGCCATCCGCGGATGGCGGCGGTGATGCAGGTGCTCGAAGGCTGGATTTTGTTTCAGCAGGGCAAGTGGAAAGATGCAGTGCGCGTGTCCGAGGTGGCGGAGACCGCGCTGCGGCCAACGGACGACTACGTGACACTCGGCAACATTCAGTCATTCTATGGACGCATGGCGCGCCGCGAGGGACGCTTCGACAAGGCAATTGAACTCTTTGCGAAGGCGATCGAGCATTATCGCAAACGCGATCCACAGCATCCGAACCTGGCCCGTTCGCTGGCAAATATGGCGCTGGCGAAACGCGGCATTGCATTGCAGCTGCAAAGAAGAATCGATGTCGATGTGCAGCGGCATCGCAAGAGTTCGACTTCGAAGTCAAGCTCCGCCAAGGCGGGTGCGCCCGGGCAATCCGCCAGCGCCGGCAGTTCGATTCGCGCCAGGTATCGCCAGCGTCTTACGCAGCTGCGTCGCGAAGCGCTTGAACATCTCGACGCCGCGCGGGCGATCTATCAGCAGCGGCCGAATTATCACGGCAGCGGAACTGTCTTCCTGAATGCCGCGTATATCCACCTCGATAACGGCGATTTCCAGAGTGCGGAGGTCGAGTCGACTTCGGCGTACGAGTTGGCGGAGCAGAAGCACGACTACATCCTGATGGGGCGCTCGCGTATTCTCCAGTGCATGATCGAGAATGCGAAGGTGGAAGAGGAGATGTTTGGCGGCACTGATCCCAGCAGCCATGCCCGCCGGGCGCTGAACTTCAGCCATGAGGCGATCGAGCTGGCAAAACATACGCAGCATCATTTGTTGTTGTCGACTGCGTATTTGTGGCAGGGGCTGACGCAGTGCAATTCATTTTTCGACAACCTTGACGCCGCTCGTGAATCTTATGATTTGGCGCGGGAGGCGTGTGGCGGGTCGCAAGCGGATAACATCTGGCAGGAGTTGCAGGCTCTGCGGGCGCGCATTTTGCGTAAGGGAAGCGTGGACCCGGTGCTGCGGGCGTGGTCGCAGGGAACGGTGGGGGAGAAGACCTTCCGGCAGATCAGCGATGAGTTTGCCGAGATCGTGATTGCGCGCGTGTTCGAGCGGGAGGGACGGAAAGTGTCGCGCGTGGCAACCAGGCTGTCGATCTCTCCGAAAAAGGTGCGACGTATTCTGGCGCGGGTGGGGCGCCGGAAGCCGCGAGGCAACTAGGACCGCAGAGTCAGGACTCTTGAAATCTCTGATCCGATCGGGACGAAGATTTGCGTTGCCGGGGTGGATTGCACTGTCGTGTTTGGTATAGTCTAGTAATATAGTAGAGATAGTTGCCGAACTAGAGCGGCCGTCTACTTGAACAGTGAGGAGCGAATCCAGAACATGAAGATTGCCAAGGATGTTACGGAACTCATTGGGCACACGCCGCTCGTCCGCCTCAACCGCGTGACCCGGGGATGTGTGGCGGAGGTTGTCGCTAAGCTCGAAAGCCAGAATCCGCTGGCCAGCGTGAAGGACCGGATCGGCGTGAACATGATTGCGGCCGCCGAGCGGGCCGGGAAGATCACTCCGGGCAAGACGGTTTTGATCGAGCCGACGAGTGGCAACACCGGCATCGCTTTGGCATTCGTTGCCGCTGTGAAGGGCTACAAACTCATCCTCACCATGCCGGAGACGATGAGCCTGGAGCGGCGCGTGCTGCTGCTGGCGTTCGGAGCGGAAATCATTTTGACGCCCGGCCCGCGCGGCATGAAGGACGCGATTGTGAAGGCGAACGAACTGCTTGCGTCGACGCCGAATTCATACATGCTCCAGCAGTTTGATAATCCCGCGAATCCGGAGATTCACTTCAAGACAACCGGGCCCGAAATTTGGGAGGACACGGACGGGCGCGTCGACTATCTGATTTCGGGCGTCGGGACGGGTGGAACGATCACGGGCATTTGCGAATTCATCAAGCCGAAGAAGCCGTCATTCAAGGCGATCGCGGTTGAGCCGGCCGAGAGCGCCGTGCTTTCGGGTGGAGCACCCGGGCCGCACAAAATTCAGGGGATCGGCGCCGGATTTGCTCCCAGTATTCTGCGGCGCGACTATATCGACGAAGTGATCACCGTGACGAACGATGAGTCGATCGAGATGGCGCGGCGAATGCCGCTGGAGGAAGGATTGCTGGTCGGCATCTCTTCGGGGGCGGCCGTGGTGGCGGCTCTCAAGGTGGCGCGGCGTGCGGAGAACGCGGGGAAATTGATTGTCGTGATTCTGCCTTCGTTCGGCGAACGCTACTTGAGTAGTATCCTCTTCGAAGGACTCCGGAACGAGGCGCTGCAGATTCCGACCGCCTCGCTTCCGGAGTGATGGTTTTCCCGAGCTTTTTTCGGAGCTTTTACGGAAGCAGGCATGCCGCATTTACTGGGGCACATACGCGAGGACGTGGCCACCGTGCTCGACCGCGATCCGGCGGCGCGCTCGCGGCTGGAAGTTTATCTTTGCTATTCAGGGCTGCACGCGGTCTGGTTCCATCGCATCAATCACTGGTTGTGGTGCCACAAGTTCTTTCTGCTGGCACGCTGGTTCTCGCAGGTGGCGCGTCTGCTCACCGGAATCGAAATTCATCCGGGAGCGCAGATCGGGCGGCGGGTTTTTATCGACCACGGACTCGGTGTCGTGATCGGAGAGACATCGATTGTTGGGGACGACGTTACGCTTTATCAGGGCGTCACCCTTGGCGGAACTGGCAAGGAGCACGGCAAACGGCACCCGACGTTGCTCGATAATGTTGTGGTCGGCGGAGGCGCGAAGATTCTGGGCAACATCATCGTGGGCCGCAACTGCCGTATTGGCGCGGGTTCCGTGGTTCTGCGGAATGTGCCGGATGACTCCACCGTCGTCGGCGTGCCGGGCCACATCGTGTTTCGCGAGGGCAAGCGCGTGGTGATTACCGATCCGAAGCAGATTAACGACCCGCTCTCCGAGGCGCTGGCGGCGGTTGCCGGTGAAGTGAATAAATTGAGGGATCGGGTAGCTCAGTTGGAGGGTGCTGAGTCGAAGCACGAGCCGCTATCGGCCTCGATTCAGCGGATTATTGAGGACATCGATTATCAGATTTGAGGTCATGGGACCTGAGAGACGATCTGACCTGAAGAATGCCTGCAAGGCTCAAAGACGTAAACTTGCTTCGGGCCGCCGCAAGTATGATGAAAGAAACGCCGTGGGGGCGCTTCTACGCGTAATTGTTCTCCCAAGCATGAAATACGGATTCGTAATCGATCACCGCAAATGCATTGGCTGCCATGCCTGTACGGTCGCCTGCAAAACGGAGAACCACGTCGCGATTGGAGTCAATCGCACATGGGTGAAGTACGTCGAGAAGGGCACATATCCCAATACGCGCCGCGTGTTTCAGGTGACGCGCTGCAATCACTGCGAGAAGCCGCCCTGCGTTTATATCTGCCCGACCACCGCGATGTACCAGAGGCGCGATGGCATCGTCGATTTCAATTCCGATCGCTGCATTGGCTGCAAGGCATGCATGCAGGCTTGTCCGTACGATTCCATTTATATCGATCCGGATGAAGGCACGGCGGCGAAGTGCCACTTCTGCGCGCATCGCACGGAGGTTGGCCTCGAGCCCGCGTGCGTGATCGTCTGTCCTGAGCACGCGATTATCGCCGGGGACATCAGTGACTCGACAAGCGAGGCGGCGCAACTGGTGGCGCGTGAGCCGGTGCGAGTCCGCAAGCCGGAGCAGGGAACTCAGCCGAAGCTTTATTACATCGATGCCGATGAGGCTGCCATTGTGCCGACGGCGGCGCGTCATGAACCTTTTTATATGTTCTCTCAGCGCAACGCGGCGTTGCATGGGAGCGGGGCGATTTATCCGCCAGATAGTCCACTGCTGCAACCGAATGCGCTGGCCGCCTATGACGTGAGCCACGCGCGGCCGTGGGGATGGCAGGTGCCCGCCTATTGCTGGACGAAGTCGATTGGCGCCGGAGCGCTGGCGATTCCGGCGATTGCCATGGCGCTGGGGCGGCTGACGGGCGATCGCATGCGCGATATTGCGCTGGCGACGGTTGCGCTTTTGTTTACTGCACTCACGACTGTTTTGCTGGTGTGGGACCTGGAACACAAGGAGCGCTTCCTGCGCGTGGTGTTCACCCCGCAGAGCAAATCGTGGCTGGCGCGCGGGGCGTTTATTCTGATTGGCTATAGCGGGCTAGCCGGGTTGTTCTGGCTCGCGGCTGTGGCGCGATTTTCCTGGGCCACGTCGATTTTGCTCTGGCCCAGCGTCATCGTGGGGTTCGCTGCCGCCTCCTATACCGCGTTTCTCTTTGGACAATGCGAGGGCCGCGATCTTTGGCAGACTCCGCTGCTGCCGGCCCATTTGATTGTGCAGGCGCTGATGTGCGGGTCGGCGGTGCTGGCGTTGCTGCCGAATGGGCTGGGCGGGTCGGACGCCGCTCGGGTGTTTTCCGTCCCCGCTTTGATCATTACATTGGCATTGCATCTGGTGATGATGCTTGGCGAAATTGCCATGCCCCACACCACGGACAACTCGCGCTATGCCGCGCGCCTGATTACACGTGGGCCGTTCTCGCTGGCGTTCTGGGCCGGAGCGGTAGCTGTCGGCGGATTTGTGCCGCTGCTTATTCTGTTGGCCGCGCCACGAAATGCGGTTACAGCCGGTGTGTCCGCCGTCCTTGCGCTGGCGGGACTTCTGATTTTTGAATGGTGCTTTGTGATGGCTGGACAGAGCGTGCCGAATAGCTAGATTTGTCTGGCACGAAAGAGCTTAAGCGGCTTGGACCGCCGAGGGCGGCCGTCCCCACGTGAGTTGTGGAGATTTATGAGTTGACGAGATTTGCAGGCTGTGGAGACTTTGCAATGACTGATTTCAAACGCGACGGCAGTCATCTCGCTTTCTGTCCGCCGGTCGAGAAGTGGGACGACTGGGTCGAATTCGACTCCGACCAGTGGCCGCGCCGCGTCGAAAAACATTTTCAGATCGTGCCGACGATTTGCTTCAACTGCGAATCGGGTTGCGGCTTGCTCGCCTATACGAACAAGGAAACCGGCAAGATCGAGAAGTTTGAAGGCAATCCCAAGCATCCGGCCAGCCGCGGACGGCTCTGCGCCAAGGGTCCGGCGACGATTAATCAGATTCACGATCCAGATCGCATTCTGTATCCGATGAAGCGGTCAGGCCCGCGTGGTTCGGGCCAGTGGGCGCGGACTTCGTGGGATGAGGTGCTCGAAACTTTCGGCGCGCGTATCCGCAAGGCATTTCAGGAAAATCGCGGCGAAGAGGTGATGTATCACGTCGGCCGGCCGGGCCATGATTTCATCATGGAGCGCACACTTCAGGCGTGGGGAATCGACGGTCACAACTCTCATACCAATGTGTGTTCGTCGTCAGCGCGGCTGGGATATTTGCTATGGCATTTCGCGGATCGTCCTTCGCCCGATCACGCGAACGCGCGCTTCATTCTTCTGCTCTCGGCGCATCTTGAGTCCGGGCATTATTTCAATCCGCATGCGCAGCGCATTATTGAAGGCAAAATGGCGGGTGCGAAACTGGCGGTTGTCGATCCGCGCCTCTCGAACACCGCCAGCATGGCCGATTACTGGCTGCCGAGCTATCCCGGTACGGAAGGGGCGATGTTGCTGGCGATGGCCAAAGTCATCCTCGACGAGGATCGGTATGACGCGGAGTTTGTGCGGAATTGGACGAACTGGGAAGAACTGGAGGTCGATGGCTTCTCTGCGCGCGGCCAGAGTTTTAACGCCGCGATTGATGCGCTCAAGCGCCACTATGCGAAGTTCACGCCCGAGTTCGCCGAAAAAGAGACCGGAGTCAAAGCGGAGGTCATTGTAAAGATTGCCCGTGAAATTGCCACCGCTGGAAGCCGCTTCGCCTCGCATCTGTGGCGCGGCAGCGCTTCGGGAAATCTTGGTGGGTGGCAGCCGGCGCGTGCGCTCATGCTGCTGCACGTGCTGACCGGATCGGTCGGCACGCCGGGGGGGCATAATCTGAATGCGTGGAACAAATTTGTTCCGAAGACCTTCAAGACTCCGCCGCCGCAGAAGCACTGGAATGAGCTGCTCTATCCGCCGGAGTGGCCGCTGTGTACACACGAGATGTCGTTTCTGCTGCCGCATTTTTTGAAGGAAGGCCGCGGCCGCATCGAGGCATACTTTACGCGCGTCTTCAATCCGGTGTGGACTTATCCCGACGGCTTCTCGTGGATCGAAATGCTTCGCGACGAAGAAAAGGTTGGCCTGCACGCCGCGCTCACTCCCACCTGGAGCGAGACGGCATGGTTTGCGGATTATGTGCTGCCGATGGGTTTCAGCTCCGAGCGGCACGACTTGATGAGCCAGGAGTCGTACGCGGGAAAGTGGATCGGTTTTCGCCAGCCGGTGGCGCGCGTGTTGCGGGAGCGCGCGGGTGAAAAATTTGACTATACCTATCAGGCGAATGTGGGCGAGGTCTGGGAAGAAGACGAATTCTGGATCAATCTTTCGTGGGCCATCGATCCGGATGGATCGATGGGCATCCGGCAGTGGTTCGAGTCGCCGTACCGGCCGGGCCAGAAGCTGACAGTCGACGAATATTACGGATGGATGTTCGAGAATTCGGTGCCCGGCCTGCCGGAAGCGGCTGCGAAAGAAGGGCTGAAGCCGCTCGAATACATGCGCAAGTATGGCGCATACGAGGTCACGACGGACGTCCACCGGCTCAACGAAAAGCCGATCGCGCCCGCCGATCTGGCCGGATCAAATGTCGAGGCGAACGGCGTAATCAAGAAAGATGGTAAGGCAGTTGGTGTGATGATCGAGGGCGAGCCGGTGGTTGGTTACAACACGCCCTCGCGCAAACTTGAATTATTTTCAAGAACTTTGGCGGACTGGAAATGGCCGGAATTTGCTCTGCCGGAGTATTACCGCAGCCACATTCATCGCTCAGCGCACGGTGCGTCGCTCGGAAGTGCAGCGCCCGACTTTGATCCAAAGTACATGCCTTGTGTCGAGTGGCCAAAAGACGCGCAGGGCGGAGTCTACACGCTGCTGCCAATTTTCCGGCTGCCGAATTTAATTCACACGCGCTCCGGAAACGCGAAGTTTCTCTACGAGATTTCGCACAAGAATCCGCTGTGGGTAAATCCTGTCGACGCGAAGCAACTCGGCGATATTCGTACCGGCGACCTGCTCAAGGTGCACACCGAGATCGGCTACTTCGTGCTGCACGCATGGGTCACCGAAGGTCTTACGCCTGGAGTGGTCGCGTGTTCGCATCACCTCGGACGCTGGCGTGTGAATAAAGATGAGCAGGTCGAGCGTATGTCGAGTGCGTGGGTCGATCTCAAGGAAGTCGGCAAAGGCCAGTGGAAGATGCGGCAGCTTGCAAGCGTCAAGCCGTACGATAGTCCCGATCCGGATACAAAGCGCGTCTGGTGGAGCGATGCCGGCGTGCATCAGGACATCACTTTCCCGGTGCATCCCGATCCCATCAGCGGCATGCACTGCTGGCATCAGTTAGTGCGCGTCGAGCGCGCCGCACGCGACGATCGCTATGGCGACATCTTCGTCGATACCAATCTCTCGTTTGCCGTGTATCAGCGGTGGAAGGCCCTGACTCGTCCGGCGCCCGGCCCGGGCGGCTTGCGGCGTCCACTCTGGATTCCGCGCGTGGTGCGGCCGGTCGAAGCCGCGTTTTACATGAAAAAGGATTAGTCCGTGGTCTTATGCTGACCGCGTTGTAAAATATCAAGATGCCGTTGAATTCCGCTAGCTCTCATTTCAAGAAGCGCACGCCGCCTCCCGACGAAACCTTTGAAGAAGCGAACTATTTGAAAGCGCTCGGCGAGAAGCAGAAGATCGTCAGCCTCAAACTCGCCGACGGGGAAATTGTGCGCGGGTGGATCGAGTATTACGACAAGAACATGGTGCGCGTCACCCGCGACGACGGACCAAATCTTTTCATCTTCAAGCATGAGATTGTGTACATCGCTGAAGATGGGAAAAAGAAGTGAGAAAAGCAGTTCTCAGTTCTCACTTTTCACTTTTTAATCCCTCAATCCTGAACCGCTTTGCTTTGGACTGAAACGACTAAACTGCCCATGACATCTACCCAATCTCCGGAACTCCTTCTTCCCATGCAGGCGATGGCGCGCGAGGCGGGCGCCCTGCTGATGGAGCATTTTCGCCGGCACGTGAAGATTGAGTACAAGGGCAGTGCTGACCTGGTGACCATTGCCGACCGCCAGTCGGAAGCGCTCATCCTCGAGCGGATTCGCGACCAATTTCCGGCGCACGACGTGATGGGCGAAGAGGGCACGCGCATCGAAACCGGCAGCGACTACAAGTGGTACGTCGATCCGCTCGATGGCACCACGAATTTTGCGCACGGCTATCCGGTGTTTTGCGTGTCCCTGGCGGTCGAATTTCGCGGGCAGCGTATCGCTGGCGTCATCTACGATCCAACACGCGATGAGATGTTCAGCGCAGCGAAGGGAAGCGGCGCGCAGCTTAATGACGAAGCGATCCACGTCTCGCCGACTGCTAAGCTGGCCGAATCGTTGATTGGCACGGGCTTCCCCAGCCAGAAGCGCCACAAGAATCCCAATATTTATTTCTATCATCACCTTACGTTGCGCTCGCATGGCGTGCGGCGCGCCGGGTCGGCGGCGCTCGACTTGTGCAATGTCGCCTGCGGGCGTTACGAGGGCTTCTGGGAGTTCAATCTGAATCCGTGGGACACAGCAGCCGGTGTGCTGATCGTTGAAGAAGCCGGCGGGCGCGTCACCGATTTTTCGGGCGGGCCATTCGACATCGCGAGCCGCGAAACCCTGGCCTCGAACGGCCACATTCACGGCGAGTTACTCGTCCAGTTTCAAGACATCTTTGCCGGCCGTGGCCTGGAAGAACCGCCCAGCCCGGTGGCCTACGCTAAAGAGCACAAGATCTAAGCCGACCGAGCGGTCGACAGATCGCTATTCTGCGGGCGTTACAATAATCCTGTGGGGAACCCTAATTCACTCCTTGACCGCCAGGTCGAGAAGCGCGCCGATCATTTGCGCCTTCATGGCCGCATTCTCTTTCTTACCGAAGATCCCGAGTTGATCAAGAAGCAGCTCGCCGGCTGGGACATGCCATGGGACACGGAGAATCCCGCCGCCAATCCCAAGCTGCGCGACGATATTTCGACCGATGAGATCACTCCGGCGCATCTCTGCTTTTATTTCGACCAGACGCTGGGCGAGATTCCATACGCGGGACTGAAGTGCCAGGGCGTCGCGCCTATCGGCCGCAATGCCGTTAAGAATGGCGGGTTCGTCTGCTCCGTTAGCGGCAAGCGCCGCGGGAAGGGTTCGAGCCGCGAGCAGTCTCCTTATGCCGAAATGTGCGCCGGCATCCAAGTCGTGATCGCCGAAAATATCGAGCGCATCTACAAACAGAATTGCCAGAACCTCGGACTGCTTACGTCCACGAACTTTTCGTTGATCGATCGCATCCGCGCTGGCGAAGACATCGCGCTCAGCGAGTTCACCGCGGGCGAGGACGAGATCACAAAGCAGGTGATCGAATACGGCGGACTGTTTCCATTCAACGTAGCGCGCATGCAGGGGAAGGTTTCGATTCCGCCAATCGAAACGGCAAAGCGCCCAATGACGCTCGCCGAGAAAATCTTCGCCAGCCACATCGTGAATCGCGTGGGCACCGGTTGTGCAGCCGAGCAAAGCTCGGCAGATCTCGGTGTTCCGGCGGTCAAGCCGGGCGACACCGGCTTCACCCGCGTCGATCTCCGCTTCAGCCACGAATACGTCACCCCAATGGCTTCGATTTTCTATGAGCAGTACGTCGGCAAGGATGTTCCCGTCAATGACGCGTCCACCATCCGCTTCTTTCGCGACCACCTCACATTTCTCGACGAGGTCATTTCGGAAGACAAAAAGAAAATGGGCCTGCTCGACCTGGCCACGCAGCTCAAGCTCAAGCAGGCCGACTTTGCGCGCCAGCAGGGAATCAAGCTGCACGGCGAACTCTCCGATCGCAAGGGTTCCGAGGGCATCTGCCATTCGGTCATGCTTGAGACTTACGCGCTCCCCGGCCAGGTTAACGTCGGCTCCGACTCGCACACGCCGCATGTCGGGGCCATCGGCTGCATCGCCTTTGGCATCGGCACCACCGACGTTTTCAATTCGTGGATCACAAAAGATATTCGCGTCAAAATCCCGGAGTCGGTAAAGATCGTCATCCGCGGCAAACGGCGCGCGAACGTTACGGCGAAAGATTTCATCCTTAAGATTCTCTCGCTCGACTACGTCCGCAGCGGCCAGGCGCTGGCCAAAGTCATGGAGTACGCGGGCGAAGCGGTCGAAGCCCTAAGCGTGGACGAGCGCGCCACCATGACCAATATGGCCGCCGAAATCGGAGGTTTTACCGGCATCGTCGCACCCGATGAAAAGGTGGTCGAGTTCCTGATGGAGCGGCGGGGGATGGCGCGCACTGACGCGGAGCGCATGATCGCCGGGCTGCACAGCGATCCCGGCGCCGAATATTCCCACGTCATCGAACTGGACGCCGCCGAAATCACGCCCATGGTGGCGCTGCCCGGCGACCCCGGCAACGGCAAGTATATTCGCGATCTTGCGACGCCGGTGCCGATCGAGATTGCCTATGGCGGAACTTGCACAGCCGGGAAGAATGAAGACATGGACATGTATGCGGCGGTGCTGGCTGACGCACTTAGAAATGGGCGGCGAGTTTCGGAGCATGTGCAGTTCTGGATTCAGTTTGGCTCGCAGGAGACGCGTGAATATTCGCGACGTCGCGGATATATCGAAATTTTCGAAAAGGCCGGGGCGCGGCTGATTGAGCCGAGTTGCGGGGCGTGCATTAATGCTGGGCCTGGCGTCTCTACTCGTCCGGATCAGGTTGTAATTAGCGCGCAGAACCGGAATTTTCCCGGTCGCAGCGGGCCGGGGCAGATGTATCTGGCTTCGCCGCTCACTGTGGCGGCTAGCGCGGTGGCGGGATATATCGTCGTGTATGAGCCGAGCGAGAGTCGCAAACTGCTCGCGGTCTAATCTCTCTGGCATGCTTCCGGTCTGGCCCCCGGATACCCCCTCCCCCTCCCCCCTCCCCTCCCGGTATATTAGAATCAGTCAGTTAGAGTAAGTTGGACGCCAAAGTCCTTGAACTATTGGAATTAGACTTACTTGTTGTAAGTCTTTTGCTGTCCTGCGCTTAAACTTGATTTTGGCTGTTTTTCTGCTTTTGCTCCCTCTAAAGTACGCCGGAATAAGGAGTTATTTGCAAAGTCCAGAGAGCGTTGGGGTTAGGTGGCAAAAATACACCACTTTATGGCAGTCTCCGCAAAGTATTCAGGAATAAAGGCTTATATGTAGAGTATTGCGGGATAAGGAGTTACACGTGAGTTCTTCTTGTTTCGGGCCGCTATTCGATCCAATGATCTGCGCTGCGCGGGCGGAGTGCCTGTGCCTTCAATCTCACATTTTTCAAGGAACTGGTCGTGCCGAGCGCTTTGTGCGCTTCTCTACTTATGGTTCGACTGTTTGGCGGCTAAGTCAAGGAGTTTTTACAGAGAGCTTCTCTGATGTTCCCTGCTATACGTACAATATTGTACATTGGTCGATTCGATTGGAGGGCGAATAAATAACGAACATGAAGGGCCGAAAATAAAGTTGGTTTTCGAGCCTGCGTGAAAGTGTGCGAATTGGGGATTTTCGGCTGGCGGGATGTGTACTATCTGGTTATAGCTCTTCGTACCTTGGGCTTCATTTAACGTATCAGATTGCTGGGGTTAGCGCGGATTGGTTGGTTCGCGTGTTTTGAAATGAAGCACTTACAGCGAAGTATCCGGGGGGAAAGGACTTACTCGTTTTAGGTTGCTTCGCTTTCCGTGTTTTAGGGGATTTCTGCGGGTGGATTTTGTCAAGTTGACAAGCTATGCATTGACACCAGTTTGGGAGGAGCAAAAGTGGTATTTAGTGAGGCGAAATCCCAAGATCGAGGCGGCAGTGGAATCCCAGGTCTCGAAAAGCGCGAGACCTGGGGCACCCGGCCCTTCTGGAAAGGTGTGGAGTGGTTCGAGATTTCGATTTCAATTCGTCCAGACCGATGCGTCCGTGGTACCCACCCTTGCAAAGAGCGCAAGGATGGGGCACCCTCAGTCGTGGTGATCTCCGCCAGGAACAAAGCCCGGGCCACCCGCCTAATCTCCGCCTGAGCGTACACCCCTGCCTTGATATCAGCGTAAATTCCTGCGTTTGAGACTCGGCCAGTAAATGTACAGACACTTTCCAAGGATCATATTGGAGGTGACCGGGCCATAGTTGGTCGATCGGCTGTCATAGCTAACGTCTCTGTTATCTCCCATCACGAAGTACTGGCCGGGAGGTATCCTCATGGGCGGGAAAGTAGCCAGTTCAGCAGGAACGGAATCGAGCGCGGTGTGGACTACATAAGCTTCCTTGAGTTTTTGCCCATTGAGAAATATTGATCCTTGTCGTCCCTCAATCGTATCGCCGTGAACGCCGATCACTCTTTTCACAAAATAAATGTTGCTCTTACGAAATGTAACGATGTCACCGTGATTGGCGTCGCGATTATGGTAGGCGTGCGTATCTACCACAAAACTGTCGTCTGGAGCCAAGGACGGTTCCATCGAGGTTGAAGGAATTGTGAACGTGCGAAAACCCGCCGCGCGGAACATGCCCGTGTAGGTTATCGCCGCGAGAAGAACTCCCGCTGGCACGGCGGCGAGAAGCCACCAGCGCGATGGACAAACCAGTATCTTTTGTGAGTCGCCATATAATGCGTCGCAGGCCGCATAGAGTGCCAGCGGCAGCATACACCAGACAGTAAAGATATATCCCCGGTAAGTCGTCGGCAGACGCAGGACGCAAATCGCGATCAGAACAAGAAGAAAAACCGAGACAAGCCAGATTCCACGGCGTCTCATTCCGAGGAGTAACTGCCCCGAGCCTGGAAGCAACGCGGAGATTGCGGCAGCCAAAAATCGCAACTTTCCGGTCCGGGGAACTGGCAGTGGCGCCGCAAGGACATTGATCTCAGAGGTCGGAGTGCGATTCGGGTCTTCCATGGCAGACGAATATAACAGACGCTCGGTGGAAGGGATGTGATGACTCTTCGTGCGACTATTGCATTCTTCGAGGCTTCGCCGACAGGGGCATTTCGATGAAGGCACTACTTCCGGGTGTGGCCTTGTCCACTTCGACAATTATCGCCGCACCATGGCCGCGGACAATAGGCCAGATGTTAGAGCCGAGTACAACGAGCGCGAGTTTCCGCCCGCTTAGATTTTGCTGATACACGATGTTTTGATCGGACGTGACCATGATGTCAAATCCGGTTTCTTCGCAGGCCTTGAGGAGTTCACCATTTTCAAGCTGGGGCTGCCATCCCATCTCGACGAAGGTGCGAACCTCATGCTCAGAAAGGAAGCGACGGACGCCGACGGGAACGTTTTTATCGAACAGGATGCGCAACGCGATGGCTCTGTGCGTACGTTACGATCGCCTGGATGCGATCGGCCGGCAATTCGAACTGTTCGGCGATTTCGGAGATGCTCATGCCGTAGTCGAAGTTGTCGACAATCGCGTTGACCGGCATGCGCGTGCCGCGCAGTACGGGAGCGCCGCTCTGTACTCCCGGTTTGACCTCGACCAACGGGCACTGCAACCAGTCGATTTTGTCTGGTGTAGCCATGGTGTCCCTGGGGATTATGGTTGCATGGTTTTGTGCAAAATGCCAGTGTTTGAGACCCCGCCCAGTCGGCTTTTTAGAATAGCCATGTCTCATCAAGACATTCGCATCTCTCATTAGGGCAATCCCCCAAAGTGGACAAGCGCCAAAGTGCGCCAAGGTGTAGTATCGTCTGTAGCACTCCGACTCAAAGACTTCAGTTTGACCTGCACAGGGCAGGCGCCGTTCTGACGCCCAACATTTGTTCCCTGCGATGAAACACGCACTGAAGAGCGTTTTCTGCAATCGCGAGGGAACGATGAAAATACTGCTCTACAACCCCGACAACGGTGTCACGCGTAATTTCATGCCCCATTTATGGATGTTCCTGTTGCAGGCGCTGACGCCTCCGGGACATGAAGTACTGCTGCTGGACGGAAACGCCTCTCCGATGGATGAAGCTGGAATCGCGCAGTATGTGCGTGACCACGACATCGGACTGGTCGGCATCGGGGCCATGACGCGAATGGTCGCCAAGGCGTATCGCATGGCGGATGCGGTGCGGGCAACGGGAACTCCGGTGGTGATGGGAGGACCTCACGTTACGGAGATGGCCGACGAGGCGCTGGGACGGGATGGCGGTCCACAGCATGCCGATGCCGTCGCACTGGGCGAAGCGGATGCAACCTGGCCGGTGATTGTCGAGGATGCCGCGCGGGGTCAGCTTAAGGCTGTCTATGCCCCGGTGGATGTGTTTGGGCAGGAGAGCAAGCCCACGTTGAAGGACTATCCCGTCATACCGTGGGAGTCGATTGACCTTAAGCAATTCAACCTTGTGCCAAAGGCCGCGAAGGCCCTGCTCCAGCAGATTGGAGAGGGCTGGGGATCGTTTCGGATTATCCCGATCGAATCAGGGCGGGGTTGCCCTTATGGATGCGAGTTCTGCACTGTAACCGGATTTTTCGGAGATTCGATTCGCTTCCGCAGCAATGAGAGCGTGGTGAATGAACTGCTGTTGTTGAAGGCGCGCGCCCGCAAGGAAAAGGGGCAGATGGCGGTGTTTTTCATCGACGATAATTTCGCCATCAATATAAAGCGCACGAAGTCTCTGCTGCGCGACATTATCGCGGCGGGAGCGCAGGTGCATTGGGTGGCGCAGATCAGCGCGAATCTGTTGCGCGACGAAGAACTGGTAGACCTGATCGCGGCTTCGGGAGGGAAGTGGATATTTATCGGGATGGAGTCGATCGATCCGGCGAATCTGAAAGATGTGAACAAGGGGTTCAACAAGCCGGGCGAGTATGCGGCGGTGCTGGAACGACTGGCGGAACGCAACGTGTACGCCATCACCTCTTTTATCTTCGGGATGGACAACGACACGGTGGGAGTCGCGGAACGGACGCTGGGCCAGGTGCGGACCTGGCCGCCGGGATTGCCGATCTTTGGCTTGCTGACTCCACTGCCGGCGACTCCTTTGTATAAGAGGCTGGAAAAAGCGGGAAGGTTGACGCGAGCCAAGCACTGGCAGGACTTCGTTCCATTCAGCATGGCGCACACGCCGTTGAAGATGACGATCGACGAGGCGCATGCGGAGGTGAATCAAGGATGGAAAGAGTCTTATAGTCCTGGGGCGCTGGCGGCTGCGGTCGATTCGCTGCGCGATCAACCGCTGGGCTATCGCGTCAATATCTTCCTGGCCCGGCTTTGTTTCCGCGGAATTTATTTTCCGATGATGGGGAAGATGGCGTGGATGAAAGTGATTGCCCAGAATCGGCGGACGATTTTCAAGCTGGTAAGAGAGGGATTCAAAGCCGGAGCGTGGCGCGGAGCGCCGGCGAGGATTCCAGCCGAGGCGCTGGCAGCACAGGAAACCGGGAACGCGATGGCACAGGGCGCGGAGGGCTAAGAACGCGATGAGAAATCGTGAACGGCGGCAATCTCCTCCACAATAAGCGGCTGCTACTTCAATCCTTCCACGAGATAAAGGTCGGCCAGCATGCGGTGGTATCCGAATACGCACATCTTCGCGTCTGGAGTCATGATGATTGGCCCAATGGTTTCGACTCCCGCCGGATCGCTCGGCATCAACTGCTTCCACAGCGTTCGCTTTCCGCTATGAACGTCGAGTCGATACACGCTCGCGGGCAGTTCGCCCGGTTGGTAAACGTAAATTGAACTGTTGTCCTCGCTCCACGTGATCGGCTCCTCGGCCGAATTGAAGTTGGGAATTGGAACCGGATTGCCGCCTGCGACCGGATAGAGATAACCCTTCTGGTCGGGTCCGATGCCTGCGACCCATTGGCCGTCGGGCGAGATGACAAACGTGCTGCCGTTCACGCCCTCCTGCGAAATGGGCTGGCTCTTGCCGCTCGCCAGATCGTAGACATAGAGTTTGACGCCATGGTCGGGTTCGTTGCCCGCGAAGAGAATACGCTTGCCGTCGGGAAACCAGTGCGCCCAACTGTGGGAGATATTGTCGTTGGTCAACGCCCGCGCCTCGCCGGCGCCAGTCGGCAACAGCCGTAGTTGGGAGGGAGAATCCTGGGTCTGCGCAATAGCCAATTTTCCGTCCGGCGAAAGTGCGATGGCACCGCCCGGACCAAGCAGCACGGCGGGAGAACCGTCAGTCTTTCTTAAGTAGACGGCATACGAAAGCCCACCCGACTTTGAATAATCGAGCGATCCGCCCCCGCCCTCTTCGTCGAAGAGCAACATCTTGCCATCGCGGGAAAGCTCGGCAGGATAGGAATAGTCGAGCCACGAAAGATCGCGCTGCTTATTCTCGTCGGAGGCCAAGCCGATCAACTCGCGGCGCCAACTGGCGCGCATCAGAAGCACTCGCCCGTCTTTCCCAATGTCGAGCAGCATGAGCGCTCCGGGAAGGCGCAACACCATGCGCTCTTTGCCGCCGAGCGTGACCGCCGAGAGTGTGCGATCGATGCCCGACTTGCTGGCTGTGAACCACACCTCGTCGCCCTTGGGATTCCACGCCAGTCCTTGCACGGTGTACCACTCGCCGGAGAGGACCTTCTTTTTTCCATTGAGATCGACGATGGCCACCGAACCACGGTCGTCGCCTTGAATGGGATGATCGAGGAAGGCGATCTTGTCTCCCTGCGGCGAGAAGCGCGGATGACCGATCCAGCCGCCGGTTTCGTAAAGGACTTTGCCGACGGGATACTCCAGGCGATTCTGGCCGTTGTAGTCGCGCACGACAGCGAGGCCGCTGCCATCGGGAGCCCAATCCGCCCACTGCACATGCTCGAGCACCTCGCGCGGAGCTCCACCAACCAGCGGTGCGCGCGCCAGCGTGCCCATCGTGACCCATGTGCCGACCGCGGCCGCATTCAGCAGGACCGCCATCTCGGACGTAGAGGAGACCGACATGAGCTGGGTGCGACTGAGACCCATGGAACGGGCTTCGGGAGCTTCCGGGCGCGCCGTGAAGACGTCCATCGGACTGCCTTGCCAGGCCGCGCTGTAAAGAATGGTCTGACCATCCGGAGCGAAGCGCGCCGAGCGGATGCTGCCGCGGCGGAAGGTGAGCTGGCGGTATAACGGCGGAGGAGGCGGAGGCTCGGAGAAGAGCAATCTGCCCGCGATAACGCCGAGTGCCAGCATGAGGACAGCGCACGCGGCGACGACGGCGATGCCAAATCTTCGCGGCTCGGCGACGGTCCTGGTTGCGGACGATGAGGTTGCGGACGACGAGATTGCTGAGGATGAGGCCGCGGTTGTCGACAACGCCGAGACTGGCCCGCTTCCCGAAGGCGGCCCGGGCGCCTCGGCAACCACTGAGGTGCGAGAGGAGTCGAGCGAGCGCTGCAGGCGTTTCAGGTCGGCGCGTAGCTCAGCCGCCGTCTGGCAGCGCATCTCGCGATCTTTTTCGAGCGCCTTATTGATGATGTCGTCGAGCTTCTGTGGGAGGTCGGGATTCAGCCGCGTCGGCGGCGCAGGCGCGCGGTTGAGAATAGCCTCCGTCACCACCGCCGAAGTTTCCCCTCGAAACGGGGCAGAGCCGGTAGCCATTTCATAGAGCACGACGCCGAAGGAGAACAGGTCGGTGCGTTCGTCGAGTTCCTTGCCGCGCAGTTGCTCGGGAGACATGTATGCCACCGTCCCCACCGCGCTGCCGGGACTGGTGAGATCGAGAGCGCTCGCGCCGGCGCTCGTGAGCGAGTCCCCGCTGACGCGACGCGCCTGTTGCGTAACCTTTGCCAGACCGAAGTCGAGGATCTTTGCGTGCCCGCGATCCGTAATAAAGAGGTTGGCGGGCTTGATGTCACGGTGCACGATGCCCTTGCTGTGCGCGGCTTCGAGGGCATCGGCTACCTCGATGCCTACGCTCAGCAAGCGGTCGAGATCCATGCGCTGGCCGGGCAGGTGCTTCATCGTTTGCCCGGTCAGATACTCCATCACGATGAAGAGATGGCCATCGTGCTGGCCGATTTCATGGATGGTGCAGATGTTGGGATGGTTCAGAGCCGAAGCCGAACGCGCCTCGCGCCGGAAGCGCTCCAGCGCCATAGGGTCTTCGTTGGCTTCATCTGGAAGAAACTTGAGCGCGACAAAGCGTCCGAGGGTGGTGTCTTCGGCCTTATACACCACACCCATGCCGCCGCCACCGATCTTTTCGAGTATCCGATAGTGCGAGACGATTTGGCCGATCATGTTGAGGAGCAGGTGGCGCTGTCAATGCGTGGCCGCAATCTTAGGGGGAAATGGGGTGGGGCGTCAATCGAAAGAAGGGGCCATGGATCCTCGCATGTCAAACCGCCTCGGGCATGTCCCCCTCAAACATGTCCCTCGAAACCAGGGCCGCCAGCCAGCAGATCTGGGGTTGAAGAGAAGGTTCTAGTGAATCTCCCAAGGGGACAATCTGTGGGGCAAGATCTTAAGGAGCCGCAGGAGCGGCAACACCCGAGTGGATGTTTGAAGTCTGCATCTCAATCTGTCCCGATTGTGCAGCGGCAGGCGGCGCGCTGGGGCCCACGATCTGTTCCGCGGACTGCGTCGTATAGTCCAGGACCCGGCCCGGGAAGACTCCCAGCGCGAGCGTTGCGGCGACGCAAATCGCCAACGCAATCGCCACCGTCGCAGGAATGGGCGTAACCGGCACGTTGCCGCGCGGTTCGCGCATATACATCATCACAATGATGCGCAGGTAGTAATAGGCGCCGATGGCACTGTTCAGCACGAGAATGATGGCCAAGCCGACCAGACCCGACTTGAGGTCCGAATTCAGCACATAAAACTTGGCGAAGAAGCCGCCGGTGATTGGAATGCCGATCAGCGACATGAGGAAGAACGTAAAGGTCGCGGCCAGCGCGGGCGATTTCCTTCCCAGGCCGGCATAGTCTTCGAGCGTCACATATTTTTCGCCCTGATTCGCGAAGTGACTGACCACCACAAATGCTCCGACATTCATGGCGGCGTAGGAGGCGGTGTAGAACATGACCGGAGAAACGCCAAGAATGGGTCGAGCCGCGAACGCCGCGAGTATGTAGCCAGCGTGCGCGATCGATGAGTAGGCCAGCAACCGCTTCACGTTGTTCTGCACGAGCGCGCCGAGATTGCCGATCGTCATCGACAGTGCGGCCGAGACCCAAAGCAGCCAGAACCAGCCTGGAGCGCGGGTTTCAACCAGGACGCGCAGCAAAACGGCAAAGGCCGCCGCCTTGGGCCCGGTCGACATCAGCCCGACAACGGGAGCAGGCGCGCCCTCATAGACGTCAGGCGTCCAGATATGGAAGGGAGCCGAGGCAACTTTGAAGCCGAGGCCGACGAACATGAGCGCGACGGCCACATAGGCAAGCAGGCTGCTCTGGCCGGCCAGCAGAGCCTCGCGAATCACGGGAATGCTGGTCGATCCGGTGGCGCCGAACATCATGGCCACGCCATAAAGAAAGAACGCTGTGGCAAAAGATCCGAGCAAAAAGTACTTGAGCGACGACTCGCTGCTGGCGGCGTCGCGGCGGCGGAATCCGGCCAGCACGTAGGTAGAGATCGACGAGATTTCGAGGGCGATAAAGATCAGAACCAGTTCAATCGCCGAAGACATCAGGCACATGCCGACCGTGCCAAACAAAATCAGCCCGTAATATTCTCCGGCGCGGATGCGCTGTACCGCCATGTATTCGTAGGAACTGAGGATGGCAAGGGCGGCAATCGCAATCACCAGCACATGAAAAAAGATCGCGAAACTATCGACTTGCACGACGCCCGAGAATGCCGTCCCCGGGTGCCCAGCCATGATGAACGCCGAACCGAGCGCGGTCAGCGCCCCGATCAGCGCGATAAAGCCGAGCGGCTTCTGATTGCTCTCAGGATCGAGGAGCGGATCAATGACCATCACGATCATGCCGAAGATCGAAAGGACGAGTTCCGGCAGAATGCGCAGGTAGTCGTCGAGTGGAGGGGAAGTAAAAGTTCCCATCGCCAGAAAACCATGAAGTGAGTGAGCCATCATTAACGTCATTGGCCCACCACCTTAGCCATGTATTGCGCGTAGGGAGCAAGCGCCGAGTGCACTGCCGGATCGATGGCGTTGAGCCACATAATTGGTGCCACGCCCATCACGAGGGCGGCGACGGCAATCGGCACCAGCGCCGACTTCTCTCGCAGATTCAGGTCGGGCAGCGTGTTATTCACCTCGTGTGTGACCTTGCCATAGAAGACGCGCTGATACATCCAGAGCAGGTAGCAGGCGCTCCAGATCACTCCGGTGGCCGCGAGAATGCCGTAAACAGGTCGAGCCTCAAACGCCCCGCTCAAAACCAGGAACTCGCCGATGAACCCGTTCAGCAGCGGCAGGCCGACGGACGCCAAAACGGTGACCAGAAAGAACGTCGCGTACTTCGGCATGGGAGTCGCCAGGCCGCCGAACTCGGCGATCTCATAGGTATGGCGACGCTCATACAAAATGCCCGCCAGCATGAAGAGTCCGCCGGTGGCGACGCCGTGCGAGAGCATGATGAACATGGCGCCGTTGAGCCCGGCGGTAGTGAAGCTGAAAATTCCGAGGACAACGAAGCCGAGGTGGCTGACCGAAGAGTAGGCAATCAGCTTCTTCAAATTCGGCTGAACAAGCGAGACCAGCGCGCCGTAAATGATGCCGATGAGCGCCAGCACCATGATCCAGGATGCGTTGCGGTGCGCCTGCTCCGGAAACAGCGAGAGATTGAACCGCAGCAGGCCGTAAGTGCCCATCTTCAACAGCACGCCAGCCAGCAGCACGGAGCCGGCCGTCGGCGCCTCCACGTGTGCATCGGGCAGCCAGGTATGGAGAGGGAAGATAGGAACCTTAACCGCAAACGCGACAAAGAATCCCAGGAAAAGCCAGGGCGCAGCCGTTGAAAATCCGGGGATCGTCCCGGCATGAATCTGGCGCTGGATCTCGGCGAAGTCAAAGCTGCTCGGCGACGTATGGGTGTACAGCCAAATAATCGCCGCCAGCATGAACATCGACCCGATCATCGTAAACAGGAAATACTTGACGGCCGCATAAACCTTGCGCCCGTGCCCGTACATCCCGATCAGCAGCGCCATCGGAATCAGCGTCGCTTCCCAGAAGAAGTAGAAGAGGAAGAGGTCGAGCGAGGTAAACACGCCGATCAGTGCGGTCTCAAGCAACAGCAGCAGAATGAAGAATTCCTTCACCCGCTCGTGAATCGACTTCCAGGAGATCAGCACGCACAGCGGCGTGAGGAACGTAGTCAGCACGACCAGCCACACCGAGATCCCGTCAATCCCCATGTGGTAGTGAATGTTGGGGCTGGCGATCCAGGGTTTGTCGATTTCGAATTGAAAGCCGGCCAGGTTTCGATGCAGGTGCACGGGCAAATGGATCGAAGCGACGAACGCCAGCAGTGAGATGACCAGCGCGAACTGTTTGATATCGCGATCGCGGCGCGGAATCAGCAGAATGAGAATGCCGCCGACAGCGGGAATAAACGTGACCAGCGTGAGAATGACGGGGCTAAGTTTATCCATCACCGCACCCCCATCCAAACCATGTAAGCGATCACCAGCGCGCCGCCTGCCGCGACCCACCCCGCGTACGAGCGCAAATTGCCGGACTGCATATGCCGCACTTCATCCGAGACGTGCCGCGCCGCGGTGGCCGAATTATTGACGGTGGCGTCGATGACTCCCTGATCGATGTCATGCCAAAGGATTGTCGTTGAGCCGTCGATAAGCGGCTTGACGAAGAGCGCCGCGTAAAGTTCGTCGATGTAGTACTTGTGTACGACGGCTTCATACAGGCCACCCAGACCCCGCGCGATGCGCGCCGGGAGTTGCGGTTTGCTGCTGTAGAGGAGCCACGCAAAGAACCATCCACCGAACGCCGCCAGAATCGAGATGCCCATCAGCAATTTCTCGGTAAGCTGCCCGGAGGCCTCGCCGCCAGTTTCGCGAGCGAGTTCAGCCGTGGGGCCAGACTGAAACACGGGTGCCAGGAAATGCTCGAACCGTCCGCCGATTCCGATCCATCCTCCGACCACCGATAGAACCGCCAGAACCACCAGCGGAGCCAGCATGACCCAAGGGCTTTCATGCGGCTCGCCATGTCCATGTGAATCATGTCCGTGCGCCGCGTTCCCATGTGAGGCAGCGTGCCCGTGGCTCGCGGAGCCGTGCCCGTCTGCGCCGCGATAGTCGTCCCCGCCAAACGTCATATACATCAGACGGAACATATAGAACGACGTGATGAACGCGGTGATGACACCGATCAGCCAGTAGACCCAGCTACCCGAGGGGCTGGAGTAAGCCTTCCACAAAATCTCGTCCTTCGAGAAAAACCCGGCGAAGGGGGGAACCCCCGCAATCGCGAGCGTGGCGATGCCCATGGTGATGAACGTGATCGGCATGTATCGCCGCAGGCCACCCATCTTGCGCATGTCCTGTTCGCCGCCGACGCCATGAATGACCGAGCCCGCTGCCAGGAAGAGCAGCCCTTTGAAGAACGCGTGCGTCATCAGGTGGAAGATGCCGGCAGAGAACGCACCTACGCCGCAGGCCATGAACATGTAGCCGAGCTGCGAGACGGTCGAGTAAGCGAGAACTTTTTTGATATCGGTCTGCGCGATGCCGATGGTCGCGGCGAAGAGCGCGGTCAGCGTGCCGATGATGGCAACCACCGTCATTGCCGACGGCGCGCGCTCAAAGATCATGTGCGAGCGCGAAACCATATAAACACCCGCGGTAACCATGGTGGCCGCGTGGATCAAAGCGGAGACCGGTGTCGGGCCTTCCATGGCGTCGGGAAGCCAAATGTAAAGTGGAATCTGCGCCGACTTGCCGGCCGCGCCAACCATTAACAGCAGGCCGATCGCAGTGAGCAGTCCGGCTCCGGCAGTCTCAACGCCCAGCGGCTGAATTTTCGCGAACAGGGTCGGGAAATCAAGTGTGCCGAAATGCTTGATCATCAAAAACAGCGCGATCAAAAATCCGAAGTCGCCAATGCGGTTGACGATGAACGCTTTCTTTCCAGCCGAGGCCGCCGAATCTTTAATGAACCAGAAGCCAATCAGTAGGTACGACGCGAGGCCCACGCCTTCCCAGCCAATGAACATCATGAGATAGTTCTTGGCCAGCACCAGGGTCAGCATGAAAAACATGAATAAGTTGAGGTAGGCCATGAAGCGGTAGTAGCCATCGTCGTCCCACATGTATCCGACCGAATAAATGTGGATGAGAAAGCCGACGCCGGTTACAACCAGCATCATGACTAGCGAGAGCTGATCGAGATAGAAGCTGAAGTCAACGTGGAAATCGCCTGAGCGCAGCCAGTGTGCCAGATCGAAATAATAAGGAGCGGAGGCAGACGAAAACCGGAGCGCGATGAACAAGGCCAATGCGAACGCCGCCCCACAGAAAGTGAGCGCAATGGCCGTGATCGCCCGCTTCGACGATTGCCGTCCGAAGAAGCCATTGATGGCCGCGCCCGCCAGCGGCAGGATCGGGATCAACCAGAGATATGGATTCGGCGTCATAGCTTGAGCAGGTTCAGTTGGTCGACATTCAAAGTTTCACGCGTGCGATAGACGGCGATGATGATGGCCAGACCGACGGCGGCTTCTGCCGCGGCCACAACCATTACAAAGAAGACAAAAATCTGCCCGCTCAGCGAGTGCCACTGCGCCGCGAACGCCACGAACGAAAGGTTCACGCCGTTCAGCATCAGCTCGATCGACATGAAGATGGTGATGATGTTGCGCTTGATCAGAAAGCCCAGCACGCCGCAGACGAAGAGAATTCCGCCGAGCACCAGATAGTAGGAGAGAGGAACCATATCTTCCTAGTGCTCCTTTCCCGTGGCCACCAGTTGTGGCGCGTCGCTTTGCTTCGAGGGCAACCGGTCGGGCTGTTCCGGCTGCGCTGGATGATGCGCAATCGCCTCCGGCCGGCTGGCGAGCACCACCGCGCCCATGATGGCAATCAAGATCAGCACTGAGGTGACCTCGAAGGGCAGCAGAAATTCGTGAAAGAGTAATCTCGCGATCTCCACTGGTCCGCCGGGCAGCGCGCCAATCGGCACCGAGACGGTATGCCCGCGAGCAAGAAGGGTCCAGGCAACGAGCACCGCGCCGATCAACACTCCGGGCACGCCGATCAGAATGGCGACCCGGCTGCCCTTGGTGTGCTCCTCTTTGCCAGCATTCAAGAGCATGATGGTGATCACGAAGAGGACCATGATCGCGCCGGCATAAACGATGACCTGCACGGCGGCGACGAACTCCGCGCCTAGCAGTAGATATTCAGCAGCGAGCGAGGCCATCACCACGATCAGCGAGAGCGCGCTGTCGATGGGATGGCTCTGCGCCAGCAGGTTGATTGCTCCCGCCACGCAGATCACGCCGAAAAAGAGAAATAGGATTAAGTGAAACATTGCAATCAGTTCTCAGTTCTCAGTTGCCAGTTCTCAGTAAACCCAGGTTCGAACTGGGGACTGAGCACCAGGAACTGAGAACTGCTTTCAAGACATCCACGCCACAATCAGCGCGGTCACCACAATATTTGCCATGGCCAGCGGCAGCAGAACCTTCCAGCCGAACGCCATCAACTGGTCATAGCGGAAGCGCGGCAAAGTCCAGCGCACCCAAACGTATAGAAACATGAAACAGAAAACCTTCACGCAAAACCAGATGACCGGCAGCACAGCTTGCAAAATCGGCGGCCCGAAAACGGGACCGAGCCATCCGCCGAAAAAGAGCAGAGTCGCCAAGCAGGCGACCGTGACCATGTTGGCGTATTCGGCCATGAAGAACATGGCGAACTTCATCGCGCTGTATTCGGTGTGATATCCCGCCACCAATTCCGACTCCGCTTCCGGTAAATCGAACGGCGTACGGTTAGTCTCCGCATACGCCGAAATCAGATAAATGAAAAACGCCACAGGCTGAAGCAGAATATTCCAGTGCAGGTGCCGCTGATGTTCCACAATGTCGCGCAGGCTCAGGCTTCCGGTGATAATCAGAACACCCACCAGCGACAGGCCGAGCGACACTTCGTAGCTCACCATCTGCGCGCTGGCTCGCAGTCCGCCGAGCAGCGAATATTTGTTGTTTGAAGCCCAGCCCGCCAGCGCCACGCCGTACACACCCATCGAGGTAATGCCCAGCACGACCAGCAGCCCGATGTTCAGGTCCGTAACCTGAAGATAAGTGCCCCAGGGCCCAACGTCGACGTAATTTCCGAATGGAATCACAGCAATGGACGTGATGGCAAAGACCATCGCGATCATGGGCGCTGCGATGTAAAGCGGTTTGTAGACGTGGGGCTGCGTGAGGTCTTCTTTAAAAATAAATTTCACGCCGTCCGCCAGCGGCTGCAGCAGCCCAAACGGCCCGACTCGCGTGGGTCCCCAGCGATTCTGGATATGCGCCGACACCTTGCGCTCCAGCCAGACGCTGTAAGCCACCGCCGTCAGCAGCACGCCGATGACGGCCAGCGACTTGATAATCGAGATGATGGCAAACGTCGTTATGCTCAACCGGTTACCTTTTACTCAACCTTCCAGCCCTATGTGGCGCGGACACTCTTGTCCGCGTGCTTTTGATCCTGGTTCTAGTCCGCGGCAAATTCAACGTCAGCCGACTTATTTTCCATCACCGAATTCAAAGTCTTCGAATACCGTCCCAGCGTCCCAGAACTGAACAGACCGTCGTTCGCGGGAGCGATCAGCTCGGGCCTATCTACCGCGCCCACGCCGCACTCGGCAATCTCAATATGCTGATCGTTTCCAGCCAGCAGGTTGATGCGCGAAACGTCATAGCCTGCAACCACGCGTTGAACTTCGTCGAGAATCGCCATCGGATCGAAGGGCGTCATCTTCGGCTCCAGGTTATGCGCCTCGAGCCAAACCGCATGCCGGTCGGCCTCGCCCGACTGTGCACCGCGACTCTGTCCCATGTCAGAATGTGTGCCGCCACCGAAGGGAACGAGGCCGTGTACGTCGAAGCCCATCGCATCCGCAATGCGGACGATCATTTCAAAGTCGGATTTGCAGTCGGTAACCTCGCCCGCCTTCTTGACCAGTTGCAGATCGCCGCAGGTGTTGGTGCAGGTGCCGGACTTTTCGTACGCGTTGGCCGCGGGCAAAACTACGTCGGCAATCGCAGCCGTTTCGGTCAGGAACATATCCTGCACCACGACGAAACTCTTTGAGAGCGCGAACGGATCAACCGCCAGCCGCCCCACCGGATTCGAGCCGGCAACGTAAAGCGCCTTCAGCTTTCCGGCCCGGGCCGCCTCGATCATCTCGGGCAGCGTCAGACCTTTCTCCGCAGGAAGCTGTCCCCATTCCTCATGAAACTTGCCTCTCTCGGCCAGCGGTTCGTATCCGGGCAGCAGGTCAGGGTAGAGCCCCATATCAGCCGCGCCGCGCGAATTGGAGTAGTCGCCAAGGCAGATCAGTTTCGCGCCATTGAGCGACGAGGCAAATGCCGCCAGCTTTTCGATCTCCGCTCCGCGCAACTCCGAGCCAAAAGCAATCACCAGATTCTGCTCAGCGCGAATCTGATCGCGCAGGGCGGTCCATGCCTCGCGAACCGTGCCCGCGCCCGTAAGCGCGTCGAGCGCGGAATCGTCCCCGCCAAGGAACGCAACGGCTTTCGCTTCGGCGCCCGCGGGAATCGATCCAAAGCCCACCGCCTGCTTCTTCAGCTTGATCTCAGCGGAATTGACGACGTAGAGCTTCGCCCGGCGCAGGCGCACGTTGGTTCGAATCTGCCAGGCCAGCAGCGGATGCTGGTTCGTCGGATCGTTGCCGATCAGCAGAATCGCCGGCGCATTCAGCACATCGCGCATCGAAGCCGTTTTGCCCGGCTTGCCGTGCAGCGCGGCCGCCAGGGCAGGGAAGTCGGCGGTGCGATGATGATCGACATTATTAGTCTTCAGCACCACGCGCGCGAATTTCGAGAGCAGATAATTCTCTTCGTTAGTGGTGCGCGTCGAACCGACCACACCAATGGCCGCGCCGCCGTCCTTGTCGCGAACTTCGCGGAAGCGGCGCCCGATCAGTTCAAACGCCTCTTCCCACGTCGCCGGCTCGAGCTTGCCGTTCTTGCGAATCAGCGGCGTCATCAGCCGCTCTTCGTTGTGTGCGAAGTCGAAGGCGTAGCGCCCCTTCACACAGAGGAAGTCGCCATTGATGCCGCTCTTGTCGCGATTATCGCCGCGCACAATTTCCATGCCGGTGTCCGAGCGGCGCACACCCAAAGTCGTCTTGCAGCCGTCGCCGCAATGCGTGCAGACGGTGGCGACGTGGTTCATCTCCCAGGGCCGCGTCTTGTAGCGGTACGCGCCTGAGGTGAGCGCGCCGACCGGGCAGATGTCGATGCACATGCCGCACTCTTCGCACTCGAGATGATCGCTCTGATTGGGCGCGATAATCGAACTGACGCCGCGGTTCTGCACGCCCAGCGCCCATACGTCCATACCCTCACCGCACACGCGCACGCAGCGATAACAAAGGATGCAGCGTGGCCGGTCGAAATAAACCACCGGCGACCACTGCTGCTCCTCGCGATGGTTCTTCGCCTCGGTGTATTTCGATTCGCCGGCACCGTAGGCGAACGTCATGTCCTGCAATTCGCATTCGCCGCCCGCGTCGCATACCGGGCAATCCAGCGGATGGTTGCCGAGTAACAGCTCGACCATCGCCTTGCGCGCCTGCCGAACCTCATCGCTGTCGGTCGTGACCACCATGCCTTCGCCGACGACGGTCGTGCAGGCGGTCTGGAGCTTGGGCATCTTCTCGATCTTTACGACACACATGCGGCATGCGCCCTGGAGCGAGAGCCCGGGGTAATAGCAGAAAGAGGGCACCTCGATGCCCGCCGATTTGCAGGCTTCGATAAGCAAAGTGCCCGCGGGGGCGGTGAGCTTCTTGCCGTCGACAGTGAGATTTACGTCAGGCATTTGTAATTTGTGATTTCTAATTTGTAATTGAAACCCCAAGTTGCGCCGAGGCGGGCTTCAAATGCAAATTACAAATTACCAATTACAAACTTCCCCTACACCAGCACCGCTGCATTCTCGTAAGGACAGGGTTTGCCGTCCAAATGGTCTTCAAACTCCTGCCTAAACTTTTTCACGAACGCCATGGTCGGCATTGCGGCCGCGTCGCCCAGCGGACAAAATGTCTTCCCCAGCATGTTTTCCGACAGGTAATAAATGTTGTCGATATCCTTCATCACGCCGCCGCCATTATGGAAGCGCGTCAAGGTCTTCTTCAGCCAGTCGGTGCCTTCGCGGCAGGGAATGCACCAGCCGCAGCTCTCATGCTGATAAAACTTGATGGTGCGCAGCGCGAACTTAACGATGCAGGTAGTGTCGTCGAGCACAACCACGCCGCCCGAGCCCAGCATCGATCCGGCTTTCGCCACCGAATCGAAATCCATGGCGACGTCGATCTCGCTGGGCAAAAGCACCGGCGTTGACGATCCGCCCGGCACCACGGCTTTCAACTTCCGCCCGTTCGGAATTCCGCCGCCCACCTCGTAGATCATCTTCTTGAGGTTGTAACCCATTGGCAGTTCATAAACACCTGGCTTGTTCAGGTGTCCGGCGAGGCAGAACAGGCGCGTGCCGCCGTTTTTCGGTGTGCCGACCTTCGCATACGCCTCCGCGCCGCCCAGAATGATTGGAGGCACGCTGGCCAGAGTCTCGGCATTATTAATGACCGTTGGCCCTCCCCACAGCCCGACCACGGCCGGAAACGGCGGACGAATGCGCGGGATGCCGCGCTTGCCTTCGAGCGACTCCATCAGCGCCGACTCTTCTCCAACTTCATACGCGCCGGCGCCGCCGTGCCAGTGAATATCGAGATCGTATCCGCTGCCAAAAATGTTCTTACCGAGAAAGCCCTTCGCATATGCGTCCTTGATCGCCTTCTGCATGATGACCGACAGGTAGCGATACTCGCCGCGAATGTAGATGTATCCCGTGTGCGCGCCGACGGCAATCGAGGCGATCATTACGCCTTCGATCACCGCATGCGGATCGTGCTCAAAAATCAGCCGGTCTTTGCAGGTGCCGGGCTCGCTCTCGTCACCGTTGCAGAGAACATATTTCGGTTTGGCCGACTGCTTGGGCACAAACGACCACTTCATCCCGGTCGAAAATCCCGCGCCGCCGCGCCCGCGCAGCCCGGAATTCTTGACCTCATTAATGATCGCGTCCGGGCCCATGCCGAGCGCCTTCTGCACGGCCTTGTAGCCGTCGAGTTCGAGGTAGCGATTGATGTCGGTAGCGCCCTGTCCAAAGCGGCGCGAGACAACTTTTACCTCGTCGGGATGGGAGACCAAATAAGCCATTGAATCGGGTCATCGGATGATCGGATTATCGGGGCATTGGGTGGTCAAATCACCCAATCACCCGATGGCCGGATCACCCGATTACTGCGTTCCCTTCTTCTTATACTCGTCCAAAACCTTGTCCATCTTCTCGGTTGTCAGGTTCTCGTGATAGTCGTAATTCACTTGCACGGCTGGAGCCCAGCTGCAACCGCCGATGCATTCGACTTCCTCCAGCGAAAACAGGCCGTCGTCGGTCGTGCCCTTGTGCCCAACGCCCAGTTTCTTCTTGCAGTGGTCGAGCAGTTCCTCGCCGCCGCGCAACATGCAAGCGATGTTGGTGCAGACCTGCACGTTGTATTTGCCGCGCGGCTTAGTGGTCAGCATCGAGTAGTAGCTGATCACGTTCCGCACATCGAGTTCGGTTAAATCAAGTCGCTTCGCCAGTTCAGCAACCACTTCATCGCTTAAATACCCAACCTCATCCTGCGCATAAAGCAGCGTCGGGACGAGCGCCGATCTTTTAGTCGGATAGTGCGTGAGCATGTCCGAAAAACGCGATTCGAACTCTTCCGAAAATTTCACCGGTCAATATCCCCGAGCACGACATCAATGCTTCCGATCGCCGCAACCACGTCGGCAATCAAATACCCTTCGCACATTTTGGCGAGCGCCTGCAGATTCGCATAGGACGGTCCGCGCATGTGCACTCGATACGGCTTCGCGGTCCCGTCGCTCACGATGTAATAGCCCATCTCGCCGCGTGGCGATTCCACCGCCTGATAAACCTCGCCCGCCGGAACCGTGAAGCCTTCGGTGATGATCTTGAAGTGATAGATGAGCGCTTCCATCTGCGTCTTCATCTTCTCGCGATCAGGGAGCACCACCTTCGGTGCATCGGCTTTTACGGGGCCTTCCGGCATTCCTGCCAGCGCCTGCTGCACAATGCCGATCGACTCGCGCAGTTCCTGCACGCGGCAAACATACCGCGCCCACACATCGCAGCCGTCGTTGATTGGTACGTTGAACTTGAAATTCTCGTACCCGGTATAGGGAGCGTCGCGCCGCAAATCAATATCCACGCCGCTCGCACGCAACGTCGGACCGCAAGCGCCCAGAGCAATCGCGTCCTCGGCGCTCAGCTTAGCCACACCTTTAACGCGCATCTGGAAAATCGGATTCCCCGTCAGCAGCCCTCGTATTCATCAACGTTGCCCGGGAAGCGGTCGGCGAACTTCTTGACCTTCTCAAAGAAGCCCAGCGGCGGCTCAAGCGCCAGCCCGCCGATGCGGAAGTAGGAAGTCATCATCCGCTGTCCGCTGACCATCTCGAAAAATCGCAGAATGTCCTCGCGCTCGCGGAAGCAATAAAGGAAGACGGTCATCGCGCCGAGGTCCATGGCGTGCGTGCCCAGCCAGACCAGGTGCGAATTGATGCGGGTCAGCTCGTTCATCAAAACCCGCATCCACTGCGCCTTTGGGAGGAATCTCCAGCCCCAGCAGCTTTTCGACGGCCAAGCAATAAGTCAGATTATTGGTGAGCGGGCAGAGGTAATCGATGCGGTCCGTCAGCGGCACCACCTGCTGATAGAATTTCGCCTCGCAGGTCTTCTCAATGCCGGTGTGCAGATACCCAATCTCAGGTTTCAGCCGCACGATTGTTTCGCCATCAATCTCAAGCACCAGTCGCAGCACGCCGTGCGTTGACGGATGCTGCGGCCCCATATTCAGGACAAGCGTATTGTCCTGTCCGGGCTCGGCGAGACTCGGTTGAAGTGGCGGCATGACTAGCGGTATCCCTCCACCGGATAGTCCTTCCGCAGGGGATGGCCTTCCCAGTCATCGGGCATCATGATGCGTTTCAGGTTGGGGTGTCCGGTAAAGCGTACGCCAAACAGATCGAAGACTTCGCGTTCGTAGAAGTTCGCGGCCGGCCACACCGATGTCACCGATTCAATCGACGCGCTCGATCCATCCAGCCGCGCCTTCAGGCGCACGCGCTCTTTGGTCGGAATCGACAGGAGGTGATAGACCACTTCAAAGCGCGGCTCGGAAGGATACCAGTCCAGGCAGGTAAGATCGGCGAGATAATTAAAAGGACAACTGTCATAGTCCCGTAGAATCGCGCAGGCTTCGCGGATCGACCCTTTGTCGATCCACACGGTCAGCTCTTCGCGGTCAAATTTCGCCGCCGTCACCGCCGCGGGAATCGACTCCATCAGCCGCCCCAGCGCCGGATGCGACTTCAGTTGCTCAATGTCAGTGATCGGGGGAGCAAGCGGCACTTACATGTCCCCCCGCTGGGCGGCGCTCAGACCCCAGTCCAGCACGCCCTTTTTCCATACATAAAAGAGCCCCACCAGCACGATGGCGATATACACCATCATCTCCCAGAAGCCAAACATCTTCAGTTCCCGCAGGATGACCGCCCAGGGATAAAGGAAGACAGCTTCCACGTCGAAGAGAATAAAGAGCATGGCCACCATGTAGAACTTGACCGAGAAGCGCCCGCGGGCATCGCCGATGGGCTGCACCCCACATTCGTAAGCAGACATTTTGGCCCGCCCGGGCTTATGCTGGCCGATGAAGTAGGAGAGCAAAACAATGGCGGTCGCAAGGCCCAATGCGATCGCAAAATGCATCAGCAAGGGAAGGTAACCGGCAAAGTGATTGTCTGGCATAGGACGAGCTATATATAATTCGCGCCAAGCGCAATACTAAACTCTCTAGATTAGTTTTGGCTGGCAGTGGTGTCAAGCAAAGTGCAGGATTTTACAGCGGTTTAATCTGCAATCCGCCAACAGCGCAGAGCGTTCGCAAGCTCGAGCAGAAGATGGAACGAAAGATGGACCTATGATTTTCGGTTTTAACACCGATATTCGTCACGACGACACTGTCTATCACGTGCAGAGCGAAGCGCGCGAAGGCGATCAGCTCCTGCAAACCCAGGTCTTCGTGCGTGGCCGCTGCATTGGCAAACGCGCCGTTTCCTGGGCGGCTGCTGCCAAGAACGCGGCCAACTCAAACGCCGCCGATTCCAATGTGAATGCTTCCGGCGAAGCGGGCCCCGCCGATCATCGAGCGAACGATCCAGCCAAAGACCAAGACAAGGAAAAACTCCTGCGCGATCTCCACCGCGAAGTCCTCGACGCCATCCGCGAAGGCCGTCTCGACTCCATTCTCGACAAGCGCGACACGCCCGAAACTCTGGCCGCCGTAAAAGAGCTCGATCTGCAGTGGACCAATGCCGGTTCCGTCCACTCCGGCGGCTCGCTCATGATGAATCTCCGCGTCACCGAAGCCGGCCAGCCCATTCAGGGCGCGCGCCTGACCTTCCGTTTCGCGCGCCCGAACGCCGCCCCGTATTATGCCCAGGTGTTAAGCGACGCCCAGGGCAGCGCCGAAATGAGCGTCCAGGTAGACGAGAACGCCCTGCCCGATTCGTCCGTCCTGGTGCAAGCCAGCTTTCAGGGTCGAACCACCACCCGCAAATTCCAGCTGCGCAAGGGCTAACGCCGGGCTGCTGGCCGGCAAGCCGGGTCGGGTCGTCCTTGATGCCTGCGCGGGTCTCTATCGGGAGGTCCAGGCGACACAGAGATTTTACCTTCTTACAGATTGCCCAACCTTCCCCGGTCTGCGAAACTCAGTCTGCAACCATGACTCTGATCATCAACGGCGAGTCCCGTACCTCCACCGCCGAAACTCTTGCCGCATTGGTCGCCGAACTCGCGATGAAGCCTGACCGCGTCGCCATCGAACTCAACCGCGAAATCGTCTCCCGCGACCGCTGGCCTCAAACCACGCTCAAGGACGGAGATCAACTCGAAATCGTGCACTTCGTAGGCGGCGGATGCTCCGGCATCGGGATGGCGAGGCGCTCTAAGGCGTCCGCTTAAGGGTGAGATTTACGCCAGCGCCGCCTTGCTTCCAGGTTCCTTTGATTTCCGAATTGTCTGGGTTGGAGGTGCCGTCATAAGCGCCTAGAGAGGAACTGCTCTCGAAGTGCAGGGTGGAGTCTCGATAGGTGATGGCCGTGATAAGGACTCCAGAAACGTCCTGGTCAGGATAGTCAATGGTGCCGCTTAGGCTCCCGTCTTGCGCCACGGATATATGCACCACGATTCTTTTTTTGGCCTGGGCCCCCGGATCAAGCGTTCCTTCCCAGTCTCCGACGACTGCCGCTTTAGCCGCTGCCCTCGCAACCATCGGAATAATGCTGAGTCCAAATATCAGCAACATTCCCAGAGAGAGTCTGAACCAGGACGAATAAATTCTTTCCATTGTTGGACACCGCTCCCGCAAATCACATACTCGAACAGATTCCATTGGCGCTAAAGGGACGATCGCAGTTCCGCGCTGGCGGCTCCGCCTTTATGCAATTCAGCAATCACGGGCAGCAACTGGCTACCCAGGCGATCCTTGGCTACGAAGGCGTCTACGGTCTTCAGGGCGTGCTTTGGAATATCGACTGCGCCGGAGAGCATGATGATCGGCGCGCGCGGTCGCAGGCGTTTGATCTCGGTCGCAACTTCTGGTCCAGTCATCCCGGGCATGGAATAGTCCACGACGACAACATCGACGGGATGCATGGAAGCCAGTTCGAGTCCTTGGTTGCCGCTGGCTGCGGTTAGAACGCTATACCCAAAGAGTTCGAGAAACCTCTTTTCGCATTCCAATATTGCGGGGTCGTCGTCGATGCACAGGACTACTGTGTCCCCGACGGCACGTTGAAGTAAGTTGGGCATAGGGCTCCTTCAAGGTAATCTTCAACCACTTGGCTAAAGCAGACTGCTCACTATTGCTCAATTACTCAAATAGCCGCGAAAGGCGTCATCTTTTCACAGTCTTGAAATATGAAGTTGCTGGAAGATCGGACGACCATTCTGACTCGCGACGCCGTTGCGATCGATCCCGCCTGGGCGGGGCCGCTTCTGACGAAAATCGTTCGTCCCAAAAAGAATGGCACAGCCCTCACCTGGCAGTGCCATTCTTGAGGGAGCAAACGACCGCTGGGGCCGCATAGCTCGTTTGGAGCAAACGGCCACGGTGGGCCGCATAGCTCGTTAGTGAAGCAAAGTACAACAATACCAATTCGGGAATCTGTTCAAAATTGCTCAATTTGCAGAAGGCATTGTTGGGTCCCCGGTTCCTCACCCTGATCCGGTTACCCGTTAGCCTGAGTTATAATCCTCGAAATTTCCCGGCGTCATTTCGAAACGCCCGCAGGATGCTTGACTCGGGACCAAAATGACGGAAAACTCCTCCCAGCGCCAGACTGTAACCCGCCTTCTCAAGCAATGGGGGAATGGCGACAAGGCAGCGCTCGATCAACTGATGCCGATCGTCTACCAGCAGCTCCGCAAGGTGGCATCAGTAAGTTTGCGCTCGGAGCGCCCGGACCATACGCTGCGCGCGACCGCGTTAGTGCATGAAGCCTATCTCCGCCTGGTCGATGCGGACGTGGACTGGCAGGACCGGGTACACTTCTTTGCTTTTTCCGCTCGCTTGGTGCGCCGCATTTTGGTCGATCACGCGAAAGCCGGCCGCCGCCAGAAGCGCGGCAGCGGCGCGGAGACAATTTCTCTCGATCAGGCGGTTATGATCGGGCCGCAGATGACCGGCGGAATTGTCGCGCTGGACATGGCGCTGCAAAAGCTCGCCGAACTCGACGCCCGCAAGTGCGAAATTGTCGAACTGCTATGCTTTGGCGGTCTCACCTATGACGAAGCTGCGGCCGCGCTCAAAATCTCTCCCGCCACCATCCATCGCGAGTTGAAACTGGCCAAAGCCTGGCTGCATCGCGAACTCACCGAAAACTCACCCTCAGCCTAGGAACGAGCATCCATGGGATCTCCTTCGCGCTCCAACCGGTGGCTCCGCATCGAGTACCTTTTCTATTCCGCGCTGGAGCTGGAAGAGGACAAGCGCGCGGCATTTCTGGAGGAAAGCTGCGGGGGCAATGAGGAATTGCGAAAAAAAGTGGAATCCCTCCTGCACTCGGCCGGACAAACGATGGGATTTCTCCATGAGCCGGTACTGGAGGCGGCTCAACAGTGGGCTGCGGAGGAAGAGTTGGGGAAACGCATTGGCGCCTACCAGGTGCTGAAAGTACTCGGTGAAGGCGGAATGGGCAAGGTGTACCTGGCCGCGCGCGCCGACGATCTCTACCAGAAACAGGTTGCCATCAAGACCGTCCAAGGCGAACTGGGGCCCAGCCGCGCCATGCTGCTCCGTTTCCGCAGCGAACGCCAGATCCTCGCCAACCTTGATCATCCGAATATCGCGCGTCTGTTGGATGGCGGCATCACCGGCGAAGGCATGCCTTATCTGGTGATGGAATATGTGGACGGCATCCGCGTCGACGACTATTGCCGGATCAATCGTCTCGGAACGGAAGAGCGGCTACAACTCTTCTCAATCCTATGTTCCGCCGTCGAATACGCGCACAAGCATCTGGTTGTGCACCGCGACATCAAGCCAGCCAACATTCTGGTCACGGCGGACGGGGTTCCGAAGCTGCTCGATTTCGGCATCGCCAAGCTGCTCGATCCGGAAGGTGGGCAGCTTGCCCAGACCCGCACCGCCGAGCGGATCATGACCCCCGAATATGCCAGCCCGGAGCAGATACGCGGCGAGAATGTGACCACCTCCACCGACGTGTATGCATTAGGCGTCGTGCTTTATGAACTGCTGGCAGGGAAGCGGCCATTCCAACTCAATCCGACCAGTCCCTTCGAAACGGCCAGAATTATCTGTGAACAAGATCCCGATTTGCCCAGCGTGACGAGTACGAAGAATGCTGAACTGGCCCCGCCCGATGCCGCTCGAAAGCTGAGCGGCGATCTGGATAATATTGTTCTTAAGGCCATGCGCAAGGAGCCCTCGCGCAGATATGTCTCCGCATCTGCCTTCGCCTCTGACATAACGGCCTATCTCACCGGCTATCCGGTTCATGCTCGTACCGACAACTGGAAGTACCGCTCCGGCAAGTTCATTCGCCGCCATAAAGCTGCTGTCGCAGTCGCGGTCGTGGTCACGCTGGCTTTGATTGGCTTCAGCATCGCCATGGGTCTGCTCGCCAAGCGCGCGACGCGAGAGCGCCTCGCCGCCCAGCGGGAATCGCAATTTCTGCAAGGCATTTTTGAAGCGGCTACGCCTGATCGCACCCACGGCCAACCCATCACTCCGCGTGACCTGCTCGATCAGGGAGTCACACGCGTCGACCGGGAACTGGGCGAGGAACCCGAGTTACAGGGCAACTTGCTGGATGCCATCGGCAAAGCCTACTCCACCCTGGGTGTCTACGATCAGGCTGAAATCCTGCTCACCCGCGCCTATGCATTGCGCCGGAAAACTCTGGGCGAAAATAACGCGGATGTTGCCGGCACTCTTTTTAGTCTCGCGATAGCGATCCGGCAGCAGGGCAAGTACGCTAAAGCGGAACCTATCTATCGCCAGGCGCTCGCCATTCAGGAGCGGAATCTTGGCGAGCACAATTTCGCTGTCGCGCAGAGTCTCTCCCAACTCGGCGAGTGTCTCTATCTTGAGAATCATGACGCCGATGCCGAGCCCGTGCTCCGGCGGGCGGTTGCTCTCGACCGCGAACTCAATACCGATTCCTTCTCCCGAAACTATCTCGCCCTGCTCTTGAAGCGCAAAGGCGATTATCCCGAAGCTCTGCCCCTGCTGCGAGAGCAGGTCGATTACCTGCGGCAGCATAAGGGCACGGACAATCCGGAGTTTGCTCTGGCTCTGCACAACCTGGGCGGCGCTCTGATCGATGCCGGCGATTTCGCCGGAGCCGAGACTACCGAACGCCAGGTCATCGATATTCAACACAAAGTCCTGGGCGACAATCATCCCGATCTCGCCTATCCCCTCAACAACCTGGGAAATCTGCTACTCATGAAGGGTGACTGGCAGGCCGCCGAGCCTCTCTTCCGCGAGAGCATGGAAATTCGTCGCCGGACGGTCGGAGAAAAGAGTCCGCTGTTCGGTCTCGCTCTCAACAACTGGGGCCGGCTCCTGCAGCAAAAAGGAGACTACGACCACGCGGAAAAAAACTACAAGCAAGCGCTCGACACCATCACCAGGGCCAGCGGGCCAATCGACTGGTCGGGCGTTCGCGTAACTGCCAGTCTGGGCCTCCTGGAGTTCGATCGCGGAGACTACGCCGCGGCCGAGCGCTATGCCCGCCAGGTACTCGACATGGCTCACCAACTTCACGGTGACAAAAATCCGCAGGCCGTGTCGGCTATGATCGACCTCGCGGAAGCCCGACTTTTTCAGGGTGACGCCGCCAGCGCCGAGCCGCTCCTCCGTCAGGCGGTCGACATCCGCAAAAAAGAATTCTCTCCCGGACACCCAAGCCTCGTCGCCGCCGAGGTCCGCCTCGGAGAAGCTCTCACCGCCGAAAGCAAAGCGTCCGAAGCCGAGCCCATCCTGCGCGAAGCCTTAGCCTCCGCTCAATCGGCTCCATTTCCGCTTCTGCCCTGGCAATTCGCCGAAGCCCAAAGCGCGCTCGGCACCTGCCTCGTTGCGCTCGGTCAAGTCTCCGACGGAGAGCAGTTGCTCAAAGCCAGCCAGCCCGATCTTCAGAAAGATCCGCGTCCGGCGTTTCGCCACCTGAGTCTTGCTAAACATTGAGGCTTGATTTTGCGGATGTATCTGCCCTCATTTTTGTTTGAGGAGCATAACGCGGAGCAAAAGAAAACTCCGAGGGCTGACCGCGAGAAGGGGCGGCGTGCGGGAATGAAGTGGAGGCCCCGGGCGGAGTCGAACCGCCGACCAACGGTTTAGGAAACCGCTGCTCTATCCAACTGAGCTACGGGGCCGATGCGACGTAACCACGTGATACCACTTAGTTTACCGTTTCAGCCTGAGAGACCAAAGCGGGTTTACTGTCCAATAAGCTGTCCCTTAAGGGCTGAGCAGAAGTTTTCTCCTGCTCGAATCGCTGCTCTAGGTCAGCCATCGCGCTCAGAACGTCGGCGTTCATCGGTTTAATGTAATACGACTCGGTGACCGAGACGTTGCTGTGACGGAGGATCGCCTGAATCACCTTGGAAGGCACTCCGAGATGATACAGGTTCGAGCCGAGACCGCGCGTGCAGCGTGCCAGAGAGTCGGGACACTACCGTCCCTGGGGGCTAAGGAATGAGGGGCTTAGAGAGAACAGCGATTTTGCTAATGGCAGTTCTAGGGATTCTTGATTGGTTAAATCGCGACTTTTGTAGGGCAAGACTATGCTTTCTCCGTGGAAAAATGGTTCGCTAATAAAGGGCAGGCGGTGCAAGTGATCGCTTCCGTTCTAGGCGGTCTATTGGCAATAGCGGGCACTTGTAGCTCTCGTTGTGAATCATTACGTTGCTGCTTTCGTAGCTCTTACCATGACGGCGTGCGCGTGGACAACGTTCTCTGTATACATGTTTGCCAAGAACAGGAAGACTGCGATTGGCGCGGAGCGGACGGCAAAAGCGACAACCGCGACTCTCGGGAAAATTTCGTTCGATTATCTTCCGCATGAATCCCCCTTGTCTCACGGTTGGACATTCGCCGATGAAGGCACCCACCAGACTGTTGAGTTCTCGCGGTTATCGACTGATGCACCGGTGCCTCTCGGGCTTTCGATCACGCCGACATGCCGCTACGCTCTAGATTATGTCATCAAAGAAGCACAGTCCACGAAGTGTAATCGCTTGATATTTGCTGCCAAGTTCGGTACAGATGGCGTCATATACACGCAGCTTGAAATCCTCTCTACGGTGGTTGGGGCGAAACCACTTCAAACGATGGATTCAGTTCGGCGTCAACATCGGCCCGACTCGGTTTGAAGAATCGTGGACCGAAGGCATGGTGGAGCTTGTCGGAAATCAGTTGCGTGATGGATGGATGTCATTCGACGTATCGCTGGACGATGCGGTTGCAAAGACATTCGGGAAGAAAGGCTTTTTCTATGGCGAGCATGGGAAACTGCTGAGAATCAGGCTGCGGGGTACTGTTTCACTCTCAGAGATTGAACTGTACCGGGCATAGGGCTCATTGGCTACCGAGATGCCTTCGGGACACCGGCGAGTTTTCGAGCTTTTGTCGGAAGCGACTAGCCAGAACAGAAGATTCGACGATTAGCCATTCACGCGCCTGTGCTTTCTCAGTGGCGGGGATGCCGCAGGGAGCAACCCCGTTCTAGCCTGTGATTCTTGCACTTGTCGCCCAACGGGGACGGCCTGTAATATTCGTGGCGTTTGCCACCAGATAGGTATGTACTGCAATCACTGCGGTGCGGCATTGCCGGATCAGGCCGCATTCTGCTCAGCCTGCGGAACTCGTTTAGGAACCGAGCCCCTTGCGGTTCATGCGGACCTACCGCCAAGTCGCCGCGATGCCTTTCTCGGCAAACGCCCCGTTGTTATCGTGGTCGCTGTATTGTTGATGATGTTCTTGTACTGGCTGGGCACACACGATGAGACTCACCAAGGCACATCCCCGCAATGGGTGGAAAGTGCGCCTGTCGCCCCACAATCGGTGGAAAGTGCTCCTGTCATCCACGCCGTGGGACAAAGCTTCACCGTGGGCTATTGGACGTATGTTGTGAATGGCGTAGATAGCCAGCCATGGCTTCCCGATTTCGGCCGGATGAAGCTTTGCGACTCCGGAAATTGTGTTGTAGTCAACCTAACCGTGCGCAACGACGACACGACGAGTAGCACACGTCCAATCGTGAATCTTGTGGACAGCGCCGGGCGCGAGTTCAGTGAGACCGACACATGGACTGACACGCAGCTCAGCCAGCTTCAGCAGCTGAATCCCGGGGTCAGCAAGCGCGGCTATATCTACTTCGACGCACCACGTGGCAACTATCAGCTTAAGGTGTCAGGGGGCTACACCAGCGGAGTAAACGCTCTAGTAGACTTGACCTCGAGCCGCCCTGCCGAGGCACAAGCGTCACCCGTCGAAGCATACGTGCCCCCGGTCCAATCGACTGCGGAGACACCTCGTTATGCGCAGCCTGTCCAAGAAACACAGCCAAGCCAAGATGCCGTGCCGGCCCAATCGCCTTCACCGCCGACTGCGACAGAGGTTCCCTCAGTATCTTCTGATGCGGTGCCTAGCTATAGCGGAAAGCCTAGTCGAGCGCCTTCTGCGCTCGCGGAAGACGCCCGTTCTGATGTGCTGATGGTGACGGTGACCGAGACGAAAGTCGTCAAGCACATCGACCCCCAAGGTCACGCCATGCTACTCGCCAAAGCGTACCGGAAAGACGCTCCAGACGACAGGTTCTCACTGATCTGCCACACTGCGAGATCCAGTTGCAGTAGCTTGCGCGAAGGTGAGGACTACAACGCGAGGATCTTACAACCGGGTGATCCGTCCTACGATTACGACTACGCTGAACTAAAGGGCGCAGTCATCGTTCGTATAGACAATGCCGTGTTCGCTCTCATGCGCAAGAAAAAAGTACCCGAGCGTTGAACCCCAACTACGAGAGGAAATTTGCTGTCCCGTAAGCTGTCCCGAAAGTGACTTCCAGCGTCACTTGGCGTGCTCTGGGGTCACTGAGCGCTTTTGCTGACACAGCATAGTATCATCGAGCACACGCTCGATGACTTGTCCATGCCAATCACGTTTCTACGCCCCGCATGGTTCCTGGAAAACTGTCGTTGGGATGTCGCTGGTGCGCGTAGTAATGGCGTGATCTGCAGCTTCCTCCAGCCACTGGACAAGCCGTTTCCGATGGTAGCTACTGCCGACATAGGGCGGGTCGCCGCCGAACTTCTCCAAGATGTGCACAACGGCGGGCGAGTCGTCGAGTTGGAGGGGCCTCATCGGGTGACGCCTCTGCAGATCGCAAATGCTTTCGCCGACTTGCTCGGTCGATCCGTGACAGCGGAAGCAGTTCCGCGAAATAGGTGGGCAGAGCTATTCCGGTCGCAGGGCATGAGAAACCCTATGCCCCGGATTGAGATGTTGGACGGTTTTAATGAAGGCTGGATCGAGTTTGAGAGCGGGGAGACCGGCTCGCGAAAAGGCATCGTGTCCGTGAAAGCCGTGCTGAAAACATTGATTGAGCGCGACAACTAGCAGACGCCATTGCGTTTAACTTCGCGACGTAGATGGTCGGTGGTTCAACACATCTGACACCAGATGGTTCAAGTAATCCTCCGGTGCCGCCAGCGACCGTGTGCCGACACATCTTCTGCTGAGCAGCGAAACGGTCAAACTCGACGGAGAAGGGGATGCGACTCGTACGTGAAAATGTCATGGCGGGTAACGGGCACGCGACAGGACGCGTTCGCCAACGCGCACCACCTCCACGATGCCAGACACCTGAAAGTGCAAATCGAAGTACCGTCAACGATAACATGAGAACTTCGGCGCCTGAGTTCGCCACAAGAACTACCTCGGCACCAAAGGCGAAGGCATGCCCAACGGTAGATCCACTGTCATCGGCACGTGATCTGCGATTCGTTCCTCGACCGATTCGTTCGTCTGCACACGTGGTCCGAGGGAAATAGGGCGCAAACAACTCCATTGCTGCTTGCCCCTTCCGGTCCAGTCTGAAAGGTTTAACAAAAATCCAGTTTCCAGCTTGTAGAGGCCGACCACTCCGCCGTAGTTGCGAGCAAAGGAGTACGTCGGGATAAAGCCCTTTCCGCCCCGTTCGTTGCTGTCCGACAGAGTGCGGCCTCGCCGGCCCTGCGTTCGGTCCGGATCGCCGCGAAAGTCGAAGACTCCGCCATCGTCGAAGCGGAACTTTTTCACTCTCCTGAAGAGTGGTTGCTCCGGTTGTCCCAGACAATCGGAAGATGAAAAACCATTGGGTCGTGATACCCGTGAAAGTAGCGAACCGGGAACAGGGCGTGCTGGTAAATCCCCAATGGGTGGAAGTAGGAAACGGTTTGGCTGATCCAGAATTGGTAGTCCGTAACCCGGCTTATGATCTCATTGCGGATCGAAGTCGGCGTGTTATTCCCGCTGGTAGTGTTGAGATCGACCGCCATCACCACCGGATTCCTGTCCTCCTTCAAGTCGTCCAGGAGAGCTTCCATCTGGCGGCGTCGGCATGCCGGCTTGCACCGGTTCTCCAGGTGAGTGGCCGCGATAATTGCCGCCCCGGTCCGTGAGTCAGGGATCGCCACGCTCACAATCAATGCCATGCGCCCGCCGCGGCGCACTTCCCGCCCGATTCGTTCCTTGAATAGACGGCCAGCGGACCAGCGTTTGCCTTTTTCGATGTGCGCAATTTCTTTGACTTCTTGTCCGTACCAGTCGTAACACGCTGGCAGTCTGAGAATGCGGGCACTTTGAATCGGATAGCGGCTCAGAATCGCGGTTCCGTGAAGACCGCGATAGAGGTGCTGGTTCACCTGTAACTCCTGTTGCAGCCGTTCGTCCTGTTGGGCATCCGTCAGGTGCAGCTTCTCGGCCCCCAACTCGAAGACAGGGTCGACCTCGACAAACTCAACGCCATACGCGTAGTTCATGTGCAGAGCTTTCGCGAGTTCGCCCGCTACGTCGCGATACCCAGTTCGCTTCATTCCCACATCGACTTCGTTGAGAACCAGAATGTCAGCGTTCCGCAAGACCTCCAGCTGTGATTCAACCGCCTCCTCTGCGAGGCACTCATCTTTCTGCTGTTCTGGGCAAGGACTTCGAATTCGGCCGTGTTTGTCAGCGCCGTTTGAATTAACTCAAAATTCAAACCACGTTCAATGTTCCACAATCCGACGCGCAGCACCGGACCCAAGCCATCCACTGTCGGTCGATGCGGCACGCCTGCATCGACGGCATTGTTGCGAACCATCGGTGAGGCCAGAACTTATTCCAGCCGCATGCGCAGATCGCCATCCGGATTGGGCGTTGACGAAAGCGTCACCAAGTCATCGAATGAGAGCCGGTTGTCGATCGGCTCGGTTTCCCCAGAGCCCGCAGGCCCCTGCGACTTCGCCATCGGTGAAATCAGCAAAAGCAGCAATAAGAAAGCGATGATGCCCTTCACGCCTGCACCGCCTGCTCACGAATGTTGTTTCCGGACCAGAGGTGCGCCCACGGCTGTTTTCTGGCCTTTTCCGGCTGACCCAGCCGAACACGACTCGTACGAGAAAGACGTTCAGCAAAATGGAAATCAGTGAGGCCGCAATGACGGTACTGAACACACCTTCATCCACCAGCCCCGATGACCGCGCCACCTGTACCACGACGAATGACAGTTCGCCAATCTGCGTCAGCCCCGCAGCGACCGCGATGGCTTCCTGTGCCGGGTAACGGAAAAGCCGCACGACGACGGTCCAGACGAGGAATTTCCCGACGATAATAAGCAGCAGCATCAAGCCGAGGAGCGGCAGGTGGTGTAAGAGCACAGTGGGATCAATCAGCGTTCCCAGCGAGACAAAGAACAGCGCCACGAATGCATCTCGAAGAGGCACAACCTGCGCGTGCGCGTCGTGAAGATCCGGCAGGCTGCTGATGGATACACCTGCAAGGAACGCTCCCAGTGCAACCGAGAACCCGACGCTTTGAGCCAGTACCGCCGTTCCGAGGCAAATTGCGATGGCAACCAGCAATTGAAGCTCAGAGTTACAAGTTCTCTTCACCAGTCGCAGCAGTGGCGGGATTACTTTGATCGTCAGGAAAATCAGCGGCGCAAGAAGAAGTACGGCCTTACCTAGAACCCAGGCCGCCATCAGCACACCACCGCCTTTCGAGCTGCCCAATACTGGGATGACGACGGTCATGCAAATAACGGCGAGATCCTCGACGAGCGTGATGCCAATCATCACGCGTCCGTAGGTACTGGTGAGCCTTCCGGAGTCGCTCAACAGGCGCGCTAGTACCATGGTGCTGGCCACAGAAACAGCAGCGCCAATCACCAAACTCTCGGTTGTGCTCCAACCGGTGATCTTTCCCGCGACCAGCGTCAGGCCCAGCATCAGGAGAATTCCAATCGGACCGCCGGCCAGTGCCACCCACTTCACGCGCATCAACTCGGGAATGGAGAACTCGACTCCAACCGAGAACATCAGCAGCACCACACCGACTTCGGCGAGCACCTCGAAGGTGTGCAAGTCCGAGAGATGGGGACCGGGCGTGAACGGGCTGATCGCGATGCCGCCAAGCACGAAGCCCAGGATCAAAGGCAGACGAAGCCGCCATGCCACAAGGCCTCCAAACACAGCGGCCAGAAATATGTATGTCAGATCGCGGAAGAGAATGGGATTGGGTTCCATTGCCATGCCTCACGGTTCAGTCGCTAGCCCTGTGATCATCGTTAGAACAAAAGGCTTTCTTATGTTGACGGAGGCCGCCAGCCGATAGATAAAGATGACGGCGCAACCGCCATAGGTGACATTTATCGCACATCGCGTGAAAGAGCTACCGCATCCGCTCCGGCGGGGAAACGGAGCTTTCCGGAAGTGTCGCTCACGGCCAGCCACACGGCCTCGGCTACATCGCTTTCCTTCGTAGTCAAAGCCGGTCGCGCAAACTCCGCGAAAATTGGAGCGGCGAAGTCGGCATAGGCCCCTCGGAATGAGGTCTTCGACGCGAACCTCGGTATTCTGCGTGAACCTCGTCGTCGGAGCGTATCCGGGTTCGACCAGCTTCGCATGGATATTGAAATGCCCAAGCTCCTGAGCCAGCGAACCGGTGAATCCCAAGATGGCCTGCTTGCTCGCGGTATAGGCTGCCGCCAACGGGAAGGGTGCCAAGGTTGTGCTGGACGTGACATTGACAATCACGCCGGATCGCCGCTCGCGCATCTGCGGGATCACGGCCTGGGTCATCGCCATTACGCCGAAGGTGTTGGTCTCGAAGACCTTGCGAATGTGCGATAAAGGCGTCACTTCGAAAGCGCCGACGACGCCGATGCCGGCATTGTTGACGAGGACATCAATCGCACCGGCTGCCTTGATGGCCGTCGCGATGCTCTTCTCATCCGTCACGTCCAACGGGAGGATACGCAGCGACTGCGAGCGCGGCAGAGCGTCTTCGCGGGGGATCCGCATGGTTGCGATGACGTTCCAGCCTCTCGAGAGGAAATAGCGAGCCGATTCAAGGCCGTAGCCTGAGGAGCAGCCGGTAATCAGTATGGTTTTCATAGTACTTCTCCTTTGATGTTGTCTATTCCTTTGATCATCCTTATTAAAGAAGGCCCGCCCCGCTCAGTCGCCGCCGGACGAGCCATTCAGCAAGACATCAGATTGTGCCGGTCCGTCGAACAGCCCACAGTCCAAGCGACATTGCAATCGCCAGTGTGCCCAGCAATCCAACCAGCGGCAACACGCTTCCAGTTTCCGGCAGCATCTCCGCGGGTTGTTCGGCGCTTGCCAGAGTCACCTGCGGTTGCAGCGGCGTCATGAAGAGCAGGACGCCGTAGTCGTGCGGCATGGTCAGCGGCGGCGCCTGGCCGACAGCGACCTTGGTCTGCTCCACGATCGTGTGTGTGTCATCGGTCATGATCGTCGCCTTGATATTCATCCCCTTCCGCAAATCAAACACTGTCATCTCCTGCCCATTGATGCTGAACTTGGCATCGTTGGGAACGTCGAAGATATGGTTCTTGTGGTCAGGCAGCGTCAGAATGATGGAACGGGGAGCATTCACGTGCCACACCTTGCCCTCAAGCGTGCGCACTGAGCTGATATACCGCGGCGTGGTGGTAGTCGTGATGGTCTGCGTCAGCCTCGTTCCGGGTACGAGCTCGTGGACGGTTAGTTCATGTCCGTCGATCATGAACTTGTCGCTGTCAGGTACGACCAGGTGTTCGATGCGCCCATTCTCCAGCTTGAGCACGAGATCGTTGCCCTCGACGTAAACGACTTCCGCATTTTTCACCTGCATGTCGAACGCGGGTTGTCCATGGGTTGTGGTTGTGACGGTCGAGTCCTGAGCCCACGCTGTCCCCAGGGCCAGTATTGTCGCCAGCACCGCGCCGGCGGCTCCTTTAGTTAGCAAACGCGAATTGTTGTTGAAGATGTTCATTGGTGTTCTCCTTGTTGAATTCATTGCTGCTGATGGCGTGCCGAGGTTCTCGGCGTCGCCCTTTATCTCCGGTGAAAGAGAGGCCGTGACGATGTAGCGTTGCGGGGCGCTGCCCACGAAGTAGAACGGGTAGCAAGTGACCAGCGTCAAAGAAGGCACCGCTGTCGGTCGCAGAACTTTGACTGACGCGGGAGCACAACCCGGATATTTTCCACGATGTACCTGCTAGTTCCATTCAGGGTTTCTAGTTCGATAGTGTCGCCAACGCCTACATTTTTGAGTCCGCGAAAGAAGCTGTCTCGATGGCCGGCGATGCCGAGATTGCCCGGTTCGCCAACTTTTGCCGTGCCCGCAATCCGCCCGACAGCATGGTTGAGCGTGACCTCATCTGTGCCGTCGAAGAGCGGTGCCTCAAGATGAATTTTGGGGATCCGGAGAACCGCCAGCGGAATTCCTTCGCTCCCCCCGTTCTGCTGGTACGACAAGATGCGCCGCTCGCCCCAAAGTGTGAAATCGACCTCGGGCAAATTGATCTGCCGGTCCAGATCTTCATCGGTTATCGATGGCCTCTCTGCATCAACGCCGGTACTGGTGGCATCCGCAACAGGCGCATGAATCGCCGCAAACTTCTTGAGCGCCGCGCGAGAAGCCAGTCGGCTTTCAATGCGAGCTGCCCCATAAATCCCGGCCAGCACCACGCCAAGCATAAGTAAACTGCGCTCGATCCAGATCAGTACGTTCCGGCCTCGCTTCGGCTTGTCTGCTGTAAAAGTCATCTCAAGTCTCCGAGTTCACGAAGGGACTCTGTTCTGCCTAAGTCGGCGATCGGAACGTATTTAGAAATTGCAAGCGTCGAACCAATCTTGCGTGCTGAATCCGCGTGACTTACGCGCGCAAAACGCGCTGTTTCTGTTCAGAAATGCCGAACCTTCAGAAGCTCGTTAAAGGAATAAGCGAGAGTTGTCTTTGCCTGTGCATCCAGAAGATGAGATCGGTTGTGGTCTGGCTACAGGAAGCCGTGAGGCAAGAAGAACGGGTCTTTCTGAGCGTGGATTTCACGCGATCAAGAAGACCCTTCAGACTCTGTGTGAGAACCTATTTTGAGCGGAGCGATGAGGCGAGCCGGTCAGATTTTAGGTCTTGCGGGAACGCCCCATCTCTGACGCTTTTCCGCGAGGTCACCTGGCATTCACCCAAACGCTGTCCGCTGAGTTGAGTTCGACACCGGCGATCTCGGTCGTCAGCTTGACGTGTTGGAGACCGGATTTTCCGCTCGGCACCGCGTTGAACTCGAGGAGATAACGATAGTCGAGACTCCTCTGCAGGCTCTCGAGGTACGGCCGGAAGCTCACCGCGTTTTGCGTCCCCAGGAAGTAGGACTCCCCGCCAGTCTCGCGGGACAGCTTAGCCATGCTGTTCTGGGCATTCGTTATCTCCCACGAATTGCTGGCGAGATGGCCAACCCCACGGGTGAAGATCGTGTGAATGATCGTTCCCGTGCGCTGAGTGACCGAGCTGGCGGAGTCGACGTCGGGACTGCTCGAAGCAAGTCCACGATGCCGCGGGCCACCCCGCAACCGCTCGATTCCATCCGTGATCATGACGATCTCGCGCGAGTTCGAGCGTTCGGGCCAGCGCTTCATCAGGTCGATCGCCGACAGGTAAGGGCTGCCGTAGACGCCACTCGAACCGCGAGGAAGCCGCAACGCCTTGGCCGCGCGCTCGTGGTCGCTCGTGAGGTCCTGTGTGATCTGAACGGTTCCGTGGCGCATATATCCAACTCCGACCGTGGTATTTGCGGGCAACGAGCGGATGAAGCTCCGCAGGTCATCGAACTGCAAGGCCAGGCTCGAATGAGCCGCGTCATCGATTAGGAAGAACAGGTCCACACCCGACTGGACATCCCCGAGGGGCGTCCATCCAGTCACCTGCAGACGCTCTTTGCCCTGTCGAACGATGATGTCGTCGCGACGCACTTCGGGCGTGCGCTTGTCCTTGCCTTGCACACGAAGCGTGACCATCATTTGTACTGGGGTTGTTGCGGTTGAGTTCCGGTCCTGAGCATACGAGGGAATCAGATTCAGGACTAAGAACACGACGATTGGAATGTTTTGCATGAGATACTTGCGCATCACGTCCTCCTGCCGACGGCTTTCCGCCGGACTCCCGATGAAATGCAATCGCACTTCCAACCCGATGCGCTGAAATCGGAGGAGTTAAAGTGATCGAACGAGCCGATCGCTTTAGAAATGCCGATCGATCAGAATCGCGTGAAGCGCCTAAACAGGAAAGAAGTCGACATGAAGTCGAGGAGAGCGGAGGCCGTGAATTCATACTCTGGCGAGCGGAACGAATAGCGGAGCATCAAAAGGTAGAGCAGCTCCGATCAGCATGTGCTTCAAGCAGACCGGACCATTCTGAATCGAGCTTGCTTAGCGGTAACATCGCGCCATGGATGATCACATCGGGGATGAACACTCTTGGATTTCCGTCGGATTTGCAGGCCGCCGCCGCGCGGGGACACAGCGAGTTCCGCTGAACCAGCGATACCGTCAAGATTCTCCCGAATCTCGGGATCGGAACTTGCTCTCAGGATCTCCAACAAACTTTGATCAGTGGTCCAGAGATCTTGCGCACGAAGTAGATCGAGCGAAAGGGCGCGTCGCACAGCTCGCGCCGCCAATTCGTAGAATGTGACTTGCGATGTCGAAGACCAGTAGAGCTTGTCGCAATCGAGGTATAGCGTAGCAAAGCGTCTGGCCGCCTTCGGGTCCTCGAATGCAATCCGGCCATCGACCGCAACAAGATTTCGCACAAGCGCGTTAATCTCGACCACGTTGGCAAGCCGTAGCGACATCGCATCGCGAAAAGCGTAGTCGACGCGATCCGCACAAAGTCGAGGCGCGGGCTGATCCAGTAACGGCCATCGGCGCTCGTCTATGAGAGTTCTCCAATCGACCCCGTGCCGGTCACAGATTTGCGGGATGTCTGTCTCTTGCACGAAAGCTTCCTTGCGATCGTCGTGAAAAGAACCCCGAGCGCTATCGGCAAATACGAGATCAATGATGTGGCTGAATGCTGTATGACTAACGTCGTGGAGCAGGGCGGCAGCCTGTTGCTCAACGGAAGCCCCGAGCGACCTGACAAGGCACATAGCGCCACGGGAATGCTCATAACGTGATGCCGTGGGCACTATGCCGAGCAGGGACGTAATCCCGCCCATAGCAACGTGTTTCAATCTCTGAAGAGCGTCGGTTTGCAGCAGGTCCAACAGAAGAGGTTCATGGACGACGATGCAGTCGTATTGAATTTGTGGTGTTGTCATACGCTCAACTCCTCGCGAATCCCTGCCCCCTGCTCTCTGCATCTCCCTCTGTGTGCGCCACAATTATCCGCGAACGTCCCAGTACCCACCCGCGGATGAGTCATGATTTGGGCAGTTGCGTCGGCGACTTGCCCACCAAAGCCAGGTACGCACTCCCAGACGCTTAAGGATGAACGTCAGCACTACGAGCGCCACGAGCGTTAGGCCGCAATCGATTCCGATATGAAGAAAGTCAGTCGACATCGTTATTACCACCGTTGGCATGGATAGCGTCGCTTGCCGCTCCATCTCGCCGCGGCTTGAAGCGCAGCTTGCTGATTTGCAGACTCGCGATCTTAGAATCGAGAGTCTGACGCGGAATCCCCAGCTTGGCGGCTGCCCCGGAGGGACCTGCCACTCGTCCCTCGCTCTCCGCCAGCGCGGCTTCGATGATTTCTCTTTCCCGCTCGGCGTGCGATGAGGTCAGTAAAGACAGCGATTGCAACTGCCGGGCATTCCGGCTTGCCCATGCCTCGTCGACCGAAAACACGTCGCCCTCCGACAAGATCACGGATCTTTCGATCACGTTCTGCAGTTCGCGGATGTTGCCCGGCCAATGGTAGGATTGCAGCTTTTCGATCGTGTTCATCTTGATTACGCGGAATGCCTTGCCCACTTTTTTCGCAAAACGCTCGATCAAGTGTTCCGCTAGCAGAGGGATGTCCTCCAACCGATCGCGCAGAGCGGGCACATGGATCGGGAAGACATTCAACCGGTAAAACATATCCTCGCGGAATGAGCCCGCGATCACCGCCGCCTCCAGGTCGCGGTTGGTGGCCGCGACGATGCGAACGTCCACGGAGATTGGCAGGCTGCTGCCCACGCGCTCGAATTCTCGCTCCTGGATCACGCGCAGAAGGGTAATCTGCATCTCCATGGGAAGCTCGCCGATCTCATCGAGAAAAATCGTCCCGCCGTGGGCCGCTTCGAACCGTCCAAGCCGGCGCTGCAAAGCCCCTGTGAACGCTCCCTTCTCGTGCCCAAACAATTCGGACGCGATGAGCGACGGTGGAATCGCGGCGCAGTTTACACGAATGAAGGGCCGCGACGCGCGATTGGAAAGTTTGTGAATCGCGCGCGCAATGAGCTCTTTACCCGTGCCCGTCTCACCCAGAATAAGGACTGTGGAATCCGTGGGCGCAACCCGCCGCACTTGCTGAAGCACGGATTGCAGGCTCGCGCTCTGTCCCACAATTTCGTCCGCGTCACTTCTCCGCATTTCAGAGCGAAGCGTCCGAAATGTAAGCCTGGAGTATTTCCCTCAGCTTCGGCGATCATGTATGCAGTAGCCATAGTTCACCCCATCACAATTGATTGGCGCTCTTCTCCAGCGCCCGATGAATCTCCTTCAGCAATGCGTCGCTGCGCACCGGTTTATAAAAAAAGGAGGAGGCCCCCGCGCGCATCAGCGAGTCGCGCAGCGACGCATCCCCATGGGCAGTCACAAAGATAATCGGCAGGCGGCGGCCCGCATCCTTCAGCCGCCGATGCAGTTCAATTCCGCTCATCCCCGGCAGCCGTACGTCGAGAATCAGGCAGGCCGTGTCGTCACAGTCCTCGTAGGCAAGGAACTCCTCCGCCGAGGCGAACGTTTTCGAGAGAAAACCGGCAGCCTTCATCACACTGGCGAGTGCCTCGCGCAGCGGTTCGTCGTCATCGACGATGGCGATTATGCCGGTCTTTGTCAGAGTCTCACTCACTTCAACTCACCTAATCTGCGGTCGTTGGAACGTCCGCGAGCATGAGACTACCAACAGGCACCCCGGAAAACTATCCTGCTTTTGTTTGAAAACTATCCTCCTTTAGGAGGAGGTGGGTCACTACTTTCGTGAGGAATTATTAAGTTTCTCTGCCATACGAACTAGGTGGGCAAGGGAGTCGGCCCCGGTTTTCTCCATGACATGCGCACGATGAGTCTTGACGGTGAGTTCGCTCATTCCCAACTGGTCGGCGATCTGTTTATTAAGCAGGCCTGCGACCACGAGGTCCAGCACTTCCTTCTCCCGCGGCGTAAGCGTGTCGAACCGACCGCGGATTTCGTTCAACTCGAGACGCTCTCTGCGCAACTCGCGGTCGCTGGCAATCGCCTTCTGAATCGCGTCCAGAAGATCCTGCCCGCGCACCGGCTTAGTAAGGAATTCGTGCGCCCCCTCTTTCATGGCGCGCACCGACATTGGAATATCTCCGTGCCCGGTAATAAAGATGATCGGCAAAGGGACAGTGTTCTCATTCAACTTGAGCTGGAGATCGAGCCCGCTCAGCCCCGGCAGCCTTACGTCAAGAACAAGACAGGCTGGGGCGTCGGGACGCTTCGCCGCCAGGAAATCTTGCGCCGATGCGAAGGTTTCCACTCGCAGCCCGACCGACCTGATTAGACTTTGCAGGCCTTCTCGAATTCCCCGATCGTCATCGATGACAAAGACGACTGGATCCTGTTCCTTCATGCGACAACCCCATCGCCACTCGGAAGAGTGAATTGAAAAACTGCTCCGTCGGACCCATTCGATTCCGCCCACAACCGGCCGCCGTGCGCTTCAATGATCGAACGGCTAATGGGCAACCCCATCCCCATCCCTTTGGGACGGGTCGTGAAGAACGGTTCGAATAGGCGGCTCATCACCTCTGAACTGATGCCAACGCCCGAGTCCTCAACAGACACTCGAACCTGCCCCCCGTTCTCGGCTTGCGAGCGAATAACCAGTGTTCTGCGGCGGCCGGGCACTCCTGACATTGCTTCAATTCCATTCACCAGCAGATTCAGGACCACCTGTTGCAACTGGATACTGTCGCCCAACACCGGCGGCAAATCCGATGAGAGTTCAAACGAGATCGTCACTTCGTTCCTCAAGGCCTGCCCCTCCGCCAAAGCCGCGGTCTCTAGAATGACCTGGTTGATTTCAAGCCTCGACTTCTCCGGCGTCGCCTTGCTTATCAGCGACCGGATTCGGGCAATAACTTCCGACGCTCGCGTCGCGCCTTGCGTCGCTCGCTCTGCCGCCGCGCGCGCCTCGGCAAGATCCGGATGTTCCCGTGAAAGCCAAGCCACGCAGGCGTCCGTATTCGCCACGACTGCGGCGAGCGGCTGGTTAACTTCGTGGGCTATGGATGCCGTCAGCTCTCCAATAGTCGTGATTCGCGTCGCCCGCGCCAGTTCTGTCCGAGCGGCCTGCAACGCTTCCTGTGTACGCTTCTGTTCCGTCATCTGCTCGACCAGCGCTTCATTGGCAGTTTTGAGCTCGGCTGTCCTCTCCGTAACTCTCACCTCTAGTTCGTCGCGCGCCCGGAGCAGGGCTTCTTCCGTGCTTTTGCGCCACTCGATCAGTCTGGTCACACCCACTTCGCACGCAACGAAGATCAGGAAGAATGGCAAGTCGCTGGTCGTTACCGCGAAGCTATGAATCGGCGGAGTGAAGTAATACATCACCGCCAGCGCGCTGCATACAACCGCCAGCCACCCGGCGCCCGCTCGTCCAAACCATGTACTGAGAACGACCGCGCCCGAGAAAAAGAACCAGAACGGATTACCATACGAAGCCTGTAGCGCGAGCGATGCGAACAGTGCTAGCGCCACCAGCGCGATCGCCAGGCCATAGCCTGACAACACGGCCAGCGTCGATGGCATGGAACGGCGAATTCCCATTGCGCGCCCGGACCCCACAGAGAACGGTCCTCATATTATGCTCCCGAATCTCTTTGCCGATTTCTCGGAAATGTCTGCTACGCACCCATCGGCTGACCCCGGATTCCTCCCGATGAGAATCGAAAAATTCGCGCCTCACTCTGCCCAAACTCTGCCCATTAGCTCAAAACCAAATGAAATAAGAGAGCACAAAACGACTCGCACGCGAGCCGACAGGCTTTTCAGCAACGTGTCGGAAATACCCATGTTTACTGGGGTCTTGCGAGAAAGGGTGAATGGGCGGATCGCGTTTAGGAAACCGCTGCTCTATCCAACTGAGCTACGGGGCCGATGCGACGCAGGCTCATTATTTCACATCCAATTGGAGCGAGAGGGGCACATGAAGCCGAACTCGCCGCCAGCCCCGCAACTGGCTCCACGATCGCGCAGAAAGAGGTCACCGTGACGCCGATTCTCGATGCTTTGCTCGACTCCTGGGATCGCAACAACACCATCCTCATCAACCTGCTCCTCGCCGTTCCTGAAGGGGCGCTGGAGGTTAGGGCGATGGATGGCAGCCCATCCATTGGGAAGTTGTTCACCCACATTCATTATGTGCGGCTCGTATTCGTCTCCGAGAACGCTCCCGAGTTCGCCCGACCGGTGCCCGAGGAATGGATCACCGAGCTTGACCGCGATCGCATTGCGGCCATGCTGAATGAAAGTGCCACGGCAGTACGGGGCGCGGTCAAAGGACGACTGGAGGCCGGGCGCGAGATGGACCGTCACTTCGACCACCCGATCCTGCTCCTTCAGCACATGATCTGGCACGAGGGATATCATCACGGTCAGATCAAACTGGCGCTCAGGCTGGCGTGTCGCCCAATCACGAATAAGGAAGCCGGTCCAATTACCTGGCGCATCTGGATGAACAAGACTTCACATGAACAAGAATCAATGAACAAGACATCGAAATGATTCGCTGATCCACCGAGGAAAGAAAATGGACATCAAAAGAGCTGGCTCTCAACCCTCTGCCAAAGGCCCATCTGACTGGTTCACGGGCACGGTGAGAATCGATCCCCTATTTCAAGCGCCCGATCCCGCGCTCGTTCAAGGGGCTAGTGTAACCTTCGAGCCGGGAGCGCGGACGGCGTGGCACACCCATCCCCTGGGTCAGACCCTCATCGTCACGGGCGGGTGCGGCCGAGTCCAGCGCTGGGGAGGCGCAATCGAAGAAATTCGTCCGGGAGACGTGGTCTGGTTCGAGCCGGGCGAAAAGCACTGGCACGGCGCTGCGCCCACCACCGCCATGACCCACATTGCCATTCAGGAAAAGAAGGATGGCAAGGTCGTCGACTGGATGGAACACGTCACCGACGAACAATACATCGGGTAAATCCGCCGACGACCCAGGAGTGAACCATGCCGCAGACCGACGCTTTGCAAGATCGCCTTTCGCGCTATCGCGAGATAAAGATCACCGTGACCGGCAGAAAGTCTGGACGCGCTATTTCGATTCCAGTCTGGTTCGTGCTGGAGAACGATAATCTCTACCTCGTGCCTGTGCATGGTTCGGATACACAGTGGTATAAGAACGTGCTCAAGAACCCGTCCATGCGTGTTGACGCGCGGGGCGCGGAAGCGGAATTTCAGGTTGCCCCTGTTACGGACGCAAAACAAGTGTCGTCCGTAGTCGAGAAATTCCGGGCCAAGTATGGCGCGGGCGATGTGAAGAAATATTATTCAAAGTTCGACGTTGCCGTTGTCGCCCAGATGCCGTGATTCTGGAGGCTTGGTTGCGGTCGCCCAACAGAGGAAAGCGACCTCTGCCCAGATGCCCTTCGGGCATCATGCGAAGTAGGATGGGGAAGTTGACTAACCCGTTAATGATCGCTAAACGGGACGGCTATCTCTTGCCACCGCTTCTCCGGAGTCCACATTCGGACTCTCTTGGCCGCGCCGCGTTCCGGGCAATGCTCCAAAGAGTGATGGATCTTGCCTTCAGCTTCCATTTCATGATGGAGCGTCCAGTAGTGGTCGCTGACCGTGAAAGAAGTTGGAATGAAGTCGTCCGATAGTTCGAATTTTTCCCAATCGGCCCCAGGCGGGTCCCCCGGGCCTGAGGTCTCCGATACTGCGATCCACACTTGGGAGCCATCGACGTGGATCACACTCACCTTGTTGTAGGCTGCGCCAGACAGTTCAGTGAGTTCCGAGCGCGGAAATAGAAGGTAACGCAGCGGAGAGCCGGCGGGGCAATTTTCACAAACCGAAGTCGAACCCGGTAGGGCAGGCGAACTTCCGGATGGATGGTCCGCCGATAACACAGCCAACATAGCGCAGTTACATTGATTGCTGATTCCACCAACCAGAATGTAAGAGCCCGATAGTTTATATACGTGATTGAGGGAAGTAATATGACCCCAGTTAACAAACTGCCCAAGGACATGTCCGTCCCGGTCGAACTTGATTAAGGTGGATGGAGACCAAAAATATTCCCCGGCGGAGGCCCAAATGCTTGAGGCATTCTTCTCCGACAGAACCATCAGCGGATTTGAGTACCAGGGCAGGCCGTAATCCTGGCCTCCGAATCGGAACACGTCGTTGAAAGTGTGTTGCCATTGGAGATTCCCGTCCGCTGAAAAGGAATAGATCGCGTCGCTGTGCGAGCTTTCCGCGCTGTCCGAGATTCGCGGAGCAGCAACCAACACGTCTTTTCGTCTATCTGGACCTAACTCAAAAATGCCAACTCTAGGACCAACGAAACCTGCGGGATTTGAATTCAGGGGTTGGTGAAAGTCATATGCCCACAACGTAGCACGGGTTGCGTCGCTAGCCACGAGCGAGGAGCCAGCGAGTGCAAATTGGGTGGGAGGATTGGAATGTAATTTACGCGGAAGCCAGAGCGCGCAAATCAGAAGCGCGAGCAAAGCTACTGCGGTGATCCAAAAGGCAGCATGTCGCATCCGCGGCGGAGCCCCAGATTCCGTCGCAGACGCCGCAAGCGCTAGTCCTCGGTCATTAGCGACGGTAGTAGAGGGCGAAAATTCAGGATTCTCAGCTTGAGCAGGAATATCCTGGCTGTCTTCCAATCCCTTCAGCCAGGCGTCGATTTGATCGCGGTAAGCGAAGACACTACGACGGTCGCCTCCCGGAACACGATGCACGGGAAGCTTCTTATCTCTTTCCCAACGCCGGACCGTACTCAGATCGCGGCCTAAGTAAGCCGCAATCTCTTTCCAGGAGTCGAGTCGCTGACCTTCTGCCTGGGACATGCCGGGTTCACACTAAGCGGGCGACAATAGTGTAAGTTCGCCACTTGTTACACGCAATAGCCTGCTCGCGCCTGTAGATTTCTGTTCGTGCTCCAGCCACAATCCACCCATCTCGTGCCGTCACACCGCTAATTCGAGAGGGCGTCGATGAAAATTAAGGCAATTTTGATCTTTTTTCTGCTGGCCATGATATTCCGCCTGAGCGCCGCTTTGACTAGTACCAGCACAACGCTCACATCCTCTCTGAATCCCTCTTTTTATGGGCAGGCGGTGACGTTCATGGCGGTGGTCGCTCCGGCTCCGCCGGATGGAGAAACGGTCACTTTCTTGCAAGGGAAGACCACAATCGGAACGGGGACATTGAACTCGGGCACCGCTACCTACACGACCTCGACGCTGGCGGCTGGGGGTACGGACACCATCAAGGCGGAATACCCTGGCGATGGGATCTACCAGAGCAGCACCTCAAATGCGGTGCAGCAGGTGGTAGAAGCGGCCCCGACGTCGACGAGTTTGAGTTCGTCGCCGAACCCGTCAACTTATGGAGAGTCGGTGACATTTACGGCGAGCGTAGTCGCGCAGTACGGCGGTACAGTCAGCGGCAATGTGGCCTTCTACAACGGGAGCACGAAGCTCGGGGAGGAGACTCTTTCCGGTGGTGTTACCACTTACGCGACCACCAAGTTACCGGGCGGAAGCGATTCGATCACGGCGGTCTATAAAGGCAGCACCTCATTTGCCACCAGCACCTCACCCGTACTGATTCAAAAGGTGAATGGCGGTAGTGGCGGGGGCACGGTGACCAAGACCACGCTGTCCTCTTCGCAGAATCCATCCATTTACGGAGAGCCAGTGACCTTCAGAGCATCGGTCTCGCCCGCTCCGCCGGATGGAGAAACAGTCACGTTTCTGCAAGGGAAGAGCACAATAGGAACGGGGATATTGAGCGGCGGCATCGCTAATTATACGATCTCGACGCTGGCGGCAGGTGGCACCGATACCATCAAGGCGGAATACCTTGGTGATGGCACGTACGAGAGCAGCACGTCGAATGCGGTGCAGCAGGTGGTAGACGCGGCCCCAACGTCGACCACGCTGGTTTCCTCACAGAATCCCTCCGTCGTTGGTCAGCCGGTGACTTTCACGGCGACCGTCACGCCGGCCGAGTACAGTGGAGGTCTCTTACCCACCGGCAATGCATTTTTCTATAACGGAAGCGCAAAGCTGGGCGCGGTAACGTTGGCTGGCGGTGTGGCCAGTTACACGACCTCAACCTTGCCTGTCGGCACCGATCCGATTACCGCTGTCTATAGCGGCAGCAAATCATACCTCACCAGCACCTCAAGCGTGCTGAGACAGACCGTCAATCCAGGACAAGTTATTGATTCCACGATGACTTGGAATGGCGTCACGCGTTACTACGAAGTTTATCTGCCCGGCGGTCTCCCTTCGAATCCAGCCATGGTTCTGATGCTCCATGGGACGCAGACTACGAAATCTACAACCTCCGATCCACAACCCATTATTTCGCTGAATTGGGGCTGGCAGTCCGTCGCCGATGAATACGGATTCATCCTAGTTAAGCCCGCATCCACCTATAACCCGTCAACCTACCAGTGGAACTGGAACGCCTACTGCATGGACGGGTCGACGGTCTGCGGTTCCTTCGGATGGGACGGAGGAGCATTCCCCTACGCCGAGGGATGTGAGTCGGGAGACAACGAATGCCCCGACGATGTGGGCTTTCTAGGAGCGCTGATCGCCAACCTTGAGGAACAGTACAACGTGGATCAAAATAGGGTGTACGTTGCGGGATTCTCTTCCGGGGCGCAGATGGCGCATCGTGTCGGCCTCGAGCTCTCCAATACCGTGGCCGCTATCGTTGCCGCTTCGGGACAGCTCGAAGGCCAGCAGTCTGCCCCACCGCCGTTGTTCTGGCCGACGGTGCCGCAGAATTTTCAGCCCATATCAGTACAGGAGTGGCACGGCACGCTCGATAAAAACTTGCCGCCGTGCAACTACGGCACGACTGAATACAGCGGCGTTAACTTCTATCTGGATACGGTCGATGATACTTTCAAGTTCTGGTCCGGTCCACCGACCGATGCCTGTACCACATTCGCAACCACGCAGCCTCTGTGTCTGAACGGAGCGCCGAACAACTTGAACGATGCGCCTATGCTGGGCATTGCGGGCCTGACCGGTAACGATGCCACCGGATGCAAAGACAATGTCGAAGTCCAATTCATCTGGGAACCTAATATCGGGCACTCCTGGCAGCAGGAATACAACGACGCCCGCTGGAATTTTTTCGCTGCTCATCCTTGCCAGCACGACTGTGCCAGCGACGCGAAAAGGAAGTGAACTGGAGAACATGAGCATTAGCGGGCGTGCCATGAGGCCCGTTGTCAGCCGGGGTGGCACCTCAAATTCATTCCTTATCTCCGAATGTCTTACTCAAAGGGCCAAGAGGCTCAATACGTTGGCGAGAAAAATGCGCTAACAATATTTATCTTCGCCTCTGATGGCTTGGGTTGCGGTCGCCCGGCAGAGGAAAGCGATCCCGCCCACGACGGCGAAGCACGTCTTTCGATCCCGTCCAGGCTTTTCCGGCACGTCCTACATCCAGCCCGGCACAGGTGTAGAATTGCCGCCATTCGTAACACCCAATCTCCCGGTTATCAACGCAGGTCAACCAGGCATGCCAACTATGCACGCTGACCATCACAACCCAACGGTTCAGGAGAGGCAACTATGAAGAAAAGCACTGACGTTTGCGTTGTATTGATGTTGTTTTTGTGTGTCATCGCTATCTCCGCTGCCCATGCTCAAAGGCGCGACGCTCAAGTTGGCGGCGGCCTTTTGCCCGACGGCTTCTACATCACACCAACCGCAGCTCCCGGCTCGATTTTTCAGGGACTGCCGACCGGATTACGTGCCGACGGCTCTGCCGATGCGAATGGCGCAGTGACCACGGCCCTGAGTCCCGACGGCACGGCTCTACTGATCCTCACCACCGGCTACAACACAGATTTCTATACGCAGGGGCCGGAGGGCACTCCGATTCTGTGGGCGGCTCTCGATCCGGATAGCGGCCAGCCCTCGCAGACTACGACCCCGAATGCGGAATGGGTCTTCCTTTATGACGTGCGCGGTCCGCAGCCCGTGCAGAAACAAATGATCAACATTCCGAATACGTACGGCGGACTGTCCTGGGACCCGACCGGGACCATCTTCTACGTCGCAGGCGGAATCGACGATCGGGTGGAGGCATGGGTCAATACCAACACGGGAGCCAGCGCGGATGGAAATTACGCGCCTAGCGCCCCGTTTGTACTGCTCGGACACGACCAGCCCGCGGATGTTCCGATCCAGCAGTATCCGATCGGCGGACTGTTCGTAACCACTCCGATCGACAACAACCCGATTGCCGGCGACATGTACATTCCTTTCGGCGCGCTCGCGGCCGGGTTGGCCGTGACGCCGGACGGAACGACCTTGTACATTGCGAATTACCAGAACGACTCGCTCTCGGTGATTAATACGGCGACGCGAGCGGTCACCAACGAGATTCACTTCTTCGTCCCGGGACAGACGGCCGCCATCGGCGAAATGCCCTACTGGCCGGTGATTCTCTCGAATGCACAGGGTGCGGCCACCAAGGTATACGTCAGCAGCCAGCGCGACGGCCAGGTGCTATCGGTCAACGCGCAGACCGGTACTTTCAACGTGATCACCGTGGGCGGCGAGCCGAACCGCATGATCCTCTCAGCCGATCAGACACGGTTGTATGTCTCCAATGGCGACCTCGACGAAATCGAGGTTATCGATACGACCAAAGACAAGATAGTGAACCGGATTTCCGTGGCTCGTCCCGGATATAAGTACAAAGGTTCGAACCCGAACTCGCTGGCGCTGAGTCCGGACGGCAAGAGCCTGTATGTCACGCTGGGCGGCGAGAACGCGATCGGGGTGATCAGCGTGGCCTCGCAGCAACTGCTGGGACGCATTCCGACAGGCTGGTACCCGAGTTCGGTTTCGGTGAGCGCCGACGGCAGCACTCTCTACGTGGTGAACATGAAGGGGAACGCGGGACCGAACCTCGAATACCGCGTGGATTGTCCGGGAACGGGAATTCCACCCCAGTATGAGCAGTACATGTGCCCGCCGCCGAATCCGACGTCGCGCAACGAGTATGTGCTGGCTTTGCTGAAGGCGGGATTTTCAACCATCCCGGTGCCCGACGCGAATACGCTCGCGTATCTGTCGTCCATCGTCGATGCCAACAATGGATTCAACAATCCTCAGCACGATCCGATGATGGCCTTCCTGCACAGCCGCATCAAGCACGTGATCTATATTCAGAAAGAAAACCGCACCTACGATCAGATCCTCGGGGACTTGACGCAGGGCAATGGCGATCCGACGCGGGTGCAGTTCCCGCAGCCGATTTCGCCCAACGAGCATCAGATCGCAACCCAGTTTGTCCTGCTCGACAACTACTACGACGCCAGCGACGTCAGTGGCGATGGATGGAACTGGGACATGCAGGGCCATCCCAACGACGCGACCGTCAAGAACGTGCTCGTCGGCTACGGCAATGCGAATTACAACATTCCGTTCGACTGGAACGGAAATCCCCGCAATATCGGCATCGCGCTGCCCGACACGACAACGGGGACACCAAGCCCAAGCACCGTGCGCATTACGACCTTGTTTGACCCGACTGGAGGGTCGTCGATTGAGCCCGGAACCAAGGACATCACCGCCAACCAGGGCGCTGATGATCTGCGGGCCGACGCGGTTGGCGGCTACATTTGGGATAGTGTCATACGCGCGGGCAAGTCTGTCCGGCATTACGGGCTCTACGCGGATGAGAATTACTATGTCGTTCCGTCGGCGGGCGCTCCGTTCTACATTCCGATCGTGCGCGACGCGTTCAAACAGAAAGTCGTGCAGGCGGTGCCGGTGCGCAAATCTCTCCTCGATAAGACCGACCTTTATTATCGGGGCTGGGATTTGAATACCCCCGATCAATACCGATTCGAAGAGTGGGACCGCGAATTTAACGAGTACGTGAAGAAAGGCAATCTGCCCGATTTTGAGATTGTCGACTTCATGGAAGATCACTTCGGCAACTTCTCATCGAACGTCGGCGGCCTGGAAAACCCGCTGGCGGAGATGGCCAGCAACGATTACGCGGTCGGGCAACTGATCGAGGCCGTGAGCAACTCGCCGTACTGGAAAGATACGGTGATCTTCGTTGTCGAAGATGATGCGCAGAACGGGCCGGATCACGTGGATGCGCACCGCTCGACGGCGTTCATCGCTTCGCCTTACGTCAAGAGCGGATCGGTCGTGAACACGATGTACAACTCCACGAATGTGTTGCGCACGATCGAGGACATTCTGGGGGTGGATCACCTCGGCCTCAATGATGCCAATGCATTGCCGATGTCGGATGTGTTTATCAAGCAGCCGAATCTGCAACCGTACGCGTCGATCATCCCGGGTATTCTGTGCGAGCCACCGGTGAATCCCGACCTCGTTCCGGAATGCCACAATCCGCAGGGCCGCACCATTACCAGAGCGATCAAACCACTGCACGACGGACAGTGGTGGGCGCAGATGACTAAGGGCTTTAACTTCAGCCATCCCGACATGCTGGACTCCGACAAGTTCAATCGGATTCTGTGGCGCGGGATCATGGGCGACGAAAAGCCGTATCCAGAGCCGGGAGTGCTTCTTCAGGTAAGCTCCGACCCGGATGGTGATTAACCATCATGAATGCGATTCGGGGGCTGGTGGCATTCCGTCATCAGCCCCTGATTGCTGAGCTGCGTTTTGTACCCGAACTGCCCAGCCTGAACCCAAGCTCAAAACCCGAGAATTTAGGGAATCTGAAGCTCTCCCGCCAGCCTTATATGGCACCTCAATTCCGCATGAAATTGGCAAATATTGATGCACATCTTTTCCCGCTCCACCCCAGGGTTGCGGTCGCATCTCCATCCCTTTATCCTTCCCACGTATGCCCAGCACTCTTGTCGAATGTGTTCCTAACTTTTCCGAAGGCCGGGACAAAGCTAAAGTCGATGCCATTGTCGAGGCCATGAAAATTCCGGGGGTCTTCCTGCTCGACCGCGAGATGGACTCGGACCACAACCGCTGTGTGATTACGCTGGTCGGCGAGCGCGAGCCCATTCAAGAGGCGGCCATCCGCGGGGTAGGGAAGGCGGCCGAGTTGATCGATCTGACCAAGCACCAGGGCGCGCACCCGCGCATGGGAGCGGCCGATGTAGTGCCATTTATTCCGATCGATGGCGTCACGATTGAAGACTGCGTGGCTATGTCGCGGCACGTGGGCGCTGAAATATGGAAGCGTTTTCAGATTCCCGTTTATCTATATGAGGCGGCGGCGGCCACGCCCGAGCGCCAGAATCTGGAGAACATCCGGCGTGGGCAGTTTGAAGGCATCCGCGCTGAGATCGCGACCAACCCTGCGCGCAAGCCGGACTTTGGCGAACCGCGGGTGCATCCGACGGCGGGGGCCACCGTGGTGGGCGCGCGCAAATTTCTCATCGCTTATAACGTATTTTTGAATACTCCGGATGTCGAGATCGCGAAGAAGATTGCCAAGGCCGTGCGCTTCTCGAGCGGCGGGCTGCGATTCGTCAAAGGCGCGGGCTTTTTGGTGCGCGGCATGGCGCAGGTCTCCATGAACCTCACGGACTTCGAGCAGACACCGGTGCATCGCGTTTTCGAAGTTGTGAAGCGCGAAGCAGCGCGCTATGGCGTTACTCCGGTCTCCAGCGAGATTGTTGGGCTGATTCCGAAGAAGGCTTTGGAGTCGGCGGCGGAGTGGTTCTTGCAGGTGGAGAATTTCGATTCGTCACTTATCCTCGAAAATCGGCTGGCCGCAGTAATGAGCGGGAAGATGGCGGTGGGTGGCCTGCGAGCGGGAGTTGAGCCATTCATCGAGCAACTGGCTGCACCCACGGCGACTCCGGGCGGAGGGAGCGCGGCAGCGGCGAGCGGCGCGATGGCCGCTGGCCTTGCGAACATGGTGGCTGCGATGTCGCGCGGCAAGAAAGCTTACCTGCAGCACGAGGCGGCATTGAGCGAAGCGATTGCGCGCCTTGGGCAACTCCGCGAAGAACTGAAAGCAGCCATCGATGCGGACGCGGAATCCTACAACCTGGTGATGAAGGCGTACAAGGCGGCGAAGGAATCGAAGGATGGCGACGCCGCGATTAACGCGGCTTTGAAGCAGGCGACGAGTGTTCCGCTGGGCGTGGCGGAGAGGGTGGTCGAGGTCATCGGAATCGCCAGTAAACTTGTGCCCATCACGAATCCGAATATGAAGTCGGATTTGGCGACCGCGGTTGCCCTGGCAAAGGCCGCGCGGGCTGGGGCGCTGGCAAATGTGGAGATCAATCTCGAATCTCTGAAGGATGAGGCGTTCGTGGCCGAAACCAGGGAAAAAGCGGCGGCGCTTCGAGGCTGAGAGTTCCCGAGGCTCAAGGCTGCTTGGCGATGAGGTCATGTGCTATCAAGCCGCGATTTTCCGCGCAAGTGCTACGCTTGCCGACGTTCCATCTTCGGGACGAGGTATGCACTTTGGTACCGGCAGAGGCGCCATTCTCAGGGCTAAAATAGGGAAGATATTTCTCGGTGGATGCGACCTTGCATCTAACCGTCCAGATTTCATTTTTGTAGGGACCCACGTCTGAGGAGTTTATGAAGAAATTGTTTGTTGTTGTGTTGCTGCTGTGTGCGACTGCCGGCTTCGCCATGCCGATCGCGTCTTCTGGGCGCGCACTGGTGCCGGCCGAGGTTCAGCAATTGATCGGCGTCGACTACCGTGCGCTAAAGGATTCGCCGACCGCGCTGGCGCTGAAGGATCAGGTGCTGCCGCCGGAACTGAAGAGCTTCGAAACCTCACTGAAGGCCTTCGGCATTGACAGCGACCGTGATCTTGACCAGCTCAGCTTTATTTCGTTCCGCACGCCGAAGGTGGGGATTCAGATCGTGTGCGTGGCGCAGGGCTCGTTTTCGGCGAAGGCCGTCATCAAGAAAATGCGGCTGAAGAAAATCATGGGAACGAAGTACGGTACGACTCGCGTCTATCCGATGGATAGCGGGTTTGTGATGACCTTCCTTGACGACAATACGATGGCTTTCGGTACCGAGCCGGCGCTGCACAGCGCGCTCGATGCGCGTGACGGCAAGCGGCCATCCCTCGATTCGAATCCGCAGATTGCCGACCAGATGGCGGCGGTCGACAGCTCGCCGGTGTGGAGCGTGCTTGACCAGGAAGGCACGCAGGCGATGATGCGCTCGGCGCTCGGCGATGCTGCGAAGGTCGCGGACTACGAGACGGTGAAGAAACGGATTCTGGCTTCGCGCTACACGATGAGCTTCCAGAGCGGCGTGAATTTCGACCTTAGCGTTTTGACGGCGGACTCGATGACGGCGGGGACGCTGTCCTCGCTGGTGAAAGCGGGAATCATGTTCAAAAAGATGGGCGCCTCGGCGACGGAAAAGACAGCGCTGGATGCGACCACGGTTGATTCGGACGGCTCGAATTTCACCATGCACTTTAAAACCGACGATCAGAAGTTTCAGGCGCTGATGAAATCGCCATTGTTCGCGGCGGTGTCGCACTAGGGCGTTGCTGGGCTTTCGTCGCGGGCTGCTCGCAAAACCAGGCGGATAAAAATCAAGTCCCGGGGATTCTCTCCGGGACTTTTGCTTTGGGCTAAGTTGCGCGGGACACTTTTTGGGGAGATGCATGGTGCGCACGCCTTGCGGCACCCAGAATGAGTATGAGTTTGTAGGGGTCCTTCGACTCCGCAAGCATTCCGCTTCGCGGATTGCCTGCTACGCTCAGGATGACATTTTAGGGGAGATTTACTTTGCCGGCGATTTTCGGGCGGCGCGTTTGGCGGCGGCCCAGCCTTCTTTGTTTGTCTGGCGGGCGCGGCCTAGCGCGAGGGCGTCCGCGGGGACATCTTCGGTGATGCAACTGGCGGCGGCGACGTAGGATCCGCGGCCAATTCTTATTGGGGCTACCAGGGTCGAGTCGCTCCCGATAAAGACACCATCTTCGATGATCGTTTTATGCTTGTTGACGCCATCGTAGTTGCAGGTGATGGTGCCGGCCCCGACGTTCACGCCTTCGCCGATTTCAGCGTCTCCTAAGTAGGTCAGGTGATTGGCCTTCGAGCCTTTTCCCAGCTTCATTTTTTTGGTCTCGACGAAATTTCCCACGTGCGCGTTTTCGCCTATGTCGCTGCCGGGGCGCAGACGCGAGTAGGGGCCGACGATGGCGCCGCGCGCAATGCGGGAGTCGTCTATGACAGTAAGCGGGTTGATAGTAACGCTCTCCCCGAGTTCGGAATTCCGAATGATGCTGTAGGAGCGAATGCGGCTGTCTGCGCCGACTTTCGTTTGACCGAGAAGCTGAACGAACGGTTCAATCACCGTGTCGGCGCCGACTTCCACGTCGCTATCGACCAGGCAGGTCTGCGGCTGGAAGATGGTCACACCTTCGGCCATCAGTTGCTGGCACTTTACCATGCGAAGGCGGGCGTCGAGATCGACGATTTCGGCGCGCGTGTTGCTGCCGAGAACCTCGCCGGCATTGTCGGTTTTGACGGCAACAACTTTTTTGCGCGCGCGATTAAAGATCGCCGCCATGTCGGTGAGGTAATACTCCTGATGGGCGTTATTGGTGGAAAGTTCATCAATGTGCTGGTAAAGCCCGGGAACGGAAAAGGCATAGAAGCCGGAGTTGATCTCACGAATTTTCTTCTGGGCGGCGCTGGCGGCTTTCTCTTCGACGATGGCCCGAACGTCATTGCCGCGTGCAGATTTTCGAAGCACGCGGCCGTAGCCGGTGGGATTGTCGAGGTCGGCGCTTAGCAGGGTCATGGCGGCTCGTTGGGCGCCGTGAAAGGCGATCAGGTTCTGGATCGTACGAGCGGTGATCAGCGGCGCGTCACCGGAGAGAACGACGACCTGATCGTAGGACTTGAGCGCTTCGCGGGCGGACATGAGGGCATGGCCGGTTCCGCGTTGTTCTGCCTGCAAGACGAAATTTACGCCTGTGGCGCCAACCGCTTCGCGGACGCGCTCGGCTTCATGGCCGACGATCACGTAGACGTCAGAGGCAGGCACGACTTGCGTCGCGGTGGCAATGACATGCGCGAGGATCGGCTTGCCCGCGATCTCATGCAGGACTTTCGGATGCTTGGATTTTAGGCGCGTGCCCTTGCCGGCTGCCATGATGGCGATGGCGGTGCGCGACGGAGTTGCGCTGCTCTTACGAGTACTTCGATTTCCCATGCCTGGTCATTACCCGCAAAAATAGGCTACCTTAGCGTCACCCAAAAGAGGAGTTTATTCATGAAGAGCTTGCCCCGGGTCAACGACCGGAGGCGGGTGAGGGAAACGGCGAACCTTAGGCTGCCTCTCGCGACTTGCCCGCCAGAGGTCATACTGCGATTGCATATTCATCCACAACTGGGGCGAGGTGCCCAGGGCGCTGGCCAACCTTAGCGCCATGTTAGCCGAGATACCAGCCTTGCAGTTGAGCAAGCGTGAAAGCGTGACCCGGGTGGTGCGAAGGTGGGCCGCAGCAGCGGAGACGGGCATATCTCCAAGATATTCGCGAAGAACGAGGCCGGGATGGGGTGGATTGTGCATGAAACCTCCTAGTGATAATCCCGATAGTCCACGAGGACGGCGTCCTTTCCTTCGAACTTAAAGGTTAGCCGCCAATTTCCACTGACGCTGATCGACCAGTGATCTTTGAGTTCTCCCACAAGAGGATGGAGGCGCCATGCGGGTGCGCTCAGGTCGAACGGCCCCTTCGCGTTCTCGAGCGCGAACAGTTGAAGACGCAGTTTCCCGGCATGTTTCGGTTGAATTCCGGCCTTCGAACCGGTGTTGAAAAACCGTTCCAGTCCTCGATGCCTGAAACTCTTGAGCACTGTGTAAAGTGTAGCGATACGAGATACATCCGGTCAAGAGAGAACATGCGCGTCGGCCAGCGCTAGGATGCATGATGTGGCATCTGGGCCATCAGTGACATCAGGTCGCTGGCGACGCGATCGGTGGCGTGGCGGGCTACCAATCCCTCGTCGAGATAGTCGCCGAGGACGGGACAGATGCCCATGGCTTCAATGGCGTCGAGATCGACCAGGATTTGCGAGGCGTCTTCGAGAGCGTACTTTGCTTTCATTTCATCGGAAACGGGCCTGTGATTGATCAGGGCGTAGTCGAAGAGCTGCGCGTGGGCGTGATTGTTGAGGGCACGGATGTGGTCGGCGGCGGTTAATCCAAGACTTTCATTAGCCTGAGTCATCAAATTGCAAACATAGACTTTTACGGCATTGGAATTGATGATCGCCTCGGCGATGCCATGAACCAGCAGGTTCGGGATGAGGCTGGTGAAGAGCGAGCCCGGACCGATGGTGATCAAGTCGGCTGAGGCGATGGCGTCGAGAGTTTGTGGCATGGGTTGGACATCGGGCGGGATCAGAAAGAGCTCGCGAATTTTGCCTTTGCTGGCCGTGATTCGGGTCTCGCCACGCACGCGCGCGCCGTCCTCGAAGAGGGCTTCAAGTTCGACGGAGGAAGTGGTCGCGGGAAAAATGCGGCCGCGCGTGAGAAGAATTTCGGAAGACAGGCGGACCGCTTCGGCGAAGTCTCCGGTGATGGAGGTGAGCGCGGCGAGGAAGAGATTGCCGAAGCTGTGGCCTTCGAGGCCGTCGCCCTTTTGAAAGCGATGCTGAAAGAGGCGCGAGAGTAGAGCCTCGTCCTCCGAAAGGGCGACGATGCAGTTGCGCACGTCGCCGGGCGGAAGCATGTTGAACTCTTTGCGAAGGCGGCCGCTGGAGCCGCCGTCGTCACTGACGGTGACGACGCCACACAACTCACGAATGCAGGGGTTGCCGGTGGCTGCGAGCGCTGGAGTCAGGACGAAGCGCTTAAGACCTTTAAGGAGCGTAGAGAGGCCCGTGCCACCGCCGATGGCTACGACACGCAGGTCGGAGGCGGAATCGTCCTGCTCACTCGGATTCGCACGCGGTAGCGGGACCATGCGGCCTCATGGATTAATAGGCGGTAGTTGGTTCGCTCTCGGATTCGTCGGCTTCGGAGGCGCCCGGATCGGGATAGAGCAATTCGGTGAAGCGCGGATCCTCGGCCAGATTCTGGAAGTCGCCATCGTTACGCGCCTGGAAACGGAGCGCGGGATTGGCCTGAATCGCCTCCTGCAAAGTCTTGAGCGATTCTTCGACGTGGCCGGTGAGGCAATAGAGCGCGGCCAGGCCGTAGAGGACGAAGTCGGACTGCGGCGACTGCTTGAGCAGTTTGTCGAGATGCTCGCCGGCAGTGACAAAGTCGCCGGTGTTCATCAGCGACATGGCGTAGTCGAAATGCTCTTCGGTGCTTTTGAAGTGCAGGGCGGGCTTTTCCATGAACTTGTCGCAGGTCAGGATGTGAACCTGCGCGCGGTCGACCAGCGCCTTGTTGGGCCCGGCGAGCACCTTTTGCAGGCTAGCCTTGGCCTTTTCGAACTTGTGTTCCTGAAGCGAGCGGAGGCCCGCCTCGTAAGCTTGCAGCGCCTGGGTGTGACGCGGATCTTCAACTGCCGCTTTCTTGGGAGTCAACTTCGGTGCCATCAATAGCCCTCGTTTTGATGAAGATAAATGCTGTGCAATCGTATCGTCGGATTATGCAACCCGTCGAGCCGCGGCGTCACTCAATCGTGACTGCTTTGTCGAGATCGATCGACTTCCACTCGCCCTTGATGATGCCGGCGCGGATCTGTCGAGCGGTCTTGCCTTTTTTGTACATCGTATACGTGTAATAAAGTTCCTGCATGCAAGTGCTGCACTGCGCGCCATGCATGCCAGAGAAACAACTGTGCAGGCTGTTGTGCCCCATGCTGCGATCGCAGTAGCAATAACAAGGCTGCTGATAAATCACCTTGGGAATTTTTGCCGCCAGTTCGTAGGCGTGGACCTGGTAGGGCCGCATAACATTCTGTTCCCTGAGCTGCTCTGTCGTGAGGATCGGCGGCAGCTGATCGGTCTTGAGCGGAGGCGCGGCGTTGAAGTGCGGAATCTCGACCTCCGACTCGGATTGAAGCCATGGTGCGGAGACGAGCGCGACTATGGTGAACAGAGTTGCCGACGCGAGTATGCGAATGCGCAAGGGAAACCTCGAACTAGCTATTTTAACCGATGATTGGCTTTAGACGAGTGACGCGGAGCGTTTATGATACAGGCAGTAAGAAGGCGGCCTCGATTAGAACGCGATAAACCATAGAGTACACAGGGACCGCGATCTTGCCGTGACCCCTGTGCACTCCTCGATTTGAAGCTAGCCCAGCTTTTCAAAAAACAGACATATCGTCTCAATTCCGCGATAGAAGTTGGGAATATGAAACTTCTCATTCGGGGCGTGAAGGTTGTCGTCGGGGAGGCCGAAGCCCATCATGACCGATGGGATTTTGAGCACGTCCTGGAAATCGGTGACGATCGGAATAGAGCCGCCGGAGCGAATGAAGACCGTGTCCTTCTTGAAAGTGTCGTGCAGAGCTTCGGTGGCGGCTTCGATGTAGCGATTGTCGGTCCCGACCACGGAAGCTGGCCCCTTGCTCCAGACCTTAATCTTGGTCTCGATCCCTTTTGGCGTGAGCTTCTTCACGAACGCCGTGTAGCGCTTGAGGATGTCGTCCGCGTCCTGATTAGGCACCAGGCGCATCGAGACTTTCGCCGCCGCCTTGGCGGGTATGACGGTCTTCGCGCCCGCAGCGACAAAGCCTCCGGGCATGCCGTGCACTTCAAGCGTGGGGCGCGCCCAGGTGCGATAGAGCACCGAAAAGCCTGGTTCGCCGGTCAACACTTTGGAACCGACTTCGGTCTTCCGATAGCGCTCTTCATTGAAGGGCAGGCGCTTCCAGGCCTTTAGTTCGTCTTTGCTGGGCGCTTTGACCTTGCTGTAGAAACCCGGGATGAGCACCTTGCCCTTGCTGTCTTTCAGCTTGCTGATAATTTCGATGAGCGCAAAGAACGGGTTCGGCGCCGCGCCGCCGTACACGCCGGAGTGCAGATCAGTTTTGGCGCCGTAGGCCTCTATCTCGGTGTAGACGAGCCCGCGCAGACCGACGCATAGGGTGGGAAGATTGGGCGCAAAAAGCTCCGTGTCGCACACCAGCGCAAAGTCCGCTTTCAGCTTAGACTTCTGCTTGCGGACGTATTCGGCGATCGATTCGCCGCCGACTTCTTCCTCGCCTTCGAAGAGGATCTTTACATTAATGGGCAACTTGCCATCGTGAGCATGGAAGAGCGACTCAAGAGCTTTCACTTCCATCCAGAGCTGGCCTTTGTCATCAACCGCACCGCGAGCGTAGATGTTGTTATTGCGCTCGGTCGGCTCGAAGGGAGGGGTATGCCATTCTTCGAGCGGTTCGGCGGGCTGGACGTCATAGTGCGCGTACATGAGGACAGTAGGTTTGCCGGGAGCATGCAACCAGTCGGCGTAAATAAGAGGATGTCCCTGGGTGTTAATGACCTCGACATTATTCATGCCGATGCGGTGCAGTTCGGCGGCGACAAAATCCGCGGCCTTCAGGACGTCGGCCTTGTGTTCATCGAGGGTGCTGATGCTAGGAATGCGGAGAAGATTTTTCAGTTCGTCGAGGAAGCGAGGCTGGTTGGAGCGCGCAAAATCTACTGCCGGGGAAGCCATGGGTAGCCTTTCTGGCGCTATATAACGATCGACAGAGGAGCGCCGAAAACGTTTCAGTATATACCGGAACGGCGGCGAGGACGGCGGGGGCTATGCGAAGTGCCACTGTCGCCAGTAGCAGGATCACCGTCATGCGGGGAATGAACCGGGAGGTCCCCAAGAGTAGCGAAACCTAAACAGCCATGCCTTCATAACAAGCTGACGGTTGCGAGTTGCCTCCATTACAATCAATGAAGCAACGTTCGCTTCCTAATAGACCCGTGATTCCACAAAAATCGAATTCGCTGACGTTTCAGGAGCTGATCCTTAAGCTGCAGGCATTTTTTGCGGCGCGCGGGGCTGTCATTCAGCAGCCCTATGATGTTGAAGTTGGGGCTGGGACCATGGCGCCCGAGACCTTTCTGCGCGTACTGGGCCCGAAACCTTACAAAGTGGCGTATGTGCAGCCGTCGCGGCGGCCGGCCGATGGACGCTACGGGGAAAATCCCAACCGGCTCTTCAAACACATGCAGCTTCAGGTGATCCTGAAGCCTCCGCCCGAGAATGTTCAGGAGCTGTACCTTGAGTCGCTGGGAGCGATTGGGATTGATTTGCGCCAGCATGACATCAAGTTCGAGGAAGACAACTGGGAGTCGCCGACGCTTGGGGCCTGGGGAATCGGCTGGCAAGTGATGCTCGACGGGTTGGAGGTCACGCAGTTTACGTATTTCCAGCAGTGCGGTGGAGTGGATCTGGATCCGATTTCGGCGGAGCTGACTTATGGGCTGGAGCGGCTGTGCGCGTTTTTGCAGGATGTGGATTCGATCTATGACATTGTCTGGGCGCGCGATCCGGATACAGGCAGGGAAGTGAAGTATGGCGACGTGCGGCTGCTGGATGAGCAGGAGTTTTCTGTTTACAACTTTGAGGCGGCCGATGTGGCGAGCGCTTGGAAGCACTTTGAGCTATGCGAGACGGAGTGCAAGCGGCTGTTGGAACGGTATGCAGAGCTAGGACGCGACAAGTCGTCGCCGGATGGGGTGGCTCGCGAGAAAGCTCGCTTTCCGTTGCTCGGGGCTTACGATCTATGCTTGAAGTGCTCGCACTACTTCAACATTCTGGATGCGCGCGGGGCGATATCGGTGACGGAGCGGGTGGGCGTGATTGCGCGGGTGCGAGCTCTGGCGGTGGGAATTGCCAAGGCCTGGATGGACCAGCAGTATCCGCCTGAAAAAAAGAGTGAAGATCGAGCCGCGAAGCCCGCAGCTCACGAAAAGGAAAAGAAGAGCAATCTGGCGCCGGTGGGATGATGACTTCGTCCCAAGGGTCTGGACGAACGTCCCGGAGGGAATTGGTCCTTCGACTCCGCAGTAGCTTCAATTCGTGAAGACACCGCTCCGCTCGGGATGACAGAGTTGAGATGGGACCTGACGGGTGGGGTGTGCAGGTAGATCCGATGTGATTAAGCTCACATTCACATGTTTTTAATTCTGAGAACATGGATAGATTATCCAATGGCTGATTTTTTGCTTGAGATTGGTTGCGAAGAGATTCCGGCGCGCATGATTGATGGCGCGATGGGCGAGCTACGCGAGCGCCTCGGCGCACTGCTGCAGCGCGAACGCCTGGCGCCTGCCGGAGAAATCAGCTGGTTCGATACGCCGCGGCGGTTGGCGGTAATGGCGACGGGCATTCCTGCGGCGCAGCCGGATGTAACCGAGCAAGTTACCGGGCCTTCCGCGCAAGTTGCGTTTAAGGACGGACAGCCGACGCCAGCGGCGCATGCATTTGCAAAAAAGGTCGGCGTGGATGTCGGGGCGCTGGAGCGCGTGACCACGCCGAAGGGTGAATATCTGGGCGCGACGGTGGCGCGCAAGGGACGGGCGGCGGCGGAGATTCTGGCGGAGGCGCTCCCGAAGGAAATCGCCTCGCTTTACTGGCCGAAGAACATGTACTGGCGGAAGCGCGGAGAAGTTTTTGTGCGCCCGGTGCGGTGGCTGGTGGCGATGCTCGACTACGCGGTTGTGCCGATGGAAGTTTTCGGCATCGCTGCGGGGAATCATTCCCGCGGACATCGGCAGCTCGCGCGTGAGGGAACGACGATTACGCGACCAGGTTTGTATGTGGAGGAGCTACGGGCGGCGAAGGTTCTGGGAGCTCCAGAGAGAGAACAGCTGATTCGCAAGTCGCTGGACGCGGCGACACGCACGATTCCGGGTGCTCGCTGGCGCGAAGATGGGCCGCTTCTCTCGACGGTCGTCAATCTCACGGAATTTCCGTCGGTGATACTCGGAAGTTTCGACGCGGAATTTCTCGCGTTGCCAGAAGAAGTGCTGGTGACCGTCATGCGCGATCACCAGAAATATTTCGCGATCGAAGGTGCGGATGGCAAGTTGCTGCCACATTTTTTGGCGGTGCTGAACACCGACGGCGATGCGGAGGGGTTGATCCGGCACGGGAACGAACGCGTCCTGCGGGCGCGCTTCAACGACGCGCGGTTCTTTTGGCAGACGGATCAGAAGCAGGATCTGCGCGCGCGGGTTGAATTGTTGAAGAACGTCACGTTTCAGAAAGATCTCGGCAGCTACTACGAAAAGACGCTGCGCGTGCAGCATTTGGCGAGTTGGCTTTCAGAGACCATCAGGCAGAATGGGATCGCGGTGCGGCCGGGAATTGTGCACAAGGCTGCGTTGCTGGCGAAGGCTGACCTCACCACTGAATTGGTCAAAGAGTTCACCGAGTTGCAGGGAATTGTCGGTGGGTTATACGCCAAGGCGCAGCAACTCGATCCGGACTTGCCGGAGGCGGCTCGTTGGGGGGTCGCCGACGCCATCTACGATCATTACAAACCCGAGTCGATGGAAGATGACGTTCCGCGAACGGTTGAGGGAGCGGTGTTGTCGATTGCGGATAAGGCGGATTCGATTGCCGGGATGTTCGCGTTGGGGTTAATCCCGAGCGGATCAAAGGATCCGTTTGCGCTGCGGCGGCAAGCGAATGGAATCGTAAGGACAATTGCGGAGCACAAGCTGCCGCTGCAACTGGCAGAGATGATGGTGGATGCGCGCGAGCAGTATCGCGGGTTGGCGGCGGAGAAGAAGTTTGCGAACGGGGATTATGAAGGATCGGTGCGGGCCTTTTTTCACGAGCGGCTGGAATTTTATTTGAAAGAGGCACGCGGGCATGCGTATGACGTGGTGAATGCGGTGCTGGCGGCGAATGCGGACGACGTGGTCGATGCCCTGGCGCGGGCGGAGGCAGTCAGCAAGGTGCGCGGGTCGGCGGATTTTGACTCGATTTCGATTGCGTTCAAGCGCATGAAGAATATTTTGCGGCAGGCAGCGGAAAATAACCGACGCATCGCGGATCAGCTGGATGCGGCGGCGCTGGTGGAGGAGGCGGAAAAAGAGCTGGCGGTGCTGATTCCGCAGACGGCGGCGGCGGTGGAAAAGATGCGGGCGTCCCGCAACTACGAGCAGGCGCTGCTGGAGATTGCGAGCTTGCGGCCGGCGATCGATAAATTCTTCGACAAAGTGATGGTGATGGTGGAGGACGAACCGTTGCGGGCGAACCGGCTGGCGTTGCTGCGCACGCTAGTCAAAGAGTTTTCCACTATTGCCGATTTTTCGGAGATGGTGACGGAAGGGACGAAGTAGGGCAGGCGCAGGCAGTTGGTGCGCTGCAAACGAAATGCATAGGTCCTTCGCTGCGCTAGGATGACAGCGTTTTTAGCGGTGACACCGTTTTAGCGATGACACCCTTTAATAAGGCGACGAAGTTGACCTTCCACTGAAATCGAGATTCTCCGGTGCTCGATGCCGGTTTAACGAAAGGACTAATACGATGGCCACGATTACTCTCCCCGAAGCGGAAATTGCGGAAAGCAAAAACTCTAGTTCCAAGAATGCTCCGACCAAATACGTCTATTCCTTTGGCGGCGGCAAGGCTGATGGTAACGGCAAGATGAAAGATGTTCTCGGTGGGAAAGGCGCTGGCCTCGCCGAGATGACGAATGCGGGATTGCCTGTCCCTCCCGGCTTCACGATTCAGACCGAGGCTTGCCGCGAATACATGCGGAAGAATGCGGTGTCGAAAGAGGTTGACAGCCAGATGGACGCCGCGCTCGCGCAACTCGAGGCATTGCAGGGCCAGAAGCTCGGGAAGGGTGAGAATCCGCTCCTGGTGAGCGTGCGTTCGGGTGCGAAGTTTTCCATGCCGGGGATGATGGATACGATTCTGAACCTTGGGTTGAATGACCAGAGCGTGGAGGCGCTGGCCAAGCGGACGAATAATCCGCGGTTCGCGTACGACTCCTACCGGCGGCTGATTCAGATGTTCGGCAACGTGGTGCTAGAGATCGAAAAGGCGGAGTTCGAGGAAGTGTTTCGACGGCAAAAAGAAGCAGCGCAAGGTGAAGCTCGATACCGAGCTCGATGCCAAAGCGCTGAAGGAAGTGATCGAGGAATACAAGAAGGTCGTCAAGAAGCACGCCAAGCGCGACTTCCCGCAGGATGCGCACGAGCAACTGGTGATGTCGCGTGACGCCGTGTTCCGCTCCTGGCAGAACGATCGCGCGAAGCACTATCGCCGGATCAACAGTATTTCCGACGAACTGGGAACAGCGGTCAATGTGCAGGCGATGGTCTACGGCAACCTGGGGGATACGTCGGGAACGGGGGTCGGTTTCACGCGCAATCCAGCGAACGGAACGAAAGAGTTTTATGGCGAATACCTGATGAATGCTCAGGGCGAGGACGTCGTCTCGGGTGTGCGGACGCCGGTGCCAATTCTCGAACTTGAGAAGGCGATGCCTGAGGTTTACAGGCAGCTGCGGGAGATCACGACGCGGCTGGAAACGCACTACAAAGACATGCAGGATTTCGAGTTCACCATTCAGGACGGTAAGCTCTACATGCTGCAGACGCGCAACGGCAAACGCACTGGTCTTGCCGCGGTGCGCGTTGCGTTGCAAATGGTGGAGGAAGGGCTGATCACGAAGGAAGAAGCGATCTTTCGGGTAGAGCCGAATCAGCTTTACGATTTTCTGGTTCCGCGACTAGATGAGAAGGGACAGAAGATAGAAGTGCTGGCGAAAGGCCTCCCGGCTTCGCCGGGCGCGGCCGTTGGCCAAATCGTCTTTACCGCCGATGCGGCGGTACAGGCGGTGCAAAAGGACAGCAAGACACCGGTGATCTTGGTGCGCGGCGAGACCACGCCCGAAGATATTCACGGCATGGAAGTGGCCAAGGGCATTCTGACTTCGCGCGGCGGAATGACGAGCCACGCGGCGGTGGTCACTCGCGGCATGGGCAAGTGCTGCGTTGCGGGCGCGGGCGATGTCGATGTCAACGAAAAAGCCAGCGAGATGCGCGTGAAGGGGCAAGTGTTTAAGGCTGGCGACTGGATTTCGCTCGATGGAACGACAGGTCGGGTGATCAAGGGGAAGTTGAACACGCTTGATCCTTCGCCGGACGATCCGGAGCTGCAGAAGTTTATGGCGTGGGCCGATCCGTATCGCACAATGAAAGTTCGGGCGAATGCCGACATTCCGCGGGATGCGATCCAGGCGCGGGCATTTGGAGCGGAGGGAATTGGACTGTGCCGCACCGAGCACATGTTTTTTGGCGAGGCGAAGATTCCGCACATGCGGGCGATGATTCTTGCTGATACGGAAAAGGACAGGCGCGCGGCGTTGAAGAAGCTTTTGCCGATGCAACGGAACGATTTTATCGGCGTTTTCCGGGCGATGGACGGGTTTCCGGTAACGATACGTACGCTCGATCCGCCGTTGCATGAGTTCTTGCCGCGGCGCGAAGACTTGATGGTCGACATCGCGACTTTGCAGTATGCGGACGCTAAAGAGAAGAAGGCGCTGGTTGGAAAGTACAAGGATTACGGGGCAAAGGTAGTCGGCGATTTGAAGAAGCTGATGCCGACTCTACTCGCGCGGGTGGAACAGTTGCACGAGTTCAACCCGATGCTGGGGCATCGCGGATGTCGTTTGGGGATTACTTATCCGGAGATCACGGAGATGCAGGCGCGCGCGATTTTCGAGGCGGCAGTGGCTGTCGCGAAACAGGGCGTGAAGGTATTCCCGGAGGTGATGATTCCGCTGACCGCGACACGGAATGAAATGGCGAACCAGGCGGCGATCGTAAAACGGGTGGCTAGCGAGGTGTTTGCCGAGAAAGAAACAACCGTCGATTATCTGGTCGGCACGATGATCGAGTTGCCGCGGGCGGCGCTGGTAGCCGACGAGATCGCCAAGGAAGCGCAGTTCTTTTCCTTTGGGACAAACGATCTGACACAGACGACCTGGGGCTTCTCACGCGATGACGTGAACAAGATCCTGCCGACGTACCTTGAGCTTGGGATCATCAAGCACGATCCGTTCGCGGTGCTGGACCGGGAGGGGGTTGGGCAGCTGGTGAAGATGGCGACTGAGCGCGGGCGGAAGACGCGCTCGAACCTGAAGGTTGGAATCTGTGGTGAGCATGGCGGCGAACCTTCCTCGGTCGAGTTCTGCCACCAAACGGGGCTCAATTACGTTTCGTGCTCACCGTTCCGGGTATTGACAGCGCGGCTCGCGGCAGCGCAGACCGCAGCCAGTGAAGCGCTGAAGATCGAGGGCGGAAGGACAAAGTAAGGGATACCGCCTACGAATCGGAACTGCGGGTGCGCTGAGTTTGCAAGAATTTTTGCCAGTAGTTTCTGCGATCTCAGCGTGCTCCGTGGCTGTCAGCTGGCGTTCGCGCCGGGCAGTCAGTTGACTTTCTGCAGCCGGGCAATCAGTTTTTGCGCGAGATTCTCCTCCGATTCCGACCACAGCAGGCGGGCGGTCGCGCCGGCGTTCTTTTCCACGTTGGCGGTAAATTCGACCAGGCGCTGGACGTTGCTGCGAATGCGATTTTCAGCTTCCATGCTCAAAGCCAGTTCTTCATGCAGGAACGGACCATCAAGGCCGAAGTCGACCTGGATATGTCCCGCGGCCGAGGCGGCATTTTCTTCAAACTCCAGGCCGTGAGCGATGGTGCGCACGAGCAAGGGCTGCAGCATCCATTTCAGCTCCCCGTCTGCTGGCGCCCAAAGGTCCCAATAGGCTTCGAAAACATAGGCATAATCTTCGTGGACGAACTCAGCGACTGCGCCAGCCGCTTCCTCGGGAGGCAGACCAGGAACGAAACGCCGTTCGAGGATCGTAGGCTCGGCCCAGGAAACCGGGTGGACGCCGACGTAGGTCACGCCTGGCCTGGCCGGTGAAAAGGGAAGCTGCTGGAGGACGCTGACGGTGCGAGGCAGAATCTCCGGGGCTTCAAAACTTGGAAACCACAAGCTCAGATAAAGCGAATCAGCCATCCGAATATTTTAATCGCTTTTGGTCGCTGGGCAGCTGCGCTCGAAGTTCTGTATCGAAGTTCTGTTTTGACAGCGCAAAAAGCGCGCTGTTAGTATGAAGGTCTGCAGGAAGAGTCCGGTCGCGCAACATCATCACAACCGGAATGTCCCCGTCGTCTAGCCTGGCCTAGGACATCGCCCTTTCACGGCGGTAACGCGGGTTCAAATCCCGCCGGGGACGCCAAGATTCAAAAGCAGTTTGAAATTAAGCGATTTTGAGCGAGAGCCGATTTAGGAATGCGCGAGCGATTGCTTGAACTGAGGGGCCACCTGGAAATCAAATCCAGCGGGTCCGGAACGAGTCTACGAGCCGTGGTTCCTGTGGTCGTTGATGAGCAGCCTGGCTGCGGCCCGGATTGCGGGCCAGCCATTTCTCCGGTACCCACGCCATAAACACCTAAGACTCATTCAGCCAAATCGCTCTCATTCCCCTTCGCCTCTCCCGCAACCGGAATCAGGTTGTTTAGGGTCGCACCAAACCGGAAAAAGTGGGTACGCAGTTTGTGCAGTAGTGTGTCCGAGAAAAAGCTGTCCTCGCAGTGAGTTGACTGAAGTAAATCATCGCTTCAAAAGAATGGCTGCGCTGGGCGCAGCCATGATCAATGCACGTGCCGCTCGTCAGTGTGCGGCGGTCCGACCCTACATGCCCTGCGGGTTGCGCGCCTGCTCGGAATACTTTCTTAGAGCGGTCAACAATGCATGGCTGCCTTCGGGCGGAGCCACTTTTCCGGATAAGACGCGCGAAAATGGAATCATCTTTCCGTAAAGCAAGCGCGTCGAGTCCTTATCTTGGGTAACCGCTGCACCGCTCAAGTCTATGCCAGCGAAAATGCCGCGGGCGCGCGAGTACGTCAAGATTTCGGCGTTCATTTTCCAGTCCGTGCCGGCAGCCGCGTCGCGTCCTACCGGGCCAGCGGCGGCGGAGGCGTCGGCACCAAGTTTGAACTTACTGGAAAGCAAATGATCCATACCCTTTTGGTTCATCACGACCATGACAACGTCAACTGCCTGGCCGCCAAGTTGTAAGCCCCAGCTGCCTCCGGTGAGGGAGATAGGAGCGGGTGCGCTCCATCCATCCGTGGTTCTGCAAACGGCTATGCCCCGGCCATGTTCTCCGCCGAAGCCGACCGCGATCTTCACTACGGATGGAACGATTGCGAGGCACTTGGCATCGCTCATGATCTTGTCGGGAATTGCTTTGTCCGGCGTCGCCATGATTTCGTTAAGGACGTTCGCTGAGTTGTCGATGCGCTTCGCAATATCGGACTCGTCCTTGTCGTCCGCTCCCCAACACACGCTGGCCATCAGCAGGATGACAGCGCCGACGACCACGAAGGCCATTTGTATTGCCCGTTTTTTTGATTTCACAGTAACCTCTTTCTGAGCTCGCCGTTCCGGCGCCACAACCTCGCTAAACTAATGCTCACAATGTAGCGGCCAGGCCCGCAACCTTCCATCGGTGTGGTGCTGTAGACAGCGGCAAGAACATCCCCTAGGCCTCGTTGGCCAACGTGTGCGGTGCATCGTATGGCACCTGATTAAACAAAGAACCACGGCGTTTGCCGTGGCTCTTGCCCTGCCGGTCGGTTCGAACAATAGGCGGCCGCTTCAACTACGATGCGCGCCGTTTTTCGTCTTCCTGCTCCTGCTGCTGGCCGCCCGGTTGGCGCGACGGGTCCTTCTTTGAGACGTCCTTCAAGTCGCCCCTTTCGTCAGATTGTGACTGTCCCGGTTTCCGATTGTCAGAGGTGTCGACCGAGCCGGTCGGATTCTGTCCCTGCTGATTCGACTGCTGGCCTCGCTGGTCGGACTGAGAATGTCCACCATGCTGGCCCTGTTGTCCTTGCTGCTTGTTCGGTTCGTTTCCCATGAGAATTGCTCCTTAATCACAGCGACCCGAAGCATATGATCCTGCAATTTATGCCCCGTTATGGTCTTCGTGCAACAAATTCAATCTCGAACAACAAAACTCGGCCATTTAGGCGTTGCTCCTACCGGCAATCATGATGCCCGCACCTACCACTACGAGTAAGACGCTGACGGCTGGCGGCACGCGTTCATCATGCCTGGTAGTGACTCCCACGTGGGCGTCACTAACTCGCAATTCGTGGTGAGACGCGTGCGGGAAGGGGACCACGAAGGAAACTATCCCCAAGACCAGTACTATCAACCCGATGGCTAAGAGCGCTTTCATTGTTGTTATTCCTCCGAGTAAGCGGCTGTTCTGCAAAGTAGCTGTTCTTACCCTGCCTTCGGAAGATTCTGGTATTGCGGCTCATCCGAGGCCGCTTCCGACGTCGAGGAAATATCTTTGGCGCCGGTCTGTTCCAAAATGTCTTTGGCTCGCTTTTTCATCTCTGAATTCTCGCAATGGACTGAAAGCAGAATGCCGCCATCTTTTACTCTGCCCTCGTAACGCTTCGCCTCGTACTCGGGAATTCCCATTCCAACCAGAGCCCCCGCAATGCCTCCCAGGGCGCCACCGACGCCGACTCCCGCCAGAGCGGCCATGAGTGGTCCGGCCGCGATGAAAGGTCCCACGCCCGGGATCGCGAGTGTCCCAATACCCACCAGCCACCCGAGAGTTCCTCCAACCACGGCTCCCGTGCCTGCACCGGTCGTAGCACCCTCCGGTGCTTTGGTTCCTTTTTCAACGGCAAAATCTCTTGTCCCCGTACCTTCAGGGAACAAAACCGAAATGTCGCTGCTATTGAACCCTCCAATACGTAGTCTTTCCACGCCGTTCTCAACACTCGCATATAGCGGATAAATTCCGAAGACTGCGGTTTTGCTTGCCATTGATAGCTACCTGCTTTCTTGGGTTAGATACAAATAAAGATCGACAAAGCAAGAGGGATGACCCGGACTGAAGGAGCTTCCCGTCGCTCTGAAGGGTAGTGCTGCTCTCCAGGATCGGGCATGTTCTCTTCTTCTTCATCTAACTTTTCTTCTAACAAAGCATACGTGCGCCGACCGAAGCCCGGCCATACGGTCAACTCCCTAATACTTTCGTAAAATATCTGTAGCGGAATCCGCGGCTTGGACCTCATTCAAGAGTGAACTGGAGCGATGTTTGAGGGACAATACACTCGCTGTCTGCTGGACTGCATCTTAGAGCGGTGCACAACAAGCAGCAGCTCGACCCGAGTCCGTTTTTGGCGAATGCGCAGCCCGCCCCTTTGCCGGCCATCCAACGCACCGACCTCGAGAACCGGCCTATCGGCAATGGAATCCTACTCGCTCTTCCTGATAGTGAATTTCAGTCGGCTCGTCCCCTGCTCGGTTTTGAGTATCTTCCGAGCCACACCAGCCTGCACGAGCCTGGGGAGAGGCTCGAGTTCGTACATTTCCCCAATCGCGGCCTGGTCTCGCTCGTGGTTGTCACACGGGAGGGCAAGACTGTCGAGGTCGGAGTCATCGGCAACGAAGGGCTCAGCGGTACGGCGGCGCTCGTCGGTATCATCCGGCATCCTCATCGCGCCGTTGTGCAGATTGCGGGTGACGGATTTCGCATGCGGGCGGATGCCTTGCGAAATCTTCTCCCTTCCTGCCCATACCTGCAGAATATAGCCGGCCGCCATGCCGTGCTCCAGGGAATGCAGGCCGCGCAATCGGCCGCATGCAATCGGCTTCACGGCATCGAGCAGCGTCTGGCACGCTGGCTGTTGATGATGCACGACCGCGTGGACAGCGGTCATTTAGCGATTACGCACGATTTCCTGTCTACGATGCTCGGAACCGATCGGCCAAGTGTGAGCCTGGCTGCCGCACTCCTCCAGCGCAAGGGCGCGATTGAATACACTCGTGGCTCTGTGAGAATCGTGAACCGGCAACTGCTCGAAGACGCATCCTGCGAATGCTACGCGATGATCCAGCAATTCAACAGCTTTATCGGCCTCAAGTCGCGGGGTTGATACTACGGTGAGGGTGGCGCCGGCCTACGAAGTTCACCCGATGGACCGGTCTCTTGTTCCACATTAAGCTCAAGCGAGTTCAGAAAGGGGATCAGTTCATGCTTTATTGGGCAGCAGTATTCTTTGTCATCGCGATCATCGCCGCGGTGCTCGGCTTCGGAGGCGTAGCGGTAGCGGCCGCGGGCATCGCAAAGATTCTGTTCTATGTGTTTTTGATTTTCTTCGTCGTGGCCTTAGTCATGGGGATCGGCCGTCGCGGCACAAGCGTGTAACTCTCTCCTTAGACTACAAACTAATGGCGCTCCCGCAAGGGAGCGCCTTTTTTATGCTTAGGGCCCGGTTTAGGAGCTGGCTCAGTGCAGAGAAGTTAACACAGTGAGATGAATCAGCTGAAGGTGAGCGTGAATTAGACAGCAGTCACCAGATCCCCTTGTCGTTTCCCGTCAAGGTGTGCGCAACCAGAGCTGATATCGCAAGTGGCGGCAGCAATGGCAGACGAAGCAGCGCGCGAACGTCTCCATGCTTTCCAGCTGCCAGCAACTGCGATGAATAAAGTCTCGCGCCTGTCGCCTTCGAAACACGCAGGTAGCCCGACTTGAATTGCACCGTCGACTCTGGAGAAGGGGCCGAATGAATTACGCCGTCCGGCAGCGATAATGTTCCACCGTAGGATTGAATGTAATTCTGGATTAGGCAGAGATAGGTGGCTACGCCTTCCCATATACCTGCGGAATTCGCCGCTCTTCTCAGCTCGGCAAAGTCGACTGCTCCGCTTTGCAGTAGAGCGGCCGTATCGATCATGTCGCAGAGACGAAAATAGAAATGCCGGTACACGCGCTGCAATGCCGAAATAACGATACGTTCCTCGGGCGCCGCCACCTGAAAGTCATAACCCCCGACACTCTTGTGGATTCTTCGCTCGATGACCCTTCGCGCCAGATGTGCGTGCTCGCCCGTCTGCCCCAGATATTGAACATGAATCTCAACCAACTCCGGTAGCCCTGGAACACTGAAGTTCCATTTATTGGCGAGGCGATCGCCCCAACTGCGTTCAATCGGTTGGGCGCCGAACGACTCGCGCATCGCCCGTTCGACCGACTGCTCGTCCGCTGTCGTGTAGAGATCGAGATCGGAGCCGAGATCCGGCCAATGGTCAAGCGATTTGATGACGGCAACCTGACAGCCCCGTGCCTCCAACGCCTCACAGATTGAATGCAGGTAACCGACCGCCCGATCGATGCGAGCTCGTTCGTGAACCAAGACCCTTTCGCACCTTTCCTCAGCATTCTCACGCTCAGCAGCTGGCAACTCTGACACCGGCTCCAAAGCTGCCACGCTTCGTACAACCTCGAGCGCGCGCACGATGACGTGATGCGTATCGGCAAGCGCCGTCAGGCTCGCGAATTCCTCTACACCGAATCCCGCAACATACGGCAGTTCGCGCCGCAGCTTCTCAAACTCGCCTCTCGTTGCCGCCCCGTTATTATTCTGGTTATGGCCACGGATCACTAGCCTAGAGAGCACTTCCATATGCCGGATCTGTTGCGATTTGCCTTTCATTTCCCCGTTATTCTCCTGAGTTCACTTGGATGGCACGCGTCATCAATTAGTTTGTGCACAAGGATAGTTTGGGAAGAAAAACTCCCAACTGCTCCATAATTCGTTTTGCGCTACAGCAAATACCGTAATGACCAATCGCTTTTGTCGGCCTACATTCACTAAATGCCGCAACCGACACCACTTCTCGTCTTGTGTTGGGTTAGCGAACAGAGACTCGGAATTAATTCCGGGCAATCGCATCTCGCTTTCGCGTGTTAACCAACCAACTTTGGTTGGCGGCCATCGAAGGTGAAGGAACCAGGAGCCCACTCGAGTGCATTTCAGTGCAATCCTTTTAAGTGGCAAGCGGCCCCCGAATCCATTCCTGTCGTATTCCAGGCTGGATTGGTCAGCCGGCCTTTCGCCCTCCGACACGCTACCGGGCTCATTCGCATGTGTCGAGCTGTTTGGACAATCTGTTCTGGAAAGAACGGTAGCGCGCCTCAAGAAAGCGGGCCTGCGCAATATCGCAGTGATCGCAGGCTTGGACTGCATTAGTCTTCAGGAAATAAAAGACCTCAGGATCACAATTCCACAGCGCGCAGAGGATTGCTGGACGAGCGTGCAGCGCGCGCTTCTCAAAAACGTGCAGCGTGGAATCGAAACCGTCTTGATCGCCGAACTCGGGGCTTACGTCGAACTCGATCCGGCCGCCGCTTTACAGTTTCACCGCGCGAAGGCTCAGCCCATAACTCCGATCCACGACGGTCTGGGCTCTTTATCTTACTGGATCGTTGATGCGGCAAGTGCGCTATCGAGTGCCAACGGCTTCTCGCTTCCTCCCGATGAAGATCGAATCATCAACGCGCCCGTACCCTATACAGTGCAAGGGTACGTGAATCGCCTGACCGATGCACGTGACTTCCGGCGCCTGGTGGTCGATGCATTTCTTGGGCGCTGCGCGATTGCCCCCGTTGGACGCGAGGTCAAGCCGGGTGTATGGATCGACAATGGTGCTCGTCTGCACAAGACGGCGCGTCTGGTAGCGCCGTCGTATATCGGCTGCGACACTCGTGTCCAGGCAGGCGCAGTCGTCACGCGCTGCAGCAATCTCGAGCGCAACTGCAACGTCGGCGAAGGTAGTCTCGTGTCCGACGCTTCGCTTTTTCCCCACACCATGATCGGCCGTGGACTCGATGTGTCCACCGCTCTGGTCAGCGGCAACGAGTTTGTCCACCTTGGGCGCGACGTATCGCTGCGGATTGACGATGCAAATCTGATTTCGCGCGTGCCGCCAGTCAAGCAGCACGCCCCCGTCTATCTCCCCGAATACGACGAAGCGGATCGACCGATCCCCGACCTCATAGAGTCGGCATATCTGTCGCGCGCGAAGGGCGGCTTTCTTGAAGTTTTTAAGGGTGAAGTATGACGACCGGCAAGCCCGTGGTGGTGAAACAACTTCCCGAGACTATGAGCGCACAGCAGTCACAGGCCATCTACCACGAACTCGAACCCGTGCTGAACGCTGACCGTCCGCAGATCGTTTTCGATTTCACGCAAGTCCACCATTTTGACAGCTCCGGGGTGGAATTGCTTCTGCGCTGCATGGAAGAAGCCATGAAGCGTAATGGCGATCTCAAACTCGCGGCGCTCTCGCCACAATTGTCGGTCATTTTGGAGATGACGAGAGTCGATCGCCTGTTTGAGATTTTCGACAATTGCTGTGATGCGGTGGAGAGCTTTCACGGTTTTTCACCGGCGGCGATGCAATCTTTCGCGCCATCGGTGAAAAACGGCGTCCGCGAACAGCAGAGTTAGTGCTCGAGTAAGACGCCGGCTGCGACTGGAGAATGTCATGAAAACCAAAAATGGCTCGCACCGCCAAACGATGCAGGTGCAAGCGATCGCGCCGGGATTGGTTCTTGGGTTGCTGTTATATCCGTTCGGGTATGCGGTTGGACAGCAATCCCCGAGTCAGGATCCTTTTAGGGTGGCATTGTCACAGACGCCATCAGCACAAGTCACGAAGCCGCAATTGGCGCTGGCCGCGGGGTCAACAAAAGTCACGGCTCTCGACAACGACAACGCCCCAGTACCGCCGATGCCGCCGTTGGATCCCGCGGAGGCTGCGACGCCGTCCACCGATCTATTGCCGGACAGCCCTGGGGCCATTGAGTCCGCTCAACTTGAAACGCAGCAACCTTCCCCAACGCAACCATCGGCGCAGCAAACCGCGCAGCAGGAAACCTCGCAGACCGCAGCCGAGCAGCCCCCGGCGATGCCGAAAGAACCGCTCGGCACCGCAGCCGCCGAAACAGTCCCGACAATGGGTATTGCAGGCTCGCGCCCCGCCGGAGCAGCTTTAGCTCCTGCAAAACAACGGCGCGTTCGAACCATTCTCATCCGCACGGGCGCGATCGTCGGAGCCGCCGCAGCCGTGGGTCTCACGATGGCGCTAACTGAAGCGAGTCCAAGCAAGCCACCCGGCGCTCGCTGATATCGAAGGAAATGGCTACCACGAACATCCCCTGGAAACGCCCGGCGTCCGCAAAGACGGCGCCTCTGCTGGTTAGTTTCTCTGGGATTGACGGCGCCGGCAAAACCATGCAAATTGAAAATCTTGTTGCCAGCCTCGTTGAGGCGGGCCTGCGTGTTCGCCTGATCGCTTTTTGGGATGACATCGCGACCATGCGCCGTCTGCGAGAAGCTCTCGGTCATGCGATCTTCAAAGGTGAAATTGGCGTCGGCGCTCCCGACAAACCTATCAACCGCCGAGACAAAAATATTCAAAACCCATTCACCATCGGGCTGCGCATGGCGCTCTGCCTGATCGATGCGGTTGGCCTGAAATTCACGATCGCAAAAATAAGAAAGACTTCGGATGCCGACGTCATCATTTTCGATCGCTATCTCTACGATCAGCTGGTCAACCTCGGGGCCCGCTACCGCGCGGCCCGAATCTACACGCGGCTCCTTCTTAACTTCATACCTCATCCCGACATCGCCTATCTCCTCGATGCGGACCCAGATGCCGCTCGGGCCCGAAAGCCCGAATATCCCGTAGAATTTCTGCGCAACACTCGCGCCTGTTATCTCGCCATGAGCAAAAATGCCGGCATGAATGTGATTCATGCCGGCACCCCGCAGGAGGTTGGTAATAACGTTCGTCGCGTGTTGGCGAAGAAGCTAGGCCAGTTTCACAACTGGCCCGTCCCCGAATTTCTCATTGGTACGTGAAGGTTAGGTTGTCTACGTACGTACTGTACGCAGCTTGCTTCGAGTTCCCATCCATCTGGTAATTAAGCCCAACGCCATACCAATCCCCGCAATTGTAGTGCGGATAAGTCTGGTTGATGGTGTGCGTTTCCCCATTCAACGTAATCGTCTTATAGAACAGTTCATTGCCCGAGGTTCGTTCCACCTCGATCGTCAAATGGTTCCACGCATTGCTCACGGGATTGCACGCGACACCAGTGTGCACCCAGTGCTTGTTGACGTTGTCCCAGATGTCCCAATCGTGCGCGCCCGCGTTGATCTCGCACTGGTGTCCGTATGTGAAACCCATCCCATCGAAGAACTGGTTGATGTCGAACTCCAATACCTCAGAGAGCGACAGATCCCCACCGTAGAAATAAATGTCGTAGGTAAAGTTATGCAGGCTCGGAACAATCTCATGATTCGAATCGGGCATCCCCTGCGAAGAGTTCGTCCCAATCAGCGGAATCGTGAACAGAACGTCGGAGTAGGGGTGATTCCCGCCGATCGAGTACTCGGTCGAATTCCCGCTCAGCGATGGTGATCCCTGGTGCTGTTTCATCGACCACGTCACGCCTCCGCCGCAGTCAGTGCAAATCCCATACTGCGGCGGATACTCCCCGTACGCGACCCATCCCTTGCTTCCTTGCAACTCCGTAAACTGCCCGTTGCCTCCACCACCGCCGCCGCCTCCGCTCGACACCGTAATGTCAACATCCGTGTATGCCGCTCCCCCGCAATGGTCCCACTCTTCGACCACCGTGTGGTAACTTCCACTGCCGAGGTTCAGGTTCGTGTTAAGGCTTGCTCCTTGCGCCACATAAGTCAGCGTGTTGTTCACGTAGATGCCCATCGACGCCACGCCCTTCGAGCACGTCGTCGCCGCCGATGCCACATAATTCACTGGGCTTCCTACCGTCCCGCCGTTCGCCGGTGCGCTTACGGTCACGCCCGAGTTGCCGCCTCCACCTCCAATCACCAGGTCCACTTCCTTATTTGTCGACCCGCCGCAATAGTCCCACTCCTGCACCACCGTCTTGTGGCTCCCCTGGCTCATGGAAACATTCGTATTCATTGTGGATCCGTTCACAACCGTCACCAGTTGATTGTCGACATACACACCCATCGACGCCACGCCTTTCGTGCACGTGGTGGTCGACGACGCAACGTAGTTCACGGGGGAGTTCGAGTTCCCTCCCTGGCTCGGAGAACTCACGGTAACGGTGCCAAACGCTGGAATCGCCAAACTCGCGATCAGAACAATGCGGGACGGCCTTAGCCACTTCATGGGCAGAGTGCTCCTTGCAAAATCCGGAAATTGTGGGTTCGATATTGCCAATACCCGCGGATCCAGGGACCGAAAACAACTAACTCGGCGTCCGATCAAACGAGCCTCACACGGATCGTTCGTGGGCCGCTTCCCTTATAAAAATCTCGCGGGCAGTAACGAGACAGTAATACAGGGTCTTCCCCGTCGCAAGAATCGAAAGTTCACAATTCCGTCGGATATCAAACCTTGACTTCCGACACTGCATCCTGCGCGAAACACATGAATTGACGCGGGTTTTCGCGCACTCAGTAGGCAAGACAACCGCCTCTTCCTCGCGGCCATCCAAGCATCGCCGTAGGAAACTTCTGGAGTTAATGCGTCGTGTCTGGAATCAACTCGTCTGGAACTCGTCTACTTCTGCTCTCCACCTGCGCTCTGGCCATTGTCTCCGCCATCGGCTGTCGTGGAGTCGGCACCGCTCCCACGCAAGCCGGAACCGATACGCTGCAGGTCAGCGTAGCATCTGGCACAGGTTCAATCACCAGCACGCCCGCAGGTATCAATTGCCCGTCAACCTGCTCCGCAACTTACAACAACGGCACGCAAGTCACCCTCACCGAAACTCCGGCCCCAGGTTCTGGATTTAACGGCTGGGGAGGAGCCTGCAGCGGCACGGGCGCCACTTGCACGATCATGTTGAACGCGAATCAAAGCGCCTCAGCGGCCTTCGGTCAACAATCGGGCAACGTTACGCTCAGCGTCACCGCTAACAACACCGCGCCCGCGCAGGGGACGGTGGCCAGTTCACCTGCTGGAATCAATTGCCCCGGCACCTGCTCGGCCACTTTTGCCGTCAACACGCAGGTCACTCTCACCGAGACCCCCGGTGCGCCCTCAACTTTCTCCATGTTCACGGGCTGGGGAGGCGCATGCAGCGGTACTACCGCAACTTGCAGCCTCACTCTGAATGCCAACCAGAGTGTAACCGCCGCGTTTAACCCCGCGCTCAATCACATCATTTTCTTCGCGCAGGAAAACCGTTCCTTCGACCACTATTTCGGCGAGCTTCGCCAATACTGGGCTGACAATGGTTATCCCGATCAGGCATTCGACGGTTTGGCGCAATTCAATCCACCTGCCGGCAGTGCACCGCCGCCCACCAATCCGCCCTGCTCGAATCCCGACCCGACGAGCTACTGCGATGCTGACCCGAATGGTACTCCGGTTCCATCCGACCATCTGCCCAGTGTATGCATCGAGAATCCGAGTCCATCATGGAATGAGAGCCACGTCGACTGGGCCTACAACGATGCGACCGGCAAAAATCCTGCCGCCCTCAATGGTTTCGTGCAGACTGCGGCGAATGACGCCCGCCAGAATCAGCCGCCCTTCATGGACACCAATGGCTATCGAGCCATGGGCTATTACGACGGAGGCAATCCCAGCGATCCAAACGATCCCGGCGATCTGAATTTCTACTACTTCATGGCGTCCAACTTTGCAACCTCGGACCGCTTCTTCTCGCCCGTCATGTCGCGCACCGAGCCAAATCGCATGTACTTGATGGCGGGGACGTCGCAAGGACACGCCTATCCTCTCGGTGGAAGCAATCCCGCCGATCAAAGCCCGCTCACTGTTCCTCCGATCTTTGAGGCTCTTCAGAACGCCGGCATCACTTGGAGGATTTACATCGAGCCCAGCCCAGTCGCCGTCGGTAACTGCGCGCCCGAAGATAGCAGTCCGCAGTGCCTGTTCATCGACTCGGGCAGCTATCTGCAAATGTTCACCTACGGCAAAACCGTGGTGAACGATCCAACCTTGAGCCAGAACCTTGTTCCAATGTCGCAGTTCGCCACCGATGCAGCCAATGGCACACTGCCTCAAGTCGCATGGATCGAATCGCCCACTGACGCCGGACTCGACGAACATCCGACCGTCGATGATTCCGCTCCTGAAAATATCCAGAAGGGTGCGAGTTTCAGCTACGGCTTGATGACCTCTCTTATGCAAAGCCAGAGCTGGAAAGACTCCGTCATGGTCTTCACCTACGACGAGGCTGGCGGCCTGTACGATCACGTCTCGCCCCAGCCCATGCCCAGTCCCGACGGCATAACTCCTCAAGATCTGCGCCCAGGAGACATTTGCACAAATGGCACCGGTCCCACCTGCGACTTCGTCTTCACCGGCTATCGCATTCCGCTTGTCGTAATCTCGCCCTTCACCAAGAAGAACTATGTCTCCCACACCGTCGCGGATTCGACCTCGATTCTGAAGCTGATCGAAACTCGTTTCAACATCCCGGCGTTGACCAAGCGCGACGCCGCGCAGTTCGACATGACGGAGTTCTTCGATTTCGTCAACATCCCATGGGCCAATCCACCCACGCCCCCGAAGCAGAACATGGGTGGAACTTGCAGCCTCCAACCGCCCCCACCATAAAAACATTGACGCAATCGTGAGCGCAGGCAAGGGCGTCCGTTGAAGCATGGCCGCCCTGCCCGAGCGTTCACACCAATGGGATAATAAGAATGTGAGAACCGCGAAGCTCTTATTGGTAGCCCTGACCTTTTTCTGCCTCCAGCTCTGCCACGCCGCAGTCCGCCATTACTACATCGCTGCTGAAGATGTCACCTGGGATTACGCTCCCAGCGGACAGAATCTCCTGACCGCCGAGCCCCTCAGTCTCCCATGGCTCGGACACACCCGCTGGCAAAAGACGCGCTACATCGAATACACCGATTCGACCTTCACCATCAAAAAACCGCAGCCTGACTGGCTCGGCATCCTTGGCCCCATCATCCGCGGCGAAGTTGGCGACGAGTTCGTCGTCGATTTCCTCAATCGCAGCAAGCGCCTCCATGACATGCATCCCCACGGCCTGCGCTATGACAAGAACGATGAGGGCAGCTACTACCTTCCCACCGGCAGAGGTGGCTTAGTCGCCACCGGCCATCGCTTCACATACCACTGGTTTGCCGACCAGGGCAGCGGTCCCGGCTCCGGCCAACTCAGCTCGGTTGTCTGGTGGTATCACGGCCACGTCGATACGGAGAGCGAAACCAACGCCGGCCTTCTCGGTCCCATCATCATTACCGCGAAAGGGAAAGCAAATCCTGACGGCACACCCAAAGGCGTCGACCGCGAATTCGTCGCCGCTTTTATGATCTTCGACGAACTGGCTGGCAAACCCGACGGTCAATTCTATGCCATCAATGGATACATTTTCGGCAACTTACCCGGACTAATGATGCAGCAGGGCGACAGGGTGAGATGGTACTTACTGGGAATGGGCAACGAAAAGGACCTTCACAGCCCCCATTGGCACGGCAAGACAGTCAACACCGGCACTCGAAACACCGACGTCGTTGAGTTACTCCCCGGCAGTATGGTCTCAGTAGAAATGCTCGCCGACAATCCCGGCTCATGGATGTTCCACTGCCACGTCGGCGACCACATGGAAGGTGGCATGATGGCCATCTACACCATCTATCCGCCCCCCAACCGCAGTTGCCCGGTCAAATTCCCCGCCGGAGATTTCTGGAACACTAACGGCAAATTCATGCTGACAGTGAAGAACGCGACCAGCAAGCCGATCAAGAGCCTCTCGCTCACCGCCGAGCATTTCCTTGCTCCTCAGGATCTCCGCTTGCCCTTCGACTCCAACTGGTCGTCGACCGCCTCGATCCTGCCCAATGGCGAACAGACGATAGAAAGGCCAGCTTACGCCACCGCCACATCCCAAGCCGTTTATGGCTGGGTCTTCATTCCAACTGCCATAACCTTCGCCGACGGCTCAACGTGGCATCCTAAACAAGCTAACGAATGCTTCAGAGCCTTCTGGCGCGACAAAGAGCACCCGGAGATCCCGGCCCTGCCCCCGCGCCAGGATGAACTCAATCCCGATTGATTCGCTAGAATCTCGAATTCCTGGTTCGCTCACTTCATTTGCCGGCCGGGGAATTCACAGTCACAGATTTTGCCTCATAGTGGTTTCCGTCAAACTTCGCCTCCACCATAATGTCAGCACCTTCCTGAATTCTTCCCGCAATCTCGCGGTCGTTGGCGTCGACATAAACCTCATAGCTCCGGTTGTCGCGCGGGTCGACAATCACCACCAGGCCGCGATTCAGGTCGAGGAACGAAACGCGTCCCGAAAACGCGAACGTTGCGCCCGGAGAAGCGAGAATGGAAACCTGGCTCACAAGCGGCTGTCGCTCACCAGACTGGCGATTGCCAGACCGACCATCATTAGAGTGGCGCTCGTTCCTTCTCTGCTCGCCTCCCGCCACAAACGAAATCGTGACCAGCGTTCCAGGCTGAAGATCCGCCGGACTCGCCGGTTCATCGCCTCGCACAATTGTTGCGCCTGCCGCAAGATGCATCTTCACCGGTCGCGGCGAAAGCGTGTCGCGCAGAATAAGTTCCCTCTTCCCAGCATCGAAGTCCACAATCTGTCCGCTGCCCTGTCCAGTTGGCGAGGCAATGACCCGTATGTTCCGCGCGAAAACATCCTTGCCGTCCAAGGTCGTGTCGACATAAGCTCGCATTCCCTGTTGCAAGTCGTCGAGCGTCCCTCGCTCTTCTCCGCGGAACACATGTGTTCGATCATCGAACAACACCGCGATCTTTCCGCCGCCAAACACATCGAGAACAATCCGGTCGCGAACGTTGTCGACCGTTCGAATCGTCCCTCCCATCAGCGTTGTCTTGCCTTTTGGTTGTGGCGGCAAGTCTGGCACGGCGCGCGGTTCCTGATTGTTCAGAGCGATTGGATTCGGACTCACGTTGCTCTCGGCCGCGGCCGAACCGTCTCGAGCCAGCATCTGTGAAGACGCCGCAGTCTGCGCGAATCCCAAACTAGCCGACGCAAGTACACTCGCAACCACCACGCTGCCTATCCGACAGCCAGCGCCAAAAAAGCCCGACCGAAGACGAGTCAATCAAACCCTCCATTGCACGCAGCCATTCCACAACCCGGAGCAATGGTTGGATGCGTCCTCGCGCACCGGGGTAGTCCGGGAAAACCCCTGGAAACGGGCAGCAGGAAGGCATCCCTTTGCATCCAAATGAGGCCGTGAATTTCATGGGAAATATTGCGATGCCAAGGATCGCTTATGGAAATCGCAGGCTGACTGCTGGTAAGCGCCTTCTGTTTACGGCCGCGCTGGTTGCCAGCTTCTCGCCTCTGCTGAGAGCGGGAGATATTAAAATCACCATCCCCAAGCGTAGCGAGCTTACTCCCGTCCAGCGCCTCAACCGCGAGGGTGTGGAAGCCGTCAACAAGCGCCATTTCAATAAAGCTCGTGAACTCTTCTACAAGGCATACCTGTTCGATCCAGGCGATCCATTTACCCTGAATAACCTCGGTTACGTCTCCGAACTCGAAGGTCAGGTCGAGCGCGCCCAGAGCTTCTACGCCATGGCCTCCGCCGATTCCACCGAAGCCGGGATCGACAAGACCAGCGCCAAAGATCTGAAAGGCGAATCGCTCGCCACTGCGATAAACACCTTCCACGACATTCCCATGCAGGTGAATCGCGACAACTTCAGAGCCGTCGGTCTCCTGTCCGAAGGCCGCGTGCGTGAAGCCGACACGTTACTTCAGCAGGCTTTAGCGCTCGATCCGAAGAACGCATTCACGCTGAACAATATGGGAGTTGCAAAGGAATCGCAGGGCGAATACGGCGAAGCTCTCAACTACTACAATGCTGCGGCCAATGCGCACGTCGAAGAACCGGTCATTGTGACCATGAACGGCTCCTGGCGCGGAAAAGCCGTCAGTGACATGGCCCGCTCCAGTGCCGATCGTCTGCGCAAGCGCATGAAGACTCTTCAGAGCGATCGGGCTCAGGTCGCGCTGCTGAATCTGCGCGGTGTATCCGCGGCCAATCGTAATGATTGGCGCGCAGCCCAGGACTACTTCTCGCAGGCGTATCGTCTTGACCCTGACAACGCCTTCTCCTTGAACAACCAGGGATTCATGGCGGAGAGAAGTGGCGATCTCGAGAGCGCCGAAGATTTCTATCGCCAGGCGCGCAGCGCCGGCGCAGCCAACGATCGAGTCGGCCTCGCCACTCGTCCCGCGGCCGAAGGCTCAAAGCTGTCATCCGTCGCTGATGCCAGCGATAGCAAGGTCTCCAGCGCAATCGAAGTCACCAGCGCCGCAAGACATCGCGAGGGAGGTCCGATCGAGCTCAAGCGTCGCGATGGCAGCATTGTCGATCCGAATACCGCCGCTCCGACTCAGCCGTCAACCAATCAGAACCCAAGTCAACCGGACAATTCGCAGCGCTAGCCCGATCCATCACCGTTCCCACCCCGGAGTAAGCTCACTCTCAGCCACTCGTCTGCTGACGAGTTGTTGCCTAGCATTCTTCTAACTGACAATTCAGTCGTCTGACCTACATATAAAAACACCAAAGCAGGCTCACCAATGGAGCAATTGCGTCAATACATGAACTCCTGTATTTTCCAGTCTAAGTTTCATATAAATCGCACCTGCCCCAGCGTGTTCTGTTCGACTCCCCTCCCACCGGGCGGAAGACTGCAAGGGCCCTGGAGACCAACTTGAAAGCATCCCTCTTACTCGCGGACCGCCCATCCAGAGGCGCTTCGAAACCGAATTCCCCCTCCCGCTTTCCTTCCTACTTCGTTCTACTTACTCTCGCTTGTGTAGGATTTGCTACGCTGGCAAATGCACAGGTTACTTCCATCTCCCTACAGTCACCTGGCCTTTCACCGACAACAACCACCAATCTAACTTCTCCGATTCACGTGGCCGCCACCGCCGAGGACCTCAGCCCAATCACCGGGTACGTCGTCTATGTCGACAACGTGAACGTCTTCCGCAACTTCGCCACCACCATGGACGCATGGATCATGCTCACCGCAGGCACGCACACCCTCTATGTCAAGGCGTGGGACGCCCACAGCAACTACTCCACCGAGACTTATCAGATAAACATCACCGGTTTCGCGCCACCCGCGCCTCCGATTTATGCCCAGCGAGTCAATGGTATCGATGGCGACTCATGGACGGTCGACAACAATCCGGACGTGGGCGGGAAATGCCAAACTGGCAGCCTCGGAAGCTTCGTCAACAGCTCAGATCCAAATACGGAGAACGCTCCCGGGCCTGGCCAGCATTTCGTCATGAACGGTACTTGCCAGTATGACGACAGCCTCTTCTATTGGAAGTACAGCGATCCCGAATCCCTCGCGAGCTCCACGAACTACTTGTGGGAATTCTGGTTCTATCTTCCGAACACGACGCAATCGAACACCGTGCAGGCGATGGAATTTGACATGTTCCAGACGGTGCCATTGAGCGACGGCATGCACGAGTTCATGTTCGGGTCACAATGTAATTACGCAAAGAATGCGTGGGACTTTTGGGTTCCGAGCGGCTCCCATCTGACGTGGGTGACTTCCAGCGTGTCGCCATGCCGGTTTTCGACGGGCGCATGGCATCACGCGGTGTACTTCCTGCAACGCGTGACCTCGGCCGGATACCAGCAGATTCCTTTGACCTTCAGTCCCTCGACAGACACCAACAGCTACCTGCGATTTGGAACGCTGACGATCGATGGCCAGACAACATATCTTGGAGGACTGGCATGGTCGACTGTCCCGAAGCCAGCGTGGGGAGAGGTTGTGGGGGTGCAGCACCAGCTGGATACGTCGGTCGCAGGCGTTCTGATTGAGCAATACTCGAACCGGGAATCGCTGACGGCGTGGTAGTCGTAATGTGGTAGTCGCCTGAACAGCCTCAGTCTAGCGGAGGTGTGCGCCAGCGCACGAGCCCAGTCAGTGTCTCTTACGCGGCGTCTCTGCCTGACAGAGGTGAGATTGTCACGGGATCTACGCCCTCGTCTTCCACTGAGGAAGCAACCCTGGATGTGGACGGGAGTCCATGCAATGCCGCGCGCAGCGAAGCTCGCCGTCGGCTCATGAACGGAAGGCGATACTCGGCGGCGGGGCCGAGAGACCGTTTGCGTCTTTCCAGCTCGAACCAGCGGAGATAGTGACGAACGACATTGGGCATCGTCATTCTGACCGCGGCGGAATAGTTTTGCCCGGCGGCCATGCGCTGATCTTGAGGCGACTCCAATAAACCAATCAGCTGCGCCGCCAGGTCCACAGGATCGCCGGTCTTGTAGAAGCTGATGGCCATGTCTTCATCGGCGGCCATGTCGCGAAAATCGGCGATGTCAGCCGATACTATGGGCAGGCCATACTCACAAGCCTGGTGCGCGGGGCCACTTGAACCGGTCGCGGAATCGTAGGGCAGAATCAGGATGCTGGCGGTACTGAACAGATCCGGCAAGCCCGATTCTGGCACGTAGCCCAGAAATTCAATTCGCGGATTCGGCGAATACTTTTCGCGCACCGACTCCCAGTAGCCAGGCCTGGTGTGGTGGTTCGATCCAGCGATGACCAGGCGTGCGGTTGGTACTCTTCGCAAAACTGCCGGGAATGCCTCCATGAGGGTTTCGAGACGCTTATACGTTCCCCAGTGACCGATGGCCAACAGCCGCTGGTCGGGATTGCCGCGCAGTGAGAAATTTGGCGGAGTGGGGCAACGCGCGAAGATGCCATGCGTGCCCAGCAGAACATTGTCCACCGAATATTTCTTCGCGAGGGTGCGACGATATCCCGAGAGCAAGACTGAAACCGACGTCGCATTTAAAAGCATGCGCGTGGCCAGCGCGCTTCCTAAACGGTATATTCGCTCCTGCTTCACACCCGCGTCACCAAAATTGACGTGCTCAACGATATGGTGCAGGGTAACGTGCGTGAAATAGCCCATTGCGCGAGTCACCGCCGGCGCGCACAAACCGGCAAAGGCTGCCACCGGATATTCGGGAGTTCCGAAGGTTGAGTAAACGAGGTTGAACCAGACGACATCTGGCTTACAATCATGGACTGCTTTGATAAGCCGCAAGGGAGACATTAATCGGTTGCTTTCCCAACAGCGAATCACGTGGAATCCGGGCACTTCCTTCTGCTTGTCCCGGTGGACGGGTTGGCCGTTCGCGTCCGTATTCCACTCATAGCGGGTCAGCTTGTCGGCCAGAATGGTCAGGCTTACAAGTGGATTGCGCTGGAGTTCGCGGGCAAGATAAAGGCCGTATTCATTCAGTTGCCGCCCGCTGGGAGGGAATGCTGTGATAAGACAGATTTTCATGGCCCGTTCGTATCCGTTTCTGATTCTTAACTTCTAAAAAATGCTGATTTGCGCATACGGCCGGAATTGCTGAGTGGACGGGCCGTTGAAATTGAAAAAGTCTTGCTGCTGTATTCCGGCAGAGAAGCGGATGGGGTAATGCACAGGGAGTTCCTGTCCGTTCGCCTGGATTGTCCTGTGAATCGGCATCGCATAGGACACCGCGAATCCGGACTGAACGGAGTCATAGGCGTGGATCCCCATATTCCGGGAATAAGCGGTTGAAGCCTGTAGGGACCAATTGCGCGTGGGCGAAAACTCCACGTTGCCCGCGGGGCGAAATGCTTGCGCGATCGCGTACTGGCTGATTTCTACGCGCCATGATCGTAGGTATTCGCCGATCGCACGAATCTTGAGCCTATCCGAAAAGTGCCGCTCGATGCCCGCGTAGGTAGAGGTGTAGTAGAACTCGCGCGGAATGGGAGAGAACTGCTCATCGCGCGCTCCCCATCCGGTAATGAGCGCGTTCTTGCCCCAGGGGCGGCCGACGCGAAACTCCAACGCGCCCGAAAGATCGCGGCTGCGCTGACTATTCTCAGTGAAGGGTCCGGCCTCTCGAATCGCAAAGCCGTTGACCGAGACCCAATTGAAAAACGAACTCGTCGACATGTATACGTACTGCCGAAACAGATTCTGGTTCATGTTGTAAGGGTCGCGCGAGTCCCGGCGAATGGTTTCCTGAATGCCTGTGTTGAAGTTGAAGATGTTGTCTCCCCAACGTAGTGAAGGACTGATGCCGTAATTGAAGTTGTAGTCCCAGGTATCGCGGTCAACGATGGTATTGGCACTCGGCAGCGAGATTTCACCACGCGCGTTGCGAACCTGGAAGAACCCGCCGGAGTCCGGCATGCCCCCTATGTGCAAGTGGAACGCCTCCGTCCACAGGCTCTGAATCGACGAGCGGGGCGGCGGTAAGGCACCGCTCGTTCCGCCTGCGAAAGCCGCGTCCAACGGATAGACTGTCGTGTCTTCAAAGATGGGTGAGAGCGTGTAATCGGAGACGAAGCTAATCGTGGGGTTGATTCTCAGGCCTTCATCGCCACTTATGCGCAACATCGCCATCTCGGCGGTCGTATCCTCGCCAGCAGCTTGCGCAGCTTGGGCAAAAGCGGTTAGAGCCTGAGCGTTCTGGCGTCGCTGGCGGAACGTGTTCCCTCTCGCCAGGAGATAGTTATAGCTAAGTTCGTCGTCGCCGAGACTTTTGCTGACCTGATCCAATTGAGCCTCGGCCCGGGTTGTGTCGCCCGTTGCCAGATAGGTATTCGAGAGTCCGACCCGGACATCGGACTCGGATGCACCTGCCGCCAGCGCACGTTGAAAGTAAATTTGCGCGAGTTGATATTCGTGCATGCCGAGAAAGACGTCGGCTGCTTGCACGAGTTCTGTGCCAGTGGGCGGCTCCGTGCGCCCGGCGCCCGCTTCCATCAAGGCGAGCGTAACCTGGCGTCGGGTATCGTCCATCTGTCCTTTGTTCATCATCAGGTGCGCGATCGCGAGACGCACTTCGACGCGGTCGGTGCCGCTAAGAGCGAGTGCGCGCTCGAAGCGCGCCATGGCAGCCCTCTGCTCGCCCAGCACGCTGAGCGCTTCTCCGGTCGAAATGTAGACGGTGGCGGGTCCTTGCTTCTCGGCTAGTTCGATGTAGTGCATCGTTTGGTTGCGCTGATGGAGCTGCGCATAGCACCTTGCGAGCTGGGCATAGACCAGGCCGTTGCCGGGAGCAAGGCTGTCGGATTCGAGCAGATCGTTGATCGCTTCCTGATACTCGTGCAGTTCATAAAGCGAGTTGGCAATCGCAACGTGGAGGCTGGGGTCACTGGGATTGCTCTTTAATGCGAGACGGAATTCGGCGATCGCGTGCTTCAGCAATCCTTCATCGCCGTAGGCAGTTCCGCGGATCAGATGGAGTGCCATTGAATCGCCCATAACTTTCTCGGCGAGCTTGGCTTGTTTAAGAGCCGCGCGTGGGCGATGCAGATCGAGGTCAGCATAGGCCAAGCCGAGGTGCGCTTCGCCATTCTTCGGTTCAATTTTCAAGGCAGCATTAAAGTCCGCCGCTGCGGCCACACCTTGCCGTTGATCGTGCAGCACAAAGCCACGATTTACATACGCAGTGGCCACACCGGGACCACGTTCTACCGATTTCGTGAACTCCGCTTGCGCCTGGGCGAGATCGCCGTTGTGCTTATAGACGTAGCCGGCGAGAAGAGGAAGATCGGGTTCCTTCGGCAACACTTCCTGATACTTGGTGGCGAGTGGCAGCAGTTCGTCGTAGCGTTCGAGATGGAGCAAGTCGTATCCGAGGTAGACAACGACGTCGCGGTCGTGCGGAAGTGTTTTGATGAGTTGCTCACCAACCTCGGCGGAACCCTTATAGTCTCCAGTCCAACTCAAGTAGCGCTCTTTCTCGCGCATGATGAAAGGATTCTGCTGCATCCCCGGCGATGCGAGAATGAGCCAGTCGCTGGCCAGTGGAAACTGATGAGCCTCGATGGCGGCGTTCATGCCACCTGCAATGGCGAGAGTGTTCTTGGGAGCCAGGCTGTGAGCCTTTCGGTAATTCGTTTCGGCCCTGGTGAAATCCTTGCGCGCCGTGTACAGATCGCCCAAGGCCAGGTACGAGGCGTAGTAACGCGGATGAGTGGCCGCGAGACGCAGCAGATATTTTTCGGCCTCTTTGTCGTGGCCAAGCTGGCGCGACACCGATCCGAGCGAAGTCAACGCCAATTCGTTGTCGGGGTCTAGCGCGAGAACCTTCTTGTATATCTCGAGCGCCTCTTCGCCGCGATCGATTTTGACGAGCAGATCGCCATTCAATTGCATCGCATTTAGGTCTTTGGGATTCAGAGCAAGCGCGTCGTGAACATCCAGAAGGGCGCCGCTGGTATCGCCGGCGTAGAGCTTTACTTGCGAGCGTAAACGCAAAAAATCTTCCCGTGTCTTGCCTTCGAGATCCAGTGCATTGATTTCAGACTGCGCAATCGCGAGCTGACTTTTGGCCGCAGCATCGTCCTGCAAGCGGTTGTAAATCTGCACCAGGTTAATGTGCAACTGGATGGGATAGAGCGGGCCTTCCGCGGGCGCCTGCGGCAGATTGCTGATAGCTGCGTCGTATTCCTTGACGGCATCTTCGTTGCGTTCTTCAAGTTTGGCGATCTCGCCCCGAATCGCATGTAGACGGTAATGATTCGCATTCAGCTTCTCGGCGCGGTCGAGATATTTCACAGTCGTATCAACGTTGCCGGCAGTCATCTCAGATTGGGCGGCTGAAAGCTGCAGGTTCACGTCGTGCGGCGCTGCGTTGGCGGCTTCGACGTAAAGCTTGGCGGCTTCATCTTGCTTGCCCCCCAGTTGATAGGTGTAGGCAAGCTCGGCTTTCACTTCGGGGCTCTTGTTGGGAAGAGTCTTCAAAGCCGCTATCGCGGCAGGATAATTCCCCATCTCGCGATAGAAACCAGCCAACGCGCGTACAACTTCTGGATTATTAGGCGAGCGGCGTTTTGCCATGTCGAGGTAGCGTTCGGCTTGCTCGCCTTGATTAAGACGTTCGTAGGTGATGGCGATGAGTAACTCAGAACGCGAGTCCGGATGCATTTGCTCAGCGCGCTGAAGGTGTTTCAGCGCCTCGTCAAACTGTCCCGATCTCAGCAGCAGCTCGCCAAGTAGTAACAGGTCAGTAGTTCGCCGGGGATCAGACTCGACCACGTGGGTCAGAATTCTGACAGCTTCTTCGCTGCGTCCCATGCGGCTGTAAGTCTGGGCTAATCCGGATTGTCCTTCGATGGACGAAGGATTGATACGCAGACCTCGGTCGTAGGACTCCACGGAAGCCTGCGTCTTGCCGGCCAGGCGTTGCGTATAACCGAGCAAAAACCACAGTTTGTCGTCGCCCGGGGCGGCCTGCGCCGCGCGCTGGGCAAAGTCCATTGCTGCGGGGTAGTTTCCGCTCTTGAGCGCGGTTTCGGCCGCGCGTGCCAGACGCGCGTTCTGGATGTTCGAGCCCCAGCCGAACTTGTCGGATTGCGACTGGGCTTGCGGCTGCGCCCTTTTTTGCGGCTCCTTGGTCTTCTGTTGTTGGTCAGTCTGCTGCTGAGTTTGATTGGTTGTTCCAGGACTCACTTTGTATGTCTGGGCGAGAGTCGCCGCACTCATCGTGAAAGCCAACTGTATCGCCAGCAAGGCTCTGAAGTGTGAAATCCGGGAGTTCAATCTGCCTCCAGCCAAATTTGTGGCGTGATTGCCATACTTCGATGGCGTATCGAACGCCAGCGTTGGCTGACGGTGCCGCCTGCCGTGGATTTAACTCGCGAAACGCGTGCAACCAGCATGGTTCGCAAGCAACCACTCAGCCATGCAAACAATCCAAGATGGGCATTCGGAGGAAACTGTGCCAAGGCTAGACTTCGTCGACCGTGCCGACCGTCCTTTGCCGCTCAGTTTTATTTTTTTGACGGCGTTCCTGGTCCATGGGCCTTTGCTGCTGATGCAGCTTCCACTCAGGTCGTACGACACCAACTTCCACATTTTTTTTGCGTCGCACTACGCGCAACACTGGTTTGATCCCTGGAATACCAAGTGGTACGCCGGCTTTTCGCAGACCACATACCCGCCGCTGCCGCAGCAATGGATCGCGGCCATTTCGCACGTGGTTGGACTCGACACGGGCTACATGATCGTGCAGTTCATCGGCGTTTTGCTCCTGGCGCTGGGCGTATATCGATTTGCCAGTTTGTGGGTCGATCGCCGGGCGGCGTCTTATGCTGCATTGGCCAGCGTATTTATTGGCTCTGAAATGTTCCTGGTTTACGCCGCCGGACAACTCGCTACCACGTGTGCCGCTCCGCTTTACCTGAACGCGCTGCCCTACATTTATGAGTGGATCCGGGAAAAAAACTGGCGTTCGTTTTTGAAGGGCACGTCGCTCGCGGTTGCAGCCGCCGCGGCTCACCACGCAACCTTACTGTTTGGATCGTTCTTCTTCGCCCTTCCCGTACTCGCGCTCGCGATTTACGACCTTCGTCACGACCACCGAGAAGATCACGGGGCTTACGCCAAGGGTTTCATCTTCCGAACCGTCTTTGTCACCGCTGCCATTGGCGTGCTGATCGCGATCGTGCTCTTACCATTCTGGCTGGCTCTCATCAAGTATCCGGTCACGCAGGTTCCCATTCCTCATCCCAGCCGCGCGAACTACATTTTGAATCCGGCGTTGGGGTTCAACTACTTCATCATTCCGTATGGGGCGATGATCCTCGCCTTTCCGTTCATCGTGATCCGCGGCGCTTCGATTCCGCGGCTGCGTCCCCTTCTTATTGGTTTTTGGGTCGCTTTGCTAATTGGACTTGGATCAACCACGCCCGTCGCCCGAATCCTCCTGGCTCGCGCTTACGAAGTGTTGACGATGGAGCGCTTCAGTTACTGGGCAACGATTCTCGCCTTGCCTTTCATTGGATTGCTGGCTGAGGAGTTGGTTGACCGGCGTCGTTGGCGCCTTGTCGGCGCCATGGTAGTTGCGGCTGGGCTGACCAGCGCCGCAGCGGTCGCTTGGGCGACTGTGCGGCCAGCTGCCATGGAAGATTTCAAGGTCGATACGCTGGCCACGTGGCTGAATCGCGATGGCCATGACAAGTATCGGTACATCACTCTTGGTTTTGGCAACCAGATTTCGCGGCTGGCAATGCTTACCGACGCGGGCAGCGTGGACGGCGAATGGAATTCCGGCCGAATGCTTCCCGAACTGACCGAGCACGGCGCGGGCGCATTAACGAGTTCGAAATACTTTGGCAAGGGTGGTATGGACGCGCTCATAGCTGTCCTTCAACATGCCGATCGTTACGGACTGAAATGGGTCTTCGTTCGCGAACCCTACTATGAGCCGCTGCTCGTATTCTCGGGCTGGCGGCGAATCGAAGATGTGGAAGACCGGACGATCGCGATCTGGGCGCGAGACAACGTCGCTCCTGCTACTCCTATCGACTCACCACAGCGGCCGCCTGCGTGGCAGGGAATCCTGTGGGGCATTCTTCCGATCGGTAGCAGCATTGTGGCGATGTTCCTCGTGTTCATTCCTGATCGCCGCCGGATGGAAGTGGAGGCAAGGCCGCCGGCCAGGCGCGCGACCGGAAGCGAGCAGGATCTCGTGCTGGGGAGACTGATCTCATGAGCGCCGATCTTCGGAGTACCAATCCGGAAAATGTTGAGCGCGGCAACTTCGATCAGATAACTGGCCGCAAACACAAAGGCATAGTCTTCGCGTTTGTTCTCGTCGTTGCCACCTTCGCGCTGGTTGCGATCGGAACCATTTGGCCGAACCAATCGGACTCGGGTGTCGCGGAGCCGAATGCCAAACTCATCATCTCAGCCTCGTCACCGCAAGATGCCGTGAACAGTGTTCTGCAGCAAATCGCGCGCCGCGAATGGCATTCCGCGTATGAACTGCTTGGCAACAAGAGCGAGTTCAGCGAAACGGAATTCAGGAGCGACCTGACCGGCGACTACGGCAGCCTCCGCAGCTACGCGATGCTTAATCAGTTTGACCTCCAGCCACTGCACGCTTCGGGCGATCAGGCTGTGGTTCGCGCCCATCTGCTCTGGTCATCGGTGGTTGGAACGTTTGAGGATTCGCGCGATCTTCGTGTCGTAAAGGACGGTAGACGATGGGAAGTGAATTGGCCGGTCGTCAAGGAAGCTAGAGTTCCGCCGCAGGTGATTCCGGTGAACTATCTGCGCTGGGATGTGATTTATCGCGGGCCGGAGGACGACTGGGGCGCGCAGGATGTCGAGGCGCCGCACGTTCGGATCGTCGCCATGCACCCTGTGGACCGCGCGGGCGAAGTGATCCTCATGGGCGAACTCTTGAACGAAGACGTGGTGCCGGCGTTTGTGACCGTGAAGGCGACGTTGCTCGACAGGAAGGGCAACTCCCTCGGAACAGAAGATGCATTCGACATGATTTCTCATGTGCTCCTGCCCAAGCAGGTTACGCCGTTCCGCGTCGACTTCCATAACATCCGGATGTCACAGGTGGACAGCGTTCGCATGCAGCCCTCGTCAAACCTGGTGCCGGCGTCGGCGGATCCGGTGATTGGAATTGAATCGCAAAAGCTGAATCCCCTCCCCAACGCTTCACTGACGGGGCAGCTCGTCAATCAGAGTGGGCAAGTTGTCAACGTCGCTCACGTGATCGGCACGTTCTATGACGGCGACGGACAGATCGTCTGGGTCGCGGATCAGTATCCGAGTCGCGCGCTGCTTCCGGGAACCCCGGTGCCGTTTCAGATTTCTCTGCCCGCCGATATTTTCAACAAGACCAAGACCTATCGGGTCGTCACCACGACTTACATATCGAGTCGCATCCAATGACTGCGCGGATCCCATGGTTGTGCGCATGCGCGACGTTGGTTGCAATCTCATTCGTGCCAATTGCCGGGGCACAGGCTGATTTACACTTCCCGCCAACAGTCGAAGCGGGAGCCGCTTTCTCAGTTCCAACTTCGGGCTCGGGCGATGCGACCTTATATATCGTCGGGCCCGGCGATGCACTACAGCGCAGAATCCAACTGGGAGAGAAGGTCTCTTTTGGAGCCGATGACCTGCACAATGCGGGACATTACGTGGCGATCTTGGTCGCAGGCTCATCGACACAATCCGCGCAGTTCGATGTTGTCGCATCCCGGCAGCCCGCGTCGCTTAGTTTTCTGGCAAAGCCTTCAAGACTGGCAGTGAGCCGCGAGAACGGCATTAGCGGGGTCGCCTACGTTTTTGACATTTTTGGCAACCTTATATTGAGGCCTGAAGATGTTTCGTTCCAGCTGGCCGATGCGGCCGGGGGTACGCAATCGCGAAACGCGACCAGTCGCGATGGCGTGGCGTGGGTGCAAATGAATTCTGCGCCGAAAGCGGGAGCCGCTCGCTTTCAAGCCACTGTGGCTGGCGTTCATGCGATGCGCGTTGTTGAACAGGTTCCGGGTGATCCTTGCTCGATTCGGATGACCGCGCGCCCTGCCGCCGATCAAAGAGTTTTGTTGCAGACCGACCCGGTTCGCGATTGCAGCGGCAATCCTGTTCCGGACGGGACGATTGTGAGCTTCACAGAAACATACAAAGGTGAAGTATCGTCCGTCGACGTGCCGCTGAAGCGCGGCGTGGCGCAAACCGAGCTTCCCGCTGAAAGCGGCGCCCTGATTTCCGCGGCGGCGGGAGTTGTGCTGGGCAATGAGATTCGCTGGAGCGGCCGATGAGAGTCGCGGACACATTGGCGACATTGCTTCCGGTCGGCGGTGCGCTCATTGCTGCCGTCCTGCTTTCAGCGTCTACAGAACCGGCTGTGCGCGTCGCGCCGATGGATTCAGTCGGACCGCGCACGATGGAGGCGCAAACGCAAGCCTCCGTGATTCGCGACTACCTGATGGCCTGGCAGACCATGAACGCGACGCTGACTCAGAATCGGCCGGACCTGCTGGATGCAGTTTTTGTCGGAAAAGCGAAAGAGAAGCTCGGCGAGACTGTTCACGAGCAGCTGCGCCTCGGAATTAAGACAAGCTACCTGCCCAAGTCGCATTACATCAGAGTTGTGTTTTATTCGCCAGAAGGGCTGTCGATTCAACTTCTGGACGAGGTCGAGTACGACGTGAACGTGTGGAAGGGCGAGCAGTTTCTCGGATTGGAGCACGTTCGGGCGCGTTACGTAGCTGTCCTCAGCCCGAGTGAAACGAGATGGAAGGTGCGGATGTTCCAGGGAGGACAACCTTAACTTCAGTTACAAATCTGATCTTGCATGATTGGTTAAGAATCAGGGTTAGGAAGCAGAGTTAGAAACCAGAGTTTGGAACCAGGAGCCCAAGCGTGATCTCGGTGGTCATCCCAATTTACAACGAAGAGGAGATTCTATCGCTTCTTCACTCCGCCGTGAGTGACGCGATGAACGAAATCGACGAGCTGTGGGAAGTTGTGTATGTCAACGATGGCTCGAAGGATTCGTCGCTCGATCTGCTGCGCCAATTGCAAACAAATGACAGGCACGTCGTGGTGGTGGACCTTTCCCGCAACTGGGGACACATGGGTGCGATCCACGCCGGGCTGCAGACGGCGCGCGGCGAAGCGATCGTGATAATGGATGGAGATTTACAAGATCCTCCCGAGGTTGTGCCCGAGTTGGTGGACGCGTGGCGCGGCGGCGCGCAGGTAGTCACAGCCGTTCGACGCAGCCGGCAAGAGAGTCGCAAATTGCTGGCCATGCTTTTTCCTCTCTTCTATCGACTGCTCGGGGCAATCTCCGATTACCCGATCCCGCTGAATGCCGGCATTTTCGGCTTGTTTGACCGGCAGGTGCTCGAGTCTCTCAATGGTCTGCGCGAGGGCAATCGCTATCTCCCTGGCCTGCGAGCGTGGGTCGGATATCGCACCGCCGTTGTTTACTATGACCGGAAGGACCGAGTCGGCGGCGACGGCAAGCTAAGTTTCAGGAGCCGCATCAAGTATGCGATGGATGCGATCACCAGTTTCAGTTATAAACCTCTGCGCATGACGTTCGTTCTGGCGGCGGCTTCGTTGTTTGCGGCAGCGCTGTCCGGAGTGGCAGCTGTGGTTTCCGCGAATAACGGGATGTTCTATGCTTTGTTCGGCACCATTTTCTTGATGAGTAGCCTCCCACTTCTTTGCCTGGGAATCATGGGCGAATACCTTGGCCGCGTCTACGATGAGGTTAGGGCTCGCCCGCTCTCGATTATCAATCGCGTGTATCAAGGCGATCCGGCGTTTCCCGCCACCGCGCTGAGATCGGAGCAAGCAATTAATCGCACCCGCGCCACCGGGCAAGAGATTGATTTGACTGACGCTCGGGTGGGGGGCATGTATCCAGCGGCTTAGAATCTGGCGAGCCAGAATCGACCGCCCTAATCTTTGACTTAGTGGACTGGATCATTTTGCCGAAGTGTGGTTCGTGCCCCCGACATCGCACTTTGAGGAACCCCGCTCGATTGCCGTGCCTTCTTCGTAATCATTCCAAGTGGCGATCAACAGGAAAGGAATTGGATCATCGGCGGGATAATACTCGCGCGAAATCTTCATCGTTTCGGACAGCGTTTTGCCGCAGCGTTGCGAGATGAACCGGCTCAGGCCCCACGACGCTTTCCGGTCGTCGAATCCCGCCCAGGCTGCGCCTACTGCTATTTTGTCCGGATACTTCAATTGCATCGTCTGATAGTAGTCGCGGAGATAATCCTCTCCCCAATGGCTTCCGTCAGGCGCCCAACCCTTTTTGCCAGGGTTGATCCACGCGTAGAAACCATCGAAGTCTGACGCGTACGGGCTCTTGCGATACTCGAAAATCAGGAGGGGAGGCGTACTCCACCTATTGACCTCCGCGCGCACGCGGCTCCAGTCAGTGTGATTTGCCTTGGGAAAGATGAAAATAACTGGGCGTCCTCTGTAAGTCAAATAGGCCTGGCTTCCGCCAGTTCCAGGAGTTAGGTACTTGTCGTGGAACGAGTCGAAGGAAACCAGCGCATCGTCAGTCGCCGGCCCGGTTTCCTGATCCGTCTCGTCGTACATCATGGCGACCGAGAAGTTCTGTTCCGCAGCCAGCGATTGCAGCAGCGCATAGGCCTTGTCGATGAATGGCTCCCGATCTCCGTACCAGTCCACGACGAAGCCCGAAATCCCGAGCTTTTTCGCCTCTTCGATCTGTTTCTTAAGCGTCACCGGGTCCTGCGATGAATATCCGACGTTTATGTGCCTGGGATGGCCAAACCAGGACTCATAGACCGCGAGGACTTTGGTGGGCGCGCCGCTCTTCGGGGTCGACTCGTGAAAGGCCCCACGCAAGCCGGTGTGCGTGCAGCCATCGAAGGCGAGCAGCATCAGAGCCATGACTGCAACTAGGGAAGGGAATGCCATTGGCGGTTAACCGATTAGAGGGTCATCCGAGAGTTTGGGTTGCAGCCTGATATGCAGGTTTCACTGCGATTTGCGGGCAGCTAGGGAATCGTCTGGCGCATCTGACATTCAACTCCGTTGGATCGGTTCGCGCCTTCCTCTTGCGCCCATCGATACAACATCACGCCACTTGGGAGTCGGAGCGGGATAGTGCCTTCGGGAATCATCGAACGGATTAGCGCGAAAACTAAAACACCACGCGAGCGCTTATTCAACGGGAGTGCCATTCTGCTCACGGCCCTCTGCATTCTCACGTTAGCCAACTTCGGATACAACATCGCGGTCGCCAGAATTCTCGGTCCCATCTCATACGGCCACACGACGGCTGTTTATACGCTGCTGGTACTGACTTCGTCAGTCACTCTATCCTTCCAGATTCTAACCGCCAAAATCGTCGCCCAGCGCTCGACCCCCGAATTGCAGGCTCTTGCCTACCGGGAGTTTCATCGCTGGGGCTGGGCAGCGGGGATTCTCGTCAGCTCGCTTTTGCTCCTTCTTCGCAACGCGATCACGGCCTATCTGAATATTCCGACCTCGCTGCTGATCATTCTTCTAGCGGTCGGCACGACCTTCTATGTTCCCCTGGGCGCGCGCCGAGGGTATCTCCTCGGAACCTGCAGCTTCCGCCACCTCGGCGGCAACCTGGTGATTGAGGCGCTCACGCGACTGTTCGGTTCACTCTTGCTCATGAAGCTTGGGCTGGGCGTCCCGGGAGTGATTGTAGCCAATGCGGCGGCGGTCGTCGTGGCATATTTCTTCGCGCGACCGATGCTCAGCGAGGTGACCACCGCTGAATCTACGGTCTCCTTCGACTCCCGCGAAGGCCTGCAGGCTGCGGTTTTCTTTGCGGGGCAGGTCGTCATTAATAACTGCGACATCGTAGTCGTCAAACACTTCTTCTCACCCGCCTCGGCTGGTCTCTATGCCGCCGTATCCATGGTTGGACGCGTGGTATTCGCATTTTCGTGGTCGATCGTCAATAGCATGTTTCCGATTGCCGCGCAGACGGAGGGCCGAAAACAGGAGGGCCAGGGTGTGCTCGGCCTCACGATGCTTATGGTTTCCAGTGTTTGCCTGATTTTCATCGTGAGTTTAAGAGTGGCTCCCAGTTGGATCTGGTTGCGCTTATTCGGAGCGCAATTCGGAACCATCGGTGGAGCGGACTTTCGCCACCTTCTCATCCTCTATGCATTGTCCACGGCCGTTTATAGCCTAAGCGTCGTCCTTATCGCCTATGAGATGTCGCGTAAAATCGCAAACACCGGCTGGTTTCAATTACTGGTGGGCGCCGCCGTGGTTGGCGGAATCTATGAATTCCATTCCTCACTGGCACAAGTAATCTGGGTACAGTTTTTCATGATGGCGCTGCTGGTCCTTTGCGTATCGATTCCGTATCTCGCGACGCTCTTTCGCGGCAGCAGCGATGATGAAAAGGCTATCGTGCCGGGGTCTGTCAAACTGCGCAGGCCAGTCACGGAGAATGAGGTCATCGCAGAATTCCTCAAAACCGATTTTCACGCTCCCGAGTTTGCGCTGTATCAGAGCGCTCTTCATGACCTTGTGGTGACTCCCAATTTGGAACATGAGGGCCAAAACAGAGTGCGGCGGGCGCTTTTCAACGTTCGCCACCGATCTCTCTGGAAGCAGCTCCCCGCCAATACCGAATGGTACGAAGCTGAAATAGAGGCTAAAGATCTGGAGCGTATTCGTGTTTTCCCGCGAGCTCAATGGCGGAGATTTGCGGCCGGCGATTTCGATCTTATTCAGGTTGCGCAGCGAATTGTTGACGAACGCTATCGCGCCGGCGCTAGCCCCGTCTTTCTGGCAAAAATCGACGACTTGCGTGATCGCTCAGATCAGGAACGTCCCGCCGGCGCTGTACTGCTGATCGGCCTCGATGAGCGGGGGCCGTTCACGATTCTCGATGGCAACCACCGCCTGGTAGCGGCCATGCAGACCTCTTCACCGATATTGAACAGATTTCGCTTTTTTTGCGGGCTCTCTCCGAAGATGGCGCGGTGCTGCTGGTTCCGAACAAATGTTGTCACGTTGACTCGCTACGGCAGGCATAGGGTGTGGCATTACACGCACGATGCAGAGAAGGAGCTCCACAGAGTCTTGCAAAATTCAGGCACAGACGCACAGACAGCCTAGAGATATCTCGGGTACAGGGGGGATAAGGAGAAAGGTCACCTCTCAGGGCCTCAATCCAGTGCAATCCGAGAAAGCGGGTATTCGAGAGTAATCGAGGAGTCACTGTATTGCGCTGGGACTCTTTCGGCCTACTGTTGAGTGTGATTCGAATTCTATTGGCAGATGACAATCCGGCGGTAAATGCGCCGGTTGTGTCGGAGCCTCCGCTTGATGCGGTCCCTGCAGCAGAGGAGGAGGTGCTTCCAGTCAAGCAGCCCTGAACGGTCACGTTGCCGCCCGAGTGTGTGGCGGACATGTCGCCTTGGGCGCTTGGGCTTTGATCGCTCGGAGAAGCCTGATTCTGACTGCTCTATGCCATGGCCCAGGTTGTCCCGAGCAACAACGCAGCAATAAAGAATAGGTGTCGCATCTGAACCCCCAAACCTGATTTTGGTTGTGGGCGCCCGCGACAGATTATCGCGTGCGCCAGTTGATCGCTTCCATCGTTGAAGCACTGAAGGAACTTCTATTTCGAGCAGGCAGGGTGCCCACAATCGCACGCGATCTCTACTTCGTCTGATCCGGCGTCTGCGCAAAATTGGCTGCAATACTTTTCTCCCTGCGGCGCCGTGCAAATGCAAGGATGATGAGCGCACTTATTTGAAGGCTTGTCTGACATCGTTATTTCTCCATTTCGAATGCCGCAAAGTTGACTACCGCGAACTACGCTGCCGACGCATTCGTCATGGCGACGACCAGCACCATCAACAGCGCGATCAATATCACGAGACCACTACCAAGGAGTACGATCTCGCTCAATAGGTCTGCTTTCAGTAATTCGTCCCGGTGCATGACGCCTCCTTCGATAACTGTTAAGTTCACGCTGGCGGGACACCACTATGCCGCTTCACCGGCGGGCTCCCAACCTATGCCACGTGGTGGCAGGGACTCTGTTCGGGCGATCCCCGATTCGCGGTTTCTGGCTGTTTTGGCGGCGTAGGCCTCTTCAAGGCCGAGTAACTCTCGCATTCTCGTCTTCGCTTTGTGAAGCTGCGACTTGGAGTTTCCCACCGAGCAATGCAACAGATGCGCGATCTCGTGATGCTCGTATCCCTTGACCTCATACAGCACAAAGATGGTCCGATAGCCGGTCGGCAATTCCTTCAGCGCGCGGATCAGCGCAATCCTGTCAACACTCCCCGAGAGCCGGTCGTCAAGCTTTCCCTGCTCGCGCTTCATTGGGCCATCGTGTTCTTCGAGTGGTTGATCGAGAGACAGTACGCGCAATCCTTTCTTGCGCATGTGCATAAGAACGGCATTGACCGCCACTCGATAAAGCCACGTCGACAGCGCAGAGTCTCCACGAAAGGTGCCTAGCTTGCGGAACGCCTGGAGAAACGCATCCTGCGCCAGATCCTCGGCTTCAGCCGTGTTGCTGGTCATTCGCAAACAGAGAGAATAGATCTTGGTTTTGTGCGCATTGAACAAGGCCGCAAAGGCATCCTGATCACCTTCCTTGGCCCTGCGTACGAGTTCCATGTCTGCCTGATGACGATCCGCTGGTTTGACGTCAGTGTTCACTTGAACTCCTTTCAATACGCCCCAATGGTTCGATTCCTTACCCTACCCATAGGACAATAGGGCTATTGGCCGGGATGGTCTATCGAGTGATCCCCGTATCGGAGGTGGTACTGTGCTGTAACTGAGTAGGGTGAATCCGACAGTTGTGCAGTAACTCGTCTGGCTATCTGCGAACTGCTGGAACAAGTTGGGCCTCGTTCGGAATAGCATTCCTTTCGCGCGCATACGATTGCGAAATCCGCGCGCTAGGGAAACTCTTAGGCTCAATTACAGTGTTGGCAGGATTGTTGAGCTTTTGGAGGTGGTCTATTCTTACTGCGGTCTCGAATGCGGTTTCCTCAGATACCCACCCTTCAGGCAGGTGCTGAATGGCAGACGCCAATCAGCACTTGCTTCTCGCCCTATCCATGATTGTTACTCGATGATAGATGCGTGCGTGTGTCCAAGACACGTCGAACCGCCACTGGTTCATCCGACGGTGGCCTCCGTGGGAGTCGAATTCCGGGAAATGAGATACGCATGCGAGCAGCTACGCCGGCGTACCACCACTCGCCGGGACGGCCGCAACTGCCGGCAGGACCTCGGTCGCCACCTGAACAATATTGTTGCGAACGGCGTATAGCACCAGTTCGCTGACGGAGTGGAGGCCGAGCTTCCGCATGATGTTGCTGCGGTGGGTCTCAGCCGTCTTAACGCTCAGATCCAGGTGCGACGCGACTTCTTTTGTGGACAGGCCTTCGGCTAAGAGTTGCACAACTTCGCGTTCCCGCGGAGTGAGGTTGGGGAGTAGTAGGTTCTTTTTGGGAGTGCCATAGTTGCCTCGATAGCCGGACAAGACCATTTCGGCAACGCGAGCGGTGAAGAAAGTCTTGTTGTACTGCAAGGCATCGATCGCGGACACCAGATCGCGAGCCGCGTCCGACTTCAACAGGAATCCGCGGGCGCCGGCGTCCAGAACGTCGCGCACGGCCTGGTCAGTGTCAGTAATGGTTAGAATCAGGACCCTGGCCTGCGGATTGTCACGCAGAATCTGGCGGGTGGCTTCCAAGCCGTTCAGCGTGGGCATGCCAATGTCTAAAATGATGATGCCGGGTTTCGATTGTTTGGCGAGTTCGACCGCCTGCCGGCCGTTATCGGCTTCTCCGCAGACTTCCCAATTGGGCTGAGATTTAATGAGAGAAACCAACCCTTTGCGGACTATTTCGTGATCGTCAGCAACCAGGATGCGCAGCTTGCTCATGACAAACTCCTCATTCGACCGAAGTGATGCCGGTTGGATTGGACATACTGTCAACGGTGGTCCATGGACCCCTCCGGCAGTTTTCACTACTGAACTTCATCTTTATCTTACTGGAGCGGTCACAGGGTCAATACCGTGAAGTCTGTAGTGCGGGGACTCCTCGGCTCTTTCGGGCGGTCTGAAGTGCGCATGGCCTGGACGCAGTGCGTATCGGGTAATCACCGTATAGCGACTATGGGGACGGATGGAATATTGTGCTGGTGCAGACTTGATGTTTTTCAGGTGAAGCTGGGGGCGGACCCGGGCATCGCAGATCGGGGATCTCCTAGATGCAAGCTCAAAAACGGGAACAAGCTGGGCTAAAATGGAAAGTGTCTGAGATGGCTCCGATCCGGGTGTTGCTGGTCGACGATCATGAAATAGCGCGCAAAGGTATCCGGTCAGTTCTCACGACTGATGCGGGTCTGGACATCGTGTCAGAGGCCGTCGATGGAGAAGAGGCGGTCAAGAGAAGCGAGGAACTCCGGCCCGATATCATACTTCTGGACATCACTCTCCCCGGAATCAGCGGTATTCAAGCCGCCCGTCAAATCCGTGTTATCTCGCCTGATTCCAGAATCATCTTCTTGAGCCAGCACGATTCGATCCAGATTGCGAAGGACGCCCTGAGCGTGGGCGCGCAGGGTTATGTGGTCAAGTCTGACGCCGGCCGCGACCTCTTGAGAGCAATTCAGGCAGTTCAGCAAGGCGAGACCTTTGTCAGCCGGACATTGATGGCACGAGGTTGGACCTAGACACGGTGGCTCCAGGGCCCGGCTGTGTTACCCGCCTTTTACCGAATCATTCTCGCGTGGTTGCCTGCGCGTCCTCGCCCTACAGGAAATACCGTAGGGTAAAGGTCGGGGTAGCTATGGTAACTATTCTTCTTGCGCGGCAAATCCCCCTTTGCCACTGGGCGCACGCTTACTTTTTCCCCTGCGACCAGCGGTTGATCAAGATCTGCTGCTTGAAAACCGGCCCTCGATTCAGGAGACGTGTATGAAGAAGAGTGATCGCAGCGCAGTGGCGACGATTTCCAAAGGCGATGATGTTGAGGCGAATTCTAAAAGCAACGGACACTCCCGGCCGGACACTGCGCCTCCTGAGCTTGTTGCCATCCTGGCGAGTTTGCGAACCATGCGCGACGGTGATTTCTCGGTGCGTTTGCCCGGCTCGTGGGTCGGCTTGTCGGGGAAGATTGCGGACACTTTCAACGAAATCGTGGCGGCCAATCAACAGATGGCCCAAGAGCTCAAACGCGTCGGTCAGGTTGTGGGCAAACAGGGTAAGACGCGAGAGCGAACGCGCTTTCACGAATCGAGAGGCGCATGGGGCGAAATGGAGACTTCGGTGAATACACTCGTGGAGGACTTGCTCCGGCCCACAACCGAAGTCACGCGCGCCATCGCTGCGGTGGCGCAGGGCAACCTGACACAAACTGTGCGTCTGGATGTGGACGGGCGGCCGTTGGAAGGCGCGTTTCTGCGCTCCGCCGAAATCGTGAACACGATGATTCAGCAGTTGGGTGTGTTCACCGCTGAAGTGACGCGTGTAGCCCGCGAAGTGGGTACGGACGGCAAGCTGGGCGGACAGGCACAGGTCCCCGGTGTTGCGGGTACGTGGAAGGATCTCACCGACTCGGTCAACTCGATGGCCAGCAACCTTACCGGACAGGTGCGCAACATTGCCGAAGTGGCGACCGCGGTGGCGAGCGGTGATCTGTCCCGCAAGATTACGGTGGACGTGCGGGGCGAGATTCTCCAGTTGAAAGAAGCGATCAATACGATGGTGGATCAGCTTCGCTCATTCGCTTCGGAAGTGACCCGCGTAGCCCGCGAAGTGGGCACGGATGGCAAGCTCGGCGGACAGGCCGTGGTGCCTGGCGTCGCCGGCACGTGGAAAGATCTGACGGATTCGGTGAACGCCATGGCTGGAAACCTCACGGCGCAGGTGCGCAACATCGCCGAGGTGACGACGGCGGTGGCTCGCGGCGATCTGTCGCGCAAAATCACGGTTGACGTGAAAGGTGAAATCCTCGAGCTCAAGGACACCATCAACACCATGGTGGATCAGCTCAACGCGTTTGCAGGCGAGGTGACGCGCGTGGCGCGCGAAGTGGGTACGGAAGGGAAACTGGGCGGACAAGCGCAGGTGCCCGGGGTCGGCGGCACGTGGAAGGATCTCACCGACAACGTGAACTTCATGGCCAGCAACCTCACCGGCCAGGTCCGAAACATCGCGGAAGTGGCAACCGCCATTGCAAGCGGCGACTTATCGCGCAAGATCACGGTCGACGTGCGCGGCGAAATTTTGCAGCTGAAAGAAACCCTCAACACAATGGTGGATCAGTTGAACCGCTTCGCCGGCGAAGTAACGCGCGTGGCGCGCGAGGTCGGAACCGAAGGGCGACTGGGCGGACAGGCGAACGTGCCGGGAGTTGCGGGCACGTGGAAGGATCTCACGGACTCAGTGAACTCAATGGCCGGAAACTTGACTGGCCAGGTGCGTAACATCGCCGAGGTAACGACGGCGGTGGCTCGCGGCGACTTGTCACGCAAGATCACAGTGGATGTGAAGGGAGAAATTCTCGAACTCAAAAACACTATTAACACGATGGTGGATCAGCTGAACGCGTTTGCGGGTGAAGTAACGCGCGTGGCCCGCGAAGTGGGTACGGAAGGGAAGTTGGGTGGACAAGCTCAGGTGCCGGGAGTCGGCGGTACTTGGAAGGATCTGACGGACAATGTGAACTTCATGGCCAGCAACCTTACTGGTCAGGTGCGCAACATTGCCGAAGTCGCAACTGCCGTGGCGCGCGGCGACTTGTCGCGCAAGATCACGGTCGACGTGAAAGGCGAAATCCTCGAGCTCAAGGACACCATCAACACCATGGTGGACCAGTTGCGGTCATTCGCTTCTGAGGTGACGCGCGTCGCGCGCGAGGTCGGTACCGACGGTAAACTTGGCGGCCAGGCTCAGGTGCCGGGTGTGGCCGGCACTTGGAAAGACCTTACGGACTCGGTAAATTCCATGGCCAGCAACCTGACTGGGCAGGTCCGGAATATCGCAGAGGTATCGACTGCGATCGCCAGCGGCAACCTTTCCAAGAAGATCACGGTGAACGTCAGTGGAGAGATTCTGCTGCTGAAAGAAACCATCAACACGATGGTGGATCAGTTGAATGCGTTCGCTGGCGAAGTGACGCGCGTGGCGCGCGAAGTGGGAACCGAAGGGCGGCTGGGTGGACAGGCGAACGTGCCGGGAGTGGCCGGTACGTGGAAGGATCTCACGGACTCAGTCAACTCGATGGCCGGAAACCTGACGGGCCAGGTGCGCAACATCGCCGAGGTGACGACCGCGGTGGCTCGCGGTGATCTGTCACGCAAGATCACAGTGGATGTGAAGGGAGAAATTCTCGAACTCAAGAACACCATCAACACGATGGTGGATCAGCTAAACGCATTTGCAGGCGAAGTAACGCGCGTGGCCCGCGAAGTGGGTACGGAAGGGAAGTTGGGTGGACAAGCTCAGGTGCCGGGAGTCGGCGGTACCTGGAAGGATCTGACGGACAATGTGAACTTCATGGCCAGCAACCTTACTGGTCAGGTGCGCAACATTGCTGAGGTCGCGACCGCAATCGCTACCGGCGATCTGTCGAAGAAAATCACTGTCGACGTCCGCGGCGAAATTCTGCAGCTCAAAGAAACGCTCAACACCATGGTCGAGCAGCTGCGTTCGTTTGCCGCGGAAGTGACGCGAGTAGCCCGTGAAGTCGGCAGCGAAGGACGTCTTGGCGGGCAGGCGAACGTTCCGGGAGTAGCGGGAACGTGGAAGGATCTTACCGACTCGGTCAACGCCATGGCCGGAAACCTGACGGCGCAGGTGCGCAACATCGCCGAGGTGACTACGGCGGTGGCTCGCGGCGATTTGTCGCGCAAGATCACGGTCGATGTCAAAGGCGAAATCCTCGAACTTAAGAACACTATTAACACCATGGTGGACCAGCTCAACGCATTCGCCGCCGAAGTAACTCGCGTGGCGCGCGAAGTCGGTACGGACGGCAATCTGGGTGGCCAGGCGAAGGTGCCCGGTGTTGCGGGCACGTGGAAAGACTTGACCGACAACGTGAACGTGATGGCTGCGAACCTAACCGAACAGGTGCGCGGCATTGTGAAGGTCGTGACCGCTGTCGCCAACGGCGAACTGACGAAAAAGTTAACGGTAAATGCCAAGGGCGAAGTGGCGGCGCTCGCGGAAACGATCAACAACATGACGGACACGCTGGCGACGTTTGCCGACCAGGTGACGACGGTGGCGCGCGAAGTGGGCGTGGAAGGCCGTCTGGGTGGTCAGGCAAACGTGCCCGGCGCTGCTGGAACGTGGAAGGATTTGACAGGCAACGTCAACTTGCTGGCGGACAATCTGACAAACCAGGTGCGCGCTATCGCTGAAGTCGCTACCGCTGTGACGAAGGGCGATCTAACACGGTCCATTCAGGTGGAGGCTAGCGGCGAGGTCGCCGAACTGAAAGACAACATCAATACGATGATCAACAACCTCCGCCTCACAACGGAGCGCAACACCGAGCAGGACTGGCTGAAGACCAACCTCGCGCGCTTCACCGGCATGTTGCAGGGCCAGCGCGATCTGACCACGGTGGGACGCATGATTCTTTCCGAGCTTGCACCGCTGGTGAATGCTCAGCAAGGCGTCATCTACCAGATGGAGACGGAAGAATCGGCGGGCATGGTACTGCTCTCGGCATTCGCTTCGGACGGCGGGGACGGGCATCTGCGACGCTTGAAGTTGGGCGAGGGGTTGGTCGGACAGTGCGCATCCGAGAAACGGCGAATGTTAATCAGCGGACTGCCGGAGAACACGATTCCGATCCGATCGGGCTTGTTTGAAGCAGTGCCGCGCGATGTCATTGTGCTGCCTGTGCTCTTCGAAGACCGGGTGAAGGCGGTCATCGAACTCGCTTCGTTGAACGCATTCACGGCCTCGCATCTGGCATTTCTGGAGCAATTGACCGCCAGCATCGGCATCGTGCTGAACAGTATCGAAGCTACGATGCAGACGGAAGGCCTTCTGAAGCAGTCGCAACAGCTTGCTACCGAGCTCCAGACACAACAAAGAGAACTACAACAGACCAACGAGCAGCTCGCGCAAAAAGCCCAACAGCTCGCCGAACAGAACGTGGAAGTGGAGCGCAAGAACCAGGAAATCGAACAGGCTCGCGGCGCTCTCGAAGAAAAGGCCAAGGAGCTCGCGCTGACTTCGAAGTACAAGTCAGAGTTCCTCGCCAACATGTCTCACGAACTGCGGACGCCCCTCAACAGCATCCTGGTCCTGGGACAACAACTCGGCGATAACCCGGACGGCAACCTGACCGCCAAGCAAGTTGAATTCGCGCGCACCATCCATGGCGCGGGGACGGACTTGCTCAATCTGATCAGCGATATTCTTGATTTGTCGAAGATCGAGTCGGGCACTGTTTCGGTGGAAGCTGAAGAAGTTTTCTTCGGGAGTCTACTTGAAATGGTGGCTCGTCCCTTCCGCCACGAGGCGGAAAACAAGAGGCTTGTCTTCGAGGTGCATTCCGATCCACATCTTCCCCGCAGCCTGGTCACCGATGCAAAGCGTCTGCAACAGGTTCTGAAGAATCTGTTATCTAACGCGTTCAAGTTTACGGAAGAAGGTGGGGTCCGGTTGTCGGTGTCGGCGGCGGCGAGTGGTTGGTCCGGCGACCACCAGATCCTGGGAGCGGCGGCATCGGTGATCGCCTTCCAGGTTTCCGATAGCGGAATCGGAATTCCTTCCGAAAAACAGCGCATTATCTTCGAGGCGTTCCAACAGGCAGATGCCGGCACGAGCCGCAAGTACGGCGGGACTGGATTGGGTCTTGCGATCAGTCGCGAACTTGCCAACCTGCTAGGCGGAGAAATCCAACTCACCAGCGTTCCCGGCAAGGGTAGTACTTTCACACTCTACCTGCCTCAGTCCTATGTCGGACCGTCGAGTATGTCTGCGTCAGAGCACAGAATCTCGTCTCCGGCAGCCCCCATTCAACTCGCCAGCCTGGCGGTGTCGGACGCACCCGTCGACCCTGTCCCCGACGACCGTGAAAACCTGCAGCCTGATGATTCCGTGTTGCTGATCGTTGAAGACGATCCGCACTACGCACGGGTATTGTGCGACTTGTCGCACGATAAGGGTTTCAAAGTCCTGGTTGCCATGCGGGGAGCGGAGGCCCTGGATCTGGCTCGGGAATTTCATCCTACCGCGGTGTCGCTGGATGTTTTTCTCCCCGACATGCTGGGATGGACGGTCCTGAACCATCTGAAACAGGATCCGAGCACCCGCCACATACCGGTCCAAATGTTGACTCTCGATGAGGACCGCCACCACGGGTTGGCGCGCGGAGCATTCTCCTTCGTGACCAAACCCACAACCCCCCAGGGGCTTGAAATCGCGCTGACTCGGATTAAGGAGTACGCGACTCCGCGACGCAAACGTCTCCTGGTTGTGGAGGACAATCCTGCCGAACAATTCAGCATCCAGGAGTTGTTGGGCGATGACGATATCGACGTAACCGTTGCTTCCACGGGCGGAGAGGCGCTGGCAGCAGTCAGTAAAGAGCCTTTCGATTGCGCGGTGCTTGACCTCCGTCTTCCGGATATGTCCGGGTTTGAAGTCTTGGAGCGTTTGCGCGATATGCCCTCTCTGAGCGATCTTCCGGTAGTTGTGTTTACCGGAAGGGAGCTTTCTTCGGAAGAGGACGCGCACCTGCACACTCTGGCACGCAGTGTGGTGGTGAAGGGCGTCGAGTCGCCGGAGCGTTTGCTGGATGAGACAGCGCTGTTCCTGCATCGCGTGGTGGCAAATCTTCCCCCCGAAAAGCAACGGATGCTGGACCGCCTGCATCGGTCCGACGATGCCCTGTTGGGGAAGAAAGTTCTGGTCGTCGATGACGATGTCCGGAATATCTTTGCGCTTAGTAGCGTGCTCGAGCGCCGTGGGATGACTGTACTGACGGCTGGAACAGGCCGACAGGCAATCGCGATGCTGGAATCAACTCCCGATGTCGCAATTGTGCTGATGGATATCATGATGCCGGAGATGGACGGTTACGAAACGATGCAGGTGATCCGGCAGAAGGCCACGCTGCGGCGTCTGCCGATCATTGCGCTGACGGCGAAAGCGATGAAAGGTGATCGCGAAAAATGTCTGGAAGCGGGAGCATCGGAGTACCTGGCGAAGCCGGTCAATACCGACCAACTGCTGTCGGCGCTAAGGATGTGGCTGCACAGGTAAGTGCCAGTTTTCGCAATCAGCTTTGTTGAATGCAAGTGCGGAGAGGGAACAGCGATGAGCCAAGTCGACAAGGTGAACATCCTCATGGTAGACGACCAACCCGCGAAGCTCCTGACGTATGAAGTCATGCTGGCGGAGCTGGGCGAGAACCTCATCAAGGCCAATTCCGGCAGGGAAGCGCTCGAGCATCTTTTAAAGACTGACGTCGCTGTAGTGCTGATGGATGTCAGCATGCCGGAAATCGATGGATTCGAATTAGCGGCCCTCGTTCGGCAACATCCTCGTTTTCAGAGGACAGCGATCATTTTCATCTCAGCCGTACATTTGACCGACCTGGATCGTCTCAAGGGATACCAGCGCGGCGCCGTGGATTACATTTCCGTTCCAGTCATTCCCGAACTGCTGCGGGCAAAAGTCAGCGTATTTGCGGAATTGCACCGCAAGACGCTGCAGTTGGAGACGCTGAACCGCGAACTGCGCCGTCTCTCCACCCGGCTGATGACGGCGCAGGATGAAGAACGCCGCCGTTTCGCCCGGGATCTCCACGACGGTCTCGGTCAGGAACTGGCGGCTGCCAAGATCATGCTCGATGGACTGCTGCAACCGTCGGCTTCACCGGATAGAGAAAAAGTGATCTGCGAGGCAAGTGAAATCGTTGATGGTGCGATTCAGCAGGTCCGCAGTATGTCTCATCTGTTACATCCGCCGTTGCTGGATGAGGGCGGACTGTTTTCGGCGCTTCGATGGTTCCTGGAGGGGATGACGGAACGCACCGGGATACAGACTTCATTGGATTTGCAGCCAACCGAGTTTCCGCGACTCGCCCCCAACCTGGAGACGGCGTTATTCCGAATCGTGCAGGAAGCTTTGACCAATGTGTTCCGACATTCGGAGGCGCGCACGGCTCGCGTAACACTGGTACAAAAGGAGAGCAGCCTTTTGCTTACGGTGCGGGATGACGGCAAAGGGATCGGAGAACAGACGGCGCAATTGCGGCCCGGGAGTATCGGCGTCGGCATCGGTGGGATGAGAGAACGCGCGCGAGAGTTGGGCGGAGAATTGCGGATGATCAACTCCCATCCCGGCACGATCGTAGAAATCCTCATTCCGGCAATGATCGCCAGCGCCGAGGAGACACTTGCGACGGCGTGATCGTCAAGTTCGGTCCGCGGGCGACACCGCGGGTTCCAGTTAACTTGAGACCGGAGTTGTTGCCGTAAATGGATTGCATACCGCGTGATTCGGGCAGATGAAATCAGCCTATGGCCGAGATGACCAGCAAGAGTGCATCTAGCGTCGCGATTTCACCTGAAGTCCGCGGCCCAAGTAGAGCCGAGGGCGCTACCGCATCGCCGTTCTCACTTGCTGCCCGAAGCATGGTAGCGCGGTATGGATACGCGATCATCGCCGTGATCGCGTCATTGTTTTTACGGCAACTGTTGGATCCCCTGCTCGGCCCGCAAAATACCTACCATACCGCCTGGGCAGCCGTCGTCTTCACATCGTGGTATTGCGGCCTCGGCCCAGCCCTGTTGTCGGTGGGCCTGGCCGCTGTCGGATCAGTCTATTATTTCGTGCCTCCCGTTCATTCGTTCTCGATTGAAAGAACGCAGGACAGGTGGGGATTAGTCGGGTTCCTTCTGTTCGCCACCTTGATCGTACTGGTCGGTGAGGCGAACCGACGGTCGATGGCCAAACGCGACGAAGCCGAACGAGCGGCCAGGGAAATCCGAGATCAGCTCGAAGACCGCATCCGCGAACGCACCTGGGATCTCGAAAGGAAGACAGCGGAGGTGGAGCAGCAGGCGAGGCTCCTGGATTCGGCGAACGACGCCATCTTCGTCCGCACGAGGGACAGCAGGATTACTTACTGGAATCGGGGAGCCACGCGTCTGTACGGTTGGCAGGAGCACGAGGTGCTGGGCAAAACCACGCACGATGTTCTGCAAACGGAGTTTCCGGTTCCGATCTCGGACATCCTTGATTCGGCCAATGACTCTTGGGAAGGAGAACTTCGGCACCGTAAGCGGGACAGTAGTCTTATAGTCGTCGCGAGCCGCTGGACGACGCTGAGGGACGCAAAGGGAGAAGTCACCGGCTGGCTGGAAATCAATACCGACGTTACATGGCAGAAAAAGTCAGAAGAGGCTGCCAGAAGACTCGGCGGCCGCCTCCTGCAACTGCAGGACGAAGAGCGGCGCAAGTTTGCGCGGGAGCTGCACGACGGAGTTGGTCAGTATCTGGCAAGCATCAAGATATTCGTCGAAGGGGCGATGCGGACCGGCACCCTCTCGCACGAACAGAGAGAGTTGCTGGCGCAGAGCGTGGATGCAGTCGATCGATGTCTGATTGAAACTCGCACCGTCTCCCACTTGCTACATCCGCCGTTGCTCGATGAGGCGGGGCTCGCGTCCGCGATTCAATGGTATGCGGAAGGCTTCTCGGGCCGCAGCGGAATTGATCTCGACCTGAGTCTGCAACCGGATCTTTCCCGTCTGCCAAGCGAAGTCGAAATTACTCTGTTCCGCGTGTTGCAAGAGGGCCTGAGCAATATTCATCGGCACTCGGGCGCGTCGCGTGCCGCAGTGAGCATCTCGATTCAGGATCGGCAAGTGCGAATGCAAATTGCAGATTCGGGCTGCGGGATTCCAGAACAGAGGTTGCGGCAGTGGCGGGAAATGGGCGCGCCCCTGGGCGTCGGGATGGCTGGGATGGTGGAGAGGACTCGCGAATTGGGCGGAAGTTTCGATGTCCAATCCGATGAGACTGGGACGACGGTGACGGTAGTGATCCCAGTCGGGGCCACGCTTCAGAAACTCCAGTCGAGCGCGTAGACGGAGGCGGATTCCACGCACGTCGTTTCTGCCGTACTTTGGCACCCGGGCCGACGCCAACCCCGAGCAGAAAAACCATCGCTCGCGTGGGCCAATCCCTCTCGAGTGGTGTTGAATTGAATGTCTTCGGTCTTCCAACCTCAGACTATCGGTTGACTTGTGTAGAGAAGGAAGAGGATCCGCGTACGGCCGATGTCTCAGGCGTTTCGAGGGTATCCCAGCTGATGGCGGCAGAGAAAGAAGGATTCGCCACGCAGCAGAGTCTCAATGCAGGTAAACACCATTGTCAGGTCTCCTTTTGAGAGCGTGCCGGAGAAGCCGGCCCCACGCGCCAGATCCACTAGCTGCGGGGTGAGACAGATGGTGCAAAGCAGGATCGGAATACTGGGGGACACCTTGCAAATCTCGCGAGCGGCCTCGATGCCATTCTTGCGGGGCATCAGGAGATCCATGACGACAAGGTCTGGAGCAAGTTCCTGGGTCTTGTGAACCGCATCTTCCCCGTCGGTTGCTTCCCCGCAGATTTCCCATCCCGAGTGGCTGCAGAGCAGGCGCCCCAGGCAGCCCCGAATAATTGAACTGTCATCGGCGATCAGAATACGAGTGGCCATGATAAAGCTCCCAGATCGGACGGAGGCGCATTTCTGGCGGTCTCGCCGGCCCGGCACTGAATACGGATCGTCGTGAATGCCTATTTGCGATTGTGGCGGGTGGCGACAGGCCGATCAATAGGGCATTTGCTGTAACTAAAAGGAAGACAAGAACTTTTGGAACGTCATTGTCGCCGATCATGATGTGGCTGATCGTTGGGCGAGAATCAACCCACTGCTCCGCCGCGTTGGGGACATTTCGCGGAGACTCGCCACCCTCGACTTGGATCTATCGAGTGGCGGTGAATACGGTTCTGATGCACTTCCGCAAGAACTGCCGACAGTGTATTCGAGGTATAGGGTTTCTTTCGGCCGGCTACGTGGATTACTCGATGAAGGTGGCGGCGTCTCTCCGCATCTTATAACGAGTTTAAGGAGAATTCATGTCAACCATTTTGCTCATCATCTTAGTGCTGCTGCTGATTGGCGCTCTTCCCACCTGGCCGTACAGTAGTGGCTGGGGTTACTATCCGAGCGGCGGGCTGGGGGTGGTGGTACTGATTCTGGTTATTTTGCTGTTCACAGGACGTCTCTAGGATTAAACGGGAAACTTCCGGGAAGTGGTCTCATTCGGAATCAGTATCGGGAGCTGTCTGGGACCTTCTTCGGACGGAGAGGAAGAGGTCCCCTCGGGGGACGCTTGTACGAACCCGTTGCGTACGGCGTACAGAACGAGTTCGCTGACGGAGTGCAGTCCGAGTTTGCCCATGATGTTGCTACGGTGCGTCTCTGCGGTCTTTACGCTCAGCCCCAGCAAAGCAGCCGCCTCCTTGGTGCTCTTGCCTTCCGCCAGCAACTGGATCACATCCCGCTCCCTCTTGGTGAGCGTCTCCTTGCCCACCGCTCGACGGTTGCCTCTAAGGTCCGGGCGCAGTATGACCTGACTGGTTTGAGAACTGAAGTAAGTCGAGTTCCTTTGAATAGTCTCGACCGCGACTACGAGTTGGCGGGCTGCGTCCAATCTCGTGCCCAATTTTGACTTCTACCGCCCTACCCGTCCACGAGTACATACCGGAGATGCTGTACGTTTGGTGGCGAACACAACTGAGACAATACTCCCTCCCCCAGCGTGACAAAATTACTGGCTGCGCCTCGGTAGCGAGGCCGACAAATCAGCGTGTGACTAGGTAACTCACTGGCGGGACTGCGGTTCTTCGATTTTCTCCGGATGGAATGTCGTTTGCATGACCAAGTCTGGGACAGATGATCGGTGGGGCGCCTGGAGTTCGATTTCTTCTGAAGGAGACACCATCATGTCTGCGGAAAACCGAACCTGGCAGGAATTGTGTGAAGCGGCCAGCAAAGAACCGGATTCAGAGCAGTTGATGACACTGATTTCGGAGCTGATCAAGGCCTTGGACAAACGTAAGCTGCCTACGACGCCGGCGGCATGAGTCTAGCGATGCAAGTTTCTCTGTATTGTGGCTGCGTCCTTCCACCTGACAGCATTTTCGATTAGCTGTTTTCCGCTGTATCCCCAAACCATCCTCAGGACTGCAATATATTGAGAAGATCTGATATGAATACGCCATTCGTCGACACTGCTCTCCAGACGGGAAAGGAACATGCGACCCCTCCTCGAGTGGGCAGGAAACCCACATGGTTCAGCTGTACTCGGATGATGTTTTACTGCTCGATACAATTTGCCGATTCATCGGCGGAGCGATCGCGGTAGGGGATACGGGGGCGTTGTCATTGCCACAAAATCGCACCATGATGGCGTGGCGGCGCGCTTGGGAGCCCGGGGTCTGGATACTGCGAAGGCGATTAGCGCATGACGGGGTCCGACAATGACCGTCAGATCGAGCCCTTCCTGAAAATGTGCGCGCAACACTCAGGCGTTGTTTCCAGTGAGAGCTATTTCGGACTGAGCACGATGGAAGAGCGCCTTCGGACCATCGTCGAGCTTCAGCAGAAGACGCAGGCCCTGGAGAATGCGCTCAAGCTACGGCAGAGCGGGAGCGGTTTCGGTTGCTGGTCGAGGCCGTACAGGAAATGCAATCTTCATGTTCGACCCGGGCCATGGGGGCAGCAATGCTCCGGAGTGGGACTGCGAGGCATGAGTGAACGCATGAGATTGCCTCTACAGAAGAAGGCACCACGGTAAGAGCCGTAGTTCCAACCCAAGCCGACGGGACGGCCACCGGTGTGAAGTCTGCCTAGAGCTTGCTTCCCGTCCGAATGAGTTGTGTCCCATACAACTTGGGTGGTTAATCCTGCAACCAAATGTCCGCTGAACTGAATTGCAATCGCGCCCCCAGGGCACGTTAAGGAGGATTTCATGGCAGGCGATCCGAAGAAGAATCCTGATCAGCAATACGGAGAGCCGGGGAAACAACGACGGGAACAATCGGAACAGGGTCACAAAAACCAGCAGGACCTCCCGAAAAGGAATCCTTCCCGACAGGAGCAGGGCGAAGCACAGGATGATCAGCAGCAGGGCGGACAGCGCCGCGCCTCGTAGGCTCAACCCAATCCCACTAGCGAAGGGGAGTCCGGCGCGGACGGACTTCCTTCCATCGCGATGTGAACTGGAGGAACAACAGCTCTGGACAATCTTCGTAATACTTCTTGTGCTGTGGCCATTGGGGATGGTGGGCTCGTACACTCTGGGCGGTTATATTCACATACTCCTCGTCGTGGCACTGGTGGTGGTGCTCATCGGTGTGATTCAAAGACGGAGCCTGGTGTCATGAAGAACCTTGCCCTGGTTGGAGTCCTGTTGCTGGCGCTCGGATTGCTGTCTCTCCTTGTGCCGATTCCTCACCGTGAGAACCACGGTGTAAAGATCGGCGATGCCAAGATCGGTATCCAGACCGAAAATAGCGAAACGCTGCCGCCCGCAGTGGGAATTGTTCTCCCAGCTGGCGGAGTCCTCACTCTGGTTCTTGGATCACGCGACACCTAACCAGACGCCAGTCGTTTCTAAATCGTCAATGCCGTTGAAATGAGGACACCATGGCTGAAAAACCGAGCGTGACGTTACCTGGAACCGTAGAGAAGATCATCAAGCCGCCCGACCCCAAAGAGCCTGAAAAGGCACAGATCAACATTCAGAAGGGGGCGGATCCGCTCTACAAAGAAATTCGTATTGAGAACACTTTGACCGACGAACATGGGAAAGAGGTAAAACTCAAACCGGGCGCAAAAGTGGAGGTCACCGTGGAAGCGGACCCGTCCGGAATAATCCCAAAGCCAGTGTGACGTCTAACAGTGGGAAGAGTCATCGTGGTTTGCCGCTTCCACGACCTTAACAGGGACAGTGAGACTCTCCAGAGGTTTGGAGGTTAGGTTTGTCAAGTCAAGCAGAGCAAATGGCGTGGAAACGATCCTGGATCGAGCGAGTCCATGCGGCATCTCTCAATGACTCCAAGAGAGTTACGAACGCGACTCTGCCGTCTTTTTTCGTAATCGGTCCTCCACGAACCGGGACGACCTGGCTCTACGACATCCTTCGAGCCCACACTCTGTTGCCGGCGCCGACCAAGGAGACGCGGTTTTTCGATGCCCATTTTCACCGCGGGCTGGGATGGTATCGCGCGCATTTTCCGGCTTCGACGGCCGGCCTCCGCGTCGGCGAGATAGCGCCGACCTACTTTGCGTCCAGCGACGCGAGGACGCGTATTGCGAGTCTGCTACCACATGCAAAAGTGGTTTGCATTTTCAGGAATCCCGTTGAGCGGGTCATGTCTCTCTACAAGCTCAAGTCCGCTTATGGTTTGGTCCCATGGACTTTTGAACTGGCCATGGTCCGCGATCCCGAAATGCTCGAATCGAGCCGGTATGCCACGAAGCTCGAAGCGTGGCAGTCTGTTCTCGGCCGCAATCAGGTACTGGCTATGATCTACGACGACTTGCGGGATAAGCCCCAAAGCTTCCTCGACGCTGTGGTCGATTTCATCGGCGCTCCGCGCTTCAAACTCACGGAGTCCGAGCGCCGTTGCATTCACGCTTCGGAGAACATGACGCATCCGCGCAGCTACCATCGCACACGCAGTGTCAGCACCGTGGCAGACTGGTGCAAAGCGCGCAGACTCGACAGGTTGGTGGCTGCTGTCAGAGACTCGCCGCTCCGGAAATTGTTTCTGGGCGGTGGTCCGCCTTTTGAGGAACTACCCGAGGAGATTCTCCGCGAGCTTTACCAACTTTTTCGGCCGGAAGTGGAAGAACTTGAGAGCATGCTCAATCGCGACCTGACACCATGGAAAACGATGGGCGCCAGGGTTTGAAGTGACGAGCAGGTAGGGTCGCGCTTCCGGAGCCAGACGGGAAGGTTGTCGGGGGAAAAAGGGCGCGATTGCTCGCGCCCCATACTGGGTTTTCGGAATCCTTGCTTCCTACATCGAGGCCGGTTCAATGGATTGAACCGTGATCCTGTTGGACGACTGGTCGGTAAGTAATCTCACCTCGTGCACCGCTTCGGCCGGACGTTCAAACCCACGAGAGGAAAGGGACGCAAACAAGACTGGACTCGTCGTCAATGATGTACTGAGGGTCGATCGGGCTTTCAGTATCGATGACAAGCGAACGATAACGTCTTTTCCAATGCATCGAGCCCACTGGCAAGCCTTGCTGAGTGGCTGTTGGGCAATGCAATCGACTGCGCTGCGGCGATCTGCTACGAGGGTTTTCGCGAAGCGTTGACTACTGCGGGCGCCATATTCGGCGTCAAGAAAAACAGCCAAGCCTCTGCTCGATGAGACCGGGGAGGACAGACCGCTCAAGTATCCGACCATTTTCAACAGCGCGGACGTCGCCATAGTGACGAAAATGGACTTGGCGCCTGCGGTTGAAATCGAATGGAACACGGCCTATTTGCAACATACAGGCCGTCTGGCCGGGAATGCAGGTGTTTCGGATTTCCGCCAAAACCGGAAACGGCATGGCGGAATACGTGGATTTTCTGGCGGCTCACCGTGAGCCGAAGCAACATTCTCTAATCGGCGCTCCCCCGCATTCCTGAGCCGCGGGGGTGCCGCGTCTCAGTGATCCTTATGACCAAAGGGCTCGCGCGCGCCAACCCTTCACGTGCAAGTAGCGTGCAGAATTCGCAGCTGTCCGCTCATTGTTCGGTGATCAAATGCGGGGAAGGGCAAACAGATTCAACGGGAGTTAGGATTGACCCCGTCTCATAACCCAAAGATCGGTGGTTTAAATCCACCACCCCCCGAAAATCTGGAGGTCTTCAAATGTTTTACTAAAGATGATTTCTCCTGGCCAACCGGGATTCCGAATGAGTAAGACGCTTGTGTCCTTTTTGTGTCCTTCCTGATTAGCTGTCTGTAATAGGAATGGTTACGCGTACCCGGGTTCCGGAAGGGTCCGATTCAAGCCTCATGGTCCCGCCAAATTGACGAACCCTTTCACGCATTCCGCGAATGCCTACGCCCGAGCCCCGATCCTGAATTTCTGCCAGCCGCGCGGGCGAGATTCCTTTACCACTATCCTGGACTTCCAGGACCAGCTTGTCCGGATCACGCGAGAGGCGAATGATGGCAGACTTGCTTTGCGAGTGACGATGGATATTGGTTAGGCATTCCTGCACCAAACGAAAAACCACTAATTCCATTTCCCTCGGGACGCGTCCGAAATCCGGCAGAATCTGGAACTCGATCTCTAAGCCCGTGCGTTCCGTGGCCCCTTGCACATACCACTTGATCGCCGATGCCAATCCACTTTCGTCAAGCAAGGGAGGATGCAGAAGATAAGAGGCGGTTCTGATCTCATTATGCAGTTGTTGTATCAACGCCGCGGACTCATCCACCTGGTTGGAAATCTCAGGGGATTGCGCCTTTGTTTCCTGAACCAACTGGGCCATGTTGATTGCTAAAACCGTTAAAGTCTGGCCTGCGCTATCGTGGAGTTCGCGAGCTATATGGCGCCGTTCTTCATCCTGAACCCTCAGCAATTGTGCCGACAGATTCCGAATATCTTCCGACTGCTTCTGCAGCATCGCGGTCCGGTGCTCCAGTTGCTCGGTGCGAGCCTGCACTTGTTTTTCAAGGGACTCCGCAAGTTCACGATATCGCTGCTCACCTTCTCCCTGCAGGCGCGCGATTTCGAGCCGAGCGCTCACCCGCGCCAGTAACTCGCGCGCGGAAAAGGGCTTGATGAGGTAATCGTCCGCGCCCGCGTTCATACCTTCCACGCGAGACTCTTCGCCCGCGCGGGCAGAAAGCAGGACGACAGGAATTCTGCGGGCGCGTTCATCCTCGCGGAGGGCCTTGAGCAGCTGAAAGCCATCGAGTCGAGGCATCATTACGTCACTCAAGATGAGGCTTGGCGGACGCAGCCGTGCCGTCTCCAATGCCGCTTGTCCATCCGCTACTGTTTCCACTTCATAGTGTTCGGCCAACAGACGAGCGACGTACTGACGCATGTCGCTATTGTCGTCGGCAATGAGAATTCGAGGACGAGTTCCGTTTCCGGTGGGAGGGCAGGGAACGGGCAACAACTCGTCATGCTCATCTACCACCTCGTTGTTGGAACTCCGGGAATTCGGAAGCCACCGAAGAGCCTCCTCAACAAAGGGCTTCGCGCCGACAGCCGTAGAGACCAGGCTGCGAGAACCGCCAAGCTGGTTGGAGGCGAGATGATCCTGCCCGAGAGGAATTCTGACAACGAAGGTGCTGCCGCTCCCCAACGCACTCTCAACGTGCATGGAGCCCTCGTGCAATTTGACCAGTTCATGCACCAGAGCCAGGCCGATGCCGGTTCCTTCGTGAGTCCGGCTGCGCGTGTTGGGCACGCGGTGGAAGCGCTCAAACAGTTGGGGAATGGCTTCCTGAGGTATTCCCACGCCGGTGTCTCGAACTCTTAGCTCGGCGAATGTTCCGACGCGAGCCACGCTAACCGTGATCTCGCCCTCGAAGGTGAACTTGAAGGCATTCGAAATCAGGTTGAGAACAACCTTCTCCCACATATCGCGATCGACGTAAACGGGTTCGCCCAGGTCGGGACAATCCACCACCAGACGCAAGCCCGCCTTCTCCGTAGCGGAGCGGAATACGCTGGCCAACTCCGAGGTGAAGCCGGCCAAATCTGTCGCCTGATAGACGGCATGCACGCGGCCAGCTTCAATGCGCGAAAAATCGAGCAGGGTATTCACCAGGCGCAGCAATCTTGCGCCATTGCGGTTGACCAATTCGAGTTGCTCTTTGGCGGTCGGAGTGAGGTGAGTTTGACTTCGAGACAATAGATCTTGCAATGGGCCGAGCATGAGCGTGAGAGGCGTGCGGAATTCATGGCTCACGTTGCTGAAGAAGGTTGTTTTCGCGCGGTCGATTTCGGCCAACGCCTCTGCCCGTCTTCTCTCCTGCTCGAATGCGCGAGCATTTGCGAGACTGGAGGCCATCTGGCCGGCCACGAGACGGACGAATCCCGCATAACTTACATCCAGGGGACGGTAGGGATTCAGCGCCGCAATGAACACTCCGGCTGGCGTTCCCTGAGTCTGGCTGGTAATGGGAAGCAAGAGGGCTCGCGAAGGCGATTCGTTCCAAAGGCCGGTTGGAAGCGATTCGAACCGCTGCCTCAAGTCGTCAACCAACTGCGAATCTCTTCCGGCAATCAGTTCGGCAAGCGGCCAAGGTTCCTGAGCTGTAAGGTCGATGGACTGGGGCGAGGCGGGGTGGTCCTCGGGTATGCCGGTCCGGCAAACAAGTCGAGCGTCCTTACCGTTCTCGTTTAACAGATAGGTAAGCGTGAACGGCAAGTCCTTCTGATTTTCAGCAAGACAGCGGCTTAGGGCGGCAAAGATGTCTGTTTCGGAGATCGTTCTATTCAACTCGGCCGAGAGGGAGCGCAAAGTATCGAGTCGACGCTCACCAATGACCCGATCGGTTTCCTCCGTGACGACGCAAAGATGGCCGGTCGTCTGACCGTCATCTCCGAATAGGGGACTGTAGGAGAACGTGTGATACGTCTCCTCGCGGTATCCGCTGCGCCCGAGGAACAGCAGCAACGCCTCATCCCAGGTCGCTTCTCCACTTTGCAGCACGTTTCGAATTCGGGGACCGATATCGTCCCAGATTTCCTCCCAGACTTCATGAGATGGTCTTCCCAGGGCCCAAGGGTGTTTTTTGCCCAACGTCATTCGCGCGTAGGCATCGTTGTACAAAAAAGTAAGTTCAGGTCCCCAACTCATCCACATTGGAAAGCGTGAGGTGAGGAGCACTCGTATGACGGTTCGGAGGCTCTGAGGCCACGTCCTGATCGAACCGAGCGGAGTCTTTGTCCAATCGAATTCTTGCATCAGGCGTGCCAGGGCTCCGCCGCCGCGCAGCCAACCTTCTATGGGCGTGAGTCTCTCCGGAGTATTGGCAAGGTCGCTTCGGTTCCGTCCGCCCAGCACACGTTCGATCGCCAGAGGCAGGTCTTTGGTTAAATCGGACTTTGTAACGTATGCCTGCGCATTCACAGAAGCGGCATGCTCTCGCGCGATGCTGGGGTGATTCTGGGTGACGAGTATGACGTTGCAATCCGGCATGTCCCGGCGAACGATGCGCGTTGCTTCCAACCCGTCCATGCGGGGCATGTTTATGTCCATCAGCACAAGGTCAGGACGTAGTTGCTTAGCTTTTTCAACAGCTTCAACGCCATCACCGGCTTCGCCGCACACTCGGCAGTTGGGTTGTGACTCGATAAAGGAACGCACCGTTCGACGAAATAATTCATGGTCGTCGGCAATCAGAATTTGAATTGCGCTCATGCCTTGTTTTTGTACGTGCGCCGCAGAAATCAACAACTAGAGGAGGATCGTCAGACCCTGCGGCGATTATCCACGAGCAGCAAAGGCAGGGAACTACAGTGTTTACTGTATGCCAATCAAAATTGAGGAGTAAAAAGGGATTCCTGGGAGCAACGACCCTTACCTTCGCCTACGGCGGGCTGAAAAATATGCCACGTCCATTGGACCTTGGGCCATTGCCTGTTGAATGGACGCAACCTTCGCCGATCCAGAGCTCTACCCGGCCAGAGCAACGGCTTCGACTGGGACGAGCAGGGCATTCAATTTTGCCAGCACTTCAAATGCGTCAGCCACATAGAGCACGTCCGCTTTGCCTCGTGCCCATCCGCAGTTGGGGTCGAGATTGACCGCGCGGCGCTCGTTGATGAATCGCCAGCCTACTGCGTGAGGCTCCTCACCGTGGCAGCACATGGATAGCCCTTTGGGATGGCGCGGGGTTGACCCGGTCTGTCCGACTTGATTCAGATGAGTCATGAAACGCAACACCGCCTGACTCTCGCCGGCTTGATCGACCAGCGATTTGCTGCCGCCCAGTGATGCGCCGGAAGCGCGCAGAAACTCGAGAATCAGTTTTTCCGCTTCCTCTACATGAGTCTTGCCGTCTGATTGTTTCTTGGTCCAACCCGCGCCCGCGACAAACAAAAGCCCGGCATCGGGCCGGATTGTTTGTGCGTCGCTCTTCGGAGCGCGGATGCCGGTGACGACCGTTCTTGCGGCCAAGTTTGGCACGGTAATCTGTTCGAGCTTGGCTGGGCCGGGCGTGCCGGTCCAGGCCGACGCGCAGCCGGGCTCCAGCAACACAATCCACGGGCGCGCATCGCGGCGAATGACAGCTTCGATGCGTTGCCGATAATACCAGCGAGTGGCCCGCAATTCGCCCGTAACGGTCTCGGCTTCGAGCGAGGCGACATGCGTGTCCGCGCATCCCTTGAGACGGTGGGCCACTCCCGGCAAAATGCGCATGAAGCGCGAAGACGCGAGGGCGAGAATCAGATCGGCCCCCGCAGCCCGGCAGATGGCTTCGGCTGCGGCAGCGTCGCTCGCGTAACGGGCAGTCGCGACCTCGCGCCCGGTGACGGCCAAGATTCTTTCGGCTCCTACAGAGGCCAGTGTTTCCGCAGCGGCGGAGACATCCTCGCCAATCAGGCCAATGGTCAGGCGGGAGCTGAGTTGACTGGCTAAATTCACTGCCGCGCCCAAAACTTCGTACGATGCATTGGGAAGAGTGTTGCCGGCTTCTGAAACGTGGGCCAAAAACAAAATGTTTTGTGACATCAGAGTCTTACTCTCCGTTTTTCTTTGCTTACTGACAAACTACAGATCCCCCACTGCGCTTGGGATGGCAACTCGTATAGGTCATCTGTCTCACGGGTCATTTGCCGATCCACTCCGCAATCTCCCGAGCGACTTGGTCCGGTGACAAATCCTTCACTACGTGCGTCTGACGCTGCTGTTTAGGCGGACTGGCACTCACGAATTTCAATCCGCTGACCGGTAGCGGCACCGACTTGGCTCGCTGCAATGCAGGTATCACCGTGCGCATGTTGGCCATTCCGACTTGGGGATTGTTCCGCGGCTCAGGGAGATTGCCGGTCGCCCAGCCCAATAAAGCTGGTGGACCCTGGCACACTGAAACCTGGTGACGTCCGCCCTCGATGCGCTCCAGAACTTCGAAGGAGCCATTAGGCTGCGCGTCATCGAGAACTCTGAGCTGATCGACACCCTGGAACTGGTCGAAAATCTCAAGACGCTCGCCAACCAGTTGCATAGTCGATCCCGCGCCTCGCGAGGCCGACTCCCAACCGCCAAACACGAGCAGGCGCGCGCGATCAAGGCCGGGGATATTCTGGATCGCCTCAGCCAGCAATTCTGCGGTTGAGTGCGCATCGGCAAATCCGCTGGCGCTCGCATCCACCGGGACGAATTCAAAGCTCACACGCTGGGCAATCGTCATCATGACCTGCTGGAGCTTCGCTTTCGGCCCGACGCTCACCAGCCAGACCTTGCTGCCGGGGACTTTCAATGCCAGGTTGGCCGCTTCATAAAGGGCATGAGCTGCCCACGGATCCAGCACCGCTGGCAGCATCATTTCGTTCTTGAGCGCGGGGCCGGTCGGTGTGGAGATTGGCTCCAGAGTTTGCAGCGGGTCGGGTACGACGCTCCCGCACACTATGATGTGATATCCGTTTGTCATTCGAGTCCTATCGAGTTAGTAACCTGTCTTCTCATGCCCGGCGTTGGTCGTTAGTCGCTGGTCGTTAGCGAACATGCGAACAACCGGCTAATAACGACTGATGGTATTGATACCGATGCACGACTACCCACTATCCATCAGTTCAGCGCGGAGTGCAGTCCTCCCGCGCCCGCGTTGAACTCGACATTTCCGCTGGTGCCCTCACCTTCGGCCTGGCAATTCCAAAGGCAAGCGCCGCAGTAAACGCACTTCTCGCGATCGAATCCAGGCACTCCCTCCTCGCCATGGGTGATCGCCTGCCCCGAGCACATCTCGACGCACAACTTGGTTTCGCACTCGCGGCAAAGATCGGGACGGCGAAAAATCACATGGTTCGCATAGCCCGGAGGCGCTTGCACGCCACCGCCCATGAGGAGCGCATCCTGATGCGAGATGAGCAGCTTGCCATCCATCGGAATCTGCGGCCAGCCGCAACGGTCCATGATGCGGTCATGCAGAGATATTGCTTTGGTCGCACATTCTTCTTTTATTTGCTTCAGCTCGGACGCAGAAATTCTTGAACCGTAGGCTTGTTCGAGCGAAGGAACATTACGCGGTCGGGAAGGTGCGGGTGCGAATCGCCCGCCTGTCAGGCCTGCGAGGAACATGCCTAGCATTCCTGTGACAACGCCGTGCTCAAACCCGTTGCGAGCGTTCGCTGCGACCTTCGATTCGGCATCGACCCAGCTTTTTCGTCGGCGTCGCACGTACGTCGCTTCGAGCTGTTCACGCGTAAATGGCCGCTTTTGTTCGGAGAGTTCGATGACCGCCTCGGCCAACTGCACCCCTGTCGTCCAGGCTTCATCCACTCCGGAACCCGCCAGCACGTTCGTGCTTCCCGAACCCTCGCCGATGCGGGCATAGCCATTGCCGGCGAGAAATGGCTCGCCGTGACGGCCCGATTCCTGCAGCGACTTCGCTCCCCAGGATTTCAGGGTTCCGCCCTGAAGAGAACGCCATAAATAGGGATGAAGCATGAAGTGCTGCAGGTAGCGATAGGCGGTGCGGACCGGGCTGCCGAACCATGAAGGTACGAAAATTCCAACCGAGGCCAGCCGATCCGGATGAACATAGAGGAACCCGAAGATCTCCGGCTCGGGGAATCCAATGGTGTGCAAGACGGTGCCAGCTTCGAGCCCGCTGTCTTCGCCTAGTTCAACTACCATCTTCATGCCGAGAGCCCACTCGCGCGACTCGTGGCCGGGCGGCATCCCAAATACCGCGTGCGCATCGAGTTTTCGGCTGACCGCTCCTACCGGGCCATCGCCAATTACGGTAAGTGCGGCGCGCAGATCCATGCCGGGAACAAACCCGGCTTCGGCGCGTCCTTGCAGATCGGTACCCTGATCGGCGAGTCGCACTCCGGTCACGGTATTTCCTTCGACCAGGGGCTCGGCGACTGGCATACCCGGCCAGATTTGTACTAGCCCAGAGGCTGAGACCTGATCGCTCACCCATTGGTTGAATTGGCCGAGCGACAGTATGAGGCCGTCGTCTTTACTCATGAAGGGCGGAGTGTACGGGAGCTCGAAGGCTTCATGCTTCACACCGAACAGGAAGCCGAGTGAGCGAAGCGCGCGATCGGCAGCTTTGAACGCGAAGGAACGCCGGCTGGCGCGCAGCGGGTCAAGAAGATAGACAAGTTTTTCCTTCTTGACTGGAGCTGCCATCGGAATCTCGGTGAGATCGACTCCGGGAAAACTGCTGCGGATGCCGCGCGCTCGTGTAACCGCTCCGGAGACGCCGAAACCCAATCCGTCGGCACGCTCGTAGCAGATCACCTGCAACGGCATGCCGGGAGATGTCGAACTTTCCAGGCGTACGGCCCCGTCTGGATTCAGCAGGCTGCGGCTGAGCGTAGTGAGGAAGCCGCCCATCGCAGGACCGAAGCCGACGCAGGCGATATAGACCGACATCTGTTGTCGCTCGATCGTTGGTTGGTCGATGGCGTTGGCCGAATCTGGAGGAGCGGCGCTCATGCGGGATAGTCCAGCGCCTCCGGAATCATGAGTTTCGAAATCGCCTCGGCGGCGCGGTCCTTCGAAAGCCGGCAGCCGGTAAGGCAGGTCGTGAGTTCGGATTGCAGCGAGAGAAACTGTTCGGCCCCGTTACACTTCGCGCAGGGACCGGCTTTTCTCGGGGTGCGAGCCGTCATTCCCGATCACATCCAAGCCATAGGAGCCGATTCCAGGGATGATGCCTTCCAGAGAATCGGGCTCGTCTTGTTGGTAGCAGCCGCGATATCCAGCTTCATCCCAAGCGGGATGACGGTTGTGTCCGAATACCAACTCGGCGCAGATGCGGATATTCTCCACTCGCCCGTGCCGACTGCACGTGGCATCAGGGCGCTCATAAATTCACCAGCCCCGGCAGCCCTT
>CAWJFC010000007.1:0-197641 GCA_963841945.1 uncultured Acidobacteriaceae bacterium
CCGCCTCGCCCGCCGAAACCATGTCGCAACTCCTCAAACAAATCGGCGCCGACGGCATCAACTTCGATACGCTCGAAAGTGTTCCCCCGCAATTTCGCCAGGCCTCCGACGCCATCGGCCATCCGCTCGCGCTCGAGCCCCAATTCCAGCCGCGCGACGAATCCCTCGCCTGGACCAATTTCAGCTGGAATGACTGGGTCACCTGGGAAGGCAAGCAGTATCCCTTCGCCCCCATGGTCACCAAGAGAAATGGCTTGAGCCGCGCCACATGGTCAACGTGACCGACCGCTTCACGCGCGACAAAACCGACAGCCTCCAGCACGCCTTTTTCAATGGCGAGGGCTATGCGTCCCTCGAGAATCTCTGGGGCTTCTGGTACGCCAACACTCCGCACGACTCCGAAGCCATCCTCCGCTTCACCCGCATCGAGCGCGCCATGTCCGACTATCTCCGCAGCCCTGGCTGGGAGCCGCACGCGCCGGTCATTCAATCTGGCGTCTTCGCCAGCCGCTTCCCCACTCCCCGCGGAACTCTCTGGACCATCGTCAACCGCAACGAATATCAGGTTGATGGCGCGCAGTTAGTCATACGTTCGCAGCCCGGGATGCATTACCCCGGGGTGCATTACTATGATCTTTGGCACGGCAAGGAGCTCGACCACTCCCGCGCCCGTCGCCGGCAAAGGGACGTTGGATTTTCCTATCGAAGGCCTGGGCTACGGCGCGATTCTCGGCAACGTCAGAGCCTCCAGCGCAGCTCGACGACTTAATGAAATTCATGGCCGCCCGCTCCGCTCGTCCTCTCAGTGACTACTCGCGCGAATGGAAGCCCGTCCCCCAGGCCGTCGTCGACATCGCGCCCACCAAACCGGCCGCCAGCGCCCCATCCGGCATGGTCCGCATTCCCGAAGGAGATTTCGATTTCCAGGTCAGCGGCATCGAAATCGAAGGCGGCAACGATCCCGGCGTCGACGTCCAATATCCCTGGGAGGACCTGCCCCGCCGTTACCATCATCACAGCCTGCACCTGCACAGCTTCTACATCGATCGCACTCCAGTTACTAACTCGCAATTCAAGATCTTTTTGGATGCGACCCATTACCATCCCAAGGAAGACGACGACCACAACTTTCTTCGCGATTGGAAAGAAGGTAGCTTCCCGCAAGGATGGGAGAATAAGCCAGTAACATGGATCTCCATCGAAGACGCCCGCGCCTATGCCGCCTGGGCCGGCAAGCGTCTCCCCCACGAGTGGGAGTGGCAATACGCCGCCCAATCCACCGACGCCCGCCCTTATCCCTGGGGCAAACAATGGGACCCGCAAGCGCTACCTCCGGTAGATTCCGGTCCCGCCATGCATCCGCTCGCCAACGTCGCCGAATTTCCATCCGGCGCCAGCCCATTCGGCGTTCTGGATATGATCGGTAACATCTCCCAATGGACCGACGAATTCCGCGACCCTCACACTCGCGCAGCCATCATCCGTGGCGGCGCAGCTTATCAACCCCTGGGTCTCGATCCGGGATTTCCGCAAACCTACCGTCTCGATGAACACGAAAAATACCTGTTGATGTCCCCCGGCCGCGACCGTTCCGGCACCATAGGCTTCCGCTGCCTGGTTGACGCTGAATAAAGTTGACGCTGAATAAAGTCGATGCCCAATAAAGTTGGGTGCCCAATAAAATGGACGGTCAGCAAGTTCATACCCCATAACAATCCGCACTTACAAATGTCATCCCATGATCCGATCTTGTGCTATAGTTCCACGCCATGAAACCGCGTCGCCTGACTCTCATCCTTGCCATCGTCTTATTAACTTCCATCCTGACCTTCGCGGCCGATGAAGAAGGCCAACCCGCCCCCCGCTTTCACGCCAAAACCACCGCCGGAGAGGTCTTTACCAACGACACAACCAAGGGCAAAGTCGTCTTACTCCAGTTCTGGACCACCTGGTGTCCCTACTGCCGGCGCGAGCAATCTCTCGTCGATTCCATTGACAGGGAATTCGCCGGCAAAGGCGTAGTCGTTCTCGCCGTCAACGTCGCCGAATCCAAAAAGAAGGTTAGACAATATCTCCAGGACAATCCGCGCTCCTGCCGCATCGTCCTCACCGACGACACCAACCTCGCCGCCATGTATCAGGCAAACTCCTACCCCATCTATGTAGTGATTGATCGCGATGGCAACATAGCCGCCGAGCAGCGCGGCTCAGGAGGCGAGCGCTCCCTGAGAAGAATGCTCCGCCAAGCCGGCGTGGAAGCCGATCCCAAAAAACAAGAGTAAGCGGAATGACGGCATCAATCTGGGCCGAGCTTTGGTCTTAAGAAAAACCCTCACTTATCCCGCAACTTCACCACAAACTCCTGAATCTCTGCGGTTCGCTCTCCACCTGCGCCGCGTCCTGTTTTGCCAGTTCATCATGGATCTTCAATTCCCTCTCCGCCCCAGCCGCATCTCCCGCCTTCTTATAAGCCTGCCCAAGCCGGTAATGCGCCTCTTCTAACTCCGGACTGACCTCAATCGCCTTCTTATAATCGTCAATCGCCGCGGTCCCGTAACCATGCTGAGCATAAACCACCCCCAGCATCACCCATCCCATTCCTAACTTGGGGTCTAACTCAACCGCCTTTTTCAGTAACTTATCGATCTGCACGAATTCCGTGTCGTCCAGCGCACCCGCCGACTGCTTCCACAATCCCAACGCATAGTAGTAATAAGCCAGCGCATTCCCCGGCGCTACCCGCACAAACCGTTCCAGCTTCTCCATCGTCGCCGGAGAAACCGCCGTCTGCACGCTCAACATCTTCCCCATGAACAAGTACGGACCCGCATCTCCCGGTGCAAGATCCGACGCCTTCGCCAGATACTCCGTTGCCCGATCGTACGACCCACGCGCATACCACGCCACGCCTAGCCCCATCAGCATTCGCACCGACTGCGGATACCGCGCACTTCCCTTCTCAAACACCTCCGTCGCCGGCTCGAGCGCCCGGTGCGTCAGCAACTCCGTCGCCCAGTCAAACAAATTCGTTTCGCTCGGCGCAAGCTCCGCCGCCTGCTGGTATTCATGCACCGCCTCCAGCGGATTTCCCAGCCTCTCGTCGATCTGCGCCAGCCGGTGATAAAGCTCTGCCCGCTTCCGGCGGGTCGCCGCGTCAAGCCCGGCATCGTCCCTGCTCTTCTGATTCCCCGCATTTGCTGCCGCCGCGCCGCCAGTGGTCGCGCCGCCCCCCGCCCCACCGCCCGCCGCCCCAGCATCCGCTCCTGGCACACCGCTATTCTCTTCCCGCAGTATCTCAGCCTGAATCTCCGCGCCCTCCTGCAACAACGCACCCTCCGCCGGATTCCCATCCGCCGTGCCAGCCGCCTTGCCCTCCGAAGCAGCATTAGACGTCGTTCCCGCTGGCGCATTCCCGGCCGACGCCGACATCCCCGCCGCCCCCAACGACGCCGTGTCGCGCACCAAAGCCTCGCTGTTGCGCAGCACCGTATCCGATCCATGCCCGCCCGCATTCGCCGCTGGCGCAACCCCCGCCACCGTAAATTTCGGCTCGTCAAATAACTCCGGCGACTTCCCCATCGCTGACGTAGAACCCGATTCCTCCACCTGCGCCGCCGTCAAAACCAAATCAACATTCTTAACCTCGCCCGCCGCCAACTCCACCGACTTAGCCAGCGCCACTCCATTCTCCGGCTCCAACACCCGCACCGTGTAACTGCCCGCGTGCACTCCTTCAAACCGAAACACCCCCGCGGTATTCGTGTGCGCATTCCACGTCTCCGTGCGAGTGTCGCTCGCCTCCTGCAAAACCACCGCGGCGTTCGCCACCAACTTCCCCGATGAATCGCGCACATGCCCGCGCAACTCCCCATTCCCAGCCGAAGTCTTGGATGAAGTCTTGGACGAACCTGGAGCGGAAGTCGAAGCCCCCGCTGAAGCCGAATCCCGAGCCGCAGCCTGGCTCTGCCCCACCGGCGCTGGAGCCGTACTCGGAACCGGCGTATTCCCCTGCCCCCAAGCCACACCCAGCCAGAGCGCAATCGTCAGCAAAAAGTAAATTGAGAAGCTAAATTGAGAGCGCAGAACAAAACGTAAGGTCAACCGGCCACTCCTGAGAAATCCAACTGCAAAACAAAATCGTCACCAATACTCGCCATTCTATGCGCGCCCCCTCCCCCCCGCAATCTCCGGCTCGCTCGACGGATGTGCAATAAATCGAAGATTTCAGCTCCCACCTCCTGAAAGTTTCATCTAATCTCGATCCAGGAGAACCGATTCCACAGGAGCATCACCAATGCAGAAGCGCAAACTAGGAAAGAGCAATCTCGAAGTCTCAGCCATCGGTCTCGGCTGCATGGGCATGAGTTTTTCCTACGGTCCGCCCAAGGACAAAAAAGAGATGACTGCTCTGCTCCACGCCGCCATCGAGCGCGGCATCACCTTCTTCGACACCGCCGAAGTCTATGGCCCATTCACAAACGAAGATCTCGTCGGCGAAGCCCTCGCGCCCTTCCGCAAGCAGGCAGTCATCGCCACCAAATTCGGATTCGATCTCAGCGGCCCCGACAATCGCCCGGGCGCTGCCGGTCTCAATAGTCGCCCCAAGCACATCAAACAAGCCGTCGAAGGCTCGCTCAAGCGTCTCCGCATCGAAACCATCGACCTCCTCTATCAGCATCGCGTTGACCCCAACGTTCCCATCGAAGATGTAGCCGGCGCGGTAAAAGATCTGATCCACTCCGGCAAGGTCAAGCACTTCGGACTCTCCGAAGCTGGCGTCAACACCATCCGCCGCGCCCACGCAGTCCAGCCCGTAACCGCTCTACAAAGCGAGTACTCGCTCTGGTGGAGAAAGCCGGAACAGGAAGTCATCCCCACGCTCGAAGAGCTAGGCATCGGTTTAGTTCCTTATAGCCCGCTAGGCAAAGGCTTCCTGACCGGCCAGTTCGATGCCAGTGCAAAATTCGAGAGCACCGATTTCCGCAGCACCCTGCCTCGCTTCACGCCCGAGGCCCTAAAGGCAAACCAGGCCGTAATCGACCTGCTCAGTACCATCGCGACGCGCAAGAACGCTACCCCGGCTCAAATCGCCCTGGCGTGGCTGCTCGCCCAAAAGCCCTGGATCGTCCCAATTCCCGGCACAACCAAACTAAACCGCCTCGAAGAAAACATCGGAGCCCTCTCCATCCACCTGAGCCCGGAAGACCTCCACGATATCGACGCGGCCGCCTCAAAAATCAAGGTTGAAGGAGCCAGATACCCAGAACGTCTGGAGAAAATGACCGGCTTGTGAGCGCCAATGGGACGGGCACGCGTTCCAGTTCTGCCCGCGTATTATTCTGAAGCGTGACCGCAATCTCGTCCGCGCCCGCCAAACGCCGACCCCGCTCGCACACCCTCCGCTCGCTCATTCGCTGGCTTCTCATCGGCCTGCTCCTTCTCTGGTCCCTCGCCGCGCTCACTCTCGCGTCCCTCCGCTGGATCGATCCTCCCACCACCGCCGTCCACATCCAGCGCCGCCTGCAAGCCTGGACTCATCACAAGCCCTACCACAAGCGCTACAAATTCATTCCGCTCAGCCAGATCTCGCCCGACCTCCAGCACGCCGTCATCGCCGCCGAAGACGCCCACTTCTATCAGCATCACGGATTCGACTGGCACGAAATCCAAATCGCCGCCCAGGACGATCTCGAAGGCGAGCGCACCCGCGGCGCCTCCACCCTCACTCAGCAACTCGTAAAAAATCTTTTCTTCGGAACCGGCCGCTCCATCCTCCGCAAGGGCGCCGAGGCCACTCTAGTCCCGGTGGCCGAACTCGTCCTCGGCAAGCGGCGCATCCTTGAACTCTACCTCAACGTCGTCGAATGGGGTCCCGGCATCTACGGCGCGGAGGAATCCTGCCGTTACCATGATCAAGCCTCAGCCCGCACCATCGGCCGTCAGCAAGCCGCCCGCCTCGCCGCCATTCTCCCCAATCCCCTAAAACGCCGTCCCGAGCGCATGAACAGCTACAGTGCCATCATCCTCACGCGCATGGACCAGATGGGTTGGTAATCGATGACAACACTTTTACGAACGCGCCAATGTCAGGCTCTTTCTGATTCCCGGCCGGATTCCCCTCGCCGGATACTGCGCGAAGCATTCTGCTCTATGATCAATGACCGGTGACCAATGACCGGTGACCCGTGACCAATGACCGATGACCGATGACCGATGACCGTCTAACCCTACACCGCGATTACTCCGCGCTAGCCGTTCTCCACCCGATCCTTAATATCCGCATACGCCGCCGCAATCAGCCTCCTCAGCTCCACCGCGTCCACGGCCGTTCCCGCTCTCAGCTTCACATGTCGCATAAATTTGCCGGAGCCTTGCAACAAGCCTGCCGGATCCGGCAGCCCTGCGCCCTGAAAAAACCCGACGTTGACGTGTGAAGTGAATACATTGACGTAGCCGAACGGCGCATCTCCCAAACACGCCGTCGGACAACCGTCATGCAAAAGCTCCCGCACCTCGTCTCCGCATCCTCGCATCACCTCGAACCACTCCCGCGCGATCGCTCCTAACTCGCCCGCATGCTCTTTCATCCAGGCATCAATCGCCGGATCGCGCTCGACCGCGCCATTGAATCGCAGCAATTCCGTTCTCATCGTCGCTCCACTTTACTCTCAATATCTTTCCTTACTTAGGCCGCACCCCGACACCCTTCCCCGGCCTACGTAATCAGCCAAGGACCGACAGATAATAGAATTCACATTCTCGTGACAAATACACCTCCAGACCTGCTTAGCGTGATGTCTTTGGGTGCAAACGCGTGCCTCGAATGAACCGATCTCTTTCCCTGCCGTGCCTCAATATCGCGTTGTTGTTCTTCGCCTTCGTCGCCAGTGGATTGGCGCAAGAAACCGCGCCCGGTAAAGACCCCGAAAAGGCGCTGCCACAACCGCCGGAACTTTCACAGCCGAAGCCGTCCCGGCACATCCCTGTCTTCGGAGGCGCGAACGAGTTTGCCCTCGAAACCGATCTTCAATATTACGAACCTGCGCCCGGATTCGACCGCCAAAACCGTGACATTGACCTGGCGGTGGTTCGTGCGGCGCTGGCAGCGCACTTTCGGGAGGGGTGGGAGTTCCAGTTCGACGTACAGGCGCTTCGGGCCCGGGGTACAGCCATCCTGTCTTCCACTCCACCGATCCCGCCACCGGTCCCCAGCAACGCTGTGGCTCTCGGTGCAGGACCGGGAGCGCGCTGGAACTTCCTGCAATTCAGCCGTTGCCGCCTGTTTCTGGATGCTCAGGGAGACTTGATTCTTAACGATCGGCCCTTCCCAACTCACGGCTCGAGTTACGATTTCTTCCTGCGGGCTGGCGGAGGACTCAGCATTCGTCTGAACGATTCTTATTGGTTGGAACCTGACTTCCGTTTTGCGCATATCTCCAACGGTCAAGGTTTCGGCTCCGGCAACCCAACCTGGAATGGACGCGGACTCTCGATCGGCCTGCGGCGTACCTTCCGCCCCTACACTGAAACCCAGCGCGAGCGACCGGCCTCTCAGAAAGACGAAGACGACAAGAGACAAGAAACAAAATCTTGGATCACCAGTGTCGAAGGATACCGCGCCGTTCCAGGAACGAATCTGCATGACCCAGGCGTTCAGCATCAGCTGCGGTCGCTTCGCATTGCGCACTCGTGGCCGTTGCCGGAAAAATTCGAATTCCAGTTCGGAGCCGTGGTTGGCGAACCGATCCACCCTGTGCAAGGCAACGAGTTTGGCGGATTCGGCCCGCTCCTCCGCTGGAATTTCCTGGAGACTCGAAACGTTCACCTCTTTGCCGATGGCGGCGCGGACTTCCTCCTAACCGGCAGTCCTGCCTTCCTCATCCCACTCGGCGGCACCGGATACAATTTCTTCCTGCGCGGCGGAACTGGAGCCAGCCTGCGCCTGCACCATTCCTATTGGCTGGACACCGGCTTCCACTGGGCTCACATCACCACTGGCTTCGGCCCCGGCGCTGACAACTACATCCCCTGGAGCGGCTTGGGGGTCTCGTTGGCGCTGCGCCACACATTTCACTGATTTACCCCGCACTGGATGATCATGGGGCCCGTCGATCCACTTTTGAAGTAGGGGAAAGTCAGATCGGTCAAGCGGTCGAAATGAAACGGAGGGTGGCATCAATAACGGAGGTTGCATCAATAACCGTTCGGCTTCCTATCGTTCCACGAAATGCCTCAAGCTGCAATTGCGCCGGGTGCCACATTCAAGTCTTCTTTTGGCTGGCCCGGGCGCGTTACAGTGGATAGCGAAAATACAAGATAAGTGGCGCAAGCAGCCCGCTTGGAAAAATGCTTCTGAGGTCACATGTCAAAGCTAATAGCATTTATTCTTGCGTTAGTGTTCTTCGCGACGGCAAGAGCTGCCGCCGCTGAAATTAGGTGCCCGTTGAACGTATTGAGTACCGGCGGGTTAACGTCCCCTGTACCTGTCGGTCTTGATCAATTTGTGTTCAATATTAAAGCGAAGCATTCAGCCGCAGTAGTTCGTATTACGAACCGTGACTCACGGCCAATCAACGCGCTATTCATGGTAGTTGATTTCTATTCGTCCGACCGCTACTTGCTGAGCATGCCGTTCTACTTGGCAACAAGCGAGCAGGAGGTGTCATTCGTGCCTGCTGCCCGCATCTCCTCGACGTTGTTCGCTCCAGCACCTCTCAATTCTTCACTCCTTCCAGGCGAAAGCTATCGAGACTCCGAGGAAAGCCCTGTCAGGACGCTTGTGTGCCCCGACGAGGCTCGCATTAAAGTGCTTCAGATTGCATTTGCTGGTGAAAAACCGTTGGACTATAGATCACCCGGATGGCGGGTTGACCCCTCTCTTTTGCGCGCGGACACTTGGTCCTCGACTGGCTTTCCAACGAAGCCGGTCTCTGTGTTTAGCCGCGTAAGCGTCAACGAACTCGGTCGGGTGCGAGTGGTCGCGATGAGCACAATTGACTCCGCTGGAGGCGATGATTCGGAGCTCTCATCGTGGCTTACAGATCAGATAGAGGGCAAGTTCACGTGTATACCAGCGCAGTATGATGGTGCGGCGATTTCTTCCGAAATGAACCTTTTGATTCGCTTCTATCCGGCAAAAGAAAGCGACCCCATAAAGAGTCTGCCGAAGGATTGGGCGAAATCGGGAACTATTACAATCGTGGATTTGGTTTCCGCAACGCCCGGAAAAGCGTTCGGCCTAGTTTATGGAGAATACCCGCTCCTTGGTGAGACCTTGGGCCAGCCGAAATCGCGGTAGTTCCGTCTAAAAGCGCTCCCGGATTTGATAATCCACGCATTTGAATAATCTCAAATGAACGACGCATCGTTTACAATTCACAGTAGCCCATCCGCAAAAATCCTTCGATTTAAGCGCTAACCCTCCATTGCACACTTTGCGGGTAGCCAAAGTGTCGTACTGAAGCCCCCGCTTTTCTCCGTGTCTCCGTGCCTCCGTGGTGGGCGGGTAAAGTAAGAAACTCCCATGAGCGATAGCCAACCGTCCTATCGCTCACGTCGCCGCAGCACCTCCAAACTCAACTCCGGCACCTCGAAAATCCGCCCGACATGCACACCGTGTCAACTTGACACCCCAACCCCCCGCTAAAGTCCACTGCGCCCCGACCCTCCAAGAAATTCGCTCCCTAACCTCTGTATTCCAAATGGCTTACCACCAACTCCAACCGCGTCAATCGTTTGCCGCCGCAATCCCGCTAACGCCAACATTCCACGGAGCAAATCCGAAAACGCCGCCCTCGGACAAATTCCCTTTTTTCGACTCCAACCGCCATTTCACAAACCGATTCATTTTCGGCCTAAATGTACGTACAATTACGTATGTAAATCCGCCCACGCCAGGTGTTCATAAGACTCTTCGTAAAACTCCTCGCCACACTCCTCGCAAAACTCGCCGCCAGACTTCCCGTTTGTGATTCCTCCCCACTCATGTTATTTCTAGCCACTGTCAGTCACCGTACGCGAACCCGATGAAAACAAAACGAATCTGCATCCTCCTCCTGCTCGTCGCCACCGCCGCCGCCCAGCCAAAACGCAAAATCATCATCGACCAGGACGCCGCCGGCCCCGCCGGTAGCGACCAGCAGGCCATTCTTCTCCTCATCCAGTCGCCCCAAACCGAACTCCTTGGCATCACAGTAGTTACCGGCGATGCCTGGCTCACCGAAGAGGTCGCCCACACCCTTCGCACCCTCGAACTCATCGGACGCACCGACATCCCGGTCGTCCCCGGCGCCGAATATCCACTCATCAGAACCCGCGAAGAAACGCTCGCCGATGAAACCCGTTACGGCTCAATCGAATGGCTGGGCGCCTGGACGCCCAAGTACTATCACCCGCCGCGCGACCTCGGCCCCATGCCCGAAGGCCTGCCCACCACCTGGCCCGCCCCCGAGGACGCCGCCCACTTCCTCATCCGTATGGTTCACAAATATCCGCACGAGGTCACCATCGAAGAAGCCGGTCCCATGACCAACCTCGCCCTCGCCATCACCCTCGATCCCGAATTCGCCAGCCTTGCTAAAGAGCTTGTTTTCATGGGCGCCAGCCTCAATCCGCGCACCGACGATCCCGAATTCCTCAACAACCCGCGCCACGAATTCAACCTCTGGTTCGATCCCGAAGCCGCCCACATCGTCCTCCGCGCCCCCTGGAAAAAAATCGTCTGCACCACCGTCGACATCTCCCTCAAGACCAGCCTCACCCAGAGCCTGATCGACCAGGTAAAAGCCGGCAAAACTCCGGTAGCCAAATACATAGGCGCCTACGCCCACCTTCGCGGCCCCTACAACTACCTCTGGGACGAGCTAACCTCGGCCGCCTGGCTCGACCCCACCATAATCACCAAAACCGAAACCCGCTACATGGACGTCAACCTCGACCGTGGAGCAAGCTACGGCGACACCCTGACATGGAGCGAAAACGACAAGCCCAGGAGAGATGACCTGCAAAAGGTGGAGATCCAGGTAGACCTCAACACCAATCGTTTCTATAAGATGTTCGTCGATTCACTGACCGCCGAAACCCCAAAACCCTGATGGCGGCCAGAACAGCGAAGAGCCCGGGAGCAAATTGCTCCACGCAAAAACGCCCGCTAAGCAAAAAGCCTAACCCATTACCAGTAAAGGCCTTATCCAATTTGTACATACAAATATGTCAACTATTGCTCCACGTGGAGCATTCGTACTCCCGGCATTCCCTCCCTAAGGAGCGCCGACCTCGTCCAGCATCTGCCGGGCAGCAGGATGGTCAGGCTGACGCGCCAGCAGCCTCTGCAGGATAGCCCGCGCCGCCTCCTTGTCCCCCTCGATCACATGCACCCGAGCCAGGTTCAGGTAAGGCTGATCAAAGTCCGGCGCCACCTCGATGGCCTTCTCGAACGTGGCCATCCCCTCGTCCCGCCGGTGCGTCCGTAAGTAGAGGATTCCTAAGTTGTTAAGCGCCTCCGGATAATCGGGCTTCGCCTCTAACGCCCGCTTCAGTAGCTGAAAGGCGCGGGCCGTGTCATCGAGCTGCGCATAGACCATCCCCAGGCCGTAGTTCGAGTCGGCGTCGTCGGCATTGAGAGCGAGCGCCCGCTCATAAGTCTTTTTTGCCAGCTCCCATCTCTTTCCCTGGCGGTAGGCTCCGCCTAAGTTGTTGAGAGCTATACGATGGTCGGGGCTTAGACGCAGCGCTTCCAGGAAATAAGCGACCGCTTCATCGACCCGTCCTTCGCGTCCCGCGATCAGGCCAAGGTTGTTCCAGGCGTTGGCCAGCGTGTCGGGATAGGACGCGCGCATCTTAAGCGCGCGCTCAAAATATTTTTGGGCTTCGGAATTCTTTCCCTGATTGAGGTAAACGCTGCCGATCCCATACGCCGCCTCGGCGCTCTCCGGGTCGTCTCGCAGTGCGATCTCAAATGCCTCGGCGGCCTCGTTGAAATATCCGCGCTGAAAAAAGACGGAGCCAAAGGAAAGATGGTTGCGCCCAAACTCTACGACCTCGGTTACACCTTGAAATGGAAGCGCGCGAAACAGGCGTTCGGCGGACGTTTTGGGGATGTTGCGGAAATCCTGCTCGAGATGCACGGGATCGGTCGCGCCTTGATAGATCTTGACGATCGCGCCTTTCGCATCGATCAGGAACGACATGGGCAGCGTGAGATCGCGATGACGATCGAAGATGTAGCGATAGACGATGTTGTAGACGGCAGCGACATCATCGGTGCCCTGGAGCAGGGGAAAAGAAAGTCTGTGGTCGCGGAGAAAGGCGCGCAGATTTCCTTCTTCGCCAAGGTTGATGGCCAGCAACTGCAGGCCGCGCTGCTGCCACGACGCCGCGTGTTCGTTGAGGGCGATCAGATTTCGTCGGCAACGTTCGTCGCCCACCGAGATGAAGTTGAGTAGGACCGGATTGCCTCGCAGCGCGGAGAGCGTTCGCATGGAGCCGTTCGTCTCGAGCAACGAAAAGCCCGGCAATGAAAAGTCCGGCGACGAAACCGGCGCCAGCAGCCAGGTTTCGGCGACCTCGGGCAGAGTCTCCGATGTTTGCGGAACGAAGCTCGAGGGGTCGGCCGAGGGTGGCTGAGTTGCTGCGCGTTGAAACGGGTCGATGCGCTTCGGTTCTTGTTTCTCTTCTTCCAGCCAGATGCAATGGTTGACGGGCAGGCCGTGAAATTCCTGAACGGTGCCGCTGGGCCAGCGGACGGTGGCGCTTGCCGTCTCGTCTTTAGAATCTCCCAGCCCGAAAAATGCTTCTTTGCTGTGCTGCGAGAGAAATCCGGAACCAGCTTCCAGACTCCGCGTCTGTCTTCCCTTCCCAGTTCTTACCTCGACTACCGCACCGATCGCGTCGCGATTGCTTTTCGTTCCTTGCAGGCGAAAGGAGATGGAGGGCGGCAGATCCGGCAACACGTTTTTCAGAATTCTGAGTTGGGGAGCGTTACGGTTCTTCAGGAATATTTCCTGACGGCCGTCGTGGTCGAAGTCGCAGACGGCGAAGGCCCGGCCGTCTTCCACGAAGCCGAGATCGGCGACGCCGGAGATGTCGGAGAAAGTGCCGTCGCCGTTATTGGAGTAGAAGACATTGCGTTCGTAGCCACTCCACGTGCGGTCGGCGCGGATGAGTTCGTTGACCGCAGCCCAGCCTTGTTCGTAGTCGTGGTTGGGCCGGGCTTCGTCGGGGGATTTGGCGACGACCTGGCGCCAGAAGAAACTGTTGAGATCTTCGGAATCTCGAGTCGGCGCGCTCACCATGCCGTTCGTGACGTAGGGGTCGGGATAGGTATCGTGGTCGAAGTCGAACGTGTCGCTTGACCACGCCCAGCGCCCTACGCGGGTTTGAGAGAGATCGGTCACGTCGGTAAATTTTGGAGTTGAGGATTGGGCTGGCGAAGCCGTCAAAGAATCCGCATCTTTAATCGCAGAGTTCTCAGAGGTTGCAGAGAGCGTCCTGAACAGCGAGTTGCCCATGGCGTGTTTGTGGTATTGGGCTCTTACTTCCGGCGGCGAGTCCTTCTTGAACTGCTCCTGCATGGTGATGCGCTCGCCGGCAGCGGTCCACATGTTGGCTACGTACAAGTCCTGACTGATCTGATTGCGATTCGTGGTATCGGTTCCAGAAACGTCGTGGAACCACGCGACGCTCATGCCCGCCCCGATATCTTCCACGCCAGTTTCCGCGGCTACATCAGTGAAGGTGCCGTTGCCGTTGTTGCGATAGAGATTCTTGCGGCCGAAATCATTGACTACATACAGATCAGGCCAGCCGTCACCGTTGAAATCGTTCCAGGCGCAGCAGAAGCTGTAGCGCGTGTTGTTCTGATTCATGCCGGCTTCGGCGGTTACGTCGCGAAACGTGCCGTTCCGGTTGTTGCGCATCAGGAAGTTGGGCGGGCCGTTATTGGCATCGTGATAGGGGCTGGGATATTTGTACTGGCTGGTGCCCTGATAAAAGACGTAGAGGCAGAAATAGACGTCGAGCCAGCCGTCGCGATCATAGTCGGCTACAGCGGCGCCCGTGAAGGTCCCTTGTGGCGGGGTGGCGAAGTTGAAGGCGTTTGGCTGCTGATGAAATTTTCCGTTGCCATCATTCAGGAAGAGCAGCGGACCGTTGGCGCGGACGACGATCAGGTCCTGACGTCCGTCGTTGTTGATGTCGACAAAGAGCGCGCAGGCCGTGTTCTCGATTACGCCTACGCCGCTGGCTTGCGTGATGTCTTCAAAGGTGCCGTCGCCGCGATTGCGGTAGAGGCGGTTGGGCAGGCCTCCGGGTTGGCAGATGTAGAGATCGTCGAAGCCATCGTTGTCGATGTCGCCGACGGAGACGCCGTTGTGTCCATAGATGTCGATGCCGCAGGCGGCGTCGAGGACGGTGCGCCAGTAGTCGGTGCCGTGTTGAAGTTGTGCGCCGTAAGAGGCGTTGCCGCCGAGCGCTGCGGAGGTGATGTCGGCGTAGACCCGGGACGCGGAGCGGCTTTGGGTTTCTTCTTTTGTCTGCCAGCTCAGAAGGCGGAAGTCTCCGGAGGGAGTGGATTTCCAGATCAGATCGGCGTATCCCACCCTCTGCTCGCGGTGGATGTTTGGAGCGGTGGCTACGAGTTCGTAGCGGACGCGGGTGTGGAGTTGATCGGGAGACTGGGAGGGTGGTAGTGGGGAGGGTGCCTGTTTCTCCGTCCCCATCCCTTGCGCTAGCGTTGGCCCAATGCTGGTGATCTGGAAGTCGGCGGTCAGGATTTTTGAGAATGCTGCGAGCGCCCCTCGGAGTTCCGTCAGAAATTCTTCTTTGCTTTTTGAAAGCGCCTGGTCGAATCTGTTCTGACGAATTTCTATCGGCGGACCCTGGCGAACTACTCGCGAATCGGAGGGCTTCAGCGGGGCGGCAGAAAAGTTCGGGTGCAAAACTTTTTCAATCGATTGGGTCTCTTGTGGCGAGCGCTGGAGGCTGGCGCTCCATTCGCTGAGAATTTTAGAGATTTGGGCAGCGTATTTTTCGTTTAGGAATTCATCCTTGCCGGGCTCGGTCTGAAGAAGCAGAGAGTCGAGCGGCATGGGCATGCGGTAGTGCGGATGGAGATGAAAGGCACTTTGAGCGGGCGTTTCCGGCGGATCAAAAAACGGGAAGCCTCGGAGGCGCGGCGCGATTACCGATGCCGAGAGGGCCCGAGAAGAACGGAGTAGGAAGTCGCGACGGGTGGGGCCGACGCCATGCTCCGCGATTTCATTTTTGTTTCGGCGGCTCAGAGTGGTGGCTCCCGTCGTCGTGTGGGTGAAATTAACAGCCGGGTGCGCGGGCGTCAACTCGGGTGCTGTCTGGGCATCGGGGCTCGATTTGCAGCGCTTTAACCACTACCGCCGCGAAGGTACACGAAGGAAATCTTGAAACCCTAAAGAGTGCCGCCGATTCACGGTGTTTTTCAAAGTGTTTTCGGAACGGTCGATATAATCGGTTCGTTCAGGAGCCCACACATTGAAACGTCCTCTCTTAGTATTTGCCGCCCTCTCGCTGTTTTCGATCTGCGCCCACTCACAGGCGCGGCGCAAGGTCATTCTCGATCAGGATGGGCGCGGGCCGGCGACTACCGATCAGCAGTCGATGCTGATGGTGTTGCAGGCGCCGGGCATTGAGACGCTGGGGATCACGATCGTCAGCGGCGATCAGTGGCGCGACGAGGAGGTCGCGCACACCTTGCGGATGCTGGAACTGACGGGGCATTCGGATATCAAGGTTTATCCCGGCGCTGTCTTTCCTTTGATCAACAGCAAGGAGGAGATTGCGCGCTGGCAGAAACTCTACGGCGCGGTCACCTATCAGGGGGCATGGAACGAGCACAAGGTGAAGTCGGTTTCGGGATCGAATAACGCCGGCGCGTGGAATTCAGGCACGTATCACGGGCCGTTTGAGGTGCCGGATCCGTTGCCAGAGGGGAATCCCACATTGAAGTTGGAGACCGAAGACGCGGCGCACTTCATGATTCGGATGGTGCATCAGTATCCGCATGAGGTCACGATTTATGCCGGCGGGCCCCTGACGAATCTGGCGCAGGCGGTGAGTATCGATCCTCACTTTGCGGAACTGGCGCAGGAACTGGTGGTGATGGGCGGAAGCATCGAGCCGGCCGAGCCCATCGCATGGGCGCAGTCGAACCGGCGGGAGTTTAATTTCTGGTGGGATCCGGAGGCGGTGCATATCGTTCTGCGCGCGCCGTGGAAGAAAATTACGGTGACGACTGTGGACATCTCGGTGAAGACACACATGACGCAGGCGATGATTGATGAGATCGCGAAGGCGGGGACGCCCGCGGCGAAGTACATCGCGAAGTGGGCGGATGAGGAATTCTTGTGGGACGAACTGGCGGCCGCAGCGTGGATTGATCCGACGATCATTACCAGGGAAGAAATGCTGGCCATGGATATTGATATTTCGCATGGGGCGGGATATGGGAACACGCTGGTGTGGCTGCCGGAGAATGCTCCAGGACTCGGAGAGCAGGTGGTGCACGTGCAGACGGAGTTGAATCTTGAGAAGTTTAATCGGATGGTGGTAGAGCTCTTGTCGCGCGGGCCGAGATAGGATCGACTCTGAGAGAGCCGGGCTCCGCCCGGCCGGACAGCCGATGGCGGCTATCCCCACGTATGCGAATGAGATTGCAGAGGGTAACGCATTAGAATTCTGCTGCGTTGCTTGCTTCACGGTTTACAATTCTCGCCGTCTCTCTTTTCTAACCGATATGGCTAAGACCAAATTGACTGCGGGGACTCGTGCGCGGCTGGAGCGGGCGGCACGGGCTGCGATGAAGAACGCGTATGCGCCGTTTTCGAAGTTCAAGGTGGGGGCGGCGATTTTGACTTCGCGCGGCGAGATTTTTGCGGGATGCAACGTGGAGAATTCTTCTTATGGACTCACGAACTGCGCAGAACGCACTGCAATTTTTTCAGCTGTGGCCGCGTCGGGGCCGGGGTTGGAGATTCTGGCTGTGGCGGTGACGAATGCGCAGGGCGTGCCGTGCTCTCCTTGCGGGGCTTGCCGGCAGGTGATTTATGAGTTTGGGCCGGAGGCGGTGGTGTTTTATCAGGGCGCGGAGAGCGACACTTCAAGCCTGATTACCGAACTTCTGCCGGAGGGCTTTCGACTACGGTGAGTTCAACTGGGAGTGGCGCTCAGCAATTCCGGGTGATTGATCTTATCCGCAGAAAGCGCGATGGTGGCGCGCTTTCTGCCGCTGAGATTGAATACATCGTTTCGGCTTACACAGCCGGAGAGATTCCCGATTATCAGATCGCGGCCTGGTTGATGGCCATTTTGCTGCGAGGCATGAACGGCGTGGAACTGGCGGCGCTGACGAATGCGATGCTGCATTCCGGCGAGGTTCTCGACCTGAGCTTCTTGCCGGCGGCGAAGGTTGATAAGCACTCGACGGGTGGAGTGGGAGATAAAACTTCTCTGGTGCTGGCTCCATTAGTGGCGGCGGGCGGCCTTTATGTGCCGATGATCAGCGGGCGCGGTCTGGGGCATACGGGTGGCACGCTCGACAAACTGGAGGCGATTCCAGGATTTCGCGTGGGATTGTCGGTGCCGGAATTTCATCGCGTGTTGAAAGCTTGCGGGACCGCGATGATCGGACAGACGGAGAAGATTGCTCCGGCGGACCGCAAACTTTACGCGCTGCGCGATGTGACGGGCACGGTGGAGAGTCCGAATCTGATTTGTGCGTCGATCATGAGCAAGAAGTTGGCGGAAGGGACGGACGCGCTCGTGCTTGACGTGAAGACCGGGTCGGGCGCGTTCATGAAAAAAGAAGAGGAGGCGGTGCACCTCGCCGAACTGATGGTCGAGACCGGCGAGCGCATGGGCAAGAAGATGGTGGCGCTGATCACCAACATGGATCAGCCACTGGGGCGCATGGTCGGGAACGCGATGGAGGTGGCAGAGTGCATCGAGGTAATGCGCGGCGGCGGTCCGGAGGATCTGCGCGAACTCTGTCTGCACCTGGCGGCGTGGATGTTTTATCTCGGCGGCGCAGCGGCAACCGTCGCGGCGGGAAAAGTTCGAGCGGCGGAGATCATCGCGTCCGGCGCGGCGTTTGACCGGTTTCGACAGATGGTGGAGTTGCAGGGCGGGGACGTTAGCTCGATTGACGATCCTTCGCGGTTGCCTTCGGCGGAGTGCCGGGTCGAGGTGCGAAGCGCGGCGGCCGGATTTGTTTCGGCGGTCGCCTGCGAGGATGTGGGGACGGCTTGCGTGGTGCTCGGCGGCGGGCGAGAGAAAAAAGAGGACAGCGTGGATCCGGCGGTCGGAATTGTGGTGCACAAGAAAATCGGCGACCACGTTGTAGCGGGCGAGGTTGTGTATACGATTCATTGCCACTCGGAGGCCGGAGCGGGGCGGGCACGGGAGTTGCTGGAGCGGAGTTATACGATTTCGGAGACTGCGCCGCTGAAACCGGCTTTGATTCATCGAGTGATTAACCGAGGAGAATCGGGATCCACATCAAGCCCGGGTTTGGCTTGATAGGGTGAAGGAGCGTTAATGGGACGATTCACAGGCATTCTTGGACTGCTGACCATGCTGGGGCTCGCCTTCACGTTCTCCACGAACCGGAAGGCGATCCGGCTAAAGACGGTGGCGTGGGGATTGGGATTGCAGTTCGCGTTTGCGGTTTTCGTTTTGAAGATGGATGTGGGAAGAAGGCTGTTTCAGTCGGCTGGGGATGCGGTAAACAGGCTGCTCAGTTACGCATTTGTCGGGTCGCAGTTTGTGTTTGGCGATCTTGGGAAGCAGGGGTCGCATTTTGGATTTTATTTTGCATTTCAGGTTTTGCCGACCGTTATTTTTATTTGTGCGTTGTTTGCGGTGCTTTACTACTTCGGCGTGATGCAGATCGTTATTCGCATTGCGGCTTGGCTGATGACTCGTCTGATGGGGGTGAGCGGCGCGGAATCCTTGAACGTGGCGGCCAGCATTTTTATGGGGCAGACGGAGGCGCCGCAGACGATACGTCCGTTCCTGCCTGATTTAACGCGCTCGGAGTTGATGACCGTGATGACGAGCGGCATGGCCCATGTCTCCGGCGGGATTATGGCGGCGTATATCGCGTTTGGGATCGAGCCAAAGCATCTTTTGAGCGCAGTCATTATGACCGCTCCGGGAACGCTCTTGATGGCTAAGATGCTGGTGCCGGAGACTGAGGTTCCGAAGACCGCGGGGCGCGTGGTGATGAGCGACGAGGAACTGGAAAAAGAGAAGAAGGAAAATCTGCTGGGCGCGATCGCTCGCGGGACTACCGACGGGCTGGGCATGGCGCTGAATATTGCGGCGATGCTGATTTCGTTCTTAGCTTTGATTGCTCTGCTGGATGGATTGATGGGCGGAATTCATGGCCATCTGCAATGGTTTCCAGCCAGCCTGGAGTCGGTGCTGGGCCGGTTGTTTGCGCCGGTCGCCTGGGTGATCGGGATTCCGTGGCACGACTGCACGGCAATTGGAAATCTGCTGGGCGTGCGCATGGTGCTGAACGAGTTGGTGGCCTACTCGATGCTAGGAGCGCAGAAGACGGCGCTTGATCCGCGGTCGGTTACCATTGCCACCTTTGCGTTATGCGGGTTCGCGAATTTTAGTTCGATTGGAATTCAGATGGGCGGGATCGGGGCGCTCGCTCCGAATCAGAAGTCGCAACTCGCTCGGTTGGGGTTGCGGGCCATGCTGGCCGGGACGATGGCGAATCTTATGTCGGCTTCGATTGCCGGGATGCTGCTCTAAGTTACGAGCTACGAACTGCGAGCTGTGAACTTGGATCTGGTGCCGCCGGTGGGAGTAAGTTCCCGCAAGACTTCGGCCGTGGTCAGCAGGCGCGCGCCCAACTGGTGAAATTCTGCTTCGGATTTTTTCCCTATATCTGGCGACAGTGTTTCGATCGCGTCTTTCACTACTGTCACCCTTCGCTTGCGCTCAAGAAGACCTTTGACTGCGTGGGCTACGCAGAATTCTGTGACTACTCCGAAGACTATAAATTCTGGGTGAGTGCCCAAACGCTCCACCAATTCATTCGCGTGCAGCGACTGAAAGACGTCGAGCGTTTGTTTTTCCAGGATGATTTGCTGGTAGGCGGCGAGGTCAGGTGGAAACCTGGCGCCGGCGCGGTTCGCCACGCGGCCTACCTTGTCGGCGAGCGCTTCAGGCAGCAATTCCGCGCCCGGCGTGCCTTTTATACAGTGCGCGGGGAATTGCTGGAATTCGGGGTCGTTCGGGGCGTGGAAGTCCCCACTTGAAACCAGAAAGACTTCGTTGCGGCGGGCGGCGTCGGTTAGCAGGCGGATATTGGGAATGAGTTTTTCGGCTCCGGGGACGTAGAGAGCGCCGCCGGGGAGCATGAAGTCTCGCTGGACGTCGACTTCCCAGAGGATGAAATTGCGAGAACGCATTCTTTATTGTATCGATGCTTCGGATGGAAGGACAATTCGGAACTGGACGGTGTGGTGGTAAGACCCGCCATCCTTCGACTTGCTCGGCGCAGGCTAGCCGCGGGATTCCACCACTGCCATCTTAGGTCAACCCGTGCCGCCCCGCGCGCGGACAGCAGCGCCGCGCTACACGCTCTACTGCATGCCTAACGACGCCGCTACTTTCTTGCCGTACTCGTTGGCTTTTTTGATGGCGGCTTCTTCATCCACCGTCAGGAGTTGATGATCTTTCATCACGGTGCGGCCGCCGATGATTACGGTCTCAACGTCATTCGCTTTGAGCGCGTAGGCCAATTGCGCATAGATGTCGTACATCGGCACCGCGTTTGGCTCATCCAGGCTGATTATGATCAGGTCGGCTTTTTTGTCTTTTTCGAGCGACCCGATTTCTTTTTCCATGTGGATGGCTCGGGCGCCGTCGATGGTGGCCATTTCCACTACGGCTTTCGCGTTCAGAGCTGTCGGATCCATTTTCGTGATCTTTGCCAGCTTCGCGGCAAGGTCCATCTCCTCCATCAGGTCTAAATCGTTGTTGCTGCCGGCGGGGCCGTCTGTGCCCAGGCCCACGGCTACTCCGGCGGCGCGCTCTTCGGGGACAGGGGCTACTCCGCTGGCCAGCATCATGTTGCTCGATGGGTTGTGGACGCAGCCTACCTGATGCTCGGCGAGAATCTTGCGGTCGGCTTCGTTGACGTAGATGCAGTGCGCGGCGACCACGTCGGGACCAAGGACGCCGATGCGTTCCAGATACTGAACGGGTGTGGCGCCGTTATTCTTCAGACTGTCATCCAGTTCTTTTTTCATTTCGGCGACGTGAATCAGGATGGGCGCATGGTATTTGCGAGCCAGAGCGGCAGAATCCTGGAGCGTTTTTTGCGAACACGTATAGATGGAATGCGGGGCCACGGAGGCGTGGATGAGCGGATCGCCTTGCCACTTCTGAAGAAACTTCTCGGTGTAGCTTTGCATGGCGGCGCGGTCTTTGTTATCGGGCGTGGGAAAGTCAATCCAGGTTTCGCCGAGCAGACCGCGCATGCCGGCTTTCTTTGTTTCTTCGGCAACCGCGTCTTCGAAATAGTACATATCGGCAAAGGTGGTTACGCCGGAGCGAATCTGTTCGGCGGCGGCGAGGCGCGTGCCCCAGCGGACGAAATCTTCGGTCACATTTTTAGCTTCGGCGGGAAAGATGTACTTGTAGAGCCAGTCGTTGAGAGTGACGTCGTCGTGCAGGCCGCGAAAAAGGGTCATGGGGACATGGGTGTGTCCGTTGATAAAGCCGGGGAGGATCAGCTTGCCGCGAGCGTCAAGGGTTTTGGCGGCCCGATAGTGCGCTTCGATTTCGGCGCGCGGTCCTACGGCGAGAATTTTGTCTCCAGCCACGGCAATGGCGCCGTCATCGTAGATGTGGCGGGCGGTATCCATGGTGACAACCGTGCCGGTGATGACCATGTCGACCCTCGGCAAGGTTTGCGCGTGCAGAGAGATTGAGATCACACAGAGAAGCAGAACGACTTTGATTTTCATTTTTAATTCCGATTGATGAAGACAGTTTATTTGGAACGGCAGGAATTTGCACAGGGCGAGCCGCTACCCGAAAGTTCGATACGATGCGCCACCATGGGCGCTTTTCCGCACAATACACAAAAGATGCACGAAGAGTAGACCGCGGAGCGCCGGCACGCGGTCGAAATGCGGCGCGGGATAAGGCGTTCGCCCTATCGGCGGGCAAATCGGACGCCAAGGTGCGCCACAAACATGGATAGGTGATACACGTCACAGATTCAATGTTCGCTCCAGCGATACAAGTACCAACACCGGGGGGACCGAGGATGGGGGGATCTGGGAATCACGTGGTTTCAGCGGCGATGCGCGAGGAACTCTCACGGCGCGCTACCAGCACTTCCATTGAAGAACCGGGGAAGATCTTGTTTGAGCGCGGCGATGAAGTGCGCGGACTGTATCTGGTGCGCAGCGGGAAGGTGAGTCTGGCGCTCGATTCGGGTACCGTGCCGCTTCCTCCTCGCATTACCGGTCCCGGGGCGGTGCTGGGATTGCCGGCTACGTTGTCGGGCAGTCCCTATAGCATGAGGGCCAGGGTGCTCGAGAAGACAGAACTCGTGTTCATTCCCCGGGCGGCGGTGCTGGAATGCCTGGCGGCCAACCAGGAACTTTGTTTCGAGGTGATGCACTTGCTGAGCGGAGAAATCTCCGAAACGCGGGCGGCGCTGAAACGCGGGCCCACCACGCACGAGCGACAAGGCTGACGGCCGATCCCATTCGCACGGCTGAAAATTATTTCACTCCTGTCGCGGTACCTTGCGCGCCAACCGGCGCGGCGAATTTATTTGCCCCGGACAAATAGCTATGTAATGCTGTTGCCGCAAGATAGAGCTTATTCCCTAAGGAGGCGCTTTGATGCGCGTGAAACTCGTTTTTGGATTGCTGCTTCTCTTTCCGATGGCGGCGTTTGGCGGAGACATGTTCGGTGCAAAAGAAGGCCTATGGGAGACAACGGTAACGACCGGCGGCACCGGAATGCATGGAATGAGCGCCGACCAACTGGCGAACCTGCCCCCCGAGCAGCGTGCCATGGTTGAACAGGCGATGAAAAAACAAGGCATCAGCATGAACGGCAATACGATCACTACGAAAAGCTGCGTTACGAAGGACAAGGTTGCCAAGGGCGAAGCCTTCGCCGACAGCCGCAAGAACAGCGGGGATTGCACGCGCACGGTAGTCAAGCAAACAGCAAACCACTTCGAGGCGAAGTTTCACTGCAACGGGAAGAACGGCGAGGTCACGGATGGAACGACGATCGTCGACGTGGCCGGCGATGGGGTTAAAGGCGTAACGCACTTCAGCCATACGAACGAGGGCAATACGCGGACGTTCGATACCAGCTTCACATCGAAGTATCTGGGACCGAACTGCGGGGATATTAAGTAGGCAAAAAAGCAGGAGCGGGCGCGTGTTATATCATCGGCTCGGGAAGGCCGAATGATAATGATGAAGATCAAACGTGCGATCGCTGCCGCGGTCGCGGTCTTCGTACTCTGCGGGCTACTCTGCTTGCTGGCCGCGCCTTTGGCAGCGCAGACCAGCCACATTGATCCTGAGAAAAAACAGAAGCTTGAGGCGGCCATTACGAAATTCATGGCCGCCAATCGCGTGCCCGGGATTTCCGTGGCCGTGGTTGAAAACGGCGCCGAGGATTGGTCGGCTGGGTTTGGCAGCGCGGACCTGGAGAACTTCGCACCGGCAACCGCGCAGACGCTCTACCGGCTGGCCTCGATTTCTAAGTCGATTACGGCGACCGGTGCAATGCTGCTTTGGCAGCAGGGTAAACTCGACCTCGACGCGCCAGTGCAGAAATACTGTCCCGCGTTTCCGCGGAAAGACGCGCCGATCACCACCCGCGAAGTGCTCGCACATCTGGGCGGCATCCGGCACTACAAATCGTCTGCACAGGACGATCTCGAAATCGGGAACACGAGGCATTTCGCAAATCCCATTCAGGCAGGGCTCGACTTCTTCAAGAATGATCCGCTGGTCTCCAAACCCGGCGCGGAGTTCCACTATTCGACCCAGGGATTCACGCTGGTAGGTTGCGTGATGGAAGGCGCGTCGGGCGAACATTATGTGGATTACGTTCGTGAGCATGTGCTTGAACCGGCGGGCATGATGCACACGGTGGTCGACGATCGCTTTGCGATCATTCCTCTGCGCACCCGCTTTTACAGCAAGGACAAATCCGGCACGGTCATCAACGCCGATTTTCTCGATTCGAGTTACAAGATCCCGGGCGGAGGATGGTTGTCGTCCGCGGACGACATGGCGGCGTTTGAAGTGGCCCTGCTCGGTGACCGCATCCTGAAGGGAACAACGCGCGAGCTGATGTGGACTCCGCAGAAGACAGACGATGGCAAGAAGAATGATTATGCGCTCGGATGGGGAACAGGGGATGAAGTAGGCTTGCGCGATGTGGGGCACTCAGGTGGCCAACAGGGGACGAGCACGTTTTTCATCATCGTGCCCGAGCGGCGGGCGGGCCTGGTGGTTTTGACCAACCTGGACGAGATAGACGCCAGGGGGCTGGGGATCGAACTGATGAAGATTGTGATTGCCTCCGGTGTTACGCCACGATAAAAAAGCCCCGCCGAAGCGAGGCTGCGAGTCGGAGAAAGAGTCGGTCCTGGTTCGGTCTCTTCCTCGTTCGGCTCTTCCTAGTTCGGCATCAGGACGGCGTCGATCACGTGGATGACGCCGTTGGATTGAAATACATTGGCGATGGTGACCGTCGCCATGCCGCCTTTTTCGTCTTTCAGGACGATCTTTTTTCCATCTTCCATGGCCCAGAGCTTGCCGCCTTCCACGGTAGTAAGTTCAGCCTTGCCGTTGCCTTCCTTGATCATCTTCATGAGGTCGTGCGCGCTCAGGCGGCCGGCGACGACGTGATAGGTGAGAATCTTGGTCAGCAGAGCTTTGTTTTCGGGTTTGAGGAGCGTGTCAACGGTGCCGGCCGGCAATTTATCAAACGCTTCGTTGGTGGGCGCGAAGACCGTGAACGGCCCAGGACCTTCGAGCGTTTCAACGAGTCCGGCGGCTTTGACCGCGGCCACCAGCGTGGTGTGATCGGCGGAGTTGATCGCATTTTCAATGATGTTTTTCGTCGGATACATTTCCTGTCCGCCGACAACCGGATTGCTTCCGGCGGCGAAGGCGGCGATGGCCAAAGCCGCAACCGAGATGGCTGCAAATAACCTGCGCTTCATGATTGGTGAATCCTTTCGAGTTGAATTGTCTTTCGCGTTAGGTACGCGGCGGAGGGCGATTTGGATTGCGCGCTTCGATCCGATGGCGCTAACGCCGCTAGAGAGCCTTGAATCGCAGTTCACAGCGAAAAGCCGGGGAGTTGGCAAAGGTAGTTCGTTTGCTTTTATGGCGGGGGTTGTTGAGGATAGTACCGAATGATCATCAACTTCGCTGAGCGGGCTCATAACCATAACTGGGAGCTGGACCCAATTATCCGGTCGCTGCTGGATACGGATTTCTACAAGCTGCTGATGCTGCAGTTCATCTGGAAGAATTTTCCGAAGACGCGCGTTTCGTTTTCCGTCATCAATCGCAGTGGGGCGGCGCGGCTGGCGGACATGTTTTCGCGCGAGGAACTTTTTCACCAGATGGAGCATGTGCGGCGGCTGCGGTTCCGGCGCTCGGAATTGGTGTGGCTGGCGGGCAACACCTTTTATGGCCGGCGTGGAATTTTTGAGCCGGCATTCCTGGAATGGCTGGAGCATGATTTTCGGCTGTCGGACTATCAAATTTCGGTCGAAGACGGGCAATACCATCTGACGTTCGATGGGCTGTGGGTCGAGACGACGATGTGGGAGCTTTACGCGCTGCCCATCTTGAGCGAACTGAAGACACGCGCCAGTTTGAAAACCTTGCGCGAATTCGGGCTCGACATTCTCTATGCGCGCGCGAAAACGAAGTTGTGGAGCAAGATCGAGCGGCTGCGCGGCGTTCCCGACCTGAGCGTGGCGGATTTTGGAACGCGGCGCCGGCATAGCTTTTTATGGCAGGAATATGTGGTCGGCGCCATGGCCTCCAGTTTGGGGTCGGCGTTTATCGGTACGTCGAATGCCTATCTGGCGCACAAGCATGACCTGGAAGCGATCGGAACAAACGCGCACGAGTTGGCGATGGTAATGGCGGCGCTGGCTCCGGACGATAAGGCGCTGAAGGATTCGCAGTATCACGTGCTCGAACTTTGGCAGGAGACCTATGTCGGCGCGCTGCGCGTGATGCTGCCGGATACGTTTGGGACCACGCAGTTTTTGACGAACGCGCCGGAGTGGACGGCCGATTGGCGCGGGCAACGCATTGACAGCAAGAATCCTTATATTGCGGGCGACGAATATATTCGCTGGCTGGAGGGGCGCGGACGGAATCCGCGGGAGAAGCTGATTATCGCCTCCGACGCGCTCGATGTGCACGACATCCTTGGGCTGCACGCTTATTTTGACGGAACGATTGCGCCGGAGTTGGGACCGGCGGATTTCCAGTCGGCGGCAGATTTTTTGGATCGCGAGAAGTGGACGCCGGGACGGCGGATTCGCATCAGCCATGGATGGGGGACGCTGCTGACCAACGATTTTCGCGAATGCGATCCGGCAGGCGGGAATGGTTTTGATCCAGTGAGCCTGATCTGCAAGGTCACTACGGCGGATGGCCGTCCGGCGGTGAAGCTCTCCGACAATTATGCGAAGGCGGTGGGAACACCGGCGGAGATTGAGCGCTATCGGCGGGTGTTCGGGACCGAGGGGGTTAGCAACGTACCGGTGATCGCATAGGCGCGCGCAGGATTCTCAGCCGGCCAGCGATTCTATGGCCGCTATCGCCTCTCCCGGCAGATCGACTCGCAGGCTGTCTAAATCCAGCCGCATGTGCTCGGCGTTAGACGTGCCGGTTAGCGGCAGGATCCCGACGGCGCGGGCGAAGGCGAAGATGATTTGTGGCGCCGTGGCGCCGAGGCTCTCCGCCAGCGAGCTCACAAGCGCGTGCTGCACGATCTCGACATTCGCAGTCAGCAACGAGAATCCCTGATAGACGATGCCGTGCTCGCGGCAGAACCGGCGGACTTCGCGGTCCCATCCCACGCTCGCATAGCAGCGATTCTGCACGAAAGACGGGCTTTCCGCGCCCGTGGCGGCCATCCGCTCGAGATGGCTGAGCGAGACGTTGCTGACTCCAATGAGGCGCGTGCGGCCCGCGTCGCGTTCCTTGCGCATTGCCTCCCAGACTTCGGCATCGTAATCGGTCCACTCGTAGTTGGAGGCGGGGCCATGCAGGATGAAACTATCGACATGGTCGCAGTGCAAGTGTTCGAGTGAACTGGCAAGCGATTGTACAACCTGCTTAGACAGGCTGGCGGCCGGATCGTAGGGGAGGCGATGATCCTGGCCGCGAGCATACGTGAATTTGGTTTGGAGGAACAAGTCGGCGCGGGTAACGATGCCAGCCGCATAGACCGCATTCAATCCCTCTCCGACTCCAGCCTCGAAATAATGCCGGCGCTGATTGGCGGTATCGATGGCGCGAAAACCGGCGCGGAGCGCGAGTTCCACGAGGGTGGCGGTGCGGCCTTCTTTCCAGGCCGTGCCGTAGAGGAAAGTGGGGGATGGGAGCAAGGACATGAAATTGTCAGGGGTGGTCCGGCGCGCATTACGATTCTATACGCGAACCCGCAACCGGTGCGGCGAGCATGGCTCATTTCCACGATGCACATCCGCGGCTCACATCCATGGCGCACATCCACGGATAGGACAAGAGAAACCAACAACCACCCAAGAACACGAAGTCCTTTCGTCAGGATTTCCTTCGTGATACTTCGTGTCCTTGGTGGTTGCGGTTTTCGTGAATTCGACTCCTAAATGCGGGCCGCCTACGCGCCAGGATCGAGGGACCCGCCATCGCGAGCCGCATCGAGGGCCATATTCAGCTTGTCCTGGTCCTGGTCCCCTAGAGCCACAAATCGGAACGGTTGGAGGCAGACGCTCTGGGCTTTGGCCCGGCGCACCGGCCGCAGCATCTCGGCCATCGCGTGAATGGGTCCGGAGCGGGTTTGAAAGGCAATTTCTACGAAATCGCCGGTTGAGAGTTCGGTCTGCATCTGGAGCAGCCCGCCGGTGACGGAAATGGATTGAAGTTTTGCGCGCGCGTGGCGGCCGCCCTCTACATGGATGGCAGCGGCAATCGATCCGTTGAGATGGACTCTGGGCGCACGCCGGGAGGCGTCGGGTTGGGGGAAGTGGGTCATAGCCAAAAGCACTATGACACCCGCCTGCGGTTGGTGGCAGATTACCAAAGCACGGGCTGGCGGCGTATGCTTGGAACACCCCGAACCGCGTCTTTTGGACGAGTTGTCGCGCCCCCAATGCCCAAGTTTGCGATAATAACGGCGGTAACTTTTCCCGCGGAATAGGCGAAGAGTAGGGTTGTAAGAGCGGGCACTAATAAGAAAAAACTGGTGTAGGTGAGAGGCTGGGAGCCATGTTCGTAAAGGTTTGGTCGAGGTGTGCGGTCGTAGGTGTTTGCGTGCTGGCCGCGTTGACGGGATGTTCGCGCGACCCCAACGTACGCAAACAGAAGTATCTGGAGAGCGGCGAGCGCTATTACGACAAGGGGCAGTACCGGGAAGCGGCGATCCAGTATCAGAATGCGATCCAGGTGGACCAGAACTTTGCCGAGGCGCACTACCGGCTCGGGCAAACCGCGATCAAGCTGCAGCAGTGGCCGGCGGCAGCCCAGGAATTTGAGAAGGCGGTGCAAGCCAATCCCGAGCACGCCGAAGCACGGCTCGGCTTGGCCAACGTGTTCCTTGACCACAGCACCCAGTACGTGGATGCCAAGGAACAACTCGACTGGCTACAGAAAAATCAACCCCAGAACCCCGACGTTTTTCTCGCACTGGCGAAGTACTATGACGCCACCAAAAACATCACGGGCGCGCTGGACGCGCTGAAGACCGCCCAAGGGCTTGATAAGAACCGGGCAGATGTCTATCTGGCGATGGGGATCATCGACGCCGAGGCCCAGCAGTGGGGCGAGGCGGACAGTGACTTGAGCAAGGCGGTCAATCTCGATCCTAAATCGGTCGAAGCGCTGATCAAGCGGGGAAATCTCCGTCAGATTCGCGGACAGTTTGCGGACGCGGATCAGGATTATCGGCGCGCGATAGAGGTTGCTCCGCACGATCCTAACCCCCGGCGCTCGCTGGCCAACCTGCTTCTGGCGGAGAACAAGCCTCAATACGTGGAAGATTTTCTGCGCGCGTCGAAGAAGGATTTTCCAAACGATTCAACCGGTTATTGCCTGCTCGGAAATTACTACATTGCGACCAATCAGATCGACAAGGCGCTCGCCGAATTCGGGTCGCTGTATCAGGAGCATCCCAAGGACCTGATCGTGAAAAAGAACTACATCCAGCTGCTGGTGATGCACGACCGGCTGGATGAGGCCGCCAAGCTGAATGACGAACTCCTGAAGGCGCAGCCTGGGGACGAAGATACCGCAGTTTATAAGGGGGAGATTCAGATTCGCAGCGGCAAGTCGAGCGACGCAGCGGATACCCTGCAGAATTTGCTCAGGAACGATCCGGACAACGCGGTAGCACATTATCAGCTGGGCATAGCGTTCGATCAAATGGGCAATGGGAACCGGGCGGAAGCGGAGTGGCAGGCGGCGGTGCGGTTGCAGCCCGACCTGATTGAAGCGCACGGAGCGTTGGCGCGAGCCGCCATCCAGCGCAATGACGCCTCCGCACTGGCGCAGGAGGCCGAACAGATTATCTCGCTCCAGCCGACGGCCCCGGATGGCTACCTGCTGCGCGGCATGGCGGAACTCAATCGCAAGCAGTATGCGCCGGCCGAGCACTACTTAAACCAAGCCATCCAACGCGCGCCGAACAATCCAGCGCCCTACATACAGATGGGCAACCTGAAAAGACAATTGAACCAACTGGCCGACGCGCAGAAGGCTTACCAGCAGGCCCTCAATCTGGATCCGAATTCGACCGATGCGCTGGGCGGCGTAGTGAACGTCGACATCATGCAGAAGCAGAGTGAGAGAGGGATCGCGCGGATTCGGGAGCAGGTCGCGAAGTATCCGAACAATTCCGGATTTCACGTCATGCTGGGCGATCAATTGCAGTCGGAGAAGAAGGACCTGACGGGGGCGGAGGCCGAATACAAGCGAGCGATCGAGTTGAACAAGAACAACGTCGCCGCAGTGCTGAAACTGGGGTTGGTGCAAAAGGCGCGCGGGCAGGATGATATGGCGTTGCAGACCTTTCTGGATGCGGCGCAGAACAATCCGAAACAGGCGACGTTTTATGTGCTGGCGGGTGGCATTTACATGGCCCGGCAGGATTGGGAACGCTCCAGGCAGATGTATCAGAAGGCGCTGGCCATTCAGCCCGACGATCCCGTGGCCTCGAACAACATGGCGTATGTGATGCTGCAACAGGGCGGCAACGTCGACGTGGCGTTTGAAATGGCGAAGACCGCACGGCGGCAACTGCCCGACAATCCAAGCTCAGCGGACACGCTGGGATGGGCGTTCTATAAGAAGAACGTCTATGGGTCGGCCATTGAGCTGTTTCAGGAAGCGGTGAAGAAAGAGCCGCAGAACGCGGTTTACAACTATCACCTGGGAATGGCCTACGCGAAGAATGGGCAGGCGGCGCTGGCACGGCAACAACTGGACCGGGTCTCCCGCATCAAGCCCAACAGTTCGGAAGCGGAAGACCTGCGCCGCGCGCTGGCGCAGTTGAGGGGGTAGGCTCAAGACCACGGTGCGTTCGCTCAGCGTTTTCTGAGCGCTGCTGCAATAGCTTTTTCGGCCAGCGGCGTCATCACGGCATAGCCGGCCTGGGTGGGATGCACGCCATCGTCGGCCAGCCCCGCTTTCATGCCCGAATTCTGATCCGCCAGCGCGGAGTAGTAATCGAGATACTCCGCTCCCGACTTCGCCGCATATTCCTTCAACCACCCGTTGAGGGCCCGAATCTTTTCCACCGGGGCGATATCCGGCCGCCAGGGATAGCGCGCAACCGGCAACACGGATGCCAGCACGACATGAATGCCGTTTTTCTGCGCCAACTCAATCATCGAAACGAAGTTGTCTTCTATGCCCTCGATCGTGATCGGGCCGGTGTTCTCCGCAATGTCGTTCGTGCCCGCCAGAATGACGACGACCCTCGGCCGCAAGGCAATCACGTCTTGCCGGAAACGCAGCAGCATCTGCGGCGTCGTCTGCCCGCTGATGCCACGGTTCACGTAGGGCTTGCCCGGAAACGACTCGGATAGCTTCCAAAAATCGGTGATCGAATCTCCTAGGAACACCACCCGCGCCTCATCTTTCGCCGGCGCGCCCAGTCTTACATCGTCTTCGCGATAACGCCCCAGTTGCGGCCAGTCGCGCAATTGAGCCTGATCTTGTTGTAATTCGTCTTTGACGGATTGGCAGGGATCAGCCGCCTGTTGGGCCGCGCTCGGCAGGATAACGAACATGAGAATAACGATGACGATCAGGAAGTGGGGCGTCTTCACTGGCAACTCCCTCTGCGGCTCCCGCACTGGAATCCACCTGCCAGTGTATCGCGCCGACTAATTCACGAAGGTAAGTTCATACCGAATCGCTGTGAAGGAAGCAATCCCAAGCACTAGCACGCTAGTTGGTCAGCTGTCCTTGCGATAAAGCAAGTCGCGCATGGCCTGGCGACGGGCCGCGTTCATCTCGCTGTTGACGGCGTCCTTGTCGCGGTCCGCGACCGCCTCGGCGGACTCGGGCTCGCTGCAATCGGGACAGCGGTTGGCGAAACCCGGTTTGCCGGGCTTCAGTTCAAACTCCTCTCCACAAACCACACAAATTTTAATGGGGAAAGCCATGCAGACTCCAACGCGTCAAAATAGTTCTAGACCGGCAACTCTTCCTGCATCCATCCGCCGGCGGATTCTATTTTAGTTTCGCCGCCGGCCAGGTCAAGAATCAGCTTCTCCAGGATCAGGCGTTTCCCGGGCGGGTTGGAACGCAGGGCCAGATCGGCTTTGGCGACGAGGCGGATAGAGCGCGTCAGCTCGCGCTTGGATTTGTACCGGCGCGCCTGGCGAATGATGTCGTCGGCCGCGAATGGTGGCACTCGGAAGCCTTGCCAGAGCGCCGCCCAGAGCATGCGCTGGTCGCGGACATTGCGCTCCAGAATCACCAGCATCTGGCGGAAAGTTTTCGCCAGCATGTAAAGATGGCCGATGGCAGCCTCTTCGCCGTCGCCGGTCGAGAGCAGTGCGTCAAGGATGGAAAGCGCGCGTACCCGGTCCCTGGCGGAGATAGCATCGGTCAGTTCGTAGAGCGAGCGCTGCTTGGCCGCGAGGACCATGGTCTCGACATCGCCCAGGGTGATTTTTTTCTTTTCGCCGACGAAGAGAATTAATTTTTCAAGCTCGTTCGAGACCATCATCATGTCGCCGCCGAGCGCGTCGACGAGTTCGCGGGCGCCGTCGGGATCGATCTTCACCTCGCGAGTGGCGCAGTATTCGCCGATCCACCTCACAGCTTCGCCCTCTTCAACCCGGGAGAGTTCGACGATGCCGCAAAACGGGCCAAGGTCTTCGCGGATCTTCTGGTAGCGATCCTTATCGGTCATCTCCATGCGGCGGGCGTCGGCGGGGATGCTGACGTGGTCGGCGACGAAGACGAGGAGCGCGTCAGGATTGGGATTTTTACAATACTCTTCGATGGCGCCGATTTTTTCGTCGTTCGAGCCGCGGCCGAATAGCGTCTTGACTCCGCGCACGAAGAAGACCTGAAACGGAGCCATGAGCGACGGGGTGCGCGCGCGATCGAGAACTTCACTGAGCGAGGTCTCGCTGAGATCGAATTCGAAGACGCTGAAGTCGCGCGAGTCGGGCGCGACCATGTGCTCGAGGATGGCATCGCGGCAGCGCTTGCGAAAGAAGGCCTCATCGCCAACCAGGACATAGGCGGGGCGCAATTTGCGCGAGACAAGTTCGGAGAGGAAGCGGTCGGCTTGGCTGAAGGCGCGCATTCGTCGGCTCAGTACATCCGCAAATCAGTACGCCTCCAGTATATTGGCCACCAGGGTGCGCGCGAAATCCCGAGACAGGCGATCCACCGCCGGCGAGTCCTCTTCGAAAAAGCGCGGCAGATCAGCCGAAATTTCGTATTGATCATGGAAAAGGTATGCCGGATTCTGGAACACCACCTTGCCTTTGCTGTCCGTCAGCGTGACCTGCACGCTGACCGTAACGAGAGCGCTGACGGCTCGGCCGGTTTGGGCGTCATACGCCAAAGGCGCGGCGGTCGCCGAAAGAACTGTTCCCTTCAGCACGGCGTCGGCATCCTGATGAGTATCGTGAATCACTTTGAACTGCGTGCGCGTGTCGAACTCGCGGACGACCGCGTCAGTAAGCAGTTGTTCAATACGAAAGGTCTGGCTGTGGCTGGCAAACGCCGGAATCGCGATGGTGCGAATGGTAGCAGGCAGCGCGTTGGCGTGGCCGACTTCGTGATAGCCACAACTGGTCGCGGAGATGCCGCCCCCAACGAGAGCGGCAGCGAGGAAGCCCGCACGCCAGCGCCTGATTGAATCTGACATCATTGAATTTGGCCTCGTGGACGCGAGGCGGTCAAGGTCTCGGCGCATTCCACGGCGTTCACGGCTGAAACCCGCAGGTTGTCGATGGCTGCCCACAGCCAGACACCGTTCTTTCGATTGGTATCGGCCTGCAGGGTTACGAGAATATCTTCCTGCCCGGCGGCATTGACGTTGTTGGGCGTGTCATCGGCCGCGGCAATGACCATGTGCTCGCCCGCAAAGGCGGCGGAGAGATCCTTGATCGCGACGGGTTTATCGGTCTCCAGATAAATCGAAAAGGTGTGCCCGTGGAATACGGGGGCCTGGATGATCTGCAGCGAAGGCTCGATCGCCGAGGGCGCAAGGCTGCGATAGTGCTTGAGAATGCGCTCCGAAATTTTGTCCAGCGAATGGTGCGACGCGCTTCCGAAACGCGCCACCATATTAAACGCCACCTGCACGTCGAAAACTTTCTTGGGCAAATCCTGAAACGAAAGCAGGTTTATAGTTTGTTCGTGCAGCTCGTCCATGCCGCGCTGGCCGTATTCGGAGGCGGGCTCGAAGACGGTCGTGATCATGCGCTCGATCTTGCCCAATTTTTCGGCCCGCAAAGCCAGCATCGCCAGGGCAATGGCGGCGGGATGCGCGACCACAACCGGACCCGGCTGGAGCTCCGGCAGCGTGGGACGGCCCGTCCCACGCCCGATCATTTCTCGTTCTATCCAAGGCGAGCGGATGGTCGCACCCGGCACGTCCTCAAGGGCGGCAGTGGTATCGATGATGGTGTTGCCGAAATCGCGAGCGGTCTCCCATTTGGCGCGGGTGGCGCGGGGATCGGCGGCAAAGAAGGTGAAATCGACGTGCTCAAACTGCTCGGGACGAATGCTCTGGATGAAAGTCATCTCGTCGCCTACGGCTTCGAGGCGGCCGAGCGATTCGTCGTCATCCAGCAAGCGAATATCGACGGTAGAGAAGTTGCGATCGCGCAGGACCTCCGCGATTTCCTTACCCATAAGTGAGGCGGCGCCGACGATGGCGACGCGATAGAGATTGACGCCGCGCAGGTCAGCGGGCGAAGCAGCGGTTTTGGAGACTAGGGTCATGGAGTAACAGATGCCTCATGAGAGGGCGGAGGTGCATGCGGAGGCTTGCGGCGGAAGATCCACTGCAAACGCCAGAGAATGCCCGATGCCATGTAGAAGATCGCAATCAAAAACAGGACCGGACCCGAGAAAAACCAGATCGAAGCTCCCACGACGGCCAGAATCACGATGAGGCGAAAAGGCCGCCGCGAGCGGAAATCAATGTCTTTGAAACTATAGAAGCGCCACGTGCTCACCATCAGGTAACCGACGACGATCACCATCAGCAGCCAACTCACCGACGTGCGCCAGGAAACCAGCGGGTCGCCGCTGAGAAAGTGCACTACCGCGGCAATCACGCCCGCGCCCGCCGGAATCGGCATGCCCACAAAATACTTTTTGCCGGGGCGGCCGGGATTGGAAGGCTGCGGATTACTGGTGATGTTAAACCTTGCTAAACGACTGGCACCCGCCACCAGGAACGCAAAACACGCAATGGTTCCCAGCTGAATAACTTTGATGCGAAGTTCCCCGGACATCGTGACCGGCAGGAGGTGAAAGCCCCACATCCAGGCGAGCAGCGCGGGCGCGACCCCGAAGGTAATCACATCCGCCAACGAGTCGAGTTCCCTTCCGAAATCGCTTTCCGTATGGGTCAGGCGCGCGATGCGGCCGTCGAGTCCGTCGAAGAAGACGGCAAAGCCAATTGCCATGGACGCATAGTCGAGGTGCCGCGGTTCCGCTGCGCTCCCCCGGACAGTTTCGATAATGGCGTAGAATCCCGCCGCGATATTGGCGGTGGTGAAAAGCGACGGCAGAATGTACATGCCTTTACGCATGCGCCCGCGGGGACGGTCGGAATCGCGACGGCGGGGAATCAGCCCTTCCATGAGGAAACCTCGCGTTCGTTGTTCATAGCGCTCGGCTTGGCGGCAGGATCTCTAAGCGCAGCGGGGACTGGGAGTAGAGCGAGAACGGTCGCTCCCCCCTTGACGTGGTCGCCGGGCTTCACTTGGACGGCGGCGTCCGAGTCAAAAACGACATCGACGCGCGAGCCGAATTTGATGAGGCCGACGCGCTGGCCGCGGGCGACCGCGTCCCCCACCTCAAGGTTGAACACAATTCGGCGCGCGATGAGGCCGGCAATCTGCTTAAAGACTACGGTGCGGCCCTCGCCTTCAACAGTGACGATGTTCTGCTCGTTTTGCTGAGCCGAGTTGACGGCCATGGCATTCAGAAACTTGCCGCGCTGGTAGCGCACGTCGCGGATGACTCCCGCGATGGGCGAGCGATTGACGTGGACATTGAAGACATTCAGGAAGATGCTGATGCGCGTTTGCTTCGCTGTGCCAAAGTTTGCGTCCTGGGAAATGAAAGAGACGTCAGTGACTTTGCCGTCGCCGGGTGAAACGATGGCCCCGGGAGCGCTGGGAATCGTGCGCTCGGGATCGCGGAAGAACCAGAGGCAAAAAGCTCCGAGCAGCAGCACCGGGATGGCATAGGGCCACCACGCGAGCCAGATCAGCAGGCCCGCCGCAATCGCGCTGCCGATGCCGTAGTAGTAGCCGTCACGAACCATGGATTAGCTCGTGATCATTATATGGTGTCGATGGGTCGGGGTTGTTGGCTGTCGTTGATAGCCGGCCGCTCGTCGATCGCCCTTCATTGTTGGTTTTTCGTAGCTGGCTCTTCGTCTCTTTCCACATTACTTGGCGCCCGTCAATGTGGCTGAGTAGCGGTCGATCCAGTGGCGTTGCTCGGATGTTTCTGGAATTTCGACACCCCTGGCCGCGGTTAAACTGTCAACCGCAGCACCGGAGCTGAGACCTCTGGTGACCAGCAGGCAGGCCGCGACCAGGCCACTGCGGCCAACTCCCTGCCGACAATGAATGATGACATTTTTTCCTGAAGAAAGGTCTGTGTCGAGTTTTTCGACCGTAGCCCTGACCTCGGAATCGGCCTTTGGAACGTCGCGATCAGGGATAGGGAGGGAAAGGAACCTCATCCCTTTTTCTCTCACCTCGCGCGCCTCGTTCCTAAGGTCGAGTTCCCGTTCCTCCTCGGACGTGAGCAGCGAAAGAACCGTGTCGATTCCGGCCCTCCGCCAGTTCGCTACATCGTCGCCGAGCCAATCGCCACCGCGCGGACGGGCTGAAAGGGCTAGTTTTCCAGCCCAGGGTCCATCCGACCAATAAAGTCTCGTCGACATGCTCAACTATCCCTTTTCGATGACATCTCTGGGCAGCTCGTCCACATTTATGCCGCGTTGGCGGAGAAGGTACAACCGATGATGTCCGTCGAGTATAGTGCCATCGCGTCGCGTCTTGAGACAGTCTTTTTGCCCAGGCCTCAGCGAATCGATCAGTTCCCCTGTCGACTTGCGATCCATCTCGGCCAGCTTCAGGCGGATCAACGCGGAATCCGCATGAAGAGACTTCAACGGCGGGTTTTTATTGGCGTCCGGCAGAACGGTTCCGCAGAAGCGGTGACAGCGCTTCATCACCGGCTCTTAATTTTATATAACCGCAATAAAAAAAGGCGCTTACCTGCGCCTTGATTGCACACATAGTACCGCTCTGGCGTGCTTGGATTGAGGATCGACGACGATCCCCGAAAAGAAGATTATGCCGTGGCGCGCTGCGCTTCCCGCTCCATGTTCAACATTTGATCTTTGAGGCGCAGCTTCAGTTTCTTCAGCCGCACTTCTTCTAATTTTTCGTCGTCGGTGAGGTAGCGCTTCTGAGTGAGGGATTCCAGTCTTTGGGAGTATTGCGAGTGCTCCTGAACCAGTCGCTGGAACTCTTCATGACCGGTCAGGAGAGAGTCTCTCGGAGTGAGCATCCTTGACGGACCTCCTGATTTATTACTATGCGGTTAAAAAGTAGCACAGGTCGAGGTGGGGATTCAATCGGGAATTGGGGGCATGTCTTGCCGCGCTTGGGACGGCACAAACTGCACCATAAGCAGTGCAACTTGCGGAAAAGAGTACGGTTAAGAGGCTCGCAGGAAGTGACTGATTCGATGGGAACTTGGCTGGGCCAAGGGCCGCCGAGAGCCACGTTTGAGAGCTTGACTCGACTCCGCCGCCGACGTGAAAGTTCAGGCCTTAATATCCCGGACAACGAGTTCGCGCTGGAGCGTATAGAGAACCGCGCTCTCCTCAGGATCGCGATAGTAGGCTGTCCGGCGTCCGGTTTCCCGGAATCCATAGCGCTCATAGAGCGCACGGGCGGCGGCGTTTGATACGCGCACTTCCAGAAGCAAAGCGGTGCCCCCCGCCGTCTGCCATCTCTCGATCAGTGACCGCATGAGTTCCGCGCCAATGCCCTGTCGGCGAAAAGCCGCAGGTACAATAACATTCTCGATCTCCCACTCCCCGGCAACAATGCGCGCGCACAGGAATCCGCAAAGCTCAGATTGTTCTCCAGCCTCGCAGCATTCGGCTACAAGGAAACATGCGTCATCCGGCTGACTCTCGATGCGGCTCCGGTAGTGATCCGCGCTCCAATGCGCCGCGGAGGACGCGGATTGCTCGATGCGCAGGATCGCAGGCAGGTCATTGAGATCGGCCCTGCGGATGGATACCGGCCGGCTGCGTGCTGGTTGCGAATTGGGTTTCAAAACTTGCGACATGCAAGACCTAGCGCCGGGGCGACGAAAAGATCTCGGCGTCGGAGCGGCGAATGTAATTCGCTTCAAGGTCCTCCGGGCGGATCGTTTGTCTCCGCTGAATGTGTTGCCACCCAAGGCGGGCAATGGCTTCACTGTTGGGAGATGAAACAAGTTCGGCTGAGACCCCTGCGGCGTGTAGAAAATCGGCGAGCGCGACATCCGGCGTTACAACGCGCTTCGCACTTGACTTCGCCTCCGCGACGAATTCGTCTCGTGCGACCAAACATTCACTGTGCCTTTGCGCAAAATCAGCGATTTCGTAATCGCCAACATAGACCTCACCGCGCCCCGCGTCGAGGGCGGCCAGGATTCGTCCCGGCTCTCCGCTTGCGCACGCAACCGCTTCCAGCAAGGAGACGGCGCCAATGGGCTTGCCCAGAACCTCAGCCAATGCCTTAATGGCAGCGAGCCCGACGCGCAGTCCAGTGAACGATCCTGGGCCGGAGACAACAGCGAAGGCGGCGAGATCGGACTTTCTGTATCCATGCTTGCCGAGCAGCTCGGCAATCTGCGGCACCAGCTGCGCCGAAAAGGTGCCCCCCGCCAGCGGAACGGCCTCGACCAGCTCGACCTCAGGCTTCCCTTCTTCTGCCAAAGCCAATGCCAGGCTGCCATTTCTACCCGAAGTGTCGATTGCCAGTAGGAGTTGGGGCATCCGTAATATGTGATCTATGATTTGTAGCCTTCAAATTTGAAAACCAGCCTAGAAACACGCGCGGAGATTGTCGAGAGATTGCCAATCACAAATTACAAATCGCCAATTACAAATGCGCCTCAACCAACTCCAGCAGCACGCCCCCAGCGCTCTGCGGATGAATGAAGATGTAGCGATGGCCGCCGGCACCAATCTTGATTTCGTTGGAGACGAGACGAACACCATCCTGCTTCAGTTTGGCGACCCCGGCTTCGAGATCGGGAACACGCATGCACACGTGGTGCAGGCCTTCGCCGCGCTTGGCGATGAACTTAGCGATGGTGGAATCTTCGGACGTCGCTTCCAGAAGTTCGAGACGCGTGTCGCCGACCGGAACCATCACGACGCGCACCTTTTCCTGCACCACCGTCTCTTCCGGTAAGACCGCGAGCCCGAGCTTTTCGTAGATTTCTTTCGCGGCGCTCAAAGACTTCACCGCAATGCCGAGATGATCGATGCTGAACTCCATATCTGCTTCTCCGTAATCATTCTGTCTCTCCGTTAGCATTCCGCGCGTGAAACGGGACCTGCCTCGTTTCTATGCCTCGTTCACAATCTCTTCTACCAGCGAATATGGATCACGCTTGTGCTCGGCAACTTCGGCGGCGTAGCGGCTGAGCTTGGCATCATCAATCCGCGCGCGCGCCTTTTCGAGCATCGCATCGCGCAGCATTTCCACCAGACGTTCACGCCAGTTCTCGACATTTCTTTGCAGCAGCAGGTTCGCTTTCTTCAAATAAACCTCATAGCTCGAAATCGCGTCGGCCAGTTCCTTCGTCCCTGTACCATCGCTCGCCACCGTTTTAACGATCGGCGGCGTCCAGCCATCTTTGCGGATGTCGAGCGACTGCATGGCACGAATTTCGCGCTCGACCCGCTCCGCGCCGTCGCGATCGCTTTTGTTGATCACGAAAATGTCGGCGATCTCCATGATGCCTGCTTTGATGGTCTGCACATCGTCCCCCATGCCCGGAACGAGAATGACCACCGTGATATCGGCCAGGCGAACGATGTCAACTTCATCCTGCCCCACGCCGACCGTCTCAATCAAAATGCGGTCGCGGCCCGAGGCGTCGAGAACGGTCGTGACGTCAGCAGTGGTGCGTGCCAGTCCGCCCAGCGAGCCGCGTGTGGCCATGCTGCGAATAAAAATGCCGGGGTCGGCATAGTGGTTCTGCATGCGAATGCGGTCGCCCAAAATTGCGCCGCCGGTATAAGGGCTGGTCGGATCGACGGCGATGATGCCGACCGTCTGATTCTCCTTGCGATAGTATTTGGCAAGCTGGTCGACCAGCGTGCTCTTCCCCGCTCCGGGCGCGCCCGTCAGGCCAATCACGCGCGCATGGCCGGTATGCGGAAAGAGTTCCTTGAGTAAGTCAGAGAAGCCGGGCTGCCGATTTTCGACCGTCGAGATAGCGCGCGCCAGCGTGCGGGGATCGCCCGAGCGCAGCAGGTCGACGAGAGTTGTCGCGGTGAGCGTCAAACAGAATAGTGTAACAACATAGCCAGACAACATGGCCGGACAATCCGAACCGTACACCGTTCTCACGGCCGATCGCACATCAGCGCCCGATGGCAGTCGGGTGCTTCGGTTCATAAAGCCCGATTTTGCCGCCTCCCGGCAGAGTGATCGAAGTCAGCAGGCCCCACCGCTCCTTCTTCACCGGTCCGCACGAAACCTTCTTGGCCTGCAACGAAGCCATCGTCGCCTTAATGTCGTCGCACATGAAGTACAGTTCATGCCGGTCGTTCTTTTCATCGGGATGGAACGCGGCTTCGGCCGGAGGCAGCGCGAAAATCAGCCAGCCGTGGCCGGCATCGACCGAGGGAAAATTGAGAACGTCACGAAAGAACTTGCGGTCGGCTTCGGGGTCTTTGGTGTAGATGATGACGTGGGTGCCAGTGATCATGACGATTGGCTCAGGCAGGGAGCGGCTCATTGTAAAGCAGCGGGACACAAACTGGAATCGCCCATCCCCTCGTGTAACCGGGGACTAGTATCGAACAACCCCACAAGCTGGGCAGGACCATCGGGTCCCTGCCATCAATGGCGTGGAGCAGAAGGGGCACACGACATCGGTAGCGGGGCTGACGGCCCCCAGCCTTGCGCGAAGAGAAGGTTGTTTCAACGATTGGAGAACTCGTATGAAAAAGAACGCTGCAACGAGGGTCACAGCGATGCGAGAGCACCAATCAAACACGTCCGGCTTTGGAGTTCCAAGCCAAGCAGCGAGGGAGATAAAAGCGAAAAGGAGCGACCAGAACCATTTTGCCCAGCGGTAGTGGGTTGCATGGGGTTCAGAACCGCATTTTGCACAAGACCAATGTTTCCAGAAACCGACGGGGAGCACGGGGATCCAGAAGATGTGGCCGACATCAAACGTGCGCGTAGCAACTGAGCGTTGTGGCCGCGCGCAGGAGTAACAATAGTCGTTGCGAAAGCCAACGGGTTTGGGCCAAAAGTGATACGCGCCAGTAGGCACAAACATTGAAAGCCACCCAACGTCTGTTGCCAGACCGCGACATTCTAGTCCTTCAGCAACTGTCTCGCAATCACCAGCCGCTGAATCTCGCTCGTGCCTTCGCCAATCGTGCAGAGCTTCACATCGCGATAGAACTTTTCCGCGGGATAGTCTTTGATGAATCCATAACCGCCGTGAATCTGTACACCTTCATTGGCGCAGCGAACGGCCACTTCGCTGGCATAAAGCTTCGCCATGGAGGATTCCTGCGTGGTCTTCATGCCCGCATCTTTCATCGACGCCGCGCGTAGAGTCAGCAGCTTGGCCGCTTCGATTTCGGTAGCCATATCGGCGAGCTTCCACTGGATGGCCTGAAATTCGCTGATGGCCTTGCCGAACTGCTGCCGCTCTTTGGAATACTTCAGCGCAGCTTCATACGCACCTTCGGCCATGCCGAGCGACAGCGCGGCGATCGAGATGCGGCCGCCGTCGAGCACGCGCATGGCATCGATGAATCCATTGCCTTCGCCGCCGAGAAGATTTTCCGCTGGCACGAAGCAGTCTTCAAAAATCAACTCGGAGGTATCGCTGGCGCGCAGGCCTAGCTTGTTTTCTTTCTTTCCCGCACGGAATCCCTTGGCGTCTTTCTCGACTACAAATGCCGACAGGCCGTGCGTGTGCGCGGCGCGATCCGTAATGGCCAGCACCACCGCGACATCGGCGTAGCGGCCGTTCGTAATGAACGTCTTCGTGCCATTCAGAACCCATCCGCCCCTGGCCCGCGTGGCCGTCATGCGCGCGCTACCGGCATCGGAACCGGATGACGGCTCGGTCAGTCCCCACGCGCCGATGAACTCACCGGTAGCGAGCTTGGAGACATATTTCTTTTTCTGCGCTTCATTCCCCGCGAGAAAAATATGGTTTGTGCAGAGCGATGTGTGCGCCGCTACGATAATGCCGACTGAGCCGTCGACGCGCGAGAGTTCCTCGATCGCACAGACGTACTCGACGTAACCCATGCCGGCGCCCCCATACTCAGGAGGAAAGATCGTGCCCATCAGCCCGAGCTTGCCCAGTTCTTTAATCGTCGAGAGAGGAAACTCACTGGACTCGTCCCACTGCATCACATGCGGCGCGATCTCGCGCTCGGCAAATTCGCGCACGCTCTTTTTGAGGTGAAGCTGCTCGTCGTTTAATTGGAAATCCAAAAGATCCTCCATCCCGATGCCGATTGCTTCTCGCGGGCCGGCGTCGCAGGGCATACACCCCCACGGCCTTGTGCGAAAAAGATCACTCGTTCAATTGTGCCTTGGATGCCGCGCGCGGGGATGGCGCAAAACAATGGCGCCCAACTCTTCATTTAAGCACGCGGACCTGCGATCAACGAAATGTTCTTACCGACCGGTTGGATTGCATCCGAAGTCTTACGTCGATCGGTGAGGCTGTCGCTCCAGCAAGAAGTTACTGACAACTAACTCCCCTCGATCACCACATTCACATCGGTTCCCTTGCCGACGCCCAGCAGTTGATAGGCGGAGCCGCGGTTGGTCGCGATTTCCAGAAAGCCCATGCTGCCTAAGATGCCAAAAGCCTCGCCCGGTCCGCCTTCCGCGTAGTTCGAGACGAGCCGCGAAACTTGCCCCTTGCCTATCGCAATCTTGAAGGGTGCGGGATTTTCCTGAAACAACTTCGGTAGATCCTGCGGGGTGATGTTCGTAATGAGATTACCGAAGCGATCGACCTTCAACACCACGCCGCGCAGCGTTCGCTCGTCCACCGGCTTTGGTCGAGGAGCCGCGAAGCGCACGTAATCGGTAATCTCGTCGCCGAAGCGCGTGGGATCTACACCCTTAGAGAGATAGGCGGCCACCGGAGAGAAGATATCGCGTCCATGAAACGTGTTACTGGTGGGCTGCTGAAAATAATGCTCGGCGGTTACATGGCGAACCGAGATACGCTCCTCGCGCGCATAGACGAGCGAAAGTACGCCATTATCCGGTGCCACGAAAAGATGGCGGTCACCGGTCAGCGTGATCGGACGGCGCGCCGTGCCCACACCCGGGTCGACGATCACCATGTGCACCGTCCCTGACGGAAAGTACGAGTAGGCCTGCGAGATCGTCAGCGCGCCATCCAGGATGTCAAAAGCCTGCACCGCGTGGCTGATGTCGACGATCTGTGCGTCGGGTGCGATTCCAAGGATGACTCCCTTCATGGCGCCGACAAAATGATCGTTGAGTCCGAAGTCAGTGGTGAGCGTGATGATTGGTGGCAATCCAGTACCTCGTCTTGTTAAATCCGCGGAGTCAAACGAAGTATCAGGTTTCGCGTGACCGCCCGTCAAGGTACCGAAGGGCGTTCCGCCCGCGAGGCCAGCGTCGCCCTCCCAGGATTTCGGCGCCAACCTCGATTGTTAAAGGACTGTCAATCCCCCGCGCAAACAACGGCGCCCCGATCTGCACATCAGACCGAGGCGCTCGCTTGAATGCGATGAGATGAATCGCTCGAAGCCTGCTCGAAACTACTCCAACTGAATGTCACCCGACCCGGTGTGCACAGAGATCGTCGGCCCGCCGCCGCGCACTTTGCCGACGACGCTCTTGCGTGATTCCTGCACCCGACCCTGAATGGTCGCCGTCACCGGATGGCCCATCGTCACCGTACCGGAACTGGATGACACGTCCACGTCAAAAGCCGCGTCGGACGGCACGCGCAGCGACACATTGCCGGAACCGGTACGAATGCTCCAGAGGTTCTTTGGCATGCCGTCGCCACGAATATCGCCACTGCCCGCTTCGGCGTGGAAGCCGCCATTAATTCCCTTCACGGTGATATTGCCCGAGCCAGTGCGAATATCGATGTCCCCTTCTCCAATCTCCTCGATATCGATGTCGCCACTGCCCGCCTTCATGCGCGCCGGGCCGGAGAGTTCGCGTCCACGCATATTTCCCGAACCCGTCGAGAAATGCATGTCACCCGTGAGACGCGCCAATTTCAAATCGCCCGAGCCGCTCTCGAGGTCCACTCGGCCACGCACGCCTTCCACGGTCTGATCGCCGCTGCCCGTGTGCGAGCGCACCGCCGTATCCTCGGGAACCGTGATCTCGTAATCGACCGAGATATTGTTGGCGTTAACGTAGTCGATGCGAATGCTGTTTCCATTCTGCCGCACCGGCGGATTGTTCTGAATCTCCTGCACGTCCGCCCGCCGATCGCCGCCAAACCACGAACTGCCCACGTGAATCTTGCCGTGAATGGAAACCGTGCCCGCAGGGCCATTGTGAATTGTAATGTCGCCCGACCGGCTCAACACCTCAAGATCGACCGTCCCACTGACCTGAAATGAACGATCAAATGTTCCAGCCACTGAAGCCAAGCCGGGCAGCGCGAAAGCTAGCACCGCAGCCACATAGAGAACCGCGTTGCGAAAGTGAGGTGTCTTGTTTAATGTCGTCGCCATATTTATTTAGCCTCGTCCGTTACTCAGCTGTTTGCGGTCACCGGTGACCGCCCTCGCTGGAAAGATTCCCGCAATCCGCGTTAGCCGTGACCTGACACCGCTGACCGGTAACCTGCTTTTTTACTGCAGCACCACCTGATCGCCTTCCTTCAATCCCTTCAGCAATTCGGTCTTCGCGCCATTCGAGATACCGATGTTGACCGCAACTTTGCGCTTGCCATCCTTGCCCTTCGGATCGGGAACTTCGACCGACGCATTCTTGTCCTTGTCGTAGATGATCGCGCCCTCGGGAATTTGCAGCACGCCCTTGTGCTCATCGAGGATAATCTCGGCGTTCGCCGTCATCATCGCCTTCAGCATCCCCTCGGGGTTGTTGATCGAAACGCGAACCTCGAACGTCGTCACGTTATCTTTCTCGACGCCCATCGGCGAGATCTTCGTCACCTTGCCAGTAAATGTCTTGTCCTTAAACGACTCCACTTTGATTCGCGCCGGCTGCCCAAGATACACCTTGCCGATGTCGCTCTCGTCCACCTTGCCTTTGACGTAAACTTCGCTCGTATCGCCGAGCGTCATCACCAGCGTCGCCGTCGAGCCGAGTACCAGAATCGAGCTGACCGCGTCGCCAATTTCCACGTCCCGCGAAAGCACAATGCCGTCCAGCGGGGACTCGATCGTCGTATACCCTAGCTGCTCTTCGAGCTGCTTCAGGTTCGCACGATCCTGCGAAACCTGGCCCTGCGCCTGTCCAATCTTCGCCTGCAAGACCTGCAGCTGAGCCTTGGCAACGTTCTGTTTGTTGACCGCCAGCACATACGCCTTCTGCGCATCATCCAGCGCCGACGCGGAAACAACCCCTTCCTTCGCCATGCCCTGCGCCCGGTCATAAGCGCGCTTCAGCATGGGAATATCCGGCCCTTCGGCGTCGACCTTGGCGCGCTCAAGATCCGCCTTCGTCCCGTTCAGGCTCGCCTCCGATGCCTCCAGTTGCGCCCGTGCCTGATCCACCCGCGCTTGAATCTCATCTTTATCCAGTTCCGCCAGAATCTCGCCCTTCTTCACGCGGTCACCGTAATCGACATAAAGCTTCTTCACGATGCCGCTGGCCTTCGACTTGACCTCCACCTTCGTGATCGGCTCAATCTTCCCCGTGGCAACCACGCTCTTTGCCAGGTCTCCCTTTTCCACCTTTGCCAGTTTTGACGGATCAATCTTGGTCCCGCCGGACGAGGCGATCAGAACGCCGGTTACAACCAGAATCAAGAACACCACCCCGACCGAACTCCAGATGATGATTCTTTTGCGCCGCTTCTTCGCTTTGCCGTTGCCGTTGCTGGTACCGTTCACGACTGCCTCCTGCCTCGATTGGAACTGTAAAACTGGCATTCACCTGTTGTTACGCTGAAGGTCGAAGAATAGTTCCTGGAAAAGTTCCTGGAAAACTCGACCCGGCTGAGCCACATTCGAGTTCATCAACTACCAGGGGTTCCTACACTGCTTAGACCGTCTGATCCCCAAAAGGAGAGCGACCGGGCCCAGGGAATGTCGCAGCTTATTTTCATTGTAACGTCTTGATTCGCCTCCGCCCGTGACCCGTGCCACAACCGTGTGTAACAACCAGGTCCTTGCCCAGGAGGGGTCACTCGCAACAAAACAATCACGGTGGAATGCTAGAATTGAGCTTCCATGATTGCATTGGTGCTGCTGCGGGTGTTTGTCATCCTGCTTCTGGTGGCGGCCAATGCCTTCTTTGCCGCCGCCGAATTCGCTTTGGTCAGCGTGCGCGAAACGCGCATCCTCCAGATGATCGAAAGCCGCCGCGTCGGCGCCCGCATCGTCCTCCGGCTCCACCAGCAACTTCCTCGCGTCGTGAACGGCGTCCAGCTCGGGATCACGGTCACCAGCCTCGCCCTCGGCTGGCTGGGCGAGCCGGTTCTGGCCCGCCTCGTCGAAGGCTGGATCGGCATGATCCCCCATGCCATCCTTTACTCGCACGCCATCGCGGTCGCCATCGCCTTCGTGCTCATCACCACCCTGCATGTCACCCTCGGCGAACTCGTACCCAAATCACTAGCCCTCCAGCGCGCCGAACGCGTCGCCCTGGCCGTCGCCGCACCCATGGATTTCTTCCTCACCGTTACCGGCCCGCTCACCTCCCTCATGAGCCGCGCCGCTGGCTTCGTCCTGCGCTCCTTCGGCACCACCGAGATCCGCCACGGTTCGGTTCATTCGCCCGACGAACTTCGTCTCATCGTCAGCGCCGCGCGCAGCTCCGGCCAGCTTTCTTCTGCGCAGGAAGAGATGCTCCTCAACGCGCTCGAACTCGATAACATTACCGCCCGCCAGGTAATGGTCCCGCGTACCCGCATCTTCTCCCTCGCCGCCGACCTCGCGCTCGAAGAAGCGCTCGCCCGCGTAGTCGATGAGCAGCATTCCCGCATTCCCATCTACGATCCGGCGCGCGGCCCCGAGCACATCATCGGCGTGCTCTATGCCAAAGACCTCATGCGCTGGATGCGCCTGCGCCTCACCCAGGCCGCGGTGCCCGCCGCCGTCGCCCGCATCTCGCAGATGAAGGTCCATCAGATCATGCACGACGTTCTGGTCGTGCCCGAGACCAAGTCGCTATTTGAACTTCTGGTGGAATTCCAGACGCGCCGGCGACACCTAGCCGTAGTAGTCGACGAATTCGGCTCGACCGCAGGCGTGATCAGCGTCGAAGACGTCTTAGAGCAGTTAGTCGGCGAATTGGAAGACGAATTCGATGTAGCCACCGCTCAGCCGGAGGTCGACGCCAACGCGCCGCTGGTGCTCGACGGCACCGTCAACATCCGCGATCTCGAAAGCCAGTACGATCTAGCCCTTCCGCAAGATGAAGGCTTCGAGACGCTGGCCGGCTTTGTGCTGTCGCGCCTGCAAAAAATGCCCACCGGAGGCGAGTCCTTCGAATATCAGGGCCGCCGATTTGTTGTAGAGAAAATGGAAGGACACCGCGTAGCGCTAGTAAGGATTGAACCCCTGAAAGGTGAGGCAACCTCGGGAGCCGCGAGCGTGGAAGCGCCAGTGGCGACCCATGAGCTAGGTGCAAGAAGTAAATAACGAATAAGAGCTTAATACGTCGAAGCGGAACTGAGAACTGAGAACTGAGAACTGAGAACTGAGAACTGAGAACTGAGAACTGAGAACTGAGAACTGAGAACTCGAGAACCGAGAACCGAGAACCGAGAACCGAGAACCGAGAACCGAGAACCGAGAACCGAGAACCGAGAGAGACCGAGAACCGAGAACTGAGAACTGAAAACTGAAAACCGTCCTCCAACGCGTCCTCTACACCCTCCCGGTAATCTGGCTGGTCGTGTCGACCGTCTTTCTACTAATCCACTTCGTCCCCGGAGACCCCATCCAGCAAATGCTGGGTGAAGGCGCGGCCGCCGGAGACATCCAATCCATGCGCCACGCCTACGGCCTCGACGTCCCCATCAGCCAGCAATACCTGAACTACTGGCGAGGCGTCTTACACGGCGACTTAGGCAAATCGCTCCGCTTCAACCAGCCAGTCACGCAACTAATCGCCCAGCGCTACCCGTTCACTCTGCAACTAACTCTGGCATCGTTATTCGTAGCCATCGCCTTAGCCATTCCCGCCGGAGTCCGCTCCGCCCAACGCCGCAACCGATGGGACGACCGCTTCCTAAGCGTAGTCAGCTTATTCGGACTGTCGTTCCCCAACTTCGCGCTAGGTCCGATCCTCATCTTATTTTTCGCGGTTAAGTTAGGCTGGCTCCCCGTCTCCGGCTCCGGAAGCTTCGCTCACTTAATCCTCCCGGCCATCACCATGGGCAGCGCCCTAGCCGCGATCCTCACCCGCATGGTCCGCACCTCCATGCTGGAAGAGTTAGGCCAGGACTACATCCGCACCGCCCGCGCCAAAGGCCTTACCGAGCGCACGGTAGTCTATCGCCACGCCCTGCGCAACGCCATGATCCCCATCATCACCGTCCTGGGCCTCCAATTTGGAGCCCTGTTAGCCGGCGCCATCGTAACCGAAACCATCTTCTCCTGGCCCGGCATAGGACGACTTACAATCCAAGCCATCGGCAACCGCGATTACTATCTGGTACAGGGATGCATTCTGGCGATTGGATTGACCTATGTAGCGGTGAACTTTCTGACCGACTTACTTTATTCGGCGGTGAACCCGCGGATCAGACAGTAGGCTGGGACGCATGGCTGATCGCACCAAATAGATCTGACGCGACGGGCGGCTTATTTAATCTTCAAGAGCGTCGCCCAATATCGGCTTCGCCACTACAGACTTCCCATTTATCATCTCGTAAAACCCGGTGATTTTGCCCGGCGACAACCGCGTCCTGGTAGAGAGCTCATCGAGCTGGGGATCGAAGCGACGAAACAGAAAGAAAAGGCGGAGAACTAGCCGCGCTGAAACGCTTCAAAGGCCTGATGAAGGAAAACGCGGGGAAGCTCTCATTCGCGGGCCTTGAAGAGTGACCTCATCCCGCATCCCCCGCTCATCCAGAAAAACCTTGACTTACGAAATCAAGCGGACGAAGCTCGACGAGTAGCAAACAGTCGTTGCTTAGGCTCTCTGACAGAAAGCGCCGGTGAACAGTGGCACAACGCAGGCGCACACTCAAAACTCGTGGCTCGACTCAAATAACTCATGTTTTTTGAATACTTTACCTATAAGCCATTATTCCTGAATACTTTGCGGGGAGCGTTTCTGTAAACCATTTGCTTTGAATACTTTGAAAAAGGAGGGGGGGTGGGGGGTACCCCCCTAGACGCAAGAAAACATCGCCCCCGGCATCCCCTCAACCGAGATGGCGACCAACTGGCAACTGACATCTGGCAACTGGCAACTGCCTGGCAGGCAACTGGCCAGCAGCAGCACCCGCCTCGCACGCCACAACCCCTTGGCGGCCGTCGGAGTCGCCCTCGTCATTATTTTTGTCATCTGCGCGATCTTCGCTCCCTGGCTCGCGCCCCAAGACCCCGCCCACATCGATCTTCCGAATCGCCTCCAGCCACCTTCCGCGCACCACCTCTGCGGAACCGATGAACTCGGCCGCGACATCCTCTCCCGCCTCATCTGGGGCGCCCGCATCTCCATGTTCGTTGGCTCAAGCGTCGTCGCCTGCTCCCTGTTCCTCGGCATCATCGTCGGCTCGCTTGCCGGATACTACGGCGGCCGTACCGATCACTTCGTCAACATTGTGCTGATGAACGCATTTCTTTCCTTCCCCGGCATCCTGATCGCGATCGCCTTCGTCGCCTTTCGCGGCCCGGGAATTTTCAATCTTGTGCTGGCGCTCTCGCTCGGAGGCTGGGTCGGTTATGCCCGACTCGTGCGTGGCCAGGTGCTGGCAGTGCGCGAAAGAGAATTCGTCGAAGCGGCGCGCGCTCTCGGCGCCAGCGACCTGCGCATCGTGCTCAGCCATATCCTGCCCAACATCATTCAGCCCGTGATTGTGCAGGCCGCCATCGGCATGGCTGGCGCGGTTTTAGCCGAAGCGACCATGAGCTTTCTCGGTCTCGGCGTTCCTCCGCCTACCGCAAGTTGGGGCTCGATGCTGAACGATGCGCGCTCGCATCTGTTTGACGCGCCGCATCTGGTGCTCTTTCCGGCGGTCACTGTCATGCTCGCCGTGCTCGCATTTAATTTCATCGGCGACGCGCTGCGCGATTTTCTCGATCCCCGATCGCGCATCGAAGCCGGACTGTGAATTATCGCGACGAGGAAGGAAGCAGAACGCGCACCTCGCAGCCTCCGCTTCCATTGCGATTTGAAATCTCGATCGAACCGCCGTGCGCTTCCGCGATCTGCCGTGAAAGCGCCAGTCCAATGCCGCTTCCCGCTGGCTTGGTCGTATAAAAAGGTACGAAGGCGTTGCTGGGATTCAGAAGTCCAGGTCCGTTGTCGTCGATGCTGAGCACGACATTGTGTTCTTCAAGTTTCCAACTCAATGTCACTTGCGGTCTCGCTGCGTTAGAGATTTGTGCGCCGTTCGCGCCATCGCGAGCGCGCGTTTCGAGTGCGGCTTCGACCGCATTGCGTACGAGATTAATCAGCATCTGTTCGATCTGGTCCGGATCAACCGTCAGCGTAACGTCTGCGCCGCGCGTCATCGTCACCGGAAGCCGAGTCTCGAGAAAGACGACGCGCTCCACGATCGGAGCAAGCTCGACCTTTCGGATCGCTGGTGGAGGCATCTGCGCCAACGCTCGATACGCTTGCAGAAAGCGGTTCAGCGATGCCGAGCGCGCTTCGATGATCTCGAGCCCGCGTTCGAAATCCTGGCGCTGTTCGGAACTCAAGTCGGAGTCTGCAAGGCGCGCGCTCAGGCTTCCCGCAATCGATTTGATCGGAGTAAGGGAGTTGTTCAGTTCGTGGCCGAGGACCCGAATCAGCTTCTTCCACGCGCTCCGCTCTTCCTCGCGCAGCGCGCGGCTTACGTCGAGCAACACGACCAACGTGTGTGGAACACCTTTCTCCCGGAACTTGCTGTGCCGCACCAGCCAACGACTGGTCGAATTGTTGGCCGCCAATTGCACGAGCGCCTCGTTCCCGACGTTGAGGCAATCGTTCAGGCCGATCTCGTCCGCGGTGCGTCCCAGGACTCGAACGGCCGCTTGCTGCAAGAGTTTTTCGCCCGCGGGATTGACCAGGCGCAAGACTCGCTCGGGATCGAATGCGAACAGAGGAGCGTCGATCTCCTCGACCACGCGCCGCAGCAATGCAGTCGCCTCAATGGCACGGATACGCTGGTCCGCGAGCAGATCAGCCAGCGAGTTAACCTCCAGCGAAAGCTCGCCCAGCGCGTCTTCGGTCGTCGCGCCGCGGGCGCGAAAGGAATAGTCCTCTTCGCGCAGCGAGGCGACCACGTTCGCCAACGTTTGCAGCGGGCGAACTGTTTGCTCGTGCAGCGCCATCGCCAGCAGCCACCACGCGAAGAGGATGGCAAAGCAGATCGCCAGCTTCGATTCTCTCGTCCAGGGCTCTTGCCAGATCAGGATCCCGCAGACGATAAGACCGGGCGATGCGACGAGTAGCGCATAAAGGCTGATGCGATGTTCATAGAGGAGACGAACTCGTTTGCGGGGACCTTTGCCTGATTGTGCCTTGCCGCTCGATGGCGAGCTAGAGGCCATATTTCTCCATGCGCCGGTAAAGCGCGCCACGGCTCAAGCCCAGGGCTTCCGCCGCCTGGCTGATATTGCCCTGAAAGCGCTGCAGCGCCTTCTTGATGAGAAGAGCTTCGACCGCTTCCAAGCTGAGTTCCTCGAGATTCTGCGCCTGCGGACGCTGCATGTTCAAGCCCAGATCTGCGGGCTGTATCTCGCGCCCTCGGCACATCAGGACCGCGCGTTCCAATGTGTGATCGAGTTCCCGAACGTTTCCTGGCCACGCATATTGTGCCATCGCCTGCAGCGCGGACGGCTCGAAGCCGTCGATCTCGCGGCGATACCGCGAAGCATAACGTCGCAGGAAATGAATGGCGAGCGCGGGGATATCTTCCCGACGCTCGCGCAGCGGCGGGATATGAATCTCGACAGTGTTGAGGCGGAAGAGAAGGTCTTCGCGGAACTGGCCTGAGGCGCATGCGGCCTGAAGATCGGAGTTGGTCGCCGAGATGACGCGAACATCGACCTTGCGCGAGCGTGAGGAGCCAAGTCGCTCGATCTCGCCGGACTCGAGCACGCGGAGAAGCTTTGCCTGCTGGCGGATTGGGACGTTGCCGATCTCGTCGAGGAAGATGGTGCCATTGTCGGCGAGTTCGAAGCGGCCGATGCGATCGGTGCGGGCATCGGTGAAGGCGCCTTTCACGTGTCCGAACAGTTCGCTCTCGAAGAGCCCTTCGGCGAGCGCGCCGGTGTTGACCGCTACCAGCGGACGTGATGCACGGAGGGAAAGCGCGTGCAGGGTTTGCGCGACGACTTCCTTGCCGCTGCCATGTTCACCGGTAATGAGAACGTTGGCATCCGATGGGCCAACGCGAGCAATGGCCTCGAGGACGGGCTGCATCGAGGCCGCTTTCGCGATGAACTCGGGACGCCCTTGCGCCTGGAGAAGACGATTCTCGGCGGCGAGGCGTTCGGCGTGCTGGAGGGCGCGATGCAGTTCGACTTGGGTGCGCAGAATGGCCAGCAGGCGCTCGTTCTCCCAGGGCTTCTGGATGAAGTCACGCGCGCCCCGCCGCATGGCTTCGACCGCGAGTTCGACATTTCCCCACGCGGTCATAACGATGACCGGCAGATTGCCATCGAGCGCGACGATCTCCGAGAGGAGATCGAGCCCTTCCTGGCCCGACGTTGTGTCGCGCGTGTAGTTGAGATCGATCAGCAGCGCGTCGTGGGAATCAAGGTTCAACGCTTCACGAACCTGGGTGGGCGAGGTGGCTTTATCCATGCGATAGCCGTGCGGATCGAGCAGAAGCTGGAGGGCTTCGAGAATGTGGGGCTGATCGTCGGCGGCGAGAATGCGAGGCGCGGCACTTGCTTGAAAACACATGGGCGAAAGGGAGCGGGCATCCTGCGGCTTGACGGTAGTCGGCATGACTTTACTGGGCTGAGGCGGTGACCGTTCCGGTAACCGCGTCTTGAATCAGCACTCCATTATGTTCCAAAGTCTCGCCGGTGGAGCGATCAAGTTCAACTCGGGCTTTTTGATAGGTGGTCATGGCCGTAACCAGGGTGAGCTCGGCGACGGATAGGTCGCGCTGTGCGGTCATGGTCTGATAGGTCGAGCCCGCTCCGAGATCCTGCTCTTTCTTGGTGATCTCGAAGGTGCGCTGGGCAAGCTCTCTGGCTTTGCGGGCCGATTGAACACGGGCCCTGGTTTGCTCCAGAGCGTATTGGGCATTGCGGATCTCGATGCGAATCTGCTTGCGCAATTGCTCTTTGCGCAGACTGGCCTGGCGATACTCGAGTTCGGAACGATACTGGTCGGCCTTGGCGGCGCGGTTTCGGAATGGGATGTTCAGGTTGAGTCCGACGTAGTAGTCGGGGGAGGAATTGTTAAAGGTATTTTGCCAGGTGCCATACAAATCGGTGGGCACGGTCGAGGTGTTGCCGGGCGTGACGAGTCCTCCCAGTCCGGTACCTCCGTAAAAACCTACCAGCGAAAGTGAAGGCAAAAGCGCATTGCGTGCGGCCTGGCGGCTGATTTGCCGGTTCACCAGATCGATATCGGTCTCAAGGAGCTCCGGGCGATTTTTCAGACCTTCCGCCATCAGATCGGCAATCGGCTCGTTGTTGGTCGGACCGAAATCAGAGTCCTGCATGCGGTCGGTCGGAACTACCGGCATCTCCTGGAGTGTGGGATCATCGAGGCTTTTGGTGAGGGCGTTCTTCATGAGCGATTCCTGAAGCTGGAGGTTGGTGCGCGCGATGGTCAGATCCTGGTCGCGCTGCGAAGCCTCGGCTTCGGCTTTCATCACGTCCATTTCGGGGATAGCCTCGAGCTGAAGCTGCTTCTTGTCGTTTTCGAGCGTCTGGTTGGCAAACTCGAGCGACTGCTCGTTAACGCGGGCTTGCTCATAGGCGCTGACCAGATCCCAATAGATGTTCTCAATTTGCGTGACGGTGGCCACGACCTGGTCTTTGAAGGCGATGTCGGAAATTTTCTTGTTGTTCTTAGCGATGCGCAGGTAACGCAAGTTCGGACCAAAGCCAAAGCCCGCAAGGAGCTGCTGCTGGATAGTGACGCGATAGTAGGAGTTCAACGCGGGCGACAGGAAAATGTCGGTGCTGTTTGTGGTCTGGCGATTGTTGGTGAACTCGAAGGAAACCGAGGTGCCGCTGGAGAAGGCTTGCGAGAAGTTGGCGTTGACCTGCGTTGTGTTCAGTTGCAACGAAGGTACACCGTAAATTGCAAAGTTCGACTGCGGGAGGGTCAGGTGCTCGATGCCTCCGTTGACGTTAAGTTGGGGGTCGTAGGAAGAAACCGGAGTTCCAACACCGAGGGTCGACTGCACCAATCCTGACGCGCCCGCACCTGCGCCGCCGGGGCCGCTGGTCGTGCCACCCGCGCCTGCGCCAGGAGCGCCCGCGCCGAAGCCGCCCACGCCCCCGCCGGGAGTTCCCTGCACCACGCCGGTGTTGACGCCGCGGAAACTGGCGCCGGCTTCGGTACGGAGCACATCGGTGTCGGCGATCGGCAGGTTATAGCGGGCGATCGCCAGGTCAAGATTGTTTTCGAGTGCGAGGTCGATTGCGTCTTTCAGCGATAAGTAGAGTTTGCCGTCGTGAATCAGGCGATCAAGACGTTGCGAGTTCGTCAGGATGGGCTCGGGCACTTGATCGGCCATGTAGGGCGCGAGGGGATTATGCTTCTGCGGCATTCGAAGGTCGGCCGGTGTTTGGACCTGGGCGGTCGCGAGATTCGCAATGAGGATAAGCGAGGCAGCCATTCGCGAAGTTTCAAGGCAAATTCTCAGGAGACTTCCGCTCATCGACTCACCGCCATATTGGCCGGAGCCGCGATTACCGGCAAATTCGGGTGGGCCGTGTCGCCGACGAGCCAGCCGTCTCGCAACTGGATGGTGCGAGTTCCATAAGCGGCGTTCGCTTCCGAGTGAGTTACCTGTACGATCGTTGTCCCCTGCTTATTCAGTTCGCAGAAGAGTTCCATGATTTCTTTGGCCTGGCTGGAATGTAAGTTGCCGGTTGGCTCGTCGGCGAGCAACAACGCTGGCTTGTGAATGACGGCCCGAGCGATGCCCACGAGTTGTTGCTGCCCGCCGGAAAGCTGGCTGGGGTAAAGGTCTTTTTTGGCGACGATCTGAAAGCGATCGAGCGTATCGGCGACTAGTCCTTGCCGCTGCTGGCGAGGAATATCTTTGTAGGAGAGCGGCAGGTCGATGTTCTCCAGCACAGTGAGGTCGTCGAGCAGGTGATAGCTCTGAAAGACCATGCCGACGTTTTTCTTGGCTAGCTCGGCGCGCTCCTTGCGCTTCATGGCGTGCGCGGCCTGATCGCGGAACCAGTATTCGCCGCGCCACTGGTCGTCGAGGAAGGCGAGGACATTAAGCAGGGACGACTTCCCTGCTCCGGACGGTCCCATCACTGTAATGAACTCGCCCGGCTGAATGTCAAGATTGATGCGGCGGAGGATCCACGTCTCACCGGCGGCGGTTTTGTAACTGCGTTCGATATTCTTGAGTTGAATCATAGTTTGGCCCTTATGTGGTTCCTACTCGTACCTAAGCGCGCGCATCGGGTCGACTTTTGCAGCACGTCTCGCCGGCAACATGGCGGAGGCGAGCGCGACCACCACCACCAGTAGCGTCATGAGGCAGAGCGTGAGCGGATCGCTGCTCGAGATGCCATAAAGCTGGCTGCGCACGGTTTTCATTAGGAGCAGCGATAGGGGCAACGTGATCGCGATGCTGATTCCGGCAAGCCAGATGACCTCGAAGACCACCATTTTGACCACCGAAACGCGCGTCGCGCCGAGAGCCATGCGAATGCCGATTTCGCCGGTGCGCTGGGCGGTCGAGTAGGCGAGAACGCCGTAGAGGCCGACGGCTGCCATGATCACCGCCAGGATGCCGAAACTGGTGGCGAGCAAGGCGATTACGCGTTCGGCCACGAGGCTACTGTCGATCTGCTCGCCCATGGTGCGGAAATTGTCGAGCACCAGATTCGGGTCGAGCGTCTGCATGGCACCCCGGATCGCGCTACCCGCGCTGTCTGGGGCCTGCCAGGTGCGCACGTAGAATGTCATCGCGCGAGCCTGAGGTGATTGCAAATACGGGAAAAAGGCCGTGCGCGCGACGGGTTCGCGAAGCGAAGTGTGCTTGGCGTCTTTAACGACGCCGACGATTTCGATGTTCGTCTTGACGCCGCTGCCGCCACCCTGGCCGATGAAGTGGCCAACCGCCTGCGCCGGATCGCCAAAGAAATGACGCGCCAGCGTTTCATTGACGACCGTCACCTTCTGCGAGGCGAGGGAATCCTGGTCGTTGAAGGTGCGCCCGGCGAGGAGCGGCATTTGCAGCGTGGAGAAATAATCCGCACTCACGTTCGACTGCTCGACGTTCATGTCCTCGTCTTGTTTTTCGGCGTAGCCGGCCACCGTAATATTTCCAGTTTCGTTGTTGCCGGCAAGTTCGGGATCATCGGTGGCGCCGACGGACCGAACACCGGGCAGCGCGCGCAGCGCATCAAAGACCCGCTGGTAGAGCGAGAATGTACGAGCGGGTTCGTAGCCCGCGAGATTCGGGTCAACGCCGAAGGTCAAGAGATGGTCGCTGACGAAACCGGCGTCGGTTTTCCTGAGATTGTGCAGAGTGTGAACAAACAGTCCGGCTCCGATGAGCAATAGAAGGCTCAAGCCGATCTGCATCGCCACGGAGGCACGCCGAAAACGCAGCGGGCTGCTGCGGGCCGTCATCCCCTGTTGCTTGAGAGATGGCGCGAGGTCAGGACGCCAGAATTGAATCGCCGGGGCGAGGCTGAAGAGAATACTGGCAGAAACAGCGAGCGCGCAATTGAAGAGCAGAATCCGGAGATCAGGTGTCGAAGAAAACGGAAGGTCCCCGGTCCCGCCGCTCCAGATCATTTTGATCAACTGAGCGGTGACGCGCGGCGCGAGCAGCATACCGAGAAAGCCACCGGCCAAGCCAAGCAGCAGTCCTTCCACCATCAACTGCTGGATGACACGGCGGCGTTTTGCGCCGAGCGCGTAGCGCACCGACATCTCGCGGATTCGCCCCGCGCCGCGCACCAGCAGGAGGCTGCCAACGTTGGCACAGGCCATGAGCGTCACCAGTCCGACCATTCCCATGATGATCAGCAATGGGGTCTGGACATCGCTGCGGAGCGGGGAAAATCCTCGGGCGCCGTCCAGTAACATCAGGCGCGACTTGGCGACGAAGTGGTCGCGGAAATTTTGCGAGACGCCTTTGATCTCTTTGAGTTCCTCAGAGCGAATCGACGACCACACCGGACTGATGCCTGCCTCGGCCTGCTGGCGGCTGATCCGCGGCCGGAGTTTTCCTACGATATTCAGCCACGCGGAGCGGCGGTCTTCGAGATCGCGCCTACCGGGAAACACTTCGGCTTTCATCATCATCGGCACGAAGATATCTGGTGTATCTCCCATGACGATGCTGCGAAACTCTGGCGGGGCCACGCCGACGACGGTAAAGGGATGCCCGTTAATCTCGATACTGTCATTTAGAATTCGCTGGTCCATGCCGAAACGACGGCGCCAATAGCTGAAACTGAGAACGACTATCGGATTGGCGTCCGGCGCAAGATCATCGGACTGCACGAAAAGACGGCCGGCCGCTGGTCTGACCCCAAGCACATCGAAGTAGTTGCCGGAAACGAGTTCAGCTCCGACCAGGTCGGGCTGTTTGTGCCACTGCACTCCGACGTGTGTCAAATCGGTGGCGATCAAGCCGCTGAAAACGGAACCGCGGTCGCGGAGATCGCGATACATCGGATAAGAGAAATAAAATCTGCCATCGGTCCGCGACTGCAGATTGCCCGTGTTGCTGCCCTCATACTTGAGAATGACCAGTCGGTCAACATCCTTGACAGGCAGGCTCCGCAAAAGAGCCTGATCGAGAAGACTAAAGATTGCTGTGTTTGCGCCGATGCCGAGCGCGAGAGTGATAACGGCCACGGCGGCGAAGCCCGGCGACTTCCGCAACTGCCGAAGCGCGTAGCGAATATCCTGTAGCAATCCGTTCATGCGCTCTCCTTATTGAGGCAATGGTTATTCATAGCGCAGAGCCACCATGGGATCTACTTTGGCCGCGTGCGCTGCCGGCACCGCTGCGGCCGCGAACGCGACCATCCCCAACACCACCACGGCGATCGCGATCGTCAATGAATCGGCGGCCGCAATTCCAAACAGCATGCTGCGCATGGCTTGCGCCGCTGCAATGGCTCCGGCGACACCGATCACCGTGCCGATCGCCATGAGCCGCAGAGCGTGGCCGATGACAAGCCGAAAAATCCCCCCGCGCCGTGCTCCCATGGCCATGCGAATTCCGATTTCCGGTGTCCGCCGTCCCACTAAGAACGCCATTAATCCGTATATCCCTATCGCCGCCAGCACCAGGCCCAATGCGCCCATGGCGCCGATCAGTTCCGCCATAAGGCGTTCTTCGTAGAGCGCTTCTCGCATGTGTTCCCGCAACGTCACCATGGAAAGGATCGGAACCTGTTGGTTCAGTTCCCGTAAAACCCTTCGCACCGCAGGAGCCACCGTTTCCGGGTCGACACTGGTCTTCACCGCCAGCGCAAGTTCGCCGTAATCGTCGGCCTTCATGGGTAGAAACATATAGGGCATGCGAACTTCGCGAACATCGTTGTACATACCATCTTCGGCAATCCCGATTACTTCGTACTCGTCCCCATCCCTCTGCCCGAGGTGGACGCGTTGTCCGACCGCGTCGTCGTTTGGCCAGAAGCGCTTCGCCATGGTTTGGTTGACCACCATGACGTGAGCATTCATATCCAAGTCATGTTGCTCAATGGCTCGGCCGCGAAGGATCCGCGTCCCCAGAACTGAGAAATACCCTTCGCCGACGGGATCGTAATTAATGGTCGCGCCCTCGGCGCCGATCTTTCCCGACTCTGCGACAGGAAATACTCTGCGAGTGGCTCCGCCGCCACTTGTCCCAAAAGGAAAACGCATCGCAATAGCTGTAGCTGTCATGCCAGGAAGTGCTCCCAGCCTTTGGCGCGCCTCGTACACGAATGCCATGCTGGCTCGGTCGCTCTTTGTGCCGAAGGCCGGCACCAGTTCGGCAATGAGCATTTTTTGATGGGCGTTAAAGCCAGGGTCGATCGCCAACGCCTTTATGACGGAACGTACCAGCAATCCACTGCAAACGACCATCACGAGCGAAAGAGCGACCTGTGCGATGACAAGTACGCTTCTTAGTATTCGCCGGGGTGTGGAAGTTCGGTCGCTAGCTTGCTTAAGCGCGTTACCGGGATCGATCCTCGTCGCCTGCAAGACAGGAACCAATGCAAACAGAAATAAAGAGGCGGCCGCAGTCATCGCTGCAAAGAGTAGGGCCCGCGAATTCAAATGGGGGTCCACGCCAATGGAAAATCCCGTTTGTGGCAGGAAATTCGGCAATTGATCAAGAACAAAATTCCCCAGTAACAACGCGGCCACCGTGGCGAGCGCGGCCAGGAGAGCGGTCTCGGTTAGAAACTGGCGAAGGAGGTTGGCGCGCGAGGCGCCCAATGCCATCCTGGTCGCAATCTCCTTCCGTCGATACTCCGCGCGAGCCATCAATAGGCCGGCGACATTGGCGCACGCAATCAACACCACCAAAGCGGCGACACCCAGTAGGACGAGACTGACGTTTGCCAGTTCGCCGCGGGTCTCGGATTCCGCGGCAACCGTCATTTTGTACCCCGTATTGCTGGCGGGGTACGCGCTAGCCAATGCCGAAGCTAACGTTCCGATTTCTGCTTTGGCCTGCTTCTGACTCATGCCGTTTTTTAACCGGCCAAACAACTCGTAATCTCTCGCGCCGCGAGCGTTTTGTCTCTCGCGCTCGCCCGTGAGTTGTTGCCAGGTGGGCTGGGGAAGCCAAAGATTTGGCACTCCGACCGGGTTGGAACCCCGGAAACCACGTGGAAGAATGCCCAGCACGTTTACCGGTTGGCTGTCGACGATGATGGTGTGTCCCGGCAGAGCAGGATCGCCATTGAATTGGCGACGCCAGAATGGATAACTAAGAACAACCGATAATGCCGGCGAGTTCTGGAATTCCCGCTCGGTAAACATCCGCCCCAGGACCGGTGAGGGCTGCAACACATCAAAGAAGTTTTCCGAGACCACTGCCGCGGTCACCAGGATGCTCTGCTTACCGTCGTCGAGTTGGGCACCCCGATTGTCCAGGGCCGCTATACCGGCGAGGGTCTTAGTGCTGGTGCGCAGATCCCGAAAATCAGGATACGAACTGTACCCGCGCTCTATCTCTCCGTGGCTGCTGGGATTGCTGGTAAATATGCGGACGATGCGATCGGGGGCCTTCACCGGCATCGAATGAAGCCAAAGCTCATCGACAAAACTGAAGGTGGCTACATTCACGCCGATCCCCAGCGCGAGCGTCATGACGGCAACAGCAGTGAATCCGGGGTTCTTGCGCAATTGCCGAAATGCGTGGCGGAGATCCTGAACCATGCCGTTCATTGTTTATGCTCTCCTCTCTCTATTCATAACGCAACGCGACCATGGGATCGACTCTGGACGCATGCCAAGCTGGTAGAAATGCGGCGCCGCCAGCGACTAGCGCGATGCAGAACATTGCCAGCGCAAAACTCAATGGATCGAAGGGGGACAACTGATAAAGCATCGAACCGAGGAAGTGCACACATGCAAGGGTAAGCGGAAGACCCAGGGCTGTTCCAATACCGCTGATGAGCAGGCTCTCACGCATGACCATCCAAAGCACCTGGCCGCGCTGCGCGCCGAGCGCCACACGGGTTCCGATCTCCGCCGAGCGGCGTCTCGTGCGATACGACAACGTGCCGTAAAGTCCGGTGGCCACCAAGAGCGCCGCCAGTCCGCCAAAGAAGCCGCCCAACCGGGCAAACATCTTCGGCTGAAGATACGACTCTTCAAACTGAGCACGCTGCGTTAACGGCTTCTCCAGCGGAACATTGGGATCGATGTCATGCACGACCTGACGAAGAGTCGGAAGCAGATTCAGCGGCTCGCCGTTAACTCTCACTTCGACGTGCACGGTGTTCCCGGCGTGAAGGTTCTGGAAGGTGGGGTAGTAGGCCATGGGGATCGGCTGCTCATCCACCCCCCGGTAGCGGCTGTCTCTCGCTACGCCAACGATCGTCCGGTTGTCCCGAACCTTGTGTCCGAGTGGATTCGTATCCGGCAGGAACCTCTTCGCAAATGTCTCATTGATTACGACCACAGGCTGAGAAGATGCGGTGTCAGCCTCGGAGATGTCGCGGCCTTCAGTGATCGGAACTCCGAGGACATGAAAATAGTCCGGGCCAACATCGTTACTTCGCACGAAGGCCTTAGGACCAAACTTGTCGGCTAGTTTGGCACCGTCCAGATCGTCATCATTATTGTTGCTCCAACCCGACCCGATGCGATTCTCCATGAGCGTTGCGGACTCGACTCCCGGCGTGGCACGCACGCGGTCGAGCAAAGTGCGATAGAACGTTTCCGTCTCCTTGACAGTCGCGGCGTGCTGAGGAGTGACTCCGAACACCAGCAGACCATCGACTCGCATTCCCAGGTTTTGAGTCTCGTAATTTCGGAGAGTGTGTAGCAGAAGCGTCGCCGCCACCAGCAGCAAGAGGCAGACAGCAACCTGCGCCGACATCAGCGTTCTCCCGCCCAGGGTTCGGTAACGATCCTGAGTAATGTTCGTCGCGGTTGCTCGCAGTACCCCCGAAACTGGCGCCCGAAGCGCAATCCACAAAGGTGCGATGCCAAAGACGAGCGCGCTGAGCGCCGAAATCGCGAGAGTAAAGAACAACACGGTACGGTTTGGACTCAGTCCGGTCTCGATTCCTGACCAGGCAGCCAGAGCATCAGTGGCGAAGAGTGCAAACACCCACCCGACGCTCGTTCCCGCGATCACTAATAGAGAACTTTCGGTCAAGAGCTGACGGAAAAGATGCGCCTTCTCGGCCCCTACAGCCAGTCGCAGACTAAATTCGCGCTGCCTGACCTCATTGCGCGCCAGGATTAGCAATGCGACGTTGGCGCACGCGATCAGCAAAACAAGAACTACAAGACCCATCAGGATTCGCACCGGCTCACTGTATTGCTGGTTGAAGCCATCGATTCCTTTGGCGGGATTGAAGTTCAGCAAAGGTTGCCACTTTTTTGGATCGATCGCGCCGACTCCAATCTTGGCTGCTTCACCGAACGTGGATTGGAGAGCGTTTTGCGCCTGTTCGGGCGTCACGTTTCGCTTAAGACGAGCTATCAGTGGCAGGCACCACCACTTGGGCGTGCCGTAAAGGCTCATCTCGCTTGCCGAAGTTCCCCAAGCATTTAGCTCAGGTCGATTTTGCAGCGGAATCCAGAAATCGGTTGCGATGGCGGGTTCGACCCCGCGAAAATCGCGCGCCGCAATTCCAACGATGGTTAGAGGCACATTCTTGACAAACAGCGTCGAGCCGACAACCGCGGGATCTCGCGAAAAACGCCGCGTCCAGTAGTCGTAGCTGATCACGGCAACTTGCGAATGATCCTTCTCATCCTGCAACGACAATCCGCGGCCCCGAAATATCCTGGCCGTCAGACCAGAAAAGAAGTTTCCGCTGACTTCGTCGCCCTGCGCTTCCTCGGGCGTTTCCCCATAGCGGACAGCGACTTTACCCATGTTCAGAGGAGCATAAGCGATCACGTCATCGAGCACGTCGGTGCGCTGGCGAAGAGTTTCAAACACCGGCTCGGAAAAAGAATTATCGGAATCGCCGGTATTGAAGCCTCCAGGTGGCTGATTCCCGGTGGCGATCCGCAAAAAGTAGAGCCTATGCGGATCTTGCACCGGCAGCATGCGCATTAGCACGGCATCCATGACGCTGAAGACGGCGGTGTTCGCGCCGATCCCCAGCGCGAGGGTGATAACGGCAACGGCAGTGAATCCGGGGTTCTTGCGCAATTGCCGAAATGCGTGGCGCAGATCCAGAACCAGTCCGTTCATTTTTCTTTTCTCCTCCGTCTGTCACTCATAGCGCAGCGCTACCATAGGGTCGGCGGAAGCCGCGCGGCGAGCCGGGAGATAGTTCGCCATGAGCGCCACCAGTCCAAGCAGGGCTGCGACGGCTATAAATGTCAGAGGGTCGGTTGCCGTGATCCCAAAGAGCAGGTTAGAAATCAAGCGCGCGGATGCGAGGGAGAGCACGACCCCGAACCCAATTCCAGCAAGGACGAGCGCCATTCCGCGTTTGACGATTAGCGCAAGCACATCGGGACGGCGAGCTCCGAGCGCCATGCGAACGCCGATTTCTCGGGTGCGCTGCGCAACCGAATAGGACATGACTCCATAGAGGCCGATAGCCGCCAGAAGCATCGCGGTCGCCGCGAAGATGGTAAGCAGGAGCATGCTGAACCTTCTCCTCTGAACCGAGTTGGCAATGAGGTCCTGCATGGTTCGGATATTGGCCAGCGGCACATCCTTATTAATGTTCCAAACGACTTGTTGCGCCGCCGAGGTCAGGCCGGTGGGGTCGGAAGTCGCGCTGCGGATCGCAAAATACATTGAGGGCCACTGTGCCTGCCCAATCAATTGATAGATCTCAGGGTGGGGAGCCGTGTCGAGCCCTACGTGCCGTACGTTTCCAACCACACCGACAATCTGGAGCGTGATGCTATCGGGACCAAAGTTAGTGAGCTGCTTGCCGATCGGGTCCTGCCCCGGAAAAACGGTCCTCACCAGAGCTTCGTTCACCACTGCTAGATTCAGCGAGTTGTTCCGATCGCTATCGGTAAACGTGCGCCCTTCCAGCAATGGGATTTCCATTGCGCGAAAATAGTCCGGTGTAGTGACGCGAATGTCGGCGCTGTAGTCCGTGGAATTTCCGGGAGTGTTGAAACTGCGCGCACTATTTCCTCCGGACAGCGGCAGCCTGCTGACCGCTCCGACGGAGCGCACGCCGGGCAACGCTTGCAGGCCTTGCACCACTTGCTGGTAAAACGCGATTTGATGCGCCGCGTCGGCCGACGGCGGTAGGGCGAGATTGAAGGTCAGGAGATGTTCTGGATCAAAGCCCGGATTAACGTTCATCAAACGTGAAAAACTCTTGACCAGCAGCCCCGCGCCCACGAGGAGAACCAGCGACAATCCAACTTCGACGATCACCAATGCTGATCGAGTTCGACTCCCGCCCGACGTGCTCCCGCGTTCCCCTTCTTTGAGGAACTGACTGGGATTTGACCGCGAGGCCTGCAGCGCCGGAATCAGGCCAAAGATGATTCCACAGATAACTGATACCAGGAAACTGAATCCCAACACTTCGCGGTTGATTCCGATTTCCTTGAACTGGCGAATGTCCGGCGGACTCAGCGCCAGGAGCGACGGAACGGCGACGACCGCCAGGAGCAGCCCGAGAATACCTCCGAACAACGCCAGCAGAATGCTCTCCGTCAGTAACTGGCGAACCAGACGGCCGCGGCTCGCGCCCATGGTCGTTCGAATCGAGATTTCACGCGAGCGCACCGTCGCCCGCGCCAGCAGCAGGTTTGCCAGGTTCGCGCACGCGATCAGCAGAACCACGACCACGGCAGCAAGCAGGACAAGCAGGACCGGGCGAATGTCGCCAACCACGTAATCATGCAGGGGCTCAAAGGTCACTCCGGTCTTGTCGTTTGCTTCCGGATACTCTTTTTCCAGCCGGCGTCCGATGGTATCGAGTTCCGCGTGCGCCTGCTGGGCAGTCACTCCCGGTTTCAGCCGTGCCCAGACATCCAGATAATTGCGGTCACGAAACTGCCGAGGGTCCTTGTCAGGCGCCAGGGGATGACTCGGCACCTCCCAAGGGGAAGGCAACCATAACTCGCCGTAATCATCGGGAGAAAAATTAAGCGGCATCACGCCAATGACGGCATACTTCTCGCCATTGAGTTGCACCTCCCGGCCAACGATTGCCCGGTCTCCGGCGAAGTCGCGCTGCCATAGCCCATACCCCAGCACCACGACGTGATCGTGCCCCGGCGCCGCATCGCTGGCCACCAATCCGCGTCCAAGAATGGGTCTTACTCCAAACAGCGGGAAGAAACTCGGCGTGGCCATCGTGCCCTTGACCCGTTCCGGCCGGTCTCCCGCAGTCATACTTCCCTGCCATCCTCGAGATGCCGCCATCTCCGCGAATACATGATCTTGGGCGACCCAATCGATGTAATTTGCCGGAGACGCGTCGTCTGTCATTTTGCCTTCGAAAGTCTCTGAGACTCGCACCAGGCGCTCCTCATCCGGATAGGGCAACGGATGCAGCAGCACCTGATCGATAACGCTGAAGATCGCAGTCGTACTGCCGATCCCGAGAGCGAGCGCAATCGTAGCAACCGCCGTGAACCCCAGATTCTTAGCAAGCTGGCGGAACGCGTATCGTATGTCTTGCAGCAGGCTACTCATACACTCGTCTCCTGCAAAAGCTTCTTCAGTTCTTCTTCCGCCACAACTTTGCCGTCGAACAGATGCACCTCGCGCTGAGCATGTTTCGCAAACCGTGGATCATGCGTCACCATGCAGATCGTCGCGCCTTCACGGTGAAGTTCCTGCAAGAGCTCCATCACTGCCTCGCCGTTGCGCGAGTCGAGATTTCCAGTCGGCTCGTCCGCTAGTAGAATCGACGGCTTACCGCCGAGCGCTCGCGCTACAGCCACCCGCTGCTGCTGCCCTCCCGACAGCTGCGAAGGATAATGACGAACGCGGTGCGCCATGCCCACGCGCTCCAGGGCTTCCATGACCCGCGCCTTGCGATCTGCGGCCGGCATTTTCTGGCGATAAGTGAGCGGCAGTTCGACGTTTTCATACACCGTCAGATCGCCGATGAGGTTGAAACTCTGGAAGATGAATCCGATCTCCTGGTTCCGGATGCGCGACCGCTCGGCAAAGTCCAAGTTCTCCACCGTCTTCTCATTCAGCGAGTAGCGGCCCGCCGTCGGCGTATCCAGCAGGCCGATGATCGACAGCAGCGTGGATTTCCCGCAGCCCGACGGCCCCGACATGGCGACATACTCCCCTTTGTTGATGGACAAGTGAATGCCGGAGAGCGCATGCGTCTCAATCTCATCGGTATAAAAAACCTTGGTCAGATCCTGAATCTGGATGAGTGGCTGTCCTGTCTCAGTCATCGCTCTTTCCCTCGCTGGCTAAGTTGCCTGGTATCCCGCTATTTAAATGCTTCGGATTTCGAGTCCTGGTTTCGCTAGGCGAAGATGTTGCTAAAGATCTGTTACCGTAACTTTATTATTCGAGCCGAACCCGGTCGGTATTATCCCAGCGCGACATATCGGAGAGGATCACCGTGTCTCCTTCACGCAAACCCTCAATCACCTGGATCGAATTCACCGAAGCTCGCCCAACTTTCACCGGAACGCGCACCGCCGTCCCACCGTCCGAACTGAGCTTGAATAAGCTGATCGTACTGCTCTCCTGCCCGAAAGCTGGGCGTCCCACGTAGAGCACGTCGTCCATGCGCTCGAGGTCAATCGTTCCATCCACGCTCAAATCTGGCCGTGCGCCCTTGGGTAGCTCGCCCGTTAGTTTGACGTCTACGGTCACGGTTCCGTTTTGCACCGCCGGGTCGACCCGCATCACGGTACCCGCAATTACGCCATTGTGCGTATCGATCGCCGCGGCTTCACCAATCTGTACATCGCGCGCCTGCGTTTCGGCGATCTTCACGGTGGCCATCAGATGGTCGGGTTCGACCACCTTCGCCAGCATCGTACCCGGCAATACGTGCTGCCCAACCTGCAGAGGAAGATCGACCAGAATTCCGTCGATGCCCGCGCGAACTTTCAACGCGTCGAGCTGTTTCTGTTTGAGCTGCGCCAGCGTGCGCATCTGATCGACCTTGGCTTGCTCCTGTGCCATCTGGGTGGCGATCGCACGCTGATTGGCGGTCAGCATATCCGTCGTCAGATTTTGCCGGGTCGTAAGCTCATCCGCTTTTTCTTGCGAAGACTTATATGCGAGGCCGGAGATGACGCCGAGATCGTAGAGCGCCTTGTCAGTTTTCGCCTGCCGCTGAGCGGTCGCATCGTCCGCGTGCACGGTCGCAGCTGCCGCTTGCTGGCTCTTGAGATCGCTGTCCAGTTTGACGCGCAGGCTCTGATACTCGGCTTCGGCTGCCTTGAGTTGGAGGTCTGCGTCAATCGCCGCTTGCTCGGCCTGCGGATTGCTCATTTCGAGCAGAATCGAGTCGGACTTAACCTGCGAGCCGGGCAGCATCCGAATGCGAACCACCGTGGCTTCGGTCTCGGCAGGAATCTGCCGCACTGCTTCCTGGCTGGGGACCAGCGACCCGGTCCCGCGCACTTGCCGCAGCATATTGCCGCGCTTGACGGTATCCGTCCAAACTGTGCCACGTTCCACGGTGGGTGCGGCAGGCTTTAGGCGCGAAACTCCAAACGAAACCGCGGCAACGCCGAGCACCACAACCACCGCAACGATGCCCTGGCGGCGACGCTTTTGTGCTTTGAACTCTGGACGAGCGATATCCATCTCGATGAAGGACGGGCAACTTGGGGGCCAAGTCTACAGAGAGCCTAATTCCCGGGAAACACAGGGGATAGACAGAACCAACGTAACCGGAGTTCGCTTGCCGCTATGCCGAAGTGGACGTTGATGTCCGGAAACGAACACGTGCTCTGAACGTTTCTATATTGATTTGGCACGCCTATCGAATCACGCCCGATTCGAGTAGCCCGCCAGGCCGGATGCTCGCGGATTGACTTTTTCTTCGCGTAGACCTCAGAGGGGCCGATTGATGGCGGCGGGGGCAACTTGATCAAGCCTGTGAAACCGGCGGAAGCTGGCGAGAGCTCCCTTGCCCATGTAGCGTTCGAGAATAACGGGATTGGTTTGGCGGAGATCGAGAATGACCAGGCCGTCGACCACGCTGGAGAATTTGCGGTCAAGGTTAAAGGCGACGAGCTTTCCTCCGAGCTTGGCGTATTGCCGGATGAGGATGGGAATGCCTTTGCCATCTTCTTCAACGTCCGAGATGGGCTCGGCAAGTTCGTCGAGGTCTCGGATGGCGGTGCAAAGAGCGACGTCGTCCCAGCGGGGAAGTCGGGGAACTCGGAAGGGAGTGCGCGGCCGAACGAGATCGATAAAATCGCGACCGTCGTCTCGGCGCTCAAAGTAGCGCACGATCATCTCGCGAGAGAGACGCGTGTAGTCGTTGCTGATGCTGACCGCGCCGAAGAGGACGGGGGCTTGCGGATGGGCGGCAACGAACCTGGCGATGCCCTTCCACAACATCAGAAGCGCCGCATAGTGGCGCTGGTACTCCGAGCGGACGAAAGAGCGGCCGAGTTCGAGGGCGGAGCCGATCTTCATGAAGAGGCGCTCGTCATAACGAAAAACGGTGTGGGTATACAAGCCGTTGACACCGTGAGCGCGGATGATCTCGTCGGTATGGCCGGCCCGGTAAGCGCCGGCTAGTTCGTTGTTCACTTTGCTCCAGAGAAGCAGGTGCCAATAATAGCGGTCGAAATGATCGATGTCGGCGGCGTGGCCGGTGCCCTCACCGGAAGCACGGAAGGTGATCTCGCGCAATCGGCCAAGTTCATCCAAGACATGCGGAAGTTCGGATCCGCGAGCCGCGTAGACTGCAAATTCGGAGGTCTCAGTGAGAAGACGGTCCGGTGGAAGGGCAGCGATATCGGCGAGTACGAAACGCGATGGGACCGCGGGTGCGATCGACTCCTGTGGCCTGCGCGGAAGAACGGAACGGAATTTTGCGGGAAGCGAGACGGATTCCTTGCCGCGATGCGACAGAAGGTAAGTGCGCAGGCGAAGGTACTGGGTGGCTTCCTCGGCGCTATCAAGACTGGCAATCAGTTCATTAGGAATAGGTTTGCCAGTGCGGACACGAATGCGTTTCTCGCGCTGCTGGAGGAATTCCTGAAGCAGGAAAGCAGTGCGCAGACGGGGATGAACCATCCCAAGAAGATGGAAGGCGACACTATTGGCGCCCGCGAAATACACGGGCACCGTAGCGGCTCCGGTCCTGCGGATGAGCCGCGCGGCGGTGGTGCTCCAGAGAGGGTCGGTAATCTGGCCGTGGCGGACATTGAGATGTGAGACCTCACCGGCGGGAAACAGGGCAAGCGCGCCTCCTTGGCGTAGCCAGTCGAAAGCGTGGCGCAGGCCTTTCAGGTTTTTCCCCGGAGAAGAGCCGGTGCCGAAGGGATCGACAAAGACACAATACTGATGGAGCTCGGGAATACTGGCGAGCAGCGAATTTGTAACGATCCGGACATCGGGACGTATCCGCGAGAGGAGCACGGAAAGAATCGCTCCGTCAAGGACGCCGAAGGGATGATTGGCTATGGCGACAATAGGCCCCTTAGTAGGGATGCGATTCAGCCCGTTCGATTCGACCTCGAAGTTAATCTTCATCTCCGCGAGTAGAGTTTCGAGGAGAAAACCAGGCGGCGCGGAACGAACGCGCCGATAGAGATCGCGCGCCTGCTCTATAGGAATGAACTTGTCGGCGAATGGCGGAAGGCCGGGAACTGATGGCATTCGGGCCAGGACACGTGCGGGGTCGTCCGCGTTCGTGAGAAATTCGAGCATACTCAATTCTGGCGAGATCGAGTTGCACCCGCGTAAATAAATGGTTAAGAGTTTGTAAATCGGGCAACACGCCGGTAACTAAGTGTGTAACGTCGGCATTGGCAAAAGGCGTGGGGCTGGCCCGCGGCCCGTTCCCCAAGTTTGGAAGGAACTCCCTCTACTCCATTTCGAACGCCAGCCACTGAAATCCCCCGGCTCGCTCCACCTGGAGGACTACCGCATCGTGCGGCTTGATTTGGGATAGCGCCTCGCGAAGTGTGGCCAGTGAATCGATCGGCGTCTGGTTCACGCTGTGAATGACATCTCCGGTCTGGAGGTCGGTATCGACGCGAACGAAATCAGCGACGCGCGCGACAACGACCACACCCGACGGGTTGCGCAATGGGCCTAGGGTCGAGCGGACCTGATCGTTGAGGTTAATGGCCAACACACCGAGGCGCCTAACCAGACTGTCGGGCGAGCTGACTAAGTCGGCGAGCGAGTCCATCGAATCCTTCATCTCAAAAACGGGAATGAAGAGTGTTTTTCTTTCGGCGCCGCGCAGAACGTCAAGCTTCAAAGCTTCGTCCAGGGGATGAAAATAGAGCGCGGTGGTGAAGGCTGGGAGCGTGGAGATAGGACGGTCGTCGGCGTTGATGATGATATCTCCGATATGGAGACCGGCCGCCTCAGCTGGCCCGCCGGGAGTCACATCGTCGATCACGACTCCCCAAGAGCGCCTCAGCCCGAGACCTTTCGCGAGCGCCGGGGTGATGGTTTGCGCGCCGGCCTTGACCGTGACGCGATGCACGTGACCGTACTTGCGCAGGCTGCGGTAGACGAAGCGCACGATGGGCGCGGGGATGGCGAAGCCAAGACCTTCGCTGCCTCCACCCTGCGAGAGAATGAATGTGTTAATCCCTACGACGTAGCCATCGATATCGACAAGCGGTCCCCCGCTGTTACCGGGATTGATGGGAGCGTCGGTTTGGATGTAGACGAAGGGGCGAGTAGGGTCGGCCTGCCGCCCGACGGAACTGACTACGCCCATGGTGACGGAATTCTGCAGACCTTCGGGGCTGCCCATGGCAAAGACCAATTCACCCTGGTGAACGGGCCGGCGATTACCGAGCGAGAGGGTGGGTAGATTTTTTTCGTCAATCTTCAAGAGGGCCAGATCGCTCTCTTTGTGGATACCGATCAGGCGGGCGTCGAGAATGCGCTGCTTGCCGACTGGGGCGATGGGGTCCTGCGGATTCATGGGAGACGCGAGCGCGACATGGATGCGCTGGGCGCCTTCGACGACGTGGGCATTGGTCATGATGTAGCCGTCGGGGTCGACGATTACGCCGGCTCCGATGGCGCGCTCACGAGCTACGTAGGCGGTTTGCGCCTGATTCGTTTCGTCCACGGTTCCGTATCCGGTGACCGAGATTTGAACGACCGCGGGCGAGATTCTGGCCGTGAGTTCTTCGACCGCAGAGTTGAGTTGCTGGAGGACGGGTTTTTCTTCGCCGGGACGAGTGAGGGTTGTTTTGGGCTGGGGATTTTCGGAGGCGTGTTCGGCTGTGGCGGGCGCAGCCTGTTCTGCGTTTTGCGCGAAAGTCGGAACGGCGAACGTCATCGAGAACAGCAGCGTGGCGGCAAGAGCCGTTGCCAGGAACGAGCGCTCGCAATCAAAACTCGGATCGAAACATTTAGGACGGCCTCCAGAACGAAGGTAAGATGCTACTTCATGTGATTGCGACGGCCGGTCGAAGGGTTCGCGGGGTCGGAGCCGGTGTAGAGCTGGAAGGGCGCCCAATAAAAAGGATCGCGGTAGGTGCTGCCACGGAGGAGCGAGAGCTTGGCGGTGCGCAGGGCTGCGTCGACGGCGGTTCCCTTCTCTAATTCGTCGTAGAACTTATCCATGAGCTGATCGGTTGAGGCGTCGGTGACTTCCCACAGGCCGGCGATTACGTTGTGAGCTCCCGCGCGCAGGAAAGCCCAGGCAAGGCCGACCAGACCTTCTCCGGAGTAGGCGCGATTCCCAGCGCCGTAACAGGCGGAGATGGTGACGAGATCGGCGTGCAGGGGGTGGGCGATGATTTCGCGGGCGTAGAGTTTGAAGGCGTCGGGATGATCGGGAGTTTTGGAGAGCACGATGGCGGAATCGAGCGGGCTGAGACGGCTAGCGGTGCCATGGGCTACGAAGTGAATGTGGGAAAACTGCGAGGGCGAGCTGTCCACATAGGCTTGCGGCGTAGCTTGGTCGCGCGTGAAGACTTTCTCGGCTGAGGGTGAGAAATGGCGGGCGACACTCTGCATCTGATCGGCGGCTCGGGGGAGTTCGGGATACTCGGCGGTGGGCGCGACGCTGTTTCCAATGAGGAGAAGGTTGGCGGCGCGTCCCTGTTTATGGATGCTGGCACTCGAGAGCGAGGCTTCGAGGACCCGCATTGAGCTGGCATTGACGACGTCGGCGTCTTCGATCCAAAAATGGCGCGTGGGTTGTTCGACGATGAGGGTCTCGAAGTTGAGATTGTTGAGGGCGCCGTCGGGAATTACAAAGATCTTTGAATCTTTCGGCAGGAGCGGCTGCGCGGGCGCTACGAGCGTGCGATAGAGCCAGAGGCCGTCGGGGTCGGGCGTTTCGTTAGCGGAGCCGAGGACGGGCTGCGGGCCGCCGATCGATTTGTGATAGCGCTGCACGCGCAGCTTCGATTTGCGCGCGTGCAGGAAGGGTGAAGAGGTCGGTACGCTGCGGCGTGATCGCCCAGAGATAGGATTGCGATTCTCCCAGCCAGTAGAAAAGGATCGCCCCATGGGCGCGGCGGGAAAGTTGCTGCGGGTTCGGCGCGGCGGAGGGGGCTTTTTTGTTTAGCAGACCAAGTCCTTCGGCGAGGGTGCGGGCACGGCTGTAGTCGGCGGAGCGGAGGGCTTCGCTGGTTTTTTTCTGGGCGACCAGGAAATGAATGTAGTCATCGTAGATGCGGGAGGCGTTGGTCAGGAAGGAGAGCTGAGAATCTTCGTGCCGTACGGTGTCGCGGGCGGATTCGAAAGTGGCCAGGGCGGCTCGGTATTCTTGCTTCGCTAAAGCGGGACGATTTTCTGTTTCGTACAGGCGGGCGAGGGAATGTTCAGCCTCCCATTTGAGAAAGACGGGACACGTCTTGTCCTGCTCGACTTCGTTGGAAGGTGGCTTAGCATTGTCGTTGTCCCGCGGCTGGCGGCGATTTGCCCTTGGACCAGCAGAGGGATAGAGTTCGTCGAAGTGGTTGTTTTCCTCGCGAGCCATTGCCAGTGCTTGCTGATCATAATTGTCCGCACTCGCTAGGTCCCCGATCTGCAAGGAGAGCCGCGCGAGAACGCGTAAGGCATTGTAGACGTATCCCTTCGCTTGAACGGCCTGGGCCAATTCCAGAGCTCGACGGAACGACTGTCCGGCCAATTTAAGATTGTGTTCGTCCATCTGGATGTAGCCGATGTCAGTAAGTTCGTTCGCCTGATTCCAAGGGTCACCCATTTGGGAGGCCAACCTCTCGGAGTCGAGGAACAACTCCAGAGCGCTGTCAAGATTTCCAAGTTTATATTGGGCCCAGCCTTTATTAGTGCGGGCCATGAATTCAAGTCGCAGAGCACCTAGTGGTTTCGCCTCATATGCCGCCTCAGATCGGTCGATTGCTTCGTCGTAGCGTTCGCCAGCGAGAGATACGTTCGCCAAACTGTTGAGATCATTGGATTCGAGACCTGAATCCTTTTGAGAACGCGCGAATTCGAGTGAGAGTTCGTATTCCTTCTCCGCGGCGTCCCATCGCTTTTGCTCGACGGCTAACAAGCCACGCGCATTGTAAACGTATCCGCAAGCTGGAGATACTTGCTTTGTGCAGAGTTGAGTTGCCTCCGCGAGCAGACCTTCCGCTATCAGGAACTTGTGAAACATGATGTTGGCCTCTGCCTCGAACGTCAAAACGGAGATGGCCAGGTCTGAGTGCTCGTAAGGAATGGGGGACGACTTCAGGAGGGCGAGCGCGTCTTCGTAACGGCTTCGTTGTAAGAGAGCTCTTGCTTCAAGAATGCGGAATTTCCAAGCCCACTCCGCGTTCGATTTCCGATAATGCTGGGATTCTCGATCCGTCTCTTGCTGCGCCTGTTTAAGATCACCGCGAAGAAGTGAGTGATAGGCATGGTCGTAAGCGAATTGCGGATCGTCATATTGGTGACACGACGATCCGCAAAGTAGAAGTAACAAGGAGGAGCCGAGGGCTAGCCGCCCGATCCTGGGCCGCCGCTGGTACCATTGGACGTAACGCCCGGGCCCTTGCCGCTGCCGCCGACTGGACACCCTAATTTCATGTCGAACATGTTCAGGGTGAAGTAGTGGCTGTAGGTGGGCTCTTGCGATGAGCTTGCTTGTGACTTGGAGAAGCCATTGCCATGCGCGGGACTGATGCCGACTTCGAGTTCCGCCAGGGCGATCGTACCGAAATTCGGAATGAAGATGTGATTGCCGAAGGTCCTCACTCCGGGGATCGGAATCGGCCCGATGCTTTTGACCAGGGAACATTGCACCTTAGAGTAGCCGTTCCGCTTGCCTTTCGCACCTCCGTTAGATCGGCCCTTGAGGTCATTGATATAGGCGAGCTTGTCCTCGTACTGTTTCGCCAGGCCCTTGGGAAAACCCTTCGTGTTCGCTGTGTTCTTCAGTTGAGTTTCGAGACGGCCGAGAAAAGCCTTGTCGGTAAGATAGGGACGGTCGTCGTCGGGCTTATCTCCGCAAAGGTTGAGATCGAGTTCGACCTCGACCGGGTAGCCGGCGATGCGCAGGTTCTCGAAGCGCGTGCCGAGGAAGCTGACCCTTGGGACTTTGCCCTGCTTCAACGGATGCTCGGTGCAGACTTCGGCGACGACGCGGTCGGCGGTCACAATGTCGATGACGTTGAAGCCTTCGAGGACAGCAGTGGCCAGCGTCACGTGGCCGGCGTGATCGTTGCCGAAGATGTCTTTCTTGTCTCTTACGAGCGTGCCGATGACGCGGGTGTGGCCGGACTTGAAGGAGATGAGGCCTTCGATACTGGTTTCAGCGACTTCCTGGGCAATATGCGTCTCGCGACGGCTGTTTTCGAGAACAACCTGCCCGTAATGTTCAAGCGGCTGCTTAATGGGGTGATCGATCTGACCCATTAATACGTGGGCCTGAGCGTGATAGACGTGCGAGTGCGCGGGGTTGGAATTCGAATCCAAAGGCGACTTCGGGCTAGCAGCCATACAGAGGGTCCTCCTGCGTGGACTTTGTTTCGGCGTTCGCGTTCGGCTTTAGTTTTTGGGTTCTCGTTTATTTTTGTACTTGTAGCTCGAATGATGCCTTACCTACTTCCCTGATATCGCCTGCGGCAGTGGCGCCACGCACCTCGAGAGTATAACTCCCCGACTCGCGATTGGCTGGCGGTATTTGAATCGACCATTGTTCCTGCTGAGAACTGGCAGGGACGGTTAAGGACCATTCAAGTTTATTTTCATGATTATATAAGTTCGCGGTGTAACTCGCGCAGCAGTTATCGGGAGGAATGATTGGAACAAAGAGCAGAAAGCTCTTTCCCTGCGGAACACTTATAGTTGGCCCCCCGTTGCCCCACGTTCCGAGATGAACAGACGCCCATGGCAAGACCTGGGGCTGATGAAGCTCGGACTGGATTCTGGGATAAGTGACTAGATTCTGATAGCCGATCACCAGCAGCAGCGCGGCCATTACCGGGACAGCAAATGCCGGACGAAGCGCCAGACGAAACCAGCGAAACCAATCCCAGAGCGAGGCGGAGGGAGTAGTGGATGGCTCAGCAAAGGCAGCATCCGGCGTTTCCGCCAGAATGACTTTGCTGTGGGCGACGAATTCGGCGCCAGCGCGAACGTCGAGCGCGCAATCGCTACATTCGAAGAAATGTTCCTCAAACTGCTCGCGCTCCTGGGCGTCGAGCTCATTTAAAAGATATCGTTCCGTCATTTTGTCTCGAACCACCGATTCGTGGTCCATGGCTTCCTTTCTCCTTCATGCTCCCGAATAGGATGCTTTGAATGCCTGTTTGGCGCGGTGCAGCAACACGCGCAGATAATCGCGATCGACGCCTAACTCACGGCACACTTCGTCTTTGTCGCGCTCTTCAAGGAAGATGGCGCGCAAAATACGGCGGTCGCGTTCGGGAAGTTTCTGAAGAATCTCCCGGACTTTTTTCTCCGTTTCCTTGGCACCAAGGGCCTCGACGATGTTCGGCCAAACCGCGAGAATCCCCTGCTCTTCCTGCTCGTCGAGAGAGTCGTCATGCGTGTTGGAACGGTAATACTCAAAGAGAACATTGTTACAAATCGAATTGACGAATGACCCGAGGGAGTTGGGGCGGACGACTTTTTCGTCGCGAAGGGCGACGAAGAAACGGGCGAAGGTTTCCTGGCGCAGATCTTCAATTGTCTCTTTCGACTTGAGACGCGAGCCCAGCTTGATCTTGATGAGAGCGCTGAAATAGGCAGAAAAGTGCTCTTGCGTTCGAAAATCTCCAGCTCGCAAGCGGTTGAGATAACTCTCATCAAACGAGTGGAACTGCAAGAGCCTGCCCCGATGAGTCTGAAGTGGCAGACAGTGTAGCACCGGAACTTGTTCATCGGGAACGTTTTCCGGGATGGGGGTGGAAACTGGACCGGTGGCGAGAACGGGCGCGCCGGGGCGGCTCAGGACGGCGAGTCGGCGGCGGCGGCAGGAGGCGGGCGGCATGGGACGTGGCTCAGGCACGGGAAAAGGCGCGCTCCTTAGGTGACTCGCATTGAGGGACTAGTTTGACTCTTGGAGAAGGTCGATCTGGAAGCGCCGAAGCCGCTTCCCCTCGGCTCCGGCGCTTGTCAGAACCCTGCCAAAGGTTTTCCGGCTGGGTTGTGAACCGTGGTCATCGCTTGACGGCGATTCCCTCGCTCACAGAGATAGTGCAGAAAAGGGAAAAAGCGTTTCACGCAATTTCGTGGAGGGGTGAGGAACTCAACTGGCGGGTCGGAGCACCGGGACGCGTGCCAGGGACGGGCGATCGCGGGGATCGACACGCAGGCGGGAGCCGGGGCGGTCAAAGCGGTAACGAGCCCGGCTGACGGCGCCGACCGCCGTCAGAGCCGTGCGCCCAATGTATTCAAACATGGGCCATGATGGAAGACCAGCGGTCACGGGAGCACGAAAGGTGGAAATCGGAGTTGAAACGCTTTGGGAATCACCCAGTCTACCCCTGCCGCAACACATGATCAGCCTCCTGAGGTTGATTTTGATATTCGAATCCTCGGCCGTCGGCCGAGCGATCACTGGCCGGAGCATCTTCTATATATGGGGCTGCACGATCGGAGCCGGCGTCGTGAATGATCCTCTCCAGTAGAATCGCGCCCGCCGAGAACGCCGGCCAAAGCAGTAAACGCTGCTTCCACGTACCACCCAGAAAAAAGGCAAAGGGGAGGGCGACCCACACGCTTGCGCAATAGAAACAATTTGTCACTTCGCCCCAAAAACCGTGGCCCAAGTAATGGCGGATTCTGACGAACAGATTCCACGGGCCGTTTTCGTAGACGAGCAGATAACTGACTCGCCAGACTGCCAGCGCACCCAATAAAAACCAGTAAAAATACATTGTTCGGATACCTGCTCAACTTAAACTCAGCCGAAATGGCCGGCCGCAAGGCGATTGAATGAACTTCTCACGCCTTGCGGCCTTGTATGCTTCCAGTTTCGAGTTCCAGCTCTATACTTAGCTCGAAACTTTCAGCGTTATCGTCTGGCTACCGTCATCCCCCAAGCTCGGGAAGCTGTCACCATTGGTGACGCGCTTACCAACGCGCAGGATGAAGTCGTAGCAGCAATCGACGGGCGGGCAGTAGGTAATGATTTCTGTTCCTCCCACCCACGACTTGCAGGTGTAATCCGGATCACCATGGAAGCAAACACCAGCAGGCGCCGGAGAGGTGAGCGGATTGGTAATGTAGCCCCGAGTGCCGGGCGGCGAGATTATGCCAGGCGAACCAGAGCCGTAGTTGACGAACAGCCCATACTCGAAGAGATGTCCGTTCGGGTCATTGACGTTGACGCTCACCTGAATGTATCCGCCCGGACCGATGTCGTAGGCGGGACATTCGCCGGAGGTAGTGGAGGTCACCGGCGTCCCGCCGGCAGTAAAGGCGGCGATGCCGTTAATCTGCGCCGATAGACCGGAGTTGTCGATCAGGAGAGTAAGCGGTTCATCCGGCGGCCCGGGTGGTGGAATGTTGGGAGCGAGCACCTCGGTGAAGGTGGAGTCGTAGCCCACTACTGATAAATCCACCGCGCCGATAGGCGATCCGCCGATCAGGTTGGAGGAGTCGTAAGTGTGCGCGACCAGTCCCTGGTGATCCCAGAAGACACTGCCGCCGGCGGGCACGGTTGGAAATGGCAATAGGCCAGGAGGAGTAGGGCCATTTTGGCGCGCCGCCGGAGTCGCGTAGAGATTCACGAGACTCCCTTGGTTAAACGGGCCCATCCGCACAGTCTGGCTGGAGTTAAACGTGCCGTCACCATTGTAGATATAGACCACGTGATCGAGGGGCTCTGAGATGGCCGGTCCGGTACCGATAGCGGGCTGCGTACCGCCGCGTGCCGGGTTTCCCGACCATTGCCCCGCCAACACCTGGTAGTAGGCGACAGTAGATGAGGCAGCGAACTCACCATAGAGGAAGAGTTCGCCGGCGAAGGCCATGTCCCAGTCGTCGGTGCCGGCAGAGCCACTCGGATCCGCGTAGCCTTGGTTGATATCGGCGACTTCGATGTAGTCGCCGACGTTGGTCCAGGCAAAGCCTGACTCTGGTGGACACTTCTCGCCGCAAAGGGTATCGGTGTCGGAGTTTCCAACCAATGCGACCGAACCTCCGTCTTCGAAGCACCAGCGCGTGCTGGTTGCGGGATTCTCGTTGAGTATTACGTTGCCATTCTGCGTGACGCTGAAGACGAGGTTGGGATCGTCACAGCACCACCACCACCAGGGAAACAGTTCGCGGATGCGGGCATTGGCGAACTTGCTGGCGATCAGTTGAGTTCGTTCGGCATTGGGAGCGAAAGTGTCGTTGGTGACACCAAATCCCTGGCCGCGCATCAAACTGCGCGCGTCCGGGCGGATCAGAGAGATGCCTCCATTGATCTGTGAGACTGGTCCCGGACCCGGAAGTGCGGGTTGCTTTTCAATGGCTTCAAGCACGCGGAGGATATCCCACTCCCACCACCATGGCCAGCAACGCCACCATATGGGCCAACAGGGCCAGCAGGGGAAACAGAACGAACAACTGCACCACTCAAAACAGGCGGTAAAGCTGCCATCGGCTGCGGTGGTGACGGTGGCACGTGGAATTTTTGTATAGCCGGAGCCATTATGGCTGACAGTGTAGACGGTGACTTCGGCGCCCGGAGCAGCACAGCCGTTCGGACCCGAGACCGTGCCCGAAACGCAGAACCAGCGGCACCACAGCCACCAAATCTTAAGAACCGCTTCGGAGACGGAGATATCGGGGGCGCGGAACTCTTTGTCAGCCTTGTCGAGGTCCGCACGCTTGAGGACGACTCGGGGAAGACTCGGAAAATGCTCGATATGCTTGCCGGCGCTAGCCGGAGCGATGGCGAGGGTGGGCGCATAGGAACTCTTGGCGAGCGCCGCGGCGCGAGAAACACTGATGCGGTAGGTACCGTCCGCGAGGACTGGTCCACTGGCGATGATTTGGTTGCAAAGCAAGACAAAAGCGCCGAGCCGCTGTGCGTCTTGCTCGCTCACTTTTGTGACTTTCCCTGAGATGCTGATCATGTTCGAAGGCATGGAACTCTCCTTTGACTTTTTTGACTGTGGCGCGCCGGGGCAAAGGAATGCGCGTGCATCCCTCTCATACGCAATGTCAAGAATTCGGGAAGTTCTTCTAAGCGCTTCGATGGTCCGCGACCCTAAAGAAGGGGAAAAGCTGCGCTCCGCATACTGTATTGGGGAAGATATGGGAGAGGTTCGCGGTATCCTCTCGCTAGATAGTGCGGGAAGCGCGGAAATCGTTTCAGGGACGAATTCCGGGAGGAGCGGTCCGGATTTCCTGAGGCTCAATCCGCCGGGCAGATTTTAACGCGGGCAAAGAATCAATGATCACGCGGCTGCGGATTGAGGCCTTTTTCGATAAGTGGACCGAGTTTGGGGTTTCGCTGCTGCGGCGATCCGGTCAGAGATCATTCGTTTCAGTGGCGCCGGCCGATGGGATCCCAAACAAGGATGCCTGGGCTTCAGCATTCTTTCGGAGTTCTTCGAGGCTTTCCTCGCTGCTGGGATCGGCTTGCTTATCCAGTTTTCGTTGCGTCCTGAGCGCAGCCTTGTCGCGCTGTTTTTGCTGGCGCGTCTGCTCTTTCTGGCGTTTGGTAAAAGTCGATCGTGTTCTCGGCATTCTCGTCTCCCAGAGACTTAATGTTGTGCGCCACCGAAAGCTCGGGCAGCGACTTCAAAATTTGCTCCCAAGACAATTACCAGCGAGGCTCGCGCCGCTGTCTTGGGCCGCCCCGATGGTCGTCGCGACCACGGCCACCACCACCGCCGCCAGCACCGCCTCCGCCACCAAAGCGATGACCGCCAGTCTTGGGCCGGTCCGTCTTTGGTTTGGCTTCGTTGATGGTCAGGGGCCTGCCGCCGAAATCGGTCCCGTTCAGGGTCGCAATCGCTTTATCGGCCTCGCTCGGACTGGTCATCTCAACAAACGCAAAACCCCGGGAACGGCCAGTATCGCGGTCCGTGACGAGGGTTACTTTCTCTACCGCGCCGTGCGCTTCAAAGAGCTGGCGCAACTCGGCATCGGTGGTGCTGTGTGGGAGATTGCCAACGTAGAGATTCTTCATTGCATTCCCTCTCTCAATAGATCGTCCAAGGTAGGCGAAGCCGGGATCCGCTTGGTAGAGCGGGCCTCAGTGTCTCGCGGCGGATCGATTCGGTCGCGAATGGCTCGGGTGCGGGCGGTATAGGCGGAACGAACGGCCGAGATTTTACGGGAGGCTTCCATGATGCCCCAGCGCTGATTCACATTCTTTAAATCGGAGGAGAGCACCGCATTGACGTTGCTCAGCAGTAATTGATCGTCGATGGTAGGGGCTTGTTGATCGTCGCGCGGCGAAGCTGCAAGATATTCCGGCTCACCGACAAGAAATGCGAGCCGCTGCGGCGGCGTGGCACCGCGAACGTCGTCGCAAAACTTGTCGCGATGACCGGGGCCCTTGTCCACGGCGATGAGAACGAGATCGTAAAAGTCCGCTCGCCACCAACAACGAGCCTCGCCGATATCGGCGGCGCAGTCGACATCGACCTCCATTTTTCGCAGAACATCGGCGCGCAAGTCTCGCTTGCGGGGGGACGGATCCACCAGGAGAATCCGCTTCCTCTTGTAGACGTCGGCAGTGCGAAGCGAGATCGGAAGGGCTGGCATCGGAGTGTTCATGCTGGCACCACCCGGGGCTCGGCAGCCAAGTGGCTGGCCGCCTCCCTGTTTTTGACGCTCGCCAGATTCAGCAGTTCACGAGTCCGTTTTCGCCGCGCGATCTTTTGCTTGCGTTCACGGTTAAATCTCGACTTGTCACCATTCTTTGCTGACATCATTGACTCCCGGCTAAGAACGAGAATTATTGGACGGCTGAACATCGCTGCAACAAAGGAGCGCTAAAGAGGTGTATCCCTTGGAATTTCGGGACAGAAAACGGGCAAACACGCTGGCTGAATGGGAATCGCCCAAGCAAAGAGACGCCTCTCGATCTCTCAATCGCGAAGGCGCGAGCTGCTGTTGTGGCGTATCTTCGAGGTTAAGTTGTTTTCAGTATATCCCGTTTCCGAGCGTTCTGCCCAAGAACTGATGTGACGAAAGCAGGAAGAAATGCCGCGCGCGGCATTATCGCCTGCACTCGACGTGATGAGAAGATCATCCGCGGACTGGATGTCGAAGAACGCATCCGCGAGCGCTATTCATGCGGCCCCTGATCATAGGGGCAGACGCGATCCAACGCAGACAACATGGCTGATTTCTTGAAAAGGCCTTCGACCGGCAATTCCAGGTTTCGGATCGTTACCTTGTTTGGTTCTAAAGGCGCGCTGCGATGACTGCGACAACTCCCACTTGAATGTTCACGACCCGCGAATCCAGACTTCAAGAGCGAAGGGGCGATCCGCGAGAGCGTTTTTCTGGTCTGTAACTTCGTGAGGCTGAGTGCATCTCATGTGCGCGACCGAAGTGTCTCGGAAGCAAATTCAACTAGAGGGCGAGGATGAGTTCCATGAGAAAGACAGCTTGCAGGTTAATGGCCATGTGTGTCCTGGCAGCATCCGTAGCTGCATTTGCGCAGTCCGGCGACAACATGAAGCAGGACGAGATGAAGCAAGACAACATGAAACAGGATCAGATGAAGAAAGATGACATGAAGAAGGACAAAAAATCCAAGAAAACCAAGAAAGATCACAAGAAGGACGACATGAAGAAGGACGACACCATGAAGAAAGACGATGGCATGCAGCACTAGCCATTGCCGTTCCTCAAGTTTTCTTCGAGTAGCCGGCGCGCGAGTCGGAGTTGCTGGCTACTCGCTCCCCTGAACAAATTCTCTGCGGCAATCTGCTTGACATTCGGCCCAGCAACAATCATCCAACGGGTACTTGATACCTATATAGCGCAGTCAGGCGCGGATCTACGCCCGGCGATCAGGTATGTACTTCGGTGAGCCGAGTTCAGCCCGCAGATATTTTTTCAAACACCGCGTGCACGGTGTATAGCCTTCTTTCATGGCCTCCCTGGCCGCGACGGTCCGGAGATGCGCCTTGTCTTGAATGAACGGGCATCCGGCGACGTGAAAGAGCTTTCCCTCCTTTGAAACTACGACCATCATGTCGGGCGGAACGCTGCTGCCCGGCTCCGCCATTTTCGATCGCTGTTGCGGACGCGTGTAGTAGGAATAACGGCCGAGTTCGACGACGCCACCGACGAGGACGACAGTAGCCGCCGCGACGATCCATCCCATGAAACTGCGGCGCGTGGGCTGAAGGCTTTCCTCCAACCGCCGGCGCAACCGATTGCCGAACCCCAGCGGCACCTCGTTCATGCGCTCGTCGCCATACAACTGGATCACGTTTCTGGTACCCTCGAGCACCGAGCAGCAGCGGTCGCATTGGTGGAAGTGCGCGTCCATAGCCGCGCGCAGCGTCGTGTCGACGTCATCTTCGAGATAATTGGAGATCTCACGCCAGACTTGTTCGCAAGTGACTACCATGGCTTGGTCCCCTTTGCGTATTGCAACGTTGTGCTCCAGGCTCCGCCGAGCCCTGGTGCCAGCAGGTCACGGAGCATGAGCCGAGCGCGCAGCAGTCGCGTCTTGACCGACGCAGTGGAGATTCCCAGAGCCTTGGCAGTTTCTTCAATGCTTAAATGCTGCATGTCACGCAGCACGAACACCTCGCGGTAGATGTGCCCAAGTGTTTCGAGCGCCTCGGCGAGTTTCTCGCGGATCTCTTTCCGCTCCAGGGTCTCGGAAGGAATCTCACGCCAGTCGGCGAACTCACGCGGGATGTAATCGCCTTCCGCGTCCTCTCGGTCTACGATCGGCTCAATCGTGTGGGCGCGCTCTTTCCTCTTCCGCATGCGGGCCTCATTGACTGTGATCTGGATCAGCCACGTGCTGAAGCGTGCCTCCGCACGAAATTGCCGGATGTGCTTGAACGCCTTAAGCACAGCCTCCTGCGCAGCGTCTTCGGCGTCCGCTTCGTTGCGCAAGATGGCTAATGCCGTAGCAAATACGCGCCGTTCATAGGGTCGAATGAGCTCGTAGAAAAGATCATGCTCGCCGTCCCGGATGCGCCGGATCAGCGATTCTTCACTCAACTCTTGGGCTGGATTGCCCAGGTCCGTCGCCTCTTCGGGCATCTCTCCTCACTGCCACAGTGACTTTCTGTGCTCGCAAACGACAAGGCTCCTATTCTCGCCGGTCAGAGAGGTTTTGCGAAGCGCAGCGACGCTGAATTCATACAGTAGCGAAGGTGCGTCGGCTCCGGGCCATCGTCAAAGACATGTCCCAGATGGGCATCGCATTCGGTACAGGAAACCGCAGTCCGCACCATGCCGTAAGCGGTATCGCGAATTTCACGGACATTTTCGGCGGCGATGGGCGCCCAGAAGCTCGGCCAGCCCGTGCCGGAATCAAATTTAGTGGCCGAGTCGAACAGCGCATTGTCACAGCAGATGCAGCGATAGATTCCCTTGTCGTGCAGGTTCCAGTATTTGCCGGAGAAAGCGATTTCGGTATCGGAGTTGCGGGTGATGTCGAAGACGCCCGGCGGCAGCTGCTTGCGCCATTCAGCCGCGCTTTTGACGACTCGGGCGACCCGGGCTTTGTTTAATCGCTGGCCTGAGTCGGAGAAAAGAACGATCGTCACTTCGCTACCTTTATCTTTCGGCTCGGTGGAGTTGGCTGCCGCGGCTTCCAGCACCTGAGGCGCTCTCCAATGCCAGAGCACCAACCCTCCGATGGCTGCAGCAACGCTGGTCAAGAAGACACGGCGACGAGTGTTGGGGCCTTGGCAATTGAGATCGGTGTCGAACATGGTGTCTTCTACTTTCTGGTATAGAGATCGGGGAACTCCCGGCGAAGATGTTCGACCTTGGGAGCGTCGTTGTACATGATGTAGGGCTGGTCGGGATGCAGTGCAGCGTAGTTCTGGTGATACGCCTCGGCCGGATAGAAGGCCTGGAGCGCCACCACCTTCGTCACCAGCGGACGGTGAAAGACGTTGGCCTTGTCGAGCTGAGCAATATAGGCCTCGGCAATATGCTTCTGCTCCTCGCTGACGTAGAAAATTGAAGAACGGTATTGCGTTCCTTCGTCGGGACCCTGGCGGTTGAGTTGCGTGGGATCATGGGCGACAGAGAAGAAGATGCGAAGCAACTCGCCGTAGGTGATCCGGGAAGGATCATAGACGATCTGGACGGATTCCGCGTGGCCGGTTTCACCGGTGCTGACAATCTCATACTCGGCCGTTTTGGCAGAGCCGCCTGAGTATCCAGAGGTAGCGCTAATGACACCCTTCACGTGTTGAAAAACGGCCTGAATTCCCCAGAAACATCCGCCGGCCACGACTGCGGTTTGTTGACTCGCTGTGGCGGCCCGCTCGGCGTCCACGACTGGTGCGGGCAGCGGGGTGGCGAGGCCCGCCTTGGCGTTGCAGGCGCTGGTGACAAAAAGCGATCCTAAGACAAGCAAAGTCACACGAAAATAAGGACTTAGATTCATCTTGATTATCTCCTCCTACTGCCGACTAGCAGAAGCTCCCCAATTGGAGTGCCGAAGGCGGTAAAAGTTTCAAGTCCCCTCGACAGTCCCTATCTGGAGTCGCCGCTTTGCTCTTGCAATTTGGCGAGAGCTGCCAAGACTTCCTCACTGTGCTGGTTAGGATCCACCTCGCTGAATACTTTGGCCACCTTGCCCTCGGGATTGATGATGAAGGTGTGACGGGAGGCGAATTTCACGAGGCCGAGGTTGGTCAACGAGCCATAGGCTTTGGAAACCTTGTGATCGGTGTCGGCCAGAAGTTTGAAGTTCAGCCCTTCTTTTGTGCAGAACTGCTTGTGGGAGTCGGCGCTATCAACGCTGACGCCAAGCACCACTACATTCCTCTGCCGGTACTGCGACTGGTCGCGCTGGAAGTTGTGCGCCTCGATCGTGCAGCCGCTGGTGAAGTCTTTGGGATAGAAGTACAAGACCACCCACTTGCCGCGATAATCTCTCAGGCTGACCGGCGTGCCTTCCTGCGAGGTGAGCGTGAAATCGGGCGCCAGGCTGCCCACGGATGGTACGGAATCGGCAAACATCATCGGCGTGAGCGCGATGGTCACTGCCAGAATCGCTATGATCAGGGTTCGATACCTCATTGCGGGGCCTCCCGCCATGCTGGCTGCATCTCAGGTTCATTCATTAGATGGACTTCACTCGTCACTTTGCTGAGAACCAACTGCGCATCGCTGATGTAGCGTTCATGGAATGCTCCCTCGCAGTACGCCAGGTAGTAGTCCCACATGCGCACGAAGCGATCGTCGAACCCGAGTTGTCGCACTTTGGAGAGATGATCGAGAAATCGGCAGCGCCATTCGTGAAGAGTCAGAGCATAGTGCTTGCCGATATCTTCCATGTGAAAAAGTTGCATGCGGGTAGTTCTGGCCAATGATCGCTGGATCTCGATGACCGAGGCCAACTCGGCTCCGGGAAAGATGTGCTTCTTGATCCAGTCGCTCTGCTTGCGGTATTGCTGAAATTTCGCTTCGAGGATGGTGATGGTCTGCAGCAGCATACTGCCGTCCGGTTTGAGCAGGCGATCACAAGCTCCAAAGTAGTCGTCGTAGTGCTCGTAACCCACGGCTTCGAACATTTCAATGCTCACGATTTTGTCGAACTGGCCGCGCAGATTGCGGTAGTCCTCGAACAGCAACTGGATGCGGTCACCCGCCCGGCTCCGAGAGAACACTTCATGCGCGTAATCGTGCTGCTGGCGGCTGATGGTCGTAGTGGTTACACGGCACCCGTAAGTCTCAGCCGCGTATGCCGCGAAACCGCCCCAGCCGGTGCCGATTTCGAGAATGTGATCGCGCGGGCCGAGCTGAAGTTTGCGGCAGATGCCGTCGAACTTGCGGACCTGCGCCTGCTCCAGAGTATCGTCTACGGCCTCGTAATAGGCGCACGAGTAAGCCAGGGCTCGGTCGAGGAAAAGGCGATAGAAGTCATTGCCCAAGTCGTAGTGATATGCGATATTACGGCGGCTGCCTGCCTGCGTGTTGTCGCAACGGCGATGCTCCAGAAAGTCAGCGAGCCTGCGAAAGGACGTCAAAAGGCGGTTGCTGCCTTCCAGTTGATCCAGATTTCGCACCGCCAAACGGACAACGGGAACCAGATCAGGAGTCGACCAGTCGCCATCCATGTAAGATTCGCCAATACCGACATCTCCCGCTAACAGAGCACGGAGGAAAAAGCGCTCATCGTGTACGGCTATGACAGCATGCAGCGGGTCTTTGTCCAGAGGAGGACCGGACTGCCCAAAGCCGTAGGTGTCCTCGGGACAGACAATCTCAAGGCTGCCTACCCGGAGCCCGGCCAAGGTCTTCAGGAATATTTTCTTCGCGATACTCGTAGTTATTCCGCTCGCCACGATGCCCCCAAATTCTGCGCCGTTGCTCGCTGGAAGCGACCCGCGCCGGGATGACTGACCACCGGGACTCGCTTCAGCAGCAACCGCAAAGCCTGCCAATGGATGGCGGTGATTACCTTCGCAGTCATCCAAGGAAATCGCAGCAGGGCCCGGTGCAGTTCTGCTTGCGACCACTCGCGCCGCTCCAGTTTCAGCGTGGAATCGAAGATCTCCCGCCCGTTCTCATAACTGACGCTCTGACTAATCAACCGCTCACCCGGAGGCGTGAATGTCCAATCGTATTCCTGGGCCAGTTTCAGAAATGGCGAGACGTGAAACTGCTTGGGAAATCGGTACCGCTTGTTTTCGCCGGCGGGGCGCTCGACACTGCGCGTGAGCCAGTAGTTTGCGGTCTCTCCGAAGGTATTGTTGACTTCTGCCATGATCATCTGCAATCTATCTTCGCAGTCGTAACAGTAGAAGAATGAAACCGGGTTGAAGTTGTGTCCCAGGTAGCGGAGATGAGTGAGCAGGAAGATTCGTCCTTCCGGAATCGCAACTCCGTTTTGCTCCGCATCCCGCGATACGCGCACGCGCAGCGTCCTCGCTGGATCACCGAAGTGATCCTGCTCCTGATACGAGACTAAGTTGCGCCGGTTGTATCCCGAGAGCGGAGAAACATTCATCAGTTCCGTCAGGCGGTCGATATCGAGGAAGACCATGAACAGCGGGTAAGTAAATTCGTGACGGACAGGACTGAACCGGCGATGACGTAACTTTCCGGTATAGATTCCCGATTCCATTACGCCGCCATTTCCTTTGCCGCATTCCACGATGCGCCCAGCATCTCCGCTACTCTAATCGCTGAATTCAGTCCGTCTTCATGAAAGCCGTAGAACCAGTAGGCGCCACAGAAGTGAGTGCGGTTGCGGCCACTGATCTCACGCCACCGCGCCTGGGCTCGAACCGCCTCTAACGTATAAAGGGGATGGAAGTAGGTCATCTCGCGCAGAACCTGGCGTTCGTCGATGGACGGAGTGTCGTTCAGCGTGACGCAATAGTCTTCGCGGGTGGGCAGGCTCTGCAGACGGTTCATGTGATACGTGAGCGTGGCGGCCTTCCGTCGCGTCTCCAGATGATAGTTCCATGATGCGCGCGCCCCGAGGCGCCGAGGCAGCAGGCTTGAGTCGGTGTGCAGAATGGTCTCGTTACGGCTGGTGCGGAAACCGCCAAGAACATGCCGCTCTAGTGGAGTTGAATCCTTTAGCAGATGTAATGTTTGCGGGGCGTGACAGGCGAAGACGACTTCTCCGAAAGACTGCGGTGGACGGTCTTCAAAGCCAATTTCCACTCCCGCCACAGTGCGCTTCACCCCGTCGATCTTTGCTCCCAGGCAAATCCGTTTCCGGTAAGGCGCCGTTAACGGCGAAATGTAGACGCTGCTGCCACCTTGCAGGACGTACCACTGAGGCGCCGTCGTCAGACCGAGGAGTCCGTGATTCTCGAGGAAGCGAATCAAAGTAAAGGCCGGAAAGTCTTCGATTTCCTCTGGCGACGTCGACCACACCGCGGCTGCCATGGGGTGCAGATAGTAGCGCGTGAACTCGCCTCCGAACTGGTTCGCACGCAGGTAATCTCCCAAGGTGATTTCCGCGTTGGCCGGATCCCGGAGAAGATTGCGGGCCTCCCGGTTGAAGCGCATGATCTCCGCTAGAAAACGGTAGTGGCCGAGGCGATACCAATTGCTCTGGCGTGCGAAGAACCCGCTCAGGCCACGGCTGCTGTATTCAAATCCAGTCTGGCGGCAAGAAACACCAAATGACATGTCGCTCGCTTGCCGGACGACGCCCATCTGCCGCAACAATCGCACCAGGTTCGGGTAGGTGCGGTCGTTGTGCACGATGAAACCAGTATCGATCGGCAAGACACCGCCGCTGGTTTCAATCTCATGGGTGTGGGTATGGCCTCCGAGACGGCCGTCCTTCTCGAACAGCCATACTTCATGTTTCTGGCTGAGCAGGTACGCCGCCCCCATTCCTGAAATCCCCGCCCCGATGACCGCGATCCGGCTCATCGCGCCTCACTTTCCGACAGCGGGAGCCGGATGCCCCGCAAATCCCTGGCTACTCCCAGCCAGTTCAACATCTTTATGGCGTAGTAGGTGACGTCCACTTCCCACCAGCGAAGTCCTTGCCGGCACGCATACATGAACTGGTGGTGATTGTTGTGCCAGCCTTCGCCCATGGTGATGATGGCCAGTACAAAGTTATTGCGGCTGTCGTCGGCCGTGTCGAAACGCCGCGATCCCCAAAGATGCGCCACCGAATTGATGGTGAACGTCCCATGAAACAGCAGGACTGTCGAAACCACGAACCCCCATACAAAAGCTGCCAGGCCTCCGCTCAATAGAAGAACCGCCGCCAGCGCCACTGGTGGAACCATGTAGTATTGGTCCAGCCAGCGCAATTCGGGAAATTTGCCGAAGTCCTGGACCAGCGCCGGGTCGTACTTGTCGTATTCATTCGACAGCACCCACCCGACATGGGCCCACCAGAATCCACGCTTCGACGGGGAATGAATGTCGGGATCCTGGTCTGCATGCCGGTGATGAACGCGATGATGAGCCGCCCACCAGAGGACGCCCTTCTGCCCCGAAGTCTCCGCCAGAAAGGCCATCAGGAACTGCCAGCCGCGTCCTAGCTTGTAACTGCGGTGACTGAAATAGCGGTGGTATCCCGCTGTAATACCGAACATGCGCACGGCGTACATCGCCAACATGAGACTCACCCATGACCAGCGAAAAGAGACAAAACAAACGGCAACACATCCCGCATGCAGCAGCACAAAGGGAACAACCGTGCCGAAACTGTAGTTGTGCAGTTGCTTGATCACTAAGGATTCGTGGCTTGCCTCTAACTTCTGACTTGGGTTTGAGATCTCTTAACCAGTACGCGCTCAGGCAGGTCGCTGGATTGGTACCGAGTTTGTTATATCAATCCGAGACCTTTTCTGTCAATCTTATGTCCAGGACATTTCTTTGACACAAACAGATGGGACTGATAGGATCTCTTCAGATGGCGACTTCGTACCCGATCAGTGCCGTGGCGAAACTCACCGGGATTCCCCTGGACACGCTGCGCGCCTGGGAGCGCCGTTACCGGACGGTTATTCCCAAACGGGCGGGGCGCGGACGTGTTTATTCCGAAGACCAGATACAAAAGCTGCTCCTGCTGCGGCGCGCTATTGAACAGGGGCACTCAATCGGACAGGTGGCCGCGCTCGGTGACCGGCAGTTGCGTCAACTTCTGGAGAAAAGCTCTTCGATCGCAGGGGGACAATCCGCTGCCAAGGCAACCGATTCGGGTGAAATCCTGGCGCCGGTTCTGCACGCGCTCGATCGCTTCGACTATGCCGGGACCGACCGTGAAATCAACCGTCTAGCCGCGGCCTTGGGAAGCCCGAGAAACTTCGTTCATCAAGCCGCACTGCCTCTAATGCGGACGGTCGGCGAGCGATGGCATGAAGGCAAGTGCAGCATTGCCCAGGAGCACATGCTGACCAATCTGCTGACCGGTGTCTTGGCCTCGCTGGTGCGAACCTATTCTCCGTCAAATCCGCCGGCGCGGGTTTTGCTGGCCACCCCGACAACTGAACGACACGCGTTCCCCACTCTGGCTGCTGCCATGCTTGCCGCGGCAGGAGGTCTGGGACCCATCTATCTGGGAACGGATTTGCCGGCGGCGGACATCGTACTCGCAACCCGAAAGAGTGAACCTGACGTGATTCTGCTCAGCCTATCGTCTACGCCAAGTTCAGAGGTGCGCGACGATCTCAGCTACATTGCCCGCAAGGCGCCGCGGGCTGCCACGCTCTGGCTCGGCGGCGCTCCAGAACTGCACCTGGACCAGACAACCGCTGGGTCGCGCTGGATGGTGCTAAACGATTTCTCCGCGCTGGAACACCAACTAGCCTCGCGGGGAGCTAGGTTCTAGCTGCGGGTAAAGCAATCCAAAGGTGAGGCGGAGATCGTAATAGACAGTGGTGGCGAGGCCAGCATCATGAAACGTGGTTTCTTTCATCGCCGAGTCGTTGCGCCAATCGTCGCGCTTCTTACTCACGGGATCACGCCGGAGAAGATTGCCTTGGGCCTGGCTTTCGGAATTGTGATAGGTATTTTTCCTGTGCTCGGTTCCACGACCGTTCTGTGTGCGGTCGCGGCTTGGATTTTCGGGCTGAACATGGCTGCCATCGAGCTGGTGAACTGGCTGATCTATCCTGCGCAGTTATTCTTGCTGGTGCCATTCATCCGTTTAGGGGAGAAGCTGTTTCACGCTCCGCCTCTGCAGTTGTCGCTAACGCAAATTTTGGCCATGGTGCGTGCCGACTGGCCGACTGCGATCTCGACACTCTGGCTGGCGGAAGTGCACGCCGTCTCAGCTTGGCTGCTGATCGGTTCACCCGCGATTATTATGCTCTACATCCTGCTGTCCAGAATACTTCGCCAAGTCGCGTCCTCCTACAGCTTACGTGCGGGTATGAAAGCCTAGTCCCGAGGAACAAGTCCGCATGACACGAATAACACGGACACTAATAACACGAATGACGAGTGCCCTGTTGGTGGGACTTCTTCAGGCCCTGATGCTCGATGCGCAAATCATGGGCCAGCAGGTGGCTCCCGCAACCGGGAGTTCGATCCTCAAGTCCGCAGACTTGCAAAGTGACGCGGTAATCCTGCGCAAAGCATACGAAGCGTTGCACCCGGGCCTTTATAGATACAGTAGCAAAGCTGAGATGGATACAAAGTTTGACGCGCTGCAGAAGAGCCTCTCGCGCGATCAATCTCTCGCGGACGCGTACCTTGCCTTTTCAGTCTTCGCAGCGCAGGTGAAGTGCGGACACACCTATCCGAACTTTTTCAATCAGAAGAAAGCGGTTGCAGCGGCTCTGTTTCAAGGGCAGAACCGAGTTCCATTCTATTTTCGCTGGCTCCATCAAAAGATCGTCGTGACCAGGGACTTTACGCTAGACCACAAACTCCCGCGCGGTACGCGGGTGCTTTCGATTAATGGAACTCCGGTTCGAGCCATCCTTGATCGGCTGATGACGATTGCACGGGCCGACGGATCGAACGATGCCAAGCGGGTCGCCTATCTGGAAGTCACGGGAGACAGCATCTACGAAGCATTCGATGTGTACTTTCCTATGTTCTTCCCTCAAAAGAGTGTTGTGATGCAGTTGGTCGCACAGCGTCCCGGCGAGGCGAAGCCCCAGGCTCTCGAAGTGGAAGCTCTGACTTTTGAGCAACGAATCGCTCCCATCAAAGAGAGGGAGGCTCGGCGAAAGGGTGGCGACGGAGTCATTTTTGAATGGAAATACTTGGACGAAGGCACCGCCTACATACGTATGCCGACATGGGCTCTCTACGATAGCAAATGGGACTGGAAAACGTGGCTCAATGCTCACCTCGACGAAATCGCCGAAAAGAATTCTCCCGCTCTGGTCGTCGATCTGCGGGGCAACGAAGGCGGTAACGATATTGGCGACGAGATCCTGAAGCGCCTGGTTCGCAACGATCTAAGAGTTTCAGCGTATCGCCGCCTGGTTCGGTATCGCCAGATTCCGGCCGAACTGGATCCGTATCTCGACACCTGGGACCCGAGTTTCAAGAGTTGGGGAACGGCTGCGGTAGAACTGGAGCAACCCTGGCCCACTGCTCCACCGGTTCACTATCTCGCACTGACAAAGTACGACGACGGCCCCGGCGGAAGCGTGATCCGTCCCGAGGGCAAACCGTTTCACGGAAAATTCTATGTCTTGATCGATGCGAATAACAGCTCGGCAACATTCCAGTTCGCGCAGCTGGTGCAGCAAAACGAACTGGGAACTCTCATCGGACAACCAACGGGTGGTAATCAACGCGGCATCAATGGCGGGGCGTTCTTCTTCCTCCGCCTGCCCAAGACTCAGATCGAAATGGACCTGCCGTTGATCGGGAACTTCCCGTCGTCGCCTCAACCCGATGCAGGTCTCGCTCCGAATATCCTCGTCACCCCGACTTTGCGGGACATCATCGCTGGCAGAGATGTCGAGTTGGAGACCGTGAATGCCCTTCAAAGGAAATGACGGCTTCAAAAGATCTCGATTGATTTGTAACCCAGAACCTCAATTGGTGAATTTATGTTCTTAAAACTGTATTGCATTGCATTGCCGATCTTCTTTGGCCTGGATATGGTCTGGCTTGGCGTCGCAGCCAAGAACTTCTACACGAAACAGATCGGATTTCTGATGACGCCCAAAGTGAATTGTGCGGCCGCCATCCTCTTTTACCTACTTTTCCTAGCGGGCCTGGTGGTTTTCGTCATTGCTCCAGCTGTCGAAAAAGGTTCATGGATGCGCGCGCTCATGTTCGGTGGCCTTTTTGGCCTCATCACCTATGCGACGTACGATCTCACCAATCTCGCCACGCTCAAAGATTGGCCACTCGCTTTGACAGTGGTGGACCTGATTTGGGGCACGATACTAGCGGGCTCTGTATCTGTCGGAACCTGCCTCATCGCGCGCAAGATCGGCTTATGAACTACTACTCGACATTGGCTTTCGTGCTTTGGGGATACATGACGGTGTGGTTCCTGATCTCATTGCTCAGGAGAAGGAACGATGTGGCCGACGTGGCGTGGGGGCTCGGTTTTGTCCTTCTGTCGTGGACTTCTTTCTTTTTGTCAGGTAGTCCTGGATCGCGCGGCCGACTGGTATGCGTTTTGGTGAGCATCTGGGGCCTCCGTCTTGCATGGCACATTCATGCCCGCCATCGGGGCAAGCCGGAAGATTTCCGCTACCTGGCCTGGAGACGGGAATGGGGCAGGTGGTTCTATGCTCGTTCGTACGCCCAGGTGTACCTCCTGCAGGGCGCGCTCTTATTCCTCGTCGCATTGCCGGTGCTCGTCATTAATCGCAACCCCGGAGGCGCGCTCGGCTTTCTTGAAGTAGTGGGCGTTTGCGTTTGGCTGTTCGGGTTTCTTTTCGAATCGGTGGGCGATGAAGAACTTGCGCGGTTCGCAAGGGATCCACACAATCATGGCAAGATACTGCAAAGCGGGCTGTGGCGATACACCCGACACCCCAACTACTTCGGGGAGGTCGTGCAATGGTGGGGCATTTGGCTGGTGGCGATCGGTGTTTCGGGTGGGTGGTTTAGTATTGCCGGGCCGCTCACCATCACCCTCCTGATCCTTCAGGTTTCCGGGATTCCAATGCTTGAAAAGAAGATGGCCGAGAACCCTGATTTCGCGGAGTACAGAAGAAGAACAAGCGTGTTCGTTCCTTGGATTCCAAAGAGATGATTCACGAAGTAAATCCTGACCTCGAAGTCCTCATCTGACTCCGCTGCTCGCCCGCTAGTCCTACCGACTGGAGCCACTGGCTACATTGGAGGGCGTCTCCTCAAGGTTCTTCCAGGATGCGGCCCGAGCCAGGATCGAGGGAACTACGGTAGCAAGTCGAGCGCAATCGCGACTACGGAGACACGAACGTGGCAATTGCGCGAGAGACAGGACGGCTGCCCATTCATCATTCGGCATTATGCACGTCCTTCAATGATTAGAGCTTCGCCGTCACGCTCTAGCACGAGCCTTGCCTGCAGCTGTAACTCCGACCCCATTGTCAAGTTGTCTCTCTGCCGCAGAATCTCTCAACGCCAGTATCAAATCTAACGCTTCGCAAAACTGATCAGATTGATCGTTGCGGTCGGCTTCACAGAGTGAGCAATAGCGATCAGTTTTTCAATCACGGCACTGGCATAGTCTATTTGAGACCTGGTTCGGTGGTCCGAGAATGTCGGCCGAGCGTCGAGGAGACTTGGAAATGTCTGCAGAAAATTCAGTTGTCGCGATTTATCACACTCATACGGATGCCGATCGGGCGGTGAAGGAACTTCAGCGTGGCGGAGTCGACATGCACAAATTGTCGATCGTTGGAAAGGGATACCACAGCGACGAGCAAGTCGTCGGCTACTACAACACCGGCGACCGCATGAAATGTTGGGGCAAGGTCGCGCATTCTGGGGAGGCTTTTGGGGGCTTTTGTTCGGATCCGCTCTGTTCATGATCCCGGGGCTCGGCCCAATCTTAGTGGCTGGACCTCTGGTGGCGTGGATCGTGGCAGGACTGGAAGGTGCCGTGGAGGTAGGTGCGCTGGGTGCTTTGGGAGCCGGTCTCTTCAGCATAGGCATCCCCAAGGACAGCATCGTGAAGTACCAAACAGCGCTTGCAACAGATCAGTTTCTGCTGATCGCCCATGGGACGGCCGCAGAAGTGGCCAAGGCGAAGGACATCATCGCAAGCACGGGTCCTGCAAATTACACACTGCATACCGCGGAAGCTGTGGCCGCGTAAGCATCCACAGCCGCAGAAATGCCGTGGTCCACTCGAGGCAAGAATGATGGTTGCAGATAATCGGCGCGACGAAGACGAAAATGAACACGAAACCAACTCGGCAGGGCAGTCTGGCGACATTCAGGGCATGTCGCGCCCGGCCGAAGCGGATTCTGAGAGCGTAGAAGAGCTAGTAGCAGAGAGAAACGCTTTTGAAGCCTCAATTGTCGACGGCGTGGAAAACGCCAAAGATCCGGATGTCTCAGAGGTCACGACCCGCTAGGTGCCGGAGGACGACGTCCCCGAAGAATATAAGGACGGCGGCTAACGCGAAGGCCTTGGTCACGCCCGGCTCCAACCTGGCAGAACGGCTCCAACCTGACTGATAGGAAGACTCCACCTTGAGTTGCGATGCCAGCGAAGAACGTCACCTGCGATAAGCGCATTCGCCCCCAGGAGAACCGTGGTCGCTCATTGTGACGTTCCCTAACTAAGGATGTTTCTCAAGGAGTTCAGCATGTCTATGCACAACACCGAACACCCGCACCCCAACGGGGAGAGTCACCACAGCCATCACGGCGAAACCCCTTACTGGAGGCGTGCGCATCATGATTGGCGCTTCTGGTTCGGCCTCGTCGTTATCCTCGTTGCTATCGGTATTTACGTCGGAACCAACAACTTGTCGATGGTGCCTTCTGGCCGCCAGAAGCAGATGCCCGCCGGTAGCCGGGTTCCATGAACTTCGCATCGAGTGTATGAGCGTAGAAACACCCCCGATCAAACAAACCCTCCGGAAGATCAGCATGCAAATCCAAGTCAACACGGACCATACAATCGAAGGTCACGAGGCGTTGGCCGCTCGGATCAGGGGCGTAGTCGAGAATGCCCTGAGCCGAGTAAGCGATCACATCACACGGGTGGAAGTCCACCTGACCGGCGAGAGCGGCCCTAAGAGCCGCGAGAATAACAAACGTTGCATGATGGAGGCGCGGCTTGAAGGCCGCCAGCCCATCGCGGTCACCGACGAGGCGGCGACTCTGGACTTAGCCGTCAACGGCGCTGCAAATAAGTTAGCCAGTTTGATCGAACATACCCTCGGCAAATTGCACGATCAACGGACGCACCGGACTGACTCACTTCGTCAGGAGCCGACATTCTCAGACCAGTCATGATCGGCACTACCGTGAGCCTGGCTGTCGACGACAGCGAAGGGGCATTGAACCAAGCCCTTCTGTATCCTCTGCGATTCGAACCGATTTATCAGTATCGGCTGTGGGGCGCCCGGCATTTAGCAAACTTTCTCAGCGCGCCCTTGCCCAGTGGCCCTATCGGAGAAGCTTGGCTGCTCAGCGACCGCGACGACCATCAGTCCCGCGTCGCCGATGGCCCCCTCAAAGGACGGACCATCGGTCATTGCTCGAGCAGTTGCCCAAGCAAATGCTGGGAAAGCTGGCCGGGCGCTTTCCCCGATTCCCACTGTTGCTGAAGTTCCTCGACGTACACGAAATGCTTTCGGTCCAAGTGCACCCCACAAAAGCGAACACGAACCTGCTGCCAGCGGGCGAGACCCCGAAGACGGAAGCTTGGGTCGTGCTTGAGGCAGGGCCGGAAAGCCGCATCTATGCGGGCCTCACGCCGGAGACAACGGAATCCGATCTGCGGCGGGCGCTCACGAATGGGAGGGTAGCGGACTACCTCGCGTGTTTAACTCCGAAGGCCGGCGACGGAGTCTTCCTACGGGCTGGGACGGTGCATGCTCTGGGCGGCGACATCGTGGTGTTCGAAATTCAGCAGAACAGCGACGTGACCTTCCGCCTGTATGACTGGGACCATCTTGACCCGAAGACGGGCAAGCAGCGGTCACTTCAAGTCGATCAGGCGATTGCCTGCATTGATTTTGCAGAGGGACCGGTCGGCCGGGTTGCGCCGGCGGTGGAGGCAACGACGCCGGTGAAACGCGAGGAACTGTTCCACGGTGAACATTTCTGGTTGTGGCGCCTGCGCGGACAGTCGCCGTTTTCCGTCGGCGCAACAGGTGTGCCGCGCTTGCTAGTCTGCATCGGCGGTGGTGGACAGATCGAGCACGGAGCCGCCACTTACGCTGTCGCAAAAGGCGATGTCTTTCTGTTGCCGGCGATAATCGGTGCGTGCACTTTTCGACCTCGCAGCGCAGTGAACTTGTTGGAAATTGCGCTGCCGGATTGAAATACCGAGAATTCAGAGGCGGAAAGGGGGAACATAGTGAAGAAGTTAATCGTGTTTGATCTCGACGGAACCCTTGCCGAAAGTAAATCAGCTCTTGATCCCGAAATGTCGGGACTGCTACACGACCTTCTGGGAATTGTAAAAGTAGCCGTGATTTCCGGCGGCGGTTGGCCGCAGTTTGAAGAGCAAGTTATCTCTAAACTTCCTCATGACGAACGCCTCAGCGACTTATCCCTGCTTCCTACCTGTGGAACAAAGTTCTACGAGTACTCAGGGGAATGGAAAAAACTTTACGAAGAAGATTTCACCAGGGATGAACGCGAGCAGATATTCAGTTCTCTCAAACAAGCTATGGGAGAAGCTGGGTACAAAGTCGCAAAGGTCTGGGGAGAAGTCATCGAAGACCGGGGAAGCCAGATAACATTTTCGGCGTTAGGTCAGCAGGCGCCATTAGAAGAAAAAAACAAGTGGGACCCCGATTACACCAAGCGGAAGAAGATCAAAGCGATTCTTGACAACATTATTCCCCAGTTCTCTGTCCGAATCGGCGGCTCGACATCGATTGATATCACGAAGCCTGGCATTGACAAGGCATACGGAATCGGAAAGCTGCGGGACCTCCTGCACGTTTCTGTGAAAGAGATGATTTACATCGGCGATGCCTTGTTCGCGGGAGGGAATGACTACCCTGCTGAACTAGCGGGAGTGGATTGCATCCCGGTTAAAGACCCCCACGAGACCAAACAGGTTATCCAAACCATCATCGCTTGTTTAGGAGTCGGCAGTTAGGTGGCGTGAAGTTATGGCAACCACCGAAAAGGATTTGACGAGTGGACTTAAGCTGCAACGGCTAGGAATATTGATGGAGCCGGAGCCGGGGAATCCGCAGGAAGTCGAAGGGGTCCTGAATCCGGCTGCCGTTCGTGGCCCGGACGGTGAGCTCTACCTGTTCCCGCGGCTGGTTGCGCGAGGAAATTACTCACGCATAGGCATTGCGCGAGTAAGGTTCAATAAAGCCGGCGATCCGGCAAGCGTCGAGCGTCTCGGCATCGCGCTGGAACCGGAAACCGATTATGAGCGCCGACCCGATGGAGGTGGTGGCTGCGAAGATCCTCGCGTCACATTCGTGGAACCGCTGCACAGCTAAATGATGGCTTACACGGCTTTTTCGCCTGAAGGCCCGCGAATTGCTCTAGCCTTATCGAAGGACCTGTTCCACTGGCAACGTCTAGGGCTCGCAATCTTTGGTCCTTACGATGGCATCGAATGCGGCGACGTCGATGACAAAGATGCTAGTCTCTTTCCGGTTGCCATTCCTAACCCATCCGGGCACCCGGAGCTGGCCATCCTCCACCGGCCACTTTTCCCTGGCACACGCCCAGAGGAGACGGTTCGTCATCACGCGGCTTGTAAAATTGATCTTGATCGAGAAAGCATCTGGATTTCGTACAGTGCAATGTCGTTGGAGTCCCGCGCATCAAATCGCCTCGGCCGCTTCATGTCTCATCATCGGCTGGCGACGCCAGTGTCACCCTGGGAGCGCCTTAAGATCGTCGGATCGCGCTGGCGCGGCCCCCATCAATGTGATACTTTGCCCTACACCGGATAAGAGTTGAGCCATGCAGGGTTCCTCCGAAGTCGCCTCAAAAGTCGAAGTCACTCAACTACTTAAAGCGTGGGGCACAGGAGACGACCAGGCGCTGGAACGTTTGACTCCGGTAGTCGAGAACGAACTCCATCGGATCGCCCACCGCTGCATGGCCAGGGAACGGCCCGGTCACACTCTGCAAACCACTGCCCTGGTCAACGAGGTCTATCTCCGCCTGGTCGATGTCAACGCGGTTGATTGGCAGGACCGCGCTCATTTTTTCGCCATTTCCGCCCGCATGATGCGGCGCATCCTCACCGACTTTGCCCGCTCCCGCAATTATCAGAAGCGCGGAGCGGGTGCCGTACAGGTGTCTTTCGACGAAGCGCTTATCGTCACTCCTGAGAAGGACGGCGATATCATGGCACTCGATGAGGCCTTGAAAGAGTTTTCCGTCCTATATCCCCGCCAGGGTCAGGTCGTGGAACTACGTTTTTTTGGCGGACTCGAAGTCAAGGAAGCCGCCGAGGCGCTGAAAATATCGCCCGAGACAGTGAAGCGCGATTGGAGATTTGCCAAAGCCTGGCTGCTGCGCGCCCTGAACGCACAAACGACGGCAGAAACGCCCGGAGAAAGCAGCGGAGCGAAGGGCGATGAATGCTGACATGGATGCGGAACGCGCCCACCGCCTGGAGCAGCTCTACCACTCCGCACTGGAGCATCCCGACAACGAGCGTTCCGCATTTCTGAAGAGCGCCTGTGGCCGCGACGATGCTCTCCTCGAGGAAATCGAATCCCTCCTCGCCCACGATCGCCAAGCCGACAGTTTCATCGAGCGGCCTGCCCTCGAAGTGGCCGCGCGCTTGGTTGCACAATCCGAGATCTCCTCACGCGACGGCCGCGATCCGGTAAGTCCAGGCCAGACCGTTTCTCATTACCGAATTATCGAGAAGCTGGGGGGAGGCGGCATGGGCGTCGTCTACCGTGGCCGGGATGCCAGGCTCGGTCGCTTCGTCGCCCTGAAGTTCCTGCCGCGCAAGTTCGCCGGCGACCCCAACACGATCGAAAGATTCCGCCGGGAAGCGCGTGCCGCGAGTTCGCTGAATCACCCCCATATCTGCACCATCTACGACATCGGCGAATCGGAAGGCCAAGCCTTCATCGCCATGGAATATCTGGATGGGCAGACCCTCAAACACGTGCTGGACTCGCGCCCCATCGAGGACAGGAGCGTGCTGCTGCGTCTCGCCGTGCAGATTGCCGGGGCGCTGGAAGCGGCCCACTCTCAAGGCATCATCCATCGCGATATCAAGCCGGCCAACATTTTCGTCACGCGCCGCGGCGACGCCAAGATTCTGGACTTCGGTCTTGCAAAGCTTGCCCGCGGTCCCCACAAAGAGACCGGCTTCGCGATTTCAAGTCTGCCCGCCGAACCATTGCAAGAACAATTGACGAATCCAGGTACCGCGATCGGAACCGTCGCCTATATGTCGCCCGAGCAGGCGCGGGGCGAGGATCTCGATATCCGCACCGACCTGTTCAGCTTCGGCGCCGTCCTTTATGAAATGGCAACCGGACAGCAGGCGTTCGCCGGCCGGGCGATCGCCACCATCTTCGACGCCATCCTCAACCGCGATCCCACGCCGGTTCCAGCTTTGAATCCCGATGTCCCACCCGAACTTGTCCGCATCATTTATAAAGCTCTGGCCAAGGCTCCCGACGCCCGTTACCAGTCGGCCGCCGAGATACTGTCAGATTTGAGAGCGGTTGAAGAGGACCTCAATCTCCGCCCAGGCCCCGTCAAGCGCTTGTTCTCAAGTGCGATCCCCAGAAAAGCTCGGCGAAGAATTGCGATCGCCGCGGTTGCCGCCGTGCTTCTGGCTGCTCTTCTTCTCTCTTACGGCTTGATTCGCCATCGTGCGGTTGCGCCGTCGCCCGTCACTAAAACGTCCCGCCGCTCGGTCGCCGTGCTGAGTCTTCGAAATTTATCCGGAAGATCGGAGGACGCCTGGCTTTCCACCGCGCTAACCGAAATGTTGACCACCGAATTAGCCGCTGGACAAAAGCTCCGTCTGGTTTCCGGCGAGGATGTTGCCCGCGCGAGGCTCGATCTGCGCTTGCCCGACACGGAGAGCTTCTCCAAAGACACGCTCGCTCGCGTTCATAAGCGCCTCGCTACCGATGTAGTCGTGCTCGGATCCTACGCCAGTCTGGGCGAGAACAACGGCAGCATCCGCCTCGACCTGCGCGCACAGGACGCGCTCGCGGGAGAAACCATTGCCGAAGTGGCCGCCACCGGAACCCGCAACGATCTGTTCGACATGGCCTCCCGCGCCGGCATGCAATTGCGCGAGAAATTAGGCGTGGAGGCTGTCTCCAAGGCGGAGGCCGCGAGTGTGAAAGCTTCTGTGCCCGACAACCCCGAGGCCGCCCGCTTATACGCGGAAGGACTGGCCCGGCTGCGGGTCTTCGATGCCCTCGCCGCACGCGATCTGCTCCAGCGGGCAACCGCCGTGGACCCCAGGTTTCCATTGGCACGCACCGCCCTCGCCACCGCCTGGTCAACTCTCGGCTACGACAAGAACGCCCAGGAACAAGCAAATCAGGCTTTTCAACTATCCGGCAACCTTTCGCGAGAAGATCGTCTCCTCGTCGAGGGCGAGTTCCACCTCGTGAATCGCGACTACGAAAAAGCCATTGACGTTTACCGCACGCTCTTCACCCTCTTTCCCGATAATCTCGACTACGGCCTGCGTCTCGCACACGCCCAGAGTGAAGGTTCGAAGCCGAAGGATGTTCTCGCCACCATCGAAGCGCTGCGCAAGTTGCCCTCGCAGACCTTCGACGACGCCCGTATAGACCTGCTGGAGGGCACCGCATGGCTGAATTCTTCGAAATACAAGGAGGCAGAAAGGCCCCTGGCGCGCGCCTTGGAAGAAGCCACTGCCCAGGGCTCGCATCTACTCGCGGCGAACGCTCTCGACGAGCAGTGTCGTAATTTCCGCTACCTTGGACAACACGAAAATGCGATCGCCGCCTGTCGCGAGGCGCGCGACACTTTTGCCGCTGCCGGTGACCTTGCCGGCGAAGCTGCGAGCTTGCGCTTTTGGTCCGATCTCCTCTGGGAGTCCGACATCCCGGCAGCCATCGATCTTGATCGCCAGGCTCTCGATAAGTACCGCAAAATCGGGCACGAGGGCGGTGTGGCCGGGGCGCTGAACGCTCTCGGTCTTCTGGAAAGTGATCAGGGGAATACTCTGGCGGCTGAAAAAATGCATCGCGAAGCGGCCGCCATCTACCGCCGTCTCGGCAACACTGCCAGCCTGGGCGTCGTCCTCGGAAACCTCGGCAACGATGTTCTGGAACGCGGCGATTCGGCGGGAGCGATGAAAATTTACGAGGAAGCCGCCGAAATGGATCGAACCGCCGGCGACGCCGGAAGCGCTGCCATTATCGGTTATAGCGAGGCAAATATCCACGAACTGCGGGGAGAGCTGTCGGTCGCCCAGCAGGGGTTTGAAGAATCGCTGAAGGTATGGCGACAGGAGGGAGACCAACGGGAGGCAGCTTACGCCCTGTATAGCTTGGGCGATGTGATGTTGGCCGAGGCCGACTTCACCGGTGCGCGTAAGGCCCTCGAAGAAGCGCTGGCCATTCGCCAAACAACTCAGGACATCACGAGAGTCGATGAGACGGCTCTGTTGCTCGCCGAATTATCTATCGAGGAAGGGCGCAGCCCCGCCGAATCGGAAGTCGTGGCGAAGCACACCATCGAAGACTTCCGCAGCCAACAGGCCCTGGAAGACGAAGCCCTCGGCTGGAATGTTCTGGCTCGTGCGGCTTTCGCGCAACAAAAGTTTGATGAGGCAAAGTACGATTCGCATCAAGCCGTATCGGTTTCGAACAAGACAAGCAACCTTGAGCTTCGCATGCAAAGCTCAATCCTTGAGGCCCGTGTACAGGGACTGAGGAACTCGCCGGCCTCCGGTTCCGCAGCCCGGGCAGAGGCCGCGTCGCATCTCGCGTCCCTCATCTCGTCGGCCAGAAAAAGCGGCTACGTCGGAGAGGAGCTTGAGGCCCGTCTGGCCAGCGCCGAGATTGAAATGAAAGCGGGGACCGCCACTTTAGCACGCTCCCATCTCATCGCTCTTGAGAAAGAAGCGCGAGCCAAAGGATTTGGCCTGGTCGCACAAAAGGCCGCCGCAATCGCGCGTGCGATACCGAGTTGAAACTACAGCCTCGAGTCCTTGGGAGATCACCACCTTGCGCCTCTATCGATCGAGCGATTGCGGTTGTTGATTTGCCCGAAACGGGCTTCTGGGAAGCTAAAGCAACCTGCGGTCGCCTCGTGCGATAATCCGGCCAACCTCCTGAAGACGAACTCTCGAATTTGTTTCGCCTTCTGCCAGCCAGCCATCCAGGTATCAAGTTCGTCGCTCAGTCGCTTGCACTCAGCACGTTCTCTTTCTTGCCGCTCCCATTCATCGTGCTGTCTCTTGATCCCCCAGACCAAGTGCGGACGGTTCTCGCTACTAGCATCAGTTCACTCAAGCATTTCGGTAACATCGTTTCGACTCGCTTGGTCTTGCCGTCCGCCTATCTTTTGCGGCAGCCTTCTGCCTACGCTGAGATTTCGAACGCTAGGTTGCCGCTACGCTCGTAGATGTGAGAAGGCGCTTGCTGCTTTCGGCTCTCTTTAACTCTCAGGTTTTCGATGATTGCGAATTTTAATGTCCTGCCCGAAGATATGTGCCAGCACATTGGCCGCCACAGTAATCCTTGTTGGCTTTTTCCGCAGCTGCGCGCATTTGCGCGGCCTCGGCGTGCAACCCGCACTGATCCAACACCGACTTCTTGCCCTCCTCGGCCGTCAGCCAATTCCCGACACAGCACTCCCAGGCGCCTGACGCCCTTCACGCGCCGAATGCCTGCCGTAAGATGCGGGCTAAGAAGCCCGCAATCGGATGCTTCATACGCCAGCCGGCATATCGCAGCCAATCTCAGGTTAATCGTCGACGGGGCTGACGGGTGCCGTTCGAGTGCGATTCGGTACCGTGTGACCACGGTCCTGTTGAAGGCTAGCCTGGGCTCCGAACAGTACCAGTCGATGAATTCACGAATGGCATGGTCGCACGAGCGCTTTGAACTTGAAGACGTAAGACTGTTCAAGACAGCAGATTTCGATTGTTCTAGATCGGGTAGTTTGAGGACCGTTTTCGGGACTCGTTTGCGTTTGCTCTTCGCCATTGAAAGCGGCCTCCGCTGCCGCGGCGAAAGGCATAATCCCGTCCCGAACTTCTAACCAGTAGCGCGTTCAGCGCTACTAATCCACCGGGCCAACCGATAACTTCCGGGTTGCCCGTCACACGCCCACAATCGCGAAAGCGAAGGCCGGATCTCCGTGATCCGGCCTTCAATCGGGTTTAGATGGGCGTCGCAAGTTTGAGCTTTGCCTCACCCGGGCAGTACTACAGGCTCGCGTGCGCTTCGAGCTGCTGGCTTAGGCTCCCGATGTCGGAATTGCCAGATAAGCGTGTATGTAACCAGTATCGGGTCGAATGCGAGCCCGATGATTTCACCCCTGGAATTAATCGAGCAGGCTGTCTCCAAAAACAGACCGGTGGTTCCGGCAACGAGAGTGTTGAGATCGACGAGCACTCCGTTCTGGCGCACGAACGCGCGCAGGACACTGAAGTCAGAGTTTGCCGAAGCGCCGACAACCCGACCTTCATCGTTAATGCCCAGCGCGAAGCTCCAGAAGTCGCTGCCAACTACGCCCAGGTCTTTCATCTTTCTGGTTCGCGGAGTCCACAAGAATGCGTGAGTCGTCTGGTCGCCGGCCACATCGGAGCCACCGACTACTTGTCCGAGATTGTTAATGCCGTGAGCCATGTTGTTCGTCACCCCTCCCAGGCTACCGAGGTCAGTGGCCCTTCCGTTTTGCCAAAGCAAAGCATGAACCGGTGATAGGTAGAACAGCCATATTGGATTGAACGGGCCGCAACTTCCCGAGGTGCCGACCACCTGGCCCAAGTTATTGATCGAAAACGCCACACCCTCAGCGTCACCCCCCGTCGTCGGGAGTGGCTGGATCGAGTTGCCGAACCACACTGCGGGCTTGAACTGATAGATCTGTGGCGCAGTGCAATCCGGATCCTGCGTTGTATTTTCAGCGTAGCCGGCGATCACGCCCCAGGTGTTGATCTGATTGGCGACCCCATTCGCACCTCCCAGCGTTTTGAGCGGAACCATCTTGCTTTGCTTCCAGATGAATGGGACGCATGGCGTCGACGAGGATGAGTAGCCCATCGCTTGAAAACCGCAGAAGTCTTCCGTCGTCGAAAGATCTGATGACGTATTTTCTGCCTCTCCAACCGCCGAGCCCCATTCGTTCGCCCCAAAGGCGATGCTGTTGCCGCCAAGGCCCGGGTTTCCGATGTCGGTCATCTCTCCGCCACGCCATAGAACGGCATGCTCGGCCGTACCTACGCCGGCGCCCCCACTCACCCAACCGTCGTTCGAGATTACGAACGGCTGGCCGGGCTGGTTGGGATTGGTTCCAACAACACCGAGATCCTGGATTGTGTAACGCACATGCTGGGCGCCATTTTGGTTCCGCTCCCGCGACTGTGCGTGTGTGAGCCCGCCGAGGCCGACAAGCGCTAAGCCAAGGCAGGCAATGCCGGCCAATGGCAACCGATGACTCCATCGGGCTCGAGTGATCATTCGAGACCCGCCGTTGAACCGCCACAAGACTCTGGACTTCATATCTCCTCCTTATTAGTGTCGCGTTGCATTTATTCGGTGGCTGTCGTCGTTTTCTGGACCCGTTTGAGCAGCGAATTAAGGCAAATCATCGAAGTACCATCCGTCGCTTGCGAGCGATGGATTGCCTCGGACTCAAGCCAGATTTCTACCTCCGCTGGCGACAGGTTCGAGATCACCCCAATGCTCCCTAAAGGAATCATTTCGCCTTCGTCGGCACATTGCGGGCACCACGCACGCAATACTCTTCGTCCCCGCAAAACCAGCAGCGAATCCGTTTCAATCGTGATCTTCGTGTGCTTTGCCATAACCGTCACTCTTACTTGCCCTGCGAGACCGCTGGTTGACAGCGCTCTCGTGCTCGAACAGGGTGGAAGCTTGCCTGACGGCGGATCAGAAGTCTTTTCAAAGGTCGTGATTATTTCTGATTATTTTTCGCGTTTGCCTAGGCAGCAGAAGACAAAGCACTTCCTGCGGAAGCGATTGACGGGCCTGGCGTCTGAGTCAGAGTGAAACCGTGCTAAAATCCGATCCCTAATCGGGCCGGTTTTTCAATGGCGGGCTCTCCGACGTGACCATCCGGCAGGGACGCATCATCAAGTCGCCCTCCCCAGGGACGGAGCTGGTCACACACGTTTGGTTTTGCCGCAGTTCCACGGCTCGATTATGGAGCAGGGTGTCCGATGAGCTTGAGCGCAGATCAGAAGACCAGACAGCTCTATGAATTTGGCCCTTTTCGCGTAGACCCGAAAAAGGAATTGCTGCTGCGCGACAACCAATCCATCCCACTCGCCCCTAAGGCCTTTCAGGTCCTTCTTGTACTGATGCGCCGCAAGCAGGAGCTCGTCACCAAAGATGAACTGCTGAAAGCCGTCTGGCCGGATACGTTCGTCGAAGAGACCAACCTTAGCCGAAACATTTTCCTCCTGCGTAAGGCACTGGGGGAGAGCCCGCAGGACCACCAGTACATCGTCACCGTACCCGGGCGTGGCTACCGGTTTGCGGAAGACGTTCAGTTCGTACCGGATGAGGAGCTGAACATGATCGCCGCAAGCCACTCCCAGGTGCAGATCGAGGTGAAAGAAACCAAGCCTTGGGGATGGATCGGTGTTGCCGCGGTCTTGCTGGTGGCACTGGGCGTTGGAACGATTAAGCTCTTCGTCCAGCACTCCCCTGCACTCACCGAAAAAGACAGCATCGTGCTTGCCGACTTTGCGAATTCCACCGGCGACCCAGTATTTGATGGCACTTTGCGCCAAGGCCTGGCCGTGGAACTGGAACAGTCGCCCTTCCTGAGAATCATGGATGATGCGCAGCTGGAGCGCGATCTGCCCCTGATGAATGTCCAGCCCGGGGCGCGCATCACCAATCAGATTGCGCACGACGTCTGTGTCCGCGAAGGAGCCGCCGCCACGATCGATGGCGCCATCGCCAGCCTTGGAAAAAGCTACGTCATCACCCTGCAGGCAATTACGTGTCAGGACGGGGCCACGCTCGCCCGGGAGCAGATCCAGGCCGAAGATAAAGAGCACGTGTTGAAGGCATTAGGAAGCGCGACGGCTGCCATGCGCAGGAAATTAGGAGAGTCGCTCAGCTCAATCCAGAAGCTGAATCACCCGCTCGAACAGGTAACGACCCCTTCACTGGAAGCCCTTCAGAACTACTCTGCCGGTCTTTCCATCATGGGTCAGGGCCACTTTCTAGCCGCTGTCCCGTTGTTCGAGCGCGCTACCGCAATCGACCCGAACTTCGCGCTGGCTTACTATCTTGAGGGCATCGCGTATGAACAAGCTGGGGATATGGAGCGGAGCGCCGAGTATGCGAAACGGGCCTTCAGTCTGGTCGATCACGTCTCCGAAACCGAGCGGACCGAGATCACCGCCTACTACTACAGAGCTACTGGCGAGTTGGACAAGGAGATTGATGCATACCATTGGGCTACCCGCAACTATCTCCATAGGTGGGGTTCGTATAACCAATTAAGCCTCATCTACATGGATATGGGGCAATTTGAAGAGGGGTTAAAGGAGGGTCAGGAAGCAGCTCGGCTGGAGCCCAATGTCGAACCTCCTTATCGTCGCGAGTTGGACGCCTTAATCTGCCTGGATCGCCTTCCGGAAGCCGACCATGTAGCGGCGAAAGTGCGGGCGCTTGGAATTGAGGGTTCGAGAATCCACCAGCGCTTCCTCGAATTGGCCTATGTCGAGGACGATAAAGCGGCCATCGCCAGGGAAATTCAATGGTTCGCAGGCAAACCGGAGGAGTACCTCAGCCTCGGGTTGCAAGCGGCCGACCTGAATGTGCACGGGCAGCGTCGTCAGTCGCATAAGTTGTATCAGCGTGCCGCCGACACAGCGCGGCATCTGGGATTCCGGTACGTCGCCGACGAGTACGAGGAAGCCGATGCGCTTGCTGACGCGTTGTCCGGCAATTGTCAGACTGCGCGTCGGCTGGGGCGTCCGGTGTTGGCAATGGCGGTGTGTGGCGAAGTGGCCGCAGCGGAGAAGATCGCCGCGGAGACTTCGAAATCTCTTCCAAACGGAACCATCTGGAATGCCGTTCTGCTACCCGAGATTCAAGCCACGATTGCTCTCCACCGCGATGAACCTGCCAAGAGCGTTGAACTGCTGGCATCCGCCTCGCCATACGAACGCGCTTACCCCGATGCGATTTATGTGCGTGGCCTGGCTTACCTGAGAATGCATAGGGGCGCGGAAGCAGCGGCTGAGTTTCAGAAAATCGTGGACCGCAAGGGCGCCAATTGGGGGGCAACATGGGTCCACCCGAATTGGGGACAGCGCTACTCGCTCTCCTATCTGGGAATGGCGCGCGGTTACGCCCTTGCCGGCGACACAGCGAGTGCGAAAAAAGACTTCCAGGACTTCTTCGAACTCTGGAAAGATGCCGACCCCGATATTCCCGTCCTCAAACAAGCCAAAGCAGAGTATGCGAAGTTGAATTGATGGCAGCTCGCGAGCGGCAAACAACCATGTTGTTGTTTTGCTGGTGATCCCACTCAATCGGTTTGTTTCTAATTGGTCGACAAAGCGGTAATTATCCCGAAACGGGCTTCGAGGAAGTTGGCCGGATTGGTAACGATAAATCGGCATCTAGGAAGTTTTCACGGCTGGCGGTGACCGGCTTACCGACAGGCAGTCGATTACAAACAAGATTCGCTCAAGCAGGGGTTCGACATCGAAAAACTGGTGAATGACCCACCGGGACCGCATGGCACACTGCATCTCCATTCAGTTGAGTACCCGAGCTTCCGATACTCTTCAAAACCGAAAGCTGGCTGCAAATGCCAGAGCGTTGTTGGCTTTCACATTGACGCCCGATTCCAGCGTGGCGCCCACATGACCGGTTCCGACGTCAAAACTCCATCTGGAATCGGGCTGACGAGAGATTCTCACTGCATATATCAGGTCAGTCGGCACCGTCGCGCCGGGAACGTTCTTGATGTATCGCGGTTCCTGGTCAATCTCGAAAGTGGGAGCGATGATTACGATCTTCTTGATCGGGATCGGGAAAGCGAGCCCACCGAATGCTCGCGCCTCCCAGTCGACAGTGTTCCCGCCATAGCCATACTTTTGCGCGTTGGTTCCGCGAACTCCACCATTCATCAGGAACGCAAACTTGTTCCCAATCACGAAAAGTTTGGTGCCAACAAAGTAGACATCTCCATTCGTGGCGTTTTCGTGCTGAACCGCTTGGACGACGAATGGATCGTTTGTCCGAAGGACACCGCCAACTGACAATGTGGGAAAATGTTTTCGACCCTTAGAGTTCGCCGACAGAAGTTTCGCCTTGAAGTTGAAGATGTTCATCCCAGAAAAATTGAATAGAGGACTGATCGCCGGATCTCCTCCGTCAGTGTGGTTGCTGCGCGCGTATCCGAATTCGAGCCAATTCCCGAATCCTTCTTCGATTCCGACATTCAGATAATCTCCGGCCACCGGCCCGGCATCCGCGACGTGGAGGGCGGCCGTCGGTGCGTTGAATTTGTTGTTTGCCGCCGGAACAACTTCGGCCCACGGCTGAAAAAAGATTCCGGACTGCCCGTCCATATTCAGAGCCTGTGCGTGCGCTCTCGGCGAGAAAAACGAAAGTGCCAGGAAGAACAGGCCCGCTAAGATAGAGCTCGTAGCTTGTCGATTGCTTTTCACTGCTTTGATCCTCATTCGAAGTCTGGTGAGCCGGCAGTTCACAGCAACCGCCGGCCCAATTTGTGCCAGTTTGACTTATCAGAGTTGTGGCGCTCGGAGCTCTCCGATCCTCTCCCAAGGTCTTACCACCCGCGCGTCATTTCCCCGCAGGAAGCTCGATCTGGCTTCCGGGTACGGTTTGCGGACCGCGCGGTCCGTAGTCGGTATCCGCGAAGGCGTGCCCGCCGAGAATGAGCGTGGTGGGCGAGTCGTATTTGTCCAGTACCGATTCGACAAATACGAGGTTTTTGTGCGGAGCTTCGAGCACTTCCTCCAGTTCTTCGACCGTTTCGACGACGTAGGTCTCAGCAGTGGAGTTTCTGCAGAATACTTTTGGCAGATCGGAGTAATGCCAGTTCGCCACGTCGTTGTACTTGGCATCTTTGCCGAGGATGGTCCGCTCAATGGTGTAACCGTGATTGTTGATCACGAAGATGAAAGGCTTGAGATCGTGGCGTAACACCGTCGAGATTTCCTGTGCTGTCAGTTGCAGCGAGCCTTCACCGGTAAATAAAATGTGCCGTCGGTCCGGTGCGGCCAGAAGGGTCCCCAGCAATGCCGGCGTGGCGTAGCCAATGGAACCCCACACTGCCTGGGAAATAAACGTGCAACCTGGAGGGAGCCTCATCTCGCCAGCAGCGATAATCGAGGTGCCATCTTCGGCGATGATGACATCTCCTGGGCGGAGAAACTCCTCCATCGCATTCCAATAGGCCTTCTGGGTCAGAGGTCCGTCGTATTCAGCTGCTTCGGAAGTCTCAGCTCTCACCGATACCGTTTTTGCTTTGGGAGAAGCAGGAGAAGCCGCCAGCAGCGCCTGCAGCAGTTCCGCGATCTGAACGCCCTGATAGGTCTTGTCATTGGTGTCGACGTGATCGGAGTTCAATTTGATTGCCGACTCCGGCAGCTTGTCAGTGAAGAAACCGCTGGTCGATTCGATCCTGCGGTGTCCCACGGTAAGTAGGCAATCACTCTTTTCGATGGCATCGCGAGTAGCGGGAGCGCTGGCTATGCCGATGTAGGTTCCGAGGTAAAGCGGCGAGGTTTCAGGAAAGACTCCCTTCGAGGTATTCATCGTGGCTGTGCGAATCTGCCACCGCTCGGCCAATTCAAGAATTTGCTGTGCTACTCCAAAGCGGTGCGCATCAAGGTCGAGCAGAAACGCCGGCGACTTGGCGCTCTTCAGGCGTTCCAGAATGGCTTGCGCGCAGGCTTCGAGCCGCTCTTTATCGCTAGGAGCCATCGCCAGCTTGAGCGGTTCCTTTGGGACTTCGATCTCGAGGTAAGAAATATCGGATGGCACTTCCATGTACACGGGAAGCTTCTTGCGCCACGCCGTGAGAATCAAACGATCAATTTCACTGGCGGCGTTTTCGGGCGAGAGCACGGACTGAGCTGTTGTAACCTCGGCAAAAGCGCGATAGAAATTGCCCTTCTCGTGATCGGCGAGAGTGTGGTGCATCAGCTCGCCGCGTTGAATGGCTTTCGCGGGGATGGAGCCGCAGATGCAGATGAGCGGCACGTGTTCGCTGTAGGCGCCAGCGACACCATTGATGCAGCTCAGCGCTCCCACTCCGTTGGTCACGATCAGGGCACTCAAACCCCTGATCCGGCCGTAAGCATCGGCCGCATACGATGCGTTCAGTTCATTGCAGTTTCCGACCCAGGCAGGTGTGCCGCGGTCTTCAAGCTGCTGCATCAGGTCAAGGTTGTAGTCGCCCGGAACACCAAAGATGTGTTGAACGCCGGCTTCTTCCAGGCGACGCAGCAGAAAGTTTCCGATTGTCTCTTTCATTTTCTTCTCCTCCAGATTTGCTTCAATGGGTGTGCGCGATCGGCGCTTCCCGCCTGAGCAATCACGAACGCATCTTTGCAGATTCCCAGGGACCTGAGAACGTGAGCAACGGCTAGCTCACTGTGATGTCCAATCGATTGGGTCCTTCGGACTTGAACTGAGCCATCGATTCAGACTGGGTTTGTTTCTGAGCAGTCGACGCGTCTTCTGGCACATTAGGGGCAGGTAAGAACTACGCAACGCGGATTGGCGTCCGAGTCCAGGCTGATTTCAGGTGGGGTACGTCGATGAACGTCAATTGCTCACATGAGTGGCGAATGTCCAAACCGCCCGCAAGAGTGCTGGAACCCATGCTTCGGCTGGACAGCGGCTCCAAGTCGCGTCCAGAAAGACCAGATCCTCCGCGCCAGACGCCGTGTGAGCTGATTCCAATCAAAAAGAAAGACTGTGTTTTTGTCGTAGGGACAACCAGTTTGTTTTCCACTTCCAGTCGCTTGCCGGAGAACTAGAGCGGGCGCAAACAAACACTCCTTGCTAGCGGCCTCCGGGGTCAACTTGGAACGCTGCGTGATGTCGCCATAGAGCAGGCGCATCCGCTGGAGTCCTCTGACCAAATTATGTAAGGCCACTCCGGTAGCATGGACGCCTGCCAGGTCTCCATCTACCTTTACCGCCAGTAATTTCTTCGCGTTTCTGACTTTCGCGATGTTGTTCGGGAAGAATGTCGCAATGCCTTTGGCTTGCAGTGCGCCAGCTAAGATCCGTGCAGCCGCCCAACTTTCGGAATCGGCCGAATAAGATTCGACGAAGAGCCGGCCGACTGCCTGCTGGATAAGAACGCCTACCTCTTCCTCTTTGCCCAAACCCTGTACCCAGCGCGCAAGCGATTGCACGTCGGAGTTGGCGGTAGTCAGCGCCGCCGCGCGATCGTTCAACTTTGTCCACAGCGCATCTTGGCGCGAGGAGCGGTCGCGATCGTCACGCGGTCGGAAGGTAGGAAATCGTTTCTTTTGAAAACTCAGCACTCTGATGAGCCGTCGCAACAGCAATCCGTTCAGGAGAGGCCAACTTGCATCGAATCGACGGTCCACCTGGTTGTCGCGAAGCAAATCCCGTATCTCGGCCGGATCGCTCACTCTTGCCACATCGATCAAGCCAGGAAATCTAGTACGTTTCATGTCGATCCTTTCCTCGGAGAACAATTCATCTTGGACCTTACCGTTTCTTGGGAAAAAGGAATTGCATCTGAAACCGTGCGGACCAGTGGGTTGTGCCCTCCGGATAGGACGGATTCCGGAAAAACTGCGTGTAAACGTTGAGCGGCAGCTCTCCGAAATGCACGATCTTACCAACGCCTCCCCCGACCGGTACGGTCCACGTATTGGCGGGCGTTGCTTCCCAATTCGCTGTAATGATGGGAGACGAAACGAGATACCATCCGTGCCGCAGGTTGTAGTTGACGAAGGGTTGCATCAGCATTTGATTTACGTCGGGCCGCGCCGATGGCCCAGCAATCGAGAATAGGTTTTGCACCAGCGCTCCAAATAACCAGTGCCCCTGGCTTCTTAGGACGACTACAGCGGGGCCGACGCTGAGTTTTTTTGTCCCGAGAATGTCTTCCGTGGCGGTTGGGATAGAAATCGCCGGCCCAACGCCCCAAATTACAGGGCCAACTTTCGCGGGCGAGAGGAATAGCGATAACTCCACATCTCCCAACCCGCTCACTCCACTCACATTCGGCGTGAGGTCGGGCACCTGGATGATGGGAATGATCGTTCGCGTAATCAGATTCCAATTATTCGACAAGCGGAAGGGCACGACGGGTTTCGCCTCCAGCACATAGCTGTCCTCCCGTTTGTACCCGGTTTGAGGATCGAAGTCATTTTCCAGAGGCACAGAAATGAGATTGGCGATCGGATTCTGCGCCTGTTTCGCAATCGATGAAGGTTCTTGCGCCCAAGATGTCATCGTACCGAGGCAGCTCATGCCTATTGCCAAAAAAAGAAAACAGTGGCTTGCACGAAGTCCGCAAGAACGCACAACTGACGACACAGGCCTGGTTGCCATCGCACCCCTCGACGCCTCTTCATTCTTTCGGCGGGTATGCTGCCACAATTCCGTGGCGTTGATTGCTGTCTGAAGTTGCTGCATGGAACTTCCTCCTGTATCTGTGATTTCGAATTGCGTCGGCAGGCGAGAGTCATTCCCGCACAGACCCGCTCGGCGATCCTTCCTCGAAACTCTTCGCCGCTCGCAGCACGGCGTCTTGTAATTCCTCATCTGAAAAAGGTTCAATGATGACGTCATAGCCTCCCGACTCCAGTACTCCAGACCAGAACCGAAAGCTCGCGTCGCGTGCGTAGACGAGAAGTGCCGGGCGCCGACGCAAGAGCGCCAAGAGCCCCCAAAGCTCCCAACACCCCCCGTCGGATAGGATCTCCGGGAGAAGGGCAACCTGAAACGTGTCGTCCTCGTCGATCGCGGTTGCGACCTCGGAGGCATGTTCACAAAACAACACGTCGGCTTTCAAAGGTGCCAACTGACGGGCGATCTCGCGTCGTTTCTCAGGTGGAACTAACGCCAGTATTCGCAATTCCACGGCCTGTCTATTCACCATCCTGTCCCGAACCACAATCGCATGTTGGTCAGGACGCGGAAATGTGAGCAACGGTTAGCTCACCGTGATGAGGGTTCGTAAAAGAGGGTCGCGGCGAGTTTATAATTCTGCAACGCGGTACAGCCTTGACACCGAATCGTGGGGAACTCTGGATTGATTAGTTGACTTTGCGGCTGCGGCACCGCTCGCCGAATGGTCTTCGTGAACGGAGTTGTGATGGGAGAAAGCAAGAACACATTTTCCGAAAAGACGATCCGGGATGAGCTTTCTCGAATTCTGGAAAGCTCTCTGTTTTCGCAATCGGACCGGCTCGGCCGATTTCTTCGGTTCACCGTCGAAACAACCTTGACTGGCAAGGGCGAAACGCTGAAAGAGTACGTGATCGGCACAGAGGTGTATGACCGACAGGCTTCTTATCGCCCCAATGAAGACTCGATTGTGCGCAGCGAAGCTCGCAGGCTCCGAAGCAAGCTGAAGGAATACTACGAATCGGTCGGAAAGGACGATCCCGTCTTTATTTATTATCGCCCCGGCAGCTACGTACCGGTCTTTCGGCTTCACCCTCACGACGGATCGGCAACCACTACAAGCTCCGTTCCTGCCGTTGCCGCAGATTCGCGGACGCTGGATGTCGCTAAGGCAACCTCGGGTGCGATTCGCATCCTATGCGTCGAAGATCATCCGGTCTTTCGCGAGGGGTTGCGAACCATCATCGCATCGCAACCCGACATGGTTCTGGTTGCACAGGCAAGCAATGGAACTCAGGCCATAGCCGAATTTCGTCAGCACCGCCCCGACGTTACATTAATGGATCTCCGACTTCCTGGAACGAATGGCATGGACGCGCTGATCGCGATCCGAGCTGAATTTCCAGAATCCCGAATCGTCATACTGACCACCTCAGATAGCGACGGAGAAATTCAACGCGCAATGCGGTCCGGGGCTTCGGCCTACATTCTTAAGAGCATGGATGAAGACGAACTTGTGGGCGTCATACGCTCGGTGCATGCCGGACGGCGATATGTTCCTCCGGACATCGGCGCTCGCATGGCAGAACTATTGGGTAAGGGGGCGCCCACGGACCGCGAACTGGAAGTGTTGCGCCTGATCCGGGAGGGATTCACCAATAAGGAGATCGCAAATCAACTTTCGATCCCTGAAAACACAGTGCCGTCCCTGATCAAGACTGTGGTGGACAAACTGGAAGCCAATGATCGAACTCATGCGATAACCATCGCGCTGCGACGCGGTTTGCTGCCGATTTGAGCAACGTGTGCCAGCAAGATGCCGCGATTCGTTCCTCCGTCACTCGGTGGGGCATTTGGCTACGAACGAATTTCTTACAAATATGACCAGCTTAAGGCAACTCTCGCTAAGTCTTAGCGCCAGCCTCGTGGTCGTCCTTTGCCTCGTGCTCGCCGCTCACAGCTTCGACCGGAGCATTCAGCAATATGTGCATATGGCCTGGGGTGAGAAAGACGGCGCTCCGGCGGGGATTTTGGCCCTCGCTCAGACGACCGATGGATACTTGTGGGCCGGTAGTATCGATGGTCTCTACCAATTCGATGGAGCAAGTTTCCAGCGCTATCGTCCTCAGGCTGTCTACGCGCTGCTCGCTCGTCCGAATGGCGATCTTTGGATCGGGGGCCAGTCAACGATTGCATTGTTGCGCGGGGGCAACGAGAGAGTCTACAGCGCGGACGATGGCGTACCGAATGCGACCGTCGTTCATCTTGCGGCAGACGCCGAGGGAACGGTTTGGGCTTCGACACAAGCCGGATTGATGCACCTCGAGGGTAATCGCTGGGTCCAGGTAGGTCGCGACTGGGGTCTTCCCGGAAAAATAGCTTTGGGCATCTGCCTTGACCACCACGGCATCCTCTGGGTCGCGACGGAGAATACCATCGTTTTTCTGCAGCCTGGAGCTCACAGATTTCAGACAACTGGCGTCACAACCAGTCGCCTCGACGGAATTGTTGAAGCACCGAACGGAAGGCTCTGGCTCATTGGAGCGGACGGATTTGTGAAACCAATGCCGCTGCAGGCCGGCTTGCGGCCATCCGACAAGGCGGAACTCCTTTTTGGTACACGCGCAATAATATTTGATCACGAGGGCGCGCTTTGGATCACCACCGAGGGCCGGGGGCTTCGACGTATCCCTCGTCCAGAGGAACTCGATGCTCATGTGTATCAAGAGCCGAAAGATACCTTTGAGAGCTTTGGGACGAGGCAGGGACTCACCGATAATGTCGTCCGTGCAATTCTGCAAGACAGTGAAGGCAACATCTGGGTCGGCACCAATAGCGGCCTGGATTCCTTCCGCAAAGGCAGATTAGCTCCGGTCGTTCCGCCTTTCGCAACGGTTCAAACATTGTTGACCCCGGCCAGTGCCGGAAGAATGTGGATCACCAGCTTCGATCACATGGTGGAAACCTGGGGCGACGACAAGTTCACTACGATTCGTCCCGGCGATTTGTATAACCCTACCGAACCCTATTTCTACGCATATCGCAGTCCCGGGGGTGTCGTATGGTGGTCGACGGAACGTGCCATCTACCGCTTGAAAGAAGGAAAGCTAGCGCGGATACCGCTGCCTACGATCAGGCCAAAATCCTTGTGGCCTCCCATGATCACAGGAGATAGCGGAGGTGTACTGTGGGCTGCGATTCAGGACGAAGGTATCCTCTACATGACGAGAGACGCCACCTGGCGGCACCTCGACACCCCTCCGGAGATCGCAAAGTTTACGCCCACCGTCGCGTATACCGACCCGATGGGACGGGTCTGGTTTGGCTTTAGTGGATCAGGAATCGTAATGATCGAAGCCGGAAAACTGCATGTGCTCGCTACACCTGCGAATTCACCCGTAGGACGAGTGCTCATAACCATCCATGGCCGTGCTCGAGGTGTATGGCTAGGAGGAACAAAACTGGTTTACTTTGATGGAACACTTTTCCATGAAATGCGCCCGTTTGATGGCGATGCATTTCGGGTCCTGGGGGTCAACGAAACTCCTGATGGCAGCCTGTGGCTTGATGAGGTGCGTGGTGTGATCCACATCCCGTCCTCTGAGGTTCTGCGGTTCCTGAACGACTGCTCCTATCATGTGCAGTACGAACTCTATACCTCCGCCGATGGCCTCGCGGGATCGTCCCGTGAGCCGTCCTCTCTGTCGAGAGAAGTCGAGGGAACGGACGGCCGATTGTGGTTCACGGCGACGAAAGGCGTGGCGTGGCTCGATCCAGCGGAGGCTTCACGAAATACGGTGCCGCCGCCAGTTTCAATCCGGTCGCTGGAGGGCGACGGCAAGCTATACAAGCCCAGTGCGAATCTGGAGTTGCCACCGCAATCGACGAATCTTAAACTCTCCTACACGGCGCTGAGCCTCTCGGTCCCATCTCGCGTTCGCTTTCGTTACCGACTGGAGGGGATCGATACCAACTGGCAAGATCCGGGCACGCGCCGTGAAGCCTTTTATACTCGCCTGCCTCCGGGCAAGTATCACTTCCGCGTGATCGCCTGTAATAACGATGGCGTGTGGAATAACGAAGGCGCGACGCTCGACTTCCGTATACCGCCAGCCTGGTTTCAGACGATCTGGTTCCGCATCCTCTGCCTTGCCGCGGCTTTGACGATGATGTGGAGCATCTATCGTCTTCGACTACGACAAATCGCGACATCGATCAGCGCCCGTTTCGATGAGCGCCTGGCGGAGCGAACTCGCATCGCTCGCGAGCTCCACGATACTCTTCTGCAAACCATCCAGGGCAGCAAACTCGTCGCCTCAAATGCCCTCAAGAATGCGGACGACCCGGTTCGAACCCGCCGTGCCTTGGAGCAATTATCGGAGTGGCTGGTGCGCGCCACAGACGAGGGACGAGCCGCGCTTCATTCCCTGCGGACATCGACGATCGAGACGAACGACCTCGCAGCGGGCCTCCGCCGGGCGTTGGAAGACTGTCGAAGAGAACCTTCGATGGAAACGGTTTTTAGCGTGAATGGAAACACCCGCGAAATGCATCCGATAGTTCGCGATGAAATCTATTTGATCGGCTATGAAGCGATTCGCAATGCCCACGCTCACTCGGCTGGTAGCCGTGTCGATGCTACGTTGACCTATGCGGATGACCTTTCGTTGAGCGTCCACGACAACGGAATCGGTATAGATTCTGTGGTTGCTGAGACAGGAAAAGACGGACATTTCGGGTTGCCAAGCATGCGTGAGCGCGCGGCCCGCATTGGTGGCCGACTGACAATTGAGACCTCTGCAAACCACGGGACCAAGATCAAGATTGTGATTCCTGGCAGCCTCGCATTCAGGCGACCGCGTCCTAGTCCGCTGGACAAAGTCAAGACGATCTTCGATTGGGGGAACAAGAACTGAATCGCTGCGCGCTCTTGTTTAAACCATTTCTGCGAGGCTTCACTTTTCACCCAAGAAAGCAAATGTCCTCTGCCCTAGCGGCAAACGTCGGCCTGTTTTGGCTCAGACCCGGGCCGTAAATGGACCATCGTTGGATCATGATTCCTGATGTCGTGTATTTGCACCGAAATCAAACCACCTGCAACTAACTGAGAGATTGAGCATTGTTGCAGAACCGACCCGGCCGCTCAAGAATCACACACGGCCTTCACACGGCAGAAGCCCGTCGAAGACCGAGTACGCCTGTCGCAACTAGGAAGGGCCGCAAGTTGCAGGAAGCACACCGCCGACACACTGCATGGGCACAAACGCGCTGATTGATCTGTTGATCGGAGGTAAGATGGCTAATCGGCCGTCAGCCATGTCATGGTCGGAACCCTGCCGTTTCCAACCACTCTCAGAGAATTGCACGCGGTCGCGTTTTTAGCTTCTCCGCCGCGTTGTTGTGCGGGTTCTCAACGATGAGACCGTCTCTTTCTTATTGCGGTATTGGCACCGCGACTGCTTCTCGCGAAGCCTGCCTGTTTTCCCATGCGGTGATGAGTAACGTGCTACCGAGAATCAAGACTCCGCCGATAATCGCGACTAAGGTCAATTGTTCCTTGAGCCAGATGGCAGCGATGGGAATACCGAAAAATGTAATCAAGTAATTCGATAGTGCTGCCTGAATCGCATCAAGCTGTTTGAGCGCCTTCAGAAACAGAACCATCGATAGATAATTATGGAAGAAGGTGAGCAAAATGAGTCCTATCCAAGTCCTGAGAGCGAAATGGGGAATGGTAGCGAACACTCTCGATTCCTGACTGAGCGTCAATGGGGTCATGATGAGCAACATCGCCACATAAGTAAAGAACAGCATTTCTGTCGGCGAGTAGCGTTCCAGTATCTTTTTGCCGTACGAGTTATAAAACGCGCTGCCCAAAGTACCGAGGAAAATCAAGATATTTCCATACAAATACCCTTTTCCAAAGTGGAGAGATCGAAAATCGATATCGGAGCACATGAGCACGCCGACTATTGCCAGCGCAAAACTGACCCACCGGATCGGTGTCATGCTTTCGTGCAAAAAGATAAACGCCAGGAATGCTGTAGCCACGGGCAGCGTCAACATCAAGAGTGCAGCATTACTGGCTAGCGACATGCGAGTTCCCCACGTGACAAGCACTTGTCCGGGAAACACGCCCACTGCAGCCAGCAAGAAAAAGACGAAGATATCGCTTCTCCGCCAGTCCCGGCTTAGGGAATGCTTCGCCTCCAATCGAACCAGCGGATATAACATCAGTGTCGCCAGAGTCATTGGACCCCAAACGGTGAACAATGCGCCGACCTGATCTTGAACCAATTTGATGCAGGTAAACTGTAGCGCCCACATAAGATTGCAACTGAACAGTAGAAGCCAGGATCGCATGGGACGCATCACCTCGAAATCAGAGTTAGCACAGTCTCAACCTCTTCCAAGGTGCTTTCAATGTCCTTCCGTGTGTGAGCAAAGGAGATGGAACATTGCTTGGTCGCGGCCGGAAAGAAATAGATACCGTTGCCAATCATTTTTCTTCGTAACTCCTGATCCAAATCGGCGTTGTGCGACGCTGCCAGATCGTGCCAGTCCTTCGGGCAATGGTCCATAAAATATATGCAGAAGGCGGAACCTTGTCTGGCGACAACCGCCTCAATCCCAGCGTTGCGAAGGATTTGTTCCAGGCCTTCCTGCATCATTTTCCCCAACGACTCAACGTGTCGATAGACTTGTCCATCATTGGCGAGCAGGCGCTCGATGGTGGCGATTGCAGCTGCGGTGGGAACCGGATGCGCATTGTAAGTGCCGGCTAAGAGCACGCGCTTTGAAGGTACAGGATGGACGAACCAATCCATCAGATCCTTTTTGCCGCCCAGTGCGGCTATGGGATAGCCGTTGGCCATTGCTTTGCCGTAAACGGCGAGATCCGGGATCACGCCCGCAATCTTGGCATAGCCGCCAATCCCATGACGAAAGCCGGTCTTGACCTCGTCGAAAATCAGGACAAAGTTGTACCGGTCGGCCAGCCGACGCAGCCCTTCCAGATATCCGGCCACAGGCTTGATGATCCCGAGATTCTGAAGAATTGGCTCCACGATAAGCGCTGCGATCGAGTACTTCTTACAGACATACTCTACCGACTCAAGATCGTTGAAGTTGATGGGATGAACGAGTTGCTGGTGCTCGTGTGGAATTCCCGCGCTAATCGGAATATAAGGATATTCTCCGGGAGAAACCCTTGGTCCGATCACATCAAGGGGCGTCATCAGATTACAGGAGACGTCGTCGTGCCACCCGTTATATCCACCTTGCATGACAATGACATGATCTCTTTGAGTGACTGCTCGAGCCAAACGAATTGCCTGATACGTAGCTTCGCTGCCAGTGTTCAGGAACTGAACCGACTCTACTGCTGGTATATGCCGGCAAATGAGTTCCGCCAACTGGCCCTCGAGCTCAGTGGTTCCAGAGCCATAAAGGCTGGCTCCTTTTCGCAACACGGAGACTACTGCTTCGGTAACAGAGGGATCGTTGTGTCCCAGGAAGTGCGGAGCAAATGCGGCATGATAGTCGATATACCGATTTCCGTCTGCATCCCAGAGATATGCGCCCTGCCCCCTAATGAATACGATCTCAGGTTGAACTGAGCGGTTGACGGAGACGACGCCGCCGGGTATGTAGCGTCGATTGCGATTGAGAATCTCCGCGGACCTGGCGTGCGACATCTCACCTCTGATCAGTCCGTCCCCAGGACTGAGTTCGTCCAGAGACGGCAGGCTAGCGGAAGGCGCTGGCGGGTAAACGTTATCGCGATTCTGAGCGGTCATAATTTAGCGCTCCTCAGCAAGCTTCTCCAGCGGAGGCAGGATGTCTCCTTCATGTGAGCTGTCCGAGAACTGTTGCAATCGTTGCTGGACTTTTCTCCAATACTCATATTCAGCGTCCCACCTCCCCAGCGCTGAATCGAGCCGATAGGGAGAATATTCATCCAGCCACTCCGCCCGGTAAAGCGGGCGCAGTTCTGTAATAGCGTCCATCAAGTCGACGAGGCGAGAGTGGTCCTGGTGCACGGCCTGGGACTCCCACTCGTTCCACCACCTTTCGGCATCCGGATGCGTAGTGCCGATTTGCCGCCACAGTTCGATAAGTGCAGGGGGCGTTTGGAACTTCTGCCCGGCATAGTCGAGGAGCCGAGCACCTACTAACAAGCTATTGAGTGTCGTCGGATTGGCCCCCGAAGCCAGAGCTTGATACAGCCGAGTTTCGGCGTCTTCCGCCAACAGACGCGTTTCCCGCAAGTGTCCTTGATCCTGCAGCGCGTCCTTTAAGTACGCTGGGACAAATGGATCTCTCCACAAGGCAAACTGCGTGAACTCATCGCCCAGGACCTTTTGTAGCTCTGTTTCGGACGCGGACATGTCGCTCAGCGCGGTGGCGATATCAGGAGCGATGGTTGCGGGGAACATCACATGCGCGTAGTCCGCGAAGAAATGGGCGCGGTCCATGGGGCCGGATTGCCAAGGAGCGGCCGCTCCGTATGCCATGGCAGGAAGCGACATTCGAAAGAGCACTTGGCCGTCGTCCGCCCACACTGTGTTGACCAGACCCAGCGCTCCGGAACGCCGGCCGGCAGCCAGGAAAGTATCTATGTTTTCAAATGTCGTATTGAAATCTGGAGCTATGTTGTCATAGCTCATGACTCCGGGCTCCACTATGTGAGGGACATGACTGGCAGCTAATGGGGCAAGCCAGTGCTTGTAGGTAGGATCTTCTGAGGTGTAATACCACGCGGCAGCAATCAGTCCAGGAGGAAGATCGGGAATCATCTGGGGGTATTTCACCATGATGTCGTCGAATGCGATGACGTGCTTCCCTCGTTCCTGGAACAGGCGCGTGGCAACCGCCAGTTGCTTCACGAACAATGCGGTTGGCGACGCGCCCGTGCCAGAGGCGCGAGTAGCTCGCTCGATTTGAAACGTCTCATCGAGACCAATATGGACGAACGGACTGGGGAACAAGTCGGCTAACTGGTTGGCCCAATCGGTGAGCAGGGGCGCAACCTTCGGATTATTGGGATCGAATTCAGTTCCGTGTGGCTGATCGGACAACGCTGAATATTTTTCGATCCGAAACAGATCGTGCTGGTGAGCGTAGAGATCGAGGTTAGGTATCACATCAATGTGGCGCTGGCGTCCATAGGCAACAATGCGCCGTACTTCATCTTGCGTGAGGCGTCCATCTGGATTGAGAAGAGGGTAACCGCGCAGCTCTATACTGTCTTCCGAGTAAAGATAGTATTGGTTGGACTTCCAGCGCGCCAGAAAGTTTAACTGCCTCTCGATTTCGTCCTCTTTCGGTAACGGGCCGTGGCTTATATCGACCATGGTTCCCCGGTACGCAAGCGATGGCCAATCGTGAATGTCGACTTCTGGAAGCGAGGCATCGGCTGCGCTCCCCTCGGCCAACTGGCAAAGGGTTTGTACCGCGTAGAACAATCCGGCCGATGACTTGGCTTGAACCGAGCCACCGTCAGGCGTCATTTTCAGCATGTAAGATTCGCGCGACTCGGGTCCCGGCTGTTCGCCAGGAAGCGGCAGTGGACTAACCTCGCCGGTCCGCTTCAGCACGATCACGCGTTCCGACGATTCGCCCATGGAGATCAGAACAGCTTCCTTGGCGATGTCGGAGAGACAGGCCGACAACTGTTCCGCGGCAAAGCGATCTTCAATCGCGGGTTCTCCCACCAATCGGATGCCCATGCCGCGTACGCGAAGCTGATGCGTCCCATAATTTATTTGTTGGGGTTGAGGCAGGAGCGCGTTATGTCCAGACATGGCCCACGCGGTTATCACGAATGCGCGAACAACAATGGGGCTAAACATCAGCCAGCGCGCGAGTCCACAACTTACAAGGTTAGCCCACGTCCTTCGCTGCCCTGACTGAATTGCTTCTGCCATAAATATTAGCCGCCTCGTTTTACCCGGAGCATGACCACCCCATGCTGAGGCACGGTCGCCGTGTACCTATCTTGGAATGACCCGAGATCTTTCTTCGCCCAGAGGTCCCGCAAGACTAAGGAGTTGCCGAGGCCAACATCACTAAAGTCCAGCGTCACCGACATAGATCCCCAGCCGCGGTTAAACATACCCACTGCGGTGCTTCCATCCTTCAAGGGCTTCGCCCACACCTCCAAGGGCCCTTCTTGTTTGATCCGGTGACCCTGGACGCCGAGCGGGTCTTGGTCTATGGCAAGCACCTCCGGGTTTGTGAGAAGTGCCTGGGTCTGAGCATCCATGTCTGCCAGGTTGTTGCCGGCCATGAGCGGAGCCGCGAGTATGCACCACAGACTCATGTGCGTCCGATACTCGTCCGTGGTCATCCCTCCGTTACCAATTTCAAGCATGTCGGGGTCATTCCAATGGCCGGGCCCGGCAAACTGCTCGAGGCCGTTCTGCCCGAACCCAAGTTCCGCCATTACGTAGTAGTTGTCGCGAATGTCGTCGTCCGTACGCCAGAGGTTGCCTCCCACGGAGGCACCCCACTCCCAACTCTTCTGCATTCCGTATTGGCACATGGCATACACCATAGGCCGACCGGTCTTCTTCAGCGCATCGCCCATTCTCTTGTACGCCGCAACCTGATCGCCCATGCCGTCATAGCTGCACAGGTCGTACTTCAAATAATCCATTCCCCAATCGGCATAGGTTTGGGCATCCTGTTCCTCATGACCATAACTCCCGGCATAACCTTCACAGGTTCTTGGGCCGGGCGAAGAGTAGATTCCCATTTTCAAGCCCCTCCTATGAACGTAATCGGCTAGTCGCTTCATGTCAGGAAACTTTGCATTGGGGCGGATGTAGCCGGAAGCATCACGACTTCCCTGCCAACAGTCATCGATCAGGACGTATACATATCCGGCGGACTTCATGCCACTGCCCACTATCGCGTCCGCCTGAGCCCGCACTACTGAATCGCTCACCTCACAAGCAAAGTGATTCCAACTGTTCCACCCCATGGGCGGAGTGCGTGCCAGGATAGAATCCTGTGCCCGGGCCAACCCGGTCCAAGACAACGAAAGGAGAACGATGAGCAGGAAGGCCGGACCGTGATTTGTAATCTTCATTCTCATACCTCGTGCGACGGCATCAGTTCGTTTGACGCTGTTCTTATTGCCTCCAGTTAACGAGTTGTGGCAGGCTCTTCAAACCGTAACGAACATTCTCTTTTGCAGATGTAAAGCAAGCCCGAATCCACATTGCCGCTTCTCCCGTCAAGGTGCGCATCCGAGGCTAGAAAGCTTCCGCCCTAATGTCAAACGTGCCGATTCCAGCGCGGCTTCATTCATTGTCCAGTCATGCCAGTTCGGATCATTATTTCCGGACGATGACAGCGAAACCATGACTTTCCTAACAAACATGGCTTGACCGCAGGCACCGCTCTTGAGCGCTCGAATGTATTCATAGTCCTGCACGCCGTCGCGCAGATACTTGAGCCGCATAGAAGGGGCCACACCTTGGTAGCTCTTCACACTTTGCAGTCCCGCCTGCTCACCTGGATACACTAATATGCCCTCGCCGGGAAAGTAATCGCCCGGGGACGTATTTCCCGCGGACAAAGCGCTAGTCCAAGCATCTCTTTCCGAATTCCAGTTAGAGACAGCCCAGTAATTCATGCCCGTTATCCCAAGACTCTGGCTAAGAAAGCCCGGCCAAATGCGGTAATCGATCGGAAGGAAGTCCAGTTCCCACTTGGGCGAATAAGTATCGATTACCTCATCTGTGTAAGACCATACTTTGTCCCCCTTATTCAGGACATAGGCCACATTATTCATTCCGTCGGTCGAGACCAGTTGGGCGCTATCATAGTCTTCGGGCAGCATCGTCCAAACATCCACGGCGGAACGGCCGGTGCCGAGGCCATCGTCGAAAAGTTCGAAGACAGGTTGCTGCGACACCACGTTGTCGACACCCACTTGGCCTGGCACACCGGTCACGACCGCTTGGTGCAAAACCTTCGCCCATGTAATCACTGATTCGTAGTAGGCCTTGTTCGAACAGCTAGACTCTGGATCAGCCGTGTAGTCGTTCAAGTAGAGGCCTATTGGTTGCGCGTCCACTGCGGCTTGCAAAGTCCGGAGGGAAGGAGGTTCGGGTTTGAGATGCTCGCCGGTGCAGTTGCCGTAAGAAACGTCTTCATAATATCCCAAGTCGAAGTTATTCAGCCCACGTCGGCTAATGTCAGTGCTTTCGCCGGCCAACGCCGTTCCCGCGGTATCAGGCATGATTCTCTCTCTGAGAAGTTCGGCCTCTATTCCCGCCGCCAGTGCACCAGCTGCGGACAGATTGCTGTCGCCTCCACCGAAAAGGGACTTCAATGACGGCCGCAACGGCAGCGTGAAATTCCATACTGTCAGCTTAATCATGCCTTCGACAGATCCCTGGCAACTAGACACGGCATAAGTGCCCGTGTAGGTCCCCGCTGGGATTCCACGGGGCACCAGGGCGTCAACCCAGAAGACAACATTCTTGCCGGCAGGCAGGCTAGGGAGTTCAAACTGATAGGTCGCATCCGCCTTGGGGGGCTTCCCCGTTTCGGGGTCAATGGCCGGGATTAGTGCGTCCGGGAACGTATCGATTGTAAGGGGTACCACCTGGGTTCCATTGTCACCGTTGTAGAACCATGTGGGGCAGAGGTTGGGAGCTGGCGGACAGCTTTCAAAGTCCAGCACGCTATGTTGGTCGGCTGGCACGGTTATGTAGGACTCTCTGTACAGAATCAGATTCGCCCTAGAGATCGTCGCAGCGCCCGGGCCGGCCAAGTCGTTCGGTATAGACAAGCGGACGTTCGTGAGCCCTCCGGCGGGAGCCTTAACTGCTATTTGAAAGGGCACAAATTCTCCGCGACTGCCATAGACGGTGACCGCGGTCCCGCTGCCCGCCGCATCGGTTGGCCCAACTCGGAGCAAAGAGCTTGTAACAGCCCAAACGATCGGAGCCGTGCCAAGGACCTTGCTCTCCTGCGCCCAGCCGAGTCCCGGGAACGGAAAGATCGCAAGGCAACTTACAACTGCCAGCCAACTGCGTGGGCCCGCGTAGTAGGCACGTTGAATACACTTCATCGATATCTCATTCATTAAAGATGTCGCGTATGTTCAAACTCTTACTGATGATCTGCCCGAGCTTCCGCCGGGAAGCTCGGGCAGGAACGACTGAGTTACCTTCGGCATTAGATTAATCGGTGTCATCCACCTCGATGGTCGCAGTAGCGGTGTTGCCCGCCGTATCCGTTGCGACGGCCGAGACGTCATACCATGCCGCACTGAGGGTTGCGAAGTTGAAAGTCGTGGTATACGGAGCCTTCGTGATCGCCGCTCCTGCGTTTTCTTGGTCGCTGAATCCCAGATCGATCACGAATTGCACGCTTGCCACACCCCCTACGCCTCCCGAAGCAGTGGCCGTCAGCGTGGTGACTCCGGACACAGTGGCATTGTTCGCGGGTGCCGTTATGGACACGGTGATTGGGCTCGCAGAAGTGACCGTAAGCGCCGAAGTGTTCGAGGTGATCGATCCGCTCTTGGCCGTGATGTTTGTCGAACCCGCCGTCACCCCTGTGGCTACGCCGGTCGACGCGATCGTCGCCACTGTCGTGCTCGACGACGCCCATGTCACCGAACCGGTGATGTTCTGGGTGGGACAGCTCGAATAGGTTCCTGTAGCCGTGAACGGCTGCGTTCCGCCTGCCGCGATCGAGGCGCTCGTCGGCGTTATCGCGATTGACTCCAGCGTCACGCCCGAGGAACACTCGCTATTAATCTGGTTCCCCAATGTCACACGTGCTGATTCTAAGTTCGCCTCGTTCATCGTCCAGTCATGCCAGTTGGGATACTCGCTGCCGGAAGCCGAGAGTGAATAGATGGCAGTCTCGTTCGGTGTTTGCCCGCAGTTCTTGAGCAGTTGCAGATACTCGTAGTCCTGTTCGCCATCCCGCAGATACTTGAGCCGTATGGAGGGCGCGACGCCTTGATAGCTTGACGTACTCTGCAACCCCGCCGGCCCGCCTGGATAGACCAGAATGCCTTCTTCCGGGAAGTAACCGTTACTGCTGCTTGTATAACCCTTGGATAAAGAGCTGGTCCATGCGGCTGATTGCGAGTTCCAATTAGAGACAGCCCCGTAATTCGTCCCGGTTATCCCCAGGCTCTGGTTTAGGAAGCCTGGCCAAATGCGGTAGTTGATAGGCAGAAAGTCCAGTTCCCACTTTGGGGAGTAGTAGTCAAGTACCTCATCTGTGTATGACCAGACTTTGTCTCCCTTTTGCAGGACATACGTCACATTGGGCAATCCATCGTAAGTGTCGGTCTGGGCCACGTCATAGTCCTGCGGAAGCATCGCCCAATCATCCACGGCGGAACGGCCGGTACCAAGACCGTCGTTGAAAAGTCCGCCGGCGGCCGCTGCGGAATCGGGTCGTTGCGAGACCATATTGTCGACACCAATTTGACCCGGAACACCCGTGACGACCGCCTGATGCAAGACCTTAGCCCAGGCGATCACGGAGTTGTAGTACGCGGTATTGCTGCAACTCGACTCTGGATCGGCGGTGTAGTCGCTCAAGTAAAGACCTGTTGGCTGCGCGCTGACCGCAGTCTGCAAAGCACTCAAGGTAGGGGGTGCAGGTTTGAGGTCGCTGCCCGTGCACGCGCCGTAAGAAACGTTTTCATAGTAACCCAGGTCGAAGTCATTCAGCCCGTATTGACTGATGTCAGTGCTCTCGTTGACCAAGCCTGAGGTGTCAGGCATGAATCGGTTTCTGAGAAGCTCCGCTTCTATGCCGGCAGCCAGCGCGCCGCCCGCAGACAGATTAAAGTCGCCTCCACCTAAAAGCGATCGGAGCGACGGTTTTAGCGGCAACGTGAAATTCCATACTGTCAGCGAAATCGTTCCTTCAGCAGATCCCTGAGTGCTCGACGCCGTATAAGTACCGATATAGGTCCCGGCGGTCGTTACGCGAGGCACAAACGTGTCTACCCAGAAGACTGTGTTGTTATTGGCGGCCAGACTCGAGAGCTCAAACGGATAAGTGGCTCCTGACGTGGGAGGATTCCCCGTGGCCGGATCAATTGCCGGAATCAACGCGTCGAGGAGAGTTTCGTTGCTGGTGGTGATGGACGCATTCTGGACTCCATTGTCGGAAGTGTACGGAAGACCAGGGGTTTCAAAACCAGCAGAGCTGTGTTGCGCGGCACTTATCGTGATATAAGACTCTCGATAGAGAATCAGACTGCTGCTTGGAATCGTCGCACTGCCCGGTCCCGTTAAACTCGATACCGACAACCTGACGTTCGTCAAACCGCCCGAAGGGGCCTGCACGGCCACCTGAAAGGCAACGTATTCCCCTTGCCCACCGTATATCGTTGCGGTTGCGCCGGTGGCAGCGGCGTCGGTGGGGCCCACCCGCAATAGAGTACTCGGAACTACCCAGACGGTCGGCCCTGCGCCCGAAGCTGCGCCGCAACCGACCAGCATCAAGACCGCCAGGACACCTACTGTCTTTTTCATGCCCTCTCCAATTTCAACTGTGAAACACAACGACCAATTGGTCAGACGTTATTTCGTTTCCATGCCTGGTGCGAAGAGCTTGGACGGACCCGCACGATCGGTGACGTACCAAAAGTGCTACAACGAGTAGTGCGATCCAAAAGATAGTGAGGAAACCGAGAACGCGAAGGCTGGCCATCACCCTCTTCTCATTTTCGTAATTCTCAAGCCAAAGCTTTGTAACCTACGGTCCTCTCGACCTCCTCAGAGGTGCTCTTTCACACTGCACTCAGCGCTTATCGCCAGCTTCCTCGACCTGGAATGCTACTCGGCCCCCATTTCCCTCCTCAGCGCACCTTGTTTCGCGGCAATGAACGTAACGAGAGCTTTTGGCGGAGGCTCTTCTTGCACACCTTAATTCTTATGGTCGACCTTGATGACCCTTTCGCCGAAGGAATCGGCAACATAGGGATCACCCGAAACGTCCAAGGCTACGCCTATCGGAACATCTAGACCGCGCGCAGCGATCGTAGTTGTTCCGTCGGGGTTTATCTTATCCAACGAACTGGTACCGGTGTCCGTCACGTAAATGTCTCCTCCAGCATCGGCGACCAAGTACATTGGAGCAACTAGCCCATTCCCTATGGTCGATTGAGTTCCGTCAGTGGCGATCTTGAATACTGCCGCGCTGTAGGTGTCCGCAACGTACACGTTACCGGCTGCGTCGACGGCGACTCCTACCGGAGTTTCGTATCCACTGCCCACATTGGTTTGAGTGCCATCGGGCGCGATCTGGGCCACGAAATCGTCCCACGGGTCTGCGCCATACACGTTGCCTGCCGCATCCACAGCCACGCTCATCGGCATGTAGAAGCCACTGCCCACGGTCCGCTGCGTCCCCTCGGGCGTAATTTTGTAGATGACTCCGGCTTGGCTGTCAGCCACGTACACATTTCCCGCTCCATCTACGGCGACAGCCTGCGGTACCATGAATCCGCTACCCACGGTGGATCGGGTTCCGTCTGGCGTAATCTTGAATACTTGCTGCAAGCCACTATCTGTAACATACAGATCTCCCGCAGCGTCAGTGGCGACCCCTTGCGGACTAACCAGCTTGTCGGCGACTACTTTGTACTGCGGCGTACCCACTCCAAAGGCTGAACCGGCAGAAGCATCGCTAACAGCTGAGGCGCTCTTCGAATTCGTAATGGATCGAGCAAGCGCCCTTAGGTTGCATTCCCGAACCCAGGGCGGCAACTTCGATTGCACCGTTGTCGCATTGTCTGGTTGAGCATTCTTGGGCGATACCTGCGACTGTGCCGCGCCGTCGAACGCCCCGCACGCTATTGTCAGGAACAGCAAGCTCTGAGCAATCTGCAGGAATGGTATTGGACGTGAGGGAAACCCAAAAGATCGCTTCATTGGAACCTCCAAAGTTCTCTGAGCCAAATTCATCGCCAACTGAGCCAAGCAGCCGCGTAGTTAGACACCAGATCCATATCAGACGCGTGTACTCGCTCACAATCTAGCTTTCTCAAGTTGCCTCACCTGAACAGGTCGCTCAGATCCTTCGTCTTAGGATCTGCCGCGCCGCCCAGCAGAGGCGTGACGTTGAATATCTCCTCGATCGTCTTCAGGGTCGAGCTGTGGTCGTAGTGAATTTTATTGGTATAAGCTGTTTTGCCTCCCCCTTTGGCGAGTGGCGACAGCAAGAAAAAGAAAATCGGTCCATCGCTGTACTTGTCGGTATCTTCTGCTTCATCCCAGATTACGAATAGAGCGCCATCGTTCTTGTACGCATCTGAGTTCATAATCACTGGCAGATTCTTTTTCAGCCATTGATCCGAGCGACGCGTGTTGCTTCCCGGCTCGCTCGGATCGCACGAAGCTATTCCCTCATGTCCCTGGTGGCACAGATTCGGAATGATGAGATTGTATTGGGCGGCCGTATGTGCGCTCAGATCTTTGGCGAGATTGTTAAAGGGTACGACGTGCTCCAGACATTCCGGTGACTTCGGATTCAAGCCGTCATTCACGTCGTTGAAATAGACAGGGGCTAAGTGATTTACATCCACGTAAGAGAAATCAAGCGGACACACGTGAAATTCAGGGCTGCCGTAATCATGCTCAGCGTAGGCCTTCCAGGAAATACCCGCGGCTTGAAGAGTTGTCACCAAATGCTTTGAGTTGGGCTTAATTGCAGGTACCTGGCCGGGCTGAGTATCAGTAAGCTGGCCGAAGTTGGTGCCGGCTTCCAGCCATAAGTAGTTGGGCTGGCTAGGATGGTTACCCGGGGGATTGAAATATCTGAGTGGCTGCGCCGCTATCTTCTTTAGCGTACCGTTAATAAACGGAGCGAGCGGGTTGTGGTCGATGTCCGGGTCATTGAAGGACGCACCGGCATCATTCCCCTCTCGGTTATGATTCTCCATCATGACCACAAAAACGGTCTTCACTTTGCTCATTTGTGAATGGGCAAGCGCTGGCAATAGAAAGAGACATAACAGCAGAGCTGAGACTCCCCGCACATGCTTCATGACATCCTCATTTCCGCACCCTGATTTCGAGAGCGCTAGATCGCCGGATAATCCCGTGCTTCATATATGGGGAACTGCTCTTTGGCGTCAACGACTTTCCGCGCTTAAAAACAGTTCGCGTCCATTGCGCTGGACAGGCGCCCTATGTTGAATGGCAAACGCATGATTCTGTCGGAGACAGCGTCTGCCGCAGATACAGGCGTTTTCCATCTATTCTTAATAACTCCAGCCAGTCTTGGTAATTTCTACATTTGCTGCGTAAAAACCGATTCTGTCTAACCGCGCATACATCAGCTTCGTCCCGCCCTCAGCGGCTAAGTTGGAGTTCGATGTCGCCCGATCACCACACGAACTTAAGAGCAAAGGTCATGTTTCTGGGGTCGGTTTGGACCCCGGTAATCAAGCCAAATGTGCAACCGGCTTGCTGCACGAGGTTCGTCTCGCCATCAGGTCCGGGAGGCAGACAAAATGTCGTATTGGGAAGGCCCAAGTTTTGATGATTCAGAGTATTGAACACTTCCCAGCGAAATTCGACGTACTCGCTCTCCTCTAGACGAAAATCCTTCATCAGCGATGAATCGAGATTCCAGAACCCGGGGCCACGAATCGCGTCCGTCCTCGGTTTCATGTCTCCGAAGGTCCACGCTCTCGGATCGAGGATGCTATAGTTCGCCCAAAAAGTAGGGTCATTGCCATAGGCTGGCTCAAATGCGGCCGGGTTGATCCAGTCGGCTATTTCCGCGGCCTTGGAGCGATGGCCGCTGAAACGGGGATCGCCGATTTGGTTGCACCTGCCGCCCGACTCCTGGAATGCGGAACCGGGGGTGCTCAATTCTTGAAGTGTGCTTGAAGGGCACGAAATGGGTAGCGGGAGCCCTCGTTGGGCGTTAAAGTTGCCGCTGGTTTTCCAGCCTCGGAGAAAACTGCCCAATATTCCTTTTGCGTGCAGAAAAGGTTGTCCTTTACCAATGGGGAGTTCATAGGTGGCGGCAATGTTGAATTGCTGGGGTATGTCATCATCCGCGATGGAGCGATCGGCGCTCCTGTTATCCGGGTCTTGAAAAGACTGCGGACCACCGAAGGCACTCTCCAATTGGCCGCCTCGCCCTCCGATAACGCCCGACCGGGTGAAGTGAATCGGATCCACCACTCCGACACCGGCCCCGCCTACGGACCAATTATCCATTTGCTTAGAAACGGTATAGGCAACGATGAAATCAAAGCCATGCGAATATCGCTTTTGCAGCCGCAGGTTCATGGCGTTATACGTAGTCATGCCGGCAAACGTGGTGTTCGTCGGAATCGTCGGAAAGAACGGATAGGGCTCCAACAGCGTCGCGAGCGATAGCTGGGTCACAGGGCCATTCACTGGGTTCCCGTATAGCACACCGAGCTGGGTCGCGGTTTGCCCCGAATAGTATTGCGAAATTGGATAGTTACTGAACAGTTGACTTTCGTAGGCAAGTTTGTTTTTAGTAGAAACATTATTGTAGAGATAGGCGCTTGGTCCGCTTCCCGCCAGGTGGCTTCCGTGAGTGCCGACATAAGCTATTGAGAGCGACAAGTTGCCAGGCAGCTCTCGTTGGATTTCTAAGGTGTAGCTCTGTACCATTGGATCACGCGTCGGTTTAACAAAGGCGTAAGTAGCTCCTAGAAGGTTGTCGCGTCCTTGCGCAGGATAAGGCCCCGTGATGGATGGAAACAAGAGGCTTGTCTTGTTGGTCGTCGTGTCGCTCAAGGGAAACGCTACGCAGGGCCCTGAAATGCAACACACTGCGGATAAAAACTCTGATCCCAACTTCCGCCTCGGTTCCAGCCGGATCCGTTGACCACTGATTGACCGGGCGCATTCAGGTTTTCAATCGCGTCAGTATAGAAAATGTCATATCCGCCCCGGATTACGGTTTTTCGGAGCGCGGAGGGCGACCACGCAAAGTTGAACCGAGGCGCGATGCTGTTGTGATTGGCGGGAAACACGTCACCGTTGGGAAATCCCGGGCTCCCTTCATAAATGTTTTCTCCCGGCAACCCTGTCAATGGATTCAAACAAGTGAAGCAGAAATTACTCATCGGGTAATAGCGGGCTCTGAAATAACCGTTGAGATCGTAGCGCAATCCCAGATTCAGGGTGAAGTTGGGCTTGATGTGGAAATCGTCTTGTCCAAAGAATCCCCACGAGCGCCAACGTATGTAGGGCGGCTGTAGATTACCAGCAAATGTAGAACCATCCGCTGGAACGGCCCCTAACATGAATTGCGCGAAACTGTTACCACCCAAGCCGGAAATAGGATCCTGGGTTAGCGAGCCGGAAAAGTCTAAAGTGGTGGGATCGCTGCTCTCATAACTCGCATGATCGAGGCGATAGATAAAACCCATCTTTAAGGTATGTTTGCCGATGATCTTTGTCACGTTATCGAGAATTGTGTATGCTTCCGATCCAGTCGCTATGTTCGTCCAGGGAGTTGGGCCAAAGTCAACATATCCGCCTCCAGGCGTACTGGTAAGGGCGAAGTTAGGCGTTGGGAAAAACGCATTCCCAGGTAAGAGACTCGGGGCCAGAGTTTGCTCCACCTCCGACTGCGCGGTGACGCTCTGAGGATAGGGATGTGCCAGCGTGGAGAGGAATTGACGGCTGAAACTGGCGCGAAATTCGTTGACCAGCGTGGAACTGAAGGCGTAGGTGTGGCCCAGCGCGGCAACCTGACTGCGAATACCGAAATTGTATGGCGAACCATAGCCAATGCTGCTCTGCGGGAATGTGGGGCCAGTCCACGGCACAGCGAAATTGCGGTACTGCGTTGGGCTGAATAGCCACTCGGCAAAAAATCTACCCTTCCCGGTTTGGTGGTCAACCTTGATCGAAAGATTAACGGGGTCCTGACTGCTTCCGCTGTGGCCCTCGTAGTTGTTGCAAATGCTATAGGTACCGCTGGACGCCAAGGGACAGCCGCCCAAAGTATCGATGTGGTTGGGCTGGGGGAAAGAATTCATAAAGAACATCGCGGTGGGGTCGAGGCGATTCGTCGGGATGGACGTTGCCATGCTCCCGTCGGGATTGGTGAATTGTGTCCGTTCAAAAGTGCCGTCTGATTGAGGACCCGCAGTCGTGTTTGGGTCGAAGATTCCGTTACTCGCAACATTCGGATCTTCGCTGAAGTTACCCTGACTCATCAGAGGCGTAGGAACGGTATAAGCATTATTGCCACTCTGATGAAGGACCGTTGCATCTATCGAAAAAAAGAAGAACGTTTTGTTTCGACCGTCGTAAATATGAGGAATCCTGACCGGCCCACCTAGCGTCCCGCCAAAGTTATTAAATTGCACAAGCGTCTGACTGAAGCCCCCCCTTGTGTCAAAAGGGTTCGTGGCATTGGTCGCGCTATTGCGAAGATACTCGTAGACGTCTCCGTGCAGGTTGTTTGTACCAGACTTCAAGACGGTGCTGAAGACACCACCTCCTGTGTGCGAGTATTCGGCGGAAAATGCAGTGGTAATTGCTTGGAATTCCGCGACTGAATCGGGGGAAGGGTTGACAACTATGTTTTCTCAAAAACTCGATATGTTTAAATTCCCGTCCAAATACCAGGCGTTGGCTCCGCTTTGGCCGCCGTTCACGGCAATAGCGGATCCGAGAAGATGGGTCGGATCCGGGAAGGTTCCGAATTGACTATCAAACCCGAAGTTGCTTCCGGGGGGACCACCGACGTTGTTGACTCCGGGCAGTAGGAACGTCAGTTGTTGTAAGTCTCGACCGGCTAGAGGGACATTCTGAATTATGTCAGCCTGCAAAGTACTGCTGAAGTTGCTGGCGTCCGTTTCCAGCAACGGTACTTCGGCCTTCACCTCAATCTTTTGTGGATCGACCCTACCCGCAACTTCGTATCAACTCGGGTCGATTGGCAGACTGTACCTCAATGGCGGTAACGTCAACCGGGGTAAACCCGTTTGCCGTGAAATGCGCGTTGTAGATCCCCGGCACGAGAGCAGGAGCTCGATAGTATCCGGCGCTGTTCGTTTGGGTGGTTGTGACTACATTCGTGGCGACGCTTGTGATGGTGATTTCAACTCCGGGAACTGCCGCGCCTTGCGGATCGGTGACGTTTCCTTCGATTGTGCCGCGATTCAGTTGGCCCACAAGAAGTTGTGTTGAAGCGATAAGGATAGCGGAAAAGAAGCACAGAGAACGCAACCACCGAATGTGCATGTCACCCTCGTGGGCCGACCTTCAAACCTCATCGCCTGCACGTGCTCTGGCCGTCGGTTTTGGTCACAAGGCGACCCGTTCAAAGTTCGGTCTCCTGTAAGTAGTTCCTCTCCGGCATTGTTGTCAACGTAATTTTCCGATCGCCGGGTTGTCTGTCCAATGGGATGGACGCTATTTGAGTGTCCCCTGCGTTATCGACCATCCGTGATTGACCCGGCGGCGGGAGCCATCGTATTGTAGGAGCGTTTATTGCTCTGTCCACGTTTTGTCCACCGTATTGAACGCGTGTTTTGACTAAAGATTGATGAGTGGCAAAACTTCAGAAGTATTCCTTGTCGATTGATTGAGCACTTTCGTTGCTCGAACATTTTGACAAAGGGAAGCGCGGTTTTTCACACTGAAACTGGCCGCGAACAAGGTGGGGAAGCGAGCCTCAATAATGTTCCGCGCCGAGTTGTTGAATGACTTCAACAATGTCAATTTAGGATTGCCGGGCAACCAGGTGGCTGCTGGCGCCAGTAATGGGTTCGCACGTATATCGGCGGTACCGCGGGTGGAGGCGCGTACGGCGGCCCAACCTCCTACGGAACCGCCTTATCCAGTTTGGATTGAGGGCGAGTTTTTGAGACAAACGGGGGAGGCATTGGTTTCCTGACCCTCCGGTAACGCAGCCATGACTTCGATCCGCAGAGAGTTTTTGAAAGTGGCAAGTGCGGGATTCGTCGCAGCTGCAAAGGGTGCTACGGCCCGTGCTTATGCGGAACCTACTCCTCCGCCAATCCGCGATCCAAATGCCGTTTTTGATACAAGGGCCTACGGCGCCCGGGGTGACGGCGTAACCATCGACACCCGAGCCGTCAGCAATGCAATCGCCGCCGCCAATAATCGAGCCGGCGGCACGGTGCGATTTCCGCCGGGCATTTATGCTTGCTACTCGATTCACCTCAAAAGGTCGCGCTCTATCTTGAGCCCGGAGCAACGATCTTCGCGGCCGCTGTTCCTGCAGAAGGCGCAAGGAGCGAAGCCTACGATGGTGCTTGAATCGAACAGTCATTGGGAGGACTATCAAGACTATGGTCGTAATCACTGGCACAACAGCCTCCGTTGGGGAAAGGATATCCGCGAACTTTAGTCGCAGCGCCCAGACGCGCAATGGATCAATCAAGTGAATGTAGTGACTCGATAGGGGCGAGGAAAGTGGACTGGGTCGCACGATGTTTTCCTACGCAGTCCGGAATTTGGAATGAATGAGGCAACCTAAACAGAGCGCGAGACTTGTCCTGAGGGGCGGCACCATCGTCGATGGCACTGGCGCTCCTCCGTTTCCAGGCGAGGTCGTCATTTCAGCCGGCCAGATTGTTTCTGTGGGCGGCCCGCAGAGCAACTGGGCTGGTGCAGCGGAAGGCGCGGAGTACAACGTCATCGACTGCCGGGGCTGCATGATTGCGCCAGGGTTTATCGATGTTCACAGTCACTCGGATCTTCAGGTGCTGGAGAATCGAACCGAAAAGCTATTCCAGGGAGTGACGGCTGAGGTGGTCGGAAACTGTGGCTTCTCCGCATATCCTATGCCGGAAAACCAGCAGGACTTGAGGGATTTCGCGAACGGCATCTTCTGTGGCGATGATGGTTGGGGATGGGATTCTGCTTCCGATTATCTTGCCAGCGCGAGCAAATCGAAGGTGGCAACGGTTACATCGCTGGTTGGGCATGGTTCACTAAGAATCAAGGTTGCTGGGAATACTGGCAGAGCGCTTGGCAGCCGTGAACTTGACGCAATGTCGGCTCTGCTGGATGAGGCGATGCAGGAAGGGGCAGCGGGTTTCTCTTCGGGGCTCATGTACAGTCCGGGATCCGGCGCGTCGCCGCAAGAACTGACGGATCTTTGCCGCGTCGTCGCGCGCCGTGGCGGCGTGTACGCCACACACATGCGAAGTTATTCCGCCGGACTGCTGGACGCGGTGAGGGAACAGATTTCAATTGCCGAGGATTCGGGATGCCGCCTCCAGATTTCTCATCTGCAGGCTGCCGGCCCGGATCACTGGCCATTACAGCAACGCGCCATTGAGGTAATCGAGCATGCTTCAGCGCGGGGTGTCGATGTCGCGTTTGACGCGTATCCCTGGCTCGCGGGCTCCACGGTACTTACCCAGGTGCTGCCCCAGTCCGCCATGGAGGGCGGAATCGCGAAACTTCTTTCGCGGCTTCGTGATCCTGCGCAGCGTGAGTTCATACGCACTCGGATTCAACCCGAGGCACGATGGGATGGCGTAGTCATCACTTCGGTTGCAAACGATGTTTCCTCGCTCGTGGGCAGGTCAATCCAGCAAATCGCTGACGAACGCAAAGACACACCCGAGAGCGTAGTGATAGACATTCTGTTGGAAGAAGAAGGAAATGTGAATATTGTGGAGCACTGCCAGTCACTTGATAACCTCCACGCGTTGCTCACTCACCCGCTAGCGATTGTGATTACCGACGGAGTTTATACCAAGGGACGCTCGCATCCGCGCCTTTACGGAACGTTCCCATCGCTGCTTGGGGATATAGTCCGCGAGCGCAAGTGGCTGACCATTCAGGAGGCCGTCCATAAAGTCACAGGCCAGCCAGCAGCGAGATTTCATTTAGAGGATCGAGGCCGGATCGCGGAGGGTTATGTGGCAGACATCACGGTGTTCGATCCGGAAAGAGTTCGTAGCGATGCCAGTTATGACGTACCTGCCGTAGCCCCGGTGGGTTTTCAGTACATACTGCGGCAGGGAGAGGTGATGGTTAACGAAGGTGAACTTGCCAAGTCTCTGTCGAACTGGATGAACATTATTTGACGAGTTGCAGCCGCATTCGTCCTTCTTCGATTGACCCAATTTCCCGGGAATCGTATCTTAAGACACGTCGTCGCCTTGTCCAGCCGATTGAACGCGCGTTTTAAACTAGAGTCGAGGTTTGTCGTGGCCAAGCTCAAGGATTACTCGGTACCGTCGATCGAGCGGGCTCTTTCGGTGCTGGAATGCCTGGCAGAAGCGAAACGTGGCTTCTCGCTTTCGGAAATTGCTCGAAGACTCAGAATTCCAAAAAGCTCCGCGCATCTCATTCTCTCAACCCTTGAGCACCGAGGATTTCTGCAGAAGAATGTCAACACGGGCAGATACTGCCTCGGCCTGCGTCTGGTGAGCCTGAGCAGGAACGCGATCGAGAACCTAGATCTGCGTGAAGAAGCCCAGCCATTCTTACGTTCTCTCATGGAAAAGACCGGGTTCACCGTACACTTGGCGGTGCTGGAACGCGATGAAGCGGTAATCATCGACAAAGTTGAAGCGCCAGGATTGGTCAGGCTGGCATCGTGGATCGGACGACGCCTCGATGTCAACTGCACGGGAGTTGGAAAGGTTCTTCTCGCATTCCTCCCCGATGACGAACTCGATCGTCTCCTTAAGACGAAAGAGTTTGCCCGACACAATAGCCGCACGATCTTTTCCAAGAGCACATTGAAACGCGAACTGCAGCTCGTGAGACAGTCGGGCCACTCTTTTGACGATGAAGAGGATGAACCAGGGGTCCGATGTATAGGAGCTCCCGTGTTCGACGAGGATGGAACGGCCGTTGCCGCAATCAGCGTAGCGGGAATTTCGAGTCAAATCACGCGCAATCGCGTTCCGGTACTGGCGGCCCTGGTAAAGAGGGCCGCAGGAAATATCTCCGCACGTTTAGGCTACATCGCGCATGAGCCTGACCTGGCACACCAGGAGTCATTCAACACCGATAATAATGAGCATCTCCACCAGGTGAAACGTTGATGCGTCCGCTCCCAACAGATGCGCGATCTAAAACTCGATGGCCGATTCCGAGCCGCTCGCTGTATCAGAGTTTCACTCTGCAGCTTCAACCTCAATGGGAGACAGATCATGCCGCAGAATCGCTTAGCACACAGAAGCCGCTTCGTTGAGGCCGCGAATGGCTCGCCTGCGAAGATACCGACCGGAGTCGTAGGTCTCGGGCTGATGGGAATGAGCATCACCGCCTGTCTCCTGGCCGCTGGACATCCGGTAGTGGCTGTGACCCGCAGTCTGGCAAAGCACAAGCACGCATCCCGCCACATATTGGCCCTCTTAAAGCAGATGGCAAAACAGGGCTTGCTGCAGCGAGATCCATCTCGAGTCATTCAAAACTTGATCATTACTGAGGAGTTCTCGGATCTGCGAGACGCTCAACTGGTGATCGAATCGATCGTAGAAAACCTCGAAACCAAGCGAGCGGCACTGGCTCAGATCGAAGAGGCTGTGTCGGCGGAAAACGTGATCGGGAGCAACACTTCTGCGATTCCCGTTTCAATCTTGCAGGAGCAGGCAAAACACCCCGAACGGATACTGGGTATCCACTGGGCGGAGCCCGCCCATGTGACTCGTTTCCTGGAAATCATTTGCGGAAACAAGTCCGAAGTCCGGCACGCGCAGCGAGTGGCAGCACTGTCGAAAATGTGGGGAAAAGAGCCATCTCTGCTACGTCGGGATATTCGAGGCTTCATTACAAACCGTCTCATGTACGCCATGTTTCGAGAAGCGTTTTTCCTGGTAGAGAACGGTTATGCCAACGTCGAGGATGTGGATCGGTCATTGCGGAACGACCTGGGCTATTGGATTACGTTTGCGGGGCCATTCCGGTTCATGGACCTGACGGGCATTCCGGCATACGCAGCGGTTATGAAAGATCTATTTCCAGAGTTGAGCTGCGCTACGAACGTACCGCCGCTGATTGATCAGTTAGTGAAGTCAGGTGCTCGCGGAGTATCCAACGCTCGCGGTTTCTATCCTTATACCCGTGAGGAAGCCCGACGATGGGAACGGCTCTTCCTTAAGTTCACCTACGAGATTCGCGAGCTGGCGCAACAATATCCTGAGAATGTTGGCAACAATCGACAGAGTCGCAAGAATGGCCTAGATATAACGAGCGCGAAGAAGCGTCCGCGGTTCGAATAACGATTCGAAGGGAGGCAGCAGCAAGTGCCTAAAGTTGAAATTAAACATCCGGATAAAGTGGCGTCAACGGGTTCGTATTCGGCCGGAGTAGAGATAGACGGCTGGCTCTTCATTAGCGGACAGGGACCGCTGGACCTGCTGACTGGCACCGTGCTCCGCGGGTCGATTGAAGAAGAGACCCGCTTAACACTCAACCACATCGGAAAGGTCTTGCAGAGCGCTGGCTACGGCTTCGATGACGTGGTGAAGTGCACCTGCCACCTCGCGGACATTCAGGACTTCGCCAGATTCGACAGAGTGTACGCCGAGTTCTTTCTTGCGATTCGTCCGGCACGCACTACCGTGCAGTCAGGGCTAGGCGACGGAATCAAAGTTGAAATCGACGCCATAGCACGGAAGTCGAGGTAGATCACTTGGACCAAGCAGCGGAGTAGCTCTAGTGATGCGTACATTTTCGGAGCAGAAACGCGTCATGACAACTCATGCGCAACTTGTGCCGTCGAGGAACCTGGTTGCGAACAACACTCGTCGGCCCTCTTTTATGAGTACCTGTCAGGTGTTTCGCAACCGAAGGCACGCCGTATCCGGAGAGGATGACTGGACTCAATGAAAATCTCGGACTTGGATACCCCGGCTGTCCTCATCGATATCTCCGTCATGGAGAGAAATCTCCAAAGCATGAGTAACTACTGCGCAGAACACAAACTGAAACTACGCCCACACACCAAGACTCACAAGATTCCTGAATTAGCGCACTTGCAGTTGAAGCTGGGTGCTTCAGGAATCACGGTGGCAAAGCTGGGCGAGGCGAGCATTATGGCTGACAGCGGCGTCGACGACATTCTGATTGTTTACCCGTTGATTGGCAAGAGCAAACTAGATCGCTTGATGCGGCTCGGCGAACGTGTCAAATGTGCCGTAGCCGTTGATTCGTTGGCGGTCGCGCAGGGAATATCGCGAGCTGCTTCGAATGCTGGAGTGACCGTCGGAGTGAGGGTAGAGTTCGACACCGGATTTGGTCGTTGCGGCCTGCCCATCACAGAGCGCTCTATGGAAACAGTTCAGCAAATTCGAGAGCTTGCCAATCTCCGCTGGGAAGGTGTTCTGACGTATCCAGGGCAGATCATGGGAACTGCCGCTGAGCGCGAGTTTCTGCTCGCGAAGGAAAATAATACGCTTTCCAGGCTCAAGGAGCTTCTCGATGTTCAAGGAATCGGTTGCGAAATCGTGAGTGGAGGTAACACGCCAGCGGCCTCCATCTCTCATCGCTTTAAACACGTTAATGAAATCCGGCCCGGCACCTATATCTTCAATGACAAGAACACAGTCTGCGCGGAGGCTGCCACCTATCACGACTGCGCGGCAACGGTACTCGCCACGGTAGTAAGCGTCAGCGTTGCCGGCAAGGCGATGATTGACGCAGGCAGCAAGACTCTCTCTGCCGATCCGCTTCTCTCTGGTTTCAAGCTCGGCTACGGGGAAATCCTTGACTATCCTGGAGTCGTCATCGAGGATCTGTCCGAAGAACATGGGCATTTAGACCTTCGGACAGCGCCTACTTCACCAAAGCTGGGAGAAAGGGTTCGCATCGTTCCCAATCACATATGCACATGTATCAATCTGCATGATCGAGTCTATGGATGTAACGGGGACGAAGTAGTGGCTCCGTGGGAGGTTAAGGGGCGAGGAAAAGTTCAGTAATCGGATTGCGACCCATTTGTCAGAAAGGTTCTTGATCGTGCATCTCACTTACATCGACTGGCTCATCATGCTGGTCTACTTTGCCTTCGTGCTCGGCATCGGCGTTGCCATCAAGAGTTACACCAAGACCAGCACTGATTTCTTCCTGGCGGGTCGCTCCATTCCAGCCTGGGTTTGCGGTTTGGCATTTATTTCGGCAAACCTCGGAGCGCAGGAAGTCATCGGCATGGCGGCGTCCGGCGCGAAATATGGCATCGCGACCAGTCACTTCTATTGGATCGGCGCGATTCCGGCCATGGTTTTTGTCGGCGTTTTCATGATGCCGTTTTACTATGGGTCACGCGCTCGCTCTGTGCCAGAGTACCTGCGGCTGCGCTTCGACGAAAAGACGCGAGCCTTTAACGCCATCTCTTTTGCCGTCATGACCGTGTTCTCCTCCGGTATCTCGATGTATGCGATGGCCAAGATGATCCAGACCTTGCATTTGCTCGATGGGCCCCTCGCTAGAGTTGGAATGCCCCTGGGATGGAGCTTCCATCTCAGCATCCTCTTTTCGGCAGCCATTGTCCTCGCATACATCTTTCTTGGTGGCCTTACCAGCGCTATTTATAACGAAGTTCTCCAGTTCTTTCTCATTGTTGCCGGCTTCTTCCCATTAGTTTTCCTGGGGCTAAAAAACGTTGGTGGGTGGACCGGCTTGAAGCAACAACTGCCAGTGGCTTTCACTCATTCCTGGCGGGGAATGAGCAACGCACATACCAATCCGCTGGGAGTAGAAGTCTTTGGCCTGGTTATGGGGCTTGGGTTTGTGTTGTCCTTCGGCTACTGGTGCACCGACTTCCTGGTGATTCAGCGGGCCATGGCCGCCGATTCGCTGAGTGCTGCTAGGCGCACTCCTTTGATTGCCGCCGTACCCAAGATGCTCTTCCCTTTCCTGGTGATTCTGCCCGGCATGATCGCAATTGCCCTTCCGACCCCTGTGGCGCCAGTCCCGTACGGCGGTGCAGGTCAGGCTCAAGTTGTACCGCAGCAGGGATTGGGGTTGATCCCCGTGAAGGTCGATGAGACTACCGGGACTCCGAAGATCGACGCCGATGGCAAGCCGGTGCTCGATTACGACCTGGCGATTCCAAACATGCTTCTCCATTACTTCCCAACCGGGATCCTGGGGCTGGGAATCACCGCCCTGCTGGCGAGCTTCATGTCCGGGATGGCTGGAAATGTAACGGCGTTCAACACTGTCTGGACGTATGACATTTACCAGTCTTACATCAACAGGAATGCAAGAGATGAACACTACCTCATGATCGGGCGCGTTGCGACTGTCTTTGGAATTGGGATGTCTATTTTGGCCGCCTATGCGGCGACTCGATTCAACAACATCATGGATTTTCTACAGTTGGTGTTTGCCTTCGTCAATGCACCGCTGTTTGCGACGTTTCTGCTGGGCATGTTCTCCAAGCGCACCACTGGCCACGGTGCCTTTTTCGGGCTAATTTCCGGCACAACGGCGGCCGCTGTGCATCACGGCCTGACGCTGCCCGCGGGAGCCGTTCCCGGGATCAAGGGAGCCTGGATCGCTTTGGTGCACATCTATCCCAGTGAGATGGCTCAAAATTTCTGGACTGCGATCTGGGCATGGTGCGCCTGTTTTGTGATCACAATTCTCGTGAGCTTCCTCACGCGACCACGTGCGGAAACGGATCTAGTCGGGTTAGTGTATTCGCTGACAGAGCGACCGGATGACCGCGATCTCGCGTGGTATGAGAGTCCATTGCTTCTCGGTGCGGTGGTGATTGGGATTGCACTGATGCTGAACCTTATCTTCTGGTAGGAGTTATAAGATGCGACTGGATCTGCGCATACCGATTGGGCTCATGTTCTTACTTTTCGGAGTCATACTAGCGGTTTATGGAGTCGTCAGTAAAGCCGCGATCTATCAGCGGTCCTTGGGAATCAATGTCAATCTTGTCTGGGGGCTGGTCCTTGTTGTTTTTGGGGTGTCGATGCTCGCGCTTGCCAGGAATCGGAGCAAATTGACGGGGGCTGGGAAGGGGTCTCCGCGGAACCGATGATGCCGAACCCCGAAAGTTCTCCCACGTCGATCTTTGATTGTGTACAGGAGAGATATCGCCAACTCTTTCGCGACATCCCCGCAATATACCGTGCACCCGGTCGTGTCAATCTCATCGGAGAGCACACTGACTACAACGATGGGTTTGTCCTCCCGATCGCGATCGACTCATACACTTATGTTGCCGCGGGACGGCGTGGCGATCGCGTTGTGCACATCGTCTCGGAGAACCTGCATGAAGAACGCGAGTTTTCTCTTGATGGCATTGCGGCGGAACCCACCGGCGATTGGAGCGACTACGTGCGCGGTGTCGCGGCCGTACTTCAGGATCGCGGCATCAATCTGCAAGGAACAAATATGGTCATTCAGAGCGAAGTTCCACTGGGATCTGGCCTCAGTTCATCCGCCGCGCTGGAGGTATCTTGTGCGCTCTCATTTCTTGGGTTGTCGACTACCGCGATGAGTCGGGTCGATATTGCGCAGGTATGCCAACAAGCCGAGCATCGTTATGCCGGTACTCTTTGCGGCATTATGGATCAGTTCATGGCCTGCTTTGGCAAGAGCCGGCACGCGCTGTTGCTTGACTGTCGCACTTTGCAATCGCGCGAACTGCCGCTTGATTTGGCAACGCGAATCGTGGTCTGCAACACAGGGGTCAAACATGCGCTCGCGGCTGGCGAGTACAACCGCCGTCGCCAAGATTGCGAAGCAGGAGTCAGAGCGTTCCAGCAGTTTATTCCCGGAATCAGTGCGCTCTGCGACGTTACCCAGGAGCAGTTGGAAGAATTTAAGTCCAAGCTTTCCGATACAATTTACCGGCGTTGCCGTCACGTCATTCACGAAAATCTTCGAGTCCAGACCGCAGCTGCCGCGCTTCAGTCGAAGGACACAATCACTGTCGGCCGACTGCTAGGCGAGTCCCATGCAAGCCTGCGAGACGACTATAAGGTCAGTTGCACGGAACTGAATGTGATGGTTGAGATTGCACAGCAGATCCCAGGTGTATTGGGATCTCGAATGACCGGTGGTGGATTTGGCGGTTGCACGGTAAATCTCGTTGCGGCGGATGCAGTCGAGAACTTCCGGCGGGAGATTCAGTCTCGGTACCAGTCAAAAGTCGGGATTTGTCCTGAGGTTTATGTGTGCAACGCAGCGGATGGCGCAGAACAACTCTGCTAGGTCGTACCTGGTTATCATCCGGGAGTGGTTATCCGAGTTTCACTTTTATATTATGCAATTCGACTTGCTTCGCGAAATTCCGCATCGCAGATTTAATCCGCTCACAGCCGTGGTCCGGTGAGATCAACCTCGATCACCTTGTGCCACAGATCGATCGGGAACTCGAGAAATGGGTGTTTGAATTCAAGCCCTGCATTGTTGACGAAGGATGTCGAGTCTTCCAAATTTTGCCACGGCTTGCTCCACGAGAATTCGTACTGGGTCTGATCGGAGACATCGGATTCAACGCCGATAGTGCGGCCTCCCGCAGTTTCAATTCTCCGGATTGTCTCGTCGGCTCGGACACCCTTGTCTATGTAGTCGACAACAACTGCTGCCCCTTCATTGGCGATGGCCGTTGCGATCGCCTGCCCAATTCCCGTGTCGGCGCCTGTCACAATCGCTACTTTGTGTTGAAGCCGCAATTATCGTTCCTCCTTAAACGCACCCCGACCCAAAACGATCGAGTGATCGGGACGCGGCCCGAGAATCGCCGCGTCCAACTCACTGTTCTTTAAGCTCTGTCCAAGTCCCAGTCTTACCCTGATAGATGCGCATGTTGCACTGTTTGGGTCCAACGTGAGCGAAAATCAATTGGAATGGCTGCGATGCACTCAATTGACCCGCTTCCATCGCATCCCGCAAGAGATCTTGATGTTCTTCGTACGTCCTTTCCGGATTGACATTTTTGTTTAGCACCAGTGTCCAGTTGTCCCGTTGCCGAATGAGATACATGCTGTAGGCGCCAATTGCAATCTTGGAGTTGCTCACATCAAGTGTCGAGGTGAAAAGGAACATCGGAGAACCACCCGGACTCCAAACTTTCCCCTCGGATAGTTTGTGGTTTGAAATATCTGGCTGATACCTCACGCTGACTTGCTTACCGTCATCGAAATTGCAGACTGAAGTCTGGGTTTTCTGGCTCTGAGCACTACAACAAATTGAAAAAACGACGATGAAAGACAAGCGCGCAATTGTTCCTATACACATTGATTCCTTCCCCTCCCTCCAATCTGCGTTCGGCACTTAGCGAGGCGAAGACTGTGGACACAATATCTGGCTGGCTTAGTCCGTTTTCGCTCCCACTTTCTGCTCGCAGATGGATTCAGCAGCGATATAGGCTTGCTGCCTTCCAAAATTCTGCATCTGATCCTTACTAAGCTTCCATTGCCTTCTAAGAGTCGCCAAAGGCGGTAGTGTGCGGATGCGGCCTTTGATATCAACTTTGATTGGCGAGCGATGGGGTGGCGAGAACCCGGGCTCTGAGACAACAAGCATTTGGTTTCCCTTGGCACCGGAAATGACAAATACGTTCGGCTTTGGACCCGCCCGCAGCTGGACATGGTTTAGAAAAACCATGTCGCCTATCTCGCCTGCCGCATTTTCTCCGATGAGGCTTCCGATAGAGCTCGGAGAACTAACCAGAGTGTCGGTAAAGCTGTCGACGTCTTCATCCATCGTTCCCCACAGTCGCCACCCGGCCGTGGCGCCAATGACCAGTGCAATCGTGGTCATCAGCATTACCAAGGGCCACCATTGCTTCTCTTTCCTCGGTTCTTCGGACAAGACAGGCACCTTACTTTCAGATGCCTGAGATGCATCTCCACGGTTAACCGTTGGCGATTTTTTGCGCTTTCCAAGATGGCCTCGAATAGCATTTCCGAGACTTTAAGTGTGGTTGCCTTCGCGAGTTGACTACGCTCCTGGCTTACTGTGCACTTCCTCCCCACGCACCGTTAGTGACCTACGCCGCTGGAGCTAATGGACCCCAATGTCGGCAAAATGGCGCAATCGGTGGGAAGTCGGTATTTTTTGATTCGCCCGGATTCGACAGACATTTTCAGATGAGTCGAGGGTTTGGCCTTATGCCCGAGGATGATGAGAACCGTGGATACGAGAAGGAAACCGATCACACCGTAAATTTCTGCTCGGCTTCTTATTTAATAGCGAATGGCGGGGATCAACGAACCAATAAAAAATACCGAAAACACCAACACCAGTAGTCAGAACGCCAGCACCCAAACCCGACACCAATGAGAATAACGCCACCGACATATAAACTGTCACATAAAATGCGACATGACCCAAGACGGGGTCAAGAGCCCATCGAAGTAACACGGCGACGACAGCAGCAGCAAATGCGATCGTGTAGCGTTCCGGCAGATTTTGCCGCTTTTGAAAGAACTACATTCAACCCGCGTCCAGATCGCTCCCCGCATGGAGACCCTCTAGATGCGATTTGCAGACACACAGTTTTTATAACGCAAAAGGTCGTCAGTTTCAGGTTAGCAGCAGGAAGAAACTTCGTCCCCTGGTGAGGCTGCTGGCTTCTCCCTCAACGTATATGCAATTCGCGGTCGTTCACTTTGAAACATCGCCCGATTTCTAGACTCCTCAAGGAACTCTGCGACTGATAGTGGTGGCAACGCCCTGACCACGATCGTCGCCGATCTTCATTTTCATGAGAATTTCCAGCCGTTCCGAGAGTCGCTTGGGCAAGTCAGGATCCGACGCCAAGCTTGCGTAGTATTCGAGAATGTTTGTTCTCAGGTTCTCAGGGATTGGCCGGTTGGGCTCCGATGTGATGCGCTCCAGCAGTTGTGCATAGGTTTGATCTGCAAGAGGATAATCCTCCAATTTAACGCGATTCCCCGTGTCGAGATCGATATTGGCAAGCGCGAGAGAGGCCTTACCATCCTTAAGCAACTTTTCAAGCATATCGTGAAATGCATCTACCGCATGATTCACGCTGCGGAGATACCAATCTTCCGTCTCAGACGTGGGAATCTTTATTGCCAGATCGGACGCGGCCCCAATTTTCGGAATGATGAAGACTAGTATAGCCAGCAAGTGCGCCTTGAAACCAGGCCCTTTGTATGTATGTCTCCAATGCCGTTCGTAGTTTGTGCGAGCGATTCGGTCAGCAAGAATGCGATGAGGCCCGCCGGCGGCGTGGGCAGGAAACTGATACCGATGCAGTACAACCTCGGCTTCAGCGAACGCCGGAATAAAAGTACGTACCGATGTGCGGTAGCTTCGTAGAGCCGGATGTGCCCGTCCGACGAGCTCATGGATGTCAAATCCGTAAGTATTTTTGAACGCCCGTTCTAGGAATTTTCTCGGCACTTTGAGACCGATGAACCGCAGATAGTCCGGCGGCGCAAACGTTCCATCCGACAATTCCCCAATGTCAAATCCGAATTCGGTTCTGATGTGACCATGGGGACTCTCGTCATAGGTTACCGTCGACCCAAACCGTCGTTCTAGCTTGGGGAAGTCCACTGCAGTTGCCGGATTGACGGCCTCCGAGTGACCGATGGAGTCTCCTACATAGTGGGACAAAGCTCCAATTGCGAACGCGTACTCGTCAATAGTCTCGGCGTTTGCGAGGAGCCAACCGACGAAGTCTCCCGAACGTACGTAGTGCGTGAGGTTGCTGAAGAACTGTTTGCCGAACGGGTAGTAACCCATGTCCTGGATCGCGGAACCCCCATAGGCATAAGCATGAGCCTCGCGCAGCTGTTCCTCTGTTGCGTTTGGAAATCGCGCAAGCAGCAAAGGCCGAATGGAATCATTCCAGGCAAGATCGATCAACTCCTGATGCGTAAGAACAGAGTATGCGGCCGAGTTGACCGCGCCGAATAAAATTGCAACCAGAAAAATAGCTCCGCGAGCTATTAGGCGCTTAGAAGAACAGCACTTCAGTCCTCGAAGTGAGCCTGTCTTTTTGCAACTTGGGTGACAGGTAGCTTCTTGTCTCATTCCGCCTGATCCTCACATTTCTTAACGCAGATTCGAAATGCCGAATCGGCCTAATTCTCGCTATATCAGCCGCGGCACTCCCTTGCCCCATGTCTCCGGAGGTGCCAGTTCGCGTCGAATCGGAGGCGAGGCCATATCACGCTCGTCAGAATTGAAGATGCGAGCTCCCTGCGAGATCAGATAATCGGCAGTTCGTACCGCCAGCGCCTGGATCGTGAGGCCGGGATTGGCCGAGCCCTGGGTGGGCATGATGCTGCCATCACAAACAAAGAGATTGGCGATGTCATGCGTACGGCCGAATTTATCCACTACAGAAGTCTCGGGGTCCGATCCCATGCGAGCAGCGCCGACAAGATGAGCGTAGCGGGCCTCCTGCACAACCTCGGTGGCGCCGGCGGCGGCCATCACTTCCATGGTTTTTTCTTTTGCAAATTTGATGAGCCTTTTGTCGTTGTCGTGCAGGTTGAAACTGACGTGAGCGACCGGCAGGCCGAAGCGATCTTTTTCTTTCGCGAGGGTGACGCGATTGTCAGCCCAAGGAAGAATTTCGCCGAGGAGACCGAAAGCAGCCCAATGGTTGTAATCCATCATTTCGCGACGCAACCCCCAACCCCACGCTTCCTTCGCAGCAAGCATCTGCTTGCCGAAAGCGATGGGTAAAGGGCCGACGGTTTGAATGGCGAATCCGCGGGCAAAGTCGCGCTTGGAATCAGTCTCGTAAAATTCCTCGGTCAAGGCGTGCGCGGGAGGAGCTTTATACATTCGGACGGGCCGTTCAAAACGGCCGAGGACAACATTGCCCGCCTGCGCCATCAGATAGCGTCCGACCGTTCCGCTAGAGTTGGCAAGACCGTTTTCGAAGCCTGCGCAAGCGGAGTTCAGCAATAATCTCGGCGTCTCGATAGCGTAACCACAAAGAATAACTGCCTTAGATTTTTGAAAATGTGCCGCGCCATCATTGTCAAAGTAATGTACGCCGGTCACCCGTCTTTGGTTGCCGAGCTCCACTCGAGATACCATGCATCGGTCGCGAATCTCCGCGCCCTTTTCCAAGGCGTCGGGAACATGGGTGATCAACGTGCTGGCCTTCGCACCGACCTTGCAGCCTTGAATGCAAAATCCGCGATAGATGCAGTGCGGCCGGTCCCCGTGAGAACCGGAGAGAATGGCAACCGGTCCGCCAATCGACACTGGAATGTCAAGCGCGGAACAACCGCTAATCAGCGCGTTCCCGACGCCACCCATGGGATGAGGGCCATAGGCGTACCCATGCGGGTATCCCCATGGATAGTAGGCAGGGCCTGCGACAGGCATTTCCAATTCCAGTTGCTCGTAATAAGGAAGGATGTCTTGGTATGTGATGGGCCAGTCGGCTCCCACGCCATCGCGCGTATAGACTTCGAAGTCAGAGGGATGCAGGCGCGGAGTAAACGCAGCCCAGTGAACCGAGCCTCCACCCACGCCCTTGCCGCAATTATTCGCGCCCAGCGCTAGCGGGTCGGAGCCGCCGGTAACGCGTGGATCTTCCCAGTAAAGTTTGTGCGATCCCGCTTCGTCGCTCACCCAGTCGCGCTCAGTATCCCAAAAGGGTCCGGCTTCGAACCCGACGACGTTGAACCCGGCACGAGCCAGCCGCTGAAGGAGTACGCCGCCCGCTGCTCCGACGCCGACGATAACGTAGTCGACCTCGTCTTTCTGGTCGAACTTCCGCATCGGAGCATGCAAGTACTGCAACGAACCCAACATGTGCTTGCCGTTGTGCGTCGGCCCAAACTTTCCCAGTATTGGTACTTTCCAGTCCATTCTTCCTTCACGACTTATGCTGATCGGCCTCGGTATGGCGATGCGCGGCGGACCGGACTTCATCGGACACCGTGCCCTCGGGCGCGAACCAGTCGTAACGCTCCTCCTCTACCTCCCAGGGTTCTGGCTCGCCGCGTTCGAGTCGGGTATAGGCACGGGGATAAGCCGGGCCTCCAAATCCAATTTCATCCCATGCCCACGGGTGCGCGTAATATGCGTCAATCGCATCGCCCATGATCAACTGCCAAAAGCGGTGCACCGACATGGTGTGCCAAATATCCGCGGCGGCTTCCGGTTTACCGTCGTGAATTGCTTTAAGCACCATATCCTGCTGCTGGTAAGGGAGGGCGAGAAAACCTACGCCGTAGCAGTGTTCGGCCTCCTTATTTATAGCTTCGAGCCCCATGCGGTAGGCTTCACGATCCTGCGGCATGTTCTCGAAGCGATACCCCACGGTCTGGTTGGTGAACAGTCGATGGTCAAGCGGAGCGACGATAGGAATATGGCGATCCGGAGTTCGGTCTGTCTGCGGAATCAGGTGAGCAAAGACTACCGTCCAGAAATCCCATTCCTCCGCGGAGAAGAAACGGTTGGAAGGCGGTGAGTCCACGCGATGGGTGATGACTTGGCGAGTTGCGTCATCCCAGAACGCGCTTTGGGACAAGGTACTGAAACCGGGATAATAGCCGGGCGTATGGCGAGGCTCAAGCGGAACACCCTTGAGATCGCGAGGCAGTAAAGCGGAATCGATGTTGGCGACTGTTTCTTTCGGCGTTTCCTTCATGCGTGCTTCTTCCGCAGCAGACTGGCTAGCAGGCCAAGCATTCCCGCGGCTCCGAATAAGAGCGGGGCGAAGACCGGCGGCCCGTACATGATGTTGTACAGAAGATGTTTGGTGCCGCCGGGCCGTCGAAGCACTCCACGGCTGTGATAGTAGAATCCGACGGCTGCGTCGGCCGAAGCCAGCGCGGACAGCGCCGGCAAAGCCGTGGTTGCCAGGCGACGGCTTTTTACGGAAGCAACCGCAGCAGCCGCGAGAGCGGGCGCAAGAAGAATCGGCGTCCACTGTGCCGCGTAACGAAAGTTATTTTTGTAATGCGAATAGAAAGCCTCGAAGCCGCTGAGCAGGGCGCTCACGCCGGTCACGATGGCTACCTGCCGCTGAAAATGGCCCTCGCGAATATCCTGTTCCGCCGAGAGCAACTCCCGGCCTTCTTTCGCGGGCAAGAGTCTGGCGAGCAAGCTATCTTGTCTTGATGTTTCGTCGGGCAAGGCTTCTTCCCGTTGCAAGAAGGAAGCGATGAGCCCGAGGTAGGCACTGGTACCAAACAGCAGCGGGGCAAAAATCGGCGGTCCCATGATCATGTTGGTCAGTGGAAGCCGCCATCCACCGGGCTTGCGCTGGATACCGCGCACATGGAAGTAAAATCCCACTCCGCCATCCATGAGCGTTAGGACCGAAATCCATCGAAGAACGGTTCGGGCCGCGCGACCGCTGAAGAAACCCGCGAAGCCGGCAATTGCCAGCAAGACACTCAGGATCACGGGTGTGTACATCACCCGCCGACTGTAGCTGCCGCGATAATGCTCGTAGGCGACCTCAAGACCACTTACGATGCTGGTGCCGGCAGTCAAGAGAGAAAGGCTACGTTGGAACCGTCCCTCTCTGATTCGATTCGCGATCCCCAGGTCACGGCGAGCGGTCGTGCCAGGACGCCTGACGGCGATCGTGGATTGCCTGGTCATCGCGCTAGACAACCTCGCGTACTTCGTCCAAAGCGATCGTCTTAAAAATCTTCATCGCGTCCTTCTGTCCCCGCAAAAGCGATTTAGCGAAATGCATTGCCTGTTCCGTCGTAGCCTTGCCTGGCATCGGGGGCTCATTCGGATCGACCACCGCCTGGACCACGGAAGGCCCTTTGTGGCTGAGGGCTTCGCGAAGAATCGATTCGGCTTCGTCGGGATGTTCGATGGTGAACCCGCGGGCCCCGCAGGCTCCAGCAACTTGGGCAAAATCGATCGGTTGCAGTTCCACACCGTATTCGGGATTTCCCTCGAGAATCATCTGCTCCCATCTAATTTGCCCCAGCACATTGTTCTTGATTACGATTACAGTGACCTGCAGGTTATATTTCACCAGCGTGGCGATCTCGCCCATGAGCATGGTTAAGCCGCCATCGCCGACCACGCAAACCACTTGCCGTCCGGGATAAGCAATGGCCGCGCCGATGCTGTAGGGAAGGCCATTGGCCATCGTCGCAAGCGAGCCTGAAAGTGAGAACTGCATGCTGCCTCGAATCTCTACGTAGCGCGCCGTCCAGGTGGCGATGGTCCCGCTATCCGAAGAAACGATAGCGTCATCGTTCAGCAGTTTATTAAGAGTGTGGGTGACCACCTGCGGCTTCATAGGCATGTCTTTGCGTGTGCCGCGCTCCTCCATGAGTTCATTCCAATCCTTCATGTGAGCCTGAGCCTTTTCCAGGAAGTCATGTTTCTTCCGCTGCAGCAGGGGCAGCAAAGCAGTGAGAATGGTCTTTGCGTCGCCGATCAAACCTACATCTACCTGATGCCGAAGTCCGACGCGGCTGGGATCGATTTCGATCTGCACACATTTCGCTTTACCAGGTTTGGGCAAGAATTCCATGTAGGGATAGCTCGTGCCAATCATGATCAAAGTGTCGCAATCATTCATGGCGTCGACAGAGGGAGCGGTGCCAAGCAGGCCGATTCCGCCCGTGGTGTAAGGGCTGCGGTCAGGCAAGACCGCTTTTCCCAAGAGCGCCTTCACGACAGGTCCGCCCACAATGGAGGCGAGTTGTGTGACCTCTTCGCGGCATGCGAGCGCCCCACGTCCAACAAAGATTGTGACCTTCGATCCGGCGTTAATGATCTCGGCCGCTTGCTGCAAGTAGCGAATCCGCGGGTCTCGCGGTGGATGGAACGCTCCAATCTCCGCTGTGATGGGCGACGTTGGCGTTGCTGCGGTGCTTATCGGAAACTTCCCACTCCTGAATGTCTTTTGGAATGCAGATGTGGGAAACGCCGTGGCGAGCGTACGCCGTGCGCACCGCCATGTCGACTACATTCACGGCATGCGCCGGCCCCATAATTCGCTCATTGAATACGGAGACGTCCATATAAAGCTTGTCGAGATCGACGTCCTGCTGGTAATCCATGCCGATCAGATCGTGAAAGGTATGTCCGGTAATCGCGAGCACGGGCTGCAGATCGCATTTCGCGTCATACAGTCCATTCAGAAGGTGTACGCCGCCAGGTCCAGAGGTGGCGCAGCAAACCCCGATGCGTCCGGTATATTTTGCATAACCCACAGCCGCGAATGCGGCAGCCTCCTCGTGCCGCACCTGGATGAATCTCAACTTGTCTTTATGAGTGCGCAGCGCCTCGAAAAAACCGTCCACCCCATCACCTGGGAAGCCGAAAATCGTGTCCACTCCCCACTCGATCAAACGCTCAACAATAAGATCGGAAACCTGCTTCGCCATAAACCGTTCCTTTCATAATTTGCGCCATCAGCACATTGTTCTTTTTTGTCCAGTTAACGTTGCCGCCCCACAAATCAGATCCGGTAAGCTGCCGCATCTTTTTCCTTTAGTTCGAGACCGTTTCCAGGACGAGTCAAATCCGGTTTCATAATCCCGTTTTGCGGCTCGCAGAAGCCGTCAAAGAACATTCTCTCGATGCGAGCATGATCGTGAAAAAACTCCATGTGAATGGCTCGCGGTACTGCACAGCAAACATGCAAATGCATACTCGGCCCGCAATGCGATGAGAGGGGTACATTCGCCGCCCAGCAGAGCGCGGCGACATCCAGAAAGCCGCTCATCCCGCCGCAGCGGGTTGCGTCCGCCTGCAAGATGGTGACGGCTCCGGCGTCGATAATCCGGCGGAAATACCAGGCTGTGTAGCCATACTCCCCGGCAGCAACGTCCATCCCAATGGGCGCGCGAGCACGCACTTCGCTGAGCCCGGCGAGATTGTCGGAACTGACTGGCTCTTCCAGCCAGCGCACTTTTTGCTCGGCGAAGTTGTGCGCCAGACGAAGAGCCTGTGTGACCGTATACGCCCCATTGGCGTCAACAAAGAGTTCGCATTGATCGCCGATAGCGCTGCGCGCGACTTCAACCCGGCGGGGATCATCTTCCGGATGGCTTCCCACTTTCATCTTCACTATTGAGAAGCCTTGCTGCGCCCATCCCCCAAGTTGATGTTGCAATTGCGAGTCGTTGTAGGTAGTAAAGCCGCCGCTTCCATAAACCGGGATTCCGTCCCGCACCCTACCGAACAGGCTCACCAGCGGTACATTCAGCAGACGCGCACGTAAGTCCCACATCGCGTTGTCAATGGCGGCGGCCGCCATTCTGCTGATACCGGTTTCTCCAAGATTGCGAACGTGACGATGGATATCCTGCAGGATCGCCGCCTGGGAGAAGACATCGCGACCTGCGACTACTTCTTGCAACAACGTTTGCGCCAGCTTCGCGGTCGAGTCATCCGCATACGTGTATCCGAAGCCCGTCATCCCTCCCGCCTCGAGGTGCACCAGAACCATCGTGGTGCTGTCCCACGCGTAGGTGCCGTCCCCTTCGGGCGCATCGGTGGGCACCGTGAAGACCTCCACTTTGCTTTCCGTGATTTTCGTCTTTCCTGTATCGAGCAAAGCCAGCCTCAGAAATCGGTGAATACGGTCGCGCCTTCAGAAGTCACCGTCACTACGTCACAGTGCCGCATGCCGCCATAGCCGTCGAAGTACGCGGCAGGTTCAACGTTGAACGTCATCCCCTCCTCAAGAACATCCGGAGAGTGCGGATGGATTCGTGGCAGGGCATTGGCATTTGCTGCCGCAAAACCTACCCCATGCCCGGTGGAATGCTTAAAAGCATCCCCAAAACCATGCGCTCGCATGACATCTCTTGCAGCACGGTCCACGTCGCGAGCGGGAACACCCGGACGAATGGTTACCAAGGCCGCGTTTCTTGCCGCGAAAATCGCGGAGCGCATCGTGTCCTGCCGATGGGAAGCCGTGCCCGCGATATAGGTGCGTGTGATGTCCGTCCAATAGCCGTCAGCGCATGTGTTGGCGTGAATCATCACCAGATCGCCCGCCTCGATTTCGCGTTGCCGGGTGCGAGCATAAGCGGCCGAGGCGGTCGCAGAGTTGGGTCCAGACATGCAAAAGAAGAAGCCGTAACTGCGTTCGACCCCCTGAGCTTTTGTTGACGCCTGGAAGGCAGCTTGGACGTCAGCCGCGGTCTCCGCTTCCCGTCTTCCCACCTCTATGGCCTCGGCCGCGTGTGCAAATCCCGCTGCCGCGATGTCGGACGCCCGCCTTATGCCCTCCAATTCTTTGGCAGTCTTGCGGGCTTGCATCTGTTCGAGAGCAGAATCGCAACTCCTGTAACTCGCTTCCGGGGCCAACCGCTGGAGAAGACCTACGAGAGAAGAACGAAACTGTACGGAGGAGGCGTAGCTGGCAGGTTGCATTCCTTGATCGACCTGGATGCCGATTGCCGCTTTGCAAAGTCTGAGCGTCATCATGAGCAGCCCCAAGGGATTCCCCAGTGCCTCAATCGGAAAGGTCAGGCTGGCCAAGCTCGATGGGCGGTAAGGAATTAATGAGGCACGCGAGGTCCGCTCTGCAAGTTCGACTTCGTCCTCGGGAAGGACCACGTGTACTTCCCCTTCTTTGGTGAAGACGACAACACTCGCCCCCATCACCGGCCAGTATCCGGTCAAAAGCAGCACAGCGCTCGGCGAAGCGCAAGCGATTGCGTCCAGATGCGACTCCGCTAGAACTTCCATTACTCGGTTTTTTCTTTCGGCATCGATCACATCAGCAGCAGCCTTGGGGTTAGAAAAAGGAATTCCCGAGCACGAATAAGGAGAACATAGCAATCCGCACAAAATAGTCTCCGTCGGCTTTTCCAGGATGAACGCCATTTCCACCCGGATGTTTCGATCGCCGCTTCTATGATTCTGGCAAACCCACAGAGGTTTGCACCGCAACAGATTTTTTGATCGCGGCGCGCACCTGAATGAACTCGCTGTTCTTGATCGGCGGCCCCTGCGGAATTGCTCGCACAACAACCTTTCTTGCTCGAACGCCATCGTAATTGTGCGCTTGACGTCATCGGCTTCTGCTGTTCTCTCTTACGGCCTTTCGATCTGGCGCGCTCGCTAGTCTCGGGCTCTGCGTTTTGTCGACCTAATTTGTCAGAGAAAGGCTGTTACGTCGGAAGCGTGTCGTGGGAGATGAATTAAAAGACGAGAAAGCCGCGTGAACGAGTCCGCAAGAATCGACGGCTATGCTCTGATCGGAGACCTGCGCACCGCTGCATTGATCAGCGACTATGGTTCACTGAATTGGCTTTGTTGGCCTGACTTTGATTCAGAAGCTTGCTTCGCCCGACTGCTGGGAGGTCGTTCGCATGGCTTCTGGTCAATCTCTCCAACGACAACCACAAAGATCGAACGGCGATATCTTCCTGGCACTCTGATCGTGGAGACCACTTATAGCGAATCCACAGGCGCGGTTGCGTCGGTCACCGACTTCATGACCATCCGCGAGAAACACTCCTGCTTAGTTCGGATCGTGCGCGGAATTAAGGGGCGCAGTCGGATGACGACCTTGTTTTCGCCGCGCTTCGACTACGGGGCTGTAGACCCGCGAATAACAGCGCAAGGAAAAGGTGCTTGGAACATAATTTCAGGGCCGCACCGTCTCACCCTGCGCACGGATGTTCGTTTGCGATGTGAAAAACAAACTTTGGCCGCAGATTGGTCTTTGCACCCTAGCAAGAGTAATTACTTCACAGTGCAATACACCAATTCTTATTCCGACAAAGCTCCGAAACCCGTCCAAGCTGAAAGTGCATTGGAAGAAACTGCCCGCTTCTGGAAACGATGGACTAGGCGCAATCGATATCGCGGCCCCTATCGAGAGCAAGTGGAGCGGTCTCTGATTACGTTAAAAGCGCTTACCTATGCTCCTTCTGGTGGATTCGTGGCCGCGCCGACGGCGTCGCTGCCAGAGAAAATCGGAGGCAACCGAAATTGGGACTATCGTTTTTGCTGGCTGCGGGACACGACATTCAGCTTGCAGGGCCTGCTGGAATGCGGCTTCGAAGAGGAGGCCCGAGCTTGGCTAGGTTGGCTGAACCGTTCGATCATGGGAGATTCCAGCCAGCTGAAAATCATGTACGGCATCAGCGGAAAACGTGAACACACTGAGTGGCAAGCGGACTGGCTCCCCGGCTACGCGAGATCGACGCCGGTACACATTGGCAACAAAGCGTCTTCCCAACTCCAACTCGACACCTACGGAGAGATGCTGGATTCCATTTACCGTTCCCGTCACCACGGCATGTACCCGAACGAGGACAAGAGCGGCGCTGCGATTGAAGTTCCTCTGCTCGAGCAGCTGGAAAAACTCTGGAGTTCGCCAGACGAAGGATTATGGGAGTTCCGCAGCGGTCCACATCAATTTACGCACTCGAAGGTGATGTCATGGGTGGCCTTTGATCGCGGAATTCGGATGGTCGAGGAGTTCGGCATAAAAGGCCCGGTCGATCGTTGGCGCAAGGTGCGCAGCAGAATTCACGCGGAAGTCTGCAAGAAAGGTTTTCATCGGAGGATGAACAGCTTTACCCTGAGTTACGGAAGCACACATCTCGACGCGAGTCTTCTGCTGATGCCGATCGTGGGTTTTCTACCGATTGAGGATGAACGGGTTGCCGGAACGGTACGCGCTATTGAAAGGCATTTAATGCGCGACGGTTTGCTGCTGCGTTACGACACCAAGAAAGTCAAAGACGGTCTACCGGCGGGAGAGGGAGCATTTCTGGCATGCAATTTCTGGTTGATTGACGTTTATCTGCTGCAAGGCCGACATGAGGAAGCCAAGAGTTTTTTCGAGCGCCTGCTCTCAATTTGTAATGACGTGGGCCTGCTGTCAGAAGAGTACGACGCAAAGCATGGATTAGTGGGGAACTTCCCCCAGGCCTTTTCTCATGTCGGTCTCATCAACGCTGCGATGAGCCTGCAGGCGGGCACCTCGCTACGATTGCGCGAGCTAGAAAACCCACGAGGGCATAACGAACGAACCGGCTAATAAACCGCATCAAAGCGCAGACGAAAGAAGACGTCATGCAGTTAGGAATCTGGCCCGAACCCCGACCTACGCAAAAGTCTCTAAGAGACTTCTTGCAATAGTTCGAGGTTCGCGCTCAAAGGAGAGTATTCGTGAAAAATGAAGTTGTGGTGGTTACAGGCGCCTCTGCTGGATTAGGTCGCGCGATCGCTCGTCATTTCGGAAGCCATGGAGCAAGTGTTGGCTTGCTGGCAAGAGGAGTCGACGGTCTTGAGGCTGCTAAGCGGGAGATTGAAGCCAGTGGTGGCAAGGCGTTAGTCTTGCCGACCGACGTAGCGGACTCCGATGCCATGGACCAGGCGGCCGCGGCTGTTGAGCGGGAGTTTGGTCCTATCAATATCTGGGTGAATAACGCAATGGCTTCGGTCTTCTCTCCAGTCAAAGAAATGGAGCCGAAAGAATACAAACGCGTTACGGAAGTGACCTATCTCGGCGTTGTCTACGGAACGCTCTGTGCCTTGAAACGCATGCTGCCGCGCGACGAAGGGACCATTGTTCAGGTCGGTTCGGCGCTTGCCTATCGCAGCATTCCCCTGCAATCTGCCTATTGCGCTGCAAAACATGCAATTGCGGGATTCACCGACTCGCTCCGCTGCGAACTTATTCATGACCAGAGCAACATTCGCCTCACCATGGTGCAGATGCCTGCATTGAATACGCCTCAATTCGGATGGGTCAAGAGCCGCCTCAAGCACAAAGCGCAACCGGTCCCTCCGATCTTTGAACCAGAGGTAGGCGCGCATGCCGTTTACTGGGCTGCGCACAATGATCGCCGGGAAGTCTACGTCGGTTCGCCCACCGTCGCTGCCATCGTCGGAAACAAAATTGCTCCGGGTCTGCTGGACCACTATCTGGGCCATACCGGCTTCAAGTCGCAACAGACCAATGAACCGGAAGATCCCAATCGGCCCAACAATCTTTGGTCGCCCGTACCTGGGGATCATGGAGTTCGGGGAACCTTTACGGGCAGAGCGCATGCACGAAGTTATGAGCTCGAGGTGTCGCTGAACCGGCGCTGGATCGCAGCCGCAATAGGCGGCCTCATCGCAGCCGGCAGCTACTACTTCACATCGCGAACACGAAAGATTGATCCCTTGAGAAAGAGTAGATCGGAACGCATCTATCGCCGGGCAGCATAAGAAAGCCTCTGTTCAAGACAGTCACTCGGCTTCTGTGGAAGCTGCTGCTAATTTACGAAACACGAGACCGGTGGCCGCACCGTAAGCTAGGTGCGCCGCCAGCGCTTCAGTGCGCATGCCTGCACTGTGGTCCTTGCGTTTCAGCACGCCGAGCAGGTAAAAGCAACTCATTTCCTACATACCGGACCCCCACCCCGAAGCCAAGGCCAGCCGGGGCCGAAACGATTCTCGATTGTGCGATTGCCCTCGGCAGAGGCTCGCCAACGGCACCAATAATAAGGACCGCGATCGCGATGGTGGCGGCGTCCAGATAAATGATTGTCGCTCGAGCAAAGCGCGGCAGTGCAGGATTTCCTTCGAATCGCACAACGCGCGGGCGAAGCCGGAGTGCGTGGGACAAGCTTGCGCCCGTTTCGCTTGGTTGAATCCTCCGGCAATTTCTAGCGTGTGGTCGGATCCCACGATAGAAAAAATTGGGCCTATCATGTGCATCGGTGTACCGCATCGACCTCGACGGCAAACAGTTCGTCCATCTGAGCCACAATCGCGTCCGCCACAAACGCAATCACGTTCGTCGCGCGGATGCGAACGGCCCTCGTCTAGACGGGTAAGCGGTCGCTGAGCAAGAGACCAACAGGGAAGTTCCGCAACATTTTCCCGATCGATAAGGTTCGCCTCTCGGGTTCTCCGCTAAGAGCGATGCACTCGCCCGTGAACGCGTTATGCACGCAGGCCGCTGTCGTCTTTGGGATTTCAACGCTGGTGTCGCCCCACAAAGAGTCATCGCACGGCGTGGTAAACCGATCTCCCAGCAGCGTCGCACAGAGTCGCGGCACGGCCACAATTGCCAATCGTCCCTCATGTTCTCTGGCGAATGCGCAAATATGGTTCGCCTTGTCGCCGTGAACGTCAAGGGGAAGATATCTCCCGTTCTGAAAGAGGTCTGAATCGTTCTTCCGGATCGAGAGAGTCCTCTGGGTGACATAGAGCTTGATACGACCGTCCCTCATGTTAGCAAGCATCGCGCCAACACTGCCGCGCAGTGCTCTATTTTGCGATTCCGGTCCTGACGGTTCGCTCCGAGCGACGGCTGGGGTTTCCTTTAACATGTGCCGTCGCAGCTCATAGTCCACCGGTCGTCTGTTGTCCGGATCGACCAGGCTGAAGTCCCACAATTCGTTTCCCTGATAAAGGTCCGGCACTCCTGGCAATGTCATCTTCAGCAAACACTGCGACAGGCTGTTGAACATTCCAATCTGCGAAATCCTCTTCTGAAATTCGGCAAAATCAGCGAGGAATCGGTTGCTGGCGCGGCGATCCAGGATTGCGCATGTAAAGTCAGTGAGTGCATTCTCGTATTCTGAGTTCTTATTTGCCCAACTCGTGGATACTTTTGCCTCCCGCACCGCCTTCAGCATGTAACCTTCAATCCTTTTGGAATACGCCTTCCACCCACCATCATCCAGTTCCTCGAACGGCCACGTGCCGAGCAGCGTCTGGTACAGAAGATAGTCGTCGTTGCGGGTAGGAGCGATTGCGCCATCGACCATGGATTTGCGACTGCGATTCCAGTCCCTCCACTTCCGCAGCGACAAGCGCCAGGGGCCTGGCATCTCCGAAAGAATGTTGATCCGGGCCCGCACATCTTCCGAGCGTTTTGAGTCGTGCGTCGACGAGGCAAGCATGGAATGCGGCCAGCGCTGGGCACGTAGTTCGTTCTTCGCGTGAAATTCGTCAATCGTCGTCCCAAACTTGGAGGGATCCCCCCCACTTCGTTAAGAGAAACGAGCCGGTTGTAGCGATAAAACGCAGTGTCCTCAAGTCCCTTCGCCATCACCGCTGCGGTCACCTGCTGGAACTTCATCGCAAATCGCGTGACTGCCCGCTTGTAGCAGCCCGACTGCGATCCGTTGACCTCGAGCAGCAGAATTCTCTCGATGAGATCAAATACGCTCAAGTCCGCGGCGTTGCTTCGTCTTTTTCCGGCAGCCACGGCCAGAGCCACCAGTTTCCGGTCCTCCGCCGACACATCGCCGTCGCTGACGTAAGTTCGATAAACGGGGAAGCTCGCAATGATCTCCGCCAACGCGCTGCGCAACGCGTTCAAGGTGAAGTCGCAAGTGTGCCGGTTCGCAAGAGCGATCCGGCTTAGAAGATTTGCCAGCACGCTCAGTTCGCTGGCCAGCGCCACCTTCAAAATTAACTTCTTGCAGGTATAAACGAGGTCTGGATATTCCTCGCGCCGGCCGGTAAACGCGCGGTAGATCCGTTCCATTCTTGAGGCCGCTGCCGGATCGACAAAGAGCCCATTAATAAGGTTCGCAACCTCGTACCCGGTTGTCCCTTCGACTGGCCAATCCTCCCGCAGACGTTCGTCGCCAGTCAGGATTTTCTCAACGACAATGTAGCTATGAAGGTCCTGCTTTGCCTTCACCGCGCATTCATCTCGCAGCCTCAGCAGATACTCCCTCGGATCATAAAGTCCATCCGGATGATCAATGCGCAGCCCATTCACTTTTTGCTGCGCCACCAGTTCCAGGATCAAGCGATGGGTCTTCTCGAAGACCTCCGGATTCTCCATCCGCAGTGCGGCCAGGTCATTGACGTCAAAGAATCTCCTGTAATTAATGTCATCCGCGGCTACTCGCCATTGCGCCAGGCGAAACGCCTGTGCCTTGATCAGTTCGTGCAAATCGTCAAAACTGCGTAGATCATCAAGTTTCCCATTCAAGGTCTCCACATTGTTGTCTAAAAAATCCTTGACCTCGTCCGACCGTCCAAACAACGTGGCCAGACGTCGCTTTTGTACTTCTTTTTCCTGTTTCCGCTCGGCACGCTTGTCCGGCGCCAGACTCGCGCTTCGCTTCGGCAGATGGCTGAAAGCGGTCGATATGCTCTGCAACTCAAGAAAATCGTGATGGGTGTTCCCGATCGCCGCTTGCAGCACCTCCGACCGGAGGTTCAAGATTCGCGGATACTCACTCGGGTCGATCGGAAAGCGATGCTGAAAGTAAAGAATGCTGAATTCCCCATGCTCAACATCGAAGGTCAGTTTGAGTTCGCGATGCTCGAGCATGTTGCCATATTGATCCTCGAGAACCGGGATCAGAACTTTCCCTCGCAGTTCATCCTTGATCGGATTCCAGTCGATGTCGAAGAACTCCGCGTACTCCGAGGCCTCGCCATTCTCCAGCACATCCAACCACCACGCGTTGTCACTGCCCATCACGCCCATGTGATTGGGAACGATATCGAGAATCTGCCCCATTCCATGCGTGCGCAGAGCCTTCATGAATAATTCGTAGTCCTCGGCCGAGCCGATTTCCGGATTAAAGCATTTGTGATCGACGATGTCGTACCCGTGCGTGCTGCCTGGGCGCGCTCTTAGATAAGGCGAGGCGTAGCAGTGGCTAATCCCAAGCGACGCCAGATAGGGCACGAGCGCCGCCGCATCGCGAAAAGTGAACGAGCGATTAAACTGCAACCGGTAAGTCGCCGTCGGAATGGTGGGAGGAGCGTTCATGGAGCTCTAGCCCAAAGAAATTGCAAGATCGATCGTGCATCCCGGGAGGTTCCCCGCCTCTCGACGGTCAGCCTCTCAGGGTTATGCCATGCGCACTGAACGGAAGGAATACGGCGCATCCTGTACTCGGGTGCCAGGCATGAACGGGCGATCCACCCCCACCACGTCCAAGCCATAGCGCGTAGTCTCTGGTCGCCAGCCGTTCAGGGCTACTTGTTCGCGACTTCCACGCAAGTGGCTGTTACCACGACTCCGTCGCATACCAACTTCCCGTCAGTTCGTTGGGCGCAGGGGCGCGTAAAGCTCTCCGCGGTCATCTTCAGGCATCGACTCGGTATGATCAGGCTCGATGCAGGCCGTTTTGGAGTCGTCACGCATCCCACCGCCGCCAGGCAAAGCGCGGCGATTAATCCAGGCGCGCATCCGGTTCGATGTCGAAAACACGAAGTCAACTTACAGCCAGCGAATCTAGATACGTCCTTACCGTTCACCGCTTGTTGCGCCACGACGAAAGGCTTTGAAACTTCTAATTCGGATTCATGTTCAACACGGATTCATGTTCAACACCGCGCATAAGATGCACGAGCCGGAGTGGGCGGAATGTTTTTTGTGGGCACTTCAATAACGCTGTCCAAGGGTGAGTGTCCGGCGATTGTAACTACGTTCCCCTTACAGGCCTCTAAGGAGACAGCACCTGCTGCATAGGGAGACTCCTGTATTGTTCACAGCGCCTTTCTTGGGAATCATCAGACTGCTGTGTTGCACCCTACCCTCGGAACCTATTAGAGCGATCTTAAAGGAAGGTTATGGCACCAATCGTCTGGCCCGGTAGACCCTATCCTCTCGGCGCAACTTGGGATGGAGAAGGGGTTAATTTCGCTCTCTTCTCTGAACACGCGGAGAAGGTCGAGCTCTGTCTCTTCGACGACGCGGGACGCCGCGAAATGCATCGTCTCGCGCTTACCGAACAGACCGACCAGGTCTGGCATTGCTATCTGCCTGAAGCGCGTCCCGGCCTCCGTTACGGTTACCGCGTCCAAGGCCCGTATGAGCCAGCGAGAGGACTGCGCTTCAATCGAAACAAGCTTCTGCTCGATCCTTACGCCAAGCAGATTCAAAACGGCATCCGGTGGCACGATGCGCATTTTGGGTACCGGATCGGCCATCGCAATCAGGATTTGTCATTTGATCGTCGCGACAGCGCCGCCGGAATGTTGAAAGCGGTCGTGGTCGACCCCGCATTCACGTGGGGATCGGATCGTCCGCCGAAAACGCCTTGGCACCACACCATCATTTATGAAACCCACGTGAAAGGGTTCACCTTTCAACATCCCGATGTGCCACAGCATCTGCGCGGAACCTACGCTGCCCTCGCGACCGCGCCCATCATCGATTACCTCACACGGCTCGGAGTCACCGCCGTCGAGCTTCTTCCCGTACACGCCTTCGTCGATGACCGCCAGCTGACCGAACGCGGTCTCCGAAATTACTGGGGTTACAACTCAATTGGCTTCTTCGCGCCCGAACCGCGTTATTGTGCCACCGGCCATATCAACGAGTTTAAGACCATGGTCAAAGCTCTACACTCGGCTGGGATCGAAGTCATACTTGACGTCGTTTACAATCACACTGCGGAAGGCAATCAACTCGGCCCCACCCTATCGTTCCGCGGCATCGACAACCCGGCCTACTACCGCCTGGTTCCTGATAATCCACGCTACTACCTTGACTACACGGGCACGGGAAACACGCTCAACATGCGCCATCCGCGTGTGTTGCAGCTCATCATGGATAGCCTGCGTTACTGGGTTCTGGAGATGCACGTTGACGGCTTTCGCTTTGATCTCGCCGCTACGCTGGCGCGCGAACTTCACGAGGTCGATCGCCTCGGCGCCTTTCTCGACATCATTCACCAGGATCCGGTGCTCTCGCAGGTCAAACTCATCGCCGAGCCATGGGACCTCGGCGAAGGAGGCTATCAGGTCGGAAAATTCCCCGTCGGGTGGGCCGAATGGAATGACAAGTATCGCGATGCCGTCCGGTCCTATTGGAAGGGTGATGGCGGGTTAATTGGCGAACTTGCCTATCGCATCACAGGTTCCAGCGATCTCTATGCCCGCAGTGGACGCAAGCCGTACGCCAGCATCAATTTCGTGACCGCGCACGATGGTTTCACGCTGCAGGATCTGGTCAGCTACAACCACAAGCACAACGAAGCCAATGGAGAAGAAAATCGCGATGGCACCGACGACAATCGTAGTTGGAACTGTGGAGCCGAAGGTCCCACCGACGACCCGGAAGTCAATCAGCTTCGCACCCGCCAGAAAAGAAACATTTTGGCCACGCTTCTTCTTTCGCAAGGTGTCCCCATGATTCTTGCGGGCGACGAGATTGGCCACACGCAACAGGGCAACAACAACGCATATTGCCAGGACAGCGAAATAAGCTGGCTCTCATGGGATCCGGAGCAAATGGACACGGAGTTCCTAGGTTTTGTGAAGCGCCTGATCGCCCTGCGCAAGGATCATCCTGCATTTCGCCGGAGAAATTTCTTTCAGGGCCGTAATATCAAAGGTGCCGAGGTTACCGATATCGCCTGGTTTCGTCCCGATGGCCAGCAAATGACCGATGAAGAGTGGAATCAGGCATTCGCCCGCAGCCTCTGTGTTTCGCTCTCCGGCGAAGCTGTGGACGAAGTGGATGAGCGGGGCCAGCGTGTTCGCGATGAAAATTTCTTATTACTCTTGAACGCACACCACGAGGGGATTCCATTCACATTGCCATCGGCCACGCCGGAGTCTGGTTGGATCGCGCTCATCGACACGTCATGCCAGACTACCCGACGCCCGGACGCTTTTTACAAGGGTGGCAGCGCATACCCGCTGCAGGCGCGCTCCTTGGCGCTTCTTGTCGAACGCGCGGCCAGCCAGATTAGGGCGGAAGACCGCCGCTATTCTGTTGCTTCATGATGAGATGATGAGCCGCCACGAAATGCCCTTCGGCGCGGAATGCCGCGATGATGGTACCGTCCGCTTTCGGCTCTGGGCGCCGAATGCTCAGTCCGTGTCCGTGCGTTTCACGGGATCCTCGGAGTTTGTCCTGGAGCAGGTCGAGCCGTCGCGGTCCGAATTTCCAATGGCTCGCGATGCCGCAGGCTGGTATGAACTCGTCACCGCGGCCGGCCCGGGCACCCGATATCAATTCGTAATCGATGGTGGGCGAGCCGTTCCGGATCCCGCCTCGCGCTTTCAACCCACAGGCGTTCATGGGCCGAGCGAGATAATTGCCCCCCGCGCCTACAGTTGGAGCGACAAGGAATGGCGAGGCCGTCCATGGCGTGAAGCGGTAATTTATGAACTCCACATCGGAGCTTTTTCTCCGGAGGGTACTTACGCGGGCGCGGAACGGAGACTCGACTATCTCGCTGATCTCGGCGTCACCGCTATCGAAATGATGCCCATATCGAGTTTCCCCGGCCAGCGCAACTGGGGATACGACGGGGTACTCCCTTACGCTCCGACCGCCAACTACGGTCGCCCCGACGAACTGAAGCACTTCATTGACAGAGCCCACGCGAAGAACCTGATGGTTTTTCTCGACGTCGTATACAACCACTTCGGGCCCGAAGGAAATTACCTTTGGCTTTACGCGCCCCAGTTCTTCACTGATCGTCACCATACTCCCTGGGGGCAAGCGGTCAATTTCGATGGCCCCGAAAGTCGCGCGGTCCGTGATTACTTCATACACAATGCGCTCTACTGGCTCGAGGAATATCACTTTGATGGTCTTCGGCTCGACGCGGTCCATGCCATCAAAGACGATTCACATCCGGACATCCTGACCGAGCTTGCCGAGACTGTCCGAAAGCGCTTTGCGAATGACCGGGTCGTCCATCTTGTTCTCGAAAACGACCACAATGCAGCGCGGTACCTCCATCGCGAAGAGCTCTTCCGCGAAAACTGCGGCCACGACAATCGTATGCAGAATTCCTGTCGACAATCCGGCCTGTACGACGCTCACCTGTACGACGCTCAATGGAATGACGATATCCACCACGCCCTTCATATTCTTCTCACCGGCGAAAAGGATGCCTACTATACGGACTATGCGCAAAGTCCGGCCGATCATCTTGGCCGCTGCCTGACTGAAGGCTTCAGTTATCAGGGTGAGCCATCCCCGTATCGACAGGGTAAAAGGCGCGGGGAGCCCAGCCGCCATCTGCCGCCAACCGCTTTCGTCTCGTTCCTCCAGAATCACGACCAGATTGGCAATCGCGCTTTCGGAGAGCGCATCTGCCAGCTCGCCGAACCCGGGGCGATCGAAGCTGCCATGGCAATCTTGTTGCTCGCGCCCTCGCCAGTGCTCGTCTTTATGGGGGAGGAATTTGCGGCTTCAACGCCATTTCTTTTCTTCTGCGATTTTGGTCCCGAGCTCGCGGCCAAAGTAAGTGCCGGCCGCCGCGCCGAGTTCCCGAAGTTCTTGACCGCCCACTCTAGCGAGTCTGAAATTCCCGACCCCAATTCACCGGAAACCTTTCTGCGATCAAAGCTCGACTGGACCTCTATTGGCAAAGGCCCTGCTCGCGATTGGCTGAATCTCTATTGCCGCTTACTGGCTACCCGCCAGCGCGAAATTGTCCCCTTGCTCCCAAAGATCGCAGTTGGACGGTCGGAATATGAAGTCGTCGACGCCTCAGCCGTGCTCGTAAGCTGGCCATTAATTGGAGGCGCCAGCCTGCACCTCCGAACAAACCTCGGACTCAAGCAACTAACGTTGGTGAAACCGTATGGGCGCGTTCTCTTTACTACTCATCGAGACACAAACACAATCCTCTCTGGGGCTGTGCCGCCTTACTCTACCTCGTGGTTCCTGGCCTGACCTCAAATTACCTCAAACACCCGATTCCAATACCAGCAGAATCGCGGAATGATCGTGCTGAAGTCGCTTAAACGAATTCGTAAAAAGGAGGACCCGATGATCCGCAAAATAAAGTCGGGGGAATACCGGTTGTATTCGCGCAAAAAGGATGCCAAGACCGGCAAGCGTCGCAACCTCGGAACTTTCAAGACTCGAAGTGCCGCCGAAGCCCACGAGAAAGCCGTGCAGTACTTCAAACATCATTAATGCGTTCGGCTTTGCAAACGGTCGCAGCACGGTAAGAGAGTGAGCTTATAAGCTTAGTTCCGCCGGAGTTGACGATTGTTCCCCAAGGGAGTCCACCATGTCACCACGCAAGGCGACCCGAGCAGGCCAGTCAAAGCGCTGGGTAGCTAAAGTAAAAACCGATTCGACTCATCCCCCTCAGGGTCTGTTCACGAAAGATGCTGGCACCATCGCCAAGTCCCTCGCGTCAAAACGCGTGTCTCCAAAGGGCCCCGCCTCCGGAATGCGCATGCTTACCTACTTTATCAACCGTGCGGGGCACGGGTTAAGCCCCAGCCGAAAAGCAGAGCTGGAGAAGGCGAAGCGTCTCCTGTCGGATCGTGCACGCAAATCCAAGCCAGCGGCGCGCAAGAGAGCTGCTTAAACTCGGCACCACAACATAGCGCAAAGCGAGCTGCTGCGAACGCACGGTTTCGTCCGAACACTTGGTGAAAATAAAGTGATTTCAATTACAGCAACCATTTTGTCCGGATACCATGATGACTTGATGGAGAATTCTGCTGGCCCACCCTATCCTTTCTGAACGTGGAATCGAAGCTCGTCCTTTGTCCGCCACGCAAAGGAGCTAAGCTAATATGAAATGCCAAGCGCCAAACCCTTCAATATCCGAAGCGCAACTTGTACGTCTAGTGCGAGAGGGCCATATCGCGGCGTTCGCGGAACTGTTTGAACTGCACAAGTCAAGCATCTATGCCCTCTGCTTGGGATCAACCGACGTGGTCGCCGAAGCCGAAGAGTTACTGCATGCAATTTTCCTAGATGCGTTTCGCACTGTAACGTCATCTCCTGTGTATTCAGGCTTTGCTGAGGTGCTTTATAGTGCCGCGGACAACCGGATCCAGATGCACGAACGCAATGTTTATCTTGCCGCTCCATTCCTCGATCATCTGGTGGAACTCGCTGGCCATCCTGTTGCGGCGCCTAAGACCGCTCCACGCTTTTGCTGGGTGCGAGAGAGAATGCGGAGCGCGCGTGCGATTCTCTCCAGTCAACACGCTTAAATTTATATCGCGCGAGCGAGTTTAGCTGCCGAACCGTCGCGCTAGGTAGCACATCCGTCTTCCGTAAAACTCAACCAGGTGAATCGCCAGTTCAACCGGAACGAAGGGTGGGCAGGCACAACGGACTCCCGGACTGGCGCATCCTACCTGCGTTTAAATTCCAGAAGTGAGGTGAATCGTGAAGTTTTTTTCCGCAAACCTGGATAATCTCCGGAAACTCTACATCGACGAATTACAACATCTCCATTCCGCTGAAACTCAAATCACGGAAGCGCTGCCGAAAATGATCGAAGCGGCGACCGACCCTCAATTGAAGCGTGCTCTCGAAAATCATCTGCACGAGACCGAAAATCAGGTATCGCGCCTGGATGAACTCTTGAATCAATCGGAAGGAGCGGTCGACTCCAAGAAATGCAAGAGCATGGCTGCCCTCATCTCGGCAGGCGAGGACGTAATCAAGGATGCGACCGATGATTCCGTTCGCGATGCCGGCATCATTGGCGCCGCTCAAAAAGTCGAACACTACGAAATCGCAGCCTATGGCACCGTCCGCAACTTTGCCGAGATTCTCGGCGAGACGACCCATGCCGCTCTTCTCGAACAGACCCTTGAGGAAGAGAAGAATGCAGATGCGATGCTGACTGAAATTGCAGAGAGCGCCAATACGCGAGCAGACAAGGCGGCCTGACACCTGTGCCTACTCATTCGTGATCGTGCGCATGAGTGGGACTTCATCCGGGAACAAAACTTCTGTGCACGGGAGGCACCATGGCGGCGAAGAAGAAGTCGAGTAGCAGGAGGTACGGTAAGAATGCGGCCAAATCTGTGAAGAGCGCAATGGAGCACAAGAAAAAAGGGACGCTCCGTTCCGGCAAGGTAGGGAGAGTCGGCAAAGTGAAGAGTCGCAAGCAGGCGATCGCCATCGGACTCTCGGAAGCTCGCAAGAAAGGCGCCAAGGTGCCACGGAAGAAGTCGAGCTGATCGCGATTGGCCGACGTTCTGCTTAACGTCTAAAGCGGCGACAGTTCGTCTTCCTTGACGTCGCGCCTCTTCCGGGCAAGTTTCTCTTCCAGAAATTCCCGTGCCAGCCCTTGACCACCGAGTCCAAATGCGATCGCCAGCGCCAGCATCACTGCGCCTAATGCAGTCCCGAACGCGATCAGGATCGTTCGCTCACCCATCCCAAGTACCTCAAACGCCATTGAAACAGCGAAGGCGATAATCACGACCCTCACCGAAATACTAGCCAATCGGGTGGGTCTCACATTGGCATTCACTGCCGCCAGCAAAGCTGCGCGCGAAAAAAAGCCGGCCGCCAGCAATCCGAGGAACAGAATTGCCAGCGCCGCCAGCATGCGTGGCACAAACAGGAAAAATCGCGACGTGTATTCCTCCAGGCCCACAATTCCCAGAATGCTGACACCAATCAGAACGAAGCCCACCCAACTCACCCAGAAGGCGAATCGGCTAAGCAACTCGGTCGAAGAAGGCAACGCTGCCTGATGCAGCAACTGTGCCGTGCCCGTGTGCTCCGAAAGCTTGGCGAACTTTGTCCATTGCAGCGCGCTTCGGACAATGGCCTTCACCAGGTATGCAATCAACCAGCCCACAAAAGCAATCACCAGCAGAACGATCACACGCGGCAAATAATGAGCGACTCCCGCCTCCAACTCGTGCAGCACCTGCATCAGTTCGCTAACGATGATCTCCCACATTGTTCATCTCACTTTCTGTCTGCCCACATTTCGAGCAGGTACGGCTTCAATCGCTCGAACTCGCCGCATAAAGACTCCACGTTTTTCTCCACTTCTTCGGCAGTGGCCTCCCGGTTTTCCAGCAAAAAAGTGAGGGCTCTTCCCCGGTAAAGAGGGACCAGAGCCTGCACGATGTGGTCGCGATTGATCACCGACTTGTGATACGAAGCGGCAAACTCAAATACGGTGCGGGCCCACAGATTCGCCGGATAACAAAACTTGCCGAGATCGAGCTCTGCGATCCTCCGCAACTCGCCAAGCGTCGTCTCGCTCAGAACCGAACGGAAAACCGCATCCAGATCAGCAACGCCATTCACAAACATCTCCCGTATGCGAACCAGATCGACCGTCACCGGCTCCGTGGTCACTTCCGATTCCGGACCAAACGTCTGCACCTTCTGGCACCCCGTCACCTCGCTCCAACACGGAAAATTCCCGTCCAGAGAAGCGAACAGCGCTCCCACGGTCCGGCGCATGGCATCCACAAGATCGGCGGCGCTCCGATCCTGGGGCGGCCTCGTTCCCAGGAATGACTGACAGACGCGGTACTTTCCAGTGATCGCCATTACGGTGAGATAAATTTCCGCTCCGTTCCGCGCTCTTTCGTCGTCCCAGTTTTCGTTGTTCAAAAAACTTGTGGCCAGCCGGCTTGAGATGGCAAGTTCCGAGGCATACGGCTCGCGAATTTCAGTCCCGTAGATCGCCCGCGTCATCGGATAAAGCAGGTTGCGCATAAGAACACCGGCAAATTTCTGGCGCCGGTAGAGAGGGGAGACGAGATCGAAACTGCCGTCATAGATAGGCTTAACCAGCCGCTGTAGCCAGTCAACTTCCATGGTGTCCGAATCGGGAGAAATCACCGCACAAGCGCGGGCGCGCAGCAGGTCGGCGGCTGAAAGGATTGTCCTCAGTGCAACTCCCGGTTCCGGACTGTGGCCATATTGTGTCGTGATCACGTGCAGTGTTCTCAGCGCGTATACCTTCGACGCTCTCCACACGTCATCGATCGAGGCGCCGCTAACCAGATCGCGCGTGCCATCTTGCGAGCCCCCATCAGCATTAATGATGACCACTCGCTCTCGTGGGAAACATTTGAGAATGCCAGCCTGAATCGCGCGCACGACGGGCTCGATGGTCTTGCCATTGTTGTAGGTAGGCAGCCCCACAAGGATGTCAACCTCGCCTACATTCATGAGTTGGCGGAGAAATTCATCGTTTAGAAGTGATTCTTCCGCCAATTCAACCTCCAGTCCGCTGCTCCAACTGCATCCGTTTTCCCCGTATCCTCTTTTGCATTCAGATTCGCCGCAGCCGGAACCAGAAAAACTGGTATGGCGCCATTGTGAGCAGGTAAGGAAAATCTCCGATGCGAGGGAAGATATTTTTGCCAAACATCTCAATCAAAATGTTGCCCTTGTAGCGCCGGAGATCGAGTTCGACCGCCTGGGCCGTGCTCGAAAGATTATTTACAACCAGCACCGTCTCTTTCTCCAGTTGGCGCACATAGGCCAGTACTCGATGGTTCGCGGGATAGAGAAACTCGATCGACCCTGCTCCGAACACCGGTGTCGACCGTCGCACTCGTATGATGTGCTTCATCCACGAGAGCAATGAGTGGTCAAAACGCTTTTGCGACAGCACATTCACTGCTTGATATCCGTATACGGGATTCGAAATCGGCGGCGAATACAAACTCTCTGGGTCAGCCTCCGAGAAGCCTCCATTGCCGCCTCCTGTCCATTGCATCGGAGTTCGCACGCCGTTTCGATCGCCCAGGTGTATGTTGTCGCCCATTCCAATCTCATCCCCGTAATAGATGATGGGTGTACCCGGCAGGGACATCAGCATCCCATTCATCAATTCAATACGCCGTCGGTCGTTGTCGAGCAGCGGCGCCAGCCGACGCCGGATGCCAAGGTTCAAACGCATCGACTTGTCGGTCGCATAAATGTCATACATGTAATCGCGCTCGATGTCGGTCACCATCTCGAGCGTCAGTTCATCGTGATTTCGCAGGAAAATTGCCCACTGGCAAGTCGCGGGAATATCGGGCGTCTGCTGCAATATTTCAGTAATGGGTTTTCGGTCTTCCAGCCGGAGCCCCATGAACATCCGCGGCATCAGGGGAAAATGAAATGCCATATGGAACTCGTCGCCGTTGCCGAAATAAGGCCGCAAATCTGCTGGCCACTGATTCGCTTCCGCGAGAAGCATCGCGCCCGAAAATTCGTCGTCGACTCTTTTGCGCAACCAGCGAATGACTTCATGCGTTTCTGGAAGGTTCTCGCAGTTTGTTCCCTCCCGCTCAATCAGGTAAGGAATTGCATCCAGCCGGAAACCGTCCACTCCAATTTCCAGCCAGAACCTCATGGTCTGCCACATCTCCTCCCGTACAGTTGGATTATCAAAATTCAAATCCGGCTGGTGGCTGAAGAAGCGGTGCCAGTAATAGGCCTTGGAGATAGGATCCCAAGCCCAATTGGACATCTCCGTATCCAGAAAAATGATTCGCGTTCCACGATAGCGTGAGTCCGTGTCGCTCCACACGTACCAATCGCGTTTGGGATTGTCCTTCGAACTGCGCGATTCCTGGAACCACGGATGCTGATCGGACGTGTGATTTGCGACCAGTTCGATGATCACGCGAATACCGCGATCATGTGCGATTGAAAGAAATGACTTGAAGTCCTCGAGCGTTCCGTAACGCGGGTGCACCGACCGGTAATCGGAAATATCGTAACCGTCGTCCCGAAGCGGCGAGGGAAAGAACGGCATCAGCCAGATCGTATTGACTCCCAGCTCTTGCACGTAGTCGAGCTTCTGCGCCAGCCCCTGAAAGTCTCCAATCCCGTCGCAATTGCTGTCCCAGAACGTGCGCACGTGCACCTGGTAAATAATTGCGTCCTTGTACCAGCCCGCCTCCTTCTTCAGCGCCAAGACTCCCCCACCCGTCTCCGTTTTTCGTAATGCGCACGTCAAACCCAGCCAAACGTTAGATGCCCGACCGACATCCTCCTGTGGTCATGCTGAAAAATTAATTCGGTCCTATCTTGAAAACTTGTACAGCAATCCCGCAGAGGCGCAATGCAGCAATCACCTGATTGTGTGCCTTCCATCGCAGAATTAGTCTGATGTTGTTGGCAGGGCGCAGGGTCCCAATGTAGCTGGCAAGGTATTGTGAGTGTCGTGCGAGTCTCTCGCCGTCACCGCGGGCGTGTGCCCATTTTCAACAGGCAGCATTTCAAGGATCAGATGAGAATTGCGCAGGTGGCTCCGCTTTATGAAAGTGTTCCTCCCAAACTCTATGGCGGAACAGAGCGCGTTGTTTCATGGCTGACGGAAGAATTGGTCGCCATGGGAAATGACGTGACGCTCTTTGCCAGCGGAGACTCTCTGACGGCTGCGCATCTAGTCCCCGTTTGTCCCCAGGCTTTGCGTCTCTCCTCCCATTGCATCGATCAGTTAGCCCATCACGTGAATCTGATCCAAACGGTTGTGCAGGCACACGAAGAAAAGCGATTTGACCTGATTCACTTCCACATCGATTACCTCCATTTTCCCGTGAGCCGCAGCCAAAGGCTCCTTCAAATCACCACTCTGCATGGCCGCCTGGACATTCCGGATCTCGCGCCTCTCTATCATCAGTTCTCCGAAATGCCCGTCGTTTCGATCTCCGACTCCCAACGCGCGCCCTTGCCTTGGATCAACTGGCAGGGAACGGTTCACCACGGTTTGCCAGAAGACACTTTCTCTACTCACCAGAAGCACGATGGCTATCTGGCGTTCCTCGGTCGCGTCTCGCCGGAAAAAGGTCTCGATCGAGCGATAGAAATCGCAAAGCAGGCCCGGGTGCCCCTTAAGATCGCAGCTAAAATCGACCGCGCCGATCGCGAATACTTTGAAACCGTGATCGAGCCTCTACTGAATACCGATCTGATCGAGTTCGTGGGCGAAATCGGCGATCACGAAAAAAATGAATTTCTCGGGAACGCCCTGGCCATGGTCTTCCCGATTGCCTGGGCCGAGCCGTTTGGCATCGTCATGATTGAGGCGATGGCATGTGGTGTCCCGGTGCTTGCCTACCCCGGCGGATCCGTGCCCGAGATTATCGAAGATGGAGTGAATGGCTTTCTAGTCGACAACATTAAAGACGCGGTCAACGCAATCAAGCGCATCGGAGCAGTTGACCGGAATGAGTGCCGGCGCCGGTTTTTAAAGCGCTTCACATCCCGACGCATGGCCCGAGACTATATGGCAATTTATGAGCGCGTTGCGCGCCGCCCGCGCGCGGTTCTGCGGCCCGTTCCGGTGTCCACCGCGGTGAAGCGAGCAGCCGGGACCATGGCTCTTGAAGATGGAGATGTGAATTGGCTTCGACTGGAATCACCCAGCAATACTACATAGCTGCTGGCTCGTCGCCCTCCGACGATCGCGTTCGCGTTCTGAAATACGGCAAGTGCTTCGCCGTCTTCAATCGCTATGGCGACATCGAGCCCCTAGGCCTGGGCGAACACGGCATTTTTTTTCACGGAACGCGGTATCTTTCCGAACTTGCCTTGCTGCTTTGGCAGTCGCGTCCTCTCCTGCTCAGCTCCATCGTCAAATCCGACAATTTTGTCTTTACTGCGGACCTTGCCAACGTTGACGTCAGCGAAAATCAGCAGGTTGTTATTCCCCGCGGTACCCTGCACATCGTCCGCTCCCGTTTCCTGTGGCAGGGGGTCGCGTATGAGAAGTTTGAAATTTGCAATTACGGTTTACAGCGCATTGAGCTTCCCCTCAGCGTCGCCTTTGCCGCCGACTATGCCGACATTTTTGAAGTGCGCGGCACACGCCGCGAACGCCGCGGCCGGCGCCTCGATGACGAGATCGGTGACGCTTCGGTCACTATGGCCTATGAAGGCTTGGACAATATCGTCCGCACGACTCGCATCGAGTGCAGCCCTACGCCCCGCCGCATCAGCTCATCGGACATCCATTTCGAAGCCTCGCTCGATCCCGGGCAATCGCAATCGTTTCATCTCACGGTGGTTTGCGACCCCAAGTCATCGCGACTAGTCACCGGTTACGAGCGCGCTCTAGTCTCGGCTGAGAGCGAAATCAAAGCGGCCTGCGCAACCATCTGCCGGATTTCCAGTTCGAATGATCGCTTCAATCGCTGGATCAAACGTTCGGGCGCCGATGTTGAAATGATGATGCTCGGTAACCCAGAGACAAATTATCCTTACGCGGGCGTTCCCTGGTTCAGCACCGTGTTCGGGCGCGACGGAATTATCACCGCTCTGCAAATGCTGTGGGTTGCTCCTTGGATCGCAAAAGGAGTGCTGGAATTTCTCGCCTCGACGCAGGCGACCGAATTGGATCTTGCCAATGAAGCGCAGCCTGGAAAGATCCTGCACGAAACGCGCCGCGGCGAAATGGCCAATCTTGGCGAAGTCCCATTTGGCCGTTATTACGGCAGCGTCGATAGCACTCCCCTCTTTATTATGCTGGCTGGTGCTTACCTCGATTACACCCAGGATACCGACTTCCTCAGGAAGCTCTGGCCGCACGTCGATCTCGCCCTCGAATGGATCGATCGTTATGGCGACGTTGACGGTGACGGTTTCGTCGAATACGCGCGCCACGGCAACAAGGGCTTGATCCAGCAGGGCTGGAAAGATTCGAGCGACTCCGTCTTTCACGCCGACGGATCTTTAGCTAATCCACCCATCGCTCTTTGCGAAGTGCAGGGTTACGTATACGCTGCCAAGCTGGCTGCTGCCAGAATCTGCTCGGCTCTCGGCGACTCGCAACGCGAGTCCACGCTTCAAGACGAGTCTCGGAAAATTCAAGATCGCTTTGAAGAGGCGTTCTGGTGCGACGAAATTTCAACCTATGCCCTCGCTCTCGATGGCCAAAAACAGCCGTGCCGGGTTCGCACCTCAAACCCCGGCCACTGCATGTTCTCAGGCATTGCCAGCCAGCAGCGGGCTCATCTGGTCGCCCACACTTTGATGAGCCGCGACATGTTTAGCGGGTTCGGCGTGCGTACGGTTGGCTCCGAGGAGGCTCGCTACAATCCCCTCTCCTATCACAACGGTTCCGTCTGGCCGCACGACAATGCCATGATCGCCTCCGGTATGGCCCGCTACGGATTCCGCGACTTTGCCGGTCGTATTCTGATGGGTCTGCTCGACGTGAGCAAAACGGTTGACCTGCACCGTCTGCCGGAACTCTTCTGCGGAGTTGATCGCCGCCCCGGCGAAGGGCCCGTCCTCTATCCCGTCGCGTGCTCGCCCCAGGCTTGGGCTGCGGGAGCGGTCCTTATGCTACTTGAGGCCTGTCTGGGCATTTCCATAGATGTCCAGAAAAAGCGGTTGGTGCTAAACCGGCCCTTTCTGCCCGAAGGAATTCCGCAACTCTGGATTCGGGGCCTTGGTATCGGCGACTGCCGTATGCACCTTTTACTTGAGCGCGACTCGGACTCGGTCGGTCTGCAGATTCTCGAAAAGCAGGGGGATGCTCAGGTTGTGATCGAGTGAGTTTGGTAACGAACTTACGCCGCCGACTGTCCAACTCAGACTCTCTCTCCCCTTGAGCCTACCTTCTTCATGATCCTGCCCCTCCATTCGGCAGAACCATCCCGTCCCGGACGCGAAGCATCTCAGCATTGCGCAACCCGCCGAGTGCGAACCTGCCTCGGCCTTGCGCACCAAATATAAATTCCCGTGCTCTACAAAACACTGTGCGACGGCGCCCATACGGCAGGTGCCGCTCTGGTGGCCGACTCCTTCGATGGGTATGCGCTTCCTGAAGTAAGCGTCCCGTCCGCTACCGGTGCAACCAGTCTGATCGGTCAGGCCTCCATCGACGTCAAGTACGATCCCTCGCGGGCACAGTTCGTGATGGTGCCGGTCGAGAATGAGTTCACATCTTTGTCATATCTCGCGCGGGCGTTCTCAATCGACGGAATCAACCGGACCGTTCCCCAAAGCGTTTCCACCCGTCCAGTTTCCTCCTTACTCGCACGAAGGAGGTATGGCCGGCGACGAAACGGGAAACTTGATCTCACCTCATACGCTGGTCGGTTTCGGCGTGCCGTACGATTTGAGTGATGTCCGATAACTGGGCTCAGTGGGATCTCTACGGTACGTGGCTTGATCCGCCCTAGGAAGAGTAGCCGATGAGGAACCGGGGCGCTATATAACCGGCGGCGGCATTTGCATGCTTCTTCGGATGAGTGCCGCCGCCAGGCGGGACCTTTTCAATATCTTTTGGAAGATATTGAGTCCATGGCTGGTATTGTGATCATGCCGTCTGTAGAGCAATAACTCTTCGTCAAGAAAGTGGCAACGCCCTCCAACAGCGGTATTTCTCAGCCCGATCCATGCGTCATGAAGAACGTGGCATCCGCGGGGAAATGGCAGAATACTCGCGAGAAGTGACGCCCGAAATGCCATCGTCGAGCCTTGAAAGCGGTTCGAAACGAGATTCGGCAGCATCCGGTGATCGAACGGCCTTCGAGCACACCTCTCATCGATGATCGTTCTGCCCCGCTCGTCAATCAATTTGTAGTTAGTCACCGCAAGAGTCGTGTCGGGTTGTTCACGGAAGACCTTCATCATCCGGGAGACTTTGTCCGGAGCCCAAATATCGTCCTGATCGCACAAGAATAAGATGTCCCCAGAGGCGCTACGCACCGCATCTTCAAAAGAGCATACGACTCCCTGCCGCTCTTGGTGTTCGATCAGGCGGATGCGCGCATCGCCAAATCCGGCAACAAGCTCGCTGGTAGAATCGGAAGACTTGTCATCGATGACCACCACTTCGTCTTCAGGGGCAAGTTGGGGGAGGATCGAGGCAAGTTGTTCGACAACAAACCGTTCTCCGTTATAGGTTGCCATGCAAACTGAGATCTTTTGCCCGGCCTCGCCCTCATGAGCCCTCTTTTCATTCAACCATGGCCTTTCGGCCTCCATCTCGCCTTTCCATTCCTCGATTCGCCTCCGGCGCGAGACAAACAAGCGCCTCTTAATAGCCCGTGCGGTTTCACCCCGCAAGTCTTGCGACTTGCTGTCGAAAGCGGTTTTGCACCATCGCCCAATCAGGCGGAGTGTTCGCTCACAGCCGGCAAGGCGATTCATCGAGATATCCCAGAACGCCGTTTCGGCCATAAGAATGTTGTGATAGCGCAAGATGCTCATTCTCTTCGTTTGATCTAACATCGAGAACTCGTGGCCTACCTGAATATCCCCAGCGACAAACACCCGTTTCCCATACGAGTGCAATCGATGGAATAAATAAGAATCGCAGTTATCCAGCCAGAACCATTGCGAGTAGCCGCGAATCTGCCGCAATGCACTTATGCGCAGCATGGAGCCGGAATTGAAAGCGAACGTCGGATGCGAGGGAATGCCGATATACCCCTTGGGAAACCATCGCGGAACTGCTCCTGCCCAGAACCAGTTCGGCGAAAGCATTCTCCCATCGCCAATAATCTGGGGCACAATGGCAGCAATCGACGACTCATTGCGGATTGCGTGCGCAATCGTCGCTACTCGCGTAAGGAAGTCGGGCGGCACTTCCGTATCCTGATCCAGTGTGATGAGCCATTCGCACTTATCACGCTGTGCCTGCTCAAGGGCGAAATTGTAGGCTGCGGCAAGGCCGTCGTTCCTGCAACTGGCATGACAGTCTACATAGCCAGGCAGTATTGGAGGTTTGCCACCAACCGCTCCTGGCGTATTGTCATACAGCAGAATCCTCAAATCTCCAAGCTCAGGGGCAAGGTACGAGGCCGCAATGCGAAGCGTCCGAAATCCCGCAGACTCCAGCGCCATGATCCCATAGAGTGGAATGACGGCAAATATTCGTAATCCCGGGCGAGGATCGGGGGCCGTCCTGCACTCAGGCTGATTCTCCGTAACAGCGCGACTAAGCCGTTGCCCCATCGATCAAACCTCCCGAAGACAAGACATAACGCTGAGCAAATGCTTGGATGGCAAACTGCAAAGCCGTAGAGAGCGGCACAAAGTTGTCGACGAAAAAGATATACGCCATACAGCCCAAAAAGATCGACGACGTCAAAAACCGCCGGCTCATTCCGCGCCGCATGATGTAAGCACATGCGATGCCAAGCACGATATTAATGAGGACGATGCCCGGGTAGGATAGGTCCATGTAGTAGGATGCGAGATATGTATGAACGCCATCCACGACATGGCTATAGCCGGTAACGCTGTCGTGCGGGCCGGCAGGCGTCCAGAATGCAGGCAGAGCGGGATAGAGGAACGACCAGGTGGGCCTCTGGAAGTGAAAACTATGGACGATCCAGCATAAGTTAGAAACAGGAATCGAGAAATATGAGATCGCCCAGAGCGAGATCATGGGCCACTCCCACAATTCGCGGCGAATCTGTAGCACCGCAAAGAAGCTCGATTGCGTGGTGCGGTTATTTCCGACCAGGCTCGCCAGGAATGCTAACCCCAGCAGCATGGCTCCCGCGCCGACGACTAACCTCTTTTTGTTAACGCGAGACGTGAGCGAATACACGAAGAATACCTGCAACAAAGCTGCCAGTATTTCCCCTCGTGTTACATATAGGAATAAAGAAAGCAATCCGAACGCCATGAGTGCTATCTTTCGCAGCCGCGACGGATCGAGCGATGAATTAACCACTATGGATATGAGGACCGGAAACAGAAGTTGCTTTAGCCGGCCGTATTCCAGATAGCTCGTCGTGTCAAATGACAGAAAGCCGAAGGCCGGTGGCAGCCCATCTAACTTCAGATTGACGGCCATGATTACAACGGCGACAGCAACAAGAATCCAGTTCAGCCGCCGCAACCGCCTGACGTTTAGGACATATTCCTGCACATCGCCTTGTGCCGCTTGATTCGGAAACAGCAATCGCACGAGGCCGTACCCAACAAGCAGCGAGACGAACGAAGCCGCGAAAAGGTAAATGGGCAATTCCATTGATGGATAGCTGTCATATGAAACGTTGAAGGAAAGCGCAGTGAGCATCATCAGCCAGACAAGGACGAATAAAATTACAGGACGACAGTAAAATGGCAGAGCGGCATTTGGCCGGAGCAGGATTCGGCGCAGACACCAAGGCTCGTCCGCTGCCGACGGCCATGAGGGATAAGGAGCCGTAAATTCGGCGAATCTGCAATACGGTGGCAAGGTGAACTTGATCATCGTCGCCGTCAGGTAGCGCTCTCAGAAGCCAGGAACAAATCGTGTCGCATCGAACTTAATCCGCGTGCGAACTGCGCATAACATGGGGCCAGGCTCAGCACGGCGCAGGCGCGTTCCATCGCATTGTCGGGAAGCTGGCTCCGTTGGCGCAGGAACGAAATCTTGTTCTCGATTGACGAGAGACATTCTTCAAATCGCTCACCTGGTCGCGCGATCCAGCGATCACGTAGCGCCTCGAACTGAGTCGCCATAACAGTCAGCTTGCGGCGATCGCCAAGGCCAACGAGACGTCTCTCCGAGCCTTGTCGTCCGATCCCAAGTTGTTGTCTGGCGTGAACGCGGTAACGCACGAGCGGTTCCGCGACAAACGCCATTCGCGAATAGAGAATCAGCATCCACGCGATCCACCCATCGTGAACCCACAAATCGCAAATTGGCAACAATAACTCGCGGATGGATGCCCGGAACATCAGCGTTGCGCCAGTAACCACGTCATGTTTGAGAAGCAGGCGAATTGCAGCCTCGCGCGATAGGTCTCCCTCTTGCCCGAGGTGAAATCTATGAATCTGCCAAAGCCGTCTCCCCAGCGATCGGCCATAGGCATCAACGAGTGTCGCGTCAGAGAACACTCCTCCTATCGATGAGTCGGCGATACCTTCTAGCAAGCGTTCCAACTTGGTTGGCTCCCACACGTCATCCTGGTCACAGAGGGCGATGAAATCCCCATCGCACAGACCGATGGCCTTCTCGAAATTCTTCGTCGAACCAAGCCTCTCCTGATTTCTATGGGTTCGCACCGCAAAGGGCGCTCTGCGCGCAAAATTCTGCAGTATTTCGCCTGTCGAGTCCAGGGAACCGTCGTCGCACACCACCAGTTGGTCGGGCAGCCTCTTCTGTCGGGCAATGCTCTCCAGTTGTTCGAGCAGAAAGTTTTCACCGTTGAAGGTACACATCGCTACTGAGATCTTCCCGTTCACAATTCCCACCCACGCGCAATACTAAGTACGTTAAGATGCAGTAGGCGTACTCAGTGCGCCTAGGCCGAGCAAATGTAAGCCTCGATGCCGAAGCGCCGCCCACATGCAGACAATGATCGCGAATTCCACCGTTAGCACAGACGCGGCGGCCCCGACGGCGCCATAATGTCGAATTAAGACAATCGACATGCCAAGGCTTCCCAGACCCGCGACCACATAGATGCGGCTCAGTTCCCGCTCGAGCCCAAACGGAATCATCGTCTGAATTCCGAGCACGTTGCTGATCGCGACGATGAAAGGCAACATTGCCATGCATCGAAAAATCGGAATACAAGCCTCAGCCATCCGGCCAACCACGAGATGCGCGACGGGTCCGGCAAACACGAACAACAAGAGCGACGGGATAAATGAAAGGATGCCAATCCAGACAAATCCCTTCCGCAAAAACGCCAGCGCGAGATCGCGCGAGCGTCCCATGAGACTGTTCACGTGCGGATAGATGGCTTGGGTAATTGGGCCCAACATCGCTTGAATGCCGCGGACGATCTTTTCCGCTGCGCTAAAATAGCCTGCCTGCGCGTTTCCGGCAATAACTCCGACAAGAAATACATTGCTGTTTGTGTAGAACGACGTCGCGGCCGTCGAAACGAATAAGTGCCACCCGTCGCGCAACGTATTTATAACGTCACCGATGGCCGGTAATTGCGGAGCAATGGCGAACGTACGAATGGCAACTGCGAACCCTAGTAGACCGGCTGCGAACATTCCGCCCGACAAAATGCCCAGCGCGAGAACGTAATCATAGCTGTGGCGGACAAATAGAAACAAGGCCACCGCCGATGCCAGTTTTGTGCTGCCCGAGACAATTGAGATGTATTTCATCTGTTCCATACCCTGGAACAGCCAAATGGGGAATAAGACTGTCCCGACTACGGCTAAGTAAGCGGCCGCATAAAGCAATGGCTCCGCGCGGAAACGGGGGATGATGGTGATCAAGAGCGACAAAATGACAATGCCTAAGAACATAAGCAGAACTTTAAGAATGATGACGCACCAAAACAGGTTAGAAACCAGCGCGCGGTCAGAGCGAATTCTGGTGATTTGCTTTGTTGCGGAAAGGTTGAAACCATAGTCTGTGAGCACGACGAAATATTGCGCGAACGACTGGGCAAAGGCAATGAGCCCATAACGTTCGATTCCCAACACTCGAACGAGATAGGGCAGCACAGCAAGCGGAACCAGATAATTCAGGCCCTGTAGCGAGAAGAGCCATAAGATATTCCGCACCACTCTGTGTTCAATATCTGTCAACCTCATCAAGCGAATCAGCCACCTTTCCTAATCCGCCGACGATTGCCAATCGGGACACCGAGTCCCATGGGAAGTCCCTTGGCCCCTCGGGGCCACTGGTTGAGGATCGCGTTCCTGGCGTTTCCCCGTCCCCTTCAACCAAACGACGGTGCGCGCCACCCACGGCGTACTCCGAATTGCTTGTGACACGTCGAGCGCCAGTCGCTTGCCAGGGTCTTCCGGATCGAGATCCTTCCAGCGCGACGAGGCGAGGGACCAGATGCATGCGCAGAGAAATCCAAAAAGAGTACCCAGAAGAATAAAAAGCAAGCGCGGAGGAAAAGACTTCTTCTCCGGGACGTCGGCGGAATCGAGAACCTTCACGCTCGGCACCTCGCGAGCCTCCTCTACCTTCGCCATCTCGTATTGTTTGGTCAACGTCTCAAACACTACCTCCTCAACACGAGTGCGGCGGTAGAGGTCGGACCATGTTACTCCCAGGATAGGAAGCTCTCGAATCGTTGGATAGTCGGACTGATCAGGGGTAGTCACAGCACCTGGCGAGGTTGCCGTGCTATTGGCAGCGGTAGGCACCTTTCCGCCCATCTTTTGCAATTGCCGGCGATACTCATCGATTCTCGCCTGCAGACTTCGTACACGCACGTTGTTAGAGGTATAGATTTGTCGCAATCCCTCAAGCGTGGTCTCGGCCGCGATGAGTTGGCCCTCCAGGTTTGCCGCCGCCCCTAACATCGCCCGTCCTTGTTCTTTAACGTCCAATGCAGTGTTTTTACTTGCGAAAGCACTGAAGTCCTTCTCTGCCGCTTCCAGTTGCTCCTGCACCTCGCCGAGCCTGCCTTCCAGGAAAACCCGCTCCCGGTGGGCCGCTGATGTGTCGAGACCGGTGACAAGGTGATTCAGTTGACTAACATACTCGCGACCCATGGCCGCCGCTCGCTTGGCGCTTCGATCGCTCACTTTAATAGTAATTAGTCCGCTCTTCCTGTCCGCGCTGATGTCGGTGCGATCTTCCAGATCCTCACGGGCATTCGCATAAGTGCGCGTACCGTAGACTTTGCGCAAATCGAATTTGTTCACCAGGGCGTTCTCAATCGTGTTACTGTGCAACATCCCGACAAAGAGTTCACCGTTACTCTTTAAGCCGAATAACTCTCCGCTCAGGGACGCGAGCTCGCTCGAACCGCCCTTGGTGAGCGCTGCCAGTATGGAGGATACGCCGCCGCCCGCGGAATCGGGCGGCATCAACCGAGTTGTCGACGTATACCGAACCGGGATCAAAAAGACGATAATAATGGACAAGGCCAGTACAAAGAGCGTGCACTTATAAAGGAAAGTTCTGTCCTCCCAGAGCACTGTTAGTTTGCCCACTGTGCTACTGATATGCGGCGCCCGGGCCTCCACCTGGATTAGATCCGGTCTCAAGCCTGTGGCATAACTTTGGGCGGCTCGCTTTGTAATGTGCTTGGGAGTCATTTTATCGGGCTGTGACAATAAGTGACTGTGGGATCAATGGTCCGAGCCGTTCTTCCTAAAGAATCCTTTAGGCCAGAATGTAAATTGCAAGGACGTGGCAACATTCGACTGCCGAACGCCCGAAATCACTGGAAAGTTCCAGGCCTCGTATTGGACCAGCGCTGAAACGTTGAAGCTCGTTCTCTCCCACAGCTCTCCGCGAACGCTTGCGTCGGCTAGGGTGCCACCGTTCGGTAAAAACTGGTTATCCACCTTCTGATGCCGAAACCCGAATTGCAGTTTGTTTCGTGGAGTCAACCAGTACGTGGTCCAGGCCTGTACGCCTACTCCCTGTCGCCCCACCCAATTGCCCATTAGATGACCGGAATTCTGGAACCCGGTAATCCACGTGGGATCGTAGTAGAAGAATCCATATCCGACGTTCCCGCCGATCGGCGGATCGGTCTCAACCCCCTCCACGCGCAGGTCCATCTTCTGGATCTTCGGCAGGCGTGGAAGATAGATTCCGCCCAGCCACGCAGCCACATCCGGGCCCGCGATTGGGCTAAAGGTGTCATGTTCGGTGAAACCGTCCGCATAAAAAGTAAGTCCACCCCAGCGCGGTATTCGATAGCTGAAATCCAGCCCCGAGCGACGCGATCCGGGCTTGTTCGGCGCACCCGGAATCGTAAGTGTCGTCGAAAAAACACTTCTCAGGAACGTGTGCATCGTCAACGGATATCCGGGCCCGCCGTAATCGGTGGTTCGTGATAGCCCAAATTCGAAGTTCGGCGTCGGCTTAAAGCTGAATCGCTCCCCATGAATGATCGGCTGCGGATGCAGCGACTGCCCATATTGCCCAACCAACCCTGTAGGCGTGAACATGAATTCATAGCCGGAGTACTGCCCGAGAAAAAACTCGACTTTCATCGGGCCGAGCAAACCAAAAATACTTGGAAGCTTCAGCGGCTTGACGCGGTCGATCCGAAACATCGTAAGCGGGTCTGCGTTGTCGCTCATCATCATTCCGCCGCCCTTGCTCGGACCCCACCACAGGCTTTGTTTTCCGTAGGAAAACTGCCAATCGGAAACATTGATTGCCACATAAGAATCCAGCAAGCGTCCTCGGCTGACCGCCGGATTCACAGTATCGGGAGGGATCGGGTAGGGCGGAGGAATGATCGAGTGAGCGAAATCGTCGGTCGATTCAGCCTGTCGCGCGGCGAAAGGCAAAGGCGGCGCCGACGGCGAATGCTGATATTCGCCTCGCACATACGCCACAAATGGACCGCTCTCCGCCCATCCTGATAATCCAGATACGTTGTTAAACCCCTGTTCCTCCGGACGTCCAAAGTCATCGTAGATAGTTTGTGCAAAGTGATAACCGTCGGTCAGCGGCTTGCCTGCGATCTCCGTCGCTCTTGTATAAGTGGATTCCACTCGAAGCTCAGCGTTGTCTCCTCCACTCAGTAACTCAATCTCATGAGTGAACTCTTGCGAAAGGTCATGGTAAAGTGGTGCGGCCTCACCTTGGTCCGGCTCGTCTTCCACGATTCGGTCTTGCGCCTCGCTCACCTGGCGCGCACATTCCATGCGTGTCCACGGGCGCATGCCCATAATCGCGCTATCAATGAATCCGAGCGCCGCCAAGCGTTCCAGCGCCGGATAAATCCAGCTGTCGAGCGGAACATATGCAGAACCCATATCCTTCGCCTGCCAATGTGCCGGCCTATCGGGGCGTATCGCCGGCAGTTCCCACGACGAGCCGGCAAGGTCGGGGTTGTGGTGGTTGTGGTATACATAGGCGCTTGTCAGGTATCCAATTGCCGCCCCCACCAGCACGTCTGATGGAAAATGCTCCTTCGCGTTCACCCGCGTGGCGCTCACCAGGCCTGCAAGTCCATAAGAGAAAAACTTCATGAACGGACTCGGATACTCGTGCGCCATGATTCCGGCAATCGCCCACGCCCCGGCCGAATGCTCTGACGGAAACGACGATCCGCCTCTGAAGAATTTTCCATTCGCATTATCTAGATAGGGCCGTTCGCGCCCCGAAGCATATTTGAGCGCCTCTACCGCGGCCAGAGCGTCAATCGCCGCCTCTCCGCTCAGCAGTCCACTTTCGCGCTCATGTTCGTTGTGGGTCGCGAGTCCAAGCAGATAGAGGCCTGCCACTCCTCCGCCCATTGAATAAGCTCCGTAATCGGAGATATGTTTATACTCGAGCAGTGTGCCCGCCGAATTGGAAAGGTGGCGGCTGATATCTGTGTCCGTAGCGAAAAGCGCCGCAGCAAAGCCGCCGAGGGGAACCAGCCATGTGGCATCGCTCAATCGCGCTCGCCTCGGGCTAGTCCACATGCGAATTTCATCGTTGAGTAACTGGTTAGGCAGGTGCAGAAGCTTGTTGTCCTTGCGCGGATCTTCGGCGCTGGGTGCATCGGGGAGCACGTCAGCCCGTTCCGCGGCGCGGGCGTCAGGTCTGTCGCCACTTGGCGTGCCCGTGCTCTGATCGTAAGTTGAACTCGCGGCCGGTGGAAGTGTCTCCCTCGAGATGTTCCCCTGACCCAACGCGACCGCACTTGTCGCCACAATGCACACCATGTTGGAACATATCCAGCGCATCGGTTGTTCTTCGACCCTCAAACATCATCCGCGCTAGAAATAAGAAGCCGCGAGAATTGCGCTTGTTGCGATCGAACTCATCACCTGCGCATTTGTGAAAATTGTCTTCCACACTGGTGGCCCACCCAGCGCCTTCTCCGGAACTACGACCATATCTCCCGGCTCGAGCGTCGTGTCCAACCCATTCCCCGATCGCCAGAATGAGTCGTGATTGCCGATAACGGTACCGTCGGCCCGAATCACGAAGGTTGCCTTTTTGTTAGCCATGTTAGTCGGGCCACCCGCCTGTAGCAGATACCAGCGTGCGCTCTTCCCCGGCCGATATGCCACTGCCGTAGGCCCATACACTTGACCTTGCACCATCACATAACTTGGGCGTTTGGGCACCACCAGCACATCGCCCGCTCGCATCGTTATATCTCGTGGCGTATTCTGCCAGTTCTTGATATTCGATGAAATCTGCACCGTAACGCGCCCCGTGGGTGGTGTTGTAATTAAGTTATCCAGCGTCGTTTGCCATTGGACAAACGCCGACTCCGCTGATAGCCGCTGATCGGGATCCGTCGAGCTCGCCGCTGTGAGTTTCAGGCTCGCCTGCTGCTCGCGCACACGCTGCACCAATTCGCCATAGGATCTCTGCTCCACCTTTTGCACTTCCGAGCGCAGCAGAACTGCGCCGTACGGATAGGCCCCCGGGCCAAAGCCGCCCGCCCGCAGCAACACCGAACTCAAGCGCTCGCCTGGCCGAATTCCGTATCCGCCCGGATGGACCACTTCGCCGCGGATCGTGACTGTCGCGCCCAGGTCATCCCAATTCGGCAGTTCGCGGACCGCGAGCACGTCTCCATTTCCAAGCACCGGGTTACTCTCAGGATCGCCCGCCAGCGCACTCTCCAGCAATACCGGCTGGTCGCTTGCCGTGACTGCCTTCTCGTCGACCCATGAGTAATGTGTCAGATCGGCAAGTCGCACATCCGCGCTCGGCTTCAGACCGCCAGCGGCGCGAATCAAGTCCGAGACATGCATGTCCGACGTAAGTGGATAACGTCCGGGTCGTGCGACTGCGCCCCTTACATAAACTGTTGCAGGATCCATCGCTGCCGCATTTCGATGCACAAGTACGCGGTCACGCGGTTTGAGCATGATGTTCTCCCGCGGGCTTCCGGTGAGAGCGCCATCCAGTTTCACATTCACAATCTCCAAAGTGCTGTCGGGTTGATACCGGAATACCTGCGCGTCCATCACCTGCGCGTCGGGAGTAAGTCCACCCGCGAGGTGGATAGCGTCGCTTAGATGAATATCACCCTGCGTTCGGTACGTACCCGGTGAACGAACATCGCCGAGTACCGATACCTCTGGCGGATCCTCAAAGTCATATCGCCCAAAGATCTGCACCGTATCCAACGCCTGTAACACCGGAGCCTTGGCCGGATCAGCCAGCGCATCGGCAAGATTAAAGCTCTCCACTGTGGGGCGGAAGTCTGGAGCGCTCAGCCGGATGATCTCCCCATACCGTGACGCCGGTTCGGGCAAAAGGTCCTTGTAAGAGCTGATGAGGTCGGTCACTTTCATGCCTTCACGAAACGAATACTTGCCCGGTCGAAGGACGTGGCCTTCCAAATACACCGCATCGTGAACATAAGCCGCAATCGGATAAATCCTTATCTTGTCCCCATCCTGGATGCGAAAAGCCTGAAGCGCCTGGGTAACTTCCGCGGAGTTATCGCCCGCTGGCACCTCAATATCGAGCATCGTCTGCTTCTCGTGAGCGACCAAACGTTGCACTTCGATGTGCCGCAAGATCGCCGTCGGCAGCAGCCCCCCGGCAAGGGCCAGTACATCCGCCAGTGACTTTTCGTCCTTCAATTCGTAAATGGCGGGGCGCCGCACCATTCCCTCAACGCTGATCTCGGGCCCGAGCGGTGGAATCATCACGGTGTCTCCGTTTTCCAGCCGTTCGAGATTCCCCTTCACGCCGTGCAGCAGCAGGTCATAAAGGTCGACTTCCTGCACGAGATTGTCCCCGCGGTTATGCTTTACAATCCGCAACGAGCCCCGCGTCGTTGGCCCACCCGCGGCGAACAAGGCGTTCAGCGGCGTCGAGAGCGAGCCTACGTCGTAAGCCCCCGGCCGTACGACGTCGCCCACAACGTAAATGCGGATCGTGCGCAGTCGCGCCAGCGAAACGTCGGCTGATACATCGTTAAACTGGGTGCGCAATGTCTTCTGCACTAGCTGCTGCACCTCGGCCAACGACTTACCCGCTACCAGGACTGGACCAACCTCCGGTAAACTGATGCGCCCTTCGCGGTCCACTCGCGCCGGGAAACGTCGTGACACACTGCCCCAAAGGTCAACGGAGATCGCGTCGCCCGGCCCAAGTACATAATCGGGTCCCGCCGGGAGGTCCATCGGTATCATCTGCAAATCGCGCGTGCCGTTCTGAAAGACCTCCATTCCAAAGCGCTGCACGGCGGCCGGCCGTGCCGATGCTTGCAAATACATGTCATACAATGACGGGATATGTCGGTAAGGATCGGCGCGCCGCACCAGCCCTTCCTTATTCACGTTCGGCATCATCAACCGCGAGTCTTGCACAGTCGCTGTTCCAGCCTCTGATGATGCATTTGGATTGGAGAGCGACATCCGCTCGTGTGAAATGGGAGGCTGAAGTCCTTCTTCTGCTCGAGTGCTGAAGTCCTCATTTAATGAGAGGTCCTGTTGTCCGTTTGCTCCGTTCAGGCCGTTACCGCCCAGGGATCCTCCACCTCGTCGCGTTAAGTCGTCAGTCGCCTCAAGATCGCTCGTCGCTGGGTCATCCATCGAGTTACTCACAAGTCCGTTCGACAAGTCATCCTGTCCGCTAGTTCTTAGCAGCGGGCTGGGCTGTGAAGGCTGCGCAGGCTGCGTCCCTCCCGGACCATTCGGCAGATTCGGCGTCTCCTCCAGTCCGGGCAGTTCTCGTGGTCCCTCCTGGATCCCCCCCTGTGGTCCTTGGTTCGAGTTTGTGACGTTCTCGGACTTACACTCGCCGGTCGTCGGATCACACGTCGCCCCCGACTCCGCGGAGGTCTTCTGTTGTTGCTGCCCTGTCTTGCCGCGATTCGATTCTTCATCCTGCGCGATGAAGCGGACTCGCTCCCGCATCAGGAGTTCCTGTTGTTTGGCGAGCATGGAGTTGGGGTTTACCTCCGGCTGTAAGTAGCCATACTTCTGGACCAGTGCCGTGGCCACCGCCCGAAAGGTGATGTCCTCCTCGAGCCGGGCGAAGATCGCCTCCTCGGTGAGATCCGTGTCCGCAATCACTTGCCCATGCGCGGTCGCGTCCTTGGCGATCCAACGCTTCAACTCCACGAATAATCCAGGATCACTGCGGAAGATGGCGAAGAGTTGCCCGGATGACGCGGCTACATGTTCCATGTTTTGCCGTGACAGGTCCGACTCGGTGATGACCTGAGGCTTCTGTGTTTGCGCCATGCCGCTCCCAACCAGGGTTGCCACGAGCAGCACCAGACAGCGAACGAGCCTTCGAAACCAAATGTGAGAAACGGCCATATGCTCCAATGTCATGCGATCTGTGTGCCCAATCTCTGCGTAAAGTATCTTCTGCCGGCGCGCTCATCAACTTCTGCGCTTACACTCGCTTGTACAACCTAAGATGCTCGATAAGAACGATCGACCGTGTCGCCTCCACTTATCGCGCCAAACATTAAATGACCGAGCGAATCATCGCTGTGCGTACAAAAGCCGCTCTTTGTCGAATGCGTCGGGCAAACTTCCGACCCCGTTCCCGCATCGCTCGTGCGTGAACAGTTCACCAGACTAAACATTGAGACAACTGTGTTTCTCATCCGCTGAGGTCTTTCCCTTATGCAGTTCTGTTCGATGTCCGGCGATCGGAAAATGTTGCCGGGTGCCGACCAACAGGCTTTTCTTCTGGGGCATCCCAAGCAAGCACGTAGACATTCAAGGAGGTGAGTCCCGGCCCTTGGCCGTTTAGAAAAATGCTACGAACGTCAATCCTTCTGCTGACCAAAAACGATGCCCAAAACGTCTCGTCCTGTCTCAATGCGATCTACACGCAGAGGGTCAATGATCCCTTTGAGGTGATCGCCATCGATTCCGGTTCGACCGATGGGACCCTCGACGTTTTGAAGCGCTTCCCGATCCGACTGCGGCAGATTCAACCTGACACATTCCACCATGCGCGAACGCGCAATCTGGCGGCCAGTTACGCAAGGGGAGAAATCCTGGTTTTTCTTTCGCAGGACGCCATTCCCGTGTCCAGCAGCTGGTTGCAGACCTTGCTTTCGAACTTCGACGACCCTAAGGTAGGAGCAGTCTACGGACGCCAGTTGCCAAAGTCAGGCTCGTCCGTCGAGCGCCAGGACGCCCTGAGCACCCTCTACGGCGCGCAGAAAATCGTCAAAGATCCGGCAGCACGAAACGAGCGTGGCTATCTTTTCTACCACTTCTCCAACGTAAATTCCGCCCTCCGCCGTAGCGTCTGGCTTTCGGCGAACTTCCCGGAGAATCTGAAAGTGTTCGAGGATCTCGGGATCGCGAAACGTGTGTTGGACGCCGGCTGGAAAATTGCCTACGAGCCCGACGCGGCGGTATTCCACTCGCACACGCACACTACCGTTGGATTATTCAAGCGCTACTTTGATATTGGCTATAGCCTCAAGCTGCTTCAGATATGGGATGCTCCCGGCACCAGACAGTCTATGCTGCGCGATGCCGTTAGATTACTCAGGAGAAAACTTGATCGGCAGCGTAGCTATCACCATAGGAGTGAGCAAAGCGAGGTAGTACGTCACGGAATATACCAGGATCTCATCAAGTCGACCGGACTCTTTCTCGGGTTAAATCAAGCCTGCCTACCCCTATTCGTCAAACGGCATCTTAGCGCGTACGGAGTATTTGAGTAAGGTGCCGAACATACTGTGAGTAATGTATCCAACGCAGGCTTAGTGGGGTATAGCTCGTTGCGCCTTTCCTTCGCCGAGTATTTCATGTACCTGGGTCCCCAATGATTCGTAGTCGCCTCAGTGTCGTCAGGCTCCATCTTCGACTTCTAACACTCCTGCTGCCCGTAGGCGCATATTTCATTGCCATCAAAATGCGCTTCGGTTACAACCTTCTATTTGTCCACAGGTCGATGCCGGGCTTGCCTTCCTACTGGAGCATCGTCTTACTAACGACGATCGTTTGGGCAATCGCTGCCGAAGAGTCGGGCCTTTGGAGTGTGGAGCAGTTGTATGCTCCATTCGGCAAGAGCCGCAAGTTGCTAGAGTCGATTGTCTTCACGTATGGAGTGATCATGGCTGCAGCCTTCCTCTATCGGGAGGCCAGTTACTCTCGCCTTGTCATCGGCATCAGTGCAATCGCTCTCTTCTTTCTCGCCAGCTTGTTCCGCATCGGATTCCGGGTCTGTCTCGAGATGTTGCGAAAAAATGGCGCTACCGAAATCAAAATTCTTCTGATCGGCACCGACCGCTTCGCTCAGCGAGTCGCGCTGTCGTTGATGCACGGCGAAGTATTTCCCTGTCGCGTCGTCGGTTTTGTGCGCATGTCGGGTCAAACCGTGGAGGTTGACGGTCCAGTCTATGATGAAGATTCGATCGAGACCTTTGCCAACGGTAGTTCCATCAACGACATTGTCATCGCCCTCCCACCAGACCACCTGAAAGACGTCTCTAGAGTTGCCAAGCCCCTGGAAAAACTCTGTGTTCCCGTTCGCATCGTCATGGACCTCGGCGAATCCGTAGGTCTTCGCGATCGCCTGACCAATCTCGGCGGCATCCACATGCTCGATCTTCACCCGACACTCGCCGAGAGCGATCCCTATCTTGTTCAGAAACGCATCTTCGATGTGCTCTTTTCCGTCTTCGTTCTCTTATTCGCCTCGCCCATCTTCCTGTTGACGGCTGCCGCCATCAAACTCACAAGCCGCGGTCCAGTGTTCTTCATTCAGGAGCGGGTTGGCCTCAACGGTCAGACCTTCAGGATGTTCAAATTTCGTACCATGCGAGTTGGTACGCGCAAAGAGAATGAAACGCAATGGACCTCCGTCAACGATCCCCGTCGAACTGCCGTCGGCATCTTCCTCCGCACTACCAACCTTGACGAACTCCCTCAGTTCTTCAACGTGCTCCGGGGCGATATGAGCATCGTCGGTCCGCGTCCCGAGCGCCCGCATTTCGTCAATAAATTTCTCTCTGAATTCGATCGTTATAACCTCCGCCACACTTTCAAGGCGGGAATTACCGGCTGGGCGCAGGTTAATGGTTGGCGCGGGGATACTTCCATCGCCAAGCGTGTTGAATACGATCTGTATTACTTGCGCAACTGGAGCATGACCTTCGATCTCCAGATCATCGCCATCACGCTGCTGAATATGTTCAACAGCAAGAACGCATACTAATAACCGTTGCTGGACTGAAGTCGATCCCGGTTACACGGGCTTACCACATCACAAAACGAAGTCAAGTCTCGGAGGAGAATTTCTTTCGAAAGCCATGAGCGGTTTTGGTAGCGGCGCACGAAGGGAAACCCCGTCCCCGTCAAAACGGCGTCGGACAACTTGATTTGGTCCGTCGCATCTTCGACAACGAACCGGGCGTAATCGAATTGGGGCACAATGAATCTCTGCCCCGTCGCCGTTACTTCACATTACGAATTCCGGAGTCGGTCATGCGCCGGGTTCATCGGAGGTTTACACAAACACGAGGAAAACCGTTCTAAGATCGCGGGGGCAGGGACTTCCTCCAGGTCTTTGTCAATTCGCGATTAAGAATCGCTTGCTGCTTACGGCTCCATTTAGCGTAATAGCGTTCGGTCACAGCCAGGCTGCTGTGGCCGAGCGCTTTGGATACAACTCGAAGGTCGACTCCCGCCTCCAGGAGCGACACCGCGAACAGATGGCGGAAGCGATGCGATCCGCCACCAACAATTCGAGCCTTTTCGAAGATTTTGCGGTACAGCTTGTCATACACCGACGTCGCTGACTTCCGGGTCGATTCTCCCGACCAAAACAAGTACTGCCCTTTTCTTCCCAGGACCGGGTCTTCGCCGACACTCGGTATTGCTTTCCCTCCCAGGTCCATCGCAGATGCTTGCGGCAGCGACACCGCCTGCAGCGCTCGTCATCGCGATATCTGCAGGCGGCAGCGTGCCGCACGAAGATTTCGATGATGGGGGTGCTGGGCAAGCAGAGGACCAAAGTCCAAATGCTTGCACAAAATTAGCACAATTTTCGGGTCCAACTTTGTATGTGATTGATTTCAGTGGAGCTTAAGGTTGGTTGCGGGGGGTGGATTTGAACCACCGACCTTTGGGTTATGAGCCCACGGACAATAGGAATTTCAACAACTTACAAGACGCGGGTGGCTACCTTAAAACCTTGTAAGGAACGCTACGGAACCCTTATTGGACAGCTAACGGACAGTCGACTTCGGGCGACACTTGCTGCCAGGTTCGACTGTTGCGAAGTGTGCAAATTTGACCAGCCTTGGCCGGCGCAAATCGGCGATCCTCGGGGTGGCTGTGAAGAGATCATGATGTTCAATTACCCCGGACAGAGAACGATTTTGTGCATCGACGATGATGACGGCATGCTGTGTTATCAAAAGGCGCTGTTCGAAAGACGTGGATACAAGGTGCTTACTGCCGCCTCCGCCCGACAAGGCTTAAGAATTGCGGCAGTCTGCGAGGTTACTGCCGTGGTCGTCGACTACCACATGCCGGAAATGAATGGTCTTGAGTTTGCCACCGAAGTAAAGCGCCTCAAGCCACAAATGCCAATAGTCATGGTTTCCAGTGACGACGCAATTTCAGAACCCGCATTGAATGTGGTGGACGCGTTCGTCTCCAAGAACGAAGCGCCCCGCCGCTTGTTGCCTGTAATCACTCGAATCTGCGGCGAAAATCCCTCCGAGTTCCAACAAACCAGAATCACAGCCTGAGCATGGTCGTATTAGAAGTCAGCTTGGGATGGGAAGCCCCTACTCGCTCGAGCTGTGGAATATTCGTCTAACCCGGACGTCGCCAGCCGCCACTCCTTCGGTTCCT
>CAWJFC010000008.1:0-449272 GCA_963841945.1 uncultured Acidobacteriaceae bacterium
GGAGACCTTCCGGGCACTGAGTTTTGTGTCGCAGCTACGTGTTTCGAAACCGACGGAACGCGTGATTGCCTGCCTTGTGCGTTCCGGTGTGCGGATTGATGTAACCGAGTTCTTTCAGCGCCGGGTGAAGATGCCGTCGGATGACATTTGACGATGAAAGTGGCTTTCCGTTTCGACTACAGAACAGAAATCCGGACTTCCTCTCGCCTATGAAATCCTTCAATAGCGCGGCGAGTGCTGGATGAAGATCCACGTCCCGCTCCGCGCTCGGCGTTTTGAGCCGCGTCTCAACCTAGCAGTGCCGCGCTTTTTGTCGGACATCAACGGTCAAGAAATCGGCCGATATGTGCCGGCCGATTTCTTGACCGAGCGCCTCCCCAATTCTGAGGCCAGCGGCTCCGCGTAAGATAAACAGCATCCTCATCTCGTGATATATTCTGTCGATAATTCCGCAACGTCTTCGTTCGAATCGCCTGCAATGCCATGAAAAAGAGGATCGGTTTTGTAGCGGCAATGGTGCTGGTCGGCGTCGCCCTTTTTGGCACTCGTTTCTACATGGTGGACTTGCCGATATGGCATTTCTTTGGCGGGGGCAAAAGCCTCGATCCCGCCACTCTGCACCTGCATGGCGAATTCGTCGAGAGCAATCTCGGTGCGGCCCAAGGCCCGGGCGGATCACTTACCGTGCGCATGATTGCGCAGCAATTTGTCTTTGTGCCGCAGTGCATCGTGGTCCCCGCCGGCGTTCCTGTCAGGTTTCGCGTTACAAGCGCCGACAACGTCCACATGCTGAGCTTTCTGGGAACCGACTACGGCCTTAAGGCAGTTCCCGGAGAGGTTAACGAAGCAACTTTTACTTTTACCAAGCCGGGGGAATTCAAGGTCCCGTGCCATGAGTTCTGCGGCGCCGGCCACTACGCCATGCGAGGCCATCTGCGTGTCGTTCCGCCCGATCAGTTTGTCTCCTTGCTTCCGGGCGAAAGGAGGACGTGTGAACCACGCTAATCAGTCGCCGCGCCCACAAACCCTAGCCTCGTTGCTCGCGAGCTTGTTGGCTCTGTTCGCGCTCACTCTCCCGCTTTCCGGAAACGGCTCTCCCGCGCCGTCCACGAGGTCGGCCCCTCCAGTTCGCGTTCCTTCCGACGTGGCCTGGACCGAAGATACCCTCGCCATCATCTCGCACGGCGACGCCTTTCACGGATTGCTTCTTGCCCGTCGCTGCAATCATTGTCATGGTGAGGACGGATTCAGTTCCGTTGCCGCCTTCCCTAATCTGGCGGGTCAGGACCGTTTGTCATTCTGGAAGCAGATGCAGGACTTTCGCTCTGGCAAGCGCTCCTCGCCACTCATGCAGACGATTGCCGAGGGGCTTTCGCCCCGCGATTCCGCCGACCTGGCTGCCTATTACGCACTGCTGCCGACGGCCAGTGATCCGCTCGCAAAGCGCGCCTTTCCGCAACCCATGCAGGATCCCTCTGGTGCGACGAGGGCCATACGCCTCATCGTCTTTGGCGATGGCCAGCGCGGTATTCCACCCTGCCAGTCCTGCCACGGTCCAGTGAGTTATGTCCAAGGCGCCCCTCCGCTCGCCGCCCAGAATGGCAACTATCTGGCGGAGCAACTCGATCACTTCTCGGACGGATCGCGGACCAATGACATCAATGTCCGCATGCGGAGTATTGCCATGCAACTAACCGCCGACGAGAAGGCGGCTCTTTCCGAATACTACGGCGCCGGGCTTGGCCCGGGAGCGAACTCACGCTAGCCATCGAAGGACGCCAGAAAACTTGTGCCAGCGAATTGCTTCGAGTTCCGCCGATTGTGTCACTTTTAGAGTTAACGGTCGATAATTGTTGATCGCGATCACGCTCATTGACCCCGAGACGTGAGTGACGTCGGGCTGTGAGTCAAGTCTTCCGTGCGAAATAGTAGTGGTTGTCAGCGTTATCGCGGTGTGTTCCAACGAGAGACATGTGTTCAGCCTGTAGTGCGTTACGGTACGCCTCGTAGCCAAGAGAAATTGAGGTCCGCCCGGTCATGATATCGGCCCAAGAACCGGATTCACACGGCGCGGTGAACACGAATCTGCCACCGCTTGCCAACGCGGCAGCCACCTTCGCAAGCAATCTGCGCTGGACCTCGGCGTCTAGCAGAAAGAAAAGGCCCCACGCGACTACACCATCGAATGTTCGCTCGAAGAAGTCTGACTCCTCCACAGCCGCACACTCAACTCGAACGTCTGGAAAACGGGCTCGAAAAGATGCGACCATTGTGGGTGAGGCGTCCACTCCGTACACTTGAAACCCGCGCTCGATCAAGACTTGCGAAATCGGTACGCCCGTTCCGCATCCAAGGTCGAGGACTGTCGCCTCTGGAGGCAACTCCTGGGACCAGTCAGCCACGTCTGAGGCTCCAGTTTCTGCGCTGTCCGATCCTCGCCCGGCTATGAATGCTGCCGCGACTTCCTCGTAGCCGTTCGACTTATCAGGATTCGCCACCACGGCAGTGTAGCTCGGCGGCATTCTCTAGGCGGAACAAATCCACCTAGGTTGGGCCATTGAGCGGAAATTCATAATATGTGAAACGTGACTGGCGCTAAATCTCGATTTCACTCACCATGCTTCAAAAAGGCGTAACAAAAGGCAAACTTGCGCTAACGGCCGTGGCTGTTGAAAAACTCAATTTCTTGGAATTCACGAAAAACGCATCGCGTCGGGATGACTTATAAGCGACTGTCTCGATACGGGTAGACATTTTCTATCCCTAAATCTGAGGCCGTTTTTATGGGGGAGGGACTTTTTCAACAGACACGCCTGATTTCGACAGTAGTCGGACCGACATGAAGATGCCGTTCCCCGACAGAGCATCTCGCCACAGACGTTCATTTCGTCACTCTCACTGTGATTGCGTTCGATTTCACAAAGCCACCCTTGGGATCATCTCTAACGGCTCGCAAGAGCTGGATTGTGTATTCGCCCGGGCGGCTCGAAATGCCAGCGGATACAAATCCCTCGTGTTCCGGCTCGTTTCATCAGTTCAGCGACGGAAGGATCTTTCTCGCAGAAACTGACGCGCTTTTAAGGAGAAGGCAGACCGCGACAGCCGAGTATTTTTGGTTGTGTGAGAAGTGCTCGGAGGGCATGCCACTAGTTCTAAACGAAGATGGAAGCATGATGGTAGAGGTGCTCGTAGAGACGCGATATAGCGCGTGCCACGTCGTATGCGCCTTGACAAGCCCTCGACCATGAAATGCATTGATTCCAAGACTTTCACGGCAAAGCGCCCATGGGGTGCCCTTGAGATTGCCACTCTTAATGGAGTTACGGTTCGGCTTCACTGGACAAATCAGCCTTATAGATGGCACGTCAATGACGGCCACGAGGTATTCGTGGTGCTTGACGGTGAGATTAATATGCACTACAAGACGAATGGAAACGAACACACGAGTACGCTAACGCCCGGCGACATTTGTTGTGCCGAAGAGGGCGACGAACATTTCGCTGAACCAATAGGCACCGCCCGCGTTCTTGTCATCGAAAAGCAAGGAAGTATTCCAGGCACGCTGATAACCCAAACACATACTTCCTAGTTTCGGAGTCACACCTGTTCACGAATGAGAGGACAGGCAAGCCTCTAGCCCACTTCACAACACCAACGTCAAATGCATCCACCGAGTTAGTTGTCCAGTAACAATTAAAACAGACCACGAATAATCGAAAGCGATTGACCTTTGACGAGAACATGGTGGAAGCCACTCCGCGGCTAGCTTTCGTTGCAGCACAGTCCCTCCAAATCGAGTTCCGACTCGCAGACATTAATGGCCATTCGTTCATTTGAAACCTCCACCGTTGATCTTTCACACGGGGACAATCAGTACTTGAAGACCATCAGCGGCGCCCGGGAGAGTCCACGTTTGAGTTCGGAAGACAACAGAAACGGTTCGTCACGCCGGTGAATTATCGTGATACCGTGTTGTATGGAATGGATTTGATTCGAGTGAAGATCAATACAATCTGCTAACTACTCCGCTGTTGGGTCGTCCAACATCTATGTCGCCAGGGATTGACAAGACGTATTTTCGCGAAATTAATCCAGGCATTCAGGCCTTTGACCACAGATTCAGTTTACCGCGGCATCGCCATCTCTCTCCCTATGCAACCGTGATCCTGGCGGGTAGTCTCGAAGAATCTGGATACAACGGTCGTATTCGTGCCACTGCTGGAGACGTGCTCATCCATCCCCCGATGGATTGTCACGGCAACCAACTCGTACCCGACGGGCTCAAGCTCATACGGCTTAGTTGGCACGAACAATCCGGGGGCCTCTATTACTTGGACAATATCGATGAAATTGCAAGGGCGGCTGAAAACGATTGTCTGGGAGCAGCCCAGCTATTACGGGAATCGCTTTGTGAGAATCGCTCCTTCTCAAAAAGGAAACAAGATGACTGGCCCGACATGCTCCTTGCTGACTTAAGAAACGATCCTACTATTCACATTGGCCTTTGGGCTGAGATTAACGGATTGGCTCGTGAAACGGTGTCTCGCTGCTTCACTTCAGCCTACGGCGTCACTCCGTCGGTGTTGCGCGCTGAATTGCGCGTTTGCTCCGCTTGGTTTCGTATCACGCAGAGCGCCCAAGATCTGTCCCGGATTGCACTGGAAGCAGGCTTTGCTGATCAGGCTCACATGACGAGGTGGATTCGTCGAGTCACCGGGGCTTCTCCGACTGCTTGGCGACGAAACGCAGCTGCCCCGGATTCTCCGTTGAGATTACCGAGCGCTACAAACAATGGCAGATGTCGAAGAATGGGCGACTGGTAGCTCCGTCGTCGATCCGTGGCATATCCGTATGGCTTCGGCTACATGTGGCACTCATATTGGATGGGCCAATACTCGTAGGTTGACGAGTGGCCGCTCCATCTAATGGTTAAAGGTTTTAGAAAACGTGTTTTGTGTTTTTGTGTGTTGATAGGCGTGACTGAGATAGAACCGATGCGCTCGTTCGCGCACGATGTTTGATCGAACCGCCAGACGAGCACAGCCCGTCGTCCGCGCCCGTTCCTCTGCAGCCCCCAGGAGTTTGGCTCCTACTCCTTGGCACCGAGCGCTCTCGTCGACAACGAGACCACTGATTTCCGCATACTTGTCCATCTCGACAGACCTGAATATGTAAGCGCCAATCCAGCCGATAACTTCATGACGACATCCCTCGGCCACGAAAACGGCAAAGCATTTTGGATCGGTCATTTCGGTAGTACGTCGCTGAATATCCTGCACGTTGCTTGGATAGCCCAGCTGCGTTGCTAATGCGGCCATACGCTCCCAATCGCCGCAACCTGCGGCCCGAATGTGGCATTTGTCGGATATAGACTGGTTTTCATTAAGGTCGATAGACATATGATATTTCTGCTCTTTTGTGGTTAGAAGACAATCTTGTTCGCCGGTATAACTCGAACCTCGCAAGCTCCGGCGTCGAACCCATCAAGCAGCTCATTGTGATGAGCGATGATCTGACTAAATGTGAAATTGTCGGAATCCGTCGTCATGTGGCCATCTTTCACTAAGGTGACGTCGTACCCGAGAGTGACGGCTCGGCGCACCGTGGTATCCACACAGTATTGAGTCATGCAACCAACGGCCACCAAATGGTTAACATTGTGGATATCAAGCTCAGAACCGAGCTTAGTCTCGAAGAAAGCATCGCTGGCTTTTTTGTGAATCACGAGCTCGCCGAGAGCAGGTGCCAACTCCGGTCTGATTTGCCACCCCACTAACCCAGGTTCCAAACGATGTCCAGCGGAACCATCGTGCTGCACGAATAGAATTGGCACGCGGTGACGACGGGCTTGCGAAACCAGTTCTACGATTTTCGCAACACATTCATCGAAAGCGTGGTTCGTTTCAACCAGACGTGTCATTCCTGGAAATGAAAGAACCGCATTCTGAACATCGATAACGACTAGTGCCGTCTTCCTTTCTGTCATATCCGATACCGTCACAATCTTAAATAGGTTGATGAAAAAGTAGAATCTGGAACAGCAATGAAGTCAAATGTACTGCATTATGCGCTAACTCTAGGATCAGGCCAATCGTCTTCTTAAGACGATTAATGCATTTATGCCAGTGAGCAACTAGTATTACGATCTAGCGAACGTTGGCCACAGACTGGCTGGCCTGCGGATATCGGGTCCATAGAAGGACGCTATTATTGTCCGGGTCACCGGAGGCAACGCCCTGGGAAACAGTGCACACGCCTCGTGCCACACCATGCGAGGAGGAGCGGCGAAGAGTTTACCCCATGCGACCGTGGCGCCCATTGCAATTGCCATTTCGTTAAACCTGCGTCGGTCCACAACCTTTAGTGCTTCCGTGACAACGTTGTAACGCCACAAGAGACAATGTGCGGCGTCCCTGTCTTAATCTCCTATATCTAAAACCCAGCACCGGTCTCGAATGAATTGATTACTCTTGGAAAACAGGACGTCTGAGTCAGCTATTGCCTGGCGGGTTCAGAACTTACTCAGCAGAAGGCAATCCAACCACATATTCGATCGAGACAACGGTTTCTGCGTGCGCGCGCGGGATTTTTCAGTAGAAACGAGGCGCCAGCCAATGATTTTGTGCCGTCTCCGCATTGAACGCATCCTGAGAGCCGTGCCTGAGGTAAGGATCGTTCCTGCCGTGAGGCACTCCTGTTTGATTATTTGTCGAATTCCAGACCCGGAAACTGGTTGACATTTACTTAGCTTGCTTGTGAGCATCTTGCCATAGTATCGCGTTCAAAGTTGCTGGATTGACAGCGTCAGGCCTTGAAAAGTTCATCTTCTCTGACGTGTGTGCGCCCGGAGCGTTTTCGGCATTCGCTTGGTAGAGAAGGCCATTCTTTAGATTCGTGTAGTCCGCATCGTAAGCGGGTTGGTCTCCGGCACCGCTGAAAAGTGGCGACATCACTGGTGCGTGTGCGTCAAATTCGTTCATTGGTGGTAGACCAATAAGCTCCTCCATCGAGTGCACCATGCCCGCAGTAGTATAAAAGTTGTGATCGGCAAAGGGTTGACTCGACCGGGGCGAATATTTACTAATCACCAAGGCGATCGAACGATGAGCGTCAACGTGGTCCGCGCCATTCTGTGCATCATCTTCTACGACAAAAATCGCTGTGTCCTCCCAATAAGAGCTATGCGAGACAGCTTCCACAACCCGGCCCAGTGCCAGATCGTTATCTGCAAGCGACGCCCGCGGCGACGGTTTGCCAACTCTGGTCCCACTCGTGTGGTCATTGGGAAGGTATAGCAAGATAAACTGTGGCAGTTCTTTTGCTGATCCGCGAGCATTAACAAATGCCGTAAACTCGCGGAGGAACTCGTCGGCACGCAATTGGTCGGGATACAGAAGGTTAAAATCTGCAAACAGTGGATCAAAATGATTCCGCTGAGCGGCCTTGGTGGGCCGAACAGATTTCAGCCTTGGAATAGGCCAGGGCCAAGGACTTTCGGCCCCAGGCGGAGTACCCACATTCGGGGGTAAGCGCTCACCTTTTCGTATTTCAGCCGGTGAACACGAATTCGATATCGCCGTCGGCGGACCTTCTTGCGGCGAAGATGGATTTTCGTCTTTACACCAAGCCGCATCCAACATCTCCCCATAGATACGGTACGTGTAATTGTGCCGTGCAAGGTTATCCCAAATGAACCCCGTACCGGGGTCATCCATATCAGGAAGATCTTGGTCAAGCTGATTTCCAAAGCTTTCGGGGCGCTCACTCCCCCGGTAAATGATTGGCCAGATGACCTCCATGTAATCGGATGAGGCCGAAGCATCCGACCATAAGTGCCCATTAGCTGACACTTCCCCGCTGTCGTAAAAATTGTCAAGCACACCAAACTGAAGCGCTAACTTATGATGATTTGGCGTAATCTCGGCCCCATACATAACGAGTGAGGGATCTCCGTTGCCAGCACTTAGATCTCCAAATAGTTGATCATAAGTTCTATTCTCCTTCAGAATATAGATGACATGCCGGATAGGGTTTTTGCCGCTGGCAAACTCAAATTTGCCGGGATTTGTATGAATCAGATTATCTTCTTCAACTTGTCGAGTGTATGCCGCAAGGTTTCTCACGATCTCGTCAACTTTTAACCGCTGGATAGATCCGCCAATCAGAGTGGCAATGTAGGGGTGAGGATTGGGATGCAGGCCACTCTGGACGGTGGCTTTTATACCATTCGGTCCACTACCAGTGCCCTTGGCGCTAGCAATGAGCAGGTCGTCGCCTTCAATTGCCAGAGCACTCGGGTACCACTCCGTGGGAACGAACCCAATTGGCAATTCGGGTTCTTCTGGCTTGGTTCGGGTTTCAAGATTGAAAACTGCCACTGCATTCAACGCCGCGCTTGCGGCATAAAGGAATTTTTGATCAGTCGAGAGGGCCAAACCAATTGGAATCGAGCCGGCAGCCTCAGCGCTCCCCAGCGCCACCCGATACGTATGTAGAGGCGTTCCAGACTTCACATCCACGGCCATTACGCCATCGTAGTGAGCGTCTCCAGCATTCGAGAGGGCCACGTAGAGAATGCTCTCATCTTGATTCAAACGAAGGGACGTCGGGTGCAGACCTGCAGAGGAAGGACTTTGGGGTTTCCCCAGCGCGATACGCCGCGCGACGATACCGCGCCTGATATCTAATTCCGCGATGGATGACGCATTCCACAGACTGACCCATGCTCTAGTTTGATCGCGGTTTACGACGACGCTATGAGGGAATGCTGCAGGAATATATTTACTGACACTTAGGTCGAACGTTTGTAGTATCTTACCCGAATTGACGTCCAAAAGGACCGCATTGTCCGAAAGATTATTGGCTATCAGAAGTCGATCACCCGTGACCGCAGGCAACACATCTAAACCTGCAGGATACGGTGCTGCTACGCCACTGCCGATGGAGCTTGCGTCATAAGTGACTTGCTTGTCAGCACCAAGTTGCTGCGGTCCAAGTGTTATGAATTTATCTCGAACCACCTCGCCGTCATTGAACTTGTAAACGGCTATTCCATTATTTGTAAGAGAAGCCATTGACGCATAAAGGCTTCTGCCATCGCCGGAGATTCCAAGTCCTATAAAGTAACTCTGCACCGTCGACTTCTCATCACCGCGCAGCGCGTTATCTGGAAAATCGAGGAGCGTCCCATTATGGAGGTCGAGAATCGCTATCGATTGGCGAATTCCGCTCTGTTCCGTGCCGTATCCTTGGTTAAGAATGGCTGCATAACGGTGGTCAGGGCTTATGGCGATTGTTGCAGGATAGCTGTTAACACTACCCACAAAACCGGGCACTGGCAAACTAATGGCCCTACTGGTAGGAAGAAATATTTTCCTCGCCTTTTCTGTGGCAGCCGCAGCGACCAGCACTGCTGATAAGAATATAAGCACGGCACAGCGTCGATGCTTTTTGACTGTACGCACATTTAACCCCTAACCACTGAGAATGGCCCTTTGCAAACCGGATGCAATGTGTTGTGGAATCCGTCTGATATAGTTCGTCGCCGTAAGGCGGGCAGTCGGCACAAACCCGACTCAATCAGTTCGAAACACCGGTTGCCGTCTACTACCCCTCCAACACGCCACAAGAATGAGCATTACATCGTTCACTATTCCGCATCCGTTACAAGGGGAACATCTGTTTTCTCGACGATTTGAGAACGTGCGATCGCACGGGTTTCTTTCCGTTCATATACCTTTCCCGACGCTCTCACGTATTTACCAACAAAGGGTAGCAAACATTTCCGTTGGTCGGTATCGGGCATCGACTCGGAGATTGGTACATAGATTACGCCGTCCTTGTCCAGTATGATCAAAAGGGAACCAAGCTTTGCACATGCCAGTACGCATTTGAGATTGAACTTGAGTGCGGTCGCCGCAGGGTTTTGAATCGGGCAGGAAATGTCACGGGACCACCCCTTCAACTGTCGTCACGGCCGACTCTGAACCTGGGCTATCGCTCATACCAATCGCGATCGCCGCCAACAGCACTATAACGAACATAAGAGGTCTTTAAATGTGCACGTGGACTGTACATCATTGCAAGGGTATTGCTGACCTCTCAAACATTAGGCCATGCACCCGAACTATCGTCTTGAACAAATGTGATCGGCACTGGGAATTTGTACTCACACGGCCGCTCTACGTGGCTCACGATGAGTATTGGGTTGACTCTCCGTATGGGCACACGCAAACGACCATGAGCCGCCCCACAGCGCGACCGCTATCAGTAGGCTCGACCATTCCGCAGGGTTGCTCTGCGCATTCGGTATCCCATATAAACCCATCACCCACGGTAAATGAAGAGTCACAACCCACACGGCGAAGATCGAACCTATCCCCACGGCTGCCCACGGCGGGAGAGAGTTTATGTTCATCACAACGCCACCGGTAATAAGTGCCGCCCCGAACAATGCCACCCAGAACGCGTGCCATGTGGGTCCATGGGTTTTAAAGTGTGAATCGTCAAAGTACTTGTCGAGCGCAAGCCCTGTTAGGAGCCGTCACGCGAACCTGGCTACTGAATTCACACGAAGGTGAACTTGAAAGAGCACAACAATAAGCTCCTTTCGCATCCAGAGCCAGCATGACAGGCGACAGCGTTTTACCCAACAATGTCTTTTAACGGTGCTGAAAGGCTAGTCACTAAGTCCGGGATCAACAATCGAAACTTCTGTCATCAACATTTTCATTGTTACGCGAAATATTCGATTCAATTCAGCAACATCGACAGACTTGGGTACGCATTCAGAGAGGGCAATCCGTTCCAACTGCGGAAGGTCATCGAGCCCACGCCGCCTGACAGTAAGCTGCCGAAAATGGATGAAGAACCCTCGCACGTCGTCAGACAATTTCGAAAATCGTCCTCTCTCCCCGACTATATTTTAATTGTTTGTTCCGGAGACATAGGTAACAGAACGTTCCTCAAGCAGGGCACGGTTCTGCGGATAAGGAGTCGACCCGGCCGAAAGCGTCGCTCAACAGCTTGGCTGCGGCTCGGGTTTCTTCTCCGGTCGGCAACTGGATCTGGAGCAGACCCTCTCGTCCGAGGTTTGGCAAGGGCGAGAAAGCGCACTGGTGTTGCATGATGAAGTCCAACGTGTGAGACAAATCCTTCGATCGAAAGCCGTTTTTGAAGTGGATGCCTTTGGTATGCGACGCGAAGGATGACGTCCAGTAGTCGCAGACCAGATTCCATTCGCCCGGAGACTTGGACGACCAAATCATCAGGTAGTCCAGAGAGTTATCGGATGCGAAAGCGTATTCCAGGTGAAGCGATCCTGACGTGGCATCCTTCATCAAATCTGGCCAGCTCTGGATAACCGCGGACTCGAGCAGCCGGTCCAGACACTGCGTATTAGCTGGCGTCATAGAGACTCGCTTCCTGGCATGCGATCGGTGATCGACACGATCGACAGCCTGCGTTTTGGCTGTAATAACTCAAGCGAAAAAAAGAACAGAAGCACCGTGAAGGCGCTCGCAATCCCCGTGATGTAGTTAGAGAACGGAGAGGAAGCAACCGGATTAAACGGGCAAACTGCCAGCAGGAGCAATGTCATCCAAACATACCGGCGCATTCTTGCCGCCCGGGTGAGCACAACCGTACCCGCCGCCACCGCGAATTGCGACAAGGGCCGACAGGAGGAAATCGAGTACCAGAATCCGCCTTCCCTCAAAGCTGCAATCGCACTCCACTTGATAATTTTCGTAAGCAATGAGTTGCCACCTTTTCTGGTCTTTAGGTTCTGGCCGTTCAAGTCACGACCTTCAGCCTCTTGCCCAGTCCGCGTGACGCTGGCCATTCTGTCTGCTCTCTACGCTTTCGAGCTGGTAGCCCTTTTGTATGTGGCGCGAATGCGCGGAAACGGTTACGTAGGGGACACCCAAGAAGTGCCTGGCCACAATTGCGGTAACTTCGAGGCAATTGAAGTTCTGGTGCTTAACCTTGCGCGCGATTCGTTCCAACGCTCGCTGGATCTTGCCCGCTCCAATCACGCCTAAAAACGTCGCCTTGATTTCGTCCGCCATGAAGAGGAAATTCCACCGTGCGGCATGAATCCTGTGATCGAGAGTGAAGCCATCATGCGCCCTTACGACGTTCCAACTTCCGAAGTAGGGTTCGCTTTGCAGAGCCAGAACCTCGGTCATGCGTGGCGACTCTTCGCCGATCAGGACCGTTCCGACTTGAACGATTGGCGTCATGGAGATTCTTCCCCCGTAATTTGGTTGTTAATGGAAACCCGCGGGCGACCTTGCTATACCCATGACTCTAGAAGATCGACGACTGCAATTCTGAGCAATTTTGACCAGTTGTTTTGCGGTAAAGAGCATATTGATTCGAAAGGAGAACTGCCGTTCCGCGAGGCAGTGACCCACCGATTCAGGAATGTTTGATGTCCGTCATAGAGAAAGTACCCTTGGTGCAGACCTTCGAACTCGCCAGCGCATTGCCGGGGACACCCGTCCATGGGACAGAAGCCCCTGTTCATTTGCAATCGAACGCGGGGCTACCAAGTCGGATTGCCGTTGTGGGCAACTATCTGCCGAGGCAGTGTGGGATCGCCACTTTTACTACCGACTTATGTGACGCGATCGCCGCTGAGTGCGGCGCAGCCAAGCTGTTCGCGATTCCGGTCAATGACACGGAGTTGGGATACGACTACCCGTCGCGGGTACGGCTCGCTCTTGCTCAGGACGAGATCTCCTCCTACTCGCAAGCGGCGAACTTTCTCAATTTCACGAACTTCGATCTAATCTGCCTGCAACACGAGTATGGAATCTTTGGGGGCCCGGCGGGCAGTCACATTCTGGCTCTTCTTGGGCGTCTCAAAATGCCGGTGATCACTACGCTGCATACGGTTCTTCGCGAACCGAACCCTGACCAGCGGCGGGTGATGGAGGAAATCGCGTCGCTCTCGGATCGCCTGATCGTGATGAGCGAGCTGTCTTCGCAGTTCCTGCAGGAAATATTCAAAGTGCCGGGCCGCAAGATCGATATGGTTCCTCACGGCGTTCCCGACGTGCCCTTTCTGGACCCGAATTTCTACAAAGATCGTTTCGGGGTGGAAGGTAAAGCGGTGCTCCTCACGTTCGGCCTGCTCTCACCGAACAAGGGAATCGAGAACGTGATTCAAGCGCTGCCGCATATCTTGTCGAAGCACAAGAATGTGGTATATGTCGTCGCGGGCGCGACTCATCCCCACATTCTGCGCCGGGAAGGGGATCGATACCGCGAGGGTCTCCAGGCGTTGGCCAAAGAGATCGGCGTGGAATCGAATGTATTGTTTCACAACCGTTTCGCGAGTCCCGCGGAAATGGCCGAGTTCATTGGCGCGGCGGACATCTATATCACTCCCTACCGTCACGAGGCTCAGGTAGTCTCCGGAACCCTGGCTTATGCCCTGGGTGCGGGCAAGGCCATCATCTCGACCCCTTACTGGCATGCCATCGAGCTACTGGACGACCGCCGCGGCGCCCTGGTCCCTTTTCAAGATCCGGAGGCGATCGCTCGCAAAACTGTCGAACTTCTGGACACCCCCGCGATCCGGCATGCGATGCGGAAACGTGCTTACTTATATTCTCGCGAAATGGTTTGGAAGAAAGTCGCGCAGGGGTACATGGCGAGTTTTGCGCGCGTTCGCAGTGACCGCATGCAGCAGCCGCGTCTGACGGCGGATGCTGGGCTGAAAAAGAATCTCAACCAACTGCCCGAACTCAACCTCGACCACTTGCATCGCCTAACCGATGACACCGGCCTGCTCCAGCACGCGACTTTTGCGGTTCCTAACTATTCTGAGGGATATACCACCGACGATAACGCGCGCGCTTTAGTTCTGATCGTCCTTCTCGAACAACTTGGACAAACAGAACTGCGGGAACTTCACGACATGGGTTCGCGGTACCTGGCGTTCCTGGGGTATGCGCTAAATCCAGCCAACGGAAGGTTCAGAAACTTCCTGAGTTATGCCCGCGTATGGAGCGAGGCGGAGGGATCAGAGGACTGCCACGGTCGCGCGCTGTGGGCGCTGGGAATGGTGCTGGGGCGATCGAAAGACCAGGCCCTCCGAGGCGCAGCTGGCCGACTGTTTGAGATGGCTCTCCCGGCCGTGCTTGCCTTCACAAGTCCGCGTGCCTGGGCGTTTACAGTCTTGGGAATTGAAGAGTACTTGAATTCATTTCCGGGCGATCGGGATGCGCAAAAGGTGAGTTCGGTTATGGCTACTCGGCTGGTTGACAACTATAACGGAAACCAGTCAGCGGGATGGCGCTGGTTTGAAAATGTTCTGGCCTACTCCAATGCCAAATTGGCCCAGGCTGTGCTGGTCGCCGGTTCTCGCACCCTGAATCACGAGATGATGGCGACCGGCCTCGCAGCTTTGGATTGGCTGAACGAAATGCAGCATTGCGAAGGTCAGGATCATTTTGTCCCCATCGGCTCGCAAGGGTTTTACCGGAAGGGACAAACGCGCGCGCGTTTCGATCAACAACCGGTGGAAGCAGGCGGCGCGGTTTCCGCCTGTCTCGAGGCTTATCACATAACGGACGACGATCGTTGGCGCAAGGAAGCCTGGTCGGCGTTCGACTGGTTTCTGGGAAGTAACGACTTGGGCTCTCCCTTGTACGATCCGGTTACCGGCGGTTGCCGCGACGGTTTGCACCCAGAGAGGGTGAATGAAAACCAGGGAGCTGAATCCACTCTGGCATTCTTGATGGCGCAAGTCGAAATGCGCTTGCTCGGCGAAGTCGACGGTCCACGATCGGGCCCTAAACTGGTCACCACTAGCAACCAGGGCGAAGTCGCCCAACCTGTACTCTGAAACTGTTTCTTGTGCTCACGTGAAATCCTTATGACTATTGCCGCGGTAACTCGCTATGCTCCCCTGCTCGTCCGCCATCCTGGTAACCCGATCCTTACCAGCAAGCATTGGCCTTACTCGATCAATAGTGTCTTCAACGCCGGAGCCACGCTGCTGGAGGACGGCTCAACGCTCTTGCTCTGCCGGGTGGAAGATCGACGCGGCCTGTCTCATCTTTGTGCTGCCCGCTCACGCAATGGGCGCGATGGATGGCAGATCGATCATGAGCCGACAATGATGTCGAGCCCCAAGGAATATCCGGAGGAGATCTGGGGTATTGAAGATCCGCGGATCACGTTTGTTCCCGAACTACAGCAGTATGTTGTGACTTACACGTCTTATTCGCGCGGTGGCCCCGGAGTCTCTCTCGCCTTGACCAAGGACTTCCGCACCTTCGAACGCTATGGGGTCATCATGCCGCCCGACGACAAGGACTCGGCGCTTTTGCCGCGAAGAATTAACGGCTACTGGGCCCTCATTCACCGCCCGATGACTCCCCTCGGTTCCCACATGTGGATCTCATACTCACCGGACCTGCGCTACTGGGGACGGCACCGACTCATTCTGGAGGCTCGGCGCGGAGCTTGGTGGGACGCGAATAAGATCGGGCTGTCTCCGCCGCCTATCGAAACGACCAGAGGATGGCTGATGCTCTATCACGGTGTACGCCATACTCCCTCGGGCTGTCTCTATCGATTGGGCATGGCCCTGTTCGACCTGGAGAATCCTGAAAAATGCCTCCTGCGAGGCGACTCTTGGATCTTTGGCCCCGAGGCCGACTATGAGCGCAATGGCGACGTAAAGGATGTCGTATTTCCCTGTGGTTATACCCTGGATCCCGACGGCGATACGCTCAACATCTACTACGGAGCCGCGGATTGCTCGATCGCTCTAGCCCGGGCCAGCGTTCGCGCTCTGCTGGAGTGGCTGGACGCCAATGGAAGTTGCGAGGGTGGGCGGCGCGTATCTGACTGAAAAAGCTCGCGTCTATATTACATCCGGGCATGAACCTCGCACTTAGTTTCGCGCTGTAAGGAACGGATCAGAAGCCAGAGTTAACATTTGTTCGATAAGGAGGGACACATAGTTGGAATTGTATTGATTGTGATCCTGGTGCTCGCCCTCATGGGTGTGCTTCCAAGATGGCGGCACAGCCGGAATTGGGGTTATGGTCCGAGCAGTGGCGTGGGGCTGGCGCTAATCATCGTTGTCGTTCTTATGCTCCTCGGCCGCGTGTGAGTCATGAGTCGCGCAGGCAGATGAGGTTCCGCAACATCAGTTTTGGGCAAGGCGCCCACGCCGAAGAGCGCGGACCATTCATGAGTGCCGTGCCAGAGGCGGGCCGACAGGCTAAGGTTGCTGAAGCTAAAGAAGACAGCCAGCAAAGGACAATTGCCGGGCCTGTCTGGAACCTTTATTTTTGCCGAAGCCAAACGTTGGCGCCGGGCACCCCAAACGATCCCCGGAGAAACGGGAGAAAGCGCGAAGGTTGATCAATGGAACCCGTCCTTCGCGAATTTCGCGACCGTATGCGAAGACACCTCGCACCGGCTCGTGATGGGCTGTTGAAACTGCTCGCGATCCTTACTCCCCGAATGCGGGAAGCCCGAACACAGAGGATGTGCCCGTTTTGCGGCTTGGTTACATCCCGTGCCAAAACGTGCTTGGAGTGCGGCAAGACACTGGTAGAAGTTCGCCCTTAGGAAAACCATTATGCTTTCGACAACTTTCGTCGTGCTCCCGACTTCTGTGGCCTCTTGGTGTCAATCTGCAAGTGTGCGGCGATCTGATTCGTTTGCTTCTGGTTGTGGCATCGGTGGTGCCGGTCATTAACTTGGTGAGCGGCCGTCGCAGCGCAGTCTGACTGCACTCTGAAAGGATGCAAATGAAAAAACAATACCTTCATCTCTCCGCTTATCCTTGCGATAGGTGAGAAGGGCCGGTGGTCAGCGGATCGTTGGCTGTGCGCGAGAACGAGATATCAAAAGAAACCGATGTACGACAGGTCGGGGCCGTTTGCCTGACATGTGGCCACAAACAAGCGCAAGCCGGAGAAGCCGGCATCACGCGGCGCTGCCCACCGGTGGACTGGCAGCCGATCAGGGCGCTCTCCTTGTGAGACCGCCGCAGTCCGGCCGCGACACTGGCTCCATCGCGCGAAGTAAAGCTAACCCTTCGTGTTAGACCGCCTGAGCTTTCGGCGATGCGCCCTCTTCTTTTTGTCTTTGTTGGCGCGTCTCTTGGCCTCGAACTTATTCATTGGCGCTGCGGAATTCGTCGTCTCGGGTTTTGTTTGGGTTACGAGTTTCTCTTCCACTGGATTCTCCACAATTCTCCTTGACTTGACGGGTCTCGCATTTTGGATAGTAAGAAAAGTGCTGGCACGTACTATGCCTGCTCGACGACACTCGCGATTGCATGCGTCGCTGCGCGAAGTTGCTCGGCCGTGAACACCTGGCCACAGGTGCTGCATCGCCACTTCGCCGTCGATCTTCCCGGTGTGCCAATTCCCGGCCCGACTCGCACATTTTCGCTCGGATTGAAGGCCATCGCCAGTTCGCCACCGCATCCGAGACAGAGTCTTTTGCGCACAATTATTGTGATCCTCGCACAGTGGTTTCATACTAAGCGCCGGGCTTCGCGGAATCTGGTCAGAATTGAACAGTCTTCGAGACGGGATTGAAGTACTGAAGTTGCAGGAAGAGTGTCGCCAGCTAAGTACCGTGAGACCAATCGTGGAGAATGCGAGGTTGGACCGGGCTCCGGAAAAGCTCAGTGATGCAACACAACGTAGTCTCTTCGCTGGAATTGAAGAGTTGATCGACGAGATCCTCTTGGTAACGGATGTTGCGGGCAAGCAGATAGGCTACGACCAGAGGATATTTCGCGCATGGTTAGTTGTGTGCTCATTTTTCAGTTTCGATCGTTCTGTCTCTTTCCTGGCAGACGGACCGCCCTGAGAGCCCCTGTGTCTGCGGAGCTCTCATCGGGACCACTCGCGATGGTGCTGGTAATAATCCGATAAACACCGTTCTTCAGTCCAAGCGGATAGTAGCGGGTGACAGTTTCACCGGCCGTTCCGTATTCCACTTCCAGTTCCCCGACCTGTGTTAGATTCGGCTCTATTAAGAGGCCGTGCTCGTGGATAGGCGTCATAGGTTGCTTGGGAGCACTGTTAAAGTTCATCCTTGTGATGGGCATTGCAAAGTAGCGCCCTTCCTCGATTAGGCTGACCGTGCGAATGACATGTGGCACACCATCGTCGCAATAGAGTTTCGCAAGTTCGCTGAGGTCATGTTTTTCGTGGGCGTTCCTGAACGATTCGAGCAATAGAGGTGTGCCTTGTTCTGCGGCCGGTGCGGCGATGGGTGTCGAAGTCGGGGCCTTCGACTTGCACGCGCCGAACGAAAGAACCCAACAGATGACAAGAAGGATGTAAGCGGTTCTTGTGAACATATAAGAGTGGTCGGTGACATCCGGAGAGGGCTGCCGAATGACTATCCGATTTCGCCAGGTCCGAGCCAACGAGGACCGCAGAGGGTGCGACCTCAACAGAACACTGCCATCCTTCCGGTGCCGTACCCCGCGATCGACACCTGTATTTCTCGGCGCACCCGACCCTTTTCTATAATCTCTTTGACTCCAGCGGGAGCATCGCCGATCTTAGAATAGACAGATGCGAGCTTAACTCGCTGCGTATTACTCCCTCCGAACAGCTGAGCGCAGATATTCAGAATTTCGGTGAAGTTTTCAAATAGAAGCGGATCCAGGCGCTTCGCCTTTGCGTTGCGCGCCGCCTCGGGGGCCGGAATCAGACAAAGTGCAGCGCCGCCATTAAGCGTAAACTCCAAATCGCAAACACACACGGCCACAAGGTCCCCACTGTCAACGGCGTAGGAGGCTACGATTGCAGGGTCATACGTGGCGGCGGGTGGCGCACCAACCTTCGTAGTAACGACGCGGTTCAGCAAATCACTGAAGAGCTTCGCAGTTTTTTCCACCTGGAAGGTAACACTCATAGTATCCTCCCGAGCGCTGAATCACACCGCCATCATATCTCGCGCGGGCGTGGTTGTGAATCATCCCCCGATAATTGGCTCTAAGACGCTGCGGAATATGTCCGGAGTGAATGGCTTCGTGATGAAGAACAATGCGCCGGATTGTTTCGCAAGCATGTGCACATCAGCCGAGCATTCCGATGTTACAAATCCAAACTTGACTTGACGGCCCATGGCCTTGAGCCGTTCCAATAAATCCAGCCCGTTCATCTCGGGCATATTCCAATCACACAGAACCAGCTCAATTCCTCCCGACTCCATTGCCTGAAGGGCCTCAACTCCGCTTGAAGCTTCTTTGAGATCCTGATGATAACCCGCCTGGTGCAATGTCCTGCGTACAATCATCCGCATCGCTTTGCTGTCATCAACAATCAAAATGCTCATGGTTTACCTTCCGTGTGGTCTCGTTTCTCAATCAATCGTAAGAGGAACCCGCCTGCGTCGGTCGCAAATGCACGATGGCAAATCGTCTTACCCCCGCATACGCGGACGGTGTAATCCTTGCCCTGAATGATCGAAGGGGTCCCGATGCTGACGCCTGGAGGGAGGACACTCTTCAGATTTCCCGCGATGATGTTGGCCAGTTCAGCAATTGTGCTGGGTATGTCTTCGCTGAATTCATCAATCTCATCGGTCTGCAAAAAGCGCTGGGCGAAGCAGCGCGCCTGGGGCCAATGGCACTCGAGGACTAGGTCCCCCTTCCACGTGCCCGCGAAAGGCATAACACTGGTTATGACGTCCTGCCCTCGTGGAGGATCCTCTTGGGCGGGAGAGGCTTCTGTCGCCAGCATCGTGAGGAACAATGTGGCAACAATTTGATCGACGTCTGCTTGATAAGTTGCTTCCCTGATTTGGGTGTCCATATTCTCCTATTTATGGGGCACGATAGAATGATGCTTTTCCGATTGGTCTCCGCTCAAAAGAAGTGTCCAGATTGAGGACCGTCTCGGCACTGCCGAGTATAAGATGACCACCGCGACACAAGGCTTCGCGCACCTCTTTGAGGATCTTTTGCTTTGTCGGCACATCGAAGTAGATGAGTACATTTCTACAGAACACGATATCGAAGGGTCCGAGCGCGCCGAGTTTCTGTCTGAGATCCAGCTGCTCGAAGCGAACCCACCGCTTCACTTCCTCCTTGATATGCCATTGCAGCCCATTCCGCGTGAAATACTTGACGAGATAGGGAGCCGGAAGTCCGCGGTTTGCTTCTAACTGACTGTATTGCCCTGAGCTCGCCCGTTCCACCATTTGTTGGGAAAAGTCGGTGCCGAGGATCTTGATGTCCCATCCGCCTAAACCCATCTCAAGCAGCGCCATCGAGAGGCTGTGCGCCTCCTGTCCCGAGGACGAAGCGGCCGACCAAAAGCGCAGTCTCTTCGAGTCCTTCCGATACTCGATCAGTTCCGGAAGCACCGTGGCCTTCAACTCGTGCCAGAGGTCGGGATCGCGAAAAAACATCGTTTCGTTGGTGGTCATCGCTTCGACCACTTCGCGGTGCAGGCTGTTCTTGGGGTTCCTTTGCAGCGACACACAAAGGTCGTTTAGCGTGGTCAATTTCTGACGTTTTAAGATGGGAATCAATCGACTTTCGAGAAGATAATTCTTCCCGTTGTCCAGTACGAGCCCGGACTCCCGATACAGGTACTCCTTCAGGAACTGGTAGTTCAGATCTGTGAGTTCCGCGCCACGATCCATGACGGTTTGGGCGACGGCGCTCATTGGGCCTCCCGGCAAGGATCCTGGGCATGTTCACGAAACGACGCACCCCATAAAAACACGGCGTCACCGGCCGGTGGGGCGGGAGTGCTCGGACTGGAAGAGGGCATTATCTTCTCTCACTGCACGACGCTTAGCGCGCGCAACTTGTCTTCAATTGCTTCTTTCGTAAAAGGTTTCATCACATATTCGTTTGCGCCGGCCTCGAGCGCTTGCGAGATATGCTGAATGTCCGTTTCTGTAGTCACCATGATCAAGATGCTGGCGGCGTATCGGGAGTCATTGCGCACCGCCTTGACCAGATCTATACCGCACATCACCGGCATGTTCCAGTCGATGAAGATCAGAGCGGGCGGCGCCGATTCCCGTTCGAGACCTTGCAGGGCTTCCTGGCCGTTCGCTGCCTCTGACGCCTCGTAGCCCATTTCGCCCAGCATCTTTCGCAGTATCATGCGCATGGCCCTGGAGTCATCGACGATCATCGCTCTATGTCCGTTTACAGTTTCCACTAGTTCTTCTCCTGTTCGGCGGGATCGGCTTGAAGCAGGCCTCATCCACGTCACAGATAAAGTGTTTGTAAAACCCACCTCTATCGGGAATCACGTTGCAGAACTTCATAAGACGCCGGTTACTGTGGTGAGTTACGTCCGATGCGAACTAGAGCGAAGTATGCGTCGGCTCTAATCTCACCCTCATTTACCACGCAAGTCCGAGCTTTGAAACGAACAAAGCTGACTAATGTTGTTTGGCGATTTATTGCGGGACGAGTCTTAGTCTCTGATTTGCCATTCCTGAACGATGTTCTCGGCAGGCCGTTACGATGGTACCCAACGGGAAGTCTCGCTCCCGTAACCATGGCAGCGGATGTGCTTGCCCAAAGGGTTCGGACTGTTTGACCCTAACCAATCGTTCATTAATGGTCATCGTCACTGAATCCGAGTAACTCTCGCATAAACAGGGCGACGCTCGACAAGTTGGCGGCGCCGCTGCACAGATCGGCAAGAGTAATAGTCAGAGTCTTTCTGAGGAATGACCGTCAATGAGTGATGTAGAGATCGTTAAAGAATTTCTCGTCGAAAGTTATGAAAACCTGGACCATCTCGACCAAGAGCTGATCGCTCTGGAGAAGAATCCAACTGACCCGCAGATTCTGGCGAGCATCTTCCGAACTATCCATACCATCAAGGGAACATCGGGGTTCCTGGCATTCAACAAACTTGGCGCTCTTGCTCACGTGGGAGAGAACTTACTGGCGCGCTTGCGCGACAGACAACTGACATTAAATCCTGAGATCACGACGGCACTCCTCAAAATGGTCGATGCCGTTCGCCAAATGCTGGGAAGCATCGAAACTGCCGGGAGCGAAGGCGAACGGGACGACGAGGCGCTGATTGCGGAGTTGTCACGTCTGTTACAGCCGATAGCGGAAGCGGCCCAGGCTCCCAGTCCCACGCCGGCAAAGGAAGAAGAGTCACCCAAGTATGAGTCGGGTCAGCCTGTGCCTAACATGGGCGACATCCTGATTAAGCAGGGAGCGGCCAAGGTTAGCGAAGTATTCGACGCGCTTTCCGAGCAAGGTTCTGGAGATCCCAGGCACCTCGGAGAGATCCTGGTGGCGCAGGGTGCGGTAAAGCCCAACGATGTGGTTGAGGCGCTAAACATCCAGCAGCAGGCCTCAGCTCGCGGACCAGCGGCGGGCGATAGCACCATCCGGGTCGACGTCAGCTTGCTCGACCAACTCATGAACCTGGTGGGTGAGTTAGTACTGGCGCGCAACCAGGTGCTGCAGTTTACCAACACCATCGAAGAGAAGGGCCTGCTTGCAACCAGCCAACGGTTGAACCTTATTACCACTGAACTGCAGGAAGGCGTGATGAAAACGCGCATGCAGCCCATCGGGAATATTTGGAGCAAGTTCCCGCGCACTGTGCGCGACGTTGCCCTGGGATGCGGCAAAGAAGTCCGCATCGAGATGGAAGGTAAAGATACCGAGTTAGATAAGACGATCATTGAGGCGATCAAAGATCCACTGACTCACTTGGTTCGGAATGCTGTGGACCACGGCATCGAGGCCCCCGAGAAGCGCAAAGCGTTAGGGAAGCCCGTCGAAGGATTACTCTCACTGCGGGCATTCCATGAAGGCGGACAGGTCAACATCGAAATCTCGGATGACGGCGCCGGTCTAAACCGCGAGAGAATCATTCATAAAGCTGTTCAAAAGGGACTTATCACTTCAGATCAGGCGGCACGACTCAGTGACCGCGAAGTTAGCAATCTTGTTTTCCTCCCCGGTCTTTCCACCGCCGAGAAGGTAACCAACGTCTCGGGCCGGGGCGTTGGTCTGGACGTGGTCAAGACGAACATCGAGAAAATCGGAGGCACGGTCGACGTGCAGTCAAGGCCGGGGCTTGGCTCAACTGTGCGCTTGAAGATTCCGTTGACGCTGGCCATCATTCCCGCCCTGATCGTAACCAGCGGCGGGGACCGTTACGCCATTCCCCAGGTTAGCCTTCTCGAACTTGTTCGTCTCGAAGGAGAACAGGCCAGCAAAGGCATAGAACTGGTCCACGGTGCGCCTGTGCACAGGCTGCGCGGGCGCCTTCTTCCGCTCGTGTACTTGAATCGGGAGCTCAAGACAGGAACCAACGACCAGACGCAAAAAGGAAATACCTCTGGGGGTGACCTGGATTTCTCCGCCGTGAGGGACAAGCACCGGCAGTGGGTCGATACCCTGCAACAGGTCATCCAGGGAAAAATAGCCATGACGGTGCAGCAGGGCGGATCACACGAATCATGCGCGCTGGGGAAGTGGATCTACGGGTCAGCCCTGAAGGATTTCGGCGCAATTGAGGAAATGCACGTTCTGGAGAAGGCACATAAGGAGTTTCACCAGCATGTGCGCAATGTGATCCAGAACAAGAGCGATGGCCACGAGAGTCTGGCCCATCAGGAACTGGAGTCGGTTGCGCGTATTTCTCACCGCATCATGGAACTGACGACCACCGTGGAAAGAAAGGTCTTGGAGTGCCAGAACGCCAACATCGTCGTGCTCCAGGCCGATGACCGGCCATTTGGATTGGTCGTCGATGAAATCAACGACACCGAAGAGATCGTAGTCAAGCCCCTAAGCAAGCAGTTGAAAAGCATCAAGACCTTCGCCGGAGCCACCATCATGGGCGACGGGAAGGTTGCGTTAATTCTGGATGTGATGGGCTTGGCTCAATACGCAAACGTAGTTACTGAGGTACGCGATCATGCCCTGGCCGAGAAAGAGGGCGACCGGGTGGCCGCGCTGCGAGATACGGACCGCCGGAATTCTGTCCTGCTGTTCCAGCACGGCGAGAACGGCCGGATGGCAATTGACCTTAGCGCCGTCGCACGTCTCGAGGAGTTCGCCTGTAACACCATCGAGGTCGCGGGGGGGCAAGAGGTCGTGCAGTATCGCGGTCAGATCATGCCTCTGATCCGCGTCTCTGATGTTATCGAAGCCAATCGCACGAAAATTGCCGGAGTGACTAATCAGTCTGTTCAGGTCGTGGTTTATGACGACAAAGGGCACAGCGTCGGACTGGTCGTTGACCGCATTCTTGACATCGCGGAAGAGTCGTTTGCGATCCAGCGGCAATCGGGAAAGAAAGGCATTTTGGGTTCGGCGGTGATCGGGAAACACGTCACTGACATTTTGGATGTACCGCGTTTGATAGAGGCCACCACGGGCGCGGAGTTGTCACAAGGCGCGCACGCGTGAGGAGAGATTAGTGAATACGACACGGCAATTCTGCACGTTCTTTCTCAAGGATCAGTTCTTTGGCGTGCCTGTGCAACAGGTGCAAGAGGTCATCCGCTATCAGGAAATGACCCGCGTGCCTCTTGTGCCGCGAGAGATTCGCGGCCTCATCAATCTGCGTGGGCAGATTGTCATGGCTCTCGACTTGCGCCAGCGGTTTTGCATGGAAGACCGCCCGGAGAGTCAACTCCCCATGAATGTCGTGGTGCGCACCGACGACGGGGCCGTGAGCTTTCTCGTAGACGAGATCGGAGATGTTCTGGAAGTCGACGAAGAAACCTTCGAGAGGGCTCCCGAAACTCTTCATGGACCGGCGCGAGAATTGGTGCACGGAGTTTACAAACTGCAGGAGCGCCTGCTCTTGGTTCTGAATACTGAGCTGGCCGTAAGTGGATTCGATGCGGCGCGCGTTCAGTAGCGATGGGTCGGATCTGATGAATGACCATTCGGTGAATTCGACTCGCGAGCGGCAATGAAGGTTATGCGGTAAGCAGGCAGAACAAGTTCTAGAACGCATTTATAGAAGGGCAAAGGAGAAGCAATGAAAAGTACCAACGGACGCGGCGCGGCCGCTCCCGCAAAAGCTACGACGGCGGAGTTTCAGAATGCTCTGCTGTTCGAAAAAATGATCGAACACGCTCCCATCAACGTAATGCGGACCGACACCAATCTCACAATTCGTTATATCAACGCCGCGTCAAAGAAAACTTTTGACACCATCGCTCATCTCCTGCCCTGCAAAGTGGACGAGGTTGTCGGTCAATCGATTGATATCTTCCACAAAGATGCTGCACACATCCGGCGCATCCTCGCCAACCCCGCCGCCCTTCCCCACCACGCCATCTTCCCGGTCGGCCCGGAAATGATGGAACTGACCGCCTACGCCCTCCCCAACGAAAAGGGCGAACCGGTTGGCTATATGGCGGCCTGGGCTATCATCACCGAGAAATACCGCCTGGAAAGGGCCATGCACTCCATCTACAGTTCGCGGCCCTGCATTGAGTTCGGTATCGACGGCAGCGTCCTACGCGCGAATGACCTCTTCCTGAAGATGACCGGCTACACCTTCGAAGAAATCAAGGATAAGAACCATACGTTCTTCCTGACCGATGTCGAGCGCAAGCGCCCGGAAACCTCCGAGCTTTGGGCAAAACTCGGAGCCGGAACTGCTCAGACCGGCGAATTCCGGCGCCTCGGCAAGGGCAACAAGGAGATGTGGGTTGCCTGCACTTACTATCCGATTCCGGATACGACCGGAAAGATAACCCGCGTCATGCAGTTTGCGACCGATGTGACCGAGCGCAAACTGCGGGACATCGAATTCGCCGGACAGATTCAAGCCATCACGCGGGCCCAGCCTGTCAGCGAATACACCATGGATGGCACTGTCCTGAGCGTAAACGACAACTTCGTAGAACTCATGGGTTATAGCCGCGCGGAGCTGATCGGCAAGCACGTCAGCAGCTTCGTGGATGAGACCACGCGGCACAGCCCGGAGTACCAGGCGGAATCCAAGGCGATCTGGGAGAAACTGAATCGTGGCGAAGCCTGCGTTGGTACAGCCAAGCGAACCACCAAGCAAGGTAAGGAGATCTGGATCGAATACTCCTACAACCCCATCCTTGACATCGATGGCAAGCCATATAAGGTCGTCAACTATTTCCGGGACGTTACCGAGCGGAAGTTGCGCGATGCCGATTTTACCGGGCAGTTGGCCGCCATCAACAAGGCCGAAGCCACCATTGAGTTCAAGATGGACGGCACCGTCGTCACCGCGAATGAGAATTTCTTGAAGGCATTGGGATACACACTGGAAGAGATCAAGGGTAAACATCACAGCATGTTTGTCGATGAATCCTACCGGCAGAGTGCTGACTACAAGGAATTCTGGGCAAAACTGAACCGCGGCGAATATCAAGCGGCCGAATACAAGCGCATCGGCAAGTATGGCAAGGAAGTTTGGATCCAGGCTTCCTACAACCCCATCCTCGATCTGAACGGCAAGCCGACGAAAGTTGTGAAGTTTGCCACCGATGTGACCCCACAGAAGCTGAAGAATGCAGACTATCAGGGCCAGATCGCGGCCATTGGCAAGGCGCAGGCAGTGATCGAGTTCAACATGGACGGCACCGTCATCACGGCGAATGAAAACTTCCTGAAGGCTTTGGGCTATACGCTGGAGGAGATCAAAGGGAAACATCACAGCATGTTTGTCGATGAAACCTACCGGCAAAGTGCCGAGTATAAGGAATTCTGGCTGAAATTGAACCGCGGCGAATACCAAGCGGCGGAATACCTGCGCATCGGCAAGGGCGGCAAGCAGGTTTGGATTCAGGCTTCGTACAACCCCATCCTGGACCTGAATGGCAAGCCCTTCAAAGTCGTAAAGTACGCCACCGACATCACGGCAGAGAAAAATGCTCTCAATGCCATGGTCGCCGATGCCATCATGCTTTCGAAAGCAGCCATAGAAGGCAAGCTGACAACGCGCGCCGACGCCAGCCAGCACAAAGGCGACTATCGCAAGGTCGTCCAGGGAGTAAACGACACACTCGATGCCGTGATTAAGCCCGTCCAGGAAGCAGGGGAGGTCCTGAAAAAGATCGCCGCAGGCGATCTGAAGGCTCGGGTCGTAGGAAATTATCAAGGCGACCATGCCGAAATCAAGCAGAACATCAACGAAATGACCGAGGGGTTGCAGACCAACATGCAATCGATCGCGCAGAATGCTCAATCGCTGGCGAGCGCCTCGGAGCAACTCCAGACCACCAGTCAACAGATGAGCGCCAACGCGGAAGAAACGTCGGCTCAAGCCAATGTCGTTTCCGCTGGAGCGGAACAAGTCAACCGTAACCTTCAGACCGTGGCTACCGGCACGGAAGAAATGACCGCAAGCATCAGGGAAATCGCCAAGAGCGCTCATGAATCCGCGAAGGTAGCGACTGGAGCTGTCAAAGTCGCCGAAGACACGAACCAGATTGTTAGCAAGCTGGGAGAATCCAGCACCGAGATTGGCCAGGTCATCAAGGTCATCACCTCGATTGCCCAACAGACCAACCTGCTGGCCCTGAACGCTACCATCGAAGCCGCTCGCGCCGGAGAAGCAGGTAAGGGCTTCGCGGTGGTGGCCAACGAGGTCAAGGAATTGGCCAAGCAGACGGCGAAAGCAACGGAAGACATCAGCCGCAAGATTGAGGCGATTCAAACCGACACGAAAAGCGCGGTCGGCGCGATTGGCCAAATCAGCGAGGTTATCCGCCAAGTCAACGACATTTCCAATACCATCGCCACCGCCGTGGAAGAGCAGAACGCCACGACCAACGAGATGGCACGAAACGTCGGTGAGGCCGCCAAAGGGTCGAACGAAATCAGCAAGAACATAAGTGGTGTCGCCGAAGCCGCCAAGAGCACGACTCAGGGCGCCAGCGATTCGGCAAAGGCCGCGGAGACTCTTGCACAGATGTCGACTGAACTGCGTGAACTGGTACAGAAGTTCACGATTTAGTCGTAGCGAATAAACGTTCCCTAACCCCAACGTTTCATAACCGATGCCGCGTCCACAAAGGCGCGGCATCTGTGCGAGAGAAAAAATCGTGCCTCCCGTTCGGGTTCTAATCGTCGATGATTCCGTAGTGGTTCGTAAGGTGGTGTGCGACGCCCTCGCCACCTACGCAGAGGTCGAAGTGGCCGGGACGGCTGCCACCGGCGCCATCGCCCTCGCCAAAATCCCGCAATTGAATCCTGACGTGATTACGCTCGATATCGAGATGCCGGGCATCGACGGGATCCAAACCCTGGTCGAGATACGGAAGCTATACCCCAAGCTGCCCGTCATCATGTTTAGCACCATGACTGAACGGGGAGCGGCGATAACGCTCGAGGCGTTATCACTGGGCGCTTCCGATTACGCCACCAAGCCGACCAACAGTCTGAGCCTGACCGACACCATCGAGCAGGTCGGGCACGAGTTGGTCGCCAAGGTTGTCTCCTTAGCGCGACGGCCTCAACCGATAGGACCGGCACGATTGCCGGCTGCCATGCCTCGGAGAGTCACCAGCGGCCAGCGAATCGATATCGTCGCGATCGGCACTTCCACCGGCGGGCCGAATGCATTGGGTGAGTTGATTCCGAGCCTACCCCAGAATTTTCCTGTGCCCATAGTCGTAGTGCAGCACATGCCTCCGCTTTTCACTCACTTGCTATCGGAGCGTTTGAACAGAGTCTCCCCCATCAGCGTGCAGGAAGGAGAGGCAGGGAGGAAATTGGAGCCCGGAAATGTTTGGATCGCCCCCGGCGGGCACCACATGACGGTGGCGCGGGCCGGGAGGGATGTTGCCTTAGCCATCAATGACGATCCGCCCGAAAACTCATGCCGGCCGGCGGTGGACGTGTTATTCCGGTCCGTGGCCCAAGTTTACGGCCCCCATGTGCTAGCCGTCGTTTTGACTGGGATGGGAGCGGACGGACTTCGAGGCTCGCACTGGATTCGCGAAAACGGCGGAGACGTCATCGCTCAGGACGAAACCACCTCCGTGGTATGGGGGATGCCAGGTGCGGTGGTAGGCGCGGGTCAGGCAAGCGCAGTTTGTCCCATCGGAACAATGGCCAAAGAAGTCATTCGCAGAGTGACGGACAGCCGCGCCAAATAATCCTTCGAACCAGAAATTTCGGACCTACGCCCGCTCCCGCAGCCAATATTCTCCGAACCGAAGAGAATCTTCTTAATGCTACGTTCACGCCGTGCGTGGCATCTCCCCTCCATCAGGGAGCATTGGAGAGCATCGGTACGACTGCGGTGTCAATCGAGATGGGATTATCTCGCAGTTTCAGGTATAGGGTCTTTCCTTTTGGCGGGGGGATGAGAAGAGTGGTTTCAGCAAAACCATCGGGAACCGTCACGGCATTGGCAAAGTCGGGGTCCGAACTCACCTGATCGATTAGGAACAATTTGTCGCCGCTTAGAGTGCATTGCCGCTCCCGCAGCGATGCGCACCTTACACCTTTGAGAGCGGGAACGCGAACCAATTCGATGAGTGGTTGCCAATCTCCTTCGACTCCGTCGGCGGTCACGGGGCGAAACTTCAATGGCCCAAACGCCGAAGGGCCGAGCAGTCTCATGGGGTCAAGTACAGCGAAGACGGTTTTGGAATCCTGAAGAGTGAGATTGCCTTCTTTAAAGCTCAATAAGACATGAAACGAATCGTCGGCCGTCGCCACCTCAATCTTCTCGGTAGGTGGGAACGCGTCAGGTACCTGGCTCTTCACAAAAAAATTAAGACGCGCCTCCTGCGGCAGCTCTTCGGGATCGCTAAGTCGGACCAACGATGGAGGCAACGTATCGTCATATTGGACACTTTTGCTGATCACGCTGACGTTGGGACGGCGCGCGGCAACGCTCGATCGTAGATCGAGAACACGTCCATCCTTTAACGTAACTTGCACAGTGATAGCCTGGTCCGGCTGCAGCAAAGCACTGGCGATCGGGTCCTCGGAAGTGAGCGTCAATTCGTCGTGCTGGTTTGCCCGGGAAAGCGCCGTGGGCTTGAAACGTAATGGGCCCGCTTCGAGTTCGAGCACCTGATCGAGACGCGTTCCTTTCAATACGCCTTCGGAATCGCCCGCATGAATCGTAAACCCGTCCAAGCGGCCGGCTTCGGCATAGGTATGGAGATGAATCTCGTCTGCTTCTCGCAGACCGAATTTCTTGACCATCATGGTCAACGATCCTGCGGGCGCACCTTGCAGCGGGACTTGCACCTCCAGTTCGTCGACTTTGGTGATTTTCCAATGAGCCTCCAGATGCTTGCCCTGTTGGTCAACCAGCGACACTTCCTGAACACAGCAGCTGTCCCCGCCTTGCAGATGAAGCGTGTCTTCACGACCGATAATGAGCGCGCTTGCGTCTTTGGAAGCGACGATCCATTGGACAGGGTGGGACGTGCGCAGTCGAAACCGAGGGCCCTCATACGTCTGGAAGCCCCAACTCCCCCGCAACACCCCAGACAGCTCTTCGTTATTGGTAACCGCGTCTTGTAGAGCCTCCGTCTTCACGACGAAACCGCCGTTGGCGGCATCCGGCTCGGCAGGAAGATCAACTGAACCGTTTTTCGTTCCCACCCGGAGCACAAAGTTGTGTCCCATTTCGGTGGCGAAGGCGAGCGGATCATTGTCGACCGGCAAAACAAGCTGTTCCTTGCTGGCGCACAGGACCTGCGTCGGATTCTCCGCTCGCAGCGTCGGCAAGGGCGTGGGATGAACGGGTGGAAGACCGATCACCAGAACGGATTTCGGATTGCGAAATGACGGAGGATTGTTCAGGCGCAGATTCATCTCGTCTTGTTTCGGCGAGGCCAGCGCGGGAATGTACTGATACTGGGCGGTGTGCGTCGCTCCCAGAATCTTCGCTAAATCCACAATCGCGCCGACGTAAGGACTGTAGTAGCCGCTGCGTGCCGTCGGCGTTGAGCTGAGTTGCGACATCAAATCGGTAGAGGTCCCGGAGGTCAGGGTTGCCACCATCGTTTGACTGCGGGCGTCGTCCAGAACCAGTTGATCGGTATTTTGCGTAAGGCAGGGCGCCTGCTGGGCGGTGGGCTTGTCAAAGCACTGCTGGTCGAGGCGAATATTCAAGCTGTGCGCCAGCAGCGTAGTTCGAGTTTTCAATTGTTCGGGATTGCTCGCTGCGCTTTCGCGAACCGCCTCAAGATACTTTTCCAGTCGCGCCCGATCGAAACTCGCTTGTTCCAGATCCTGGGCAGCGCGCACGAATGCCCCGGGCTTCCCTCGAACCGCTCGCCGCAGGGTACTGAAAGCACCGCCTGTTTCCGGGGCAAGCATGACCAGCGCTTCCTCCGCGCCCTCCGGAACCGTGATGTACGCGCCCTCTTCGCGAACAGGTCTATTCCAAGTCTCGATCGGCGTGAACCACGAATCCGGTGGCGGGTTTGTTGCACCGCGCAGGAACGCAATCACCATCAAGTAATGGACCGACTGATCGTCCGGCAGGTCCGGGTGAACCCAAAGCCGGTCGCCCGCCTGCAGGTTTGGGACTTCTGAGATGGGCAGAACTACACTTTCCCGATGCACGCGAACTTCGAGCTTCGGGCCGACAAGGTCGAAGGCCGCAGTGTCAGCCCGCAGCCCTCCCGAGATCAAAATGCACGCCGCAAACACCGCAACGAGCGCCAGCCAATACCTTCGGAAAGGGAGATCGAAACCAGGCAACCTATCCGTTTTGAGCCTGGCATTTCCACATGGAGAGAAATCTGAATCCTTCGCTTCCACTTGCTTCATAACTATTAATTACATTTTAATATGTTTGGGCCGGAAACCGCGGCGTTAAGGCCGTTTACATTCCCTGGCAGCGCCAAATAGGAGCGAATACTGCAAACAGTTGCGGGATTATGCGACCTGTCCCTTGGAATCAGAGGATCGATGTGGATGGCTCGCTACAACCCCGGCTTGAGTAACGCGCCGGTTCCCTGGGTCAAAACAACGATCTGATTCGCTTTTCCTCCCGGGAAGGCTTCCCGGCTGCCGCCCGGCCACTGCACCTCAATCCGTTCATAGCTGGCATCATTGGCGAGGCCGATGTGCACGCGGGGATCGTTCTGTGAGATGAAACTTGATCCGGTCTGAATCTCGCCCGGAATGCGCCGATTACCGACGTAAACATAAACGCGAGCGCCGACTGCGCCGCGATTGCACTTTACGCCGACGAGGCGCACGGTCAGCCAGTTCTTCTTCGTCCCAAAATTCTTCAGCAGGCTCGGGCGATCGTTCATGTTATTCACAACCACTTCGAGCGATCCGTCGTTGTTCAGGTCACCCACTGCCGATCCTCTTGAGACCCACGGCTCCGTGATTCCGGCACCAGCGCTCGCTGAAATGTCCTTAAATTTTCCGCCACCCACGTTCCAATAGAGCAGTTTCGGCTGCCGGTACTTGTAATTTGCGGGCCCATGTTCCACTTCTGGATACACATGTCCGTTGACCACCAGCAGATCTTTGCGACCGTCATTGTCAATATCGAGAAAATTGATCCCCCAACCTAGAAACTGCGAATGCCCTCCCAGCCCGGATTCGTACACGCGATCCGTGAAAGTCAAGTTGCCATCGTTGTGATACAGGTTCGGCACGTCGTCACTGAAGTTCGTTTTGGCGATGTCAAAAAAACCATCTTCATCGTAGTCGGCCACGGCGACCCCCATGCCTGCCTGCTCCTGACCCGCGTCATTCAATGCAACACCGGATGCGATCCCAATCTCTTCGAATGTTCCATTCTTCAGGTTGTGATAAAGCAGACTGGGCCGTGAGTCACAGGCGATATACAAATCCGGATAGCCATCATTATCGAAGTCTGAGGAGAGCGCGGTAAATCCATAACAGCCCGTGTTCTTACCGATGCCGCTCGAAGAGGAAACGTCTGTAAATTTTCCGTGCCCGTCATTGTGGAATAGAAAATTGCGGCCGGCGGGAAGACCGCGCGGTCCGCACATTACCGGCAATCCCTTCCACTGACAATATCCACCGGAGCCTGGCGCGGGGATTTTCGCCTTGTCAAATTCAACGTAGCCCGTGACCACCAGATCGAGTTTACCGTCGAGGTCATAGTCGAAGAAGGAACAGCCCGTGTCCCAACGAACCGAATTGGATTTCAGGCCCGCAGCTTCCGTGACATCTTTAAAGGTCCCGTTCCCTTCATTGTGGTAGAGAACGCTGTGGCCATAGTAGGTAACGAACAGGTCAGTGTAGCCATCGTTATCGTAGTCGGCGGCGCATACGCCCTGGCCCCACCCGACTTTTCCGAGTCCGGCTTTCGCCGTGACATCCTCAAAGCGTAAATTGCCAAGGTTGTGGTACAGATGACTGGTGGACGATGCACCAGCTCCCTTTCCATCCATAGTCGTGCCATTTACTAAAAAGATATCCATCAATCCGTCATTGTCATAATCGAAGATCGCGACGCCGCCGCCGGTTGTTTCCAGGATGTAATCTTTCTTCTCCACGCCGCCGGATACATTCACGGCTGTCAGGCCAGCCTGCTCCGCAATATCTCTAAAGTCGACAATTATGGGTGGGAGCGTCGTCTGAATGGGAGCGGTCGGCCGTGACAGCAAACCCGGAGAAGCCGAACCCCCTTGCACCTGGGCCTGGGCCTTCATCATAGGGGGCGAGACGAACACCAGAAGGAACAGAAACAGTTGAGGCAATTGCACTGCCCTAAGATTGCTCAGGCCCATTTTTCCATTCGCACTCTCGACAACTTATCACACACGCTGGGTGCGGAGAATCTGTGGTTGGAGGAAATGCCGGCTGGCTATGTTCCCGCTTCATTTTGAGTGGTGTGGAGTGAAGCCCATCTCTACCGACGCGGTAAAGTTGTTTTGCGGTCCCGAGAACAGGATGGGAAAGCGCGAGATGTGTTCATACTGCAGAAAATTCCTTAAGTACAAGCCAGAGCCCAACTCTATTTCATGGCGCAGACCGTAGTCCTGCCATGCGCCGCCCTGGGGGACAAAATCCGGACTCACCGAACTGTGTTTATAGGTAAGTTGTAAGGTGTTCCGTGAACTGATCCAGTAATTGAACCAGCATTGGTAAGAACGTCCCATTCGCCCCACCGTATTGCCCACCAGATTGCCATCACTGGTATACGACCTAGCGTACCTCTACAATTGGAGCTTCTGGTTCGACTTGCGAATTATTCTTCTTACCTTTTGGGTTACCGTCTTTGGCCGGAATGCCTACTGATGCCTCGGCCCTCACGATCGTCGCTTGTCCGATTGCCGGTTGCCCTGCCATTAGCCATCTTTCCCGCGTCTCCATGGGGATGAACTTCGCGCTCTAACTTCCGCCTCACCGTCTCGCCCTCCTTACCTCTCTTCCGCAACTCCTCCCTCGAAATTCGTCGACTCCCCTCTAGTTTCCTTCTGCTCCTCCCACTCTTTCTCCTTCTTTGCTTTCAATTTCCAGAAAGGCTCGTTTCAAAGGTCCGTGCTGTCCCTCTCCAGCCCGCGCCGGACGTCGTGTGTCGTTTCGACTCCAAACCAATTTCCCAGAAAGACCTCTTAAAGCGAGACATATCCAGCCGATCCATCCAGTCGAGCCGGAACGCGAACTATTGGGTAATTAAGAACAAGCTGACTAAAAATGTTGACACGGCTCTAGGCGGCGGGTACCATCCTACAATGAAACCGACCGGTCGGTCGCTTTAAATCCCCCGAGATACTTCAAGGAGTCGCCCGTGGCTACAGTTTTTTACCAGAATGATGCCGTTCCATCCGCCCTCAAAGAAAAGACGATTGCCATCTTCGGATACGGTTCCCAGGGACACGCGCAAGCACAGAACCTCGCGGATAGCGGATACAACGTCATCGTTGGCCTCGATGCCAGCAGGAGCTCGGCGCGGCAGGCGCGCCAGGATGGAATGCACGTGTTCGCTCCGGCCGAGGCCGCCCAGCGGGCCGACTGGCTTCAGATTCTCACCCCCGACGAGACTCAGGCTGAATTTTACGAAGCCTTCATCAGGCCGCATCTTCACCGCGGGAAAATTCTCGGTTTCTCGCACGGGTTCGCCATTCATTTTCAGACGATCCAACCCCCGAAAGACGTGGATGTAGTGATGATTGCGCCCAAGAGTCCGGGACATTTACTCCGCCGTGTCTATTCCCAAGGCGGCGGCGTCCCTTCCTTGCTCGCCATCCATCAGGATGCCAGCGGACGGGCCGAAGAATACGCGCTCTGCTACGCGCACGGCATCGGCTCGACGCGCGCCGGCGTTTTGCAGACGACATTTAAGGAAGAGACAGAAAGCGATCTGTTCGGCGAACAGGCTGTGCTCTGCGGTGGTCTCACTTCGCTCATGCAAAAAGGCTTCGAGACGCTGGTGGCCGCCGGTTATGCGCCCGAGATCGCCTACTTCGAGTGCGTCCACGAGATGAAGTTGATCGTCGACCTGATTTACGAGGGCGGACTCAGCCGCATGCGTTACTCCATTTCGAATACCGCCGAATATGGCGATCTGACCCGCGGCGAACAAGTGGTGGGAGATGCGACGCGCAGCGCGATGAAAGAAACACTGGCCAGAATTCAGGATGGCAGCTTTGCCCGTGAGTGGATCGCGGAAAACAAGAACGGCGGCAAGAACTTTTCCAAACTGCGCGATCAAGCCCAACACCATCCGATTGAAAAAGTGGGAGAACAGTTGCGTGCCATGATGTCATGGCTCCCCTCGAACAAGCCGCAAGCCCAAGCAATCGAACCGCCCCAACCCCGAGAGCGGGAAGCCGTGAATGCGTAACGGCGCCCAAATTGTTCTCGACTGCCTGCGCTCCGAGGGCGTCGAGTTGGCGTTCGGCTATCCTGGCGGCGCCATTATGCCTTTGTACGATGCGCTTGAGGAAAGCGGCATCCGCCACGTCCTCACACGCCACGAACAAGGCGCGGTTTTCGCGGCCGAAGGATATGCGCGCGCCACCGGCAAACCGGGCGTTGCGATTGCTACCAGCGGTCCCGGCGCCACCAACCTGATCACCGGCATCGCCGACGCCAGGATGGATTCTGTTCCTCTGGTCTGCATCACCGGCCAGGTCCGTTCCCACCTCATCGGCACCGACGCTTTTCAGGAGACCGACGTCTTCGGCATGACGCTTTCGCTCACCAAGTGGAGTCGGCTGGTGCGCACCATTGAAGAATTGCCGGCCGTCATCGCGGAGGGTTTTCATTGGGCGCGCAGCGGCCGGCCCGGCCCGGTCGTCATCGATATTCCGGCGGACATTCTGCGGGCGAATACGCAGTTCGCAGAGCCGGTTCGGTTCGTTCCCGCGCGCGTCCATCAGCATGTAGGCGAGGAATCGACCTTCGCCACCACCTTGTGCGCTCTGCTTCAGCAAGCGAAAAAACCGGTCGCGCTCGTCGGCGCGGGCGCTCGTCTTTCGGGCGCGGTCGACGATCTGCAACAGCTCCTCGACCTCCTCAATCTTCCGACACTCGCAACCGTTCATGGGCTGGGCGCCGTAAAACAGGATTCGCCTTATTACCTTGGCATGGTTGGGATGCACGGCACCCGCGCAGCCAATATGGCGCTCGATGAAACTGATCTGCTGCTCGTCTTCGGCGCCCGCCTCGACGATCGTGTCACCGGAGAGCCGAGCCGCTTCGCGCCCCACGCCAAAATCGTCCATTTCGAGATCGATCCGGCGCAGCTTGATCGAGTGCGCCCCTGCGAGTTGCCGGTGATCGGCAATCTGGCGGAGACCATCCCGGCCTTCTATTGCGAAGCCAAGCGTGCACCTCTTCCCGACTTCGCCGCGTGGCGTGCCGTTGCCTGCGGCCCGGAGCGCGCCGAACCCCATAAGCCCGGCTTGGCGCACCCGACCAAGAGTTTCCTGCAACAGTTGTTCTTCCGTATGCCGGCAGACGGCACGATTCTCGCCGATGTAGGCCAGCACCAGATGTGGTCCGCACAGTGCTATCGGGCATCGTCGCCCCGCGGTTTCATCACCTCGGGCGGTCTGGGCGCGATGGGTTTCGCCTTGCCAGCGGCGGTCGGAGTACAGCTCGCCAAGCCAGGCACAACCGTGTTGTCGGTTTCGGGCGACGGCGGATTTCAGATGAACATCCAGGAACTCGCGACCGTTCACCGCCTGGGTCTTCCCATCAAGATGGTCATCATCGATAACAAATATCTCGGCATGGTGCGCCAGTGGCAGGAACTCTTTTACAAGCGCAACTACGCGGAAACCGATTTGAGCGACAACCCGGACTTCGTCGAAATCGCCAAGGCCTACAAGATTCACGCCTCGAAGATCACGGAAGATGAATTCCTGGACCCGGTGCGCTCGGGCGAAGTCGCGACTCGGCTGGACCGCTTCTTCGCGTCGCCCCAGCCGGAGTTGCTGGTGTTTGAGTGCCACCCCGAGGCTAACGTTTATCCCATGGTGCCGGCGGGAGCCGCGCTTTCGGAAATGGTTTTTGAAGTGAGTGAAAAGGAGTAGGGACATGCATGTCTTTCACCTTCGCTATCGCAACACCCAAGGCACGCTGATGCGCATTCTGGGCGCGGTCGCCCGCCGCACCATCGATCTCGCATACGTGCAAGCCGAACCCTGCGAGCATGCCCACAAAGTAACGCTGCTGGTCGACGTGAATACCAAGCAGGTTGGCCAGCTTTGCCGCGACTGGCATGCGATTGTGGATGTGCTTGAGGTTCGTCCCGGCGTCCCCATCAAAGAATTTGGAGATCAGTCCGCCCTGCTGCCCCGTCCGCCGCAGTCGGTAACCGCGCGCAGCGCAACTGCGTAAAGCGTTTCAGCCATCAGTCCGCAATCGCCGGTTCTGAATGAATCGTAGAATAATCAGTTTTGATCTTGATTTGCGTTTACTGAGAACTGGCAACCGGGAACTGAGAACTGCTTCATGGACCTCAAACACCGTAGTCGCAACATCACCGACGGCCGCGACCGCGCTCCGGCGCGCGCCATGTTCAAATCCATCGGCTTCACCGATGACGATCTCGCGAAACCGCTGATTGCCGTTGCCAATACCTGGATCGAGACGATGCCCTGCAATTTCCATCTGCGGCGCCTTTCCGCGAGGGTGAAGGAAGGGATTCGCGCAGCCGGTGGCACGCCCATGGAATTCAACACCATCGCCATCTCCGACGGCGAAACCATGGGGACCGAAGGCATGCGCGCCTCGCTCGTAAGCCGCGAAGTTATCGCCGACTCCATCGAACTCGTTTGCCGCGGCCAGCTTTTTGACGCCGCCGTCTGTGTTGTCGGTTGCGACAAGACCATCCCCGCCGCCGCCATGGCCCTGGCCCGCATGAACCTTCCCGGACTTGTTCTCTATGGCGGAACGATTGCCGCCGGCAAGTATCGCGGAAAGGATCTGACCATTCAGGATGTGTTCGAGGCGGTCGGCGCCAACGCGGCCGGCAAAATCAGCGATGCGGAGCTGCTCGCCATCGAGAACACAGCTTGTCCGGGTGCCGGCGCCTGCGGTGGTCAATACACTGCAAACACCATGAGCACCGTGATGGAGCTGATTGGACTCTCGCCCATGGGATTCAACAGAATCCCTGCGATGGATCCGAAAAAAGATCAAGTCGCGTTCCGCTGCGGAGAAGTCGTGATGAATCTTCTGAAACGCGGAATTCATCCCGGGGACATCTTGACGCGCTCTGCGTTCGAAAACGCAATCGCGTCTGTGGCCATGACTGGCGGTTCCACCAATGCCGTCCTTCATCTACTGGCAATTGCCCGCGAGATTGGCGTCGCGCTTGACCTTGACGATTTTCAGCGCATCAGCGAACGCACGCCCCTGCTTGCCGATTTGAAGCCTGCCGGAAAATTTGTCGCGGCTGACGTGCACGCGGCCGGAGGAATTCAACTCATCGCCAAGCGATTGGTCGATGGCGGATTTGCCGATGGTTCCGCGATCACGGTCACTGGCCGAACCCTGGCCGAAGAGGCGAAGGAGGCCAAAGAAACTCCCGGCCAGACCGTGATAGCTCCATTAAGCGCGCCGCTCAAGCAAACCGGAGGACTCGTAATCCTGAAAGGCAATCTCGCCCCACAGGGCGCAGTAATAAAGATGAGCGGGCACGAACGCCCATCGCAAACCGGTCCCGCGCGCGTCTTCGATTCCGAGGAGGCCGCGATGCAGACCGTCACCAGCAAGCAAATTCATGCCGGCGATGTAGTCGTCATCCGTTATGAAGGTCCAAAAGGCGGGCCCGGAATGCGCGAGATGCTCAGCGTAACCGCCGCCATCGTCGGTGAAGGTCTCGGAGAAAGTGTCGCCCTCATCACCGACGGACGCTTCAGCGGCGCAACCCGCGGTTTGATGGTCGGACACGTTGCTCCCGAAGCGGCGTTAGGCGGCCCGATTGCCGCGGTTCGCGAGGGCGATCGCATAACTATCGATGCCCAGAGCCGGAAACTCGAACTGGAAGTTTCAGATGCCGAAATTGCTCGGCGTATGGATGGATGGACTCCACCCGCGCCCCGTTTCAAAACCGGCGTCTTCGCAAAGTACGCGGCACTCGTCCGTTCCGCGGCGGAGGGCGCAATCACCACCCCGATTCTCAACCATCACCCACTCGCCCGGTAAACCCAATCCGGATCAGAACGCGTACTTCAGCGCGACTGTAACGTCGTTGGCGTGAAAGTAGCGTGGCGCTGTCGGTCCCACGAAATCATTCTCCCCATATTGGTAATAATTCCAGCCCAGTCGCCATGCCAAGTCGTGCGCAATGTCGACGTCCACGTCCGCCAGAGGCAGATGGTAGGTATTGGAAAGCGGACCCTGCGGCTGCAGGATATTGAATTGCGGTATCGACCCGCTGACGCTGGTGATGCTGTAGCCAATGCGGGTAGTAACGCGAGGTGCGGGCCTCAGCAGGAGCGCGGTCATGCCGTAATGGGTGGTGCTTTCGTAATAGCCATTGGTAAGCAGAGGATTGTTGGCATCGTTCGCGGCACAACTGCCGGCGTTGGTGACCACCGGAAGTACGACTCCCGTTGGAGGCGTGTCATTAAAGCAGATGATCGCGTTCTGTTGAAACCCCAGATAGTTGTAGGCCATGTCGGCCCCGACTCGGCGATGCGGGTTGAGATCGGCGTTGAAGCCGTAATCGTAGGAGTGGCCGCGATAGTTTACCCGCGCATCTTCATTGGAGTTGCCGAGCAGGTTCATCGACGCCCCCAGATTCGCCCAGGGACGCGGAGTATAAATGCCACTGGCGCGATAGCGCGATTCCTTGCGCGGGCTGATGCGGGTGAGCGAGTAATTGGCGTAGGACTCTTCCGCATCCAAGTTGGCCCGCAGCTTCGCGGAGGCACGGAACGACGCCCCCGCCAACACCGAATGTTCCTGAACTTCGAAGCCCTGGTCGGCACTGCTGGGGACATTCGCGGTGCAGACTCCATTCTCGGTCGTCCCGCCCACGCAAGCGCCGCGCAGCGCGTTCGTGGGGTCGAAGGTTTCGACCAGCAGATCGTCGAACGATGAGTCGATGTGGCGGCGATCATAGCGATACCCGAGGCGGGCTCCGAACTTTCGCGTGACGTCGTACTGCAGCTGCACGGTATTCGTCTTCTCGTCCTGCTTGAAGAAGCTGCCGTGCGTTTCCACCGTCGCATCCGCCCCTGAACTCGACGTGTGCTGAGGGCAGGTTGCCGCCGTGTAAGGAGCGGGACAGGTGGCCGGAGAGAACACGTTCGGGGTAGTCAGCAGGTTGGCCGCGTACAGATCGTTATTGAGGGAGGCCAGCGTGCCGGGCAGACGGAAATTATTGAAGCGGAATTTCTCGACGATGCGAAAACGATCGGTGACGTTGATGACCGCGGCAAAATCGGCAAGGGCAGCCACGCGGCTGACCAGAACCGCGTTGTCGGTGACCGAATCGCGCACATCCCCCGGCCAAAGCCGTCGAACAGTTCCGCATAGCCGGGCATCTTCAGCTCGCCCGAGGTGTAGCTGACGCTGCCCGTCAGATCCACGCGGCGCAGGTAATTGCTGCGCATGCTGGCCTGTTCCGTCGGAAACGATGTGCGCGTGCGCTCGAACCGGTCATAGGAAAAATAGGCGGAACACGTGGGAGTGACAAATCCGCCCGTCAGGGGAGTGGCGCAGGGCTGGCTGGCGGCGGTGTTGAAGACCAGTCCAAGATCGGTCGGCACGCCGGTGGAAGTCTGATACGGCGTGCTGTTCAACTGCTGAAAATTGTCCCCCTTGTAATAGTTCAGGACTTCGTCGTAGCTGAACACGGTGCGTTCGATGGGCTTGAAATCGACCCCCACCCGCCAGGTATTGGAGGTCGTGTCCCAGGGCTGCAGAAGCAGCGCATCGGTGCCTTCATGGACACTTGTCCAGGAGTTTCCGGTCATGTTGTTGTGCGAAAAACCCAGACGGAAACTCACCACGGAGCGGGGCAGCATGGTCAGATCGAAGTCGCTCATCCGCCGGCGCGTCTGAAACTCGTGCGGAGAATTGTCGATCGGTACATTCGGCGAAGAGGTCGGATAGTTCAGCGGGTTCGCCAACAGGTCATAGTCGAAAAAATTCTGGTCGCGGCGAAAGCTGGCGCGGAAGTCATACCAGCGATCCTTGTCGACACGCAACCGCAGGTAGTTGTTGGGATCGCCTCCCCATCCGACGCTGTTCACCAGTAAATCGTCAAACGGCGTCCCCTCGCGCGTCACCGAGTGCACGGAGAACATCTGATCGAGCAGGCGCGGCCCGTCGTGCTGGTTGACAAGCGTATCAAACATCGCCTCGCTGCCCGTAATATCGCCCGCGCGGTAGCCGAACTCAACTGACTGGTGGACCCGGTACTGGTCGTAAATAACCTCCCGGGACCCGGCGGAAGAGTTGTCCTGTTGTGCCCAGGCGGCGGGCAAGAGCAAAAGTACAACCAGGAAAAAGCAGAGTTTATGGCTCACAGTCGGCCTCCAACACATAAAAACAAATCGGAACAATTGCGAAACTCCGGCATCTGACTCTCGCTCCGCGTCCCTCGTTGTGGCTGCGCTCTCCATCGGCGCCTCACTTCAGAAAATTGGTGTCGGCGTTCGATCCGTGAATGGCGGTGTGACACATGGTGCACGCCTGGTACTTCTGCGACTGGTTATGCGCAGGCCCGGATGGTCCGAGTCCGGGATAGGAATGGCATTGCAGACAAAGCAGATCCACCTGACTGACGCGCAGAAGACGCGGGTTGGTCGATCCGTGCGGGGTATGGCAACTCGAACAGCCTTCGGTCTTGACCGGCACGTGCTCGTACAGGAACGGGCCTTGTTTTTCCGCGTGGCAGCGGAAACAGGCGGCATCACCGCTCGCCGTTTCGCGAACTTGCCGCAGGCTCGAAGCGCCGTGCGGGTTATGGCAGTCGTTGCACTGGATGAACCCTTCATTCACGCGGTGGTGATAGGGCCGGGCAAACTCCGCGCGCTCGTTCGCGTGGCAGGAATAGCAAAGTTCCGGCTGCTTCTTCACCAGCAGGTGTTCCGGTTCGGCGGCATGGTGCGGGCTGTGGCAATCGACGCACCCGACCTGATTGCCGGCATGGGCCGAGCTCGACGAAAAATGCTGGGCCTTGGCATCGCCGTGGCATGCCAGGCAACGGCGGCTCGACTCGCTCCGGGAAAGGCCGGCAAAGCTGACAATCTTGCTTTTGTCGCCCCCGCCTGCGACGTGCTCGCTGCCCGGTCCGTGACAGGACTCACATCCATGGCCCTTCTTCAGGGTCTGGAAATGCGGGGTCTGCTCGAATTGATTCTTGTAAACGGCCTCGTGACAAGTCAGGCAGGTATCCGAACCGACGTATTCCGCCCCCGGACTCGCCGGTTTCGATTGCACTTGCGGCTTAGCTCTATCCTGATCCTGATCCTCGGCCCGCAAGGGAAGCAGCAACACTGGAAAGGCAAAAAGAACGAGAAGGCACAGCCTGGGTTTCATAAATGCGCTCTCCTGAAGCCCACCGGACATGCTGCGCGAGGCGGTTTCTGCCGGAGCGTCTCGGGAACGCCCACAGCGGCCCTCACCCGCGCACACGATACGGCGGTAAAAGTCTCAACGGAATGCCCCCGCGAGAAAAAACAAAATCGTTACTTCGTTACTGTCGGAGTTTTTCGGGGTTGCAACAAGTATGCGAAGGGACGTCTCCAAGCGGACCTGTCATCGTCCGGACCAGAATTCAGCTCCCGCTGAGCTCAGTCCCGACGCCCTCGTTCCCGCAGTTGGTACGCGGTGTTCAGGGCTTCGCGCCCCGGATCGTCCAGCTTGCTAAGGAAATTGCGGAAAATGATATGGAAGTCGCGGGTGGGCAATGATAAGGAAATCTCGGGAAAAAACCTCATCATCATTCAGCGAACTGCGGCTTCGGCCTTGCGAATCGCTCGTTCGTGCAGTTCCCAGCCCTCGATCGCCTTGCGACAGCCCTCTCTCGCAAGAGCGGTGCTCAGTTGTTTCTCGGCCGCGTCAAATGTCTTCTCCGCCTCCAGCCTCGCCTGGTAGGCTTTGTCATCTGCCTCTTTAATTCCTCGCGCAATCCGAGCGGCTTCCGGGTTCGCGGCCTCCGATGGCCTTCTGCGTTTGTTGGCTGCGGCTCGATCCGACCCTGGCCTGGCGAGTGCTTCGTAAGCCCCTCTCACGCCTTCATCCCAGCGCGCGCGGGTCGCCTCCGTCAATCGATCGAGAGCGGCATTGGCATCGTCCGCCGTCTGGCGCACCCTTTTTTTTTCGCGTAGCCACTTCATCACCGACCAGGAGATCGCCTCGTTCATCAATGCCTTCGCCGCCTCGACTTCAGGAAGTCTATCCACGAGAAACTCCAGGGAACAAAAGACCTTAGCCCGCCCACCCCGAAAAGTCCAGATCAACCCCGCGAGAAAATGAAACTCAAACCAGCCCCGACAACGGGCGAGCCATCGGCAGGGGAATTCCAACACCTTTGCCGCAATGCAACTGACGTTCGAATATCTTGACGATTCACCCCGAAAATACTACATTATCTACATGCTGCATTGCAGCATTCTGGAGGCTGTCATGCGAACTCATTCCAAGATCGAAGATCAGCATTCGCCCCTTGCCCTTTTGACCGAACTGGCTGTCGAAGGAACCTCAAACCTCGTGGAAGCGCAACGAACTCTTCTTGACCTCGCAAAGCAGGAGAACGAGATCATTCTCAACGGCGTCAAAGGAAGGCTTGCCGCTTCCGCTCCGGCAACCGCCGTTACCGATCTGGTGCGCCGCGGTGTCGACACGCTGATCGGTATGCAACAAGAGCTTCTCACCAGCACCAGCAAACAAGCCCTGCAACTGCTCGAGCCGCAACAACCCGCCAAGGGCACCCGCGCGGAACATCTGGCGGAATTTGCCCGCGAGGGAGTTGAGACCTTCGCACGCGCCCAGAGGAATTTCCTCGAAGCCGTCGCCCAGGAAACTAGCAAGGCGGTGCGCGGCGAGCACGCCCATGATGGCAAACCTGCAAAACGGACCGAGGTCGTACAGTTAGCTCGCGAGGCGGGAACCGCCTTTATCGAAGCGCAAAAAAGGCTGCTCGACGTGATTGGCCAGCAGATGAACGTGAATCTCGACGTCGCAACTCGCACCATCGAGAAAATCTCGCCTGCCCAGTTACTGCCCATGGCGAACCGTACGGGCGAAGAGGTTCGGAAATTTGTTACTGCCGAAACCTCAATGATCGGTTCGCTCATCAAGCCGGCCAAGAAGGGCGTCAAGAAAGCCCGGGTCCATCGGCACTCGATTCGCAAACAGACCGCGATCGAGATATAGCTTGTTTTGATTCATGCCGCGGCCAGGGGCTCTTCACCTGGCCGCGATCGCGCCGGCTTTCGCCCGGTATGAGTTGGTGCTCCGGCCCGGTGATTTTAAAACGCGGTCCAGCATCGCCTCTTCCCACCGCACCCAGAGACGGGTCGTATAAAGAAGAGCGCTACATTGCAGCGTGAGCCAGTCCCCGGTTCGCAGGGGCGAGCGAAACGCGGAACGATTCGCCAGCCAATGGCGGGCCACCCGGCGCGCAATCGCAAAACCCATCCCGCTATCGTCTCCCACAATGTCCCCGAGGATTCCCTCCAGCGTAAACATCACCTTCGACAACATGATCAGCGAAGCCGGAAATCGGACGCCCTTCAGGGCCACCCGCTCCAGCAAACGCATGGCATCCGCCGCGCTCGGCAAGGTCGACGCCGGGATCTGGCCGAGGAACTCCGTTGCCGACTCACGAACTGCTCGCCGCCCTGCGGTTCCCGTCTTTTGCCGGCTAAGCGCGATAATTTCGTTCGCGGCTCCCACTGGATCGCGCAGGCTGACCATCAGGAACAGGAGCGCAAGATGGCGGCGCTCCTCGCGTCCCAAACGTTCCCGCAAAGCCCAATCGAGGATCGTAAGCTCGCCGGTGCGGCGATCATAAAGAAGGTTGCCGGCATGGGGATCGCCATGAAACACCGCATCTGCGGTCGCCGCAAACAGAGGCACGGCGATTACGCCTTCGATTAACTGCTCGGCCAGTTTTCTTCTCCGCGCCGCGGGTAAGCGGGCCGCCGCGTTCGTCACTTTTATACCGCGCTCTTCCGTGAGCGCCGTGATTCCATGCGCGCTCAAAGGCGGGATCAATTTCGGTATGCGAATTCCGGACACTGACTTGTAAACAGCCGCCGCCTCCACCAGCGTCTTCTGCTCGCGCCTGAAGTTAACTTCATACCTCAGCAGTCGCCGCACCTTGCGAAATGTATCCGGAATAAGACGCGCGTGAAATCCGTAATGGTGTTGGCGGTCCGAGAAGTACTGCGCCAGACCCTGGAGGTAATCCATGTCTTCGGCGAAGTACTGCCGAATATGCGGCTTAAGAACTTTGAAGACGCCTCGTTCCCGCCGTCCGCTCTCCGGGTTTCGCCAGGTAAAGCGCACTACCGCGCTCACACTTGCCTCGGAAAGAATCCGCGAAGCGACTTTCACTTCAAAGGTCTTGATTCGCTCGCCCAGTTCCCTTTCAATGATCGCGTGGATCTCCTCCGCCCGCACATCGCGAATCCCGTTTTCGAGTTTGGCCAGCGCTCGGCGCAAAGCGGGCCGAAGATGCCGATTGCGCGCGATCACTTGGCCCAGCTTCTGCAATCCCGGCACCTTCGAAATCAAGCGCAGCAACCGGTCTTCAGCTGAGGTGCTGGCGGGAAGTTCAATCTGCTCCAGCAGCTTCGGGGCAAGGCGCGCCGGAGAAAGCCGTGCCACCACGAACATCATTGCGTCTCGCACCGGTGGACGCCACTTCTCATAAGCTTCCGGAACCAGCGCGCTGACGGGAACGATTTCGTCCACAATCCAGCGCGCCATGGTCTCGCGCATGGCCTGGCCGGCGGGGCTTACAAGTGCGGCCTCGATAGCCGCGACTTTCTCCGTGTTACTCGCGTCCTTCGGTAAGAAGCTCTCGAGGGCCAGACGCAGAGAATCTGGCGTAGCCTGCCCGATGCCTGCGGCCATGGGAAGCGCACCCAGCATAGACGATGAAATGAGCCGTCCATACTATAGACGTGACTGATTTTGTTCGCAGTGATGTCAATTCAAGGATTGCGCGCGTTAACTGGCCGAGCGTGCCCTGGCCAGCCGTTCGGCGATCACCGCATACGCCACCGGATTAAACGCCATTCCGATATGAGTGCCCGGAACCTGAACATCTACTTCCGGATCCTCGGTCATGCAGTAACGCCAGTCAACTATGCCGTCGTCGCGAGTGTAAATGGCGGTCTCAACCACCGAATCTGGAACCTTGCGCCGAAGTGAATTCAGAAAATTGCACGTGCACTGCCCGGTGTAGCAACTAGGCAGTACTCCATCTCCGTGCTCCTCAAGAATCCGGAGACGAACTGCCTCGGCGGCGCGCAGAACGGCCCGATTCGCAACGGTTCCGCGTACTGGCGAAGCAAGAGTGATGACCGAGGCCACATCTTTGGGTCGTTGCCCCACGACCGAGCGTGCGATTACACCGCCGAGGCTATGACCAATCAGATGAACCTTGCGCCCCGTCTCCGCTAACGCCTCATCGATCGTCTGACTCAGACGGCTCTGGATCAGTAGGTTCGGGCACTCCGCATTCACGCCTATCCCCGAGAAATACGGCCGATAGCCAATCCTCCGAAGCCAGGCGTGCAGTTCCATGAGATAGAGATCGGTGCCGAGAAAGCCGGGAATAAGTACGACGCCAGACCCATCACCGCGTGTCACGCCCCATCCGTAGTAAACCGGCGTAGCATGCAGCAACAAAATCTCAGCGCCAATCAGAGCTTCTGTCCAGAGGGAGGTTTCAGCTTCACGGCGCAGCCGCGTGACTGGGGTATGCGCACTGTCCCGAGAATGTTTGGTAGGCCTTTTCTGCTTGGTCGGCAAGTGTTAATCCCTGGGTTCCGATTTCCAGTCGCGCACAGCCATCGAATACAAGCCGATGGATTATACCGCGCCAAATTCGGACCACCAGAAACTCTTAACGATCAAACTCGTAGATCGAACTCATAACGATCAATGCTTCTTGCGGCTGCGTCGTCTCAGCTTGCTTGGGGATGGTTGTTCCAGGCGAGCCTCCAGCTCCGCCACTCGCCTGCGCAGCGCGTCCACTTCCGGCTCGGCAGCGGCGGTGGGAATCGCCGGCGCCACGGTTCCCAGAAACCGTCGCATCATCTCCACCGGGGAAAGGATCGCCGATTGGACCTCGCTCAGCCGGTTCTGCACCGTGTCCTGCACCTTCTCGAACGTATCGAATGCCGACTTCAGATACCACATGAGGAACTCCTGCCGCACCTCATCCGAAGCGATAATCAACTGCCGCAGCAGCTCGAGCGGTAGCCCTGTCGGTTTATCTTTCGCGTCTTCCGTGATGATTTGCGTCAGCGTGACGCGCGTCAGATCGCGACCCGTCTTCGCGTCCACCACCCGCACCTCTTTCCCTTCGCGCACAAACCCGGCCAGATCGTCGAGGTTCACGTAGCGGCTTCCCGCCGTGTCGTACAACCGGCGGTTGCCATATTTCTTGATCAGTATTTCGGAAGTCTTCACGGACACCTCGGGCCATGCTGCCCTGCACAACCAGCTTCAACATATTGACACAAAATCACTACAGGATTATAGTCATCTCGATGCTGCATTGCAGCAATTGGAGGTCTTATATGATCGCGGCAACCAGGCACGATCCCATTCATTCCCAGCCGCCATCCATCGTTTCGATTCTTTCCGGATGGGCCCAGCAGGGAGTACGCACTTTCTTCGCCACCCAACGAATTCTGCTTGATCTCGCGGTGCGGCAGAATGCCAACGTGATGCACGTTATTCGCGAGCAACTCTCCGACCCGCACCATTCTCCTACCGCAATCCTCGGCGAAATTGCCTCTGAGGGCATCGAGAATTTCATCGCCGGGCAGAAAGTGCTCCTCGAACTCGGTAAGCAAGAGAACGCGATCCTTATGGCCGGCGCGAAAGAATACATTGGCGAATGCCCCCGGCGCCAGGCCGCTGTTGACCTCTTGCGGCGCAGCGTGGATACCTTCATTCACATGCAGGAAGAATTCCTCAAGATGGCAGGCAAACAGACTCACGCCTGGATCGAGACTACCAAAGCAGGCAAGCCCTATCAGCCCGAGCACATCATTGACCTGGCTCGCGACAGCATGGATAACTTCGTCAAGACACAAAAACAATTCCTCGACATCGTCGCGGAAGAAACTGCGCATGCAACCTCTGGCAAGCGCGCTGATGGCGTCAGAAAAATGAAGAAAACGGAACTGCGGGAGATTGCCCGCCAGGCGACCGAGTCTTTCATCGACGCGCAAAAGAAACTGGTTGATGTGGTTGGGCGGCAGATGAATACCAACGTGAAAACTGCCGGCAGAACCCTGGATATGATGCAACCCCTGCCGTTTCTCCCGCTCGGCGAACTCACACGGGAAGCGGTCAAGAGTTACGTGGATGCCCAGAAGGCGCTCATGGAAGTGATCGCCCGCCCCAATGGACACGAGCATCCAGCCAAGCCGGCCCCCCGTCACGTCAAACGGACTGTACGAGGCACCAAGAAAACAACCGTCGCTGCAACTGCCTGAACTTACATCTGAGTTGAATTAGGCGCGGGGCCTGTCGGAGTCGCGGGCCCCGTTACTCTCCGCATCCACTGCCCGCTTGCCGTTCTTCATTCCCCGCGTCGTCTTACTGCCCTCGCTGTCGTCGGATGAATAGAGAAAATCCTCAATCTCATCGATCCGTTCATCCGCGTCGCGATAGCCAATTTCAATCAGCTCGCGTGTGTACTTTGTTGTGAACAGCAGATAACTCATCAGATCCGAGCATGAATACGAATCGCGCCCCAGGCTGCTTACGAAATATCGGATCAGGGACGGCATGTCCTTCTGGTGCTGGTGCGCGACGTCCGACAAACTCACCGACGGTGTGACCAGAAGCATCTTCAAAGGCCGAATTTTTTCCGATCCGGGTACGTTCGGCTGAACAATGTGCCCGCTCTCCAGCAGATGATTCAAACGCTCGAGGTGTTCGATATCGCTGGCCAGATGATCCAGGAATATAACGTTGAAGAGAACGCCCATCACCTGCGCGATCGACGGTTTTCTTTCGTTCTCGCTGACCTCAATCTGTTCCTTCGGTCCGCCTCTGACCCCAATCGCAAAAACCTTTTCCGCTCCCAGTCGAATCACGGGACTAAGTGGCTGCTGCAGGCGAGCACAGCCGTCGCCAAAAAATGCCAATCCGCGTGGAATTTTCAGTTGCACCGGTTCGAAAATCATCGGAATAGCGGCGGACGCACAAATATGATCCACCGTGATCTTCGTCGCCAGTGTCACCAGTCGAACCCGCTGCCACATCGGATGCCCCTTCGCGCCCTGAATAAACAGATAACTGTTTCCGGAATTAAAGTTTGTCGCCGAAATCGCCAATGCGTAGAGGTCGCCGCGTCGGATGTTTGCCTGGATGCGATCACAATCCAGGTGCCTGCAAAGAAAATTTCTTAGGGGAGTCGCATCCAACAACGACCGGGCATGCCCTCCGCCAGTAAGCGCGCCGAAAGACAGGTCCAGGATCCACGTCAAGGACGTGTGCGCTTGCGAGACCAGGTCGCAGTGGAATACATCGGAAGGACGAAGACCCGCCCACATTCCGGCTAGACTACGGGTGACCCCCGGAAAATCATCGCAGCCCGCAGCCAGGGCTGCGCCGTTCACCGCCCCGGCCGAGGCGCCTCCAATCAAAGGAAATGGATTGCCCGCTTTGGATCGCCCTAACTCACCGATGCGCTTCAGCACCCCAGCTTGATAAGCGCCTCGCGCGCCTCCGCCCGTCATTACCAGCCCGGTCGCATTCCGCATCGATGTCCCCCGGCTCGGCTCTTTGTCTCGAACCACTCCTATTTAGCTCCATCTTGTCCTCTGCCGTCTAGGACTTCCATCCGCTTTCTGAACCCGCCGCAATTCGCGCCCAATGGAGATGACCATGCCGCATTCGTTGGCCATACCGCTCCTGCTGCATTGCAGCGCAAAGCAACATCAGAAGCACTCGCAGTTCCTCCATCACCGCGGCTCTCCTGTCCTCCCGCGCTTAACCCGCTCTTTTGCACCGCGTCAAGGGTGATTACAGTCACAGGGAAGCGTGACTCGCGTTGCAGACCGGTTCTCCTTGCGTGGGTCTACTTGGGAACCGAGGCGAATGTATGTGCCCGCCGGAGCCCCGGACCGCGCTATCTCCTCCAGTCGCAGTCTCTCGATCTGAGCGTTGCCAACCGTTATCGGAATGTGTAATTAAGCGTCGCTCGGCAATGCGCTGACACTCTTTCGCTCAGATGTCTTGGTTCCCCGGAAGCGCCTGGATGGTTTCATCCCTTGGCGCTGGAGGCAGCAATGATAGCGTCCGAACCGGTACTGGGAAAAAAACTCGCCGCCTCTTCGCCGCAGAACCTCACTCCCGAACGCATCGCTTATCTGGATGATCTGGCCGGCAAGGCAAAAACTGCCGCTGCCGTCTTCACCCAATTCACCCAGGAAGACGTCGACCGCATTGTCTGGGCAATGGTGCTCGCCGGACTGGAAAATGCCCAGCACCTCGCCCGCCTGGCCGTCGAAGAGACCCGGCTCGGCGTGATGGAGGACAAGGTCATCAAGAACATGGTGGCCAGTGAGTTTGTCTATAACTTCGTCAAAGACAAGCGCACCGTCGGAGTAATTCGCGAGTTACCGGAGCGTAACCTCGTCGAAATTGCCGAGCCCATCGGTGTCCTGTTCTCGATCACTCCCATTACTAACCCAACTTCCACCGTCCTGTTCAAATGTATCGTCGCCATCAAAACGCGCAATGCCGTGATCTTCGCTCCCCATCCAAAGGCATGGCGCTGTTGTGCTGAAGCCGTGCGCATCATGTATGAAACGGCCATAAAGCATGGCGCGCCCGAGGGAGTTTTCTCCTGCCTCGAATCGCCCACCATTCCGGATAACGCCTATCTGATGCACCACAAAGATGTCGCCATGATCGATGCGACTGGCGGTCCCGGAGCGGTAAAAGCCGCCTACAGTTCCGGCAAACCAGCGCTCGGAGTGGGCGCGGGCAATACTCCCGTCTATCTGGAAAAAACCGCCGATCTCAACACCGCGGTCGTTGACATCATCGTCTCGAAGACATTTGATAACGGCACCATCTGCGCCTCCGAGCAAACGGTGGTGATTGACGACGAGATCTATGACAAGACCCTGAAGAAATTCGCCGAACTCGGCGCACATATCTGCGACGAAAAAGAAACCAGGCTGCTCGAGCGGACGGTCATTGATCCCCAGACCGGCTTCATGCAACCCATGGCGGTAGGACAAAAGGCCACGGACATTGCGCGCTTCATCGGCCTTAGCGTCGAGCCGCACACCAAACTCCTGATCGCGCCCATTCAAGGCGTCGGCCGCAACTTTCCCCTTTCCGCCGAAAAACTATTCCCAGTCCTCGCCGTCTATCGCGCGAAGTCCGCGGACGAGGCGCTCAAGGTCTGCATCGACGTCAATCACTTCGGCGGGCTGGGACATACTGCCGTCATCTTCTCCCGCAATGACAGCGTGATCCGCCAGTTCGGCGAGGTCATCAATGCCGGCCGCATCATCGTCAATTCGCCAGGCTCCATCGGAGCGCTGGGCGCCGTCTACAACGATCTAGTCCCGACCTTTTCCTTCGGCTGCGGAACCGGCGGCGGTAACAGCACGATGGATAACGTCAACATTCACCACTATCTCAACATCAAGCGAATGGCGCGCAGGACGCAAAACCATATGTGGTTCCGAGTCCCGAATCAGATTTATTTCAACATGAACGCCGTCGAGAACGTCCGGCAATTCCCGTCCCGTTCCACCGTCATCATCACCAATCCCGCGCTCGAACAGATCGGCCACGTCGACGTCGTGCGGCGAAATATCGGCCCCACAACTCATGTTCACGTCGAAGTCATTCCCGACGCCGAGCCCGATGTCATGGTGATCTCGCAGGGCGTGGAGACGCTCAATTTCTACAAGGCCGACCAGATCATTGCGCTCGGCGGCGGTTCCATCATCGACGCGGCGAAGCTCATGAAGCTGAAATACGAGTCGCCCGAAGCCGATCTCGAAGAACTGGCTGCTCCCTTCCTGGACCTGCGCAAGCGCGTGGTCGAGTTCCCGAAGACGAAAACAAATCGTGCGCGCCTGATTGCGATTCCGACCACTAGCGGCACCGGAAGCGAGGTCACTCCCTTCGCCGTTCTCTCCGATAAGGAGAAAGGCCGCAAGGTCACACTCGCCGATTACTCGCTCACCCCGGATGTCGCCATCGTCGATCCCCAGTTCGTCATGTCGATGCCCAAAAGCCTGACGGCGGATACCGGCATCGATTGCCTGACTCATGCGCTCGAAGCCGGCGTCTCCAACTACGCCTCTCCTTACACCGACTCCAACGCCATGCAAGCAATCCGCATGGCATTCAAATATCTCCCGACGGCATACGAAGACCCTCGCGATGAAGAGGCTCGCTCCATGATGCATAATGCCGCCTGCATCGCAGCGATGGCATTTTCCAATGCGTCGGTGGGCATCAACCACGCCCTCGCCCATGCATTCGGCGCGCGCTTCGGCGTTGCGCATGGCCGTGCGAACGCTCTCATGCTGCCGCATACCATCGCCTACAACGCGGCTGTCCCAGCCAAGTTCATGCCGTCTCCTTATACGAAGGGATACGTCGCGCACAAAAAATATGCCACCGTCGCGGATTTGTTAGGGCTGAGTGGCAACACGATCGAAGAAAAGGTTAAAAGCCTGATCGCCGCCACGGAGCAATTGCTGGACGATCTGGAATTTCCGCGATCGATCGCTGAATTAGGAATTTCGAAAACAGAGTTTGAGCGGGCCATCCCCGAGATGGTCAAGAACGCCTTTGACGATCCCTCGTGGCGATCAAATCCTCGCATGCCGCTGATGACCGAACTCGTCGAATTGTTTTGGAAGGCCTATGAGGGCCGCAGTCAAAGTAAGACGTCAACCGTATTGGAGCACCAGACTGTATAGCCATGGGCAGCCCTATGACTGGAGCTGAAATGTCGACAAGCATTGATGAAGCGCGATTGCTCCTCTCCCTCAAAGAGGCGCTGCCGAAGATCGACGGGGCCAAGGGCGAAGTAGTCCTGGACTTCTCTTCGGTGCAACGGCTGGATTCGCGTGTGCTTCAGGTGCTCAAGGAGTACGCGGCAGTTGCCCACGAGAAAGAAGTCAAGATCATCCTTCGCGGGGTCAACGCCAGCGTTTACAAAGTGCTTACGCTGGTGAAGTTGACTCGGCCGTTTTCATTCGTGAATTGAAACCGTATGAGCAGTAGGAGAGTCGTGCGTGAAGAACCAATCGCAAAGTGACCGCCTTTCCTGGGGCGATACCGTCTTCCTTCATCTCGAGCGCGAAGGCATGCCCCTGAACGTGGCCAGCATCTGCGTGTTCGAAGGCGAAATCTCTTTCCAGGATTGCGTTCGCTTCATTGAGTCAAAGCTGCCGCTCCTTCCCCGCTATCTCAAACGCGTCGTCTCCGCTCCGCTCGGCATTGGCCTGCCAACCTGGGACTATGATCCGACGTTCAAGGTGAGCCGTCATCTCCGGGAGGTAACACTCGAGCGTGGTACTGACACCGAACTGAAAACGCTTGCCGGCACGCTCTTCAGCACCGTCATGGATCGCCAGCACCCGCTTTGGGATATCACAGTCGTGCGCGGTTTAAGAGGTCCTCGCACCGCTCTTATTTTCCGGGTGCATCACTGCATGTGCGATGGCATCGCAGGCGTCGGCATCATGAACGTGCTCCTGGACGCAAACCCCGAAGTTCCCCGCCTTCCAAGGAAGAAACTGAAACTCCACGTTCCCCGCCCGGCCGATCCGCTTTCATCGCTGACCTCCGGCTTCGTCGAGTCCTACTCCGATTTCGTCAAGCGCATCCTCTCGGCCCTGACCGATCTGCTGAGCATGGCGGAACGGGCAGCCGCCAACGGCACCGACCTGGATACCAACGAATTCGTAGGCCTCTTGCCCGAAATTGGCGCTTTTACGGAGAGGCTGCGCTTCAACGTCCTTTACCGTGGCCCGCAGAAATTTACTTTCACCGATATTCCGCTCGCCGACATCAAAGCGATTCGCCACGCACGCGGCACCAGCGTCAACGACGTCATCCTCGCCATCGTAACCGCCACCATCCGCCGTTATTGCGAGTTGCATGGCGACCCCGTGAAGGGAAAGCTCCTGCGCATCATGGTTCCCGTCAATCTTCGCGGAAGTACCATCGCGTCCGAACTCGGTAACCGCATCTCGCTGGTACCCGTCACCATTCCACTCGACATCCGGCCTCCGCTCAAGTTGCTGGCCGCCGCTCACAAGCGGGCGGAATTTCTGAAACATGCGCATGCTGCCGAGTTAGTAAGTCTGGCCGGCGGCCTGATCGGAATGTTCCCAATTTCAGCGCAAGGAATGGTGGGATCGCTCCTGAGCCGTCTACCGGTCTCAGCCTTCAACCTCGTTTGCACCAACGTGCCCGGTCCACAGCTCCCGCTCTATCTCCTCGGCCACAAAATGCTGCATTGCTACCCCTACGTGCCGGTCGGAGGCGAGATGGGCCTTAACTGCGCCATCCTCACTTATAACGGCACGGCGTATTTTGGCTTCAGCGGAGACGTGCAGGCCGCTCCTGATTTGCGAAAACTGGAAAATTTACTCCAGGAAAGTTTCATCGAACTGCGCGATGCGGCCGGAATCGATGCGGCCGGAATAAAGACACCAGGCAAGGAGAGCGAACCCCGGAGACAAGTCGTAGACGCAAAGACAAAATTAAAGACAACGGCAAAGAAAAAGACAAAGCCAGAAATAGAGAAAAAGACACTCCGACCAACTGCGCACCCAGTCGCGCCTCCTGTTCAGTCAGCGCCCTCGCCCGTTCCGCCGCCGCCTCAGCCAAAGCCAGCACCCGAACCGGCACCGACAATCGGCAGGAAAATGACCGCCGAGGGCGAGATCGCCACGGAAAGAAGACACATCTCTAAGAAACAACCTGCGGCCCCAGTTATCCCGATCGCGCCGCAGCCGGACTTTTTTCTTACCCTAAATAATCCGCTCGAGGTGAAGTAATGGACCCTATAAAGCGTTTGCTATTTTGCCTGCTCGTGATTTTCCTTTGTCTGCCCCTATTCGCTCAGCAGCAGACCGACATTAACCGCTATACCCTCTTCACTGGATTCGATTACATGGTCAGTCCCGCCCGCGATCTCACTGAACGCGGATTCGAAGGCGATTTCGGTATCACCGTAAAACCGTGGCTGGGTTTGGGCGGAGATTTTGGCGCCCTCGGCAACGGCATCATCAGTGGCTCCGGCGCTATCAACGGAAGCGAGACCGTCTTCGCGCCGATCCTCCAGCAGTACCACATCGACCCCAGCCAGGTGAATGTCCCGTTTAAGTCAACCACCTATACCTTCGCCGTGGGTCCGCAGTTTTATATCCGCAAGTGGACCAAGGTCACATTCCTTGTCCGTCCAGGCTTTGGCGGAATCCACGAGTCGGCCGACATAAACTTGAGCCAAGTCGGGCCGATCCTCCAGGAACTGGGAATCACAGTTAACCCCCACCAGACCGATACCCAGTGGTTCATCGGCATGGGCGGCGGCGTCGACATCAACTTCTCGAAACATGTCGCACTGCGCTATACCACTGACTGGGTAAATACCCACTTGTTCTCGAACTTATTAGTACCCCGGCAGAACTACTGGCGAATGGCAGCGGGCCCGACCTTTCGCTGGGGACATTTGAAGTATTGAGGTGACTGAACGTTTGACCGTGCCTTCCCCCAAACCGACATGCTTCTGGGTTGAGGAGGTCCCCCATGAAGCCGCGCACTCTTAACGACATCTTCGCCACAATTGTGGACCGCAACCACGATCGCGTCATGCTCTCTCGTCAGGGCGGACAATGGGTCCCCATCAGTTCACGGCAGTTCTACCAGCAGGTGGCGTCCACAGCCCGCGCCCTCGCCCGGTGGGGACTCGCTAAAGGCGATCGTATGGCGATCCTGAGTGAAAATCGCCCAGAATGGGCGGTCACCGATTTCGCATCGTTTCAGTTGGGCGTCGTAGTCGTCCCCATCTATGCGACCCTGACCGCCCAGCAAACCGCCTACATCCTGCGCGATTCGGGAGCCCGGATCGTTGTTGTCTCCACCCGGGAACAACTCGCCAAAGTCCTGTCCATCAAGAATCAGACCGCCTTGGAGCACGTCATCATCATGGACCCGGCGGACACCGCCGACGCTGTTCCCATGAACCGCTGGATGCGAGACCTTTTGGCTGAGCGCGATCCCGAACTCGATGCCCGCGCGCATACCGTCTCAGCCGACGATCTCGCGTCCATCATCTACACCTCGGGAACCACCGGCACTTCAAAAGGGGTGTGCCTCACTCACGGCAATTTGGCCGCGAACATCATGGCCTCGCTCGAAGGCTTCGATATTCACCCCGGTCACGTCAGTGTTTCCTTCTTGCCCCTCTCGCACGTTACAGCCCGTCACGTGGATCTGGCTCTCCTCTATCACGGCGTGACCCTCGCCTATTGCCCCTGCTTTGAATTGCTCTCCCAGGCCCTCATGGAGATGCCCCCCACAATATTCGTCGGGGTGCCGCGTGTTTACGAGAAGATATATAGCGCAGTACAGCAGAAGGTAAAGCAATTTCCAAAACAAGCCATTTATCGATGGGCTTTGTCGGTGGGTCGCGCCCACAAAAGCGAGATTCTGAGGGGTGAAATGCCCAGTTCATTCCGCTGGAAACTCGCCAACAAACTCGTTTTCTCCCAGGTGCGAGCGCGCATGGGCGGCAGCGTTGAAGTGTTCGTCTCGGGCGGAGCGCCTTTGGGCTATGAACTGGCGGAGTGGTATGCCAGCATCGGGATTCGCATCCACGAAGGATATGGCCTGACGGAAACTTCCCCGGTCATCGCCGTGAACAATCCGCGCGCGCACAAACTGGGCACGGTTGGCCGCCCACTCTCCAATATTGAAGTGCGCATCGCCGAAGATTCGGAAATCCTGGTGCGCGGCCCTTCGGTCTTTCGCAGTTACTGGCGTCGTCCCGATGAGACCGACTCCGCATTTGAAGACGGCTGGTTCAAGACCGGAGACATCGGCCACCTGGACGAAGACGGATTCTTATCCGTTACCGATCGCAAAAAAGATCTGCTCAAGACCTCCGGCGGAAAATTCATCGCCCCGCAGCCGATCGAAAATTCCCTCAAGCTTAACGCTTTCATTGGAATCGCTGCTGTCGTGGGCGATCGTCGAAAATTTGCCACCGTAATCGTCTCTCCGTTCTTTCCATTGCTCGAGGAGTGGGCGCGCTCCAACCATATATCTTTCTCCTCCCGGCATTCCCTGATTGCCCATCCGCGAGTACAAGCGCTCTATGAAGAGATCGTTGACGAGGTCAATCGAAATCTGGCCCGCTACGAGACTCTGAAAAAAGTGCTGCTCGTGCCTGACGAATTCAGCGCGCATGACGGAACCCTCACACCGACTCTCAAGCTCCGTCGCAAATTCGTCGAAGAACGCTATCGCCAGCGGATCGACGAGTTATACGAAGAAGCAGAACTCGCAAACGTGGGATAGGACACTCCTCCTCTCGGAACCACCCGTTACAACCGATTTCTATCGAGGCTATTTCAACCCGTCCATTGATCTCATCCGCTTAGTCAACCGTCCAGGCGTGTAAACTCATCAGCGACGCCTTATGAAACAACCCCGACGAAATCTTCTTTGCCTGCTGGCCATACTTTTGATATCGGAACTGAGCATGACCGCGATCGCGGCTCATGCGGCATCATTTCAATACATCCGTCTCGGCAACAAGGACGATGTTCAGGTCCATCCCAGCGGTGGAGTCGCAATGATGGGTGGCGGCACCGATCTCGACGAGGCCTTCCGCTGGCTCTGCGAGAAGGCCAACGGCGGCGATTTTCTTGTTCTGCGCGCCAGCGGCGACGACGCCTACAACGACTACATCAACAAACTCGGAAAGCTCAACTCAGTCGCGACCTTGATCCTTCCCGACCGCGCTTCCGCCGAAGATCCGGCGGTGGTCGAGATCATAAAGAAGGCGGAAGTTCTCTTCATTTCGGGCGGCGATCAAGCGCATTACATTCGCGCCTGGAAGGGCACACCAGTCGAAGACGCGATCAACGCCCACATCGCCGCCGGCAAGCCGATCGGCGGCACCAGCGCCGGCCTCGCCGTACAAGGCGAGTTCGTCTACGGCGCGCTCGGCGACAAGCCCGACGACAACGACCTCGCCTCCACCGACGTGCTCCCCAATCCATATTTCGATCGCGTAACGCTGGTGCGTGGTTTTCTGAAAATTCCTCACCTCGGGAACCTGATCACCGACTCCCATTTCGCAAAGCGCGATCGCATGGGTCGCACGCTCGGCTTCCTGGCTCGCATCATCCAGGATGGATGGTCGAATTCACCGCGTGAAGTTGCCATCGACGAAAAATCCGCATTCCTCCTCGAACCGAACGGCCAAGGCATGATCGTCGGCAGCGGCAAGGGAGCATATTTTCTGCGTCCCACCCGCAAACCGAAGGTTTGCAAAAAAGATCAACCACTCACCTTTCGCAAAATCGCCGTGTATCACGCGCCTGCTGGCGCACATTTCGATCTCGTCCACTGGAAAGGCAGCGGCGGAGTCTCCTATTCCCTTTCCGTCGAAAACGGAACCATCCACAGCACACTGGGGGACCACTCGATCTACTGAACCTGCGCGGTCGAAAATCAGGAATTTGTGAAATCCTCTCTTGCGTGAATGTGCGCAAGGCCTTAGACTTCACTCCGCTTTTGTTTTCAAGAAACTGCGCCGCGTCGATTTTCCCGATTATGAAGAGATTCGATTCCGGTTGCTGGGCCCATTCTTCGCTGGGAATTCGCTTTTTGGTCGATGCCGGCAAGCTCGAAGCTGGCCTCTGATCCAGCCTCTCGCCTTCACCACGTCTGTTTGACACACGGAAAACTACCCAGATTCGAATTGGCTGCAATCCAGACTAGGGAGCCTCTCATGAAAGCGATCCGCCTCGCGCTGTTCGTTGCCGTACTCTTGTTCCTCGCCTCATCCTTATTGTTGGCCCAGGGCTCTGAAGGCCGGATCCTCGGAACCATCGCGGACGTTTCGGGAGCAGCCATTTCCGGTGCCACCATCACCGTCACCAATACGGCGACCGGCGTTTCCCGTACCACAGCCTCTTCCAAAGCCGGTGAGTTCGTCGTGCCTCAGCTTGAGGCCGGTCCCTATTCGGTCAAGATTCAGGCCAAAGGATTCGCCACCGTCGACCGCACTGGCATCCACCTCGAAGTCGCCAAAGATGTGCGCGTCGACGTGCAATTGAAGCCGGGCGCCGAAACTGAGGTCGTCACCGTAAGCGGAGAGGCGCCGATCATCGATACGACCAGTGACGTCCTGGGCGAAACATTCTCCAACCAGGCGATCAACGAACTCCCCCTCCAGGGCCGCGACTTTCAAAATCTCGCCGTGCTTCAGCCTGGCATTCAGCGCGAACCCGGCGGCGGCTTCCTCTCCATCACCGCCAACGGCAACCGTCCCGAAGCCAACAACTTCATCGTCGACGGTATTGACGATAACGACGCCTACTACGGCACCACCGTCATCAACGCCGAAGGCGTGCAAGGCACTCCTGCGACCATCCTCCCCATCGACGCCATTCAGGAGTTCAACATCCAGTCCAGCCCTGAGGCCGATTATGGCTGGAAACCCGGCGCAATTATTAACGTCGGCATTAAATCGGGCACCAATACGTTCCACGGTACGACTTATTATTTCAACCGCAACAGCGCGGTCGACGCCCGCAACTGGTTCAATCCCGCCCCGGCTTCTGTCTCGGCAATCAACCTGCATCAGTTTGGCGCATCCGCAGGGGGTCCCATCTTCAAAGACAAAGTCTTCATCTTCGGAAATTATGAGGGCGTGCGCGATAAGGTCGGGAATCCGGTGCAAGTACTGGCCCCAGTCACAGCTTCGATCGGCGATCCCACCGCGAGCATCGCCGATGCACTGGCGGAATGCGGGCCGACTGGTTCTCAACTCTACGGGCCCTGCAGTCCGATCAGCGTCAACCTCGCCGCATTTCTCCCTAACAATCCCGGACCAAGCACAACGATCAATACTGACTTCAACAACCTGAACCGCGGCGACAACGGCATTCTGAAGCTCGACTACCATCCCTCCCAAAAACACGCCTTCGCCGCGACCTATTTCATCGGCGATAGCGTGCAGACCGAAGAAGATGTCAACGTACTAAATCCGTTGTTCCTCTCTCAGGCGCAAACCCGGGCTCAGGTCCTCGGTGGCGCCTGGGTCTGGACTCCCGGTTCGCGCCTCACCAACCAGTTTCACATCGGCTACAACCGTTTTTGGCAGGAGGTCTATGTCAAAGACCACAATTTGAATCCTGCCTCCTTAGGCATCCCCACGGGAGTGACCAACCCAACCGATTTCGGACTACCCGAGATCCGCATATCCGGTTTCAATGGCCACACCGTCGGCGGCAATGGCGGCTGGCCACTCTATACCACGCCCAACCAGACCTTGCAGTTCACCGACTCCGTCAATTATTTGGTCGGCAAACACAACCTCCGCTTTGGAGGCGAGTTCCGCACCGGTAACACGAATAACCTGCGTGATACCTACGGTCCCGGATACGCGAGGTTCGCCAATACCTACGATTCGACCGGCGCATCCGCGCTGGAGAACTTCGTGACCGGCAACGTCGATTATGGTTATGTCGCGGTCGGCAATAGCCAGCGCTATGTAAGTCAGAAATCGTTTGGCCTGTTCATTCAGGATGCCTGGCGTGTGTCCTCCCGCCTGCTCGTCAATGCCGGACTCCGCTATGATCTCAGCCGTCCCATCACCGAGCGCCACGATTTGCTGGCGAACTTCGATCCCGTACTCGGAATGGTCCAGGTTGGAAACCAGATCAGCCAGCCCTATAACTCCGATTACAAGAACTTTGCCCCGCGCCTGTCGTTTGACTATGACTTCTTCGGCACCGGCAAAACCGTCCTTCGCGCCGGAGCCGGCATCATCTACGAAATTCCGCACATCTCCGTCTTTATCGGACAAAACAGCACTGAGGCCCAGGGTCTGGCGCTTATCCCAACCGGCCTTCCACTAACCGACATCAACGGCAACCCTATTCCCTCTCCCGGCACAATCAATGCCACCACCTATGCACCCACTGGCGACACGCTAACGGCGAACTGGCAAGCAGGCGGCCCCATCTTCGGTAATCTCTCTCCTAGCGCCGTCCCTTGTTCGTATGTTCCAGACACTGGCGTCTATAGCCCCTGTCCAGTCTTCGGCGTGAATCGCAATATCAAAACTCCTTTCGTCATGAACTGGAACTTCAACATCGAACAGACCCTCTGGCCGGATGCAGGCTTGACCATGGCCTACGTCGGCACCAAGGGCAACCGCCTCTACAGCATCCGCGACATTAATCAGAATATCTACGACAATGACGTCCTCGGCGACGAACAGTCCGGGCGGCCCTACGTGAATCAGTTCCCCTACCTGAGCTTCATTGACATGCTCGGCAACGAGGACAACTCGATCTACCATGCCCTCCAGGTCACACTCAAGCAGCGCACGCATAAAGGCCTCTACTTCGTCGCCGGCTACACCTGGGCGCACTCCATCGACGATGCCGGCTCCAATCGCTCGTTTGCCATTCAGAACAGCTACGACCCGGCCGCCGAGCGCGGCAATTCAGGCACTGACATTCGCCACCGCTTCACCATTGCGACCACTTACGAACTACCCTCCCGCACCGGCCACGCCCAGTTACTGCAAGGCTGGCGCATGAACAGCATCTTCACTGCCCAAACGAGCGAGCCGTTCTCCTTCTATGACGATGTCGACGACATCAGCGGAACCGGCGAGTTTAACGATCGCTGGAATTTCTCGGGTAGCCCCTCATCGGTTCACTGGACGAAGCCTCCTGTCGAGCTGCCCTTTTACGACTACCTGCCTGGCGACACCAATCCCGCTTGCGACGCGCTCGCTTCCCAGGGTCAGCTCGAAAGCTATGGCTGTTTCGCCGGCCCAGGATTCGTGTTCACACCGCCCGAGCCGGGCAGTTCGGAAACGAGGGAAGAAATCGCTTCCGCGGTCCGAATTACTGGATTGGGATTTCTCGGTGATCAAAACGTTCAAATTCCGCGAACGCCTGAGTCTGGAGGCGCGCGCCGAATTCTTTGACATCCTCAATCATCCGAACTTCGCCGGTGTTGACGGTGACCTCGTCGATGGTTATCAACCGGGCGGAACGACCGGACAGGCTCAATACACCACCGACATCGCGGCCTCCAACCCGGTCGTCGGCTCGGGAGGCGCGCGGCACATTCAGTTCGGATTGAAGTTCATCTGGTAGATGTAAATCGGTAGGTGTAGATAACGACCGCCAGCCTCCCGGTAATCGGCGGGAAGCTTTTTGCGCCAATCAGATGCGGGGGTACACGGGTCAGGGATGACCGACTCCTCCGCATCCCGCCTCTCCCATCCCTTTTATAATCAGTCGCTTGCTGGCCGTATAATCGGCCCATCTCTCACACCTCCATGTGACCCGCTTCACTGCCGCTGACGCCTCCGGAAGCGCAATCTGAGTAGTAATTGCGAATTTGGGGGTGCCCTCATGAAGAAAGTCCTCATCCTCGGAGCCGCAGGTCGCGACTTCCACAACTTCAACGTATTCTTCCGTGACAACCTCGACTATCACGTCGTCGCCTTCACCGCGACCCAGATCCCGGATATTGCCGGAAGGCAATATCCTCACGAACTCGCCGGCCGTCTCTACCCAAACGGCATCCCCATCTTTGAAGAAAAGAACCTCGAGCAGATCGTCGCCGATGAGCGCGTCGACACTGTTGTCTTCTCTTACAGCGACATCTCCTATCCCAATCTCATGCACCTCGCCTCGCGCGTGGTCGCGGCCGGAGCCGATTTCTGGCTGCTCGGCACCGAGCACACGCAAATCAAATCGCACGTGCCCGTCGTCTCGGTCTGCGCCGCTCGCACCGGATGCGGCAAGAGTCCCGTCTCGCGCCTCGTCGCTGCCACCCTCATTGAACAAGGGCACAAGCCCGTCGTCATTCGCCACCCCATGCCCTATGGCAATCTCGCCGAACAGGCCGTCCAGCGCTTCGCCACCCTGAAGGACCTCGACTTCCACCAATGCACCATCGAGGAATGCGAGGAGTACGAGCCCCACATCAAGCTGGGCACAATCGTCTATGCTGGCGTCGATTACGAGAAAATCCTCCGCCAGGCCGAAAAGGAAGCCGACGTCATTCTCTGGGATGGCGGCAACAACGACACTCCTTTCTATAGCTCCGATCTCGAAATCGTCGTCGTCGATCCCCACCGCCCCGGCCACGAACTCGCCTATTTCCCCGGCGAAGTCAATCTCCGCCGCGCCGATGTCGTCATCATTAATAAGGTAGACACCGCAGCCATGCACGACATCGAGACCGTCCGCCAGAACATCAAGTTGGCGAACCCCAAAGCCGCGGTGATCGAGACCGCCTGTCGCGTCTCCGTCCCAAATCCAGACCTGATCAAGGGCAAACGCGTTCTGGTGGTCGAAGACGGTCCGACTCTCACCCACGGCGAAATGCCCTACGGCGCCGGAGTAGTAGCCGCTCGCCAATGCGGCGCCGCACAACTCATCGATCCTCGCCCCTTCGCCGTGGGCTCGATTCGCGGCGTCTACGAGCGCTACACCCATCTCAACAGCCTGCTGCCAGCCATGGGCTACAGCGCCATGCAGCGCCACGAACTGGAAGCCACCATTGCCGCTACGCCCTGCGACCTCGTCCTGATCGCGACGCCCATCGATCTGGCTCGAGTCATCAAAATCGATAAACCGGCTCTGCGCGTGACCTATGAGGTCGAAGAACTGACCAAACCCGGCCTCGCCGACCGACTGGCCGCATTAACAGCCAGCCACGCGCCCGCTCTCGTTTGACCGGCAAACCAACTAGGAGGACGGACGACTCGCCCGCCCTCCTCGACCCTAATAATAAGGAGGCACCTGATGCACGGCAAAGACTTCCTCTCAATCAAAGACTTCTCACCCTCCGAGATCCAATACCTCCTTGTGCTGGCTCGCCAGGTGAAAGCCCACCCCGGAACCTACTCCGACGCTCTCAAGCGCAAAACGCTGGCCATGATCTTCGAAAAGCCGTCGCTGCGCACCCGCGTCAGCTTCGATGTCGGTATCCAGCAACTCGGCGGCTTTTCTCTCTATCTGTCCCCCGCCGAGATCAATCTCGGCAAGCGAGAGTCCATCCACGACGTTGCCAAAAATCTCGAGCGCATGGTCCAGGGCATCATGATTCGCACCTTTGCCCATGAGATCGTCGAAGAGATGGCAGCGCATGCCAACATACCCGTGATCAACGGCCTTACCGATTACAGCCATCCCTGCCAGGCGCTCGCCGATTACCTCACCATCTGGGAGGCCTGCGGCAAACTGGACGACCTGAAGATCGCCTTCGTCGGCGACGGCAACAATGTCGCCCACTCCCTCATGTTCGCCGGCGCTCAAGTTGGAGCACACGTATGGGTCGCCACGCCGCACGGTTACGAACCGAAAGCGGAAGCCGTTCGCTGGGCAACCGACCGCGGCCGTGAGACCGGTGGCACCTGTAACGTGACCCACGATCCGCGCGAAGCTGTTCTCGCCGCTGACGTCGTCTATACCGACGTCTGGGCAAGCATGGGCCAGGAATCGGAAAAAGAAAAACGCCAGAAGCTGTTCAAGCCCTACCAGGTCAACCAACAGCTCTTCCGCCACGCGCAACGTACAGCCATCTTTCTGCATTGCCTGCCGGCCCATCGCGGCGATGAAGTTACCGCCGACGTGATCGATTCGCCGCAGTCGTTGGTCTTCCAGCAAGCCGAAAATCGCCTTCACGCGCAGAAGGCAATCATGCTCGAACTCATGAAGGGAGAATTCGTAAAGCTGCCAGACTTGGCGGAACTCCGCGAACTGGCTCACGTTTAGCAACACGCAGCCCATATGAAAACCATCCTCCTCGCCGTAGGCGGCAATTCCCTGATTCGCGCAGGCGAAAAGGGAACTATCGACGAGCAGCTCTCCAACGCTCGCCGCACCGCCCGCGAAATTGCCGGCCTCATCCGCGACGGCTACCGCGTCGTCCTCACCCACGGCAACGGTCCTCAGGTCGGCGCCGCGCTTCTGCGTTCTGAAGCTGGAGCCAGCCAGGTTCCCGGCCTGCCTCTCGACGTCTGCGACGCCGCCACTCAAGGTGAAATCGGCTATATCCTCGAGCAATCACTGGAAGCCGAACTCGAAGCTGTCGGCCTCCGCGTGCCCATCGTCAGCGTTCTGACCCAGAGCATCATCTCCCTCGACGATCCCGCCATGCTCTATCCCAATAAGCCCGTCGGCCCCTTTTACTCTCGTCAGGAAGCCGAAGATCGCAAGCGTCAATTCGGCTGGGAGATCGTTGAGGATGCTGCTCGCGGCTACCGCCGCGTCGTCCCTTCGCCGGAGCCAATCGAAATCGTCGAACTCGAAGTCATTCGTCAGCTCGTCAGTCGCGATGTCGTCGTCATCGCCTGCGGTGGCGGCGGCATTCCGGTCGCCCGCAAAAATGGTAGGCTCGTTGGCGTGGAGTCCGTCATCGACAAAGACCGCGCCTCCGCGCTACTCGCGGTGCATCTCGGCGTCGATCTCTTTGTCATCTCCACCGATACCGACTTCGTCTACCTCGACTACAAAAAGCCCACCCAGCGCGCTCTCCACCAGGTCAACGTCTCCGATCTCAGTCTCTACCTGGCAGCCGGACACTTCGCGCCCGGCAGCATGCGTCCAAAAATCGAATCGGTCCTGCGCTTCCTTCGCGAAGCTGGACGCATCGAAGCCGGACACATAGAAGCTGGGCGCATAGATAGAAGAGAAAAGTCCGCGATCATCGCGTCGGCTGAAAATCTGCGTCGCGCTGTCGCCGGTGAGACCGGCACTCACATCTTGCCCGACGCTGCCGCTCCAGAACTCAACCGCGCCATGCATACCGAACTTCCTGTGGGAGGGCGCTAACCTATGGCTGAACCAATCAAGATGCCGCGCGCAATCGAATTGCCCGATGCGCCGCGCGTTCAACATCCCGTTACCAAGCCGCGCCACGTCATCGAATCCCAGCAGTTCACCGTCCCGCTGCTCATGGAACTCTTCGAGCGTTCCCATCTGATGGAGCGCGTGGCTGCCCGCGGCGGCACACTCGATTATCAAAACCGCATCATGGCCTCCCTCTTCTACGCGCCCTCCACCCGCACTCGCTTCTCTTTCGAAGCCGCGATGTTCCGTCTTGGCGGCCGCGTGCTCTCCACCGAGCAGGCCAGCGCCTTCTCCTCCGAAATTAAAGAAGAGCAAGTCGAGGACTCCATTCGCATCCTCTCCGGCTACAGCGACGTCATCGTCATCCGCCATCACGCCGCCGACGGCGCCCGCCGCGCCGCCCAGGTTTCATCCGTTCCGGTCATCAACGCCGGCGACGGCAACGGCGGCCAGCATCCTACCCAAGCGCTGCTCGACCTCTATACCATCTACCGCGAGCGTCCCATCAACGGGCTGAGCGTCGCTTTCATCGGCGAACTTGACCGCGGCCGCACCGCCCGTTCCCTCGCCTATCTCCTGGCCAAGTTCGAGCGCGTCAAAATCTTCTTTGTTGCCCCGTCCGAGTTACAAATGAAGCCCGACATCCTCGACTATCTCGACGAGCACAACGTCGCCTACGAACTCGAATCCGATCTCAACCGCGTTATCGGCGAGGTCGACGTCATCTACCAGACCCGCATCCATCCCGAACGCGTGCACGAACGCGGCGACCTTGGCCGTTTTGCGATCGATTCTGCATTAGTACAACGCATGAAGCCCTCAGCGCTGATTCTTCATCCCCTTCCCCGCACTGCCGAGCTCGACAAATCCGTCGACGACGATCCGCGCGCCCTCTATTTTCGCCAGGCCCGCAATGGCCTTTATGTCCGCATGGCGCTCCTGACTATGCTCTTGGAGGACAATAGTTTCTGAATGTCATCAAGTTTGGAATGTCATCGATTTCTCAGTGTCATCGAGTCTGGATCGTCATGTCGTAGCGAGTGTCATCCTGAGCGAAGCGAAGGACCTATGCATTTTGTCGGCACCATTCGTGCGCATTACTTACAAAACGATAGCGAGCGCCATTGAAAACCCGCGCTCTCCCTGGGACGGACCTATGACTGTACATGAACATACGCAAAGCGCCCATCACCTCATCGACCTCGAAAACCTCTATGGCGCCCACAACTACCAGCCTCTCGATGTCGTCATCGAACGGGCTGATGGCGTCTGGCTCTACGATGTCGATGGCCGGCGTTACCTCGATTGCCTCGCCGCCTACTCTGCCGTCAACCAGGGACATTGCCATCCCAAAATCCTTCGCACTCTCATGGATCAGGCGCAAAAGGTTACGTTAACTTCACGCGCCTTTCGCAACGACCAGCTTCCCCTCCTCTATGAAGACCTCCACAAGCTCACCGGCTTCGACATGGCTCTGCCCATGAACTCCGGCGCCGAAGCGGTCGAAACCGCCCTCAAGACCGCTCGCAAATGGGGCTACAAGGTCAAGGGTATTCCCGAGGGTCAGGCCGAGATCATCGTGTGCGCCAACAATTTCCATGGCCGTACGATTTCCATTGTTGGCTTCTCAACCGATGAGCAATATCGCGACGGCTTCGGTCCCTTCACTCCCGGATTCAAAGTGATTCCCTTCGGCGATGCCGGCGCGCTTCGCGCAGCCATCACTCCCAACACCTGCGCCTTTCTGGTCGAGCCCATTCAGGGCGAAGCTGGGATCCTCATTCCTCCGCCGGGCTACCTCAAAGCCGCAGCCGAAATCTGCAAACATAACCGCGTCCTGCTGATGACCGATGAAATTCAGTCCGGACTCGGCCGCACCGGTAAACTCTTCGCTTACATGCACGAAGACATCACACCAGACGTGCTGATTATCGGCAAAGCCTTAGCTGGAGGCTTCTACCCTGTCTCCGCTGTGCTCGCCTCGAGAGCGATCCTGGACGTCTACAACCCCGGCGACCATGGCAGCACCTTCGGAGGCAATCCGCTCGGCTGCGCCCTGGCCCGCACCGCTCTGCGTGTACTGGTTGAAGAAGACCTGGTAAAACGCTCAGCCGAACTCGGCGCTTATTTTCTTGGCCTGCTCCATACCCTCTCTTCTGCAGATATAAAAGAGGTCCGCGGGCGAGGCCTTTGGATCGGTATCGAACTCAATAGCCCGGCTCGACCCTATTGCGAAGCCCTCAAGGAAGCGGGCGTTCTCTGCAAAGAGACACATGACCGGGTAATTCGAATAGCCCCGCCGCTGGTAATTACGCGCGAGGAAATCGACTGGGCCTTCCACCGCATCGAGAAGGTGCTCCAGAGCCACCATGCAACAACTTGAGGGATTGCCGCATCGTCGCTCAATGGCGTGGTGTATCTACCGGCGCAACTTCTAACGCTTCTACCGGCAGCGTCCCCAACTCGTGCTCGATCCATTCCAGTTGCTTGCTGCCATATAATGCTGCGCCGTACTCTTGCTCCGTCTTGTAAAGAGCAACCACGCTATTCTTCGGCGCGGCTGCTCGCAGTTCTTCTTTGCAAGAATCTGGAGTCGTCCGATCGTAGGCCGTCTGTTGCAGCCGGAATTTCTTCGCTTGTATCTTGGGTAACCACTCAACCGGATCAAGCGCGGCAACTTTCTTGAGAAAGTCCGGCTTCACGTATTTAGCTCGTTCGTCCTCGGGCACAAACGCCGAAGTCGCCATCCAGGTCGGCCAGTCGCCCCATGGATCGACCGCATCCAGTACCTTGATGCGTGGGTCAACCGCCGAGGCGAGAATCCCGATGCTTGCTCCCGATCCTTGCGTAAACAGGCCGACACGATTCATGTCGAGATCGCCGCGCGATGCCAGGTAGTCGAGCACCATCTGAACATCATGGGCTGAGGTCGCCAGGCTCTCTTGCAGTTCACTGACAAACCACTCCCGCATCGGCCGATCGTGATAACGATGTCCGGTAAGCGCGGAAACAAATCCAACCGCGGCAAACCCATCTTTCGTCACCGCGTTTTGATATCGTTCATCCTTGAAAATGTCCGTCTCCGACGGATAGCCATAGAGATACAGAATCACCGGCGGCTTCTTGACCCCTTTCGGCCTCATCACATAGAGATCAATCGGATCGCCCCATCGCCACTGCACGCGAACGAAGTCCACCGTGTACTTTCCTTCATCATTGGAATACCCAATGAGCGGCCGCACAGGTCGTAAATTACTCGTGGTTAATGCGGGGGTGGTGAAATCCTCATGCACGCCAACAAATCGTTTGTCCGATGGATCGGCAATCGGCGGCGACGCCGGCAAAAGTTGCGCTGAGCCGACTCCTGTAAAGCAGATCACGACTAAACCTATGACCAGAGTCTCTGCCAGACCCAAAATGCGATTTCGTAACATGAACCTTTCACCGAATCTTGCACTCATGGAATTCAAACATAGGTGTATTGCAATCATGTAAAAAGCGGGCCGCAACCAGCGGCCCGCTTCGGTTAAATTGCCGGCTTGAGCGCGAACTCAACCCTGCATTTGTTTATCGTGCCGTGCAGCCCGACGGGTTGCTCTGGACCAGTTGCAATGCCAGGCTGGCGCTCGGTTCAATGCAGCCGCCCATATCGCCGCCCGCTTCGGTTTTGGCGGCATTGGATGGTGCTCCGCCGATTTTATTGCCATTACCATCGGTCTGCTGGTAGTGCGCACGCAGAATCGCAACACCAGGATCCGTGAACGAGCCTACTTTCACCGACGTCGCCGGAATGTAATCGGGCGTGGTGGTGATGACGTAGGTTTGCGAGTCCTTGATCACCGCTTCAGCGGCGGTCAATGCCGTTCCCGTGCTCACAACGCGCAGCAGCGACCAGGCGCGATAGGCGCCTGCCCGAACGTTCGGGAATGACAGTCCGCCAGCCCAGATCTGGCTTTCCGAACAGGGGAAAGAACCGCAGGGTGTGTCCTTCGCTCCCGGCAGACCGCCCGCACCGTACGCAGTCGGCTGTCCCGGATCGTAGGCCGTTCCCGTCCCGTCATAATACGACGAGAAAATCGGGTCCGTCCCGTTCAAGGTGGCGTATCCGTAGTTCGCGCTGTCGGCGATGGAGCTGATGTTCCCGTAGCTGAAGAACGTGTACCCGATACCGTCGATACCATTGTTCTTCACCGAGTTCAGAACGGACTTCACTTCTTCGCCGGTCCCGATTCCGCGCCAACGACCGCCTTTGCCATCTGAAGACGGGCAAGTAACGCTCTGCCGGTGAGCGGGTTCGCGCCATTTACGTTAGCTTCCTGGCTGATGCCGAGAACGCCTTGGCTCGCGGGAACGGTGGGACGACGGAATACGCTGGCTTCTGTTGTGTTCATCGTGCCCGAAAGAGGCTCGCGCAGGTAAACCGCGATTCCAGCAGGGTTCAAACCGAATGCGCTGGCATCGCAGCTTGCCCCGGAGAACGCGGTTTGCAGTTGAGAATCAGTGACGTTCGTCAGACCAGCCAGCTGGCCTCCGCTGCGCTCGAAGATGAAGGCAACCGGAGCGACTCCGACCGAGTACGTCGTGTATTTTGGAACCGTAGAGCCGGTGAACGGGTCTTTGCCAGTCAAGCTCCAGGCCAGAACGTTCGCGGTAGAAGTGCTGCTTGGATATCCGCTCTGAACAGCATTGCCGACCAGAGCGTTCTTGTTCGAGCCAAATGCCGCGCAAACGCCAGGAGTGTTGTTGTTGTTGTATCCAAGACCGTCGGTTCCGTCACCCGAGCCCGGCGTTCCATTGCCTAGCTGCGAGTTCGTGCGGCAGGTAGACCAGAGCGAATCTTCTGGACGAATGTCTGTCGCGGCAACGTTGACCGCAACCGTGCTACCCGTAAACAGGGCCTGGATCGACGCGGGAGGAGTCGAATCGGTCGATCCGTCGGGCCAAACCGTGATTGAGTTCGAAGCGGCCGGGAATGGGTTCTGGCCCACTACACAAGCCGGGTTCGCAAAGTAGCAGCGATTTCCCACGCCGGAATCCACCTTGATGAATGCCCACACATCGGGACTCGACGCGCTATCCCACACAATCCAGATGCCGCCCGTGTCCACGTTCGCCGACAGACCTACGTGCGTCGGGCGTGTGTCGGTGAGATTGAAGGAACTATTGGTGTAATGGAAGCAGGGCGCTGTTCCACCGGTTACGCATTTCCCATCGTTATAAGTACCCAAGGCCAACGTCTGCCATTGTGCTGAAGAACCGGCAAACACCACTTTCACCTTTTGCGCCTGGGCTTGAATTCCAAAAGCAACGATCGCGGTGACCACTATTGCCGCGAGCAGTACTTTATTTCGTGTCATTACAATTCTCCTTATTTTTCGATTCCTCTTCAAAACGGTCTCTGGAACGCGTGCCGCATCGCGCACGCCGGAAGTTTTTTTCGACCGAGCACGAGAGCCACCCTCACAAACGCAAAAATCTCCGGGGCGGAACTCGCACGGAGAATAGCGGACTCCTCATCTTCCGTGTATGAACAGATGGAGAAAAACATGTTAAGGCAGTGTGACAACTTAACTACCTAACCGATAGTCTGCAAATGTTTTCCTCGGCGACTATTGCCATCTATCTATGCATTCTCTACGCCCAACTGCCCCCGCCATGGTTCAGTCGCGAACTCTTCAGAATGTAAGAACTCCAAGGGGAAAATTCACACTACATTAACTTTTGTCCGTGACCCTTCCGCTAGAATCGCTCTTCGTTTTCCAACCCCTCATAGCAGCACCGCATTTCGGAGAGAAGCACTGTGCGTTTTTTGCCGGCTGACTTGTCCGTTCGTGTCAAGTGTGTCCTCACGCTTGTCCTATTTCTCATTGCGACTCTATGCTTTGGTCGGCAAGCGGACACAGACCGGACTGTCGCTACCCTTTCCGGAACGGTCAAGGATCAGAACAAAGCTCCGGTGGTCGGCGCCAAAGTGTTCCTGAACTATGCGGGCCTCGCTACCCTCGTAACTGAGACCAACGACAGTGGTATGTACTCTTTCCCCAATATCGTCTCCGGGACTTATAACTTATCGGTGACAGCGCCAGGTCTTGCGGAGAAGCGCTTCGAAGATGTAAATCTGGCTCCAGGGCTGGAGTTGAAGGTAAATGTCTCCCTGGAACCGATGGTTGCGGAAAGCACCGCCATTCCTGCCGACAATGGACAACCCCAAGCCCATCCAGCTAAGGAAAGTGGCAAAGGTGCTCTCTCCGGAACCGTCACCGACCAGAGCCAGGCAGTTGTCGTCGGTGCAAAGGTTTCTTTGACAAATGCCGCCGGCGCGAAGTTTGAGAGCCAAACAGACGCCAAAGGCGCATATTCGTTCATCAACCTCCCGCCCGACAGCTACAACCTCTCGGCCACGGCTCCTAACTTCGGTATCAAGAACTTCGATAACATCGGTCTAACTGCCGGCCTTGAATTGACCATAGATATTTCTCTCCAGCCTGCCAGCGAAAAGACCGAGGTCAATGTCGAATCCAGCGATCTCGGCAAGGTCGAAACTGAAACGGCCACAGTCTCTGGAACAATCACGTCCACCGAAGTCGTTAGCTTGCAACTCAACGGACGCAACTTTTCACAGCTAATCGCGCTGGCTCCCGGCGTGAGTAATCAGACCGGACAGGACGAAGGCAAGGTCGGCGTCCTCGGCAGCGTGAAATACAGCGTCAACGGCGGGCGCGTCGAATACAACAGCTTCGAGATCGATGGCAGCGATGTTTTAAACACCGGCTTGAACGGCGCCTCCAGCACGCTGATGGTCTATCCCAGCCTGGACGCGATTCAGGAAGTCAAGGTCTTGACCTCCAACTATGGAGCCCAATATGGACGTACCGCTTCCGGAACTACTCAGGTAACAACTAAGTCGGGCGGTCCTAAGTTCCACGGCAACCTCTATGACTTTGTAAGAAATGAGGCTTTTAACTCGCGTAATTTCTTCGACTTCACGAGTAAGGCGCCTTTATACCGGCGACAGGATTTCGGCGGGACGATCGGCGGGCCACTCTATATCCCTCACGTTTTTAATACCGGGAAGGATAAAACGTTCTTTTTCTTCTCCGAAGAAGCCCGCCTTGAGAAATCGCCCGTCGACTATAACCAGGCGGTTCCCGGTTTGGAGGAACGTGGCCTGATCCTGACTTCCTCGGGCATACAGCAGAACCTCGCCACCAGTCCGCTCACCGGCGCGCTCGCTCAGGTCTTCAATTTCTCAGACGTGTGCCCACTGCCGGATCAAACTGCGAATGGAGTGTTTCTGCGCCAGCAGTACCCCGATTGCCCCGGGGTCCTGGAAAGCAACGGGTGGAATATCCTGCCGAACAGCTTAGGGCTCCCCAACGCGCTCTTGAGCGCTGGCGATATCGGTACTCCCGTAGCCGACAAGAGCGCTCTTACCATTTTGAATGCGAATCTGATACCGCTGCCGAATTCAGCAACGGGCTGCACCTATACTTTGCCGATCGGAACTCTCCTTACCCCTTCCGATCCTTATCGCTGCTACGTCGCCTCTATATCCCCCTCCACTTATTGGCGGGAAGAGTTATTCAGAATCGATCAGCAGTTGACGAATAACATAAGGGCCTCTTTCCGCTACATACACGACGCCTGGGACACAACCGTTCTCGCCCCGCAGTGGAGCTATCTCAGCACGACCAATCCTTCAGCAGCCACCTTCCCCACCATCCAAAATCGTTTCATCGGGCCGGGACTGAATTTGGTGGCCCGTCTGACCGACACGATTTCGCCGACTTTGTTGAACGTGATCGACCTCAGTTATACCAACGCCACCATCACTCTCACCGATCAAAACGGGCCCGGCGGAGCGCTTTTCCAGCGTGATCCCTCTCTCAGCCAACCGCTCGTCGCCGATCCCAATAACCCCGGACAGTGCAATCCGACAATCAGTGTTCAGCCCCCCATCGACTTTGGCGTGCCCACGCCCGAGTGCGGCATGGGCTACCTCTTTAACAACGGCTTCGGCGGCAAGAATCCGGGCGTCGCGATTCTCGGGACAAATGCCGCCTACGGCGGTCGCGGCTTTGCTTTCGATCCTTCTTACATGCCGTGGGGCCATACCAATCCGACTTATGCTATTCGCGACGATGTCGGTAAATCTCTTGGCAAACACACCCTTCAGATTGGCGTTCAATATATTTTCTCGGAGCGAAATCAGGACAACAATGCGATCGGTGCCGCCTCGGGCGACACTCAGGGCCTTCTGACCTTCAGCAACTTGGCTCAGAGCAGCGGTAACGCCTTCGAAGATTTCCTGGCCGGTAACATCCAGAGCTTTACGCAAGATTCCACTAAGGGGCGCTACTATCAGCGTTATCAGATCGCCGAGCCTTATATCCAGGATGACTGGAAAGTCAAGGACCGCCTCACTCTAAATCTCGGCTTGCGTGTCAGCCTTTTCGGCACTTACCACGAAAAGAATCACAACGCCTGGAACTGGGAGTCCTCACAGTTCAATAGCACGGCCTTCACCGTCGATCCCACTTATGGAGAGCTTCTCTATAATGGCACCCCCCTCAGTCTAAGCTCGTTCCAGTCGGATCCTACCGTCATCGGTAGCCTGGGACTCGTTCAGTGCGGTGTCGGGCACAGCCCGGTGGGATGCATGTCCGGTCATCTTTTCAATTTTGCGCCCCGTCTCGGCTTCGCTTGGGATCCCAAAGGCGACGGAAAAACCTCGGTTCGCGGCGGTTACGGAATCTTCTACGAGCACGGCACTGGCAACGAAGCCAATACCGGTTCGCTCGAAGCCAGCGCGCCAGTCGTTCTTAGTGTGACTCAGCCGCTGCCAGTTAGTTATCCGTGTATTGGCAACATAGGTTACGGCCCAACCTTCAATCCTTCCTCTGAGCCTTGCGAGAAAGATGGCATAACCCCTCCGCCATCAGGCTCTCTATACCCGATCGACGTCACTTCAATTCCCACGAAAGCAATTTGGCCCTACGCTCAACAATGGAGTTTCGGAGTTCAGCACCAACTCCCCAACGATCTCGTTGCGAATATTGCCTATGTCGGCAGCAAGGGCACTCATCTCACCGTCGAACGCCAACTCAACCAGAGAGTCCCACTGCCCCAGGGCGATAACACCTTCGGTCCGAATGAACCGCTCACCCTCAACGACTGCACTATTCCCCCGACTGGCATTGCCGGCCATCCCGGCGACGGCTCGACCCCCTTCCAGCTCCAGAGCGGGACGGTTAGCCCACCACCCAATCCGAACCAGGTTACGGAGTACACCTATTTGCAGGCCGCCTGCGCAAACCAGTTCATCCCCAATGTCAACTCGCTTGCTGGCCGTTCCTATCCCGGCCTCGGACGGGTCCTCGCTCTCCAGAACGTTGCGAACTCCAGTTATCACGCGCTGCAATTCACACTGCAACATACCCGGGGACCGCTTACCGGCGGAGTTTCGTATTCTTACAGCCACTCCATTGATGACTCGTCGGATCGCAGCGATCCCATCCTCGTTAACTCCTACGATCTCGCCGAGAATCGCGCAAGCTCGAGCTTTGACGAACGTCATCTGCTGAACTTCAACTATATCTACCAGTTCTCGCTCAAGAATCTTGTTCGCAACTTCGGCGACTGGGCAAACGATCGCGATCAGAACGGCGGACCACCGACCAGTAAGTGCTGTTCAGCTAGGGTGACGAGCCTCCTCGATAACTGGGAGTTCTCGGGTATAACGCTGTTTCAGTCCGGCACTCCGTTTACCGTAATCAATACCGTCGGCAACACCGGCATTTCCGTAACTGACAATGCCGGAGTATCCAGCGGCTTGGGAGTTGCCTCTTCTTACCCCGATGTCGTTCACGGGTGGCAGCAGAATCCGGGCGGAAATCCACAGAGCTTTGGCCCGCTCTTGCTGAATCCCTCTCAATATGTGGCGCCTCGCGGTCTCACATTCGGTGACGCCGGCCGGAATTCCGCAAATAATCCCTCACGCCTGAACTTTGATATGGCCCTCGCCAAGCGCTTCAAGCTTTCGGAGGCAGGACAGCTTGAATTCCGCGCCGAGGCCTTCAATATTTTTAATCGTACCCAGTTCCGCATCTACGATCCCGACAATCCTTCCGGGACGGGAAACAACGTAATTAGTTGTTACGCCGGCCCAACTTATTCAGCTGGATTTGCAGGTAGCGGTGCCAATTGTATTGACGGTGCATCATTTATGCACCCAATCGATGCGCATAGGCCTCGCACCGTTCAGTTTGGCATGAAGTTGTCGTTCTAGGGCATGTGACCATGAATACATTGGCCAATAAGGATCAATACTCGCTACTAAAGAATCGACCGCCGGCTTCGCTGAGCCGAATGCGCGGCGCTGCCCTTGCGATCATCCTGATTATGATCGGTTTTGCCGGATGTGGCGGCAATTCAAGCGCTACGGGTTCCCAATCACCAACGCCGCTCTCGGGTAATTGGCAGTTCACGATGCAAGCGCCTTCCGACGGCTCCTTTGTCGGCGGCTTACAAGGCGGTTTTGTCGTACAGCAAAGTGGGGCAGTCCGCGGTAGCGTCATTTTCTCAGTCGCCATCCCACAGCCTCCGCCAACTCCTCCCTTAGTCTGTAGTAGCGGCTCGGCCCCCGTTACCGGCACGATTAGTGGTCAGAACGTCACCGTTACCGCGGTTGCCGGCAGTCAGACATTTACTCTTACTGGTATGCTTGGGACGAACAACTCAACGCTGACCGGCACATACTCCTCTACGGCCGGGACTGGAGCAGATGGTACTCCTTGCGGCACCACCCAGAGCGGCCTCTCATGGAGTGCATTCGCAGTTCCTGCCATAACCGGCGCGTTCCAGGGAAACTTCCATAGCACCCAGGGCGGCACATCCTTTCGGAACCAGGACTTTGCCGTGTCAGGCACGCTCTTACAAGGGCCAAACACCGGCGCGAGCAGCGCCACAGTCACTGGGACGTTGTTTTTCCAGGATCCGGAGACGCTCGCGAACGACTATCCATGTCTGACGCAGGCCTCCGTCGACGGCGAAATCAGCGGCAATCTCGTAACCTTGCAGATTTTTGCCTCCAACGGTCTTGACGTTGGACAGATTGGCGGACTCTCCACCTCGGCGCCCGTCACGTTCGATAGCACTCAGGGTGGTTATGTGTTACATAACACCGGAGGAACGGGCGCTGGATATGCAATAACCAATACAAAAGGCTGTCCCGGAGTAAGTCTGCAAAATCCCGGCGACTCCGGCAACCTCTGTCTGGCTCTCGGCACTTCTACCGCCTGCACCCAGCCAATCACGCTCTCACCATTCGCTCTATCGTTCCCCTCCCAGTTGCTAGGATCGACTCCCACCACTCAGACGATCACGATAACTAACGGCTCGCCTGCGGGCGAGTCCTTAACCGGACTGAGTCTCCAGTTTCTTGAGTCAGACAGCGATCAGTTTTATCCCGGCGGCGGCGGTGACTTTAACGGAATTCCTAACTTCGTTGAACAAGACAGCTGCGCAAGTCCGTTCGGCTCGCCTTTCACTCTCGCGCCGCAGCAAAGCTGCACCGTCACCATTGCTTTTTCTCCTCAAGAGAGTTGTCCGTGGATTCCGTTTGGCTCCGTTCCCCTCGGAGACGCGCCCGCCAAGTGTCCAGGTTCCCTGACTGCCAACTTGACCGTGAATAACGTATCGCAAAGTGCGGATCAGGATTCGTCGTTTTCCGTGCCGATTAAAGGCTCCCCGCTCAGCGTAATCGCGCCATCGGTTCCTGAACTCGATTACGGCGCGGAGGCATTAGGCGAATCCAGCGAGGCCCAAACTCTCGCTTTCACCAACCAGGGAGTCAACCCGGTACAGATATTATCGGCGGCCAACTCGCCATGCACTTATTCGCCTTCAACTCAGCCCACTAAACTGCCACGTCCGTTGATTAATGACGGGGACGTGGGAGGAATCCAGGTAGCCAGGACCGATCCGCAGGGTGCGACCATTTCCGCCGATCAGGCAGACAATACGGTGGAGTACAACTGCGATGCCGACTCCCACAGCGGCCAACCCAATTTTCAGATTTCGTTGAACACCTGCCTTGGCAGGGTACTCGCCCCGCAACAGAGCTGCACTCTCGAGGTCACCTTCATTCCGCAACCAGCTACCGACCTGGGCGGCGTCAGTAGCACCGGACTCGATTACTTCCTGGAGTTAAATACTCTTCAGTGTACTTCGGGGACCTCGTCGGATTGCGAAATCGATAGCGGACGTTTCCCCGTCGAGATAAAGACCAATCCTCCCAGTCCCCTTCGCATGTCTCCCGCGGCCAGCTTGAATTTTGGTTCACAAACGAAGGGTACAAACAGCTCGCCGCTAACGATCACCCTTTTCAACGACCCCTCAGATCCGAACGCGGGAACCGTCAACTTCAGCGGTAAGCTTGTGACTGGCGATTACACCGAAACCGATAATTGTCCTTTCAGCCTCACTCCGGGTGCCTCGTGCGCCTTGATGGTTGTTTTTACGCCTCGAGTTACGGGTTCCGACCCTGGAAGTATTGCGCTCAGTTACAACAATAATTCCATCCCGCAGACAATTTACCTCCGTGGCTCGGGAAAGTAGTTGTTCTTACTCATTAGTTTGTTGAGGAGACTAGCTGTGCTGGTTCGAACAGTCGGTGCTTCACTTCTTTTGGCGGCAATTTCAGTCCTCGCAGCGTGCGGGGGCAGCACTTTTAACGTCCAAAATCCTCCGCCGCCTCCGCCGCAGAATGTAACGATAACGTTCTCCACCCCGCCGCCCACCGGCATTTCTCTCAACGCAAGCGCAACTTTGTCGGCAACTGTCGCCAACGACCCTACGAACGCCGGTGTCGACTGGGCACTGACGTGCCCCAGCCAGGGTAGCTTCGGCTGTGGCTCGCTCAGTGCAGCACACACGGCGAGCGGTCAATCAATTACATTCACTCCTCCCGTAGCGTTCAATGGTAATACGGATGCTGTAACCATCGTGGCATACGCCACAGCTACCCACTCCGCGAATGTCTTGGCCCCGATCGTTGTAACTGCGTTCGGCAGCGTTCTTCAGGGCACATATGTCTTCCAGATAAAAGGAACCGACTCTACCTTTTCTTCCGGCTATCCTTATCAGTTGACCGGTCAGGTCTATCTCGACGGCAACGGTAATATCGCGTCCCCGACCGGCGGCGGTAGCGCGGGCCAACAGACAGTCAATACCTTCGACGTCAATTCAAACCTCGATTCCACAACCAGCCAAATCACAGCCGGAACCTACTTTGTCGGCACCGATGGGCGAGGCTCTTTGATTGTTGATACCACGGACGGAAGCGGAGACACCATCGAAGAAGATTTCAGTCTGGTCGTGAACTCAAGTTCCCGGGCCTCGATCGCGCAGCTGTCCGGTACATTGACCAATAGCCAAGGATCGACAACCCTTGCCCAATCGGGTTCCGGCACGTTGCAGCTTCAGGATCCGTCGGCGATTAACACCTTACCATCCAGGGGATTCGCCTTCGTCGCCAGTGGCACCGACTCGTCTACCACGCCCATCGTCTACGGCGGTATCATCAACATCGATTTCCCCACCGGGATATCGGGAAGCGGCACACTTACCGATCAGGGTTATAACGGCGCATTTACCAGCTGCTCGTCTACAAAGGGTTTTGCCGGCTCATCCGTCTCATCCACGGGAACAGCAGGTGTAATCAACCTTAACTTAGTCACGACCTGCACTGGTTTTGGCCCCACCCAAATCACGGGCTACATAATCGATTCAGCTCATATACAGCTGATCGAGACCGACGGTTCCTTTCTTACTGCGGGTCTAGCGGTTGGCCAGGGCTCTGCGACCGGCTCATTTACGTCATTCTCTGGCACTTACCTATTTGACTCTGTCGGTGTTGATTTGACGAGCTTACTTCCATCTTCGCTGACGTCTGTATCTGTGGTAACTGCCGACACCAACGGCGACATAACGGGGGGATATACCGACACGGCATTCTTTAACAATGCGGATGGCAACCCCGTTCTCGTAAGTTCGCAAACTACCGGAACTTACCAGCTCGACAATAAGGGGATTGGTCGCGTCCATCTCAGATATATCCCTGCCCCCGCGCCGTTCTTCGATCCCAGTCTTGTGCTGTATCTCACAGCTCCGGCGGGCACTCCCGGTGCGCCGGCGTTGGCCCTTTATTCAGCTGCCGCCAATCAGCTCTACCCCGCCCTCGGAGCGGGAGTCGCTTATCCACAAACGCAACCGGCCGCCTCACTTTCTTTGGGCAACGGGGAAGAATACAGCTTCCTCCTGACCCAACAGAACGGATCGGAGAGCGACGGCTCTGGTCAACTGACTGCCACTTCCATGGTCGGCCAAGGAGGAACTCTCTCCGGTCTGGTGGATGACTTTAATAACGGCTTTGCGGTTGCCCCATGGGCTTTCACCGGAGCATTCGCCTGTCCTCAAGGTGCCGGTTCTTGCCCGGATTCATTTGGACGTTTCTCCGCCAGCAGTTTTACAATCGACGGCACTCTTTCCGCCGTCGACTATTTTCTGATCGATCAAAACAATGGTTTCTTCATCGAAACCGACGTCCTCGATTCGTTCCAGCTCACACTCGGCTCCTTCACCGAGCGCTGCGATGTGACAATCGCCGGCAACTGTCAAGCGGCCTCGGGAAACACGAAGAAGCACGTCAGGAAGAAGCGCGGCGCGAAGTGACGCACAAGCGGCCAACAGAGTTCGTCTTCGCGCAAATTAACCCTCCTTTAACACTAGCGCAACATTCCAGCAACACGGCCCCTTTAGTGTCGCACTGTCGGTTTCCCATTCTAAAAATAGCCATTTCTTTCTCTTAGGCACATGTACTCCCTGGAGTCTGTAGACAATCCGCGTCACCCGGATCTCATTTATGTCGTCGAAGACGATATCGACGTCTCTCGCCTCATTGAACATAACCTGCGCACCGCCGGATTCGACGTTTCCACTTTTTTCTCCGGCACACCGGTCGTTCCTTCGGCCACTCTTCTCCCCCCTTCGCTGTTTCTCCTCGATATCATGCTGCCGGAAATGAACGGCTTCGACCTCTGTCGCCAGATTCGTCAACACGAACAGCTCGGTAAGACGCCGATTATCTTTCTTTCCGCCCGCACCCAGGAAATGGATCGTCTGCAGGCCTTCGACGCCGGTGGTGACGGCTATATCACAAAACCATTTAGTCCCCGCGAGCTCATTGCGCGCATTCGTAACATTTTGCGGACCGAGAAGGAGGCGCCTCTCCGCGAACTGATTCAGCTCGGCGAACTCGAAATCGACATTGCTTCCATGACCGTCAGCGTGCAGGGCAAGCAGGTTCAGACCACCGTCCGCGAGTTCAGGTTGCTCGAGTATCTCGTCCGCCATCGTGGACGCGTGTTCACTCGCGATCAGCTTCTTGATGCCGTGTGGAAGGAAGGTTCTTTCGTCACGCCACGTTCCATCGACGTTTTTGTGCGTCGGCTGCGTGAGAAAATTGAACGTGATCCCCGCCATCCGCGCTATCTCAAAACACTGCGAGGAATTGGTTACCGCTTTGAGGCGGGACGCTGATCAGGTTACTTGCAGCGCCTCACTCGCCGGCGGTTGATGATGCACGATCGCGTTGAAAATGCAGCCGCTGCGCGTGTCGCAAACATTCTGTTCTATCTCTTCTTGATTTTCCTCCTTTCGGCGCTGGTCATGGGTATCGTCCGTCGGGGCACAATCGCCTTTGTCCCTTCTTAAAATCGTCCGCCCCGTCGGCGCTCCACTTTCTTACGTGGTTACCCGTAGGTGGTTACCCGTAGCTGAATTACACATAGAAAGACATCTGTACCAAACCGTGTCACGGGCCACCAAGCTTCTCTCTTCCTACCGAGCGCCAGTGCACCTTCTAGAGACTCGACCCGATACCAGCCATGAAGCGGTAAGTCTACAGTCGAGTAGATGGCAGGACTTCAGTGCAGGACGAGAGGAGAAAGAACAAAATGGATCAGGAGCAAGGCAATCAAGCCGAGCAAAGCTGTTCAGTTTGCAATCAACATTTCAGCAGTGATCATGAATTGCGGGACCATCAGCAGACGGCTCACGCTGAGCGCGGAAAGCAGCAACCTGGATCGACACGAATCGACCAGCCAGATCAGGGTGACAAACAGGAACGCGTCGCCTGACTCTTCTTCAACTGAACCTCAAACCATCAATTTCACGGAGGATTTCTGAATGAATAAGGATCGAGTAGAAGGTAAGATGAAAGATGTCGCTGGGCGAGTGGAACGCCAGGCCGGTGAGTGGACCGACAACGAAAAAATGCAGGTCCATGGCACGGCGAAACAGGTCGAAGGTAAGGTGCAGAATGCGGCCGGCAAGCTGAAGGATGCCGGCAAAGACGCGCTCAAGCGTTCGCAGGCGGAGCAGGAAGAATCCGCGGACATTGAAAAATCGAAAGAGCGCCGCCGCAACGTCGCCTAACCTCTAATACTCACTCGGGCGGAGCCTTTCCTCCGCCCGTTCGTTTGCAGGGTAATCGGGATTCCACCGTATTGCCGGGTTATCCCTTCCCTGCTACCTTTTGGTTGGAGTGCGTGTGACCTTTGATTAGAATTTTATTGGCGGACGATAATCCGGCGGTACGTCGCTATCTGCGAGGTTTGCTCGAGCAGCAGGAGGGATGGCGCGTCTGCGATGAAGTAAGCGACGGCGCCGAAGCCGTCCAACGGTTTGAGCTCGGGCATCATGATCTCATCGTCCTCGACTTCCAAATGCCCCAGATGAATGGTTTGGAAGCTGCGAGGCGCATCATTCGAGAATCTCCCACCACCCCGATCCTCATGGTCACCCTCTACCTATCCAAACAGCTGGCTGTCGAGGCCCGGAAGGTGGGCATTAAGGGCACTTGCGCGAAGACCCACATCAGTTGCGTTGTGGATGCGGTTTCGGCATTGCTTCGTGAAGAAACATATTTCCTCCACTGAGTGGCTCCCTTTTTTCGAGGTCAGCTTTTCTGCCCGGTGCAACTACAGCATTCGCTGTATTCGGCAAAAAACAACTCTTTGGTACCTTATTCCCTGCGGAGGCAGTTGCTTGTTTACGTGTAAGCGGTTTGCCGGTACACCGGGCGGGATGAACCACGATTCGGATCCTTGCCAGATTGCGGTTGGGAAAGGCGATCCAACGAAGATAAAAAGTGTTCGCGCGCGAAATCTGCAATCGCAAACCATCTGCTTCCGGCCACCTCCACTCCATTGGAACGTCTTATGAAACTTCGCATTTTGGTGGTGGATGACCACCCCATGGTTCGGCGAGGATTAAGGAACCTGCTCGGTTCTCATGCTGGATGGGAAGTGGTCGATGAAGCGGTGGATGGAGTTGAAGCGGTAGACAAGTCAGGTCAGTTGTCGCCGGATGTGGTGATTCTCGATTTAAGCATGCCAAGAATGAGCGGATTGGAAGCCTGCCGGCTGATTCGCCGGAACCTTCCGCAGAGTGAAGTTTTGATCGTAACGCAACATGATTCACCGCAGATGATGCGGGAAGCAGGCGACGCGGGAGCGAGAGGGTACGTCGTCAAGTCGAACATCGCTCGGGATCTGGTCAAAGCAGTTGAGGCCACAAGTGAACACAGGCCCTTCGGCTGGGACATCGGTCCATCGCGTTCCAATTGATACCAAAGCGCTGGACTTTTTGTCGGATTGTACAATTCTCACAAGTTTTGATCTCTCGGAGGTAGCCATGAAACTGCGGATTCTGGTTGCGGATGATCATGAAGTGGTGCGCCGCGGATTGTGTACGCTCCTGCAAGCGCGTGAAGGATGGGAAATCTGCGGAGAAGCCGCCGATGGCCGTGAAGCCGTCGAGAAAGCAAAAGCCCTCAAACCTGACGTCGTTATTCTCGACATCGGCATGCCCAACCTCAATGGTCTGGCTGCAACCCGCCAGCTCTTGCAGCACGATGCCAGCTACAAAATCATTGTGTTGACCATCACCGATGCCGACCAGGTGATTCGCGAAGCTCTGGACGCTGGCGCGCGGGGCTTCGTGCTCAAGTCCGACGCCGCCCGCGATCTGGTTTCCGCAGTGGAAGCGCTCCAGCGCAATCGCATGTTTTTCACGCCGCGGGTCAATGAAATGGTCTTGGCCGGCTTCTTGGACAAAGGACACAACATCTCAAAAGGAGAGGTTCCGAATTTGCCCAAGCTCACCGCGCGCGAGCATGAGGTGATTCAACTTCTGGCTGAGGGTAAGAGTTCCAAAGAAGTGGCTTGCGTGTTGAACCTCAGTACCAAGACCGCCGAAACTCACCGCAGCAACATCATGCGCAAACTGGGTTTTCACTCCATCCGCGATCTGGTGGTATATGCCATTCAGAACAATATCATTCAAGTGCAAACGTCCCAGGTCAACCCGGCTGAGACGACTTCCTTGCACTCTTAAGAACCTTTGCACCAGCCGCTGACCTGGCAGGCTGCGAAAAAGAGTCTCATCGGGCTCGATTTGGGTGGCTCATGTGGGTGCCGCATTTTGGATGGCGCATGTGGATGCCGTATTGGGGTGGCGCAGCTTTTAGCGTTGCGATAACTACCTTGCCTTGAATACGGCTTTAGCCGCTGAGGCGAGACCGCCCGCCCAATACCGGCTTTTCCCGCAGCCTGTGTAGTCTCGCCGCTCCCGGAGATAACAGCGGATTAGCCATTCGAACCAGAGATCGTGCGAAAACCGAATTCTTCGCACGATCTCTCGCCGTTTTACCCGTTGGTTCCGGTGGCCGGATAATCCTCGCCTTCGTCGGAAGAAAACTGTTTCTTCACCTTCTTGCCAAATACCTGCACCCGGTCGGCGATCACCCCTCGCGTTTCTTCTCCGCTCGCCGGAGCGATAATCAGCCCGATTCCAATGCCAATGCCGACTCCCGCAGCCAGACTAAGCACATTGCCCAGAATATTGCTGTCTTCTCCCATCAGTGCCTGCGACGCTCGCCCTACGCGCTCGCTCGCGGTTTGATATTTTTCTTGTGCCATGTCACGAAGATCATTCAGATTGTCGGCTGCCTGGCTTCGTATCTTTCTCGTGGACTTGTCCGATTGGTCCAGGACGTAGAGAGTCGTGCCTAACAACAACTTCAGGAACTTATTCATAACATCGTCTCCATTCTTGATATTCATTCTCATGATTCACGCTCACAATCCCTATCGGGATCTCATCTCAGGCTTATATTGCACCTCTACGTCCGGAGACGAGATTGAAGATCAGGGTGATTACCGCCAGAACCAGCAGAATATGGATAAATCCGCCCAAGGTATACGACGTAACCATGCCGAGAAGCCACAGGACAAGCAGAACGACGAAGATAGTCCACAGCATTCGCAACACCTCCCGATGTCAATCGCGAGCTTAGCATTCGAGGTGGCCGGTGCTAATCGGGTCGATACTGTAATCACGAAATCGATTGGCGGTATTGTCAGCCATGTGTTTTCAACGATGTGCTTTCTGCGCGCCTCCTAGAGGACGAGGGCAAGCCTGCATTCCTTGCTATCATTCCAAGCGATGAGACCCGCGATCCCGATCAAGTCCGCGTTCCCGAACTATGCCTTCATAACCTCTTTCTTGTGCCTCTTCCTTATTCTCTGCGGCATTCCCTGCAGCCTGCGCGCGGCCCCGGAACCGCCCTTGCCTCCGATGCCAGTCGCGGTCTCGAATAGCGCCGTCGCCACCTCATATTCCGGAGAGGTTGGACAGAAGATTTTTTCCTTCATGGGAATTGGCCCCAGGAAAACATGGAATGACGTCACCTCCAGCGCCTACGAACTCGATTTGAAATCGCAAAAGTGGATCCAAAGGCGTCCCGTGCCCGGGATGGTGGGTCGTCTGGCGGCTTCCGCCGTGGCCATTAACGGACAGGTTTTTATTTTCGGCGGCTACCTTCTCGATGGTGACGGTCACGAGACTACGGTCTCTGATCTGAACGTATACGTTCCGTTTGAAGATCGCTATTACCGCGGAAAGGATCTCCCGGTTCCAGTCGATGATGCAGTCGTGGGCCTGTTTCGCGATCGTTACATCTACGTGGTCGGTGGCAGATCGAAAGGTGAAGCCGTGCGGAACGTGCAGATTTACGACACCGAGAAAGATACATGGATGCAAGCCACGCCTCTGCCCGGCACCCCCGTCTTCGGCCACGCTGGTGCGATCGCCGGAAACACGCTGGTCTATGTTGACGGTGCCTATCGCAATCCCGACCCCAAAGGTCCCCGGTACGTCGCGTCCGCCGAGTGCTGGATGGGGAAGATTCCCACCGGAAAGAACGCTGACATCACCAAAATCGAATGGACCAAACTACCCGAGCATCCAGGCAGCGCCCGATTTCGCATCGCGGCCGGCGCCGCCCGCGGCGAAAGAAAGGGAGCGAAGATTTATTTCTCCGGCGGCGCTCCCAATCCTTACGACTACAACGGCATCGGATTCGACGGCAACCCCAGCGAACCTTCAGCCGTAGCCTTCGCCTTCGACCTGAAAAAAGAGAACTGGGAGACGATTGCTGACAATCCCTCCACCGCCCTTATGGATAACCGCAGCCTTGCCGTAGCCGGCCACGAGTTGGTCATGATAGGCGGAATGGAGAAGGAACAGAAGGTGACCTCCAAGGTTACGGTTGTCAACCTCAAGTCGAGGAAGTAAGCTAAAAGGCGGCTACACGGGCATTTGCAAGGATTCGCGTGTTGAACGCACAAATTGATCGCCCAATCGTCACGGATTCCAGTGACACGAATCACGGCAGAGCATCCCCCTCAGGCATTGAATAGGAAAGGCCGCAATTCTCGCGGCATTGGTTCAAGGTTCCTCGTGCTTCACGTCGTTCCTGGGCCACGTGGTTCTCGGTTTTTATCTACGACAAATCGTCGACCAATCCGTTCAGTTCAAAAAACTCGGAGGTTATTTCTATGACTGCAGTGATGGAACCGCCTAAGAAACATGCAGCGGCGGATTATATTTCGCAAATTCTCAACCTCGTAAAAGCCAAAAACCCGGCCGAGCCGGAATTTCACCAGGCCGTCCTCGAAGTACTCGAGTCCTTAAGGCTCGTGTTGGAACGCCATCCCGAATATCAGGAAAACAAGATCCTGGAACGCATCACCGAACCGGAACGCGTCTTGATGTTCCGTGTGCCCTGGTTTGACGATCATGGCAAGGTGCAGGTCAATCGCGGCTTCCGCATTGAGATGAACAGCGCGATCGGTCCCTACAAGGGTGGCCTGCGCTTCCATCCGTCCGTGAATCTCGGCATCCTCAAGTTCCTGGCGTTCGAACAGGTGTTCAAGAACTCGCTTACTACGCTCCCCATGGGCGGCGGCAAGGGCGGATCGGATTTCGATCCCAAGGGCAAGAGTGACAACGAAGTGATGCGCTTCTGCCAGAGCTTTATGACCGAGCTCTGCCGGCACATCGGGCCGGACACGGACGTTCCCGCTGGCGACATCGGCGTGGGCGGTCGCGAAATCGGCTTCCTCTTCGGCCAATACAAACGGCTGCGCAACGAATTCACCGGCGTCCTCACCGGCAAAGGTCTCGGCTGGGGCGGCTCGCTCATTCGTCCCGAAGCCACCGGCTACGGCTGCGTCTATTTCGCGCAGGAAATGCTGAAGACCAGGAAAGACAAGCTGGAAGGCAAAGTTTGTCTCGTTTCCGGCAGCGGCAACGTCTCGCAATACACCGTCGAGAAGCTGCTCGATCTCGGCGCGAAGCCGGTCACCTGGTCCGATTCTGACGGCGCGATCTACGACGCCGATGGCATCGATCGCGACAAATTGGCGTTTGTGATCGATCTGAAGAACAATCGCCGCGGCCGCATCAAGGAGTACGCGGAGAAATTCAAGAAGGCCATTTACAATCCGGTCGATCGCAAGCTCGATCACAACTGGCTCTGGAACATCAAGGCCGATTGCGCGTTCCCCAGCGCCACTCAGAATGAGATCAACGCGAAAGACGCTGCCAATCTCATTAAGAATGGCGTGAAGGTCGTCAGCGAAGGCGCCAACATGCCCAGCACCCTCGAAGCCACCAAGCTGTTCCTGGAGCACAAAATCCTCTATGGACCGGCCAAGGCTGCGAATGCGGGCGGTGTGGCCACCTCCGGTCTTGAGATGGCGCAGAACAGCGCGCGTATCTCCTGGACGCGCGAAGAGGTCGATGATCGGCTGCACAAGATCATGATCTCCATCCACAAGAGCTGCCTGGAAGCGGCTGAGACGTATGGCACGCCGGGCAACTATGTGAACGGCGCCAACATTGCCGGCTTCCTGAAGGTCGCCAACGCGATGCTCGATCAGGGGCTTGTCTAAACCTGTTAGCTGTGGCGCGGACACTCTTGTCCGCGCCTCGGCACAGCGACACGAATCACGGCGCGGGAAGGAGCAATCCTTCCCGCGTTTTTTGTCGTCACCAATGTCCGGGTGCGCACGCAGCCGCAACTTCGCATTCCCGACTCCAGTGGGTAAAATGAAACAGAGCATGGATTGCCGGTTTTGAGGCTGCCGCTGCGGACCCAGATGCGGCAGCATTGAAAATATTGCTCTCGGGCTCGGTCCTGTTTCTCTGCCAAACGGCCCGAATGATTCCGATTACAAAATAATATTTAAGGGAAGACTGAACTTAAGGGAAGACCGATGACAAATTTCCAATCGAAGTGTGCCAGGTGGCTGGCGGGTTTCTTGCTGGTGGGAATGGCGTTGACGCAATCGTTGCAGGCTGATGAAGGCATGTGGACCTTCGATAACTTTCCCTCCAAAACAGTGGCGACCAAGTACGGCTTCACACCCTCGCAGGCTTGGTTAGACCACGTAAGACTATCGTCTCTTCGCATCGCCGGAGGCTGCTCCGCATCGTTCATTTCTCCGCAAGGGCTGGTCATGACCAATCACCATTGCGTCATCGAATGCGTCGAAGCGCTTTCTTCCTCGCAGCACAATTTTTCGGAAGACGGATTTGTCGCCAAAACGGCAGCGGAAGAAAAAAAGTGCCCCGCGTTTGAGTTGGATCAGTTGGTGGAAATCCGCGACGTGACCGCGGACATTCAGAGCGCAACCACCGGCAAGACCGGCGATGCCGCCAACAAGGCCATGCACGCCAAAGAAGCGGAACTCCAGCAGGGTTGCGGCGCAGATCCAGGCGTGCGCTGCGATGTGGTTTCGCTCTATCACGGCGGCATCTACGACCTCTATCGCTACCACCGCTATACCGACGTGCGCCTCGTATTCGCGCCCGAGTTTGGCGTCGCCCAGTTTGGCGGCGACCCGGACAATTTCAATTTCCCGCGCTTCGATTTCGATATCGGACTTCTGCGCGCTTATGAAAACGACAAGCCGGTCACAACTCCCGATTATCTGAAGTGGAGTGCCGCCGGATCAACCGACGGAGAGCTCGTTTTCGTCGCCGGAGATCCGGGCGGTACGAGTCGCGAGTTGACGATGGCTCAGCTTCAGTACCTTCGCGATACCTCGCTCCCCCTCACCCTCACCGAGTACGCCGAGTATCGCGGGCAGCTCGAGCAGTTTGTGACTCGCGGACCAGAACAGGCCCGCGAAGCCAATGACGACCTTTTCCTCATCGAGAATTCTTTCAAGGCGATCTTTGGTCGCCAGGCCGCATTGCTTGATCCCGACTTCATGGCCGAAAAAGAAAAAGCAGAACGAAAACTCCAGGCGGCCGTCGCGGCCGATCCCAAACTCGCGCCCTACGCTTCGGCCTGGGACGACATCGCGAAGGTGCAGAAAATTCGCGCCCATCTTTTCCATCGCTACTCCGTCGTGACTAGCCGTTTCCTGCGCAACGGGCTGCTCGAGTATGCGGTCCTGCTGGTACGGGCGTCGGAGGAACGCTCCAAGCCAAATGCCGATCGATTGCCCGAATTCAGAGACCAGGCACTCTTGCATGTGCAGCAAGTGATCTCTTCCCCGGTGCCCGTCTACAAGGATCTCGAAGAGCTGAATGTCGCGTTTTTCCTGACCTTGATACGGCGCGAATTGGGAACCGACGATCCCTTCGTTAAGAAAGTGCTGGGCAAAGAGTCGCCGGAAGAGTTGGCGCACAGACTCGTCACCGTAACGCACTTGGAGGATGCCGGCGTACGTAAGGCGCTTTACGACGGCGGGGCCGGCGCGATAACTGCCTCCAAGGATCCGTTGATCCGATTTATCGCCTCCATCAATGACGATCTCCTCGCCACTCGTAAGGAGTATGAATCTGCCGTGGATGCACCCACGCGTGCGGCGGCGGAAAAGATCGCGAAGGCTCGATTCGCGGTTTATGGAACCAGCGTCGATCCCGATGCAACCTTCACGCCACGCCTCAGTTACGGCTCCGTGAAGGGCTTTGAAGATGACGAAGGAAAGTTCATCCAGCCGTTCACGACAATTGGCGGCTTGTTCGAGAGAGCAACCGGTGCGGCGCCTTACAAACTACCGCCGACATGGTTGAGCGCAAAAAACACGCTGAACTTATCCCTCCCCATGAATCTCTCCACCACCAACGATGTTATCGGCGGCAACTCCGGCAGTCCGCTCATTAATAAAGATGCGCGCGTCGTCGGGCTCATCTTCGATGGCAATATCTACTCGCTCGGCGGCGATTACGGATACGACGCGAAGCAGAATCGTTCCATCGCCGTGGATAGCCGGGCGCTTCTGGAGGGAATAAGAAAGGTCTACCACTTCGATCGCGTGGTAGATGAGATTGAGGACGGGGCGAAGTAACGTTCTCAAACGGAAAGGGCGGGCCGGTTAGCCCGCCCCGCGGCTCAGCAAATGAACTCGCCGGGCCGTGACGACGTTAATCTCAGTTTTCTTATTTTTCTTTCGCGCAGCAAAATTCTGGTTCGTCTCTACCGCTCACCTGCTTCCGGCAAGTGTTCCCGTCGCCCCCGCTGCCTATTCCTTCGGGCTGCGTCGCCAGATCGGTAGCGCCGGGTTCCACCCATGCACTTCCTTTTCAAAATTAAGCACTTTGGACTTCGTGCTGCCGGAACTGCATATCTCCGCAATCTCCGTGATTCTGGCATCCAGTTGTTCGCGCAGTTCGGGTTTCACGAATCGATCAACGACGGCCTGGGGAGACATTGCCCCCTGCCCTTCGCAAAGTGGACATCTGACTAACGCTGATTCTTCCGACATAACACGATCCCTGTGCATAGCCGCACTTCTTTCATTAGAGACGACCACGGAATGAACCGCTGTGATTGGTTGGCCGGTGGGAAGTGAGTTGCGTCACCACAAAACGTTTGAGTTCCAAGGAAGAAGGGCCGAAAGCAGACAGGCAGAGCGCCCATCAGCGGGCGCGGGCCAGAACAAGCGTGACATCATCCGGTTGCTCCTTGTCGCCGATCCACTCGTCGACCGCCGCGGTAACAATCTCAGTGATGCGCGTCAGAGGCAAGTGCCGGTTCTCGCGTACGATTTGGATCAGGCGCTCTTCGCCAAATTCGCCGTAATCGCTTTCCGGCTCGGTCACGCCATCGCTATACGCAACCAGCAGATCGCCCGGCCGAAGCTGAACCGTCGCTTCCCGAAAATCCAGGTTATCCAGCAGACCCACCACCGATCCGCCGCAATCGAGTAGCCGGGTCGAGCCGTCTTCCGAGAGCAGAATCGGCGGAAGATGTCCACCGTTGCAATACGTAATGCTGCGGTTCACCGCGTCATATATGCCAAGAAAAAGCGTGGCATACTTCGCGTCGGGTGTGCTCTCGTACAGTTGATGATTGAGAAGTCCAATTAGAACAGCCGGAGAAACTTCGGCTCCGGGCGCGTCGCTCGCAACCATCGTGCCAAGCCCCGATCCGTCCCCAGGGATCGACGAATCTTCACACTGCCGGGCACGAGCCGCTTCCGCCGCCATGGCGGATTTTCGCAGCAGCGGAATGCCCTCAATACTGTATGCCCGCACCGCCGAGTGGATCGTCGCCATCATCAGCGCCGACGAAATTCCCTTCCCGCTGATGTCCCCGACCGCCAGAATCATCTTCCCTGAATTCAGCGTCAGGAAGTCGTAGTAATCGCCGCTCACCGAGCGCGCTGGCCGGCAAAAGCCATGCACCTCCAGCGATTCGAGCTGCGAAATCTCTTTCGGAAAAAGTTGCGCCTGCACCTCCTGCGCAATCGCCAGTTCATTCTCCAGCCGCTGTTTCTCTTTCTGTTCCTGCACCAGCCGCTCGATCGAGTTCGTCATCGAGTTAAACGAGGTCGCCAGCGCCGCCAGTTGGTCGCTCGACTTCACCGCAATCCGATGGCTGAAGTCGCCCCGATTGATATGCGTCGTCGCCCCGTAAATGTCCGCCACCGACGACGTGATGCTGCGCGTCAGCTTCGTTCCGATCCAAAGCGCAAGAATTTCGATCACCGCAAAAATCACCGCGATCGACCACAGAATCAGTTCCACTCCTCGCGCATAGTCGCCCAGCGCGCCAAACAGCCGGTCGTAAAGAACCGACGGTCGCGTTTCAATCCGCGCCAATGCGCCTTCCCGCTGCCGCTCTCCCGTCGTCCAATCCACCACCTGCACTGGTACGGGGAACGCGATTTGAAAATCCAGTGATCGCGTCGCCGGCGGCACGCTCCCCGCCGAGAATGCCTCGGACGTCCCCGAAGCCGCACTCCGCGTGTCGGGCGAAAACGTAATCTGCCCCAGATCACCCGCGATCTGCTCGATCAGATTCCTGTCCAGCGCCTCGCTCGTAATAACCCGCAACGCTTCCGGTTCGCTCACCACCGTAGCCACGCGTAAATAGAGCTTGCCATGGTCGCGCACCACATCCCCAAAGTCGCCTTTGATAAATGCGGGTAAGGCAAATGTCGTACTGCCCTCGGGTCCCACGCAGTTCGGCGCCGTCTCGTCGCGATACCAAACGCATACCTCGCGCCGCATCCACTCGGTGCGCCGTGGACGAATGGGCGCAACGATGGCCGCGTCCGATTTTCCCGCCCGCTCAAACTGGTTGACCAGCGCACGCGCAATCGCGCGGTTCGAGGCTTCCATGCTGTGCAGGTGGCTGGTCACATCGGAGGTGACCACAAACCCCGCGAACTGCCGCGCAAAAAGATAGAGTGACGTCAGCGAAATCACCAGCAGTAGAATCACCGGAATCACGCCGATAAAAATGTAAGTGACGATCAGCCGGTTGCGCAGCCGCCACAGCAGGTGGGTGCGCATCCACCGGATCCCCACCACCAACAGCAGCACAACGGCGAGAACACTCAGAAACGTGACCCAGCCCGTGAGACTCGCCGCCATACTCGGACGAAACCGGCCGGCGGCCATCTGAACCGCAAAGAGCATCACGTCGAGCGCCACCACATACAAAGCCGCCCACGCGACGCGAGTCTCAGGCCAGAGCCCCCGGTTGCGAATCCTGCTCTCGAGTTCGAGAGAGATCAGTCTCATACAGTTTCAAAGTCGCTCTCGGTCCGTTACCCTCTCGTCGAAGCCGTGAGGAGACGCCGTGAATAGAAACATAGAAACGATGATAGAAATACCGTCCGAAATTCCCCACCGGTTTCGACGGCACCGGCCAGCCCCAGGAATCGGCAATCCATTCAGATTTCAGGATAGAAATCGAAGAATGCGGACAGGCTTGTTTTCAGCTGCTTTTCGATCTCTTCTTTACCGCCCTCCAGAACGTGCATCGTCACCCGCGCGTCGCGACCGTTCTTAAGCTTGATGGTCGCATCGCAAACCTCTGCGATCTCGTCCGAGGGTAGCAGGCGCAGGCCATAGACCAACGTCAGATTTGCCATTCCCTGATTGTATGACAGACACCGCAGGTAGGAAGAATAGAAGCCGCGCCGCGCGTGGCGTCTCAAATAGCGCTCACAATCCGGCGTGTCGCGACCTAGCCCGGTGGCCAGTGCAGCACCCGGCCTCCGATCAAGTGGACATGCAAGTGGAATACGGATTGTCCGGAACGGGGACCAACATTCAGTACCGTTCGATAGCCGTCTTCGATTCCCCGCTCGCGGGCGATGTGCGCGGCGGCCAGCTGGCACCGGCCGACGAGTTCGGCGTCTTCGACTCCCGCTTCCTTCAATCCCGCCAGATGCTTCTTCGGAATCACCAGGACATGCGTCGGCCCTTGCGGGTTAAGGTCTTCAAAGGCGAACGTGTGCTCGTCCTCGTAAACTTTCTTTGACGGCACTTCGCCGCGAATGATGCGACAAAATAGGCAATCGGCCATAAAGTCCGTTTCCGGGAGAGGATTCACTGATACTAAGTCGTGGGTTGCTCCATTTCCGACAGAGTACAATAACACCTTCATTCTCTGATTGCCAGTTAGTAAGTTGGGGATGCGCGGCAAGAAAATGAACGTGGAACGCAGTCAAAGGAAAATACCAACCAACTCAATCCATGCGGACCAGAAACACGGGAGCTTCGACGATCTCATTTTCGCGAACCAGCGCCTGCGCGCGTTGCCGGTCGTCATCAGGCACTCGCACTCGCACCCACCAGTTCCCCGTCGGACTCGGGAACTTCAGAACTTTCGCCGTTTGATACCGCCGCTGAAGACGATTGGCTAATTCCGCGGCTCCCTTTTCGTCCGAAAAAGATCCGATCTGAACGCACCATCGGCCGCCAATGTCGAGCGCCGCGGGTGCTTCCAGAACCTCAAGGCGAACCCTGGCCGTGCCTGGCAGATACACATCCAGGGCTTTCGCGGCCGCCAGTGAAAGATCAAGAATGCGCCCTTCGACAAACGGACCCCGATCGGTAATGCGTAGCAGCGCCGAATGTCCCGTCTTCATATTTGTTACCCGGACAATCGAGCCCAGCGGCAGCGTGAGGTGCGCCGCCGTCATCGCATTCATGTTGTAGATTTCGCCATTGGAGCCGCGACGGTTGTGGTACGGCGGACCATACCAGCTCGCCACGCCAGTCTCTTCAAAAATCGGCCTGGCGTCCGCCGGAACCTGAATATTGTCCGAGGGTTCGGTGGCCGCCTTTCCGGAGGTGGCTTCTCCGGCGGATGGAGCAGGCGTCTGCTCGGCGGGCGCAGGCGGCGGAGGCACTTCCACCTGCGTTTTTTTGTGGCCACAACCCGCCATCAATAGCGCGCTCAGTAGAAGAGCGAGCAGCAGCGGCGGCCGAAGGCTGGCGTGACGGCGGATCAAGGTTTTTTCTGCTGCGATTCGAGAAAATCCGCGAAATGAGATAGTTTTTCCGACGCAGTGCGCAGCGCTTTCGAAGAGTGAGTCCGCACCGCCGGGACAACCTCGTCGTTCAGGTACGTGACCAGTTCCGACGTTTCTTTCTCGACGCTGGCAGCAATATTGGCCACGTGTCGATTAAAGCGCTCCGAGGCCTCTTCCACTTTGCGGTCGAATTCGGTCATAGGCATCTCCCGCTGAAACAATTAAGGTTCACGCATCTGACCGCGTTTCCCAAGTCCCTTTATTATCGTAGGCCAGACAGGTCGGGTCAATGCGGACGAATCCATAGAGACACGTGATGCCTCGCGGAGATAGGGCGCGGTCGCGGTACAATCTCGCCATGCATTTACGAGTGAGATCCAGGAAGTCGGCCGCGATCTGGATGATTGCATTAATGGCGATAGCGACGGCGCTGGTGCTGTTCGAGTCAGCATGCACCATGTTCAAGGAGCACCCGGCAAACAGCTTTGCCGATGCGACCGGCGGCGAGGGACTCGAGCGCGTTTTCTGGAAGAGCGTAGCGGCCGGTAACTTTAAGGAAATTGACCGCGTGCTGGCGTCCAACTATGCGGGCGTCACCCCAAGCGGAACGCTCGACAAAGCGGCAGCGCTGGAGCAGTACCAGAATTGGCGATTAAAACAATACTCGCTGGGCGACTTGAAGACGGAGCTGAATGGAACCACCATGGTGGTGACCTACACGATCACTTTGAACGGCAGCATAGTCGGAAAGGGCGGCACGCAGGCACTCCCTTCAACCCCGCAGCCCATGATGTCGGTTTGGCAGCAGGAGAAGTCCGGCTGGATTGAGGTTGCTCACAGCGCCAGCTTGCCGTAAACCGGATTTTTCTGCCGGCGGCGAAAAGATAGCAATAGGGGGCACGCGTGCCGAGTAGACTGCCGGATCTTTTTGCCAACGGAAATCGGGCGCGCTTCCGGCGCGCGCTCCTCGCCTGGTATGACCGCAACCAGCGCGATTTGCCCTGGCGTCGAACCCGCGATCCCTATGCCATCTGGCTCTCGGAGATCATGCTCCAGCAGACCCGCGTCGCGGCCGTCCTCGACCATTACCGTAACTTTCTGAAGTTATTCCCAACCATTGACGCATTGGCGTCCGCGCCCGAAGATGCCGTCCTCGCAGCCTGGAGCGGGCTGGGCTATTACCGCCGTGCCCGCCTGCTGCATCGGTGCGCGCGCGAAATTTCCGCGCGCCACAGCGGTCGATTTCCGCAGACTTCATCCGCATTGCGCGATCTGCCTGGCATCGGGCGATATACCGCAGCCGCCATTGCCAGCATTGCGTTTGGCGAGGCCGTCGCCGTCGTCGACGGGAATGTGGAGCGCGTGCTGGCTCGGGTTGGCGGCATGAATCTATCGCCGGCAAAGACTTGGGAACACGCGCAGGCGTTACTTTCAAAATCTCGGCCCGGCGATTTCAATCAGGCCATCATGGAACTCGGGGCAACAGTGTGCCTCCCGCGTGGAGCACGCTGCGTCGCCTGTCCCGTGCGTACTCTTTGCGCCACCCGAGCTCGCGAGTCCGCCGAGAATGGTTCCGGCTTCGCCGCACTCCAGACTGCCTCTCCTCCCCGCCAAATCAAGCGTGAGATTTGGTGCGACTTGGACCATCGCGATGGGCATGTGCGGCTCGTCAAACGTCCGAAGAAAGCCTCGCTGATGGCGGGCATGTGGGAACTCCCGCAGTGGACGGAAATGCCCCATAGATGCACGCAAACTTTAACCAACGTGCGCACCTTACGCCACTCGATCACCGTGACGGATTACACCGTGCACGTGGTGCAAAAAGACGGAGTTCAAAAAGATGATTCCACCGCGCGCGGCAAATGGGTAGCAATCAAAGCAATTCCGGCACTCCCGATCACCGGATTGACGCGAAAAATCTTGAAGGCCGGCGGGATCATCTAATCTGTACGGGACATTTCGCGCTTCGGAGGCTCACTTGAAGTGGCTCGAACATTTATTTGGAGGCAGGAACAATATGGCGGCTCTCGCGCCCGGCGCCCAGGCGCCCGAACTTTCACTCACGTCCATGGATGGCGGCAAGTTCTCATTATCGGAGGCGTTACAGCGCGGGCCGGTCTTCGCCGCATTTTTCAAAGTTTCCTGCCCCGTGTGTCAGTATGCCTTTCCTTTTTTCGAAAGGTTGTACAAAGCCCATGCCGGCGGCAAAACTTCATTTGTCGCCATCTCGCAGGATGATAAGCGAAACACCACGGCATTCTTAAGAGAGTACGGGGTCACGTTCCCCACGCTGCTCGAAGATCCGAATGGCTACGCAGTTTCAAACGCCTATGGGCTGACGAATGTGCCGACCTGGTTCCTGATCGCCCCGGATGGCACGATCGAGATGAGCAGCGTCGGCTGGTCGAAAAAGGATATTGAGGAGTTAAACGTTCGGCTCGGTCAGGCCGGGCCCACTTCGGCGATGCCTTTGTTTCACGCGGGCGAGGACGTCCGTGATTTCCGGGCTGGTTGAGGGTCGAAAAACTGATCCCGCGGTCGCGGGAGAAAAACAAAATTTCAAATCGCTTCGGACGCCGGAATTACCGTCGGGATCACCGCATGAAGCACGATGCAATTCGCCGGGATATTCCCCGCCATAACCTCCGGCGGAGCTTCATTTGCAGGTCAACGCCGGCGCTTGCGTCATAACCTCCGGCAGGCCCGTATTGTGCCACGCGTCGAAGCCTCCCACCAGATTGACCACGTTGCGATGGCCGGCGCGTTCCAGCAGACTGCAGGCAATCATGCTGCGGTAGCCGCTTTTGCAATGGACCGCCACGGTCCCTCTCGCCTCGATGCGCGGCAGCGCTGTCGGAAAAGTGTCAAGGGCGTGCCAGGCCGCTTCCCCGATATGCCCGGCCTGCCATTCACCTTCACGCCGCACGTCGAGAACGGACAGCTCCAGCCCACTCTCATCGCCCCTCAATTTCCGATGCAGTTCCTCCGCTGAGATTTGTGGTGTGCTCAGCACCGGCAGCCCCGCTTCTCGCCAAGCCATCACGCCGCCCTCCAGATACCCCTGCAATTCTTCGATGCCTACGCGGGCGAGCCGCAAGCGGGCCTCTTCGATGCGCTCCGCGGAATCGGCGACCAGAATCGGATTCGAATGAATCCCCAGAAGTGCGCCCGCCCAGGAAGCGAACTGTCCCGAGAGCGCGATATTGACGGACCCCGGAACATGCCCGGCGGCAAAATCCTTGCCGTCGCGCACGTCCAGTACCCATGCGTTCTGCTGCAAGCGCGACTGCACTTCCTGCGGCGGGAGCGCGCCGAGCGGCGCAAGTTCCGTCAGCGCGGACGCCCCCAACCGATTGATCGCGGCATCTTCAGCAAAGTATCTGGGACGCGTCGGAAGATTTGTGGTCAGTTGCCGAATGAATTCTTCTCGGCTCTTGATTTGCAATGCATAGTTCGTAAGCCGCTCCGTGCCGATCGTCGAGCACTTCTCCGCCCGCATGGCCCGCCCGCAAAGAGAACCCGCGCCGTGCGCGGGATACACCAGCGTGGCATCGGGTAGCGTGAGAAGCTTCCCGTGCAGGCTGTCGTAGAGCAGGCCCGCCAACTCCTGTGGCGTGTGCGTCGGCGAGAGGTCCGGGCGTCCCACATCGCCAATAAATAGCGTATCGCCGGTCAGCACCGCATAAGGCTGCTCCGGCTGAGACGAATCGTTCGCCGGTGAATTCTCTTCGCCATTCACTACGAAACACATTCCTTCCGGCGTGTGGCCAGGGGTTGCAAGCGCGCGGATGCGAACCGCGCCGACTCTCACTTCGTCCCCATCGCGCAAGGCCGTGTGCGGGAAACTCGCTTTCGCTTCCGACCCTATATAAATGGTTGCGCCCGTGCGCGCCGCCAGTTCCTTGTGCCCCGAAACGAAGTCGGCGTGCAGGTGAGTTTCGAAAATGTGACGAATTTTGAGCTTCTGCTCTGCGGCAGCCTTCAGATAAATGTCGACGTCGCGCTGCGGGTCGACCACAGCGGCTTCACCCGCCGAGCCGATCATATACGACGCATGCGCAAGACAAGTCAGGTAAAACTGCTCGAAATACATTTCGGATCACCCTGGAGGCGGGGTCTCCGACTGCACCTGGCAACCACCTGAATGAGTCCCCACCAAAAGCTCCCCAGCCCCAATCAATGTGATCGGTTTTGGAAAATCAGTCAAGTCGCTCTAGGCCGGGGACTGGCAAGGAAAGAGAAGATGAAGAAAATGAAGAGAACGAAGAAGAAGGCAAGAGAAGAAGAAGAGAAAAACATAAGCAGCAGTTTTTGCACTGGAGCCCCATTAAGAAGGAAAAATGTCCTCGGGAATTTTCCCCGCCGAAAATGCAGTGCACTCCCGATTGCCCGCAATCGGCTCAACGCCCCCTCTGCCCCAGCCTCGCTTCCCGCACCCAAGCTACTGAGGATACGAAGGTTAAAGCGAGAGCTTTTTGCGTACACCTTTTGTAACTTGGAGTTACACGCCCTTCCAGCCTACATTCAGGAGGGCGAAGCAGCTGAAGTTTTCGGACCTCGGCGTGCATCGAATCATTATCGAAAGTGCATTCCGGGGTGTAGGGTTAGCAGGCAACAGGTACGAATCTGAGACACTTTCGTACTACGGATCTTTCGGTATCCAAATCGTTCGGGCCACGCGAAATGAACGCATGAAGATAATAATAAAAAAGAAGACGGGAAGGTTCGAGCTGAACCTGGCGACGCTGGCGATGTCAGCCGCGTTCGTCGCCAGTACGTTGGTTTTTTGCCCGTCGACCAATGCGCAGACCACCGGCCCCATGGCCGCCGCGCTCCTGAATACCGATCGCGCCGCGGATTTCGCACCCGATAGCGAGTCAACCGATACCGTTCTGACCATCCGCAAGCGTGTGGATGAGGTCAACGTCCTCTTCATTGCAACCGATCGGCACGGCAAATTTGTTCGCAATCTGAACGAGAAGGATTTCTCCTTCACCGACGATCACAAACCGGTGGAATCGATTCTCGCTTTCCGTCCGGAAACTGACCTGCCCATCGAACTTGGCCTGCTGATGGATGTAAGCGGCTCCGTGCAGGGGCGCTTTGGATTCGAGAAAGAGGCCGCGACCGGTTTCTTGCAGCACATGATTCGCCCCGGCTACGACAAGGCGTTTGTCGTCGGCTTCAATAAAGAGAGCCACCTGGCGCAGGATTTCACCGATAACGTGCCCGCCTTAGCCGCGGGCATTCAGCGCCTCACCGATGGCGGTGGCACCGCGCTCTACGATGCGATTTACAAAGCCTGCAAGGAGAAACTGCTGCGCGAGCATTCCGACCATCCCATTCGCAAGGCGATCGTGGTGGTAAGCGATGGCGAAGACAATCAGAGCGAGGTCACACGCGCGCAGGCCATTGAAATGGCGGAGCGCGCCGAAGTTCTGATCTACGCGATTTCAACCGACGACAGCGGACTCATCCTGCGCGGCGACCGCGTCCTCGAAGATCTGGCCTCGGCCACCGGCGGCCGCGCCTTCTTCCCTTACAAGATGAAGGACATCACCAAATCCTTTGCGGCCATCGAAGACGAACTACGCAGCCAGTATGACGTCTCCTACAAACCCGCCGACTTCGACGCCGATGGCCGGTTCCGTTCGATTCAAATCACCGCCCTCAAGAAAGACCTGCAGGTGCGGGCTCGCCACGGCTACTTTGCGCCAAAACAGTAGGTAGTTGGCTGCTTTGAAAGAGTTTCATTCAGTCGGAGTCGGTTTGGGCGGAAGATTGGCTTTAAGCAGCCGTTCTTCTTTTTCGGTGAGAAGATCGTTGATTTCCTTTACCAGCTTGAGCAGCTTCAACGGGTCTTGCTCGATTGCGGCTTGGGCGCACAGCTCCTCCCAGCGTTCTTTCTTTTTACCTTGCATGAACGCGGATGGTAGCAGACCCTGGATTACCGCGTTCGTATATGAGAGACATTCGAGATGCGCCAAGTTGCGCCATTCGCTACCGATTACCTCCCTTTCCGCCCTTCCCAGTTCGTTACTTCCCGATACATCTCAGTCAATCTGACTAGTCCGTATCTGCCATAACGCAATCACTCCCAGAACCATCAGATTCGGAAACAGCAGCGGCGCCATGGGCGGGGCCCCATAGATGAAGTTGTCGAAGGCGTGCACCGACGGCCCGTGCAGATTTCCCGTGGCGTGCAGGATGAAACCCCACAGGCCAACCCCTGCTTCGAGCACAAGTATGGCCGCGCACAGATCGATATAAGGGCGCGAGATCCGCAGAAACAGCGGCACCGCGAGGAACCCGACCGCGATTGCGCTGGCCACGACCGGCACCCATTCCAACGGGTTGAAGAATCCGTTTCCGGCGTGATCGGCAAGGCTGAAAACAAAATTTCCGATGAATCCGCCCAGAGTAAAAAGCAGAACCCATTGCGCCCATTCCAGCGTTTCCGGATCGACCATCCGATTCATGATCAGCAAAAATCCCAGGCCAGTGTAAGCGAGCGGCGCGGCAAAAGGCGCCGAGTAGGTCAGGCTCCGCAGTGTGCGTTCATAAAAAAAATGGCTTTCCAGATGAAGAACAACACCGGTGAGTCCAACCATGACGGCCGTCCAGCCGACTAAATAGCCGAGGTCCTTCCAGACCGCCGGCCACCGATACCGAACTGCCAGCGCGACGATCAACACGGCGGGCGCGCTCGCCGAAAAGATCAGTGGAATGTATTCGGCGGGATTGCGGAATTGGTTCACCGAATGCGCGAGGAAGATGTCGAAGGTGAGAAAGCCGATGTTCAGCGTGGCGAACGCTTCCACCCACATTTGGGGCTGCATCCACCAGGGCTGAGTCGCCGTTTTCTCCGCTCTCTCCATGCGCAGTGTTCTTCTTTCCCTCAGTCCGTTTTTTGATTGCCTACTTCCTGCCGTGCTCTCTTCTCAGTTCAGCGGCCATGGACTGAAGCTCAACCGTCTTCTGCATCATCGGATAGTTCCCGTGCCACTGCACAAAGTCCGCGCCTCCCATAAAAGCGCCGTGCTTGCTGGTGCGGCCGTCATAATGCCAGAGATCGAAATAGACAAAATCGATGGGTTGCGAGAACGGCGGCCCCGTCAGCACTCCATCTTTGCGAAGCCCATTCACGATGTCCTGCGCAGTCCTCACCCGGTCGTTCGTGTTTTCCACCACCTTCTCCGCCTGGCTGTACACGCGGTCGACCAGCGCGGGCGTGTGGCACTGGGAGCAGACCTGCTTCATCTTCGCCTGCGCGCCAGCGTAGTTTGGACGTTTGTCGGTGATGGCATTCGCCAGATAGTACGACAGGCGCTCCGACGGATCGTGCGTCACGCCGAGCCCGTTGATCCCGCTCATATGACATGTCGCGCACGTCGGAATGAACATGTCACGCGTCGTTAGAGACTTCGGTGGCGCGTCGAGATTGAGCAGCGCCTCTTGCGCCTGGAACATCACTCCGTGCTTGGATTCCTCGTAGATCTCGATTTGCGAGTGATCCGGTCCCATATGGCATTGGGCGCACGTGCTCGGTAGGCGCGCGATGCGCACCGAACTCGTGTGCCGCGTGTGGCACGCCGTGCAATTGCCAATCGTGCCGTCGCCGTTGGGCCTCCCCACGCTGTGGCATTGCTCGCAACCACTCGTCATCGCCGAGCCTCCCTCAGACTGCACAAAGGGATGGGGCGGCCGGCGAGTCCCTCCCGGCTGGTAGGTCTCCGAGAAATTCACCTGCTCGGGCGTGAGCCCTTTTTCCCCATAAATGGCCGCCCACGCCGGTGCCGCGTGCCTGCTGTGCAGGAACTGCTGGTAGATGTTCTCATGGCAGCTTCGGCAGTTTCCCGCAGTCAGCTTGGTGGAGATAACGAAGCCGTGATGATCTTTTTTATCCTGCCCCGGGGCCGGCTGGTGACAGTCCAGGCAGTTCACGCCTTTGCGGGCGTGCAGGCTCATTTCGTATTCATGAACCACCGAGTACTGCGTGCGCGCATGGCATTCGGCGCACTTTCCAGTGGCGCGGACCAGGTCAGCCGTCGGCTGCTCGGTTTCGACTTTAGGCCGAGCCCGGTTGATCAGGAATGCGGTGACGATCAGGGCAAAGGCAATGACAACCGCGATGAAGACAGAACGAAACGACATGCGCAGCCCCCACTGGATTCCGGCGTAACGCCGCTCCGGAACGAAGATCCCCATCATTGTAGTCGCCGAGAGGCGGATGGTGACGCACGGGGAGTGGGACTGTCTTTGAGAGGGACTACGAGTGGGAACTGCGAGTGGGACTTTCGTTGAGAGGAACTGCCGTTGGGCCGCGGAAGACCTCGACCCCATCCGAAACGCAGAGCTTTAGCGGACGTGGTTCATATACCACATGATGGCTACGGCTCCGATCCGGACCACCAGGATCACGGCAGCAAGAGCTAGAGCGGCGCCAAACAGAATCTGCTCGAAACGATTCAGCTGCCAGCGAGAAACGGCCATCGGGACCGCCTTTTGGGGGACCGATTCTAGGATCGCATGCCAATGCCCAGGCGGCAGTGAGTGCGGTCACCCGCCCGTGTGAGCCATTGGCCTTCACCGGGAGATATATCAAAGGTAGAACGCTCCATCATCGGCCCACCACCGAATCCGGGGTAGTGGTGCAGTTTGAATAAACCTTCATCCTGATGTGGACTTTCGCGTGCTTACTTGTCGGTGAGGAATGCGTCTAGCTTTTTGCGCGTAAGCCCTTCATCTCCAGCGAGTCTCCACAGCGCGTCAATCCATATTTCACTGAGGCTTGTGCGTGGTTGTCCCTTCTTCTTTCGCTTTGCTTGGATTGCTCGGAGTATCAGCGCATCTTCTGGCATTAAATAAACGGACGCTCCCTCCGCTCCGTCCGGGATTGTCTGCTTGCGACCCATGCACCAGAATCCTCATTGACATGCGTGCAAAATAAATCCATTATAATGGATATATCGACCGACAATAGTCTCTGAGCTTCGGTGCGACGATGAGGGTTTGTAAGAGTTATACTCAGGTAACGGGATTGACGGTCTGTCAAGTGACAGATATGATTCCCGTCTTGCCTGTACTTTCTTCCATCGCCTCGGGCCACGGAAAGTTGGCTGTGATCGCTTTAGGGCGAATCTAGGAATTCTTTGAAAAAGTTTCTGATGTGCAGCTTTGGATTGAGTGTGCCTGGAGGGATTCGAACCCCCGACCTATCCATCCAGAGTGGATTGCTCTACACCCGCGACTTCTGAGGGCCTCGGGATACCAACTGAGCTACAGGCACATCAGTAAAAAGGATTGGCTGCTAGCTGCAAGGCTAGCGACCAATTGGAGAGGACGACCAGACTCGAACTGGTATCCCCGAGGTACGAACCCCGGACTCTTATCCGTTTGAGCTACGTCCCCTAATGGCCGGGTGAGAGTGCGCGCCGCAAGCTTGCCTCTCACTCCGGTCTCAAGTTCAACTCCAGCATAAGATACTTCGCCAGAAAGTCAATTACCTAAGTGCTAGTACCTTCGTACCACTAGTAACCTCGATCAATTCCTCGATGCTCCAGACGTGATCCGTGAGGCCCGCCTCCATTGCTGGCGTAACGCGCAGTGTTTTGTGGATGCGGCAGAAGTTGTAGTGCATGAAATACAGCGCAATCATGTGACCGTGGTTTTCTAGCTTCTTACTGAATCCGTTCGTTAGCCGCGTGAAACGGCGCATTCCCATTCGCATTGAAAGATTCTGACGTTCGACGAATGATGTTGAAATGTGGTCGGGATCGGGATCGCCGTTCAACACTCCAGTGCGGCATCCGATGCAAGTTGCGGGGCTGTAGCGCGATTCTGGATTGTCATTTGCCGCGCCATAGATTTTTACCAGCATCGCATAGTCAATGTCCGCCCCAAATGCGCCTTCCACGGCTTCCGCGTAAACGCGGTGCCCGTCTGTCGTGAGTTGAATCCGACTGCGGACGCGGCTGGCAACGTCTTGCATGAATGCTTGCGCCGTCAATGGCCCGCGATCCCCGAGCATGTAGGAAATGATCAGCTTTGAATCGGCATCAATTGCAGTCCACGTCCAAACGCTGCCCATGCCCGCCTGCATTTGCTCCATGGTCAGATTCTTGTCCTTGCCGTACACGAAGCTCCACACCTCGTCAGCTTGCACGCGACGCACGCGAAGATTACGGACGTGTGAATTGTGATAGATTGCGGCAGCACAACCGAGGTCTTTGAGGAGTTTTAGGACGGTATGTTTTGCGACGCCAGTCATGCGACAGGTCGCATTTATGGACGTACCTTCTACTAGCGCCGCTATCACCTGACATTGACGTTCTGTTCTAAGGCGATTCATGTACTAGCTCAAGAAAGATAGTACAATATTAATGTACTCCTGTCAAATACTATTGACAAAACGGCAAAAACTATTTACCTTTCCTACATGCTGTTCAAAGCGGAGAAAATCACACCAGTAGAAAAAGAGGTTATCGCGAAAATAGAGGAAGCCAGAAAGACGCTCAAGTACAATCTGGCAACGCCGCGAAAGTGGAGAGGGCTGCTTCGGCGCAACACCCTTGCTAGAGCGGTACGCGGATCAAACAGTATTGAGGGATACAACGTAACAGCAGAAGATGCGATTGCAGCGGTAGAGGGTGAGGAACCGCTAGATGCGGATCGGGAAGCATGGCTAGCTGTGACCGGTTATCGCATGGCGATGACGTTCGTGCTTCAACTGACCAAAGACCCACATTTTATTTATAGCGAAGGGTTTCTTCGGAGCCTGCACTTCATGATGGTGCAGCACGATCTTCAGAAGAATCCGGGCAACTGGAGACCGGGAACTGTTTATGTGCGCGATGAATCGAAAAATGAAATCGTATATGAAGGCCCCGAAGTTGAAATGGTGGCGGGCCTCATCGAAGAGTTAATCGAATACCTGAATGACGATGATGACTGTCCGCATGCTCTTGTCAAGGGGGCAATGGCGCATCTTAATTTGGTGATGATCCATCCGTTTTCGGACGGAAACGGGCGCATGGCTCGCTGTTTGCAGACGCTGGTTTTAGGACGGAAAGGCATTCTGGAACCAGAATTCTCGTCGATTGAAGAATACCTAGGCCGTAACACTCAGGATTATTACAACGTCTTGGCTAAAACCGGCGAAGGTTCGTGGCACCCAAGAAATAATACGAGGGACTGGATTCACTTCAATCTGACTGCCCATTTTAGACAAGCTACGACTCTCGTTATGAGAACAAAGGCAATGGATAGCCTGTGGCAGGAGCTGGAGCTTATCTTGCAGCGTCAAGGTCTACCAGAACGGTTGATCTATGCGATTGCGGATGGGGCAATCGGATATCGCGTCCGAAATTCTAGCTACCGAAACCTAGCTGAATTGAATGATGTAATGGCGAGTCGTGACTTGAAAGCGGCTGTCGATGCAAAGCTTCTAATACCAGTTGGGGAACGCAGAGGTCGTGTCTACGCAGGAGCCCCCTATATAAGGGCATTATTCGACAAGCTAAGGCAAGAGCATATTAGGTCGGTACCCGACCCATTTGTGTCGGAGTCTGGTCGGTTGCAATTCGGTTAATCCTTCGTAGCTTCTCGCACGATCCGGGTAGCCGCTTGGCTGGCATCTTCCTTGAAGGGTGAGAGAACGCCCGCTGGAACACTCATCTTGTAGTCCATCAACTTCCGCTTCGATAGACTGAAAAGTTGAATTTCAGCCATATCTGGGCCTGTTGACAGCTTTTGAACAACGAATACACCGTTCTGCCCGTGAGCGAATACCAGATCGCCTACTTTGATCATGCCCACAGTTTCCCACAGGCCCACGTTCCGCGCTACCCCGTGGAAAAGCAAACTGCACCACTACCGAATCCGGCGTTACATTGCGTGCCCACGCACCCGTGTGCTACCGTCGCCTTGAATTGCAATTAAGGAACCGCGATTCTCAAACCGCGATTCTCGACCCGCAATGAGGTGCGCTCCATGGTTTGGGCATTCCTTGCCGTAATCGTTCTCGTCTGCATCTTCCTGATAGGCATGTACAACAGCCTCGTCCAGCTGCGCGTGCGCTGCGACTCGGCATGGTCCGATATCGACGTTCAACTCAAGCGGCGTCACGACCTCATCCCCAACCTCGTCGAAACCGTAAAGGGCTACGCCACCCACGAAAAAAGCACCTTCGAAGACATCGCCAAATTCCGCTCCATGGCCATGCAGGCCACCGGCCCCGCCGACAAAGCGGCGGCCGAGAACCAGCTCACCGGAGCTCTCAAGAGTCTCTTTGCCGTCGCCGAGAATTATCCCCAGTTGCAGGCCTCGCAGGAGTTCACTCAACTCCAAAATTCCCTCAGCCAGATCGAGGATGCGATCCAGAACGCGCGCCGCTACTACAACGCCGTCGTGCGCGATTTAAATACCAAGATTCAGTCATTCCCGACAAACATTCTGGCCGGCATGTTCGGATTCCAGCAGCGCCAGTTCTTTGAGGCTGACGCCGCCGATCGCGAGCCGGTGGCCGTCAAGTTCTAGTGGCCAACACACAACTCAAGCCGCGCCGTCGAAGAGCGGCTCTTTAGAGCGGCGGGATCTGTCCCCGATACGTGGGGCTTTACAGTTTGCTGAAAAACTTTGGAATCCGGCACGAACGGGAAGGGCACGAGTTCCACTCGTGCCGTAAATCGCACCCAATCAATAGCGGCTTCCAGCCGCTGGGGGAATCTGAACGGAGAAAACACTTTCTCGGCAAACCGTTTAGCCTCGGCGAGCCTTCCCTCGGTTCACCGCGCGCTCGACTCACATGACGGGAGTATCTCAACCCATGTCTTCCGCAAAACTTCTCAACCATGGCCGCCGCCTTCTCCTCCTCCTCCTCACCATCCTCCCCGCCCTCGCCTTCGCGCAGGGCAAGAGCTGGCACGTCGCCGACTTCAAATCCACCATCTCCATTTCCGCCGATGGCTCGGCCCTGGTCAGCGAGAAGATCAGCGTTGTCTTTGTCGGCCAGTGGCACGGCATTCACCGCACCATCCCCGTCGAGTATCCCGGCCCCAACGGCAGCAACTACACGCTCTTCCTCAAAGTTCTCGGCGTCACCGACGAGAATGGAAACAAGCTCAAATACGATTCCTCGAAGTCCGGCGCCTATCGCGATCTGAAAATCTATATCCCCGATGCGGTCGACGCGACGCGCGTGGTCAACATCGACTATTCCGTCCGCAACGGCGTTCGCTCCTTCGACGATTACGAGGAGTTCTACTGGAACGTCACCGGCAACGATTGGCCGGTGCCGATCGACCATGCTTCCGCCTTCGTGACCCTGCCCGAAAATGCCGTAGGCGGGCTGCGGGCTCAGGCCTTCACCGGCGCCTACGGTTCAAAAGAGAGCGACGCCGATGCGCAGGTCAATGGCGCCGACGTTTCCGTCGAGACAACAGGCAAACTTCGCGCCCGCGCCGGCCTCACCATCGACATTTATATTCCTCCCGGAATCGTCAAGGCCCCGGGCGCATTCACCCGGTTCTGGTGGTTCGTGGCCAGCAATCCCATCCTGCTGCTGCCATTCCTCACGCTCGCCGTCATGTGGGGACTCTGGTATTCGGTCGGTCGCGATCCCGATCCCGGCATCTCCGTCGCTCCGCTCTACGAGCCCCCGCAAGGCATGACGCCCGCCGAGGCCGGCACCTTGCTCGATGACTCCATTCACCCCCGCGACATTACCTCCACCATCGTCGATCTCGCCGTCCGCGGCTACATCAAGATAGAAGAGAAGGTCGACACCTTTCTCGTCTTCCATCACAAGGACTATGTCTTTCACAACTTAAAGGGCGACGTCGCCTTGGCCCCGGATCTGGTTCCCCATGAACGCGTCATGATGGAGAACATTTTTCTGGGCGGCAGCGAGGTCCGCCTCTCCAGCCTCAAGAACCGCTTCTACACCGCCATTCCCGCCATCCGCACCGACATCATGTCCGCGCTCAAAAATAAGGGTGTCTACGCGCTCGATCCCGAATCGGCGAATGGATACAGCCTCGTCGCCGCGCTCGTCATCGCCTTGCTGGTCGTGGCCGTGCAGATCATGGGTTGGATGAACCTCTTTTATTCCGTCCCGCTGCTGGTTGTGAGTGTTCTCGTTTCCGCGCTGATCTGGTGGCTGTTTGCCCGCCAGATGACCGCCAAGACCGTCACCGGCGCACGCCTCCACATTGCCGTCCTCGGCTTTCAGGAATTCATGAACCGCGTCGACAAAGACCGCATCCAGCGCATGCCTCCGGACACCTTCGAAAAATTCCTGCCCTACGCCATGGCCCTCGGAGTCGAACACCACTGGGCTCAGGCCTTCGAAGGGATCGTAAAAGATCCGCCCAGCTGGTACGTTTCGCCCAACGGCTACACCGGCTTCGCTCCGCTCTATTTCGCCAGCGCGATGCACGGCATGGCCACGGATATGCACCAGGTCTTCGTCTCTTCCCCACGCGCAAGTTCCGGTGGATCCGGATTCAGTTCCGGCGGAGGATTCTCCGGCGGCGGCTTCAGCGGCGGTGGCTTCGGCGGAGGCGGCGGCGGAGCGTTCTAGCAAGCTGCTGCTAGCAGCTGGCGAAAAACTCGATGTTGCACCCGGCCTTCGGGATGGCGCAGCGGTTCACCGCTGCGGAAAGTCATCCCTTTTTGATTTGACCCCACAGCTCCAAAACTCTGGAACCCGGCACGAACGGGAAGGGCACGAGTTCCACTCGTGCCGCAGATCGCGATCTACTAACAGCGGCTTCCAGCTGGGGGACAATCGCCGGACAAAACAAAACCCTGTGAGATAAATCACCCGCGGAGGTGTTCCGCATCACGGCACGATGGTTGCCGTTAAGCCAAACTCTATCCGGAGAGCCTTACACTCCCGCCGGGAGGAGGTTGCCATGGTTAAGTTCAAGTCCGAAATTGTGAACATGCTCAAACAGGAGTTGAACTACCTCGAGCGCGGAGGCTACGGCGGTGCGCTGCCTTGGCGCCCTGTTTCCATGTTCCTCGATTCGCCCTCCTGCCCCAATCGGCTCGACTGCGATCGCTCCGTCCCATGTTCGCAATGCTGGCTGTTTCTATTCGTTCCTGAAAAATACCGCGCCGAGATGGACCCGTGCCACTTCATCCCTCTCAATAAGGATGGCGAGACCATACACTCCATGACTCGCCAGTACTCTCCCGCCGAGGTCGAGGCCGCCCTCAAGACCTGGCTCAAAGCCGAAATCCACCATCTCGAGACGGCCGCAGACGACACCGCAACTAGCCACGACAACTAAAAGCTCTCCTGATTTCCCGGTGTTTGAATCGCGCTTGCCGCGTGCCTTTTCAGCCGTGCCCGCGGAGGCAGAAACCGTCTTCCACTTTGACGATTAGCCCCCCTCTCTCCACCGCAACCTCCAATTTCCCGTATAATCCTCCAAAAGGTTGGCAGCCGTAGCGGTCCTCCCTCCGCGAGTTAGGGATCTCGGCAGCGGCAAATCATAATGGCAGAGAGGTAGTGGATACGGGATGGGAATCCCTGCGAAAAAACCGCGTGCGAGTGACCCGGAGGTCGCCGAAGCCTCAACGCGGCCGGCTGGCCTGGGACCTACCGGCCCGGTACCCGTCGACCCGCGATCTACCGAACCAGGTTCTATCGAACGATCTACAGAAAAACGCCCGCGCCTTTCCGCCGCTCCCCCCACCGGACTCGAATCCAACCTCTGGAATGACGTATTTGTCGAGCGTCCGCTTCCTTGGGGACGATTCTTGCAGTCCGCCGTTCTGCACCTCACCGCGGCCGGTCTGATCTGGGGATTGTCGCTCGCTTGGCTACGCAATCAGCAAATCCTCGGACCCACACCTTTCGACAAATCCTCCGTCCTCACCTACGCGCCCAACGAATATCTCCCACCACTGGATACCGGTAAAGCCGCGGCAGCTCCCCGTGAACAAAAAGGCGAGCCGGCTCTGGCCAAGCAACCAATCTTGTCTGTTCCGCGCGAGTCCGATAATCGCTCCCAGACCATCGTCGCCCCCACCGATCTCAAACTCGATCACAACCTCCCCTTGCCCAACATCATCGCCACCGGCGCGATTGCCCCTGTCGTTCCTTTGGATGCCACCCGATCGCTCGCCAGCCGTGTGAACGCGCCCGACCAGCAGGTAGTCGCGCCCGCTCCCGATGCGAATTTCTCGCGCGACCGCGCCAATCAGTCCCTCCGCTCTGACATCGTTCCCCCGCCGCCGGAAGTCGCGCATGATCGCAACCGCGGATTTTCCGGCCCTGAAACTTCGATCGTCGAGCCCCCTCCCGACCTGAAAGTCTCCAAGAGCCGGGTAGGCGAAATGAACATCGCCCCCAGCCAGGTAGTCGCGCCTGCGCCCCAACTTACTCTCTCCGAGCAACACACACTTGGTCGCGGCCGTGGTTCCAAAGGACTGCCCGGAAGTGTCGAGCCCGTCGCTCCTCCTCCCAGCGTTTCCGCCAGCGGTGGAAGAGTCGGCCAAGGTCGGCTGATCGCATTAAGCATCAATCCAACCGCTCCCACCGGCCCGGTCGCGGTGCCATCCGGCAATCGCCGCGGTACATTCGCAGCCGGTCCAAACGGCAAAACCGGAGCCGCTGGCACTCCCGACCTCGCCGGCGGCAAATCGTCTTCGAACGGTGCGGGCGGCACGGCGGTGGGATCTGGCTCCAAAGGTCATGGCAACGGATCGCTCCCCGCAGGTCTGCACGTCGGGGCTGGTTCAGGCCCCACCGGAACCATCCAGCGCGATGGCAAGTCTCCAAATGGAACCGGCTATGGCGATGGCGATCCGCGCGAAGTGGCAAGCTTGTCGCCCGCGCAAGTAGCCGCGGCCAAACGCGACCAGCGTCCCGCCTCCAAGGTTTCTGACGAAAAAATCACCGACCTCGACCGTCAGGTCTTTGGTGACCGCCATCCCTACGCGATGACCGTCAACCTGCCCAACCTCAATTCCTTCACTGGCAGCTGGGTGCTGCGCTTTGCCGAATTGAAGCAGAGCCAGCAGGAAGGCGAATTGCTCACTCCCGTTCCCGTCGAGAAAACCGATCCCGGCTATCCCCTGGAATTGATGAAGAGCAATGTGCACGGCCAGGTCACTCTCTATGCCATCATTCACTCCGACGGCCGGGTGGGCGATGTTCGCGTGCTCAGCAGTCCAGACGACCGCCTCGACAACTACGCCGTGAAAGCCTTGAAGCTCTGGAAGTTTGCCCCCGCCGAAAAGGATGGAAAGCCCGTGGCGATTGAGGCCGTGGTGGTAATTCCGTTCAAAACCCGCTCGCCCTTCTAGCTCGGCTTTTGGGTGGCGCAGCGGTTCGCCGCTGCGATAAGTCGTCTGTTTTAATTTGGGCTTCAGCCCCTGAGGCGCGGCAAAACTAGCCTTTCGCCGCCGCCGTCCGCTCTCCCGGCAGCGCCGCATAAACCGCCGCATTCGCGCAGCCCTCATAGTAGTAGCGGCTCGTCTGTCAGCCGCGAAGCGGCGCAAGAATACAGCCCACGGCGTAAGCCGTGGGTACCAAGTCGGATATGAACAAGCCCCGGAGGGGCGAAAGAACAGTCTTCACGCGATCTCTTCAGCCCCTGAGGTGCGCGCAGACCTTTTCCAGCAAACTCGGCTTGGGGATGGCTTTTGGGTGGCGCAGCGGTTCACCGCTGCGATAAGTCGTCTGTTTTGATTTGGGCTTCAGCCCCTGAGGCGCGGCAAAACTAGACTTTCGCCGCCGCCGTCCGCTCTCCCGGCAGCGCCGCATAAACCGCCGCATTCGCGCACACTTCATAGTAGTAGCGGCTCGTCCAGTGCTGGATCGATAAGTCGCGCCCATCCACCTGCGCCACCCGGCTCTTCCGAATCACGATCTTGCGAAACGCCGCGCTGCTGATCGGCACTGTGCCCACAAAAAACTCAGCCTTCGGATCGGTCCAGCGATTGCCCCACGAACTCGCCTCCGGTCCACTCTTCCCCGCCCAATCGGTGAAACAGCGATCCAGCGAAATCTCCTCCCGCAGCTTTGCAAATGCCGCCTCGCTCAGGCAGATCCCTCCCACGTTGTAGCTCAGGCGCAGGTCTTCAATTCCGCTATCCGCCGTGGCATTCTCTTTCGAGTCTCCGCTCTCGTGCGTACCCCCCGCGTCAAACCTGTAGACCTGAAAGTATCCGGCCTCCGCGGCCAGCTTTTTCCGCACGCCCTTGCTGCACGAGGAAAGACGATCGCTCTCATTAATCGCGTCTGAAATGGTGATACGGCGCTCGCCGTCCATCAGATAAAGCGGAGGCGAATCCTGATACGCGATACCGAGCCCAACCTCCATCGGCGGCAGCCCCGAGCGTTCCAGCAGCGCGTTATACTCCCGCAAAAGACTAACGATCTCCCAGGAGAGTACGCACGCACGCGCTACCCCCAGCATAGGTTCGCTTTCCCGTTCCAGCAGCGCCACGATAATCGCGTCGCCTTCTAGAAAGACCTTCGTCGCTCCATACTTCGTCAGCAGCTTGTTGATCGGATCGTAGAAATTCAGGCTGAAGTAGGAGGCCGCGTTCAATCCTTTTTCCATCAGCGAACGCGTCAGCCGCGAAGAGTCCCGGATGTCAGCCTTAAGCACCACATGGTGCAGAACCTTGTCCTCGGCCGGTTTCTGATCCTCCGGCGGCAGAAACTCATACAGCATCCGGTTCGCCGCCGAGAGCTCCCGCACCTTGTGGTCGCTCACGATATTGATGCTGTCAAACCCGGCGTTCACCACCTCCAGGCCTCGTAAATCGCGGTGATAACACAAGAGATCGTGCAGCAGCCGCGCCGCAAAACGTTCCCGCTCCGACCCTCGGCAGCTCTCGACTCGTGCGATCGCGGCGAACAGTCGATCCGGGTTAAGGCGCGCTTCCACGATGATTTTTTCGACCCGCTCGGCCTCTTCGCGGCGCATGAGTGCGTTCTTAAGCTGCTGCGGATTGACCCGGCGTGCATAGTCGGCCAGCAGCGGCACAGCTTCGTAGGAAGCGATCACCTGCTGGAGCACGCCCGCGCGTTGCAACTGTCGCGTCCACAGCTCCAGCCGATCCTTGCGCGCCCGATCCTCCGGCGTCGCGTCCTCGCCGCTGCCCGTCCCGACCAGCGCGTCGGCATTCTCCGCCACATTCAGCACGTGTTCGAGTTCGGCATCCTCCAGGTTTTCTCCGTACCCCAGTTCGCGCAGAAAACTCAGCGTCAGCTGTCGCAACGGCGCGAATCGGTCCGCGTCCTGGTCGAAGTTGCCGAACATGTAATAGTGCTCGGCGCAAAGATAGTCATCGCGTCCATCTTCGGTCAGGATCAACGGGTTGAGAAAAAGTCGATAAGTCTCGGCCGACGGATCACCCAGCAGCGAGCGCCTCGTCCGCGCCAGCGTCTCTTTCTCGATCACCCGCAACAGCCGCAATACTTCCTGACCGGCGCGCCGCAGGATCACCTTCTTCCGCACCTGAAACGACGACACCAGTTCCTGCGTCTCCACCAGCTTGATCTGGCGCAGCCCTTCCATTGCCTTCGACTTCATCCGGCACTGCTCGAGAATCCTCGCAAACTGCGCCTGCAGTTCCGTCCGCACAAACTTCAGCACCGCCAGCCGCCCCAGCAGATCGATCGATGGATTGCCCTCCGCCTTCGCCCGCGTCAGGATCGCCTGATGAATCGAAATCAACGCCGTCTTCAGATCCGCCGGTCCCCGCCTGCGTAAACTGGTCTCCGTCGTCTCTGCCGATCGAATAAATTTGTTCGGCGCAACCGTCGGAACTTCCATCTCAAATAGCGCCTCCACCTCCCCGAATCGGCAGATGTATTTCGCGAGATGAAAGCTGAGATCCGCCGTAAAACGCAGACCGAGGAACACGTCATAGCGCAGGTTGTCGACGCCCAGTTGCAGATCGCTGAATGTAAGCGCAGGTTTCGAGCGCCGCAAGTCGGGTGGGGGCGGTGCGTCCGTAGGGCGCAACCGAAAAATCGGGAGCTTAGGCATCGGTACGCTTCCGGGGCAGATTTGCTGGCCAGCCCGGCCCATTGCAAAGCGCGGCGCTGCCTACAAGTCACTGAAACTGCGACGGTAATGGCAGATTAGCACGCCCCCCGCCGGCCCTAAAAGTTACCGGAGTTTATGGTTCGAAGTGCCCACCCATCCGCCCCTGGTCACAGGCCGACGCTCCCACATCCCGCCCCCAAGTCACATAATACGAATTCAGCTTTCGCATAGTGACCAACGCCAACCGTGCCGTCACCTTCGTAAATTGCCACCTCCGCTCTCGAAGCTCCAAACTATCAAGTGGCTAAGACAGCCCCAGCTTCGGCGCCCCACCGAACTCGGCTACCTTAGTGCACCTAGTTGCCTTAGTGGTTGAAGTCTTTGTCGGTTTAAGCCTTTATCCCCTGCACGAACCTGAATTCCCTTCGGAGGATCGCGACCATGAAGAGATGTGCGCGCACACTAGTCTTCATTCTCTCGCTGCTGTTTGCCGTATCCGCCTGGTCGCAAGACGACAGCGTAGTCCAGTCGCTCGACGCAACCGGGGACGACTCGCCCCAGTCCGCCCCCTACGACGACCTGGCCACTCCCGGCCAGATCCACGGCTTCATTCCCGACACCTGGACCGCCGGCATGATCACCCTCGCCGACCTCCAAACCGAAGAAGGTCAGGACTGGCTCAACGGATTGATGGCCGCCCAGTCGGCTCAGGCCCAGACCCAATACGTCTGCCAGAATCCCGGCCCAACCACCACCTCCTCCAATACCGGTGACTTCTATTTCTACGATCTTCCAGCCGGTTCCTACGCGGTCGGCGCCTGCATGCAGACGCCCGACGGCCACTGGCGCTCCGGCGCTCAAGTCCTCGCCCTCGACGCCGGCCAGGACGAACTCGTCGCACTCGGACCTGCCGGCGGTCTACTCATGCGCGCCGGCGAACCTTTCGTCCCCGCCTACTACCTCGGCCTCTGGGAGCCGATCTGGTTCGGTCCCTCCTGGGGATGGGGATGGCATTCCGCCGCCTGGCGCTCTTCTCTCTACTATCACGCGCCTTTGCATCGCTCCGCTCCCCTCTGGGTCCGCCCGCTTCACATAGCCCCCGGCATCAAATTGGTCGTGCCTCCATATAAGAGCGTCATCGCCGGCAATTATCACTACGTTGCGTTCCATCACGGCGGTTACGTCCGCGAGTCTCCCCATCCCGGATACCTCGTCCCGCCCCAGCATGTCTTCCATCCCGTCACCCCCGACATCGAAGTGAGCCGCATGCACGAGGCCGCGCAAAATCGCCCGGCGGTTGCCATCAGCGCTCAGTCCAATCCGCATCCGCAACCAACGCCGGTCGCCAATCCCTCTCAATTCCGCAACCGACGTCCCACGCCCGCTGTCGCAACCACTCCGCAGCGCGCCACCACCTACCATCCGACCGCAGCCACCAACCAACACCCGCAGTCAAAACCACAGTCCTCCGGACACCAATCGCAGACCGCCGCCCGCTCGTCACAGCAATCCGAACCCGCACCCAGCCAGGAGACGCACGCTCGTCCATCAAATCAGCCCAAACCCTCCACGCCCGTAGTCAGAAAGCATTAACGCTCTCGTCGTTTTGCGGATGGAAGTCACTGCCAGCGCGATTGCGTCGCACTCGATTTGAGTAGCGCAGCACTGACATTTTGGGTAGCGCTGCGCTTTTAGAGACTGCGTGAGAACTCAATTCCCAGCCAGCGGTGGAGTAAGACTCCGCTTTCAGCCGCGCAGCGGCGCAAGATTACAGCCCACGGCGTAAGCCGTGGGTGCCGAGTAGAAGATGAACAAGCCCCGGAGGGGCGAAAGAGCAGTTTTCACGCGGTCTCTTTCAGCGCTGCGATAAACTGCATTGCTTTGAACGCGGCTTTAGCCGCTGAGGCGACCACCTCCCGCATTGACTTTCACCGCCCCTGAATCTAAGATTCCACCCCAATCCATCTGAGAGGATGCACCATGAATCGAGAAGGAGCATTAAAGGTTGTACTGATCCTCGTGGGGTTGATCTTTTTGCTCGGAGTCTACCCGCTCATGATGTTTCTCTGGCCGAGCGGCTGGCGCTGGCAGCCCAATCAACCCGAATACGAGCAGATGATCCTCGGCGTCTACGCCACCCTCGGCATCTTCCTGCTCCTCGCCGCCCGTAACCCATCCGCCAATCGCAGCCTGATCGCCTTCACCGCATGGTCAAGCCTCGTCCACGCCGGCATCATGGCCGTGCAGGCATTCCACGCTCCCAGCGAACACGGACATCTCATGGGAGACATCCCCGCCCTCCTGATCGTCGGCATCGCCCTACTCGCACTCGCCCCCGCAAAGCAATCGTCAGAAAACAGACATTAACGCTGTAGACCGGGGTCAATGAGCGTAACAGACCTGAGGCTACTGTGACGGGTGAGCAATATTGAACATCTTCGTACCGGTTCGTGTGGTGCTATCAAAGCGTGCCCTCTAACGGAGCGGCATCCCTATGCCCAAGCCGAGACGCCCTTTCAACCCGCGAGCCTTTCTCACAACCGTTGGCACTGGCCGGAAGATGGTATCCTTCACGAAGGGACAAACAATTTACTCTCTGAATGATAAGGCGGACGCTTTATTTGTCGTTCAAGAAGGAAAGGTGAAGCTCAGCGTTAGGCCGCCATCGGGGAAGGAAGCAATCCTCGATATATTGAGCGCTGGCGATTTTGTTGGTAAAGATGCCATCGCTGGTCGATCTTCCCGCACCGCTTCGGCCAGCGCAATGACAGACTGCACCCTTTTGCGAATCAAGAAAAGGGCAATGCTGCTCGCCTTGAGAACAAATGTAGCGTTGGCGAATATGTTTTGGGCTTATGTTCTGGCGAGGAACATCCGATACCAGCAGGACTTGGTCGACCAGCATTGCAATTCCAGCGAGAAACGACTGGCGCGGGTTCTCTTGCTGCTCGCCCACTTCGATGGCCATGGAGGCTCCGAGACTACGATTCCAAGAATCAGTCATGAGACGCTGGCAGACATGGTAGGCACGACCCGTTCGCGCATTTGTTTTTTCATGAACCGGTTCAGGCAATCCGGCTTCATCTATTACGAGCAGAAGGGAAAGGTCTGGCGAGTTTATCGGACACTTCTTGCTTTCTGCAGCCAATAATTTCGTCCCTTGGGAGCAAGCAATACGATTCTCCGAACCTCCGTTTTTGTTTCGCCTTTTCTTGGCTCATGAGTGAAATCGGGGATATTTCGCTCCACAGTGAAAACTGGTCAAAACTGACCAGCTTCCTGACGAACGCTGTTGCAATATACGGAGTCGTGAAAGTCATCGAGGAGCAGAGCACGGCGTGCTCCTGCAGTTACCACGTTTAGCAGGGATAGACAAATAGAAAACCATGAAGGCCAAGAAGCCCACTCTCAAACAAATACAGGACACCCGTTGTCCGACTTGTGGCGCAAAGCCGGGCGAGAAATGCGAACTCAACTCGGGACAGCCCCGAACGACGCCGCATCGTGACCGTCGCTTAGTCGCGACGGATCGAGCGTTTACCTACTGAAACGTTGGTCAATGACTGAAATTGGGATTGGTGGCGAGCTTGAGACGTTGGATCCGTCGCCTGCTGTCCCTGCTTAGATTCCACAGTCCAGACTGTGAACATTGTAATCCTGGCGCAAGTGGCCGAGGTGAGTTCATGCACAAGCGTCTCGAGGAATACATCAGGCACTACCTGCCCGTGACCCCGACATAGCGTAAGACGAACCAACCCCACCATAGAATGCCCTGGCGATCCATCTTGGAATGCGAGCGCTGTCGCTGCCAACCAGCTTCAGCATGGCTTCAAGCCGGTGAGTGTGAACTCCCTGCCCTGTCATCGTCTCTCTCAACTGCCACTCTCAAAACCTCCGCCGCTGAAGGTTTCGCTTCTCCCGCTCCCTCGCCCATTTCTCCTTTTCCGCTACATCCAGCCTCTCTGCATCGCTGATCGAGCGATTGTGCAGGTTCGCATCCGCCACTTCCTCCATCGCCTGCTTCATCAGTCCCATCGCCGCTTTCAGCCCCTCCGCCGAGATGTCATCCCTGACAATCCATCTCTCCATCTCGTCGCTATGGCCCTCCATCTTCTCCGTGATCTCTTCAAGCTGCTCCTTCAGGCGCAGATTTTCCTCCGCCCGCCACGCGTTCTCCCGGTCTTTCAGAATCTCCCTCTTCGTCCGCGCGATCTTCTCGTCCGGCAACTTCTCCGGCTCGTGCCCGTCCTTCTGAAATGTCCATGGCGTCCATCCCACCGGAGTCTCCCCCACCCTCTTCACATCCACCACCACCTGCGCCGGACGCGGCGCCTCTTCCGCCATGCGCTTCAAATTCGTCGACGCAATTTGCAGCGCGTACAGCATCAAGCCCGCCTTCTTGCTGTCGATCTTGTCCTGCAACAGCAGCACCGCCACCTGCCGCACCGCCATCTGAATCGATCCCGCATCCTCGAACAGCGGCACCACAATCTCGCTCGTCTTTCCATCCCCGCCCTTCACCTTCACCCGCTCCGGCCTCGTGTGCGCATGGTGGTAACAATACTTCTCCTCGCGCAGCGCCGGCGATCCGCACTGCGCCCCATGCACCCGGATGTGCTGACACCGCCGAATCTCCAACAAATCATCCGCCATAGCTGCTCCTCAATAGTTAATTACCAATTTGTACTTATAAATTTGTATGTACCGTAAGACATAGCGAAGGGTGCCCCATCCTAAAACGGCGGTGCGCGCGATTTAGGCTGGGAACCACGAAAGTCGGGCCAAAGGCCTTAGGGTGGCGCAGCGCTTCAGCGCTGCGATAAAGAACCGCTCCCCAGCCACGAAGCGGCGTAAGAACACAGCCCACGGCGTAACAGACTGCGGAAAAAGCCCGAAGTTTATGATCTACCGCTTTAGGGACAACCGTGGAAGAGCGGCCCTTCAGGGCCGCGTAAGTCATGCGAAATCAAACCGGGCTTTAGCCCCTGTGGTCGCTCCTTCTCGCTGAATTCCAAGTCCGGGAGGCAGACGGCCACTGCCAGCCCGAGTCAAATCGCGGTATTTTCGCGAATGAATTCCCTTATCCAAAACAAAAAGCGCGGCTCAAGGCCGCGCTTCGTTTTTCCGTCTGCATTTATTATCTCATTTTCACCGGGGGTACCCGGACACATTTCCAGAAAATATATCTCCAATCATTAAAACAACTTAACGTGGTTTTACCCCTTTTTACCTCTTGACAAGACATTCCTGCCCGAATTTCTCCCATAACTCCTTACTTCTCAAAGATCTAGCGCCAATCAAGGCGCTAAGTCCTTTGTTTTCAAAGATCGATCAATGGGGTATCTGTTACCAGGAAGTAAACAGCAGCCGGATCTGGCCGAAAACCACCATATCGGCTCATCGCAGCCACCGGCCGGCCTCTTTCCGCCCTGGACGTCAATTCCGCGCCGAACTCCAACTCACTGAATAAAGAAGCCTTTATCCTCCCACGCCGCGCCGCCCAAGGTTGGCATCCAGCGTGCCATCACTCAGCCATCGATAGTTGTGTTCCAGGGTTTGCATTGTTACGTGGAGGCTTTCATGCGGTTTAATCTCAAAGCGGCGAACAAGTCATTTCTAGCCGCGCTCGTCGTCGCACTCTTACTCGTCGTCTCCGGCGCGGCCGGCGCTCAGAATCCCGATCTTTCCCAAAATCCCGCTCCCTCTCCCGACCTCCAGAACCAGCAGCAACCGCCGGTTCAAGACCAGATGCAGGACCAGTCTTCCGACCAGGGTCCCATGGACGATCAAGGCCAGAATAATGACGACCAGAGCACCATGCAGGATCAGGGTTCCGGACAGCCCGCGAATCCTCCAACGCTAGGCCCGCGTCCCGACCAGCAGTCCGACGAAGACAAATACGGTCGTCCGCCGATGAGCGAGCAACCGCCCAAGCCGAGTCCGAACATCGGACCTTACAACGGTCCAAACGGCGCCAATCCAGCTTATGGCCGTCCAAATTACGGCGGCCCGAATGCCGGGCCCGGATACGGCGGTCCAGCGAATAATAATAATAATAATGAGACCTCCGAGAATAACGGCGTTGGCCGCGTCAGCCTCATTCACGGCGACGTCTCCACCCAGCGCGGCGATTCCGGCGACTGGTCCGCCGCAATCCTCAATGCGCCACTCATGACGGGCGACAAGGTCTCGACCGGCGACAAGGCCCGCGCCGAGATTCAGCTCGACTACGCCAACATCCTTCGCATCTCCGAACACACCCAGGCCAACATCGTCAATCTCACCCGCAAGAACATCCAGATTCAACTCGGCCACGGCATGGCGAACTACACCGTGATCGGCAACAGCGATGCCGATGCCGAGATCGATACGCCGAACGTCGCCATCCGCACCGAACGCAGCACGGCCAGCTTCCGCATTCTGGTATCGGCCGACGATCACACCGAAGTGCTGGTGCGCAAAGGTGAGGTCGAAATCACCACCCCGCAAGGCGGCACGCGCGTCGGGGCCAACCAGTTCATCACCATCAAAGGCACCGGCGACCAGACCCAATATCGCATCGGCGATGCGCCCGCCCGCGACGATTGGGATCAGTGGAACTCCGACCGAGACCACATGATTCAGGGCTCGGTCTCGCGCCGCCACACCAACGATTACTACACCGGCACGCAGGACATGGACGGCTACGGCAACTGGCGCGACGTCCCCGATTACGGCCAGGCATGGTTCCCGAACGTCGATCCCGACTGGGCTCCCTACAGCGCGGGCAACTGGGTCTACGAACCCTATTGGGGATGGACCTGGGTCTCGTACGAACCCTGGGGCTGGGCCCCCTATCACTACGGCCGCTGGTTCCAATACGGTGGCGCATGGGGATGGTGGCCGGGTCCCGTCTACGGCTATCCCTACTATCGTCCGCTCTGGGCCCCGGCCTACGTCTCCTTCTTCGGATGGGGTGGTAGAGGATGGGGCGGCGGCTTCGGCCTTGGCTGGGGCTGGGGATCGATCGGCTGGTTTCCCATCGGACCCTGTGACTTCTTCCACCCCTGGTGGGGTGGCTGGGGTGGCCGCTTCGGCTACACCGGCTGGGGTGGCTGGAATCGCGGCGGCTTCGCTCCCCTCCACGGGGGCACCCGTTTCTCCAACGTGCGTCTCGCGCAGAATGATTCGCACTTCCGTGGCGCAACCGGTGTCGATGCCAATCACTTCGGTGGACACGGCGGCACCTTCTCGCGCGTCGATCACGCATCTTTGCAGAACGCCCACTTCGCGACCGGCAACTTACCCGTCACGCCGACCCGCAGCAGCTTGAGCGCGAGCGGCCGTGCAGCAGCGCCGGGAACGGTTCACAACAGCGCAGGCAATCAGCACTTCTTCTCGACGCGCGGGGCAAGCACGGGCGCAACCTCTCACTCCTTCGCGCGTGAGCAGGCATCAGTCTCAAATGCCATGCGCCAAAGCGGGGTCTCCCCGGTCAATCGCGGTGCCGGTGAAAGCCGGAGCGGTTTCGGCAACGGCACGTCGAATCGCGCCGGCAACACGCAAAGCACCGCCCGCGGATCGGAGCCCGGATTTCGCGGCAACGAAGGCACGGCATCGCGGTCCATGGGCGAGCAGCGCGGCAACATAGCCGGCGAATCGCGCGGAAACGAGTCGCGCGGAAATATGACCGCCGAATCGCGTGGCGGTAACTCGATCGGATCTTCCGGCCGCGAAGGCGGCGGAGCCAGCAATGGCGGATGGCAGAAGTTCAGTCCCATGGCGCCGCGCTCAACCTCTCCGTCAGCAGGCGCAGAATCCGGCCGCTCCGAGTCGGGACGTCCGTCCAGCGGCATGGGCTCCGAGAATCGCGGCTACGGTTCCTCTCGTGGATATTCCGGCTCTGAAGGCCGTGGGTATTCAGGAGCCGAAGGTCGCGGCTATAGCGGCTCGCGTCCGACTCTCAACATGAGGCAGCCGATTGCGACCCCCCGTGGCTATGGCGGACGAGGCGGTTATCCCGGCTACGGCGGACGCGCTCCAGGCTACGGCGGAGGTCGCGCTCCAAGTTATGGCGGCGGACGAGCCCCCAGCTTTGGGGGGGGCCACTCCGCGCCGAGCAGCCACGGCGGTGGCGGATCGTCGCACGGTGGAGGTGGCGGTTCTCACGGCGGCGGTGGGGGCCACGGCGGCCACCGCTGATCGGATTTTCAGAAATCTGGCGCCTCATATTCAACGACCGTCTTCAACGATCGTGAGCGCCGAAACAATGTCTCTCTTCCCAGGTGGGACGCATCAGTTTCGCGTCCCCCTTTTTTTCGCAATTTTTGCGACATCGCAATTCCCAAAATTGCCATCCCACTCCCTGATTTCTGCAATGTTGCTTGCGGAATGATCCATCAACCCGCTATTTTCTATGGATTGAGATAGAAGGGAGATTCATGTCGTCTCCGAATTCTCGGATTTCGTTTTCCCGGATTCTGCCAATCTTGCTCGTTCTTTTCTGCCCGCTCTTCGCCGCCGCGCAAACACCGGCCGTCGACGCCGAAGGCCATCAGTGGTGGCAGAACGCTGTCTTCTACGAGATATATCCGCGCAGTTTTGCCGACAGCAATAACGACGGCATCGGCGACTTGAACGGCATTACTTCGAAGATGCAGTATCTGCATGACCTCGGCGTGGATGCGATCTGGATCACGCCCTGCTATCCCTCTCCCCAAGTTGACTTTGGCTATGACGTCTCCAACTATGAAGACATCGATCCGATGTACGGAACACTCGCCGACTTTAATCGCATGGTCGCCGAAGGCAAGAAGCACGGCGTTCGCATCATCATGGACTTCGTGCCCAACCACACTTCGGATCAGCATCCGTGGTTCCTCGACTCGAAGTCCTCGCGCACTTCGGCGCATCGCGACTGGTACATCTGGCGCGATGGCAAAGGCAACGGTAAACCGCCCAATAACTGGATCTCGCTCTTCGGCGGCTCGGCGTGGAAGTTCGATCCGACAACGAGCCAGTACTACTACCACTTCTTCTATGCGGCGCAGCCCGATCTGAACTGGCGCAACCCCGCGGTTGAGAGCGCAATGCTCAACACCATGCGCTGGTGGTACAAGCGCGGCGTTGCCGGGTTCCGGCTCGATGCAGTCGATACGCTGTTCGAAGATCCTGCGCTGCATGACGACCCCGTTCTTCCGGGCAAGAACAGACAGGGCGATCCGATTACCGAGAACAAGTACAACACCAATCTCCCCGAGGTCCACACCGAACTCCAGAAGATGCGTAAAGTGGCCGACGAATCGGGTGCGGTCCTGATCGGCGAAACCTGGACCTCCAACATCGCCCAGCTCAACAAGTATTACGGCGACGGCAGCAAAGAACTCCAGATGCCGATGGACTTCATGTTCACCACGGTGAATAAGCTCTCGCCGCCCGACTTCCGCAAGCAGATCGCAGCCGTAAATTCCGCCAAGGGCTGGCCGGTTTTCGTCATCAGCAATCACGATATCGTGCGTTCCTACAATCGCTACGGTGACGGCCAGCACAACGACGCCATCGCCAAGCTGATGGCCATGTTCTACCTCACCCTTCGTGGCACTCCAATCCTCTATTACGGCGAAGAGATTGGAATGGAGAACAACGATCCCAGGCGCAAGGAAGACGTGAAGGACCCGATCGGAATCACGGGCTGGCCCGCCGAGATCGGCCGCGATGGCGAACGTACCCCGATGCAGTGGAACACCGCGCCCAACGCCGGATTCAGCCAGACAACGCCGTGGTTGCCAGTACCACCAAGCTATGAGACGCACAACGTGGCCAGCGAGAGTAAAGACCCGAACTCGGTGCTGAGTATCTACAAAGCGGTCCTCGCCCTGCGGCATAGCAATCCGGCACTGCTTGATGGCAGTTACACCGCGCTGAACGAAGACGATCCCAATGTGCTCTCTTATCTGCGGATCTATAAAGGCAAAGCGGTGCTGGTTGCGCTAAACATGTCGGATGCCCCGCGAACGCTGAAGCTCGATCTAGCCAGTCAGGGATTTGCGAAGTTTACGCTGGCTCCGCTGGTTGGTGCAGCGGAGATCGGCAAGAACGGCGCGGTCGCACTTGCGCCGTTTGGAGCAGTGATCGCGGAAGTAAACAAGTAATTCTGACGTTCTCCGAGGCAAGATTTGCAGCCGCCGCAAACAACGGTATGATGAGTGCGAACTAAATCGCTTTATAACGCGTCGAAATAGCCTGAGGTGGAAATGTCCCAAGCGGGAGCGGTCGGAGCAAAGTCTGGCGGCTACAAGACAATCGTCTACATCATCTGCTCGGTGGCCGCGCTGGGCGGCCTGTTGTTTGGCCTCGATCAGGGATTTATCGCGAACTCACTCGAGACGATTCAGCAGCACTATCACCTCGGCGTCCAGGGCGGGGAGCACTATTCGTCCATCCTGGCGACCGGCGGTATCGTCGGCGCGCTGCTTTCTGGGATCTTCGCCCGTTTCCTCGGCCGTAAGAAAAGCCTGCTCTTCGCCGGCTTCATCTTCACCGCAGCTTCCGCGTACTCGGCTTTGCTCCCGCCGTTGCCCGTGCTCTCTGCCTGCCGCTTCGCTCTCGGCTTCGGAGTCGGCGTCGCCTCCTTCGTCGTTCCTCTTTTTCTGTCCGAGACCGCTCCCGCATCCATTCGTGGATCGATGGGTACGCTCTTCCAGTTGATGATCACGATCGGAATATTCCTGATCTCTCTCACCAACGTTTTGATTGCCCGAGCCTTCGTTAATCCCGCCACTTCTCTGCCGCTCATGTTTCTGACCATCACCTTGTTCGCGGCGCTCATGTTCCTTTGCGGCTTCATGCTCCCCGAGAGTCCGCGTTGGCTGATGCTGAAGGGCAGGAGAGACGACGCGATCAAGGTCCTGCGCCGGACGCTGAATACAGAACAGGAAATTGACCTCGCGATCGAGGAGATCGAGCAGGCGCTGCACGGACCGCAGGGCGCAGGTGTGGGAATTGTGATGCGCGGCTACTTCCTGAAGGTTCTGCTCGTGGGCGTTTTTTTGCAGATGTGCCAGCAACTCGTTGGTATCAACATGATGATCTACTACTCGCCGACGATTTTCGGGTACGCGGGCATGAAGGGATTGCTCGCCTCAATGACTGTCCCGACGGTGAACATGCTGTTCACCTTTCCTGCGATCCGCCTGGTCGAGAAGTGGGGACGCAAGAAGCTGCTCTATGTCGGCGCGATCACCATGCTGGTCACCATGATTGCGGCAGGTGCCGCTTTCCACGCGATTGGCTCCGCCTCCGACCCTTCCATGATCGGGAGCACGCCGAAGGCAGTGCTGCTGGTATCGGCAATACTCTACATCTTTGGTTTTGCTGTCTCCTGGGGCCCGGTCGTCTGGATCGTGTGTTCTGAAATCTTCCCGCTCGAAGGCCGCGAAATCGGCATGACGATCACAACCATGGTCAACTGGACCTTCGCCGGTCTCGTAATGGCGAACGCTCTCTCCTTCATGCAAGCGCATGGCAACGCATCGATCTTTTATGTGTTCGCGGGCTTCTGCGTGCTCGCAATAGCGTTCGTGGCTCTGTTTGTGCCGGAGACCAAGGGGATCACTCTCGAAGAGATGGAGTTTAACCTCAAGAACGGCGTTCGACTTCGCGAACTGGGCAATCGCGTACCGGGACACTAAACGTCCGCTCCGCTGATGAGCCAAGTTCCGGAATACCGCAAACTTGCCGACCTCACTTTCGCTTCCGTCGATGACGACTAGTCTTGATCAATACCTCTCAGGCTAGTGCGGGGCTCGCGTTAGTTTCAGATCGGCGAACTGCGTCCAGTTGCCTTCTTTGTTCTTCTGTTCCATAAGCCATTCCCATGCGCCCGACTCGGGGGTCCACCGAAATGTCGTGTGAAACGGACCATCCGGGTACTCGAAAACGAAGCGGATCGCGTTGCCCTCGCGCGTGCCATAGCCGAGCGTTTCCGAAAAGCGCGCCCCGAATACATCCATCAGGTGAAGAACGTAATGCTCACTAACGGGATCGTAACCGAGAAACCAGATCGCCTCGTAGGCACGTTCGCCGGTTGGAGCGTCGGCCCGGGTTTTTTCATGGATGCGAAGGAACTGGTGATCGAGGACCCATTCGGCTTCTACGTCATGGTGGCCGGTGCGGCCCATGACTGGGCCCTCAAGCTTCCAGACTCCTGCCATGTGATCGACCAGATCATCGTGCCACGGGACGGGGGCCTGTGCCGATAGTGGAGCCGCCACTAACGCGATAAACAAAAGCAGAATCGCGACACAACCATAACCCCAACCATCACAAAGAGATTTCATATCGCGGAATTCTCTCAGCCATCCGACCGAGTGGTCAAATCCTGGGGACCAGAATGGCGACCGGGATCGCGCCTGAGAGTTCGGTCTCCCTCAACCGCGTATCGGTCGACTCGGCGGCCGCAGATACTGGCGTGCGCACAGCCCTTCGAGATTATTTCTGAAAAGCGTGAGGGAATTCACTCCCCGACGTCGCTTTAACAAGTGAGCGCGAAATTTAACCGCGAAGATTGCTTCCTATCCGAGCCAGTTCGCAGCCGATTTTGCGCGGGGTTCAGCCACCAGGCGGGCTCTGAGATTCCGTTCCCTTGGAACGAAGAAGGACGAGGAATACCGTGAAACTAAAAATGTTAGTTCTCCCCGTGAGCTTGTTCGTGCTGTTCAGCATGAGCGCAGCTTTTGCCCAAACCTCATACAACTTCCAGACTGTTAATTATCCCGGCGACAGTTTTACGCAGTTGCTGGGCATCAATAACTCGGGCGACATCGCCGGCTATCACGGCTTCGCCGTCAACTCGGGATTCACATACAGTCTCACAACCGGCAAGTTCACCACGGAAAACTACCCCAAAGCGGCCATGACACAGGTGATCGGCATCAACAACGAACCCTTCAAGACTTCTGGCTTCTACGTTTTGAAAAGCGGCAAGACGTTCGGCTTCACCGATTATGAAGGAACCTTCGTGAGCGTGAGCTATCCGAAGACGCCCTTCAACCAGTTGCTCAGCCAGAACGACTTCGGCCAGGCAGCTGGCTACTACAGCACCAAGGCCGACGGTTCCGGCCCCGATCACGCCTACGTCTATGACGAATTTGGTGGCGTGTTCGAGTTGTTCACTATTCCCGGTTCGACGAGCGCGCAGGCTACCGGCATCAACAATGCAGGCGACGTCTGCGGCTTCACCGTGGACAGCGCCAACAACAATCACGGGTGGCTGAAGGTCCAAGGCCACTTCACGATTCTCGATGCTCCCGACGCCGCGGGCTTCACCCAGGCTCTTGGTCTGAACAACAACGGTCAAGTGGTTGGCGACTACGCGGATGCAAGCGGCCTCACGCATGGCTTTGTCTACACAGTGAGTTCGAATTCGTGGCAAACGGTCGATGACCCGAGCGGAGTTGGATCCACGATCGTTAACGGCATCAATGACAAGGGCATGTTGGTTGGCTTTTATGGCACGGCGCCTACCAACGATGGATTCGTTGCCACACCTCAGTAAGCCACATCATTCGGTAACAGGCGTGGAGCGATGAGAACCTGCACGTTCCGCACTGTTACCGCAAGTCGTGCGCAATAAGTCTCTCCTGGACGGGCCCGGAGACAACAAACTCCGGGCTCTTTTTTATGTGGCACTCATCCCTCTTGGTCTAACTCTTCGCCGCCGTGCGCCGCCGCTGTCACCACAGGAGACTGGTTGACCAGCAGCCAGTAGAGGCCTGCACTCTTCACCGTCCGCTGAAACTGGTCGAAGTCCACCGGCTTCTGAATGTAGCTATTGGCGCCCAATCCATAGCTCTTAATCAGATCGCGTTCTTCATTCGACGAAGTCAGTATCACCACCGGAATCGTGCACGTGCGCGGATCTTCTTTAAGACGCTTCAGTACTTGCATCCCATCGACTTTTGGCAACTTGAGATCGAGAAGCACCAGACGGGGTGGTTCGTCGAAAGAGCGTTCAGTATGGCTCCCATTACAGAAGAGAAAATCGAGCGCCTCTTCGCCGTCACGCGCCACGTGAATCGAATTGGCGAGATTTTCTTTTCTTAGGGCGTGAAGTGTTAATTCCACATCATCTTCATTGTCTTCCACTAATAAAATTTCGATTTGGTTCTGGGTCATCATTGTTCTCCCGCCACAGCGGTCAGGGTCTTGGTCCCATTCGCTTCGTGATTGCCAACCGTGAAATAAAAGGTTGCACCCTTGTCGAGCTCGGCCTCAGCCCAGATGCGACCGCCATGCTTCTGGACAATGCGTTGCACGGTGGCCAGCCCTACGCCTGTTCCGTCAAAGTCTTCCTGGCGGTGCAGGCGCTGGAATACGCCGAAAAGCTTGTCCGCGTACTTCATATTGAAGCCCACCCCGTTGTCGCGGATATAAACAACAGGCCCATTCTCGGCCTCTATCTGTCCCACCTCGATGACGGGGTGAGAACGCGGCCGGGTAAATTTAAGTGCATTCGAAAGCAGGTTCTGCAACACTTGCTTGAGCAAGCCCGGATCGCAATCGAGAAAAGGCAATTCTCCAATTTTCCACTCTATCTCGCGGCCTTCACACTCGGGCTGCAACTCGGCAATCACTTCGTCTACGATGGAGCGCAATCCGGTGACCTGTAGTCGTAGCGACTGCCGCCCGATTCGCCCGAGATTTAGCAGATCATCGATCAACATTCCCATGCGGCGCGTGCCGCCCTCAATCCGTTCGAGGTAATGCTGCGCCTCTGCCGGCAGCGTGGTACCGAACTCCTGTGCCAACAATTTGGAAAATCCGCTGATGTGGCGCAAGGGCGCGCGCAGGTCGTGTGAGACGGAATACGTGAAGGCCTCAAGCTCCTTATTACTCGCAGCGAGATCGGCATTGGCGCGGCCAAGCTGAGTCGACGCCCGGGCCAGCTTGATCGTGCCATAACTCAATTGCGAGATCATCCCCGCGAGCTTGGCAAGAAACGCCATGCTGGCATTGACCTCTTCCTGGCTCAATCGCGGCGTGGCTTCCAGCGCAGCAATGTACTCATGTTCATTAAAGCCATACTTTCTTGCCTGGGCTCGGAAGAGTTCGTAGTCAATGGACTCGCCTGTAAACAGAAACTGCCCGCAAAAGAGGTTCCCCATATGGTGGTCGCCCACCACGATGGGTGTGACGACGTCCCACATATTGTTTTTGCATTTGTAAATCTTGAACTCTCCTGGCGGCGCTCCCGCTGACAGTTGGCGGTCACTTTCCTCGCAGTGCTGACAGCTTTCCGGATGGATCCGGTGAAACTTCACACAGATGTCCTGCCAGCCCACGGCGGTCAGGATATTGCCCTTGAGGTCAAGCAGCGCCGTGGTCACGTGGACGATCGAATGGAAGCTATCCAGGAGTTGCTGGATCGCCGGAATATCCAGAATGTCGGACAATTCCAAGCTCCCCAAGTCGCCCTCAGGGGAGAGAATGCTGTCTAATTTTCGCCGCACGCGCTGTTCACTTTCGTGCAACTGAGCGGTCCGGCGTTGCACTCGCTCTTCCAATTCCTGGTTGAGCTTGCGGATCTTCTCTTCCGCCCGCTTGCGGGCGGTGATATCGGCAAAAATGACGGCGACCTGGCGCTGCTCAGGCTCGCCGATGCGACGGGCGTAAACGTCATACCAGCGCTGTTGTGCCGCCGCTTCATTTTCTACATGTCCAGGTTCGCCCGTGAGCGCTACCTTTCCATAAAAATCGAACCAACGCTCTTCCGTGTCCGGCGCCAGTTCGAGCATCCTCTTTCCCTGCGCGTTCTGGATGCCGGTTTGCGTTTCGAAAGATGGACTGATCTCGAGAAAGCGGACGTCGACTGGCTGTTCGTGTTCGTCGAAGAGCACTTCGATCAGACAAAAGCCTTCGACCATGGAGTCGAACAGGTTACGGTATTTTTCTTCCGACTCCCGCACTCGCTGCTCCGCCCGCTTGTGCTCCGTAATATCGCGCGCGATGGTTGAAGCTCCCACAATCTTGCCGGTATCGTCTCTTACGGAGCTGACCGAAAGGGAGACATCAATCCGTTGCCCGTCTTTCCTGATCCGCGCGCATTCATAGTGGCGGACTTGCTCTCCATGCCGGATGGCCCGCATGATCGAGTTGAAGTCCTCCGTCCGATCGGGAGGAATCAGCGTGGCGATGGGCCGACCAATCATTTCCGCCGCAGCGTAGCCGTAGATGATCTCCGCGCCGGGGTTCCAACTGGTGACAATCCCGTCCAAGTCCTTGCCGATGATGGCGTCGTGCGAGAAGGTCACGATCGAAGCCAGCGCCCGTTGTGCTTTTTCCGCCGCCTTTCGCGCGGGCCAGTCGCGGTTTTTGATTCGCCAGTCGATGAGCAACAGTGCGGCCCCGAGGACCATGAAGTTGAACGCAGTAATGGGAGACATCAACCCAGGATGAAGCGTGGCATTCGACGGATCGGGTAGGGCGGAAATCACCGACTGGTCGATGTGGAAGCCGCGGCTGAAAAAGAACTCTATGCCACTCAAGAGGGCAAGTCCGCATAACAAGAAGGCCGCCATGCGACCGGCCGTCCGACCGCCATGCGAGATCGACCCCTCTTCGCGAAGAAACCACAGGGCGACCGCGGCCAGGAGGAAGCAGACCGCCGCGTTCACCTTCAGCGTGAGCGGCTCGACTCCCCACGTCACCAGGCTGCGGATATGCAGCGCCGAGCCCGCCATTCCGCAAATGCCGACCGCGGCTAAGAATACACTCGCCGCAGTAGAGGCTCTCCCATAGAACTGCGCGAGGCGGGAATCGGACTGCTCCTTCATCCAGTACCGCCTTGGTCGAGCATAAATTTAGAAGCCTTTCTTTCCAGCCACACCGTCATCACCAGCCAGAATCAGTATGAGCGGGGCGAAATCGGGACGGTGTCACACGACGAATTCAGCCAAAAATTGATTTCCCAAATTGGAGCTTCGCCTTTCGGCCCGGCGTAATCCCGGCCGCAAGGGCATCGCTGGAACTGCCTCATCCCATCAGTTTGGCGAGTCGCGGTGTGCACGCCAGTCCCCGATGCGTGGTCTGGTCGACGATCAGCGTGCGCTCCTGCGGTGTCAGCCCCAGGAACTCCAGCCCGCACCCGAAGTCTGAGCAATGCCGCACGATAGCGATCAGCCGGAGACTGTTCTCCAGGAGTGGCAACTCGATCTCCAGCGTCTCGCCCGGGCGCAGATTCCCATTGACCAACGCTCCAAATCCTCCTTCGCTGAGATCCAGGCTCATCCCCGTCGACGTCCAGCTCACGCCTGCCTTCAAGTGATGCAGTTTGACGGGGACACTGAAAGGTGCGCGCCGATGCCGCCGGACACATCCGTTTGACCACCCAGCGGCTTTGGTTGGGGAATCTGGCTGCATGACAGCTCCTTTTTGCGTGCGGCCTCAAGGACCGGAACCGCCTAACAATGGATCGCTTCTAATACGCCGTTGACGACTGCCGGAGTGATGCTGTCCAGGGCTTCGCGCCGCGGCAAACCAACTCTCAGGACAGCAGCGGCGCGTCCTCGGGGTTGTGCATCAAGGTGGCGCGAATCACCTCGAGCAGTTCCGTGTTGTCAGCGGGCTTCTGGAAAAATGAAGCGGCACCCGCCTCCAGCACCTCCTGCTCCGTGCTCTGCGGATCGCGCGCTGTCAGGACAATCACAGGAATGTTTGAGAGTTTGTCGTCCCGCTGCAACCGATCGAGCACCACGAATCCATCGCCCGCCGGCAGTCCGAGATCCAGAATGATCAGATCCGGATGCTCCTTGTAAGCTTGCGCAATCGCTGAATAACCATCGGCCGCGTTGATGGTGTCGTAGTGGTTGGCGCGCAGACGCAGCCGGAGTGCCTGCCTCAGATCAGGGTCGTCGTCCACGATCAGTATTTTGGGGACTGAAGCCATAAATTCTCCTTAAGTTAATTTCCTTGAATTCCTGTTGCTGCCTGCTTGTTATTGCGCAATTGTTTGCGGCGATGCCACTGCGGCACGGACCATTTCCGTGACCCGCTCCGCAATCGCCGCCACCTGTTCGTCTAAATTTCCGTTCAGGGTCCCGCCCATAGCTCCGTTCAAAGGCCTGCCCGCAACATCGAGCATGGGTATCTCCGAGGCCTCCACATGAAGTTCTCCTCCCGATTGCAGCTCCGGCATCTTTGCCATCTGTCCCCGAATGCGCGTCATCATGATCTCCGCCCGCTTCAGATCGGTGGACGCAACCACGAAAAATGATTCTCCCTGCCCTGGCGCCGCCATCGGCGGCAGCACCAGATCCTTGTCGAGGTACACGCAGCGTTCCAAACGGTCGAGACAGCGAGCCGTTGTTTCTTTCCAGCCACCGCGCGCCGCCTTGGAACGCGGCCGCAGGTCTACTCGTATTAACGTCAGCGCGTCACGCAGCTTGTTCTGCTGCGTAATGAGCGGAAAGAGCAGTTTGGGTAGCACATACAAGGGCAGCGTGAACGAGAAGCTTGCGCCATTCCCCGGGTCGCTCGCCACCCAGATTCTCCCTCCATGCAAGGTAACCAGTTCTTTTGCAATAAACAGTCCTAGTCCGAGTCCTTTACGGCTGCTGTCGGTGGAATGCGGGTTTTGATAAAGACGCTCGAAAATCAAATGCCGCGATTCCGGCGTGATTCCCGGCCCCGTATCGGAAACGGTGACGCAGACAAACTCAGGATCGCTGCGCATCCGCGACGCTCGAACCGTGACCGATCCATCCAGCGGCGTGAACTTGATCGCGTTATCGATCAGGTTGATGAGGATCTCCATGATGCGCTCCACGTCACCAAGCACAAGAGGAATCCCGCGATCGGCCGTCACATCGAGGTTGATTCGCTTTTCGCGAGCAATCGCCTGCATCATTGCGCCTGCCGAACGCATCGGCTCGGCAATGGAAGTGCACCGGGTATCGAGTTTGATCTTTCCGCACTCGGCGCGTGTTGCCTCAAGCAGGTCGCGGACCATGGCACCCAACTGATTCACGCTGCGCAGGATCGTCCGCAGGTGCTCGCGCTGCTCTTCGCTCACCGCACCGGCCAGCCCGTCCAGCAGGATGGTCACAAATTGATGAATACAGGTCAGTGGTGTACGCAGCTCGTGCGAGACGTGCGAGAGAAACTGATTCTTGAATTCCAGTTGCTGCCTGCGGCTCATCTCGAGCGAACGCAACAGCGCCTGGCGCTCGACTGCGTGGCGCATCGCACGATCCAGTTCCCCGTGGCTGAAATCGCTCTTCACCAGGTAGTCCTGCACGCCCTGGTGGAGCGCCTTGATCGCGAGTCCCTCATCGTCCTGCCCGGAGAGGATTACCACCGGCACATCGGGTGCTTTGGCCAGCACCCTGCGAAAGGTCTCCGCACCCTGGCTGTCCGGAAGATTCAAGTCCAACAGGACCACCGAGGGCGTCTCTCTATCAAGTGAGGCCAGCCCATCCGCCAGCCGTTCCACCCGGCTTACCAGGACCGGCGACTTGCCCTCAGTCAATCGCAGCCGAATGAGGTCCGCATCCCCTGGGTTGTCCTCGATCAGCAGAACGTGCCTTGGCGATTCGCTCATCGACTCTCCTTGTGTGGCAAAACGGCGGAATCCAGCCAGAAATCCGCCATCGACTGCACGACTGCCCGGAACTCGGGAAGGTTCCCGGGCTTGCACAAATAGCAATTCGCTCCCAGGTCGTAGCTCCCGTTGATGTCGGAACTCGCCTGTGACGTAGAAAAAATGACCACCGGTATGCGCGCGAGCTCAGGGTCGCTCTTAACCTCCGAAAGCACCTCCCGCCCGTGTTTGTGCGGCAGGTTCAGGTCGAGCACGATCAGGTCCGGCCGGGGCTTGTCGGCGTAATTTCCCTCGCGTTGCAGAAAAGCCAAAGCTTGCACTCCATCGCCAACCATGTTGACTGAGACGCGAGGCGTCGATCTCCCGAGCGCCTCGTACGTCAGCTCGAGATCGGCCGGGTTGTCGTCCACCAATAGGACTTCGGGCGGGCTGTTTACCGTTGCGTTCGTATGCTTCCTTCTTTCACATCCGGGATCGCGAATCGGAACGTGCACCCGTGACCGGGCTCGGATTCCACCCAGATTCGTCCGCCATGCCGTTCTACGATCTTCTTGCAGATCGCCAGTCCAATGCCGCTGCCGGGATACTCGCTACGCGTATGCAATCGTTTGAAGATCACGAATATTGCATCGGCATCTTCGCGAGCAATGCCGATCCCGTTGTCCGCGACCGAGAGAATCACCTCTTGCTTGCTCTTTTCCGCCGTGATCCGAACCCTTGGAGACTCGGCTCTTCGAAACTTGATCGCGTTCCCGATCAGGTTCTGGAAAAGCTGCGCAAGTTGTGAGCAATCGCCGGTGATTGCCGGCAGATCGCTACACTCGATTCGCGCTCCACTTTCCTCGATGGCGGTGTGCAGGTTCCTCAGCGCCCGGTCCACTACTGCCGCGCAGTCGGTCAATCCAAACTCCGCGCCTTGCCGTCCAACCCGCGAAAAAGCCAGCAAATCTTGCACCAGAGTCTGCATCCGGGTGGCGCCGTCGACCGCATACCGGATGTATTTGTCGGCCTCTTGATCGAGCTTGTCCCCATAGCGCTCCGCCAGCAGCTGCGTGTAGATCGCCACCATCCGCAATGGTTCTTGTAAGTCGTGTGAGGCCACGTAGGCAAACTGCTCGAGATCGCGGTTCGACCGCGCCAGATCCTCCAGCGTTTCGCGGTGTTCTTCCCGCAACCTCCGTTCCAGCAAGGCGCGTCGCACCGAAATTGGCAGGCGCACCAGATGATCTTTCAGAACGTAATCGGCAGCTCCCTGCTTGATGCACTCGACCGCCCGAAGTTCACCGAGGTAACCGGACACCACAATCACGGGAACGTCGAGTCCCTCCTCGCGAAGCAATCCCAACGTCTCCAGTCCATTCCAGAAGGGCAGGTTGTAATCCGCGAGTACGACGTCATAGGCCGCGCGCCGAATCTCTTCGATAAACTCCTCCCGCCCTTCGATGGTTGCGCACTCCACATCGAATCCCGCCTGTTCCAGGGCTCGCCGCTCGAGTTCGACGTCCGACGAATCATCCTCCACCATGAGGACGCGCAGCTTTTGTTTTCCAGAACCATCGCCACTGATAAGTTGGCCAACATCCGCTTCTTTGACGGCGATCCCATCTAGATTGCTTCGGCACGGGTCAGCAGCGCTGGCAGTGGCTAGTCCCCGTGCTCCCGAGGCATGTACCGTTTCGCCTGAGAGCTCCGAATACGGCGGACAATCTCTTGCTGTGCCCTCAGTCGTTATCATGGGACGACACTTCTTCTCGAAGATTGCTGTATTCCTCATCGACCTCCTACCTCAATTCTTGAGAGGAGGCGGTAGAAGCAATCCGCCCAAAGTGCAGGGGCACGGATGACGTAGCACCAGGACGTGACCCAAGGGCGATGTCCTCTTGCCCGGTGTCCCATTAGAAGAGTTTGGTGACGAAAATGTGTGGGCGGGTGACAGCCTCGGTTCACACGATGAACCCGATACGGATCAAAGGGATACGGATCTGCGCGATATGAATCTGCGCGATAAAAGATGTTTGCGAGGTCTACACCGCCAAGATCTCACGCGCTCACTCGAAAGCGACGAGCATCGCTTTGCGAGAGCGCCGACGAAAACGAGAACAGCAAACACAACCCCTGCGAGTGGCGTGCCGTTCGACGAGATTCTCAAGTCGCAAAAACTGGTCGGACACGATGGAAATTGGCAAGGCGGCGCCGGGCGACGAACTGGTACATCAGGTTCGGGAAGTTGATGAAGGCCGCAGAAAATCAGACTGCCTGAACGGCTTACTAAAATAAACAAATAAATGAAAAGATCCGTGGTAATCCGTGCTCATCCGTGGAACGCAGGATGAACTTAAAGCGCAGCGGACGTGCTGGTGCCGGCGGCCGCGAAAACGTCGGCTGCTTCCTGCTCCGCGATCGGGATGAAGGCGTTCACTACCTCGGCATCGAATTGCGTTGCGCTGCTCTGGACGAGGCGGCGGACGGCCTCTTCATGCGGCAGACCGGCTCGGTAGCAGCGATTTGAGACCATGGCGTCATAGGCATCGATGACGCAGATGATGCGGGATACCAGGGGAATGTCGGTACCTCTCAAGCCGGCGGGATAGCCCTTGCCGTCCACGGCCTCGTGATGATGCAGTGCGTAGAGGCTCGCTTCCTCGAGCCCCGGAACTAAGCGCAGAATCGACCAACTGTATTCGGGGTGGCGATTGATGAGCGCGCGTTCCTCAGGAGTGAGGGGTCCGTTTTTCTTGAGAATCGAGTCGGGTACACCAATCTTGCCGACGTCATGCAAGAGCGCGGAGACCTCGACCTGATAGGAGTGCTCATCGGGAATATTCATTTTGCGCGATACGCGGAGCGCCCACTCCGCCAGCCTCGTGCTGTGAACTCCGGTGTTGAGATCTTTCAGATCAAGCAACTGGTTGAACGCGCAGACCAGCGAGTTTCTGAAAGAGAGATGCTGCTCTTCCAGTTCCTTGACTCGTAACAACAGTCCATGGCCTTGCAGCAGCGAATTGTCGATTCCCGCCATCTCGTGGTCCGCGATCGAGTCTTATGGGAGCAAGTTGCAGGCCTGCAATGCCTGATATGTATCGAGGCGACCGAAGCCCAATTGCTGGTAGCCGATATATTGTGCGTTCGCCAAGCCGAGCGGAACGCTCCAGTTCGGGCAATTGCTGTTGTTTCCCATCATGAGGGCAGCGGTGCCGGCGACGAGCGGTGTGCTGAACGACGTACCTGAAGCCGCGGCATAGGTACCCCATGGATAGGTGGTGACGATCATCTCTCCGGGAGCGGCGATCCATACCGGGGGCGCACCGTAATTAGTAAAGCTCGACGGCGTGTCATTGTTGGAAGTGGAGGCCACATCGATGACGCCCGGCAATCCGCCCGGATAGACGACGGTGTATTGTCCGTCATTGCCGGCTGCCGCAACCGAGATCACGCCCTTGCTATTCGCGTACTGAACGGCTTCCGCGAGTTCCGAGGAGGAGCTCGAATAATTCCAGCTCATGTTCATGACCTGCGCTCCGTTCGCGACGGCGTAGTAGATCGCACGCAGGATGTCGGAATCGTAGGCCGATCCACTGGCGGTGAATACTTTCAGCGGCATGATGTTCGCCTGGGGTGCAACGAGGTGCACCAGACCGGCCGTCATGGTGCCGTGTCCGAAGTCGGAATAGGAGGCGCCGCTGCCATCGAGAACGGCCACGCTGCGCTGATCGAGAACGGCGACGGTGCGCTGGTCGAGTGTCGCGGCAGAGGTCGTACCCGTGTTGGAATCGCCGCCGCTGACGTCAACGTCTTCGTCGCCACCGGGGGTGTTGCGAGTGAAGTCGTAGCCCTTGACCAGTAGGCCTTTCAATACGGGATGATTGACGTCAACGCCGGTATCAATTACCGCAACCGTTACACCGGCACCTGTAGCGTTGAACGCGGACCGTGTCTGCGCGGTGCGAATCAACTGATTTCCCGGCTGGGCGAGATAGCCGTGCCAAACCGTGCTTCCGTAGTAGGAAGTTGGAGTGCTATCGGTGAGGTAAGGGGGGGGGGCGCCGCTGTCCGGCTGCGACGGCGTGACGACTTGATCGACTTCGACGGACAGAATACCGGTCTGCAAATTCAGCCGCAGGAGCGATGTTACCGGACTCAGAATCGGGGGGAACGTAACGAGGAAGAGCTGTCCGTTGGGATCACCGAGGCCGCCGACTACCTTGCAGCCCGCGAGCAGGCACGTGAGATTGATTCCGGGGAGGCCGAGCGAATCGCGCACAATCAGGCGCGTTTGGGCCTCTGCCGAAGGTGCGCACGCCGAAATCAAAAGCAATGCCAGGCATGCCAACCATCCCACCCGTTTCACTTGTGCTTTCTGTCCGTTCATACTTTCTATCCCTTTCTGAAACGGGCCCCACTTCGGAAGTTCCGGTGAGTTTAGCTGGCCCATTGAGGGCCCGCCACTTACACCCGTAATCTCTTGCGAGTAACCAGTTATCGTGCCTTTCGTAAGGGGAGGCATGTTACTTCAAGTTCGTGAGAGGCATCCGGAGCCGGCGGGTGCCCACTCGAGCCACCAGCCGAAGATCGTCTCGCGCCTCAAATTCCAGTTGAAATTCTCCGTATGAATTGGCGGTGGTGGTGGCTACCAGTTGGCCACTCGCGGTCCATATCACGACGGGCGAACCGGCCAGAAGTTCATGCGGGCTGCAGCTGTCAAGAATCTGCCCGACCGCAGCCACCGTGCCCGACGGGACAACCCGATCGAACCTCAGGTCAACGGTGAGGCCCTCTGCTTCATACACGACTTGCCTCGCAATGGCGCCGCCGCTGCGCACGCCCGCCAACAGGGGCTGTGCAAGGCTGTCGAAGAGCAGGTTTGCCAGGCTCCACTCTTCGGCGTGGAATTCCCGCTCGGCGGTGAATTCGAGTTTGGCAAGGCGTACCAGATTCTCCGGCGCATTGTAGGCGCATTCTGCCTGGGCCATGGCCTGGAGGCGACCCCAGAAGCTGTGCTCTACCTTGCAGTCCATGCAACCGGCGGCGATGTGCGCCTTGATGTCCTGCGCCTTTTCGGAGGCGTGGAAGCCGCGTGCAAAATCCGCCCAGACTTGTTCGGAGAAGTGCTCCATTGTACTGTCGCCTTTCCTGGATATGTCTTTCTGTTGAATAAGGGAACCCAGCAGGATGAAAAATATAGGTGCGAGAAGAAAATTTCAAAAGTCTGCTTACCCTTTTCCTATCAATGAGAAAGGTGCCCAGTGATAGGGGTGGGCATGGCTCTGACGCAATTCGAGCATGGCCTCCCGCATGGCCGCAGACTTCGCTTGCCCCTGCTGAAGCCGCGTGTAAAAGGCGATCATGAAATCCTTGGTGCTCTCGTCATGTACGTCCCACAAAGTAAGAACAAGTGACTGCGCACCCGCCTGAAGCAGGCCTCGGGCGAGCCCGATGAGTTCGTCACCCGGTGTGATCACGTTGAGGCCGGTGGCGCATCCGCTCAGGACGACCAGTTCGGCCGGCAACTTGAGGTGATTGATGTCGTACAGGCTCAAGTGCGAGTTGCCGAGGCGAATCGATGAAAACATCGGGTTGTCCTGCCGGAAATATCCATGGGTTGCGATGTGTACGATGCGACTGGACGTGGCGTGGGCGCGCAACACCGCTTCGGTCGCGTTTTCGCCCACGTATACCTTGGCGCCCGGAAACATGGTGCTGAGTGCGTCGACCTCGGTTTGAATGGAGGGAGTCTGAGCGTCGGGGATGCCGAGGATTAACGGATCGCCGGTAGCGTTTACGGCTTTGGACTGGCAGAGCGCGTAGACACTGGCGCTTGGCGCATAGGATATCGAAAATCGATCGACGAGATAAGACTCGCCATCGTGCAGTGCGTGAAACGGAACATAATGCAGCAGGCCATGCTGGACGAAAACCAAGTGTTTGGAATTCAGCTGATGGCGAATGGGCGCGATCAACTCCTGATAGAGATTCTTGAGATGGGACTGGGTTGACTCGAGGAGCGGCTGGCTGAAGGCGCTCAGGTACTTTGGGCCGAGTCGGAACTTTGACATCTGGAATTGGAGGAGTTGGAGGAGCTTTTGAATGCGGGGTTGCACGGTGACGGGAGTGATCTGGAGATCGTCGTGAGTGAGAACGCAGGCCAGGTAGTGGTCTTTGGCGCGGAAGAATTCGACAAGGGTTGCGTCCCCGGGCAGCGCGACTCTGATCTCGTCGAGAGAGACGGGCGGCGCAACCTCAAGTCCGGCCTCGTGAACCTCGGCAATAGTGGCTTCCTTCATGGCTTTCATCAGGTCGGTCTCGCGCAGGTGCGCCTCTTGTTCAAGTTGTTTGATTCTTTCCTGAGAGCGTTCTTCGGGGCGCAACTGCTCGCGCTCGATGAGGTTGTAGTACCAGTTCAGCTCTTCACGCAGATTGCGAATGGAGCGCACCAGATCGCTTTGACCGGCATCACTAGCGGGTGCAACGTGCATCGGCTTGCTTAAAAGATCGGCGAGCGTACGCGACTTAGCCTGTTCAATATAGCCGAAAGCTTCTTCCATACCTCCTTCACGGCCGAGGCATAGTTCGACGAGGTTTTCGTAGACTTCGAGTTTGTTCTGGAAGAACGCGAGTTTCAGCTCTTCTCCGCGCAGGCTGCCGCGCAGCCGCTCTACAGATTCGCGGGCGCGGCTGTAGGAACGGTATGCGTCTTCGTCTTTGCAGTCGGAGCGGGCGATTTCACCCATCAGGAATTCAGCCTGGTAGAGCAAGACAGGCGAATCGAAATTTGCGAGGCTCGATAGCGCCTGGCGGCAGTGGCTTCGGGCGCCGGCCGAATCCTTCATCCGCAGGAAAATGCGCGCCAGCAGCAACTCGGCGAGCACCGCCTTCCCTGACATCGCCGAACTGCGAAAAAAATCATGCGCCGAAGCGGCCAGGCGGCGGGCTTCGAACAGCCGTCCTTCGTTAAACAGAACCAGCGCTTCGTAGAGATCGATCAGGGATGGCCAGACCAGATTGTTGTCCCGGAGGAACATCTCTTTCGCTTGCGCAAAGAGCTTGATTCCCTCGAAGGCTTGGCCGGTGCGACTGGCAGCCATGGCCGCAAAGGCGAGCGCTTTTCCCGCCTCATAGCCGAAACCCAGTTCCATGAAACCTTCATGGGCGGCGCGTCCGAGTTCGCCGGCTTCGGCGCTGAGGTTCAGCTCCAGATAAATCTCGGAGAGATCGAGCTTGCAAAGCGCGATCTGATAGGTGTCGTCCGCCTGGCCAGCGCTGACGGAGGCGTTGCGCAGCATTTGAATCGCGCGGCCATATTCGCCGCGCAGGAAGTAGAGGTAGGCGATGTTGTAATCGGCATAGGCGACCAGAATCGGCATGCCACGCTGCTCGCACTGCTGGCGGGCAATGCGGTGAAACTCCAGTGCCTTCGGAAAATCGTTCAGGCTGATGTAGCAAAGGGAGAGATTGCTGAGAACGGCGGCCAGCGCCTCGCCGTCGTCGTGTTTGAGCAGTTCCTGGTAGGCGCGATCGTAGATTGCAAGCGCTTCGGCGAAGCGGTCTTGGCGGTGATAGATATTCGCGATGTTGATTTCGAGGCGGGCGAGACGACGCGTGTTCCCCTGCTTGCGGAAAATTTCGGCCGCGCGTTCGCCGGTGGCGAGGGCCTGATCGTAACGGCCCAGCAGCAATAGAGGCTGGATCGAACTGCTCAACGTACGAGCCAGTTCGCCTTGATCGCCGACTTTCTCGAAGTATGTCGCCGCTCTCTCGTGGTGGTCGATGGCGGCTTGGTGGCGGTCGAGCGTGTAGAGCGCGTTTGCCTTGGCTCGGAAGGCCCGCGCAAGAGAGGGTTCATCTCCGATTTGTTGCGCGACGTCGAGCGCCGCGTCCGCGATGCGATCGGCGCGATGCGGATCGACCCGCACTTCTTGCCAAACGCGCTCAGTGAGCGACTTGACTACATCACTCCAGACGATTCCAAGATGTTTCGCAACCAACTCGCGACGGCTTTCGGCATCGTTTAAGGCGAAGAGCTGTTCGACGACGGAATTGAATTCGGTCTGGCGCACCGCCTGAATGCTCATCGGAAGCCCTTCTTTTCAAGCTCTCTTCTTAGTCGAGCGAGACATCGACCTCGGATAAAGCCGATCGATCCCGTGGCGAGGCCGAGGTCCTTCGCGACTTCATCGTAAGCACGCGGCGGCGTTTCGAAAAAGAGCATTTGGATCATCTGTTCACAGCGCTCCGGCAATCCGGCGATCACATCACGCAGTAATTGTTCCTGCTCGAGTTGAACGAGCATTTGTTCAGGCAGCGGCTCGCCGTCATCAGCACGCTTTTCCGCATGTTCGGGCTCGAGTTCCACGTTGCGCCCTTCGGATCGGCGGTGCTGCAAACAGCGGTGGTAGCAGGTCTGAATCAGCCATTTCGGGAGCGCGCGGTGCTCCCGAAGATTAGGCAACTCCGACATGAGATCTACACACACTGCCTGGAAAATGTCGCCCGCATCCTGATACATGCCGAACTTTACTGGGATCGAATAAATCAGATTCTTATATTTATCGATGAGTGCAGCCCACGCCTCAACGTCGCCTTTCAGGCAAGCCTGGATAAGCTTTTGGTCTGATGGAGGCGCGGTTCTTTCTCTCTGTTGCCTGGCTGCGGGTCCGGTCATCGCACGCCAGCGTCTTGTGTACGAGCATTGCGAATGTAAAGCTCATCCGCATTCCATAAGGTATAGGGATCGAGCACTGCGGGCTTGAAATTGCCGACGCGGGAATCCGCGCCCGCCAGGATGTTCGGAGTCGCTAGAAAAATAAATGGCAAGTTTTCCGCGACCAACTGCTGGACGCGGTCGTAGAGCTGCTTGCGCTTGGCATGGTCGAGCGTGACCATTTGTTGTTGCATCAACTGGTCGATCTCGTGCTCCCATGGGGTGGCGGGCTGTTTTTCACCGAGATTCCAGATGTGTGAGGTTCCGTTCGACATCCAGACATTCATCTCCGGATTTGGGTCAGCATCGCCCCCGCCAAGGCCCATGATGGCTGCGTCGTAATCGAAGGTTTGGAAAACGCGATCGATTACCGCACGAAACTCGAGGGGCACGACGTGAACCTGCATGCCAAGGTGGGCAAGATCGTCCTGGAGCAGCGTAGCCATCTTCATCCGTTGCGCGTTTGATGAACTGGTGATGAGTGTGAATTCGACCGCCTGGCCGGAGGAGTCAAGCAGTTGCCCGTTTTTGTTCCAGGAGTAACCGCCGGATTTGAGCAGTTGCCGTGCAATGTCGAGCGAGCGCCTGGGGTGGGGAATGCTCTGATTCACCCAATATCTGTTGCCCGGGCCGACGTTGCCCCAGAGCGGAGTGCCGCGAGAGCCATAGACGAGGCGCACGATTCCTTCGCGATCCACCGCGGCGTTTACCGCTTGCCGGAACTTGAGGTCGCGGAACCAGGCTTGCTTCCGCGCGACCGCGTCGAGCTTCTTGCCAGCCAGGTCGTTCAGATTGAAGACCACAAAGTTGTATTCGAGACTTGGCCCGAGGTCGGCGAGTTGCGATCCGGCGCGCGGTTCCTCTTTTGCGAGCAGGTTGTAGTTCTCAGAATTAAGGCGACTGACGACGTCGGACTCGCCTGCCTCAAAGCGCATGACCTGAGCGTCCTCGGAACCGACGGAGATAAATACGAGCGCATCAAGATATGGCAGGCGATGGCTTTCGCGATCTACCTTCCAATAATAAGGATTGCGTTCGAGAACGATTTGCTGACCGGGAGTGCACTGCTTAAGGCGAAATGGGCCGAGGCCCGCGATCTCGGAAGCAGGCGTATTCAGCGACCATGTTTGCGTGAACTTGCCGTCCTTGTAGGGTTTTTCAAGAAGATGCCTGGGAAGTATTGAGAAACCGTCGAAAAGGCGCTCGGCGGCGGCATAGGGCTTGGGAAGCGTGAATCGCACCGTGTAGGCGTCGATCTTGGTGACGGTCATCGGCTTGCCGTCGATGATGAGGAGGTCGCGCTGGGGCGAATCAATAGCCTCGTCCATGTATAGGGCAAAAGAAAAGATCACGTCGTCGGCGTCGAAGGGATGCCCGTCAGAGAAGCGAATTCCTTTGCGCAGTTGAAGAGTGAATGTGCACCCATCGGGCGATGTGCGCCACGACTTGGCAAGCGCGGGCTCGGTTTTCTGCGTGGAACGATTGATCTCGACAAGATCAGCGTTGAGGCGTCCGATGATTTCGCGCGAGGCGGAGTCGGATTCGGTTACCGGATTCAGAGTTTTTGGTTCGGCGCGCTGCGCGATGGTCAGGTATCCGCCATAGTGGCCGGAAACGCCAGCGACATGTTGGACGTCTTCATTCTTGCCTAGAGCATCTGGAGCAGAGGCTCCGACAAAAGAAGTGCCAGCCGCGCATATTCCCGCGAGCAGACACACGAGTAGGGATAGGCGAGCGCTTACTTTCATAACACCCCATTCCCCACAGAACGCTGCTTTTGAGTAGATTATCGAGATTCTAACCGCGAATGAAGGACATCGGCGAGAAGGTAATACATAACGGAAGTAACGAATATTGCGACTGCGGGCGCGAGCAGCCAGCCATAGGAAATCAGCACACTGTATTGCTGGAGAGCATTGAGCATGTTACCCCAGCTCGGGACGGGCTCGCCGACGCCCAATCCGAAGAATGAGAGCGCCGCCTCCGCCGCGATATATCGTGGTACGAGGAGTGCCGCTTGCGTGAGGAGAACGCCGGAAGTCTCAGGCAAGATGTGACGGCGCAAAATATAGAAGTGAGATCCGCCGAAGCCGTGCGACGCCGCCACATAATTTCTAGTGCGAACGCTAAGGACTACTCCGCGCACCATGCGGGCGGGACGAGCCCAGCCGATTAGACCGATGACCCCCGTCAGAAGGAGAAAGGTTCGCGCCGGATCGACATGCAACGGCAGGAAGGCGCGCACTCCCAGTAAAAAGTAAAGCCAGGGCAGGGACAGGAACAACTCCGTGCTTCCCATAATCGTTTCGTCGATCCAGCCGCCGAAATAGCCCGCGATCACTCCGAGGAGAGTGCCTACCAATAGGGTGAGGGCGGTGGCAACGATGCCCGCCGCGACAGAAATCTGTCCGCCCCAAAGCACGCGCGAGAATTCGTCGCGGCCGAAAGCGTCGGCGCCGAGCAGAAATGCCCGGCCGGGATCGTCGACTCCGAACAGGTGGAGGTCGGTCTCGAAGAGACCGAAAAAGCTGTATGAATCTCCGCGCACGAACAGGCGCAGGGGATACGGCTGTGCGCGGTCTTCCTGATAGCCGTCGGCCGCCGGTGTCCAGGCATACACAAATGGCCGCAGATGAAATCCGGATCTGTCCACAAGATGCAACCGTGTCGGCGGAGCATAGGCCAGTTCACGGTTCTGCGTGGCCGCATTGTAGGGCGCGAAAAAGCCCGCACACAGGATCAGCGCGTGCAATGCAATCAGAGATACGATCAGCGCCATGTGGCCAAGGCGGATAGAGCGAGTTGGCGTGCGATTATCCGCCATCGGCCGCACCGGTACGAATTCTTGGATCGCACACCATGAGCAAAATGTCGGCAATCAGGTTTCCGCCAACCATAAAAAGCGCGGAAAACATGATGCCACCCATGACGACGTAGAGGTCGCGCGAAAGAGTGGCATCAAGAACAAGCGGCCCGAGGCCGGGCCAGCCGCAGATGACTTCCACCAGCAAGGATCCGCTGACGAGGCCGGCGAGGGAAAACCCAAAGAGGGATATCGCGGGATTCGCCGCCGCTGGCAAGACGTGGCGAAGCAGGAGCCGTGCGCGCGGGATGCCGAGCCCGCGCGCGGCTTCCACGTAAGGGGCACGCAGTACCTCGAGTGCACTGGCGCGGATGTGGCGCATGATGATCGCGCTCTCGCTGAGAACCAGAATCAGAACCGGCAACTTCAAATGTGCGATCAGGTCTCTAAGTCTCTCTGATGCAGACAGATTTTCGAAGTACGGAGAGAGCATTCCGCCAACCGGCGTCAGGCGCCAGCGGACAGCAATGGCGAGCAGCGCCAGCGCCAGCACGATCTCGGGGACGGCGATTAAAAGGGAACTGACCACCGTTATCGCGCGATCCAGTCCCCCCCCAGACCGCGCAGCGGCGCAAAGTCCGAGCGGCACGGAGACGATCCAGGTGAAGATCATCGCAGTGATGGTCAACAGTAGCGTATTCTTCGCGCGACTCCAGAGCAGCGGGGCCACCGGTGCGTTGTAGGCGATCGAGAACCCGAGATCAGCACGCAGCGCCGACTTCATCCAGCGCGCATAGCGCACAACCAGCGGCTGATCGAGCCCGTACTGTGCGCGCAGCCCGGCAATCGTCTCGGGCGAGATCTGTGGATTGACACGCATTTCGTCGAAAAAACTCCCAGGCGCCATGTCGGTGAAGGCGAAGCAAAGCGCGGAAACGCCGAGTAACAGAAAAATTGCACGAACGAGCCTGCGGAGGAAATAACTCACGAGGGTGCTCCGGAAAACGCCGCGAAGTTCGCTTGCAGGGTGCGCGCACAGGCCAGCAGGCGGAGCGTCTCTTTATTTTTTGGGGCGGTCATTATCTCTAACCCCGGCCCTGTCTCGACGATCCGGCCGCGTGCCATCACGGCAACGGTGTCAGCCATGCTGGCGACCAGCGCCAGATCGTGCGAGATGAGCAGGTATGTAAGGGAATGCGCGGTTTGAAGATCGAGCAACAAGTTTGCGATTTGGGCCTGAGTCGAAAGATCTAAACCGGTGAGGGCTTCGTCGAGTATGAGCAGCTTCGGTCGAACTACCAGCGCGCGCGCAAGGGCAATTCTCTGGCGCTGCCCGCCGCTGAACTCCATCACGGAGCGATCGAACCAAGCGGTTGAGAGTCCAACCTCTTCGAACACAGTTCCGGAGGCCTTTCTGCGGAGTTCGGCGTTCAGTCCCATGATCCGCAGAGGCTCTTCAACGACTTGCGACGCGGTGAGGCGGGAATTCATGGAGGTCACTGCATCCTGAAAGACCATCTGCACCTGATTTTGCAAGACCAGACGCGCGCGTCGGCTGCCGTTAGAACGTCGAGAAATCCGCTGCGCCAGGTTCTCGCCTTCGATCCAAATCTGTCCGGAATCAGGCTTCTCCAGGTGCGCGATGCATCGGGCCACCGTGGACTTTCCTGATCCCGACTCTCCAACTAAAGCGAACGTATTTCCCGTGTGGATTTCGACATCGACTCCTTCGACTGCCGCAACTACGGCGCGATTGCGCCACAACCCGCCTCGAACATATCGCTTTGAAAGGCCTTGCACGCGCAGGACGGGGATGGCACTCGCCGATGGACTTGGCAAATTAATCCCCATACTTGAAACAGTTCACAGGGCGTGAAGGCTCGGGGAAGAAAACCTGCGGGTAGCGCTCGCTGCACCTATCCATTCGTTCCGAGCAACGCGGGTGAAAGCGGCAACCCACGGGCAATCTCGATGGGTCAGGCGAGTCGCCTTCTATCGAGGTAAAGTGGCGCCGCGCAGGAGGCACTGCAGCGAGCAGGGTAGACTTCGCAATCTCTATCAATGCTCGCGTATAGGGGTGCAAAGGCTGCCGGAAAATCTGGGTAGTAGTTCCGACCTCAACGATCCGTCCTGCGTACATTACCGCGATGCGGTCAGCAAATCCGGCAAGCACTGCCGGATCGTGACTTATCAGCACAATCGCATGGCCGTGTTTGCGTCGAATGCGCGCCAGCAGGGCAATGATATCCGCCTGGAGCGGTGCGCCCAGTTTGCTGGTCGGCTCATCCGCAATTACCAGTGCTGGATTGCATGAGACTGCCTGCGCAATCGCCACCCGCTGCCGCTGTCCTCCGCTCAGTTGATGCGGGTATGCTCCAAGAATCTCCGCCGGACGGTCAAACCCAACTTCGCTGAGCAGTTCCAAAACCCGCGCCCGGCGTTCCGTAGCCGATAGTCGTAGATGCGCTCGCAGTACCTCGGCAATCTGTGAGCCGGCGTTGATCACGGGATTCAAGGTCAACGCAGGGTCCTGTGGGATGAGTGCAATCTCGCGTCCGCGAAGTCGGCGCAGCTCGGATTCTGGCAGCCTCGACAAATCGCGCCCGCGAAAGGTAATGTTCCCCTGCTCCGAATGGGCATGGGCCGGCAATGTCTGGAGAATGGCGCTGGCCAGCGTGCTCTTGCCGCAGCCCGATTCGCCCAGTATTCCCACGACCTCGCCGGCTCGAATAGCGAGACTTAGGCTGTCAACCGCATGCAACCGGGTCCCGCCACGAAGGGCGTAGATTACCGACAATTCCCGAACTTCACAAAGGAACTCGCTTGTTTCGCCCACAGGCCAAGAAACCCCATTGGTCCAAGTTTCGTCCGGCTGGCAAGGATCCGCAATTGGCGAGTTTGGAGCGGCTTGATCATGGACGACTTGATTCTCGGGCCGGCTGGAAAATGGTGTGAGTCGGCACTTGCTGGGCGTCCTCGGACCGCCTCGACTAGATTGTCTTCCGCGCCTTTTGGAGTGGCCATGGGGCAATGCATTGACACTCCAAGTGACCTATCAATACGGATTCAGGGTCACTGTAATTGGCGGATTCCGGCGAAGGGACAACCACACTTGCCTTTGGCTTTGTTGCAGAAACCATGACAGTCAGCCCTCTTTAAGGGGCTGGGTCCGGGGGCGGATTGGTAGTTCATTTGCGCGACGGCCCGACGATCAGCTTCCTCGATCCTGACTTGATGTATGGGACCGAGCTAGTTGTTCGTGCCGGTCTGGGCAAGATCCCAGAATTCTTCCATCCGCCCCATCACTCCCAACATTTCGAGGCATTCTTGATCCGCGCTACGGAGCCCGCGCATTCTCGAATCTTGGGCAACACAAGATTCGCTCGCTAAGAGCTCGGCGACGTAGAGAGCCGTGCAAGTATCGAAGCCGGAATGAGCAATGCGAGTCGGGCGATGGTGGTGTGCGATCGCCTCGACCGCCAGGTGTGGAATGCCCCACAACCCCAGGAGGTAGGCGCCCACCTCGGCGTGAGAGGTCCCCATTAGTTCTTCTTCTGCCTCATGAATCTCACAGCCGCGCTTCCGAGAGAGCTCGAGGATTTTGCAGAACCGATCCGGCAAATTGCTGGCGAAGATCAACCTCCCGATATCGTGAAGGAGTCCGGCGAGGATCGTGACGTCCCGATCGCTGCGATCGACGGGGAGTTTCCCCGCGATCGAGGCGACACGTTGAGCATGTTGCTGGAGAAATTCATGCGCCGACGCAGGAATGCATCTGTGCGGAAGGAAGGCTTTGAAGGTCTCCGCGACGAGAACGAGATTCTTGATGGTTTCCATTCCGAGCCGGCTCACGGCTCCGGGCAAGCTGGTAACCTCTTGCGGGAGGCCAAAGAAGGCGCTATTCACGAGCTGCAACACTTTTGCCGTGAGCGCCATATCCTGCTGGACAATCTCAGCGACTTTGGAGATCGGCGTTTCCGGATTCATGAGGGCCTGGGTAAGTGCCGCATAAGTGGCGGAAAGAGGCGGTAGCTGTCCGATGGATCCGATGACTTCGCGAATGCGCGCGCCAGACAAAACATCCTGAAGCGCGCAGACGGCCTCAATAGCGGAGACGAGGTCGGCTGAACTGCACGGTTTTGCGAGAAAACGGTGAGCGACCGGAACGGCCCGAGTGGCGGTTTCCGATTCACAATGACCGGAGAGGACGATGCGCGCGATTCCCGGGAAGCGATTGCGCAACTGGGTGAGAAGCGCGACTCCGTCCATAATGGGCATGCGCATATCCGATACGACAACATCGAAGGAGCCGCGCTCACAGGCCTGCAAGGCGGCGGCGCCCCCGATAGCAAATTCCATCTCCCACTGCTTGCGTTCCCCGTACAGCATCCGGCGGATGCCTTCGAGGATTCTGGGCTCGTCATCCACGAACAAAATGCGCTTCATGCGGATCCCCCCTGAGCGGCCGCGTTCAGAGCGATTGCGTCCTTGGGAAGACGGATGATAAAAGTGGTTCCTTTTCCCTCCTCAGTTTCGAAATGAATCGTGCCCTGATGTTTGTCGACGACGATGGAACGGGCAATGGCGAGTCCCTGACCGGTCCCCTTACCGACTTCTTTCGTCGTGAAAAAAGGTTCAAAGATGCGTTCGCGTAAGTGGTTGGGTATGCCTGTGCCGGTATCTTGGATACGAATTTCCGCCCAATCGGGGCAATTGAGCGTTTTCACGAGAATCTTCCCCTTTTCTCCGCTGGCGCGATCGACGACATCGCCGATCGCGTGGGCGGCGTTCACGATCAGGTTCAAGATAACCTGATTAAGCTCGCTGGGAACGCACGAGACAGGGGGCAGTGAAGGATCAAGTTCCGCTTCCAGATCCGAGACATATTTCCACTCGTTCCGCGAGACCGTGATGGTGCTTTGAATGGCACGGTTTAGATCGCAGGCGGTTTTTTCCTTGCTGCCAGGATGCGAAAACTCCTTCATGGCACTCACGAGCTTCGAAACACGAGTGATGCCCTCTTTGGTCTGTGCCAGTGCTTTAGGAATCTCTTCCAGGAGGTAGGCAGCATCTATCTGTTTGATGGCAGAACCGGGTTGGAGCGGGGCGTCACCTGGTTGCCCATTGCGATTACGCTCGACCGCACAGGCCTGAACCGCCTGGAGACCTCGGTCATGGTCTTTGATCAGCTCCCGCAAATCCTGAAATGCTTCAGTAAGGAAACAGACATTGTCGCCAATGTACTGCGTAGGAGTATTAATCTCGTGGGCAATGCCCGATGCGAGCTGGCCGATTCCCTCGAGCTTTTGCGCCTGGCGGAGCTGGCTTTCGAGTTCGCGGCGCTTAGTTAAATCGCGCACAAAGGCGAAACAATACTCCTGGCCGTCGAATTCCAGATAGTTAGCGGTTACTTCCACTGGAAAGACGCGTCCGGTCTTACTTGTTTCCGAATCTTCAAGGCTAAGCGAGCCGGTAGTCTTGAGCTGTTGCCAATAGGCCCTCCATCCTTCCATCGAGAGATGTGGAGCGATGTCGAGGATCGACAAGGAGAGCAACTCTTCGCGGGAGCGTTCCAGGTTGCGGCAGGCCGCCTGATTGGCGTAGACGATGCGGGCCTCCGGGTCTGCCCAAAGCACACCATCGGAGGCGATTTCCAGGGAATGCGTGGTAAGACGGAGCAGTCGTTCGGCTTCTTTGCGCTCGGTGATATCGTCGTAAGTACCGACGACGCCGGAGACGTTCCCTTCCAAGTCGAAGAGGGGAAGTTTGTTCGTTTGAAGCCAGAGCACGCTTCCATCGGATCTGGTCTGGCATTCATGATGGTTGAGATTGGGAGAAAGGTGTTTCATGACTCGTTCGTCATCGGCACGATAAAGCTCAGCGACATCCTTCCAGTCTAGATCGAAGTCGCTCTTGCCGACGATCGCAGCAGGGGATTCCAGTCCTGCGTCGGTAGCGAAAGGACGATTGCAGCCGGAATAAACGCAATTCCGGTCTTTCCAGAAAACACGCTGAGGGATCGCGTCCAGGATGGACTGGAGCATCTGGCGCGAGGAGCGAAGCTCTTCTTCTGCGCGGCGGCGTTCACTGATGTCGCGTACGAAGGCGAAACAATATTCCTGCCCGTCGAACTCAACATAGTTCGCCATGACCTCGACCGGGAACGTCCGGCCGTGTTTGGCTTTGTGGAGCGTTTCCATGGCCATTGCCCCCTGGCTCATGAGGTCTTTCCAGAACGTGCTCCAGACGTCTTTTTGGTAGAGGAGGTCGATGTCGGAAACCGAAAGCGACAGAAGCTCTTCGCGTGAACGGCCCAAGGAATGGCAGGCACCCTCGTTGGCATAGACAATGGAACCTTCTGGGTTGATCCACAATACTGAATCGGACGCATGTTCAACCGAGAACTGCGTGAGCCGCAACTCCCTTTCCGCCCGCCGGCGTTCTGTGATGTCTTCCTTGAGCGCGAGGTAGTGGGTGATGGTTCCATGGGCGTCGAGAATCGGCCGGATGCTCACGGCTTCCCAGAAAAGCTCGCCGTTTTTCTTCTTATTGCAAAGCTCGCCTCGCCACTCGCGCCCCTGTTTGATGTTGGACCAGAGGGCCCGATACGTTTCGGGAGGGGTGAGACCAGATTTCTCGATACGGGAGGTCATTCCGAGGACTTCGTTCAGTCGATAGCCAGTGACCTCAGTGAACTTCCGGTTCACGTAACTGATCCGGCCTTTAGGGTCAGTAATGACGACGGATGTCGGACTCTGCTCGACGGCCATCGATAACTGCTGGAGCGTGTCTTCATTTTTTTTGCGCTCGGTGACATCGTGCGAAAGACCCAGAAACTCGACGAGTTCACCGGATTCATCGAGAATGGGATGGCCAATGGCGTGAATATTTCGAATGGTGCCATCCGGCAGGACGATGCGGGCGTCGGTTTCATAGTCTTTCTTCTCCGCCATCGACTGGCGGAGGGTGTGAACGAAACCGGCTAGATCATCGGGATGAACCCCGGCGAGTGACTTCTCGAACGGCACAACGCCGTCGCCCGGCTCCAGTCCGAAGATGCGGTAGTGCTCTTCTGACCAGTAAACCGACTCTCGCTGGTCGACCTTCCAGGCCCAACTTCCGATGTGGCTCAGTCTCTGGGATTCCGCCAGGTAAGCCTGGCTGCGCCGCAGTTTCTGCTCGTCACGTTTTCGGTCGGTGATGTCGCGGAAGGTCCAGATTCGACCGTAGTACTTGCCATCCTTATCAAGGACCGGGGATGAGTAGCGGTCGATCACCATTCCGTTCTTGAACTTGATTTCATCACAGCTGGTTTCGTGACGGTGTTCGTAAAGGTGCTTGACTTTAAACAGGAACTCGTCGGGACTTGCGACCTGGGTTAAGATGTGCTTGAGCATCGCCTCGTCATCATTCGTTTCGCAGAGATCCGGTGGAACCTGCATGATCTCACTGAATCGCCGATTGCGAAGGATGATACGGTTATTGCCGCTCACGACCAATATTCCATCCAAAGTGGAGTTCGTCTGGGCCTCGAGAAAGGCAGTCTCGGCAAGCAGCTTTTCTTGGGTTCGTCTGCGCTCCGAAACCTCGGCCATCAGATCTTCATTTGCCATTTCGAGCGCGATCGTTCTGTTTGAGACTTTCCGTTCGAGTTCTTCATTCAGTCGTTGGATCTTGTACTCTCCGGTCTCGCGACGGCGAATCTCATCCATGATTCTATGAATAAGAAGCATTGCAATGGCAAGCGCCAGAAGAACGGAGAACCAGATCAGGAAAACCGCTCGCGTTCCTGCCTTTGTGTATTGCACCGACGACTCTAGGAGTTGCTGAGACATCTCTCGCTTCTGAAAGTCGATAAAGTCACTCCATGCTGTGTGGTATTGCAGCAACAAAGGTATCGTGATCCCAATCAGCGACTCCCGAGCCTTTGTGTCTTTCCCGGCAAGCACGAGAGGGAGTACACATTCCACGCTCTTCATGTAGGCAGCCCGTGTCGACGCGATGGAATCGTAAAGCCGTTGCTCCTCAGGGGATCCAATACGGACACGCAGTTCATCGAGAATTGCGGACAGCTTCCGACTGTTCTGCTGACGGAGACCCAGAAGCAAATCTATCTTCTCGCGGTCATGGACGAATACCAACTCCGTGAGTATGCGGCCATTCTGGTTGGAAAGGTTGAGAGCCGCGGTCGCCAGCTCCACGTCTGTCCATTGATTCTCCCGGATCGACTCGGAGCGCAAATGCATGGCTCGCGTCGTGCTCAAGCCGCTGTAGTCAACGCCAATGATAGTGAAGATCAGAACCAGAAGACCACAGACAAGAGCCGGCGCGATAGCGCGGCTGCCCATTTTTTTCTCCGTAGCCTTGTGCCCTGATCGTTCAGTGCTCATCTCCGCACTCTTTACTCCTGGCCGCGGCGAAATAGGCGGGACCAGTCTTTATCGGCACAAGTGAGCAAGGAAGACAATCAGGGGGCAGTTACCTTTGGCACCTTCGGCCCGGAAGGAAGAATGCCGATTAGTGCTCAGCGTTGCGCCGCCGACCGTTTTGGGACGACGAAAGATTATGAAAACGTCAGCCCCGAATGGGTTCGGCTAGTGGGCAACAGCAAGGAATGATCGATGACAGACAAAATTCTATTCGTCGACGATGAGCCGGCGGTATTGGATGGGTATAAAAGGATACTTCACCGCGAATTCGACGTCAGCACGGCAATTGGTGGCACTGAAGGCTTAAAGACAATTCATGCTGATGGCCCGTATGCAATTGTCGTTTCCGATATGCGAATGCCGGAAATGAGCGGTGGCCAATTTCTGTCACGTGTCAAACAGATAGCACCAGACACGGTAAGAATGCTACTGACCGGCCATGCAGATGTGAGCGGAGCGATCGACGCCGTGAATGAAGGAAATATCTTTCGCTTTCTGACGAAGCCGTGCGACAAAGAAGGTCTGAGCAAGGCAATCACGGCCGGCCTGATTCAGTACCGATTGGTGACCGCGGAGAAAGATCTCCTTGAAAATACACTGATGGGCAGCATCAAAGTCCTGACCGACGTTTTGAGCGCGGTGAATCCGGAAGCATTTGGCAGATCCATGCGCATCACACGATGCGTTCGTCATTTGGTGGGAAAGTTCGGCTTGTCGTCCCCGTGGCGGTTTGAGGCCGCCGCGATGCTCTCGCAGCTTGGTTGCGTCAGCCTCGAGCCGGAACTCATGCGAGCGGCCTATGTCGGCATGAATCTGTCCCCGGAAGACAAGGCCCGGTTCGCCGCACATCCAATGGTGGCCCGGGACCTGCTCGTCAGCATTCCGCGCCTCGAGCCGATTGCCTGGATGATCAGCCAGCAATTGGCTAGGGAACCCTCGCAAGACGCCCCAAGAGTGCCGACATTGCCCGCCGACGCCATGGTATTCGGCGCCAAACTACTGAAGCTTGCGATCGCATTCGATGACCTCGGCATGCGCGGTTTGTCTGAGGAGGATGCCATGACGCGGCTCCGTTTGCGAAGTAGCGAATTTGGAGAAGAGCTGATTGATGCGTTGAAGGACATGAAGCCTGAGGGCGGGAAGATGGAGCTACGGAAGGTTCCTGTCAACAAACTATCCCCTGGCATGATCCTGCAACAGGAGATCAGAAATAAAGCAGGAATGCTCGTGATGGCGAAAGGCCAGGAAGTTACTCATGCTTTACTCATAAAACTGGCAAATTTCGCTCGAGCCGGGACAGTCGACAGAGAAATGATTGCGTTAGTTCCCGTATAGCTTCGCATTTGGCTGTATTCAAGAATCTTTCTTCCGCTTTGAAAGGGCTTGGTCTGGCTGACCCGCGCTCTACGATGAAAAATGTGCGGGGCAATCGTCGTTAATCAGGCGACCAAGCGAGGTGCGCCAATGGGTTCCTCGTTCAGGCCGAACTCGTGTTCCGGGTGCTAGCGCCTGATAGTGGCCGTCATCAGGAAACGGACTCTCTGCTCTTGTTAAGCTTGGCGCGATGGCGGGATCAAGGCGGCGTCTTGAGCTTTCGGATAGAAATATTCCAGGCAAACAGGGCATAAGGAATGGGAGACATTGGGCAGGCCGCGCTCAAGGTGAGCCGGCACAAACTCCCAATAGAAAGGTGGCGTGACTCTCTGGGAACAACGACAATGCATACACACGACTATCAACGAATTGGAATTCACGTACTCTGCGCTGTCCAACGCAGCGGAAGACGGTTGCGGCTGTTCGGAGACGAGGTTGTTTCTAACTAGATATCCCGACGGAGCAAGTGGTTGGATCTGCATTCGAAACTTCCTGAGCACTTGTGGACTGGAACATTCATACAAGCATTCCCAGATTGTCCCTTCTCTCCCAACCCTTTCGAACGCAGCGATATAGAACCCAAGTAAATCTTCGCCAATCACCTGAAACAGATCGGTGCCGATAACAGCATTGTTCGCCAACTCAGGCGCGCCATTCTCCGCTGCGAACTGGTCCCAGGCCGGATTGCGGTACACCAAGCGCAAATTTCGATCGAGAGCAAAGATGACGTCTGCGCTATGTTCAAGGACGTCGCGCAAATCTGCGAGGGTCGGAATCAAAAGATCGCCGTTCATCATGGTCACATCATTACCTTAGGCACAGCACATCCTCAGGTGGCTCGATCCATGAGCATATTTCGATGTTCCAGAAATATGGATACGCCGTCAAGGGTCAGGGTCGTGATATCTCGATTTTACTCATTGACCTCAAGAAAAGGCGAAACAAAAAGCGCTAGCGCTAGCGCCTTGGTTTCAATAACTGACAATCCGTCCCCTGCGACGGGCGTCGCTTCGGATCGCTGCCGAACAATCGGCAGACTGACGAAATATTGGGAGAGATTCCACCCGCGCACTCTTGGAGCGATTGGTATTTTGTAGGAATCGTTCTCGTTTCAGGGGTACGGCCAGCGACGTCAACAATCCGACCCCACTACAGGAACTTAGTCAAAGGTGTGAGATCGTCGCAATTCTAGCAATGATAATGCGACCCGCCAAATGCTTACTTTTGCGCGTAAACAATCCCCGGGGCTCCGTAAGGAGGGTCAGAGACCATCCGAATATAGGCGATGAGTGCCCGAATTTCGGATTTCGACAGAGTGTATTCATAGGGCGCCATGAGCGGCGACTTATTGAGTGCGGGTCCGCCGTGGGAAATGATCGCAAGCAGGTCCGCGTCACTCATCTTGTTCAGCGTGTCGCCTTCCGTGAAAGGATGGGGCTTGACTTCGAGATTGTCGTAGTTCGAGACGCGCTCGGGCGTGGAGTCCTGGTTGTGGCAGCGGGCGCAGTATTGGTCATTGATCTGGCTTCCGAGCATTTCCTGGTAGCCGAGAGCGATCTCTTCGAGTTTTAGCTCGACAGTCTTGCCGGCTTTGGTTGTTGTCGCGGCGGTCAGTTGATAGCGGCCGGGAATCGTGCCCAAGGAAATGTTGGAAGTAAATTGACCGCTTGAGTCAGTGAGGCCTGCCGCAGGGTCGAGATAAATGCCGTTCGGTCCATGGATAATAACAAGCGCCCCGGCGACCGCGTTGCTTTGCTCGTCATTGACCTGTACGATGACGGGCTGAGGCAGCGGTGTACCCACTTCGGCGAGCTGCTTTCCACCGCTTGATTCGACGATGGCGGCGCCGTATGCGGTAGGTTTGGGAAAGAGATATGTCGTCGCGGCATGCTGTCTGCACCCGATGTGCAAGGCCGCGGCAAAAATCACAATCAGGATGCAAGCGCTGCGTTTCATCGCTTCTTCGCCTCCTGTTTTTCGCTTCCTTTTTGGCTCATGAGAAACGCAGTGAGCGCGCGGGCCTCGTCGTCGCTCATGTTGCGCTTCGGCTCCTGCGTGCCGGTGCGCAGAGCCGCTGGGTCCTTCATCCAGTTGTAAATCCAAGCCGCGGTAAGCCGCGAGCCAACATGCGTCAGCGTGGGGCCAATGTAGCCCTTGTCTTGCTTCGTGTCCATGATGTGGCACGCCTGACATCCATACTTTGAGTAGTAGAGCTGCCTGCCGAGTTCCACCTGCGCTGGTGGATAACCGGTAAGCGGCATGGAATCACGGTCCACCTTCGGCGATTGATACACGGTCAGGATGTAGTCGGTAAGGGTGTTGATCTCCGCGTCGGTGAGGTTGAACCTGGGCATGCGGCGGATGAGAGCGGGCCGCAGCGTGTTGGGATTTCGGAAAAACTGCGCCAGCCATGTGCGCTGCACGGAACTGCCTTCCCATGTGAGGTCGGGCGCCATGTCGCCGCCGCGGCCGTTGATCGCATGACATTCAAGACAATTCAGGTCCCTGATGAGTTGGCCCGCATTTCCGGCGGGCTCATAGAGCGAAGGTGGAGGTGCTGGCACTTTTTTCGCCGGTAGGATGGTCAATGCCCGTTCGTTGTGCGATAGCAGGGCGTTGACGAGCGCGTCAACCTGCGCCGGAGTGAAAGTGAACTGTGGCATTTTCAACGATGACCCAAACGCGCGGGGCTGTTTGATCTTCGCGCCGATATAGTCGTAGAGCGTATGCGGAACGCCTGGCGCGAATGCCAGCTGATTCACCGGCTTCGAGCCAATCTTTGTGAGTTCCGGCGCGAAGTTCTCAGGGCGTTTAAGGCTGTTGATCTCGTGGCAGGAAGCACAACCGTAGTCGTTGATCAGACGCTTGCCATGCGCGATCTGCTCGGGAGTGGGCGCATCCAGGTGTACGTTGGAGACTAGGTCACTGTCGGTCTTGGCCAGGAGGAATCCAGTGAGTTCGCCGACTTCCTGATCGTTGAAGCGGTAGTGCGGCATGCCGGTCCCCGGATCGTAGTCATGCGGATTTCGAACCCATGCCTGCAACCATTCCGGCTTGACCTTGGAGCCGACTTTGGTGAGCTCGGGGCCGATGTTGCCGCCAACCAGGTTGCCAGCCGCATTCTGCACGGCATGACACGAGGCGCAGAACGACTCGCCGTAGAGGCTGGACGCTTTCGTCTGAAGCTCAGCGTTGTCCTTCACTTTCCTAGCCGTGTCGAGTGACGCTTCCACAAGTTTCAGCGATGCTGGAGTGCTCGACGAAATCAGGAAAGCGGAAATGTCGCGGGCGTCATCGTCGCTCAACTTGAAGTTGGGCATGGTGGCCGTGGATGAGTATGCCTGAGGGTCTTTGAGCCAGGCAAAGATCCATTCACGGGTTGTTTTTTCCGCAATGTGCGCCAACGACGGCGGGTCGTCTGTGCCGGTAATCGCTGTGCCATCAGCCCGCTTGATGGTGTGGCAATGGACGCACCCGTAGGCGCGCAGCATCTTACGCCCCAGATTCAACTGCGGGGTGCCTTGCAAGTCCTTCTCATGACATTGGCCGCAGGATGATTCCAGGTACTTCGCCGGCAAAAGCGGTTCTTCCCATGCCAGCGTGCTCTTGTGACCTTCTTCAACCGATGTTGCAGCGCCTTGGCCACGGTGGCAGATTACGCAACCGAACTCCTCAGGCTTGTGGGGGATTGGAGGGTGAGGGCGATACGGCTGGATTGAGACGTCCGCCAGACTGGTTTCCTTAAGCGCGCTATGGCAGGTTGTGCAGCGGTCTACTACACCCATTTCGGGCAGCCATATCTGCTGAATGCCAGGTTCAAAGTGGCGGCGAAGGGTGACCGCATCGCTGCGCTTGGAAATCAGCTGCAGGTATCCACGCTGGTAGCGGTGCCAATCGGCAAAGAAGTTTTTTGCAGGGGCAACCGCCAGCAAAATCAGAAGGAGCAGGCTGCCCCAGCCAAACGCAGTCACCGTGTTGCTGAAGAACTTCTGACGAATCTTTTCGAGAAGATCCGGAAGGTTCACTTAACTCCTCCAAGTCCAGACCACGGCCACACCCACGCCCAACCCGGGCCACGGAAAAGAGTGCCGACGGTGGTCAGTACCACAAGTTCAAACAGGAACCAGCTCATGATCCAAAAGGATAGTGGCTTCGCCGCGAGCGAGCGACGGAACTGGGAGAGCGAATCGGGTGGGGTGGTCGCAGCCAGCACCATCAATGCGACGGTGATTAGCGTCGGAATCAGCGCCACGATCACGTCGAAGATCAGCAGGAAAGCACAAAATAGCGCCGATACCAGGTAGAAAATCTTCAGTCGCCTGTCGCGATCCTTGGTGAATAGGCCCGCTGCCTCGATATTGATGTTGAAATACGGGACCACGATCAGAGCCAGCACAACCAGCGTTGGCACCAGCACTCCCGCTACCACCGGGGGAAAGTAATGCAGGAGTTCCTGGAGTCCGAGGAAATACCAAGGCGCCTTGGCTGGATTCGGTGTGTGCGAAGGATCGGCGAGGCCTTCCAGGGGCGCGTTGAAGAACAACGAAATAAGGACCAGGGCGCTCGTCAGCAACTGAACCGCAATCGCGGCACGGAACAAAACTTCGGGGAAAGACTGGACTCTGTCTTCGTCGTGCGTCTTCACATGCGCCGAAGTTCGCCGCGTGATAAAGGCAACACGTACCGGACCTTTGCGCGCGTCGGAACCCGGAACGGCAACAAATTCCTTCGGATCGCTCATAGGGGTGGCCTCGCAGGAGCTGTCGCCATGACCACTTCGGGCTCGCTGTGCCGCGCGTACAGGCCGCCGTCCTTGCGAATCCTCCAGAAATGGATGGCAATGAAGAGCAGCGCCGCCAGCGGCAGGACCATGCAGTGGAGAACGTAGAAGCGGAGCAAAGCGTTGGCGTTGACGAAGTGGCCGCCGAGCATCAGGAAACGAACCTTATCGCCCATGAGCGGGACGGCGGAAGCGATGTTGGACCCAACCGTGATCGCCCAGAACGCTAACTGGTCCCATGGAAGAAGATAGCCGGTGTAACTCAATAGCAGCGTCACCAGTAGCAGCACTACGCCGATCACCCAATTGAATTCGCGCGGCGGGCGATAAGCACCCCGGTAAAAGACGCGGAACATGTGCGCGAACACCAGAAATACCATCGCGTGCGCCGACCAGCGGTGCAGATTGCGCAGGAACTGGCCGGAGGACACGACGAACTGCAAGTCCTTGGTATCGCTGTAGGCTTGCGGGGCGGAAGGATGGTAATAGAGCATCAGCAGAATGCCGGTGATCACCAGCATGCCGAATGTTCCCAGGGAGAGGGTACCCAGATACCAGGTCGCGTTGAACTCGACCAAGCGTGTGCGTACCTTGGTGGGCAGCAGATGTAGAAAAACATTCTGCTGAATCGCCATCGAGTTGCGCAGAGTGCTGTGGCCCGTGCCGCCCCGAAACACCGAGCGCCACGCCTTGGTCTCGCGCAATTCGCCGAAATACTTGCTAAACGTAGTGCTCATTCTTAGACCCTCACGAACGTCTGCGGGTGAATTTCTTCGGCGCGGTCGACGATCAACTCCCCTTCATCACTGAGCGACATTTTGAGCCAGGGAAGCGGCTTGGGCGCAGGACCTTCGATTTTCTCGCCGGGCTTCTTGCCGGCGGGCTGAAAGACGGCGAACTTGCTGCCGTGGCAGGGACAGGCAATGATCCCCAGTTCGGGCTTCCAAGCCGTTAGACAGCCGAGGTGCGTGCAGACCGCGTTGAGCGCGAAAAAACCTTCCTGTGAGTGGATCACGAAGATGCGCGCATCCACGTCGAGCGTAACCGAGTCGGGTTGATAACTCTCCGGCTTGCCCATGTTCACAATCGGTGAAGGCTCATAGAGAACGTTAGGCGAGAGGAACTGATAAGCGAACGCAGCGGTGCCAGCGGCGGCGACGCCCATGGAGCCGAGTCCCATCCGCAGAAAAAACTCGCGCCGGTCAATCGGCGGGTTCGCTGGGATCTTCACTCTGTTCTTTTCGTCTTCCATAATCATTTCGCGATGCCCGTCGTTGCGGTCGATTTTGCACGCAAGCGGGCGTCAATCGCCTCCACGGAAATCAAGCCGGTTGGTTCGGCCGGTAATAGGTTGTAGGACTCCATCGTGATGGTGTTCGCCGGGCAACGAGCCGCGCACAGGCCGCAACGGATGCAGCGCGTTTCATCCTTCAGCATCACCGACCCGACACCCTGGCTCAGTTCTTCCGGAGCAATGTCGGGCAGCTCCGCGTGGTAGAGTTCACGGTTTACGGAGAGGTGGCCGATAATGTCGGAGTCAAACTCCACGCGCTCCAGAGACACCAGTTCGAGGCAGCTCTCCGGGCAAACGTCCACACAGCCGCCACACAGGACGCACAACGACCCGTCGTCGCCGTAGCCTTCGAAAATCGTATTGACCCAGCAGTGCAGGCAGCGCTGTGCCTCGATAACTGCGGCCCCTTCGTCGTAACACTCCTCGACTTCGGTCGTGCCGGTACGGCGGTCGAGTGGCAGTATTGGGACGGGCTGCCGCGCCAGGTCCATTAACTCGAGCGGCATACTATGGCGTTTGAGGTCGGTGACTTCGATGATGGGTTCGGGGTGCTTCGTACCGCGCAGGTATTCGTCAATCCCGATGGCAGCGCGCTTGCCGTCGCCGACGCTGTCAATGATCAGCCGCGGGCCAAATACGCAATCGCCGCCCGCGAAAATGCCGGGCGCGGAAGTCATAAGCGAATGCGGATTCACATTGATCAGCCCGCGCGAGGAAATCTGCACACCATCTTCGGGGTGGAGGAAATCAAGGTTCGCGGCCTGGCCAATGGCCATGATGACCGTGTCGCACTCGATCTGAGTTTCGCTGTTTTCGAAGAACGTGGGGTTGAAACGCCGGTTGCCGTCGAAGACCGATTTTGTTTTCAGGCACTCCAGCGCCGTGACTTTGCCTTCCCGGCCGATGAAGCGTTTAGGACCGAACCCCGGGTAAAGAATCACACCCTCGGTCTCGGCCTCTTCGATTTCGTCGAGTGCCGCCGGCATCTCATTCCGGTTTTCCAGGCAGACGACGTTCACTCTCTGCGCGCCCATGCGCAACGCAGAGAGGGAGATGTCAACCATTTCCTTGGTGGCCACAGCCGCCACGCTGTCTTCGGACGGTGCCGACTCCTCAACCCCGGCAACGTGCTGCCGCAGAACCTCGCGCGCCGCCGAGCGCGCCACATCCATGGCGACATTGCCGCCGCCGATGACCAGCACGTTGCGGCCGATGGTGAACTTGTATCCAAGGTTCACGTTCAGCAGGAAATCCACACCGCGGTGAACGCCGTCGAGGTCCACGCCGGGAATGGTGAGGTCGCGGCTGCGGTGTGCGCCGATCGCCAGCAATACCACATCGAATCCCTGGCGTCGCAGATCGGCAATCTGAAAGTCCCGCCCCGCCTTGTGATTGAGCTTTAAGGTGATGTCGCCGGTCGAGAGAATCTCGCGAACCTGAGCTTCCACCACGTCGCGCGGCAAGCGGTATTCGGGAATGCCCAGATAGAGCATTCCGCCGGCCACTGGAGCCGCCTCAAAAATGGTGACTGAGTAGCCCATCAGCGCCAAGTCATGCGCCGCCGCCAGGCCGACCGGTCCGCCGCCAACCACCGCCACCTTAAACGGCAACTTGGGCCGGGTCACGCCCGCGCTTAGGTCAATGTGGTGTTTGGACTCTGGTCCATAGCGTTCGGTGAGAAAACGTTTCAGAGCGCGGATGGAAATTGGTTTGTCGATCTGGCCGCGTCGGCAGGCGGTTTCACAAGGGTGGGCGCAGACCCGTCCGCAGATGCTAGCCAGCGGGTTGGGCCCGCGCGCGTACCTGTAGGCTTCCTCAAATTGGCCTTCGGCGATGAGCCCAACATACCGTCCGGCGTTGGTGTGCGCCGGGCAGGCCATCATGCAGGGGAAGTTAGTATGCAGCCAGTCCTCATCCACCCGCTTTTCTAAGAAGCGCTTCAGCATGGACTCTTCTACTCCGCCTTTGGATGGCCCGGTTTAAGAGGAGGGGAATCTGGATGCGTGACCCCTCCCTCGCGACCTCATCCTGACGATCTCTTACTTGCTGACCGTGAAATCAGCCTTGGAGTCGCCCGCAACCGTTACAGGCTTGGTCGCGTTTTTCGCACCCTCGTGCCATGCGACTACGTTGTATTGACCATCGGGAACATTCTCGATCTTGTACTCGCCGTTCTGGTTGGTTTTTGCGAAGTATGGAGTCGGCGCGACAACGATGTATCCCGCCATTTCCGGGTGTACATTGCATAGCAGCGCAGCTACGCCGGGCTGGTCAAACTTGTAAGGACGCTTCTCCCCTGTCGGCCACGTTCCCAGGTTCTTGCCGGGCAGCTTTTTCGCGCCCTGCATTACATTAGGCCAGAACACGTTGTGCGCGACCTTGTCGCTGTTCAGAAAATCGACCGTCGTTCCCGTCAGCACGACCATAATGTGCGGCTGGAACAGCAGACCCTTTTGATCCATCACCGGATGCTCGGAAGGTGCCGGGAAAGTCTTGCCGGCGATTGTGTCGACGTAGACAACCGATTCGCCTTTCATACCCGAGACCTTTCCGCTAATCGTTCCGCCCCATGCTCCGATGCACAACCCGGCTGTTATCACTCCCAAAATGAACGCTCTGTATTTCATTGCTCTGTTCTCCTCTGGTCTTGTAATTGATCTTGCCAATGCATGTTAGAAAAGGAATTTTGCATCAAGATAAACCGTGTTGTTGGCGCTTGCATTGCGGCCATTCGGTACGACATCGTAGCTCGTAGAGGCGCCGTTAAAGCGCGTGTACGCCGTATATTGGGCGGCGAGCTGGAGATTCTGCCATGGCCAGTAGGAAACGTTGGCGAGCACGCCAGCGCTTCGAGGGTCGCCATTGGCGCTGCCGGTGATAGGGTTGGGCGCATAGAGCGCCGTATCGACCGTCCCATTTACGTTGAACCAACCAAGCGCGCCCGTAAGGCGATTGCCGTAATGGAATTCGACATTAGTTTGGACAGTGTTCAGATGGTGTGCGCCGGGCGACGCCGCAGATTGAAAGACACTGGCTGCCAGGTTGGAATTTTCGCGGATATACGTGCCTCGGAACGAGACCACGTCTTTCCGGAACAAGGTGCGGTCAATCTGAGTATCAAACGCCCAATCCGTGTAATCGTCATAGATATCGGACGGGCCGCCGACGGGGATCGTGTTGGGGCTATTCCGCAAGTGCATTCCATAGGTGCCTATTTCATACTGCGTGCTCCCCGTAAGTTGCTGCCAAGCCAGGCGCCAGTAGGGCGCGACTCCGGTGATGTTGTATGAATAACCAATCCCTGGATTCGGCTGCGGACTGCCCACGTGTTCGGAGCGATATAGCGTCAGGTCCAGGTAGAGATGATCGTTCCACATGGCATAGCCGCCGATTCCTGCGACGTCCTGCGCCAAAGGACCATTAATGATGGCCGCGGCCGCCGGAGTGGGGGCCACATCGCTGGCGACCCAGGGGTATCCCCATGCAGGCGTGCTGTTCCAAAGATCCTCTAGGGTTGGATTATTGTTAAGATCGACGCCATACACCAGCTCCTTGCCGTTCAGCTTTGTCTTGTTCGCAAATCGGATATCGGTGTTATCCATGCTGAAATGGTCGGCTTGGGTGTCGTAGGTCACCTGCAGAAAGCTGCCCACGTTGCTCGTCCACGCACCCGCCAGGAAGAGCGAGATGTCCTGGGGAAATTCGAAGTTGCCATTCTGCGTCTGCGGCACCGCCGACTTGGTTGTCGTGAACGACGTCTCCAGCATTACGGAAAGCGGCAGCGAAGCCAGAAGATCAAGCGCAGCATGCGCTTTCCCCGAATCCGACTTGACGGTTTTCGTATCATCCCCACGATCAACGTAACCGAGCAGCTTGAACTTTCGTCCGGCAGGATTGAGTTCCGGAGGCGCGTAGTGACAGCCACTGCATGCCAGGCCCGTTTGCCGCGCATAACTCGGAACCGCAACTGCGCTGGGCGGGCTCAGTGCGAATGCGAGCAGCAAAATCAGAACAGGAATAACCGTAAGCAGGCAAGACGTCGTTTTATTCATCGGAATCTCCTTTTTGTCGGCGGTTTTTCTTTGTGGCGCGCCCAGGGTGTGAGGCACTCACCGCTGGTTCCGGCAACCCAACCGGGAACGTGCCCTCGAAGGGCTTGCTCAGTCATCGAATTTCAGGGAGTTGATGTGGCAGGCTGTGCCGGACGCGCCGGATTGCCGAGAGACGCCGGGATGGCGAGAACATTAGGAACTGTCGCAGTTGCAATGCTCACCCAGATGAACAACCGGACCGTGATACCCCACGGACGCATGCAGCGCCTCCTCGATGGCCGAGTCAAAGAAGGGCCTTAATGCACCCCGGCCGAATGTGGGCGATTGTCAAGTAGATGTGAACGGTGAAGCAGTGCGCTAGCGCACCGCTCCGTGTGATCAATGTCACACAAGCGGGTGTGCGGACAAGGCGCGAACTAAGCGTCCACCTTGCTTAGCAAAGCCTGGGACTTTTCCTATTGTCCTGGGGCTAGATGAGATGACTTCGGGTGACCCCTAGTTCGGTCGGTAGGCTTTCTTCTGACGGCCTTTTCGAACGCCACGCGCCACACCTCCCCCCCAAAGAGTTTGGGGGACGGATGGTCGCAAACAAGGAAACTATCATTTTTGCCGCAAAATCACTTCACGCTAATATCCAGGTCGCTTGAGCCTATGAATGCTGGGCGACACGCACAGCGGGAGTGAGGTCGGGAAGGTGCCGGATCGGGAGATCGGCGAACCCAGGGAGAATCGTGGAGAAGTAATCGCGCACTGGGAGTTTCAACTTGCGACAGCTTGCCACGACCGAGAGAATCGCGGCAACCTTCGGTCCCGCTTGTGGGCTGCCGATGTGCAACCAATTCTTTCGACCAAGAGCTACCGGACGCATGGAGTTCTCCGCCAGGTTAGTGCTTAGGTCTAAGTTGAAGATTGGGTGTTTGCTTCCCCGGCCCAAATTGGTAGGTTGCCGTGGTCAATGGAAGCCGTGGGCGATCCGTATTTGAAAGCGGCGAAGAACGCCGGCATTGGCCAAATGAGCATGCACACAATGCGACACACTTATCGGAGTTGGCTTGACGCAGTAGGGACACCGATTGCAGTACAACAGAAGCTCATGCGTCACGCGGACATCAGAACCACAATGAACGTTTACGGCGCCGTGGTGACGAATGAGATGCAGGAAGCGCCCTCGAAAGTAGTTGGCCTCGCACTCAACGGAGCGCAAGCAGAGCGCAAGGCAAGTTAAGTCTTTTGTTTTGGCGGAAGCGAGTGTGAGTCGAACACACCGGCGACAGGATCCCTGCCGCCCGCCGGTTTTGAAGACCGGGACGATCACCGGACCGCATGCGCTTCCGCGTTGAAACAAGCCCTTCGGATCCTTGAACTTGTGCCGCGTTACTTTAGCGCGCGCAAGGCCGCTTACTTCTTCCACGGTTCTCGACATGATTATTGCGTCGGCCGAAGGGGAGGGCCAGCGCAATGATAGCAAGAAGGCACAGACACCAGACGGGAACGGTTTGGCTGAAGTCAGGCTCGTGGTACTTGAGGTTCTACGCGGAGTCGGAGGCAGCGCTGCCGCCAGCAGAAAATGCCCAGACCCGCAAGCTGGATCACAGACGCTCATAGATAGGATTGCTTGCTGTTGCTTATCTTTTTCCTTTGCAGGATCGATGTCTTTCGCACCCGCCAGCCGATCCTGCATTACAGGCACGAGGGCGCTTTCGATCGATTCGCGTACAAGCTCAGGTCGTGTGTAGTACGATCCGGTAGATTTGCGCTCGCCCCGGTTCGCAAGTCAAAAATCATTCCATTCGGCTGCTCGGCGAATGCTGGCTGAAAGTCGAGCAAACTTTCGTAGACCGATCCCAGTTCCTCGACATCCAACGCACTGTAGTTCACACGCTGGCGCACTCGATGATCCTCGAAGAGCGAAAGACGCTGCATAGCGGCAAGGAGCACATCGTTGTACAGGCGGGTGTCATGTAGGTCCTTCACCGCGCTTGCGCTGAATAGATCACCGTTGAGTGGTGCTATTCCAAGAGGGTTGGAGTGCGTCCACCAGCATCCAACGCTCGTCGTTCGTGATCAGCCCGAGGTGGCAATCCGTCCCGTGGAGCAGTTCCATCATCCGGGTAGCGGACGTGGTTTTCCAATGTTTAGAAGGGAGCGGTTTCTCAAGGTCCATGCCGTGAGGATGGTTCTGAGTCAAAAGTCGCCGTTCAACAAGTGCTGCCTTTTGGCACTCCGGAGGAAGTACGGAAGCAGGTCATGGAGCGTTGCCGAATTTTTCTCCCGCAACGGAGGTTTCATTTTCAATACAATTCACTATGTACAGGCTCGCACGCCCGTGAGAGACATCGTCGCCATGCTCAACGCGCGGTCCACGAGTTCAATGGCGTGAGGATGGCAGCGTCCTAACTCCAGCCGCTGTCCGCTGCAGATATTGGATAACTGAATTGTGACACGAAGCTAGCTGAGGTAATCTTGCCGCGTTCATTTACAACGCGCCTGCTTGATTTTTTCAACGAACTGTTCGGCCAACCTCTTTATTGACGCGAAATCACCCGTCTTCGCTCCGGCTGTGAGATTCCCGCCCACCCCCAACGCGACCGAGCCAGCTTTGATCCAGTCGGAGACGTTTTCGAGATTGACTCCGCCCGTCGGCATGAGTTGCGCCTGCGGGAGAGGGCCTTTCACTGCTTTAACGAACGCGGGGCCTAAGATTTCTCCCGGGAAAACCTTCACGATGTCAGCTCCGGATTCCATAGCTTCGACCACTTCGCGAATTGTCGCCGCACCAGGCATATAGGGGACCTGATAGCGATTGCAGAGACGTGCAGTGTCTTGGTTGAGGGAGGGACTGACAACAAATTGTGCACCCGCAAGAATCGCAATGCGTGCCGTTTCCGGATCGAGCACGGTACCTGCCCCAAGCAAAACCTGAGGAGAGGCCCTCTTGGCGAGATGCTCGATGACCCCGCTTGCACCCGGCACGGTAAAAGTTATCTCCAGGGCAGCCACACCACCGAGTCCGCACGATTCGGCAATGCCTTCGGCTTGTTCGCGATTGTCCGCCCGAATCACGGCCACCAGGCCCGAGGCAATAATTCTTCTCAAGACTTCGATCTTGGTGATTGGCATAAATTGGAATTTCTTCGGGGCGATTATACCCCGCAAGACTTCTCTTTTTGGTTGAACCTCAAGTTCTGCGGGCCGAAGGCAAAACGTCTAAAATACCGCGATGACCTCGATTGCATTGAAAGCAGCTGGCACTTGCAGATGGGACTGCATCAGTCTGGGAGAAGTGATGTTGCGGCTCGATCCGGGCGAGGAGCGCATCCATACAGCTCGAAGCTTTCGAGTCTGGGAGGGTGGCGGAGAATATAACGTTGCGCGCGGACTGCGGCGATGCTTCGGCCTTCGCACCGCGGTGATTACGGCATTTGCCAAGAATCCAATCGGCCAACTGCTCGAAGACTTGATCCTGCAAGGTGGTGTAGACACATCGCTGATCCGGTGGGTGCCCTATGACGGAATCGGCAGAACGGTGCGCAACGGACTGAATTTTACCGAGCGCGGCTTTGGTGTGCGTCCGGCAGTAGGTTGTTCAGACCGCGGGCATACGGCGATTGCGAACTGCCAGCCCGGTGACTTCGATTGGCAACATATTTTCGCGGCCAACGGTTCTCGGTGGCTGCACACTGGTGGAATCTTTGCCGCGCTCTCCTCTTCCTCGGCGGCCGTGGCGAAGTCCGCCATTCAAGGCGCGCGCTCGGCAGGCAGCGTCGTTTCCTATGACCTGAACTATCGGGAATCTCTCTGGAAAGGTATTGGCGGCAAAACCAAGGCACAGGAAGTGAATCGCGACATGGTATCGGCGGTGGATGTTCTCTTCGGAAATGAAGAAGATTTTGCAGCGACGCTCGGAGTCGCGATCGAAGGAGTGGGCGACGACTTCAGCCGACTGCCGGTGGCGAGCTATGAATCGATGATGCATCGGGTCATCGAACATTATCCGAACCTGAAACTCGTGGCTACCACACTGCGCACCGCCCACACCGCGAGCCAGAATGATTGGGGTGCAATTGCGGTATATGAAGGAAAGATAATTCACGTTCCGCAGCGGCCACTTGAGATTCTGGACCGGGTTGGCGGAGGCGATTCATTCGCCTCGGGTCTGATCTATGGATTGCTCGCGGGCAAAGACGCCGAATGGGCGATCCAGTGCGGAGTGGCGCACGGTGCGTTGGCGATGACCACGTCGGGAGACACCAGCATGGCCACTCTTCCGGAGGTCGAGGCCTTGATGCATGGTGGTTCGGCGCGTATTGTGCGTTGAGCGCAGGGAATTAGTGCGACTCACGGGGAATGTCCGCGCCTCGGCACCCGGTTAAGAAGTCGAAATCCGCTCCCACATTGGCCTGCATCACCCGTTCAGCGTATAGCTGTTGGTAGCCGCCCATTATCGGCTTCACCGGAGGCTGCCACCGCGAACGGCGCCGTTCCATGTCTTCTTGCGAAACGTCCAGGTGCAGGCGCCGGGATTCCACGTCCAGTTCAATGAAGTCGCCGTCCTGCGCCAGCGCGAGATTCCCCCCGACGGCTGCTTCGGGACACACATGTAGGACTACTGTGCCGTAAGCAGTCCCACTCATGCGCGCATCTGAAATGCGCACCATGTCGGTGATGCCGCGCTTCAGCAGCTTCGCGGGCAAACTCATATTGCCCACTTCGGCCATACCGGGATAGCCCTTCGGTCCGCAGTTCTTCAAGACGAGAATGCAGTTCTCGTCGACGTCCAAGTCAGGAGCGTCAACGCGTTCCTTGTAGTGTTCGATATTTTCGAACACAACCGCGCGGCCGCGATGACGCATAAGGTGCAGCGAGGCTGCAGAGGGCTTAAGCACGGCGCCATCGGGCGCCAAATTACCGCGCAGCACGGCAATACCACCGTGCTCCACCAGGGGCCTCTCCAGGGGGCGAATTACCTCGGCGTTCCAGTTTGTTGCAGCCTGGCAGTTTTCCCAAATCGTCTTGCCATTAACGGTAAGAGCATCGCGACAGATCAGATTGTGTTGACCAAGGGCACGGATGACGGTGGGCAGTCCGCCGGCGTAATAAAAATCCTCCATGAGGAAACGCCCGGACGGCATCAGATCAGCCAGCGTGGGCACGTTTCGGCCCAACCGATCCCAATCATCGAGGGTCAGTTTCACCCCGACGCGACCGGCGATGGCGAGCAGATGAATCACGGCATTGGTTGAGCCTCCCACCGCTCCGTTAACAACGATCGCATTCTCGAATGCCTGCCGGGTGAGAATATGCGATACCCGCAGGTCATCGCGAACCATCTCGACAATCCGGCGGCCTGCGGCGTGGGCGAGGGCGTAGCGCCTGGAATCCACTGCCGGAATCGCCGCATTGTGCGGAAGCGCGAGGCCGAGGGCCTCCACCATGCAAGCCATTGTTGAAGCTGTTCCCATCGTCATGCAATGGCCGGCGGAGCGCGACATGCAGGCCTCGGCATCCCGGAAGTCCGGGAGGCTTAGAGTGCCAGCCTTAAGTTCCTCATTGAAACGGAAGACCCCCGTTCCCGAACCGATGTCATGACCGCGGTACTTGCCATTGAGCATGGGTCCGCCAGACATGACCAGGGCCGGAACATCGCAACTGGCCGCTCCCATAACCAGAGAGGGCGTGGTTTTGTCGCAGCCGCATAGCAGTACGACGCCGTCGATGGGATTGCCGCGGATCGACTCTTCTACGTCCATGCTGACCAGATTTCTGAAGAGCATCGCGGTGGGACGAATGTTCGTCTCGCCCAATGACATCACAGGAAACTCGAGCGGGAGCCCGCCCGCTTCCCAAACGCCGCGTTTTACATAGTCAGCAAGCTGACGAAAGTGGGCGTTGCACGGGGTGAGTTCCGACCAGGTGTTGCAGATCCCGATGACTGGGCGACCGTCGAAAACATAATCGGGGAGACCCTGGTTGCGCATCCAACTGCGGTGCACAAAACCGTCCTTGTCTGTTTTGCCAAACCATGCGGTGGAGCGATAAGCGCGTTTTTCAGCGGGCATGTTCGGACAACCCTCGCGTGTAATTTGCCTTTGGCGCTTCCCGGAATCTGCTCGAACAAACAAACCGTAATAATGTTAACAATCGTGTTGACATACAGCAAACGAGACAATAACCTTTCTGCTGCATCCGGGGGAATGGCGCATGAGCACATTAAGGTCGAGTCGCGGATTTAGAAGACGGATTTTCGAAAGCGGATTTACATTTTCCCTGGCCGTCCTCGGTTTCTGCCTCTCGGCAAATTATGCCACCGCAACCGGTCCGGGCAAGGGTGGCGCGCACGAGGCCAATCAATGGTTGGAGGAACATTTGCTGAGTGAGACGGCGCAACCGCTGATCTCTTTCGTCTATGACAGGCAAGGATCGCGTGCGCTGCTGAAAATTTGGCCGGAGAAGATTGAGACCCGGCAACTCGATGCCAGCCGCACGGAACATAACGTTCTATGGACCGATCCGAAAACGGGCTTGGAGGTGCGCATCAAAGCCCTCGAGTTTCTTAATTCTCCGGTGGTGGAGTGGACGGCATATTTCAAGAATGGGGGTAAGGTCGACGCGCCCATCCTTGAATACATACAGGCGCTCGACTTTTCGTACCAGGTATCCGGCGAAGGCATCCCGACGATTCTTTATTCCAAGGGATGCGGCGTCATGGATACGTATGCCCTCCAGAAAAAACCTCTGAACCAACTCGAGTCCTTTCAAATCTCCAGCGAAAGTGGCGGCAAAACGGTCGAGACAATTCCGTTCTTCGATATCCAGACGGACGGCCATGGTTTGATCGGCGCCCTAGGATGGCCAGGAACATGGTCAATCAACTTTTCGCGTCCAACGGAAGCTGCGATCGCCGTTTCTGCCGGCATGGGGCCGATTCATCTGTCGCTGCATCCCGGCGAGGAGATCCGGACGCCGGAAGTGTTGCTGATGCCGTGGGACGGAGACGACATCGACGCTCATAATATCTTGCGTCGCCATATTCTGAACTATCACACGCCCCACTATGACGGGAGGCCCGTGGTGCTGCCCGTTTCTTTTACCGTCTGGGGCGGAATGAAAACGTCCACGAGCCTGCGCTTGATCGATCAAATCGCCCAGGAAAAAATTGGATTCGAGAACTTCTGGATGGACGCAGGCTGGTATGGCACGGATCGGCCCGTGGAAGAATTTCAGGTATTCGGAAGAGAAGATTGGTTTTTGCACGCGGGAAACTGGCGAGTGAATCGCGTTCCCCATCCGGACGGAGGGTTAAAGCCAATCAGCGATGCCGCGCACGCGAAGGGAATGAAATTCCTGCTGTGGTTTGAACCGGAACGCGCTGTCGTGGGAACGCCGCTCACGCTCGAGCATCCCGATTGGTTTATCGGAGAGGTCACTACTCATTTCGAGGGAAGCACCGAACGCCCCCTGGTAAAGTTCCGGATGTTTGATTTCGGCAATCCCACCGCCCGCCAATACATGATCGATTGGATTTCCGATCTCATCGATCAGCAGGGCATCGACATCTACCGCCAAGACTGCAACTTTGCGCTCGCTCCGTTCTGGACGCAGGCGGATACACCTGACCGCCAAGGCATCACACAGATTCGTTACGCGGAAGGTTTGCTGGCGTTCTGGGATGGCTTGCGACAACGGCATCCGCAACTCATGCTTGACATCGTTCAGCGCGGAGACCTGGAGACGATTTCACGAGCCGTCGACCTGAGCCGGGCGGATTATCCGGTGTCGCCGGATGCGGATCCAGTGGGCGCGCAGGTGAGTACCGAAGGGCTCGCTTATTGGCGGCCCCACTTTGGCACGATCCTTCAGGTTCGTCCGCGTGATACTTATCATTTCCGCAGCGGCTTCGCTCCAGGCTTGGGCTTCGCGCTTTTTAATGGCGCCGGCTATCCGAACCAGATCGGTAGTTTCATCCCCGACGATTTCCCTTTCGGCTGGATGCGCAACATGGTTGCGGAGCTAAAACTAGCGCGACCCTATTACTACGGAGATTACTATCCGCTCCTTCCTTGCAGCTTGAATTCCGATTGCAACACCGATCCAACGAAGGAGCGTAGCGCGGCGTTTGAATGGGCCGCCTGGCAGTTCAATCGCCCCGAATCAGGAGACGGCATGATTCAGGCATTTCGTCGAGACGAGAATGACGAGGCGTTGAGGAAGCTGGTCTTGCGGGGGCTCGATCCGGCAGCAACATACGAGGTCACAAATGTTGACCTGAAAACGCCCGCCAGGGTTCCAGGAAAGGACCTAATGCAGTCTGGGCTTGCTGTAGAAATCACCAAGAAGCGCGGCGCGGCGATCATTTTTTACAAGAAAGTGCGCTAATCGGCTACAACTTTCTGGTTCTGTTCTCCAAGGCCACGAATGCCCAGGCGCATGCGATCGCCGGGATGCAAGTAGACCGGCGGTTTCTGTCCGAACCCGACGCCCGGAGGCGTGCCAGTCGAGATGATATCTCCCGGTTGCAGGCTCATGAACCGGCTTACATAACTAATGAGATAGCGCACTCCAAAAACCATCGTGCGGGTCGATCCGTTTTGATAACGGTGGCCGTTAACCTCCAGCCACATTTCTAGATTCTGCGGATCTGGGATCTCGGCGGAGGTTACAAGCCACGGGCCGATCGGCCCGAAGGTGTCAGCGCTCTTGCCTTTTACCCATTGGCCAGTGCCTTCCATTTGAAATGCACGTTCGGAAATGTCGTTGATGACGCAATAGCCAGCAACATGGGAAAGCGCATCCTCTTCTTTCACATACTTGCCCGGCTTGCCGATGACCACACCGAGTTCAACCTCCCAGTCGGTCTTCTTCGAGTCGCGAGGGATCACAATATCGTCGTCAGGCCCACAGATCGATGAAGTCGCCTTCATGAAGATGACCGGCTCGACGGGCAAAGCCATTCCCGCTTCTTTCGCGTGATCCGAATAGTTCAGGCCAATGCAGATAAACTTCCCTACACTGCCCACGCAAGGCCCGATTCGAGGCCTCCCTTCGACAACCGGCAGGCGTGAGACATCGACGAGTCGCAACTTTTCGATTGATTCGGGATGTAGGAAATGGCCGGCGAGGTCGGCAATTACTCCGGATAAATCGTGGACTCGTCCATCCGCGGGCAGGAGGGCCGGCTTCTCGTGACCCGACGGACCATAGCGCAGCAATTTCATTTTTTCACCAAGAAAGTGGGCTAGAGGCTAAAACCGCCATCAATAATGTGGATTTGGCCACTGGTGTAGCTGGATTCGTCGGAGGCCAGGTAAACGGCCAGCAAAGCAATCTCTTCTGGTGTGCCGATGCGCCCCATCGGCTGCCGGGCAACAAACTCGGACCGAATCTTCTCAATATCACCTTGCTTGCCTTGCGCGGCAATCCGTTGCTCCAGCGAAGGCGACTGTACCGTTCCGGGACAAATCGCATTACAACGAATGCCGCTCCGAATAAAGTCAGCGGCGATTGCCTTCGTCAGTCCAATCACCGCTGCTTTGGTGGTGGCATAGACAAATCGGTTTGGCGCCGCCTTGATGCTGGATGCGGCCGATGACATATTAATGATGTTCCCCTTCCCCACTTTCAGCATCTCTGGCAGAAAGACACGGCAGGTGCGGTACATTGATTTGACGTTAACGTCAAAAGACAGGTCCCAGTCGTTTTCAGAGCAGTCGAGAATGGTCCCGTGATGAACGTAGCCTGCACAGTTGAATAGAATGTCGATCGGTCCAACTCCCGCAGCACAATCTGCTATTTCGTTCGAGCTTAGAACATCGAGCCGCCGAGTCCGAATTCCGGGTCGCTCATGGCGCAAGGCCGATAGCAATTGCTCGTTGATGTCAGTGGCCCATACCGTGGCACCTTCATCTGCAAATGCCAGAGCAGTGGCCCGCCCAATACCTTGCCCCGCGGCTGTGAGGAAGGCAATCTTACCCGCAAGTCTTGCGCTCATTTTCCCTCTTCCTGAAAGCTGCTCAAAATCAACTACGCCTGACTCGTCGAGATAAATCGATCCGTCGGCGACTCAAGTTTATGCTGGTGATTCACGCCGTCGCCTGTGGTAGGCTAGTCGAGGCACTTTTTCATGTCAACACTATTGTTGACATAAAATCCCTTGAAACCGGTGTTATTATGCCGGCGATTTACAAAGGACTCGTATGACACGAATTGCGCTCGTCGTCATGTTTCTCACCCTTCTTGCGCAGGGACAAACCACCTTCGACTTGTCGGCGGATTTCTCTCTCCAGAATAACCCCAATAAAACCTGGCAATACGGATATTCTGCGACCAACTCGCTCGCCCCCGAGCAGTTTCGAATCGACAAGCAGGTTGAGATGAGCGGCCCCATCGGCTTCTGGCATCCGGACGCCAACGCTGGTCCGGGTCCAGGCTACTACCCCTACGTCGCTTTTAATACCACCAAGCAATCGCAAGCCTGGCCTTCACCAAACGGCTGGGTCGTGCGCGGTGGCGAGGTCGCCATGGAAGCGAGTAATAGCGGCCAATACAGTCTGGTTCGCTTCATTGCGCCCGTGTCAGGCACATACAAGATAAGCGCTCAGTTCACAGGTGTCCATGTATGGTCTACCACGGATGTGCATGTGCTCCACAACGGCGCGTCACTGTTTGACGCCGACATCGATGGCTACGGAGGAGACGCCACGTTTCGCAAAATTCAAGGGACGAGTCCTATGACGAAGTACTCAGGTCAAATCGAACTGAAAGCGAACGATGCTGTCACATTTGCCGTTGGCTATGGAGAGAACAAGACGAATTCCGGTGACACGACGGGTCTGTTTGCCCAGGTCGTATTGGTTGGCGCCAAGGATGGCGGCAAGTAGGTCGATGATTTTTTTCGAGGACAAGTTGATAGATGCAGTTTGACATCGAGGATTTTGAAGCCCTTCGCGACTATCTGACGGCACGAGGATGCATTAAATCGGGCGACGCAGTTTCATTCAGGAGCCTGCGAGGCGGAGTTTCGAACCGAACCGTAAAAGTGGAATGGGGCGATGGCCGCGGCTGGGTTTTGAAACAGGCACTGGCAAAATTGCGAGTCAATGTGGATTGGTTCAGCAATCCTGAGCGCATCAGAGTGGAAGCAAAGGCTCTTCGCTGCTTTAATCAGTTGGCCCCCCCGGGAACAACTCCAGCATTTGTCTTCGAAGACACGTCAAATTATCTGATGGGGATGGAAGCGGTTCCCGGAGATCACGAGAATTGGAAGTCCGTACTGCTCTCCGGCCGGATAATTTCCGATCATTTCGAGCAATTCGGTTTGCTCCTGAGCGCAATTCATCGTCGGTCCTCAGAATCCAGCACGGAGATCCAAAAGGCCTTCTCTGACACGACATACTTCGAGAGTCTCCGTCTGGAGCCTTACTACCTTTACACCTCGCAGAACGTTACGGAAGCAAAGTTGTTTCTCATTGCGTTGGCGCATGAAGCGCTGTATTACAAAGACAGCCTGGTACACGGCGATTTCAGTCCGAAGAATACCCTCCTATATCAGAACAAATTGATCCTGCTCGATTATGAAGTAGCGCACTTCGGTGATCCTGCTTTTGACGTTGCTTTCGCCTTAACGCATTTCCTCAGTAAGGCCCATCATTTGCCGAGAGAGCGATATCGCTTAGCCAGTGCGGCGGAGTTGTTCTGGCAGGTATATTGCGAGGGAATTCTCTCGCTGACGTGGGCGCGAGAAATTGAGACGCGGGTCGTGCGTCATACGCTCGGATGCCTGCTCGCCAGGGTGGCGGGTAAGTCTCCACTTGAATATCTGACGCCGCCAGAGGTCGCGCGACAACGTGAGATCACCCTCGCACTTATTCAAAGGCCATCTGACAGGGTGTCACATTTGATTGACAAATTCATATCCAAAATCGAATCCTATGCCCACAATTAAGCGACTCTCCGGCCGGGAGATTCTCGACAGCCGCGGTAGGCCAACGGTTCTAGCAACCTGCGTACTTGAAGACGGAACGACCGCTTCAGCATCCGTACCCTCAGGAGCATCGACGGGAACGGGCGAAGCGTTCGAGCTACGCGACAGGGATCCGAGGCGTTATCTCGGCTTAGGCTGCCGTCGCGCCACGGAGAACATCCGCGGAGAGCTTAGCGCCGCGCTGGTTGGCCGTCCATTTAGCGACCAGGCTGAAGTGGACCGAACAATGATCGCCACGGACGGAACGGAAAGTAAGTCGCGTCTGGGCGCGAATGCAATTCTGGCTGTCTCTGTCGCTTACGCGCGAGCCTGCGCCCTATCTCGCGGCATTCCCCTTTACCAACATTTCGGCGACATGCAAGGCTCGACCCCGAATTCGCTGCCGCACCTGACCATCAATCTTTTCAGCGGCGGAAAGCACGCGGGGCAGCAGGTGTCCGTGCAGGACGTCTTGATCATTCCGATGTCCGCCCAAACTATCGATGAAGTGCTGGTTTCGGCGTTCGATGTATATCAGGCGGCGGCAGACCTCATTCTGAAGAAGTATGGAATGCGTCTTCTCACGGCGGACGAAGGTGGACTAGCTCCGCCGTGCAAGTCTGCCGAAGAAATGCTGGGTCTCGCCGTGGAGGCGATTGAGAAGGCGGGCTATATACCCGGCAAAGATATTTTTCTCGGCGTCGATGTCGCGTCGACACATTTCTATAAGGATGGTGTCTACGATCTCGACGGAGAAGCCCTTACCAGCCCGGGAATGATTAAGGCGATCGTGCGGTGGCTGGATCGATATCCGATTCTGAGCGTGGAAGACGGGCTATCAGAAAACGATTGGGAGAACTGGCCCGGCCTTCGTCGCGCGATCGCCGGACGGGCGTTGACGCTGGGAGACGATCTCTTGTGTACGAACCCAACCCGCATATGTCGTGCGATCGAGACGAATGCCTGCGATGCCTTACTGCTGAAAGTCAATCAGATCGGAACACTGACGGAGGCGCTTCAGGCCTATCGGCACGCCCGGGATGCTGGCTGGGCGATCACGCTCAGCGTCCGGAGCGGAGAGACCGAGGATAACTGGGCGGCTGACTTGGCAGTGGGGTGGTGCGCACATCAATTCAAGAACGGATCGATTCGCCAGTCTGAACGCCTGGCAAAGTACAACCGGCTGCTCGAAATCGAGGCAGAAACGCGCTGGCCGCTAGTCCCGTGGCCAGGACGCGCCTGAAGCCCTTCAAATGTCTCAATCTGCAAGGGAGGCAGCATCTTGAAAGTGTGGAAGAAGCGAGCGCTAGTTTCACAATTTGGGAGGCTTTTGATCCGGTTGTCCCTCCTTTGTACAGCGGCCTCTCTCCTAATTGCACAGGATCATCTTCAGAGTAGAGATGGCTATATTCGCCGGGAAGGCAATGACTGGGTCATAGGAACCTCCAGTGTCGAAAAAAGGATTCGATTCTACGATTGCAACCTATTCCTCATTTCGCTCCGTAATAAGCTGACCGGCCGTGAGTATCAGGATTCTGTGACTCCCCCCGCAGAGATCAGATTCCTGGCGGACGGAGAAGATGTGCATGCTGCGCACTGGGAGCTTCGTGGCGCACACGCCTCCCAAGGCGCGCAGGGTGAACTCCAACTCGATATTGACCTTGCATCGTCGAGCATGCGGATAACCAAACACTATGTCGCTTATCCCGGAACCTCGGTAACTCGAGAGTGGCTAACGCTGCAGAACAAATCTGAACAAACTGTGCGTATTAGCCATGTCGATTTCCTTCACACCCGCTTGCTCAGTTCTATGGCGCAAGATCTTCAGTTCAACTACTTGACTGGAGGAGGTAATTACAATGGCAGCCAGTTGCTGAAAACGGAGCCCATCACTTCTATGTATACGCGGACTCTGGATTCCAACGGAGGCGTACAGCCCGGCAACTACAGCAGCTTTCTCCCTCTTATTTTCCTCCTTAGCCCCAAGACAAACGAAGGCGTTGCGATAGGTTGGGATTATCTTGGCCACTGGCGCTTCAAGATCGGGGATCAGGACGGTGCGCCCCTAGACATAAGCTTGGAACTAGCCGCCTTCGAGAAAGACCTGATGCCCGGTTCGAAGATTGACACACCCAAGTCATTTCTCGCGACATTCTCCGGTGGAGTCGATGAACTCGGGAATGAGTTGCTCGATTGGCAATATGCTTATCTATGGGAGATGACGAATCCGGACTATTTCGCCAAGACTCGCTGGGCAGTTGATTGGCCCGATCCCTGGGTGGGCGAAGGAGGAACTCCGAGCGCCGACAACTGGGGTCGACGCCTCGCGCTCGATCTTCGTTACATTGATCTACTCCGCGAAACCGGCACGGACATTCTGTGGGACGATGCTGGATGGTACGACAAGTGGGGCACGTGGAATGCGCCCGATTGGAAGAGAACTACTGACTACCTGCACAAACATGACATGAAGTGGGTGCTGTGGTACCCGACGTTTTTAGCTACCCCGGAATCTACAGTTGCGCAAGAACATCCTAACTGGATCATTCCCGGCCAGGAGACCTTGGAGCAGTCGATTGTTGGAACCGTGGTTTGGCAACAACGATTGCTGGATAAAAGCATCAAAGCGTGGGGCGACTATCAATGGCGTTACGACATTGCCCCCGCAGCCAGTTCGAACGACACCGACGCTCTGGCTGCCGATCACAATTTCCGGGACTTGCTTGAGCGCTTTAAACACGCGCACCCCCTGAGCGGCATCGATGCTTGCGACGGAGGCGGACGCTGGATCAGCTACGACTTAGCGCGACTGGCCGAGTCTGGCGAATATACCGACGGGGGTGTCGGACCTTATAGCTCTTACTACACTTCCCTTCTGATTCCTCCCGACAAATTACACAATGTCGTCGACTTCGATCATATTTATTACAACGCAACGACCGATCGTGCGCATCTGGCGATGGATCCGACCTGGTATCGAGATCCAGGCGATGGACCTGACGTAGAATCGATCCGAAGAGACTGGGAGATGTATCACTATCTTGTTGCAGTAGGCGTCGCGGGGCGTTGGAGTCACGTCTTTCGTCCGAAGGTCGCGAATGACGATGCCGTCTGGTATTTCCAGAGGATGAATCGAGATAGTTCGAAGGGCGTCATTCTTACAAAACATGCCAAGCACGGTTCGACCTATTATGTGATCAGCCGCCTGACGAAACCTGCGGCCGGCACGACGGACCTATATCGCGGCGGAGCCGGCGACATGAACACGGTTACCACGACCTCCACGGCCAGCCTCGAAACCGGGATTTATGAAGACCCGGTGGATGGAGCACTCCGTTATTATGGCGTTCCCGGCCAAGGATTCGGCCCATTGAACGTGAAATATCAGTTCGGCAGAGGCGACGAATCGCTCGTAACGAAAGTCGCGAAACTGGGAGCAGAGCAGCGAGTCTCGGAGAAATCTTTCGGAATTGCAATTCAGCTGGATGAACCCATGACCGTGACCCAGTTGGGCCAATTCGATCCTGGCAACAACCGTGGCACATACACGCTGTCCCTGGTGCGCGCCGATGACCAGAAGGTTCTCGCGACTACTGACCTTGACATGAGTCACACCTATCCTGATGTCATGGGGTTTAAATATGTTCGACTAACTTATCCCGTTCAACTTGACGTCTCGCCCAAGCCGGTTGTGATATATCCGCAGGGACTTATGCCTTCGGCATCCTATGATGTGCGGGCAAGCGTCGCCGGTGTACGGTTCCAGGAGAAGGGCTCCGAGCTCATGGCGGAGGGAATACATCTCGACAAGATTGCTGGCGGAGAGATGATATTTCTGAATCTGCCCAATTACCCTGGTTCTGGGACAGATCATATTCCTCCCAGTCCCCCTGCTGACGTAACGAAAAGGCTGGCGGCAAATCTTGGTGCTCAGGGCATTGAGGTGTCATGGTCTCCGAGTCACGACGACAACTGGATTTCTTACTACGAGATTCACAAGAACGGACAACTTGTTGGAAAGGTTGCAAAGGGAACCTTCTTTTTCGATCACTCTGATTCCGCCGAGCATGAGATCGACGCCCGCTTTGAAGTAGATGCGGTCGATGGAGATGGCAATCGCGGCCCGACTGTGTCCGCACATAAAATAGCCGGAAAACCGCAGATGTATGAGGCTCTGGGAGGATTTTCTCGCATTCAGGCGAGCAGACACTGGGTCTATGAGGAAACGACTAATGATGGAATTTACAAAGAGTTGGTATGGGATAAGGGTGGCTACGAAGGTCGGTGGGCAGGGTCCGGGCTGGGCCGAATAGGAAGAATCTGGATGCAGCCTTCCGCCACGTACGATGTTTCACGGACGTTCCTTTCTCCAGTCTCCGGCATAATCAGCACATCTGGTTCTATTCGGAAGGATCCCAGTGCCGACAACAAAGGCTCTTGTTTCGTGAAAATTCTGCAAAATTCTGCTCAGGTGTGGCCAGCTTCCGGATGGGCCGAAGTTTCCCCTGATTACGACAAGCCGACCAACTACGCGATTGGGGGCCTTCAAGTGGCGGCGGGCGATAAGATTCGATTCATTGTGAAGCACAATGACGAGAACCGCGCCGATCCAATTGTTTGGGATCCAGTGATTGTCTTTCAGGATCAACCCTTGCTCAGAAAGTAGCGGCAGATATTCACTAGCGGAACGCTTGCTGGAACGCCCCAAGCGCCGCGCTGAGCCGTTCCAATCCACCGCGGACAGTCTCGGTGGCGCCACAGAAACCGATTCGAAAATGTTGTGGTTGTTCGAAGAAATCCCCGGGCACCACGCTGGTCTCAAATTGCTCGCGAGCCATCTTCACAAATTCTCCGGCATCCCCCACCCTAAGTCGCGGGAACACGGTCGTACCAAAGCGGCTTGGCTCGCAATCAAGCACCGGATGTTGTTTCAGAAAATCGTTCACCAGCGCGCGATTTGGATCCAGCAAGGACCGGGCGCGATCGCGCACGCGAGTCAAGTTGTCGAGCACAATCACAGCAAGCAGTTCCGCGGGATGCACCGGACTCCCGTAAGTGAAATCAACAATCTGCCACATGCGCTGGACCAAATCCGGCTGCGCCATAATCCAGCCGCAGCGAATGCCGCTGAGTCCGTAGGCTTTGGTCAAGCTGCTGGTGATCACAAAATTGGGTCCCATGTGAAATGCCGAACGCCATGTTTGGTCGAATAAGGTTTCGAGATACACCTCGTCCACCATTACGCGAGCCCCCACGCCGGCCGCTATCTCGCCGACACGCCGAATCGTATCCTCATTGGCGAGGACCCCGCTCGGGTTGTGCAGGTTACACAGAACCACAAGACGCGTTTTCGCTGTAATATTGCGCTCCAGTTCTCCAATGCCGAGCCGAAACCCCTTCTCAGGGCGGCGGTCGAAGCGCGATACTCTAGCCCCAATATGGTCAAGAATCGTTAACAGCGGATCATAAGTGGGCCGTTCGACGAGAACCTCGTCTCCGCGGCGCACCAGGGCGGTCAGCGCAATATAGTTCGCCATCGAAGTGCCGTGCGTGTAAACCACAGACTCCTCCGGCACTCCAGCTTTCGCCGCTAAACGCTCCATCAGCGGCTTGAACCCGTATGGTCCCGTACCGCCGATTTCTAAATCCTCGATTTGCACCGGCAACTCCGCCAGCGGATAGTCGAGAACCCCGCTGGATGCCAGATTGAAGCGCGCATTCGAGTGCAACTTGGCCCAAGCCAGATAGCGCGATGCTGGCTCCAGCCACGAATCATTCATCCTTCATTCTCCCAATCGCCAAAAATGAGCGCATGGAGGCCAACTCATGAACTCGCGGACCGCAATCGTCTCCGCCAGCTCCAGAACCAATAGACTGGGATCCCCGCCAGCAGCATCCCAAAGCCAATCAGGCTGTTCTGCGGATAGCGGTAGATTGTGTTCCCAACAACCCACCAGCATATCGCGGCAAACACGGCCGTGCTCACGGGATGCCCGGGCACTTGATAATCGGCGTTGGCTCTCATTTCGCCGCGCGCAATCCTTCCGCGAAACACAAAGATCGTCGTTGCCGTCAGTCCAAAGAATAAGAAATCCATCGAGATGACATAGTTCAAAATCTGTTCATAGCGGCCTGACGCCGCGATGACAATAGTCCAGACACTCTGCAGCACAATTGCAACCACAGGAACGCGCGTGCGCGGATCCAGCCAAGCCACTGCGCGAAAGAATAGGCCGTCCTCGGCCATCGCAAAATACACGCGAGGGGCGGTTAAGATGGACTGACTCAGGAATCCGAGAGTCGAGATCGCGATTGCAGCCGCAATAAAAGTCGCGCCGCGCTGGCCCAGCGCCAATCGCATTAGCGTGGTGGCGGGAGTCCTGGTCGCAGCCAAGGCTTGCGGGCCCAACGAGCGCAGACAGACCCAGTTCACCGCTATGTATAGCACTACCACGCCGAGGACTCCCAGCAGCAATCCTCGAGGCAAATTCTTCTTCGGCTCTTTCACCTCTGCCGCGAGAAAGTTCGCCGTCTGCCATCCTCCATACGCGAACAGCACCGGTACCATGGCTGCGCCAAAGGATGTCAGCGACGAGTGCCGTTCCGCGGGGGTGGTAATAGTCTCATGACTCCCTCCAAATGCCACTCCGGCAATCACCATGCCTACAATGGCGATGATTTTCATGACCATGAAAATACTCTGCGTGCGACCGCCTGTTTTCACGCCAAGACAGTTGATGAGCGTAAGTGTCCCAAGAGCCACAACCGCGATGACCCAATCCGGAGCCTGCGAACCGGTGAACTCGACAAAGTAGCGGGCAAAGGTGATTGAGACCGCTGCCATGCCACCCGTCTGGATGACCAACATCAGTACCCATCCGTAGAGAAATGCGATCGCGGGGTGATAGGCTTCACGCAGATAGGCGTATTGGCCTCCGACCTCCGGCAGCGTAGCCGCCAATTCCGCCCAGATGAATGCGCCGCCCACTCCAATCACTCCCCCAAAGATCCATGCTCCAAGGATGAGTGCAGGAGTGTGCACCTGTTGCGCCACGACGTACGGGTTGATAAATATTCCTGAGCCCACGATGCCGCCCATGACCAGCATGGTTGCATCGAACAAACCCAGTCTTCGCGCGAGGGCTGGCTTGGAATCAGAGCCGCGATTCCCGCTGCGCGGATCAGTCACGTGGACGGCTTAACGCTGGCGCCGCTTCTCGAGTACGGGGCTGGAGCATAACGAAACCAGTTCTATAGCACTTACATTTCTACAGTGTTCAACTCACGATAAACTGTCTTCAGGTTCCGCCGCAATATTACGGTATGCGTCGCATCAGCAAAATGTCGGAGCCGTAAAGCTGTTGGTCCGAGAATTCTTTGATAGTCCCGTCGCCGCTGGCCAACCATTTATCCGGCAGGTGGACGGCAATACCATTCAGCAAACTCTCTCCGCTTATATCCCTATCCCGCCCGGGACGGTCATTTAGACTGGTCACCCGATATTTTGCCTTCGCATCCAGACCGCGCAGATGAACCTTGGTGTCCGCAACTTGAGACTTGTCGCGAAAGATGTAGACCACTGACTCACTGGAATCGTCCATAACATACTGGATGGAACTCCATCCTGCGGCGTCGACTTTGGGGTGATACACATCTTCCAATAAAAGATGGCGGTACTGTTTGAAGAAAAGCAGATTGCGCTCGAATGCCTCGACAAAGCCAGGAGGTGCCGCAGAGAGAAACTGTGACGACATGCCATTGATGTTGCCGAAGGTCACTCCGTGCATGAATTTCTTCCGGAAGTAGTAGTCGAGCGCGGAGGCACTGTACCATCGGGCCGAGAGATTTTCTCTTCCAGCCTCGCCCTGTCCTATGGTCGCAAGAGAGCCCCACACGTTCGGGCTAAGCATCGGACCGGTAATGAACTCGTTCGTATATCCGCCGGGCAGAAGGCTCTGAGGGCCGGGATTGGTTCGGGCAAATTGCAGCGACGGATCACACTCGAAGCCCGACAGATTCGGAAAACGATCAAGCAGATAGCGCATGATCTCCATCCGCCCGCGATAGGCTGCATAGGCGCCGTCGGTTTTACCGTGACCATGGTCGGTACGGTTGCATTCGTAACTTACAGTTGATGATGGGTCCCATTTGATCCAATCGAGATGCCACTTTTCGATGATGTCTCCCAGTTGCTTCTCGATCCACGCCACCACCTTCGGGTCGCCCAGGCAGAGCTGTTTTGTGGGAGCAAGCGAGGGATGCGCACCGCCAAGTTCCTTGCCGTCGATCATCGCCAGCCATTCTTGGGGAATCTCGCCCGACGTCACCCGTACCGCATCCACATTTCCAGGATCCACCCACAGACCAAACTTCAAACCCGTGGCATGAACCGCGTCGGACAGAGCTTGTAGTCCATGCGGAAATTTCTCTTTATCCTCCCTGTAACTCCCCAGTCCTGAGGTCCAATCGTTCATCCCCGGAACAACCGAAGCGCCCTCGTACCATGTGGCATCATGATAAAAAACGTCGAACCCAACTCTATTCGCGAGCCCAAGTTCTTTTAGAAGGGCTGCCTCGCTATTCTTTTCGGTGAGCCATATGCAATAGGTAACCAGAGGAGAGTCAGGCAAGGGCGCCTGGAAGACATACTGTTTGAGATAACGGAACGTCTCATTGCCGACATTGTCAGTGTCGCCCTTGGCAAGCGCAAAGAAGCTAATTGGGGTTTCCACAGTCGCACCCGGCGCTAGCTCGAAAACTGGCGCTGGCCCGGACTTCTTATCCTTTATCAGGATTGTCCCTGCCCTTAGCGTCGTGCCCGTAGCCGACGATATGGTGTCCGCTTTCCATCCCAGCACACCGAGACCCGGTTCACCGCCGACTAGCATCGATTCACCGGCATCTTCGTTTTCGAGGACCAACCAGTCGCTAAACTCCGCCTTTGGTGAAACAGTTGCGATCGAATGAAATCCGTGCTGACCTTGAACCGAGGAATAGGGCTTAAGGCCGTTCGCGGGATTCTTCAAGGTAAGAAATACTGGATCCAGACGAGGGTCGAGGCGCAAGAGGTGTTGGCCGCGATTTTCAATTTGCATCGCGGTTTGAATGATGGCGCCCGCGGGATAAAGCTTCAATTCGAAGGATACCAGCCCGCCATCGTCGGACTGAAACCGAAGAGTCAGTTGTTTGCCACCTTTGACCAAATCAGAAATATCGTCACTCAGATAGCGGTATGCATCGCTTGCTTTGTCAGGACCAGCAATCAGCGGCTTACCTGGAACAGCCCACTCAGTGCCACCGACGAGGAACAAGGACGTAAGCACAACAGTTTCAGATGAATGGGCAAGTTCGGCGCGAATGTGTCCATTTGTTAGTACCCATCCGGTTGGTGACTTGACAACGGACACCTCGCCTGTCGCGAAATGCGCGACACAGCAGATCAGGCCGACAACTAGGAATTTTTTCGTCACGCCGGCCACGATGATCTCACGTCGCATGGAACGACCGAGAACTCGCGAAGTGCGTTTTTGGTTCTCTGTAGCAAGGTGCCTCCATTGAACGCCACCCAATAAACATGCCTCGGCAATGCGCCGAGGCATGTCTGGTGAGACGACGGCCGGGAAGCGGCTAGAACGTAAGGTGGAGTCCGATCTGCATTCGTCGTCGGAAATCGACTATACTGTTGATTACTCCGGCATTTCCGACGTCGACAAATGCCGCGCCGTCGCCCGTGGGTTGCGCCAGATTTATACGGTTAAGAGCATTGAATACATTCCACTTAAGATCTAGGTGGGTCCTCTCCGTGATGGCAAAAGACTTAGTTAGCGCCAAATCCACTTCACCGTAGCCCGGTCCCATTAGACTGTTGCGTCCGGCATCACCGAAGGTGTATTGCGGAGGGTCGGCATAGGCCGCTGGGTTGTACCACTCATAGCGGTTGGGATGGGACACATGTGGATCGCCAATCTGGTTCGGTCGATCATAGATAGGAGAATTCAGTACGGTGGGGGAGTTCAGGTAATACGGCGTGAACGGCAATCCGCTCTCGAAATTGAAAACTCCACTGAGCGCCCAGCCTCCAACCACGGCATCCCCGCCCCGACTCAACCCATTTGCGTAAGCCCGGCCTCTGCCGAATGGAAGCTCCCAGTTCGCGGCGCTGATCCAAGTCCAGGGTCTTACCGTGCCCGAGGGCCCGTAATTGCAATGGAAGCAGAATTGATTTCCGTTGCCATCTCCTGGACCGAATGTTCCAACGTCAAGCGACTTCGCCCAGGTGAAGTTACTGAGAAAATATAGTCCCTGGTGAAAGCGCTTTTCCGCATGAAGTTGCAGTGAATTGTAGTTACTCCTCATTTCCGGTTCATTATAAACCGCGTTGTTCCGTTGGTACTCCGGCACAGCCCAACCATAGTTGGCAAAGAACGGCTCGCGCGACGTATAGGGGCCCGGTCCCGGAGGTGGAAGGTTAACGTCGTAGTTATCCCAGAGATGGCGCCCAATGTTACCCACATACGCAATCGAAGCGGTTATCTGATGCGGGAAAGAGCGCTCTACAGTCACGTTATAAGTGTCATTGTAACTATGTGGATAGGTTCCGGTTCCAACAAAATATTCACTGCCGCCAGGGGCGCCCTGAAATGAAATCTGGCCATTGGCCGGGAACGCGGGAAGAGGCGGAGGCTGGCCCGGCCCCTCATCGAACGTGTAACCCAGAGGAGCAAAGGGGTTGGCCTGAACATCACTCTGACTTTGCTTGATAGGCCAGCAACATCCCTGCGTTCCAAATCCTGCTCCATCCGCATTCATATAGTAGCTACGGCCATATCCACCACGCAGGACTGTGTTTTCCGAGAGCCGGAACGAAACTCCGAGACGCGGTGAGAATTCAGTTTTGGGGGTAGTAACTCCGGCATACTTGCCAGCGAGATTCGTTAAGAGAAGCGTGTCGGTGTTTATGTCGATGTTCCCGTCGCTCTGGCCGTTTTGCGTGAAGATTGGACTCATGTAGTCCCACCGCAAGCCTAACGTCAGGGTCAGCTTGGGCGTAACTCGCCAGGTATCCTGGCCATAAAATGCCATCTTCCAGAGTTTTTCCTGGGGTTGAACAAGCGTTATGTCTCGATTCAAATCCGGAGGGAAGGCCGAGTTCGAGAGCCGCGAGGCCAGAGCCGCAATAGGTTTCTGATGCAGGGATTAGTGCAAGGTCCCCCATGTGGGGCGAGGAGTATCGTTAAGCTGAGTAAGAGATTGGCTGACCGTGAAGGTCTCCACGTCCGCTGACGTCGGTTCGAATGCCGAAAAACTTGCCCACATCGCCACCGAACTTGAAGGCGTGGTGTCCCGAGGTCTTGGTCCAGTTGTTGTAGAACTCGAAAGTTTGCCTCGCGCTCAAAGAATGGCAGCCCAAAATCACCCATACTGAATTGCGTTAGTGGGTCGCTGAACCTTGATCTCAGGTAGGCCTGAGGTGTATACCGTGCCCAGGTTAATGTCTGGAATGCCTACTTGCCGTCGCTGCATCGGTGTTGTAATCCGGCTGCAACTCCGAAATGATTAGTCGCGAAAAAGCAAAACGAGCTTCGGTGAGCAATGATGGGGAGAATGTGTGTTGATAATCGAACATGAGGCTCTTGTCGTGATCGGCTGAGAGCCCGGCGTTGGCGACTCCAGGGCCACCTAGCGGCGGTCCGCCGCCCGCTACGCCGTAAGCTGTCGGAGTATTAAATGACGCTTGAAAATAGCTGAACTTCCCAAATACAACTGTTTTTGAAGTAATAAAGTAATCAGCGCGAGTATCGAACTGATTTTGGTCGAAGGTTGCCGGAAGAGAGATCTGATAGTTTGAACTGTACCCGGTCTGAGCCCGGGCCGGCTGAGGCAGTAGGTTCAACAAGTTCGTCGCGGCCGTGCTGATTCGATCGGGGCAAATAACATTGAGGACGCCATTGCACTCGATCTGGGTTCTTCCCGTTCCATCCGGATTTCCAGTCGCCGGATCATAGATCGGATCTATGGCCGCGACGGAACTGAAATCTCCCGTTCTGAAAGCATCAATCGGCACCGTCTCATTTCCTGACGTGAAGAGGTTATTCCGCATCCCCTGATAATCGCCAAAGAAGAAGATCTTGTCCTTGATAACCGGACCTCCGATGCTGCCACCAAACTGGTTCCAGCGATTGCCTGGAATGCCATTGGGCTCGCTAAAGTGGTCGGCGGCGTTGAAACCCGAGGTCCGATAGTTCTCGAAAAGCGATCCGTGAAAGGCGTTTGTGCCTGACTTAGTTGTCACTTGAAAGAGGCCGCCGGCAACCTTGCCATATTCGGCGTCGTAATCGCTGGTTGCCAGTTTCACTTCCTGCACCGCGTCTTGCGGCGTCACAATGATCGATAGTCCCTGAATTGCCTCGGTGTTCTCGACTCCATCCAACAGGTGGCCGTTCGCATTAGGGGCCGCTCCGTTGATATTCACGTTGAAGTCTTCCCCCGCATTTTCCGGGTGAAGGTCCAGTTGACCGCCAGGCATCGAAACTCCAGGAGCTAAAAGCGACAATCGGGTGATGTTGTCGCCGAACGTAGGCAAGCTGCTGACTTCCGAGGAATGAATGGTTTCGTCCACTTCGGCGCTGTCCGTCTGGAGAAGAGGAGCCTCGCCGGTGACTTCAACCTTTGCCGTCGCGCCGGCGACAGGCAATTTTGCGTCGATACGGACACCAATGCCGGCATCGATCCGGGTAGCCTCTCGGGTGAACGGCGCAAACCCCTCTTTCTTAATCGTAACCGCATATGTTCCCGGGATGAGACTGGGAAATCGGTACGCTCCGTCGTTGTTCGTGACCGTTCGGTGGGCTACCGAGTCTCCAACATTGGTTGCCTCTACTGCCGCTCCGGATACCGCAGCGCCGGAAGCGTCGGTCACGTTGCCCTCAATGCCTCCAGTAACTGCGGTTTGTGCGTTCAGCAGGCCGATGGTTGCAAGCAAGAGGATCGCGATCATTGTCAGGAAACGGTATGCGGCGGAGTTCATTTTGAACCTCCTCAGTACTTCGCTCTTCGATGTGGAATGTGCCTCCGTGTGGAGGCCGGACAGCGCATGGAGTTCGCGCCCGCTGACGGTCCTGTACGAGGCGGCGTTGAAATACTCTCTCATGCCGTCGCGCACCTTAACTCATGCGGAGGCGAGTGTCAAGGAAATATTGTTAACACTAATGTCTACAGAATTTGGTATGCATCACATGCCTTGCCGTCAAATTTGGAAATCTCCTGCCAGGCTGCGGCTACCGATCCGCACACGGCGTCTTCCAAATTGTCGACAACATGCTAGAGTTTCTGTAGTGAATCTTTGTTGCGGTTGGCGAGTAAAAACCGGCGTCCCGGCGCCTGCAAAGGGTTCAGCGGATTGCGAAATCGGGGTACTCTTGTCTTTGGGCTGAATCCAGCTTATAAGTATTGGTCGAGTCTGAGATGCGAACATCACATACCCCGTCTGCCAAACCAGAACGCGGAATTTCCGCCAGTAAGCATGTTGAAGCACACTTGCGTCAAGCCATTCACGCGGGCAAGTTGCGTCCGAGGCAACGCATCATTGAAGAAGATCTGGCTCGGGAACTGAAGGTGAGCCGCGGACCGGTTCGCGAGGCAATCCTTCGTCTGGAGCGCGACGGCCTGGTAGTTACCACATCACGGCGCGGAACGTTCATCCGCGATATTTCATTGACGGAAATCGACGTGATCTTTCGTATGCGCGCCAAACTTGAAGGGCTCTGCGTGCGCTACATGAGAGAGCTCTCGTCCAGCGATTCAGCAGTTCTGCTGAATCGCGCACTGAAGAAGTTGAAAACAGCCGCAGCTAAGAATAACGAGGAACAGTTTTTTAAAGCCGATATGGAATTACACCGAACCATCTGGAAGGCGGCCAACCAGCCCCTCCTCTACCGAACCCTCAATCTGATTATGAATCCATACATTTTCATTATCGCCCGCGCATATTCCTCTCGTATTCCGCTCGCGCACCGGCGCGACAATCACGAACAGTATGTGCGTCTGGTACTCAAAACGCCACTGGATAAAGTCGAGAGTGAAGTGGAAAGATATTTCGAGGGTTTGTATTCCCGCACTTTCGAGCAGGGGCCGCCCTTCCCCGGATTTGCCCCTGGCGATTGGGCAAATGAATTTGCCGCCAACTGATCCCGCTAGCGCCCTCACTGCATGCATATTGTCATCAACCCTGTTGACACAAGAGGGGCTTGATGCTTCAATGGCTCGGCTTGAGCTCACCCTTGCCAGCACCCGGTAACCGTCACCTTTCGGCACTCGCATTCCTCGGATCCACTTGGAAAAGATCATGAACTCACAAACCGTCCAAGCGCTCGTGTTGGTCTTGTGCGCTTCGATCATGAACGCTGCCTACGCCCTTCCCATGAAACTGAATAAGAAGTGGGAGTGGGAGCATTCATGGTTTGCATTTTCCATCCTGGGCGTCGCCGGGGTGCCCACAATAATCGCGTTGCTTACGGTGCCGAGCCTGTGGTCTACATATGCAGTGGTTTCGGGCGGAACGCTGGCGAAAATGGTATTGTTCGGCACCAGTTGGGGTGTGTCTCTGGTGTTCTTTGGTCTGGCCCTCACTCGATTAGGCTTGGCGATTACCTTCGCGGTGTGTCTCGGAACCTCAGCTGCGGTTGGTGCGCTCACGCCGCTGCTCCTTCAGCACTCCAACCTCGTCAGGACGCGGCAGGGCACCCTGATTTTCTTAGGCGTGCTGGTGATTATCCTGGGTGTGACCCTTTGCGGATTCGCCGGAAAGAGCAGAGAGAACGCTCTTCAGCAGGAAAGCCCCATGGTTCGAAATGATTTTCTCGGCGGATTTCTTCTGGCTTTTGTCTCGGGCATTCTCGGCTCAATGCTGAATCTTGGGTTGGCCTATGGAGGAAGCATTCAGCGCGCGGCGCAGCAGCACGGTGCAAGTCCTGCCATGATGTCCAATGCAGTGTGGCTGCCGTGTCTCTATGCCGGTTTCCTGCCGGGAGTAATTTACTGTTACGTCCTAATGCGCAACAAAGGCACGGTTGGCAAACTTCGATTGCCGGGGACCTGGTATTACTGGCTGGCGGCAGCCAGTATGGGTGCTCTGTGGTTCGGCAGCATCATTCTGTACAGTTTTTCTACCTTGAAACTGGGCGACCTTGGCCCGTCGATCGGCTGGCCGGTGTTCCTCGCGGCCATTGTTGTCGCGAGCACTTTCTTTGGTGTATTGACAGGCGAATGGGCTCGCACGGGGACGCGCCCGATCAGGACGATGATGCTGGGCGTTAGCTTGCTCGTAGTAGCTATAGCAATTCTGAGTTACGCCGGCCGGGTCTAGTTTCGAACCGCCAGTCAGTCGCCGCTGGGCGGCAAATAAAGAGCGGCTCGGGGAAGCCCAAGTACCCTGTATTTCCCCGGCAATAGCGGCATCTCAATGTCCAGTTATTAAATTATGTCAACAAAAGTGTTGACGATAAGAATAAGAATTTAGTATTGTTCCGGTAGGATTCGATAGGTTCAGCCAGACGCCGGGCATTGCCAAGCGGCATCTGCCGAGCGTCAATCGAACCGCCGGCAGAACTTGGAATATTATCTCTGTGCCATCCAGGCCACGAGTACCGAGATCTTTCGACGCGCAAATTGATTCGCTTCGCTGGTGGCCAATCGCAATCCAACAGTGCAAATTGGTGAAGTCGCGAGGCGAAGTTAGCGCTCAGCGGAGAAGTTACAAGCCAGTAAGGGGCGTAATGAAATTTCCTGGCGGATTAATTCGTACGCCCTGCAAGGGTCGCGAACGGTCTTGTTTCGTCGTTATCTGCGCGATCTTTTGTTCACTCCCTCTTCTGAACTCATTTCTCTTTGCGGCGGTGTCGCTCGAGCCGGGGACACGCTCAGCCTTTGTGCGACTCGGCCCGATCCCGGGCGTTCGTTTCAGCTCTGGACTGACAGTATGCGATGAAGAGTTGCGCAACGGGCGTTGGGTGAGTCGCTATTGGGAGTCGAGTGGCCAAATTGTCGCGGATATTCAAATCGATGCGGAACGACAGCAGATGGACACTCTGCCGGTTGACGCTTTCAAGCTTGAAATTGAAGGCCAGGATCTATCTGGAACGTGGAAATGGATTGGAGTTAATAAAACCGAAGTCCACAATCCGGACGGCCTCCTCGTCACAATCGAACTGGAAAGCAGTATCCGCCCCATTCAAGTCAAAATTCAGACTCTCCTGAGCGGCGGCCCGGTCATGGTTCGCTGGCTCGAGGTAAAGAATACCGGGCAACGGCCGACGGCCATTTCGAATGTGTCCCCCTGGGCCGGCCAACTCTGGCACACTCCCAACTTCGCAGAGAAACTTCCGACAGCTTCCGAGGAAGTGTACGACGTCGGCTATGCCCAGTACGACAAATGGGGATACGAAGGCGCATGGCGCTTCGACCCCGTCGTCAACGAAACGAAAGCTTATCTCGGGCGAGCGTGGCAAGTCCGGATGGGGACATCCAACGTTCTTTGCCCGCAATAATGCGACCGGGGAGTGGTTCGTGGCTTCCCTCGGGTGGAGTGCAAATTGGAAGATCCGGGTTGCGAGCAAAGTAGAAAGGTCCCCGGTTGATCGCTCCGAATCGATCGACAAGCCGGTGAATGAGTCTCGGTTATATTTCGATATGGGCCCAAGTTCGGTCGATCCAGTTCTGCGCGTGCTCGAGACTGGAGAGACGGTCAAGACTCCGGAAACTCACATTCTGTGCATGAAGTCGGATCTCGACCACGTTACGCAAGCGCTCTTGAATCACGTACGTCGCGATGTTCTGCCGCCCCAGCTTCCGAACATGTCTTCGACGTCGAGGCCAATCATCGCGGTTATATCGTCGATCACGAAACGGAGGCAGGCATCGATCGCGAGATCGACATGGCGGCCGACATCGGTGCCGAAACATTTTTCATCGACGCCGGCTGGTACGGGCCCGAGCCGAATCGCTGGTACGACAATACCGGAGATTGGTATGCGGGCGATTGGCTGCCGAATGACATTCAACCCATCCGCGAATACGCCCGCAAGAAGGGTATGCGGTTTGGTTTATGGGTTGAGATCGAGGCCGCCGGAGCTGCCTCGAAGCTGCGCAAAGAACATCCGGACTGGATTCTCAGGCGTAACGGTCAGCCGTTCGCCAACGGGCGCCACCTCGACGTTGGCAATCCCGTGGTGGCGCAATGGATGGAATCGGAGATCGCGCGGATCATCAAGAAATATGATCTCGACGTCTTTCGAATTGACTACAACATGTCGGTGGAAGAAGACGGGAATCATGTGCGCGACGGTTTCGTCGAAAACTCTGGATGGCGCCATGTCGAAAATCTCTACGCCATGTTCGATCGCCTGCGCCAGCAATTCCCCAATGTCATCTTTCAGAATTGCGCCGGCGGAGGGGGCAGGCTGGACTGGGGCATCCTTCGTCGTTTCGACAACACCGAGCTCTCTGACTGGATGCGCGAGCCGAGAGGCGTGAAGATATTGAACGGCATGACATGGGTACTCCCGCCGGAAATCCTGCTACGCACGTTCGGCACCGAGGTTCCCGATCTGGCCGGGGATGGCGACATTGACTCGCAACTGCGGCAAGTGCAAATGTCGTTGCCTATCTTCCGCGGGATTGCGCCATCGCCAGCCGAATTGAATCCGATTTTGCGCGATAAGATCCGTGCGGGAGTAGATCTTTACAAGAATCGGCTAAGGCCGATCCTCCGCAATAGCGTCGTCTATCATCACACGCCGCAGACGCCTTACGTTAGCGAGTCACCCTGGATCGTCCTCGAGTATGCCAGCCCCGACAAAAAGCGCGCAGTAGCGACTCTGTTCCGCACCTCGAGTCACGAGGATTCCATTTACCGTTTCGTACCTCGCGGTCTCGACGCTGCGCCCACATACAAGGTCACATTCGAAAATCGGGCCGAAACAGTCGAGTTGCCAGGCATTCAACTCATCACGCAAGGCATTCCAGTCCGCCTTGAAACAGCCGGAACTTCAGAGATGTTGCTATTCGAGAGTGAAACCGCAACGACGAAGGATCATTGATCAGTGGTGAAATAGGGCTTTGAGAGATGTGAAACATGAATCCGGACAAGATAGACATTCGAAAACTATTTGATCTCAGCGGGCGCATAGCGCTGATCACCGGCGCAGGAGTTGGTTTTGGGGAAGCTATCGCGCTCGGGTTCGCGGAATCCGGCTGTGACATCGCGGCGTGCGATCTCAACCTCGAGAACCCACAACGCACGGCCGATCGGGTGCGCGCGCTTGGAAGGCGCGCTATTGCTCTCCAGGCTGACGTCGCAGTTCCCAGAGATATATTCGCCATGGTGGACGCAACTGTCAGCGAGTTCGGGGGCATCGACATCCTCGTGAACTGTGCTGGCATCCCGCAACATGATCCCGCGGAGTCAACTCCACTTGAAACGTGGGACCGCGTCCTCGACATCAACCTGCGCGGCACTTTCCTCTGTTGCCAGGCGGCAGCGCGCGTCATGTTCGAGAAACGCGCCGGAGTGATTATCAACTTTTCATCCATCGCTGGCGTGGTGGGCGTGGGCCGCGGTGCAAACGCCTATTGCGCCAGCAAGGGTGGAGTCAACGCCATGACAAAGCAACTTGCTCTCGAATGGGCTGATCGAGGAATTCGAGTCAATGCCATCGCTCCTTGCCAGTTCATGACGCCTGGGCTCAAGGATGTCATGGCTGATCCGCAATTCGACCCCCAAAAACTGATGCAGACCTGGGTTTCCAATATTCCTCTCGGCCGCGTGGGAAAGCCGGAAGAGATAGTTGGTCCGGCTCTGTTTTTGGCGTCCGACGCATCCTCCATGGTGACCGGCGTGATCCTTCCGGTAGACGGAGGTTATCTGGCCCGATGACTCTTGAGGAGAACATCGTATTGAGTTTGTCGTCCTCCCTTCCGACCGGAATAAAGCTGAAGCGACTCGTTCAGATAGGCATTGTTGTCACCGATCTCGATCGGACTACCAAGTTACTAACATCCTTGTTCGGTATCGGACCATTTCGCTTGGTGGAGTGGCCCGATAGACCTGAATCGACATATTCCTACCGAGGCGTGCGAGAACAAATTCGCTTAAAGCAAGCTTTCGTCCAATTGGGAGACGTAGAGGTCGAACTGATTCAACCTCTCGAAGGCCGCAACGCGTACCAGGATTTCCTCGATCAATCCGGCGGTGGAATTCACCATGTTCTGTTTGAGGTTCCAGACATCGATCCTGTAATTCAGGAATTGGGGAAGTCAGCAGTCGCCGTACTTCAGTCGGGCACCGGAATCCGGCCCGGCACCCGTTGGGCCCTGTTGGATACGCAGAAGTCCTTGGGATTTTTCGTGGAATTACGTCACCGTCCCGGCGAATCAGATGGCACCTCGGTCTCCTGAACGCAGAATGGGTAGCCGAAAGTCGTAGTCGCCGCAAAGTGCATGCAAAAGACAAGCACAACTCGCCTGAGAACCGCCATTGTAGGATGCGGCAAGGTCGCCGGGACGCATGCCCTCGCTTATCAGGCGCTTCCCAGCTCCGAACTAGTCGCGGTCTGCGATATCTCTGCCTGAACGCGCTCAAATATTCGCCGGCAGTCTCCGCGTGAAGGCCTATACCGATCTGTCAGAAATGTTGTGGAAGGAAAAAGTCAATGTGCTGTCCATCTGCACGCAACACACGCAACATCCGTCCGCCGTCGAAATAGCCGCTGCTGCAGGTGTGCATGCCATCTCGGAAAAGCCTCTGGCCATCGATCTCGCCTCTTGCGACCGGGCCATCGCAGCCGCTCGGGCTGCTGGAATCAAACTAGGTGTAATCAGTCAACGCCGTTGGTATGAGCCGGTGATGCGGATGAAGGAAGCGATCGACGCCGGCAAACTGGGCAAACCAGTGCTCGCGGTTGTGACGATGCTCGGTTGGCGTGAACCCGCTTACTACCGATCCGACCCGTGGCGGGGAACGTGGGCCGGGGAAGGCGGTGGTGTGGTCGTGAGCCAGGCACCGCACTATCTCGACTTGATGAGTTGGTTCATGGGTCCGGCCGCGGAATTGCACGGTTACTGGGACACATATAACCATCCAGGCATTGAAGTCGACGATACGGTAATCGCCTCCGTTCGCTTTCAGAATGGCGGAATGGGTTCTATTGTCCTGAGTAATTCGCAGCGTCCCGGATTGTGGGGCAAGATTCACATTCACGGCTCGTCGGGAGCATCCGTGGGAGCCGAGACCGATAGTGGATCTCCTTTTATTTCCGGTGTCACGGAAAGAATGGATCCCCCGTTCAATGACATTTGGACTGTCCCAGGAGAAGAGAGCTATCTCGAAGCATGGAATCGTGAAGACCGGTCGCGGCCCTGGAACGTGATGACTTACTACCACCAGGTTCAACTGGCCGACTTTCTGGACGCAGTTTTGGAGGATCGAGAGCCCATGGTCGATGCTGAAGCGGGGCGTCGCGTAGTGGAATTATTTACTGCCGTGTACCGCTCGCAACGCGAGCAGGCACCGCAGAGGTTGCCGTTGTCGCAATAATCTCGGGAGGCTTTCATCATGTCGGAACCGGTTCAGGCGGAGCAAATCTCGGAGGAACTACTTTTTTCTTATTACAAGAAAGTGCTCGAACTGAGACTTTTTGAACTCAAAGTTCAGGAACTGTACCGTAACGGCAGACTTCCCGGGTTTGTTCACTTGTATGTGGGCGAAGAGGCCGTCGCGGTGGGAGTATGTTCCCATCTCGATGTCGATGATTTGGTTTTCAGCACTCACCGTGGTCATGGCCATGCCCTGGCGAAGGGGGTCCCTGCCAGCATTGTTCTCGCCGAACTTTGGGGCAAAACAACTGGAAGTTCAGGAGGGCGCGGGGGAAGCATGCACTTGTACGCGCCCGAATACGGATTCATGGGTACTAACGGAATTGTGGGGGCTCCGATTCCGCTGGCCACTGGGGCAGCCCTTAGCGCAAAGCTGAGAAAGAGATTCCAGGTGGTCGTCTGTTTCTTCGGAGATGGCGCGGTCAACAGTGGTTCATTTCATGAGGCCGTCAACCTCGGCTCGGTTTGGAACTTACCGGTGGTCTATGTGTGCGAGAACAACTTATATGCAACAGAGATGGCCTTTCAGCGTGCTACCAAGAACACAAGCGTGGCCAGTCGCGCGGCCGCCTATGGAATGTTAGGCGTCGAAGTCGATGGCCAGGATGTAGTCGCGGTTCATGAGGCGGCACAGGAAGCGATCCAGCGTGCCCGTTTGGACGGCGGCCCCACCTTGATCGAGTGCAAGACCTACCGTTACGTTGGCCATCACGAGGGCGACCCGGGTACGGACTATCGAACCCGGGAAGAAGTTCAGCAATGGAAACAGAGGGATCCTGTAAAAATCGCTCGCAAGCGGTTGCTTGACATGTGTGTGGAGGAAAGAGAACTACAAGCCGCCGATCAAGAAGTAGAGCGACTGATCGACAGAGCCGTCGAATTCGCCGAGAAAAGCCCGGAGCCATCGGTGGACACCGTAAACGAACACGTGTTTTAGCTGAGGAGAACAAATGTCAGAGCCAGGCCGTGTAATCACTTACGGAGAGGCGGGAGTTGAAGCTCTGCGTGAAGAAATGCGCAGAAACGACAGCATAGTGTACATCGGGCAAGGCATCGGTCCGCGCGGAGGAAACTTTCGTCAAACCCGCGGGCTTTGGAAGGAATTCGGTGACGATCGTCTGCGCGACACCGGTATCTGCGAACTGGGAGCCACAGGGGCTGCGATTGGCGCCGCGATGGCCGGCACACGCACCGTGGTCGATGAAGTGTTCCTCGATTTTGCCCTCGAGGCCATTACTCAAATTGTGCAACAGGCCGCCAACATTTCCTATATGTCGAATGGCAAGATCAAAGCACCTGTCGTGATCCGAGGAGCGATGGGGTCGGTGCGCAGCGCCGGAGCCCACCATTCACACACCTTTTATAACTGGTTCGCAAATACGCCTGGACTAAAGGTCGCCCTCCCCTCTACCCCATACGACTTGAAGGGACTATTCAAAACCGCTCTTCGGGAACCGGGGCCGGTCGTGGTAATCGAGCACAAGTCGCTTTACAACACCAAGGGCGTCGTGCCGGAAGAAGAGTATCTAATCCCATTCGGAGACGCCCGCATAGTCCGTGAAGGTAAAGATCTAACCATGGTGGCGATGTCCAAGATGGTGGACTCAGCCACGAAAGCCGCGGCCAAGCTGGCAGAACAAGGCATTTCGGCCGAATTGATCGATCCGCGAACCATCGTTCCCTTCGACCGGCAAAAGATCACCAGCTCGATCAAAAAGACGGGCAGGCTCGTAGTTATCGATGAATCGCCTTCATACTGCAGTTTCGCGGGTGAACTCATTGCGATCGCAACGGAAGACTGCTTCAACGAACTCCAGGTTGCTCCGAGGAGAATTTGCTCGTTGGGCGTGCCGAATCCTTTCAGTCCGGTTCTCGAAAACCAGATGATTCCAACAGTCGATCGCATTATTGGCGAAGTAAACGACATGATGAAACAGACAAGGAGAAAGTGTTAGAGATGGCTTACAAAATTGTTATGCCCCAGCTCGGGCTCACTATGGAGGAAGGCTCGGTGACCAGCTGGCTGAAAAAGCCGGGAGAGTTTGTCGAGAAGGGCGAAGCCCTGTTTACCGTTGAGACGGACAAGATCGAAATGGAAGTCGAGTCAATGGGAAAGGGCTACCTCGGGCCTTTCCAGGTTGAGACAGGCGTAAAGGTGCCGGTAGGAACTCTTCTGGCGATGCTGACCGATGAGCCCGAAACCTCGGCCTGAGAGCCTCGCGCGATGCCGACACCGACAAACTCGGCGCACATAGCTAAAGAGACGACCGCCTGACGATTGCATCCTTGCGTGAGAGCACTTCGGGACTCAGTTCGACACCCAACCCGGGCCCAGGAGGCAATGGCAATTCGCCGGTCGGCCCGGCGACCAGCTTTCGCGTAACTAGACCGTCATACTCCTCGCTGTAGTGGCGCCGCACGCTCTCCATGATATAGAGATTGGTCGCATTCGCCGACAGGTGCGCCGTCGCAAAGTGTAGAACGGGCCCACCGCAGTTATGCGGCGCAATCGGCAGGTAATAAGTCTCCGCCAAGGTTGCAATCTTCTTGCCCTCGGAAAGCCCTCCGCACCATGAAATATCAGGCATGATAATCGAAGCGGCCCGATTCTCCAGAAGCTCGCGGAATCCCCAGCGCGTCATAAGTCGCTCGCTCAGGCACAACGGTAGCTTTGTGGATTGCGCCAGCTCCGCATAGGCAGCCAGATTGTCTTGAGGCAGCATTTCTTCCAGCCACATTGGCTTGTAGGGTTCTAACGCGGCAGCAATCTTCTTTGCGCTTGGCAGGTTCCAGAAACCGTGGAACTCGATGGCCACGTCGATCGAGTCGCCGAATTCTTCTCGAATCAGACGCAAGGGTTCGCTTCCCCTCCGTATCTGTTCCGCTGAAATGTGGTTGCCGCTGTTCTCCTTGGCGAGCGGATCGAATGGCCAGATTTTCATAGCCTTGATGTTGCTCCCAAGGAGTTCGCCGGCAAGTCGCACGGGCTCGCGATTGAAATCTACATGGTCGTAGCAGGTGTTGTAGATTCGTATCGACTGCCGGGACGCGCCGCCCAGCAACATATAGATGGGCTGGTTCGTGATCTTGCCGAGTAGATCCCACAGCGCGATGTCGACCGCGCTGATGGCCCGCATTTCCGCACCAGCCCAGCCGCTATAGGAAATGGCGAGAAACATATCGGCCCATAGCCGATCGATAGCACTTGGATCTTTTCCGAGCAGCACAGCGGCCAGCCGCGAATGGACAACGGCCGCCTCCACCTCGGCGTTGGGATAGCTTTCACCGAGGCCGATGGCCCCTTCGTCCGTATGAATGCGAACCCAAAGGTAGTTGATGGCCCCCGCGTGCACATTGATTCCGTGGGTAAGATAGATGGTTTCGACGGCAGTAATTTTCATGGGCGCAGCGTGATGCGCATTATCTCCGAACCGATTCTACTTGGTCAACATTATTGTTGACAACAATTCAACCGCCGACGTAGAGTGTGCGTGCTCGCAGTGAACAAAGAGCAGCTTGAGCATGTTTTGTTAGTTTGCCGAAGTCCACGTCCTGCTTTGCAGGTTGATTCTGTGGACTGAGTTTTCGGGAGTGAGGAAGAGAGGCTTGCTGGTTATGGCCGAAGTCGAACACGTTCTCGAAATTCGCAATGTGATCGGAGAGGGCCCCGTCTGGCACTCGCAGGAGGGTTGCCTCTACTGGGTCAATTTCATCGGAGACTTTCAGATTCTCCGCTTCTCCCCCAAAACGCGGCAGCTTAAAGTCTTTGAAACAGACATGCAGGTAATGGCGCTGGGGATCCGAAAAGCCAGTGGATTCATTGCCGCAACGTCAAAGGGGCTTGCGAATTGGGATACCCAGCGCAATACATTCGAGCCGTTTGCTGATCCCCTCGCTGGTCGGTCCGGAATTCGTTTCAATGACGCGGCTACCGACAGCCAGGGCCGATTTTGGGTGGGCACGCTCAATGACAATAATCCCAAAGGGCCCGACGGCGAGTTGTTCTGCCTTCACGGAGATCATTCCTGCCAACGGATGGACAGCGACATTACCGTATCAAATGGGATCGGCTGGAGTCCCGATCGCAAGATAATGTATTTCACCGATTCCTTTCGCTATGCCATCTATGCCTACGATTACTCCATCGAATCCGGAACCATCCAAAATCGCAGAATGTTCGTGCAAACTCTTCCCGAGGGGGGGATACCCGACGGATTGACAGTCGACACCGAAGGGTTCGTATGGAGCGCCTACTGCGGAGGCTGGAGAGTTGTTCGCTACCACCCGAGAGGTACGGTCGATCGGGAATACCGCCTGCCCGTAGCCAATCCCACCAGTTGTGCCTTCGGCGGCGAGCATCTCGACGAACTCTACATTACATCCGCGAACTTGGGATTGAGCGAAGAAGACAAACGAAAGCACCCGCAGTCTGGAGATTTGTTTTGTCTAAAGGCGGGAATTACCGGCATGGATGAACCCCGGTTCGCGGGATGATCCGGGCGTGCTAAATCGCGCATATCCCGGTGCCGGATCCGTTCCGTGGGACCGTGAGCCCAAATATAGTTGACATTATTGTTGACATCATTGCCGTTACCAACCTAAAGTTGCAGGGCGACAGGGATTGTTTTTGAGTGCTATGTTGATGGAGCGGTAAGTTGAGCGGTCGGGGCAGATGGTATCCGGCGGCTGCTTGCCGAATCCAAGCTTTGGCTGGTCTTAATGCCTCAAGAAATGAGATTGCAGGGAAAAAAAGCGCTCATCACCGGATCCGACACAGGCATCGGACATGAGATCGGACTCGAGTTCGCCCGACAGGGTGCCGATGTTGTATTTCATTATGTCCAAACCGATTCTGGGGTGAAGGCCGCAGTAGAAGAAGTGAAGTCCCTGGGGCGCAGGTCAGCTGCATTTCAAGCGGACTTTGACGCGCTGGATCAGGTGACGGGGCTCGCCGATCAAGCTGGTGAGTTTCTAGGCGGCGTGAATTGCCTCGTCAACAACGCCGGGGTCACCATGAACCGGCCGTTCCTCAAAGTGACGCCCGAGCAATTCGACAAGCTGTTTCACATCAATTTCCGTGGACAGTACTTCCTAACGCAGCGAATAGTACAGGACATGTTGCAACGAGGAGGGGGCGTGATTTGCAATATGTCCTCCGTCCACGGATTGCAGGGGGTGCCTGAACATACCGTTTATGCGGCGACGAAAGGCGCAATCATTGCTTACACGCGATCTCTGGCCGTTGAACTGGCCTACAAAGGAATTCGCGTGAATGCGATTGCGCCCGGTTGGGTCACCGTGGAGAACTACTTTAAGTGCATTCCCGGCTTTACCAAAGAAATCGCGGCGGAAACCGGCTTCAAGGCGATACCTGTAGCGCGTTGCGGTGAACCGCTGGACATCGCCCGGCTTGCGGCGTTCCTGTGTTCCGACGACGCCTCGTTCATCGTCGGCCAGACCATCGTCGCCGACGGCGGAACCACCGCGCTTATGTCCCTCGTCTCCGACTTCAGAAAAGAGTCTGCGAATACTTTTGGCCGAGGTTACATTCCGGGCGTATAGGTGGTGGACAAATGCTTCAGGATCTCATCGCGACGCTGAGAGCGGCCGGCAAACCCACCGAGCTATACACAACTGACGACGGAACCCGGCTGCTGATTCTACCCTACGGAGGAAGAATCCTCGGCGTCTTCGCACCCGGCAGCGAGGAGAATTTCCTGTGGACAAATTCCGCACTCGACAGTGTGGAATCGGCCCGCGCCTATTACGGGAGTGATGATTGGCAAAATTCCGGGGGCGACAGAACCTGGCTCGCTCCGGAGGTCGACTTCTTTTTTCCGAAGTTTCCCAACATCGACATCTCCGGTTATTGGCAGCCGCGCAGCCTCGACCCAGGCAACTATCAACTCACGAAAACAGTTCAGAGCCTCAAGCTCACCAACCGTCTGAACCTCGATGCCTTTCGATCCAGAAAGCGGCTGGAACTGGAGATCACAAAGTCGTTCGCGGCCGCTCCGAATCCTCTGCGCCACGATAGCCAGATTCGCACCGGAGCCGTTGAATACGCGGGCCACACCCTGCTTACATCTCTGAAGATCCTCGACCCTCATCCTGATGGCGTTCCTCTGGTTGGCCTGTGGAGTCTCACTCAGATGCCGCATCAGGGGGAGCTTTTTGTTCCGACTTATTCCAAAGCCGAAGCCAAAATTTACTTTGGCCTGGTCGATGCGCCCCCCGACGAACTGACGATCAGCGATCGTCTAGTGCGCTTCAAGATGCGTGCTGCCGGCGAACATAAGATTGGATTGCGCGCGAACGTTACCACTGGACGCATCGGTTACATTCACCCAGTCGGCAGAAAATATGCGCTGATCATACGAAATTTCTTCGTCAATCCTTCCGGCGAGTATGCTGACGTTCCGTGGACCGATCCTGAAGATCAAGGCTATTCGACCCAGGCGTGCAGCGTGAACAGCCGCTGGGGAATGTTCAGCGAAATGGAGTACCATGTACCCGCCATAGGCGGCGAAACGGGCCTCAACCACGTTGAAGATCGCTCGCAGCTATGGGCCTTTCGCGGATCACGAGACGACATTGTGAAGATCGCTCGCGCGTTGTTGTCGAATGAAATCGGGTAACAGCGCACTTCACCAAAGGCTGTTTATGGATACAAGTACGAGTGAAAAGGTATTTAGCGCGCTGGACCACTTTCGCATCGAGCTGCCTTCCTGGGGCTTCGCCAATACAGGCACGCGTTTTGGAAAATTTATCCAACCGGCTGCGGCTACCACGACTGAAGAAAAATTCAGCGACGCCGGACAGGTTCACCTTCTCACTGGAATTTGCCCGACTATAGCTTTGCACGTCCTGTGGGACTGTCCCGAGGGTCTGAAGAGCTCGGATGCAATCAATAAGCTGGCCGCGCGTTACGGAGTTCGGCCCGGCTCGATTAATCCCAATCTCTTTCAGGACCAGGAGTACAAATACGGCTCATTCGGCAATCCAAACCCGGCCATTCGTCAACGTGCGTTGCGACACACAGTGGAAAGCATCGAAATTGCGGGAGCTCTGAGCAGCAGGGATATCTCCATGTGGTTCGCCGACGGCTCGAACTACCCCGGAACAGCAAACATTCGGGAGCGCAAGCTGTGGTTCAAGGAGCTTCTGAACGAATCGCATTTCGCGCTGTCTCCGTCGCAGCGCCTCCTCATCGAATACAAGCCTTTTGAACCGGCTTTCTACCACACCGATATTGCCGATTGGGGGATGGCCCTGCTTCTAGCACGCGCCGCCGGTCCTCAAGCTCGAGTCCTCGTCGATACCGGTCATCACTATGCCGCGCAGAACATCGAGCAAATCGTTGCCTGGCTTCTGTCAGAGGAAATGCTGGGCGGTTTTCACTTTAATGACCGCCGCTACGCCGATGACGACCTGACCTTAGGCTCCATCGATCCCTATCAGGTCTTCCGAATTTTCCGCGAGATCCGCTACTTTGAATGGGCAACGGGCAAGCCGGCCGACATTGCCTACATGATTGACCAGAGCCATAACCTAAAGGGAAAAATCGAGGCCATGATCCAAACCGTAACCATGGCGCAGGAACTTTTCTCCAAGGCAGCGCTGGTCGATGATCGGGAACTGGCTACCGCGCAGAAGAATTGCGATCTGATTCGAGCCGAATCTTTGTTGCAGGATGCCTTTGCAACTGACGTGAGGCCGATGATTCAGGAGTGGCGAGTCTCCAATGGACTGGCTACAAATCCCATGGAAGCGTTTCGCCAAAGCGGCTATCTCGAACGTATTACCAGAGAACGCTCGCCTCGCAATTCACAAAGCGTCTCCTCCTATGCCTAGCCGCAACCATGGCAAACCTTACCTCGCTTTCGATCTTGGCGCAGAAAGTGGCCGGGCTGTTCTAGCGCATTGCCGATCCGGTGTTCTCACCATCGAAGAAGTACATCGCTTCGCCAATACCCCAATAACACGCGGCCGATCTCTTTATTGGGATGTGGACAAACTCTGGCTCGAAATGCGGAATGCGCTCGCAGGCCTCGACAAAATCGAACTCGAAAGCATTGGAGTCGACGCCTGGGGCGTAGACTATGCGCTGCTCGGCGAACACGGTGAGTTGCTCCAGAAACCTTACCACTACCGCGATCGCCGAACCGAAGGTGTCATGGACGAAGTGTTCCGAAAGGTACCGCGGCAAGAGATTTACCAGGAAACTGGTGTTCAGTTCATGCCGATCAACACCATGTACCAGCTCTTTGCGGCCCGGCGTGACTCCCCTGAGATTTTTTCTTCCGTCAGACAATTGATCACAATTCCAGATCTGTTTCATTACTGGTTGTCCGGCAGTGCGGTCTGCGAATTTACCAATGCTACCACTACCCAGATGGTGAACCCCGTCACGCGATCTTGGGCCATGGGTTTAATGCAGCGTCTAGATATACCCATCGGGTTACTCTCGCCCCTGGTCGAGCCCGGATCAATCCTCGGAACTCTCTTGCCCGCCATTGCAGGGAACTCGTCTCTCGCCGGCGCAAAGGTCATCGCGCCCGCCTGTCACGATACCGGCTCCGCGGTAGCGGCAATATCGGCTCGCGATGGCACTGCTTTTATCAGTTCGGGGACCTGGTCGCTGGTAGGTACTGAAATGGACGCTCCGGTGATCACGCCGGAGACCCTGCGCCTGAACTTCACTAACGAAGGCGGCGTCAACGGAACCACCCGTCTCCTGAAGAATGTGATGGGGCTGTGGATGCTCCAGTGCTGCCGCCAATCCTGGACGGCGCAAGGACACAACTACGGTTACGGCGAAATGATCGGCATGGCCGAGCGTGCTCCCGCATTCCGCCATCTTGTCGATCCAGACGACGATTCTTTCTTGCGCCCGGCAGACGTGCTGTCTGCCGTGAATAAGTTTTGCGCGAGAACGAAGCAGCCCAGCCCACCGGAACCTGCCGCTTACGTGCGCGCCATCTTCGAGAGTCTTGCTTTCAAGTACCGTCTTGTTTTGGGCAATCTCGAACATGTCACCGGAAAGCGCTTCCAGCAGATTCGCATCATCGGTGGTGGCTCGAAAAATCACTTGCTAAACCAGTTGACGGCGGATGCAACTGGAAGAAGAGTAATCGCTGGGCCGGCTGAGGCAACGGCGCTCGGAAACATAGCGATCCAAATACTCGCGACCGGAGGCGCTTCTTCTCTCCAGGAGGTTCGCGATCTGGTAGACCGGTCTTTTCCGACTGAGATCTTCGAACCGGTCGCAACCGATCAGTGGGACGAGCACGCGGAAAGATTCGAACAGTATTGCGAGAATGTTTATGCCTGAGACCACGAAGGTCAAATACCTGAAGGATTTGTGGAATGAAGACGAAGCTTGGGCGATGGGAGGCAACGAGCTGGCATTGCTACGGTACCGCTCAAACCTCTTAGGCACGGATTTGCGCATCACCAATTTTGGCGGCGGCAACACTAGCTCCAAATTCGATCTTCCCGATCCGTTCACGGGCCAGCCGGTGCGCGTGCTCGCCGTAAAAGGTAGTGGCGGAGATCTCGGCTCCATTACCGAAACGGGATTTGCCCTGCTATACCTGGATCGACTGGAGCAACTCAAGGCTCTCTATCGCGGCGAACGATATGAAGACGAGATGGTCCGCTATTACGCGCTCTCGGCCTTCGGCGAAAATCGGGTCGCTGCATCGATCGACACTCCTCTCCACGCCTTTCTCCCTTTTCCGCACGTCGACCACCTACACCCCGATTGGGCGATCGCTCTGGCGGCAAGCGCCAATGGCAGGCGGAAGTTGGATGAATTCAATAAAGTATTCGATCGCAGGATCGTCTGGGTCCCCTGGCAGCGTCCTGGATTCGAACTAGCCCTGATGATCGAACGCGCAATCCACGAAAATCCCGGCGCCGAAGGACTGATTCTCGGCGGCCATGGCCTGTTCACATGGGGGACAACGCCGCGTGAATGCTATTGGAACAGCATTCAAACCATCGACCAGATGGGCGAGTTCATCCGCACGCACGAAAAGAAAAAAGGCTCACCGTTCGGCGGTGTCGAGCACGACCCGATCCAAAATCGCCAAAACGCAGCCGTCAAACTTCTGCCTCTATTAAGAGGAGTGTTGTCCTCCTATCGCCGAGTAGTGGCTCACTATGCCGACAATGAAGACGCCCTTACATTCGCCGGGGCGCGGTGGTCGAAGGAACTGAGCGCAATGGGCACCAGTTGTCCCGATCATTTTCTGCGAACCCGGGTCTTCCCTCTGTTCCTCCCGTGGAATCCTGCAAAAGAAAATGTGAGCATTCTCAAATCTCGCGTCCTGCCGGCAGTCGCCGAATACCGTACCGCCTACCGGAACTATTACGAGAGTTTTGCCGCGAGCGATTCGCCGAAGCTCCGCGATTCCAATCCTTCGGTGGTCGTGGTTCCCGGCTTGGGCCTGTTCGGCTTCGGCAAGAGCAAAAAAGAGGCGCGCATCACGACCGAGTTCTTCCTGAACGCCATACACGTGATGGCCGGCGCCAACGCCCTGGAGGACGAGGACGACGAAGTATCCGTCCCGCTGCCGCAGGCCCGGCACGCGGCGCAGTCCAGCCAGTTCACGCAGTTCCACAACTACGTGGCGCTTCCGCGCTCCGAGGCTTTTCGAATCGAGTATTGGGCCCTCGAAGAGGCCAAACTGGAGCGCCTGCCAGCCGAAGCTGAATTCAGCCGTAAGATCGCCCTCATCATCGGAGGCGCAAGCGGAATCGGCCGCGAGGTCGCGTCACTGCTGGCGCGAAAAGGCGTCCATGTCATGGTCGCAGACTTTGATCAGCAAGGCGCAAGCAAGGTCGCAGATGAAATTGCCGCCATCACGTCTCCAGAAGTCGTGGCCCACGTCGCGGTCGATTTAGGATCGTCATCTTCCCTGACAAACGCCTGCAGCTTCACGATTTCCCAATTCGGCGGGATCGATGTAATTGTCAATACGGCAGCCATATACCCCGTGCCCACCACTGGCGGCGAACTCTCCGATTCCCAGTGGACCCAGGCATTTCAGGTAAACGTTACCGGGAACTATTTTCTTGCCCGTGAAACGGAATGGGTATTCAAAGATCAGGGCCTACCTGCTGCCATGGTACTGACAAGCTCCGCCAACGCCGTCGTGCCGAAGAAAGGCAGCGAGGCCTACGACATAAGTAAATCCGCGCTGAACCACCTCATCCGTGAACTGTCCATCAAACTCGGCCCCCAAGTGCGCGTAAACGGAATTGCGCCCGCCACGGTCGTCGCTGGTTCCACCATGTTTCCCCGCGACCGTGTCATGCAGTCGCTCCAGAAATACAAGATCTCCTTCTCGGATTCCGAATCAACCGAGGAATTGCGCATGAAACTCGCCGATTTTTACGCCCAGCGCGCCCTAACCAAAGCGCCAATCCTACCGGAGGATTGCGCCAGAGCCATCGTCTGGCTGGCGAGCGATCAGAGCGCGAAAACCACGGGCCACGTCATCCCGGTAGACGGCGGTTTGCCCGAAGCATTCTTGCGCTAGGAGGATTCTTTGCGCCGCATTTGTTTTGTCCTGCAAGTCAACCCCGACCGTATCGAGGAATACAAATCCCGCCATCGCGCCGTGTGGCCGGAGATGTTAGCCGCCCTGCGCGAAACCGGCTGGAACAACTACTCTCTGTTTCTCCGTCCCGATGGCCTTCTGGTCGGATACCTCGAAACGGAGGATTTCGAACGCGCCCGCGCGGGCATGGCTACTCGAGAAGTAAACGAACGCTGGCAGCGAGAGATGTCCGGATTCTTTCTCCAACCAGAAGGGCTCTTGCCGGATCGCGCCATGGATCCGCTCGAAGAAGTCTTCCACCTGTAACGATTCCGTTCCTAAGGAGACGCATGCTCGCAAACCCTGCACTCGGGGTCTTCTTTCACTGGCTGGGCGGCCTCGCTTCCGGCAGCTTCTACGTCCCTTATCGTGGCGTCCGCCGCTGGTCATGGGAGACCTATTGGCTCGTCGGCGGCGTCTTCAGTTGGATCATCGCGCCCTGGTTTCTCGGTTGGCTGATGACCAGAGATTTACTCGCAGTGCTCTCCGAAACGCCGTCCAGAACTCTGTTCTGGGCTTTCTTCTTCGGATTGCTATGGGGTGTCGGCGGCCTTACGTTCGGTCTGACCATGCGCTTCCTCGGTCTCTCCTTAGGCATGGCCGTAGTTCTCGGACTCTGCGCAGCCCTCGGCACGCTGATGCCCCCAATCTTCCGCGGTGTTTTTGTAAGCCAGGTGCTCGGGACAACTTCAGGCAGAACCATCCTCTTCGGAATTTTTGTCTGTCTGGTTGGAATTCTGGCGGCAGGATTAGCTGGAATCTGCAAAGAGCGGGCCATGTCGCCCGAGCAACAAAAGGCGGTGATCAAAGAGTTTGACCTGAAAAAAGGTATCACGGTCGCCATCCTTTCCGGAGTCATGAGCGCGTGCTTCGCCTACGGACTAGCGGCGGGCGCCCCTATCAAAGGCATAACGCTGAAGCATGGCACACCGCCTCTTTGGCAAGGACTGCCAGTGTTAGTCGTTGTTCTAGTCGGCGGGTTCACCACCAACGTCGTGTGGTGCCTGGCGCTCAACATTCGAAACAGGACTGGCTATCAATACTTCACATCCGATTCCGCGCGCTATCCTTCGGACCTCGACGAAACCATCATTGAGACAGCCATCGACGCACCGAGCCGCGAGATCGTTGAGCACATGCCTTCCCGAAAAAAGGACGATCATAGACCGGTGCCCATGCTCTCCAACTACCTGCTCTGTGCTCTCGCCGGAACCACTTGGTACTTCCAATTTTTCTTCTACACCATGGGCGAAACGCAGATGGGCAAGTATGGATTCTCCAGTTGGACTCTCCACATGGCCAGCATCATCATTTTCAGTACTCTTTGGGGACTGGGACTTAAGGAATGGGAGAGCTCCGGAGCCGCGGCGATGCGTCTCCTCACCGTCGCCCTTTTTTTGCTAGTCGGTTCAACTGCCATAGTTGGATATGGCAATTATCTCGGACTTGCCCACTAACGGGCTTGGAAGTCGCCTACTCGAGCTAATTCGGAGGATGGGCCTTCCGCGAATCTTATTTTGGTTGCGCCACCGTCCGTAGATATGGCTTGTGCGTCTTGAAGCCTGCCGGGTATTTCTGTTTCGCCTGCTCGTCCGAAACCGACGTCGGAATAATCACGTCGTGTCCCGGACGCCAGTTCACCGGTGTCGCCACATTGTGCTTCGCCGTTAGTTGCAGCGAGTCGAGCACGCGCAGCACCTCGTCGAAATTCCGCCCGCTGCTCATCGGATACACCATCATCATCTTGATCTTCTTATCCGGCCCCACGATGAAGACCGTGCGCACGGTGGCATTGTCGGCGGCCGTGCGCCCTTCACAGCTCTCGCCTGCTTCAGCGGGCAGCATGTCATAGAGCTTTGCGACCTTCAGTTCCGTGTCTCCGATCATCGGGTAGTTCACTTTGTGCCCCTGCGTCTCCTCGATGTCCGCGGCCCACTTGCCATGATTGGTCACCGGATCCACGCTCAGCCCGATGATCTTCGTGTTGCGCTTGGCAAATTCCGGCTGCAGCCCGGCCATGTAACCGAGTTCGGTCGTGCACACCGGCGTGAAATCCTTCGGATGCGAAAACAGAATCGCCCATCCGTCTCCGATCCATTCATGAAAGTTGATCGTGCCCTGCGTGGTCTCGGCCGTGAAATTCGGTGCTTCGGAATTGATGCGTAAAGACATGTTGGTTCCTCGGAATTCAAGAGTTTGCGGATGAACTTTGCCTTCTTCCAAAATAGAATGCCCGGCGCCCGGGAAGCGCTTGAGCGGGAAAGCCGGAGTCGTAACGGAATTTTCCGCATCAGTATGGTATCGCAACGAAGGACTCGCCGTCGCCTTGATCGGTGAAGGCTGCGGCAGCTTGTCACAATGATCCGAAAACTCTCCCTCGTCCAAGTCGACGTCTTCACCGATCGTGCCCTTACCGGAAATTCTCTCGCCGTGATTCTCGACGGCCGCGGCCTCACCACCGAACAGATGCAGGCCATCGCGCTCGAAATGAATCTCTCCGAGACAACCTTCATTCTTCCCGGCGACCCGGCCGCCGATAAGTCACGCGGCACTCGCGTCCGCATCTTCACCGTGCAGGAGGAGTTGCCCTTTGCCGGCCATCCCACCCTCGGCACTGCCTTCGTTCTCCGCGGAGACTCCCCCGCCGCCGAAATCCTGCTCGATCTTAACGTGGGCTTGGTACCGGTGCGCTTCTCGCAACCCGCTGCCTCGGCCCTCGCCTTCGGAGAGATGACTCAAATGCCGCCCGAGTTCGGCGAGGTCCACGACCCCGAGTCAGTCGCCGCCATCACCAACTCTGACCGCCGACGATCTCGCCGGCGCCGCTCCCATCCAGACGGTTTCCACCGGCGTTGCCTTCACTATCGTGCCCGTGCGTTCCCTCAAAGCTCTTCAAGATCTTCGCCTCAATGTCCCCCGCGCTCCTCGAATACCTCGCGCACTCCGCCGGAAAGTTCTTCTACTTCGTCAGCCGCGAGACCGTCAATCCCAAAGCCCGCCTCCACGCCCGCATGATCTTCTACAACGGAGAAGATCCCGCCACCGGCTCCGCCGCTGGATGCGCTGCCGCGTGGATGGTCGCACACGGCATCGCCGCTAGCAATGAGCAGGTCATGATCGAGCAAGGCCTCGAAATGCATCGTCCCAGCAGCATTTTCGTGCGGGCCGCAAGGCATGATAACCAAGTTGTCAATGTGCGCGTCGGTGGAAATTGTGTGGAAGTTCTCCGCGGAGAGATTACTTTAACAATCTAAGCAGCCGAATGCCTGCGAGAATTGCGGCGCTCACCCAGTAGCACTCTCATGCCAGCCACTCGCGTGCCATTGGCGTGTGCGCTACTTTACCCGAAGCAGGATTCTGATTAGCATTCAACTCGCTCGGAATCTCAAAAAAGAAAATAGTGGTGACGACAGTCCCCCGGTCCAACACCCATGAAGCCTAAGAAGACTATCCTCTGCGTCGACGATAACGAACAGGCACTCTCCATCCGCAAAATTATGCTGGAGACGCGCGGCTATCGCGTAGTCGCCTGCAACAACGGCGAGACCGCCCTCGCCGCCTTCCGCCGTGGCGGCGTCGACCTCCTGCTCACCGATCTCATCATGCCCGGCATCGACGGCTCAAAGCTGATCGCCGAAATCAAGTCGCTCTCGCCGCAAACGCCCGCTGTCCTGATCTCCGGCCAGGTAAAAATCTACGAGCGCGACACCCAAGCCGACGTCTTCCTGCCAAAAGGAATGTACGAGCCCGTAGACTTGCTGGAAAAAATCCGCCTCTTACTAATCCGCAAGCGAGGCCCCAAGCGCCCGGTAGAATTCCGCGAGCGCCCGGCCCTCCACGCCACCGTAGCGTGATGTCGGTTACCACCTCGTCATCGCATTACTGAGAACTGGCAACTGTTCTCCTGTGATATCGTTTTCACTGGATGTCAGCGTTCATCGAAGCTAGGGATCTACGCAAGACGTACCGCATCGGCAAGGTGGAAGTGCAGGCGCTGCGCGGTGTCTCCTTCGGAGTCAAGAAGGGCGAGTTCGTCACGATCGTCGGGCCCTCCGGCAGCGGTAAGTCAACGCTTTTCTATCTCCTTGGCGGCCTCACCCAGGCTGACTCCGGCAGCGTCACCATCGATGGCGTTGACTTCGCATCACTCTCCGATAGCGAGCGCACCCGGCTGCGCAAGAGCAAAATCGGCTTCGTATTCCAGAAATTTAATCTGTTGCCTACCTTAAGTGCACGAGGCAACATCGAAATTGCTTCCGACATTGCCCGCCGTGGCGCCCCCGACCCGGCATTCCTCAAACAGATCACCGAACTGCTCGGCATCGGCGCCCGCCTTGACCATCGTCCCAATGAACTCTCCGGCGGCGAGCAACAGCGCGTAGCCTTGGCCCGAGCGCTCATCAACCGGCCCGCCATCGTGCTCGCGGATGAACCGACCGGCAACCTCGACTCCAAGAGCTCGGCAGCCGTACTCAACATGCTTCGCGAGTCGAACAAGAACTTGGGCCAGACCGTCATGATGATCACCCACAATCCCGAAGCCGCCGAATATGGCGACCGCATCATCCACATGCGCGATGGCGAGATTGTGGCCCCCGACCAGGATCCGCAATGGTCGCCCCATCATCCGCCCGTAAGCGTTCGAACTTAACTCAATATCTCATGCATATGGCGGTCACCTCGATAGCGTCGTTATCTGGGGACTGCCCATGCCACCCAAGCGCTGCGCGAGATCCGGGCCTCGCCTTGCCGCCTAACCATCAGCCGTTTACCAGGCGCCAACCTCTTGGTGACCGATCACCTGTCGGGAGGTTACGCCCGCGTTTGCCCCCTCCCAAGCCGGTCGTTTATACTCTCAGAGTCGAGCGGGAGTAACTCAGTGGTAGAGTGCGACCTTGCCAAGGTCGAAGTCGCGGGTTCAAATCCCGTCTCCCGCTCCAGATTTGCACGAGCCCCGCGCCCGCGTGGGCTTTTGTTTTGAACTAGTTTAACCAGCGAGGCGTCTGGCGCGGTAGCCAAGTGGTAAGGCAGAGGTCTGCAAAACCTCTATTCGTCGGTTCGATTCCGACCCGCGCCTCCAAAACCCAAGGCGTCGTAACCTTCTCGAATTACCCTCGAGCATGCCCCAAGCGGGCGCTACCGCTTGTGGATTCACTGTAAAACTTTTGTATTATCCGCCGTTCCTCACTGAATTCCGCACGAGGCTTCAGCTACGTTCGAATCATGAACCAGTCTGAAACGGAAGTTCACCCCAAGGGGAAAAGTGCGCGCGTGCTGCTCAGTTCAGTATTCGGGCCCTACGCTCAGGACGACGAATTCGGCTCCCGCGCCATCAACCCGATGGAGCTTTACCACAACCAGGTTACGCGCGCGCAAGGCGGATTCTCGCTGCGCATGTTCCACCGCTCCTGGGGAATCATGATGATCCAGCAGAATATCTCCGCGCCCTGCGCGGTGCTGGACTTCCCAACCCGCGAATCTTTTGCGCGGGAGCTCAAAGCCAACAACTATGACATCGTCGGAATTTCTTCCATCATCATCAACATCGGCAAGGTTCGCGAAATGTGCCGCATGGTGCGCGAGCTGTCGCCAAATTCCGAGATCGTAATCGGAGGCCACGTGGCCGCGGTCCCCGGCCTCGATCACATGATCGACGCCGATCATATCGTGCGCGGCGAAGGAATCTCCTGGATGCGCCGCTACCTTGGCGAAGATCCCAACGCGCCCATTCGTCACCCCGACATCGTCTCCGGGCTCAACACTCGAATCTTGGGACTGAAGCTCCCCGAACGCAAAGGCGGCACGGCTGCCACCATCATTCCTTCGGTCGGCTGCCCCATGGGCTGCAACTTCTGCACCACGTCCGCGTTTTTTGGCGGCAAGGGCAAGTTCGTGAATTTCTATGAGACCGGCGACCAACTCTACGACGTCTTCTGCCACGCCGAAGCCTCGCTTGGCGTCCAGACCTTCTTTGTCATGGACGAAAATTTCCTGCTCCATCGCAAACGCGCCATGCGCTTGCTGGAACGAATGAAGGAGGGCAACAAAGCCTGGGGCATGGCCGTCTTCGCCTCCGCCAACGCGATTCGCCAATACAAAGTCGAGGAACTGGTCGAACTCGGCGTCTCCTGGATCTGGATGGGCCTCGAGTCTCCCCGCTCCAGCTACGCCAAGCTCAAGGACACCGATTCGCACGAACTGACGCACCTGCTGCGCCAGCACGGCATCCGCGTGCAGGGATCAACCATCATCGGCCTCGAGCACCACACTCCCGACAACATTCGCGAAGAGATCGAATATGCGGTCGCACACAATACCGACTTCCATCAGTTCATGCTCTACACTCCGGTACCCGGCACGCCTCTTTTTCAAGAAATGTCGGCGCAGGGCCGCATGCTCGATGGCATCGACCTCGCCGACATTCACGGCCAAGATAAATTCAACTTTCGGCATGCCGCCATTTCACGCGACGACTCCAAGCGCTTCCTCGACTGGGCGTTCTGGCGCGACTTCGAGCGCAACGGCCCAAGCCTTTACCGCATGTGCGATACCATGCTGCAAGGATGGCGCCGCTATAAAAATTATCCCGACCTGCGGGTGCGCGAGCGTTTCGCGCGCGAAAACGTCAAGCTGCGCACCGCCTACAGCGCCGCTCTCTGGGCCGCGGAAAAGTACTTCCACAAAGTCAACCTGGATGTCAGCCGCCAGATCCACGAGCTGCGTCGCGAGATCGGCAAAGAATTCGGCGGAATGTCACGCCTCGTGTCCAGCGCCATGGGTCCGTTTCTGCTCTGGTCCACGCGCCGCGAAGATCGGCGATTGGCGCGCGGTGTCACCTACGAGCCGCCCACCATTCTCGAACGCCGCAACTGGACCGCGGCTCCCGAAAGGGTCGTAGCCACGCGTCCCTTCACCGAAGTGCCCGCCGTCCCCGCGCTCTGTGACTAGGGTCACATTGCGTTTGTTTTCGAGAGGTATACAGTCTTTGGCATGCCCTGTTTGCGCGTCTTAAATCGCAAAACTAGGGATTCCTCCTCGTGATCTAATGGGGCAGGAGCCTTTCCCCACGGCTTTTCGCGGTTATCGGCTCAGGCGCGTTTTGATCCTCGGGAGGACCAGTTTGCATCCAATAGCTGATGACCCTCTTTTGAGGGTCGAAGGATTGAGTAAAGTCTTTCGCTCAGGCGAAGCAGACTTGTTGCTCTTTGAAAATCTGTCTTTTCAAGTGGAGAGGGGAACGATGCTCGGAATCGTCGGGCAATCGGGTGCTGGCAAGAGTAGCTTGTTGCACATCCTGGGCGCGCTTGATCGGCCCTCCGCCGGTGCCGTATACTGCGCAAACTCCCAGGTGAATAAGCTTTCCGAGGATGGCGCCGCTGAATTTCGTAACCGCGAAATCGGCTACGTCTGGCAGTTCCACTACCTGCTGCCCGAGTTCACTGCACTGGAGAACGTTGCCATGCCCCTGCTGATGCGCGGGCAGGCACTCGCCTCCGCGGAGGAAGAAGCTTCGCGGTGGTTGCGCGAAGTCGGACTTGAGGCGCGCAGTTCGCATCGCTCGGGAGAGCTTTCCGGCGGCGAGCAGCAACGCCTCGCCTTAGCCAGAGCACTTATTACCCAACCACAGTTGCTACTGGCCGATGAGCCCACCGGCGATCTCGATGGGCGAACGGCGGAAGTGGTATTCGAATTGATCTCGCGGCTGCATCGCGAGCACCAACTGACCTCTCTTATCGCTACGCATAACCTGTCGTTTGCACGTCGGTGCCATAGAGTGCTGCGGCTGGACCGGGGCAGAATAGAAGAGGTGGCGCCGGATTCGCTTCCGGCGTGAGGATGAACGCAAGAACAACACGCAAGAACAACAAAAGAAAAGACAGCTAGCCGGAAGGTACCCCGTGGACTTAGTCACTTGGGTTACCGGAACGCGATTATCGCTTGGCAGGCGGGGCGGTAAAAAGAGCATAATTGAAGTTGGGTCGGGGGTTTGGCGATGGGCGAGCCTTCGTGCGAGAACCCTGGGGGGAATGAGTCTATGTTTGAACGCTATACCGAGAAAGCCAGACGCGTAATTTTCTTTGCGCGGTACGAGGCCAGCCAGTTCGGCTCTCCTTATATCGAGACCGAGCATCTGCTCCTCGGACTGCTGCGAGAAGACAAGGCCCTGACCAACCGGTTCCTGCGCTCGCATGCGTCGGTCGAGTCGATCCGGAAGCAGATCGAGGGTCACACGACCATCCGGGAGAAGGTTTCCACATCTGTCGACTTGCCCTTGAGCAACGAGTGCAAGCGGGTTCTGGCATATGCGGCCGAAGAGGCGGAGCGCCTTTCCCATAAGCATATTGGGACCGAGCACTTGCTGTTAGGTCTGTTGCGGGAAGAGAAGTGCTTCGCAGCAGAAATTCTGCACGAGCGCGGACTGCGTCTTTCGACCATCCGCGAGGAGTTGGCGCGCACCAGCCAGGAAAAAGCCCAGCCGCAGCGTGGTGGACAGCGCGAGTCCTCATTATTGAGTGAGTTTTCGCGCGACTTGACGCAGGCTGCCATGGACAGCCAGCTCGATCCGCTGGTCGGACGTGAAGCCGAAGTCGAGCGCGTAGTCCAGATCCTATGCCGCCGCACGAAGAATAATCCGGTGCTGATCGGCGAGCCCGGCGTGGGCAAGACGGCCATCGTCGAAGGCTTGGCGCAGCGCATCGCCGACGGCGAAGTGCCGTCGTTCCTCGCCGACAAGCGAATTCTAGCGCTTGATCTTTCGCTCATCGTGGCCGGCACGAAATATCGCGGCCAGTTCGAGGAGCGCCTCAAGACCATCATGAAGGAGTTGATGGAGAACCAGAATTCCATCATCTTCATCGACGAACTGCACACACTGGTTGGCGCTGGAAGCGCCGAAGGCTCACTCGATGCCGCCAACATCCTGAAGCCGGCTCTTTCACGCGGCGAAATTCAGTGCATCGGCGCAACTACGCCGGCCGAATATCGCAAGTCGATCGAGAAAGATCGGTCGCTCGAGCGCCGCTTCCAGGCCGTAAAAGTTCCGCCGCCGAACGAAACCGACGCCATCAAGATTCTTTTCGGCATCAAGGAGCGTTACGAGAAGTTCCACGCCGTCACCTACACCGACGATGCCATCAACTTCTCCGTCTCACATTCGAATCGCTATATCCCGGATCGTTTCCTTCCCGATAAGGCAATCGACCTGATCGACGAAGCGGGCGCGCGCGTCAAGCTTCGTCAGACCTCGCTGCCCGAAGAGTTGACCGAAGTCCAGAAGCGCATCAAGTTCATCGTCCACCGCATGGAGAACGCCATCGCGAACCATGAGTTCGAGAAGGCGCGCTTCTACTCGGACGAAGAACGCAAGGAGCGCGAAAACCTGCGCGCTCTTCGCGAAAAATACCACCTCGATGAATCCTCCACCGGCGTAGTCGGTCGGGAGGACATCGAGGACGTCGTGAGCCGCTGGACCGGCGTTCCCATCACCTCAATCAAAGAAGAAGAAACGCAAAAACTCCTTCGCATAGAAGAGGAACTGCACAAGCGCATCATCTCGCAAGACAAAGCGATCAGCGCGCTAGCTCGCGCAATTCGCCGATCCCGCGCTGGATTGAAGAGCCCGAATCGGCCGATCGGTTCGTTCCTCTTCCTCGGTCCGACCGGCGTAGGCAAAACCGAAGTCGCCCGCACGCTGGCCCAGTTCATGTTCGGCAGCGAGAAGGCGCTAGTCCGCTTCGACATGTCCGAGTTCATGGAGAAGCACTCGGTCTCGAAGCTGATCGGTTCCCCTCCGGGATACGTTGGCTACGAAGAGGGTGGCCAGCTGACTGAACGCGTCAAGCGCGCACCCTACTCGGTCGTGCTCCTCGACGAAATCGAGAAGGCGCATCCGGATGTATTCAACATCCTGTTGCAGGTTTTCGAAGACGGCCAACTGACCGATGGCCTCGGGAACACGGTCGACTTCAAGAACGTCATCCTGATCATGACCTCGAATATCGGCGCGCGTCACTTGATGAAGCGCGAAGGCCTTGGCTTCCAGTCGAGCAAGGAAGATATGGTTTCCGAAAAGGTCGAGGATCTGGTAAAGGGCGAGGTCAAGCGCACCTTCAATCCGGAATTCCTGAACCGTCTCGACGAGGTGATTCTGTTCACCGCGCTCGGCGAGCAGGATCTGATCCAGATTCTCGAACTGATGGTCAATCAGCTCAACCAGAACCTGGCACAGCGTTCGATCACCGTCACAGTGGCCGACGAGGCCAAGAAGTGGATTCTGAACCAGACGCTAACCGACCGCAGCTACGGAGCCAGACCGCTCCGCCGCGCCCTGCAAAAGTACATCGAAGACCCGCTGTCGGAAGCGCTGATCCAAGGAACAATCACCACGCGGCCGGCGTTCATCGAGGTCTTCCTCGAAGACAACAAGCTGTACTACCGTCCGGTAGACGCGGAGAAAGCCGAAGGCGTTCTACTGTACGAAAGTTAGCCAGTCAAGGCTATATCAGGAATCGCTCGGCCATCAGCAAATGCTGGTGGCCTTTGTTTTTAGCCTATGTTCATTCGCTGATGTTCCCTGTTCCTGGGTCGGGTCGGCATTTGCGCTCCTGGGCATGTTGACCACCGGCCCAACTTATGCTCAAATGCTAGGCAATCGGGGCTGGCTCAGAAGTTGGTTTAGCACGTCGTTCCACGAATTTTGGGGCGTGAGACGAGGTGATTCGATGAAAGCCAGCACTCTGTACGCCGTTGTTGTAGTGTCCCTCCTTTGCTTGACCTTCACCCTCAGTGCCAGCGCGCGGGAAATGGTCCTGCCCGCCGGAACGATTCTGAAGTGCACGCTTGACGAACCTAACTTCTCTTCAGCTACCGCCGCGATCGGTGACCCTGTGCTATGCCGGCTGCACTCGCTTACCGAGTTTGGACAGCAGGCTTTCCCGCGGGGAAGCTATCTCATCGGGCACCTGGAAGCGGCGCAGGATCCCGGCCACTTCTGGGGCAAGGGATATATGAAGATCCAGTTTGACCGCATCGGCCTGCCGCAGGGCGATATGCCGCTGGACGCGAAGGTAATCGCAACGCGCGGCTACAAGGTCGACAAGTATGGCGACATCGACGGCAAGGGCCATGCCAAGCGCGACATCGTCGAATGGATGATTCCTCCGCTCTGGCCGTGGAAGATCATCATGTTGCCGGCGCGCGGCCCACGGCCGGCGCTGAAGGGCGAGAGCCAGCTCACGCTGCGTTTGATGGATGACGTCGAGATGCCGCAGGTCTCGCAGACCTTCGGGCCGGACTGGCACTTCTTCGGGCATCCGTATAATGACCCGTCGTATAACCCGTCTTCATATAACGGTTCGGGTTATGGCAACTCGGGTTACGACAGCGGCGCTTATAACGGGGGCTCCTACAACAACTCCTCCTACCGCAACGATAGCCGCTCGTATGGCACGAATGACGCGGGCCCGCAGCTGGCGGTGCGGCAAGCCCGATCGGTGCGACGCGAACCCCGGCTTGAGGAAGTTCCACAGGTGCAGTATGCGGTGTACAAGCCTGCAAACTCCGGTGCTGCCGGCTACGCGCAATCCAATGTGGCTGAGACTTCGACTGTCTTAGCCAGCGACACGCGCATCGCTGGGACTTCTCCTGGCGTTCCTGTGTTCGTGCTGAAGACGGGGACAGTTCTGGCAGTCGGCAATTACGGCTATCAGGATGGTCGCATCAGCTATGAACTGGCCAGCGGAGGGAGCGGCGTGATCAGCGCCGATGAGGTCGACTGGACGACGACCGCGCAGGTGAACCAGCAACGCGGAGTGCGCGTGTTATTACCTAGCGGCCACATGGTCAGCGGAACGGCTGGGTTCTAGTATCGGTCGTTAGTATCAGTCGCTAGTATCAGTCGCCGTCAAGGCCTGGCGCACCTCAGGCGCTGAAGCGCGCCTGATTCTGGTTGACTTAACGGCGAGTGAACTCGTGCCCGTCCCACGAACGGTTTGAAACGGGGTTTTTCGGCAGCCTGCTAAAGCTTCAATGGGAGCCACAACGACCGGCCGCTGGTTTATTGGCGGCCGATTTCTTTTCCTGCGACTGATCGTCTTCTCAGCCAATCCAAAGGACGGACAGAGTCACTTTCGAGGTCACATATGCACAAGGTCAATATTGCGGAGAAGTTTGCCAAGATCAGCGAGTACTGGAAGCCATACATTGGAGCGGAGCTGAACGGCCAGTATGTGAAGTTCGACAAGCTGAAGGGGGAGTTTGTCTTCCATCATCACGATCACGAGGACGAACTCTTTCTGGTGGTGAAAGGACGGTTTCGCATGGAGTTTCGCGACCGTCATGAGTGGATCGAAGAGGGCGAGTTCATCGTCGTTCCGCGGGGTGTAGAACATCGCCCGGTGGCGGACGAGGAATGCTGGATTCTGCTCTTTGAGCCTGCTTCGACGCTCAATACCGGGAACGTGACGGACGCTAGAACACTGCCGGATTTAGAACGGGTTTGAGGGGCAAAAACCGGGACTCGGCGGGAAGCGAAAGGTATGTACTGATCAGTAACATGCACCCCGCCACATCGAGGCAATAATATACTTGACAAATCATCGGCATTTTGCTATCTTTGTTGCATGGACAGCAAACAAAAGCAACCAAAGACTTTGCAGGAGGCAATCTGGCATTTCGGCAATCCCGATAACGCTCTCGCCTACATGGTTTCCAAACGCTGGCCCGATGGCACAGTGAAATGCCCGACTTGCGGTCGCACTGACGTTGTGTTTTTGAAGAATCAGCGCAAGTGGCAGTGCAAGAGCATTCACGATCACCGCCAATTCTCCGCGAAAGTCGGAACCATCTTTGAAGATTCGCCGATCCCGCTTGAGAAGTGGTGCGTTGCCGTGTGGATGTTGTCGAACTGCAAGAACGGCGTGAGCAGTTACGAACTGGCCCGCACTATTGGCGTCACTCAGAAGTCGGCATGGTTCATGCTGCACCGCGTCCGAGTCGGTATGAAGCTCGAAGGTTCCACCGCTGGCAAGTTTGGCGGCAATGGCGGCGAAGTGGAAGCAGATGAGACTTTCGTCGGCGGCACTACTAAGAACATGCACAAGGACCGCAAACTGCGGATGTACCAAGAACGCAGCAACACTCCGAACTGGAAAGCGGTCAGCAAGAATCCGAACAAGACCGCCGTGCAAGGAATCCTTGACCGCGATGCCCGCCAGATTCGCGCCAAAGTTATCCCTAACGTGAAGCGCGAGACTTTGCAAAACGAGATTCTGAACAATGTGCAGTTCGGTTCCAAGCTCTATACCGACAATGCGGTCGCGTACAACGAACTCGCTAGCACCTACGCGCATGAGGTTGTTAATCACCAGATGGAGTACGTTCGCGGTCGCGTCCACACCAACGGACTTGAGAACTTCTGGTCGCTTTTGAAACGCACTTTGCATGGGACTTATGTTGCCGTTGAACCTTTCCACCTCGGTCGCTACGTCGATGAGCAGGTATTCCGCTACAACAACCGTGCGACCAAGGACAATCAACTTACCGACGCTGACCGCTTCGATTCCGCAATGGCTGGAATCATCGGCAAGCGGCTGACATTCGCCGAACTAACCGGGAAAGATGGTACTACCACGCCTTTCTAATCCTTTGCGCGGGAAACGTGGTCCGAAACCGAAACTCCCCTAACTCCAAAACGAAGGACGAATGGCTCATTCTTGGCTTGGGCCATTCGTTCTATAAGACCCACCAGCCTGCAAATCGACTGGTATATATCGCCGCTGTGAGTCATCCAATTTTCGTCCCGGCATTCGCATCTGAGCGGAGGGCCGAGGAATTTACCAATCGGGAAACTGCGGACGGCATTGCAGCCCTTGCATACAAACTCCACCGTCATTAGATCGTCTGGCTCTATTGTGGTTTTGGTTTCGACTGTCATTTACCCTTCCTCGGTTCCTTTTTTGATGGACGCTTTTTCGCTTGCGCCTTGGCTTTCTTTTCTTCGTCCAACTTGGCCTTGATTTCGCTACGGGAAACTTTCAGCAAATCAGTCATTGTGCGGTCAAAATTTTGAAATTCAGTCATGGTCTAACGTGCTCCATCTCTTCCTGATGGTATCGATTGCTCGTTTCGTTATCTCAAAACGGTCCGCGTCAAAGAGCCAGAAATCGTCTTTGGATCGGAAATTGCGTAAGGCGAGCATGTAACTAGGCCGAGTCTTTGCGTTGCGATCACCCTTCGCCCATTTTGCATACTGATATGCTTCATAGGCGAGTAAGTCTGCGGCCTGAAGCGGCAGAGCGAGGGCGCTATCGGCAAAGGTAATTTCACCTAGGTTTCTTGCAAGAGGGTCTTTCGCGGCAATGCAAACAGCTTTTATCTGTCCGTAACAAATCGCCGCCCACTTGTCGGTGTGTTGATTGGAATCGAAAACGAAGTGCATCGGAACGCCAGGGTGACAGTGGCGAATAATCCGCATAACAGATGTTTGCAGCGCCATGAACATCGGGTTGTCTGGGGCATTATCCACACTGCCACCACAGAACGCCCGCCGCTGCCAATCGGCCTGCTTATTCCATTCTTCCCGCTGAATCCCATGCGCAAACGGATAGAGTTTGTGCGCACCAATAATCGTCAGCAACCTAAAGAGAAACTGTTTGTGCCGTTTCTCGTCCCAACCCCTATACGACCCGACCCTCTCGTGCTTGTCGTCTTTTGCCCAGTACTTCTTGGCGTGGAACTCTGGAACATCATAATCGCGTAGTACCTTGCCCCATTCACGCTCAAACTTCACCCACTGGCTAGTGCCGCCCCAATAGCCAGCGACCAAACAATAAGGAGAGTCGAGATGAGTACCGCTGTCGTCGATATAAGCCTGAAGCATGGCAAACCGCTTGTTTCGAGCAGGATTGATCAGCGGGTGCGTACACGTGGCGCGATCCTTTATCCAAGTGCGCTTACTCACCGCTCACCCCCATTCTGCACTTGCGCGGGTGATTCGGCAAGTATATTATTGCCCACATCGATCTTTTGGAATCAGTGATTTAGCCGTAAATTCCCGCTAGATATTTGAATAATAAAGACTTAAGTTATCCAATGGAATCAATATCTTAGGTGGAAAATAGAGTTTGATCTTGAAAAATAAGGACTTATGCGTAAGATATTTATTCTTCAATGAGTTAGAAGAAGCTGCGAGCTGTCGAGCTGCGAGCTTCGAGAGATCAAGAACACGCTGCATCGCCTTTGTCACTGACTCTGGCGTCGGGGGCGGCCGCGACTTCGGTACAATACGCTGCATCTACTCTTTTACTCTCTACTATGCAACTGACCATTTATTCCGCGCCCTGGTGTCCTGATTGCCGCGAGGCTAAGCGCTTTCTTGAGCGTTACAAGATTCCCTATACCGAGATCAATGTGGAAACGACTCCCGGAGCCATCGATGAGGTTGTGAAGCGAACGGGGAAGCAGGCGATTCCGCAATTTGTGATCGATGGCGAATGGGTGCAGCCATACGTGCCGGGCGAGGGCTTTCTCTATGAGGAGATGGCGAAGCGGCTGGGAGTGAGCGAATTGTAATTTCGTTCTCGCCGGAAACCTCGTTTTTCACCACGGAGACACAGAGACACGGAGAAGATCTTGAATCGGCAAAAACCAACTGAATTGAAAGTTGTTGGCCGTAAGCCGAGTCTTCGCCGCCATCCAGAGCATATCCTCCCATAAGGTTCTACCGCGATTCCCCAGATTCAAAAGCCATTTGCCAACCGCTGCAAAGTATTGCGCAACTCGGTAGTGCATGGGCGCGGGTTGGGGCGGGTTGTGACAGACAAACTCTTCCGAATTAAGGTACATTTGTAAGCTACGGATTCAACAAGAATTGGCCCTTTGGCTGCGCCGAAGCCGGTAATCTCCGGACCCTTCGGATGGACAATCCCAGCAGGGCGGGCAGCCATCGAAACGGCCGGCAACTTCAAAAAAGTAAAGACCTCGAACTTATGAAAAAACTACTTTTTACGGCGGCTCTGATGAGCCTGGTGTTCCTGGGAAGCTGCGCCAAGGGCGGGAGTGGACCGTGCGCGGTGAATTGCCCGGAGATAATGGTGACGGCAAGCAGCGGGGGTGTGACTCCGGTTGCGACAGCTGCGCTGAACCTTCCAATAACCTTCACTGTGTCATTTCAAAATGTCCAAACGTCGCCAGTGAGTTGGAACCTCACGGGCGCGTCGTGCACGACTCCGACGGACAGCTCGAATCCCTGTGGATACTTCACCTCGACGAGTGGGACCACGGCAAACTACCAGGGACCGTCGAGTGTGCCAACGAGTTCGAAATTCACGGTCATTGCGACGTCGCAATCGGATAGCGGCCTTAGCGGTTCTCAGGACATGACGATCGTCCCGGTCGTCGCCGACGTGGCGCCTTTATCATTGAGTGTGGGCGAGGGACTCACTCAGCAATACACAGCCGTGGCTCTGCCGGATCAGGCTCCGCAGCAGTTCACTTGGACGTGCATGGCCAGCGGTGTACCGTGCGCGAATTTTTCTCCCCCTCCAAATCAACCGAGCAGCGGCGTGGCGGTTTACACACCGACTACAAATGAGAAATGCAGCGGAGGAGGTTGTGTACAGATCTCGGTGATTGCGACGATTGACCCAGCCGGTTGCACGGTCGATCCGAAAGACTTCCCGTGCAATCCATCGCAGACCAGCGTAGTGAGCGTGCGATTGAGTGGCACTTATGCGTTTCAGTTCTCTGGGTATGACAAAAACGGCAAATCCATCGCTGTCGCGGGCACTTTTACAGTGGACTCGAACGGTTCGATCTCGGGCTATCGAGGAAAATTGAGTTGACGGCGAGCGGACAGGCGAGACGCTCGATTCTCGGGCGGCTCGTACACGCCGATCAGCGGGAGCGATCCGAATTCCAATAACTCGGGCACATTGGTGTTGAATACCGGTACATTTCCTAGTACCTTCCAGGCCGTACTCGACAGTGCCGGTAACGTTCAGATGATCGTATCGATAAAACAAACGGCAGTGGCTCCGGCTTCGCCGTGTCCTCCTCAAAAAACAAGTTCAGCCAAGGGACAAGTGCGACATTTGTATTCGGTTTCACGGGAGTCGATGCCAGTAGCAACCGGGTGGGCTATGCTGGACTGCTGCCAACGGATGGCGTCTCATCGGTCAGTGGCGGGTTGATCGACGTCAACGACAACGGCAGCGCCAGAACAGCGTTTGCGCGCCAGTGCGGCACCTTGCGCGGTCGCAGGCAGTTACGTTACTGACGGGACATGACCAACCTGTGGCAACTGACGCTGACTTCGCCGAAGGCCATGACATTCGATTTCTTCGTGGCGAACGGCACCGAAAACAAGAACGGAACAATCCGTTGAACCTATATGCCATCTCCACCGACAGCAACCCGGCGGTGCTGGGAACAATGGTTTTTCAGGACCCAAGATAACCGCCTACAACAAGGCCGCTCTCGTAGGCACTTCGGTTTCGGCGTCTGACAGGCGCCAATGGCGATGTTGCGCTTGTTCGGCAGACGGATGGGAGTTCGAGCGGATGGTTCGGGGGGTTTCGCGGGCACATTCGACTGGAACAATAGCGGGGCCATCACCTCAGTACCGCCGTCGAAACCCTTGCACCGCTGCGGTATGCTCGTTCGCGAATACTTACGTCTGAAACAGCAATACTGGCCGATATACCTTGCAGATGTTGGGCATCCAAACGCCAGTCCGGCAGTGTCCGCGATTCCTTTCGTCTTGTATGCCGCAGGGGCGGCCGAGGATTTTTGCTCGACCAGTCGAGCCCTGCGGTAATTACGGGGACGATGAACCCACAATCCGGGCCCAAAGCAAACTTCGGAATTTTTGCTTCCTCCAGGCAACGGGTACTTATGCGCTCGCAACGAACACCAATAGCGTTCATCGGTCGCACCTAATACAAGATGAACCTGTCTCTTGACTTCACCGGGCGCAAGGGTATTCAATGTCACTGGCAGGAAAATCCGGGCAGCCAGGCTGTCAGCCGGGAGTACAGTATAGGGGGTTCGGCAACGGCACGATCATTTGACGGCTCCGCAAGTGAACCCCGAACTACGTTATTTATGCAACCACAGAGGACGACCTACTTCATGATGGGACTGGACTCTGGAGTAACAAGCCCGATGTTCTATATGGCGCAATGAACTTTGTAGTTGGTTCGGCGAGTAAATGAAACAAATGGTCACGCGGAGTCGTTACTGCCCGTGGATCACCATTTTCGCAGTCGCTAGATTGTCGAAGCGATCGTAGGCGCGGACTACCACAACGTGATCGCTGGAACTGGCGGTTGCGATTGTGGGCGGCGGGGCCGGCGGCTGCTGGATCGCTACGCGAAAGTCATACTCTTCTGTTTTTGAATCCGACAACTGTCCTACCGGTTCGACGAACTGCCAATCGCTGCCATCGAGGGAATACTCCGCGCGCTTGACGGTAGAGAACGAATCGGCGGCGCGGAAGCGAACGTGGATCTGTTTGCCGTCGCCGTCGAGCGCGGCGGTGAGGTTTGCGATCACGGGCGACGTGTTATCGACCTCGAAACAGGCGGAAACTTTCTGGGCGTAGAGACCTTCGCCGGGCGAATGCGACGGCGCGTCGCTGGCGACGATCAGCATCGTATAGCCGCCATCGGGGAGAAGATTCGAATCGAAGGAATAGAAGCGATCGGTGACGCCATCTTTCAGGAGCAGCCAGCGCGATTCATTGTCTCCGCGATAGTAAATGGAGAAGACGAGCTGATCGTCGTTGTCGTCGTGCGCGGTCCAGTGGACGGCGATAGAATCGCGGTCGTGCGCGGGCTGGGGCGCGGGCAAATCGAGGTGCGGAGAGACGGAAGCGGCGAGATCGGAATTTAGGACGCGCGAGATTGCGGGATAGCGATAGCCGGGCTGGACGGTGACGTCGTCGATTTCAGGCGCGACGTTTTTGGGCAGATAGTAGAGAAGGACACTATCGACGCGCGGCGCGGAGGCGCCCGCATGCAGCACGGACTTCCACTGCACGAAGCGCGCAGCGGGGACTTTCGTCTCTGCGTCAGCACCGACGACTGGCGTCCAGGCGCTCCAGTTACGGTCGGGATTATCAACGTTGCCGCTGCGGGCGAAGAGATCGACGTTGCCGGAGTTGCGCATGGTCACGCGACCCCAGCGCGAGAAGATATGGGCGTCGAAGACATCGCTGATGTAGGAGCCTTCGGAATCGGGGCCAGGACCGAGCAGAAAAATTTTGCCAAGATTACTGCTCGAGGCATAGAGACCTCCGCCGGGCGCGGGGGCGAAGGAGGTGATTTGGCTGGCGCTGGCGCGGACGAGATCGGTGAAGTCGCCGGATTTATCGATGGCAAAAATGTGTCCGCGATTGCCGGTGCCGGCGACGAGGCGGCCATGCTGATCGAAGCCGAGGGCGTAGACGAGATCGTCATGTGAAGTCCACATCTGTTCGGGCGCGCCGTCGGGAGCGATGCGATAGATCTCCGAACCGCCGGTGGCGTTCCTGACCGGCGATGGAAATGACGTTATGGTTGAACTCGAAGATGGGGAGAGAGTAATCATTGAGCCGCCCGGAGGGCCGCTGGGCGAAACGACCGCGCTCGACAAGGTCAGGGAGTTGTCGGAGGGGCCCGGGTGTTTTTCTCCCGCGCCGGCGGCGTAGATGTTGCCCGCGTTGTCGATGGCGAGTGCGGTGATCTCTTTCTTGGGCGCGCTGTATAAGACGAATGCTTCGCCGTTTGGCGCTATGCGATAGACGAGGCCGCTGCCATCGGAACCGGCGATCAGATTTCCTTTGGGGTCGAGCGCGAGGACGCGAATGTGGACTTCGTCGCTCTTGAAGAAGAGGGAGTGCTTGCCGTCGGCGCTGACCTTGAAGATCTCGCCGCGATCGCCGGTGGCGACGTAGAGATTGCCGGAAGTGTCGAGCGCGAGGTCCCAGATGTATTTCGCGCCGGGATCGAAATAAATGGAGGCGCTCCAGGAAGTAGCGGCGGAGGCGGGAGGGGCGAGTCGATAGACCTTCCCATCGGGCGCGGTCGATGCGTAGACGATACCGTTTCTCGCCGCCACTAGCGACTGCACCTGTAATTCCTGCGGCTCGAAGATAGTGGTGGTTTTTCCGTCGGGCGTGACGCGATAGACGCGGGCGGGCGATCCGGCAGCGGCGTAGATGTTGCCCGCAGCGTCGGAGGCGATCGACCAGATGTAGGTGGAGGGCGTGGTGGTCAGAGCCTTGAATGCGGGCGCGAGTTCGAGTCCGCCTGCGCTGCGGAAGGCGATTCCGTTGGCCGTGCCCTTGATCAGATCGTCGAACTTGGATTGTTCCCAGGTGCGCGTGCCCTGGGCGAAGGCGAGGGAAGAAAGAAGCAGAGCTGCAGAGAGTACGGCAAGGGTTGTGCGAGACAAAATTGCTACCTCATGGAACAGTAAGTTGTTCCTGATGAAAATATACTGAATTGCCGGAGTGCGCGCAGCGAGAGCGGCGGAGGAAATAGGGTCCTTCGACTCCGCTCAGGATGACATTGCGCACGGGACCTACTTGATGTTAATGGTGAGCATCTGTGCGCCGGAGACAACGTAATCCAGCGGTTCGGTTGAGGCTTCGCTTACGGACGACTCGCCGAGTACGACCATGTCCTGCGTGCCGCGCATGTTGTCCATCACATTCATGACGGAGAGGGGCAGGGTGGGCATGATCTTGTCGGCGATCATGGCCTCCGGGTCGGAATCGAAGAGCGAAACGTAGACGCGGTCGTTGGAGCGCTCTTTGTTGAGCAGCGCGATCGTCGGCGCCAGGCCGAGTCCGTGAGTTGCGGGCGCGGCGCGACGCATGCGGTCGAGTGTGTCGCCGTCGCTGACCAGCAGACGCAGCGGACCTTTTGAGGCCGACGTCGGAATGCGAATTGGAATCTGGCAGACCTGGCGCTCGCCGCGATAGGGGCGAATGACCGTCTCGACGGTGATGGTGTCGCCCGGGCGCGCTTCGCTCACATCGGTGCGGGAGGTTTCGAGGCGCGCGGATCGGCGGTCGCTGACGATATCGAAATCGAGTTTCACGCCTTCGACATCCGGAGCGTCGTAGGGATTGCTGTAGATGCGTCCGAAGCGATCGCCAATGCTAGCGGCGGCCAAAGCGGCCGCGGGCTGTCCGCTGTCGCTGGGCGCGAACATGTTGCGCATCGTCACGTCAGTGTACCCCTTGACGCTGAGCGAACCACTCATGCGGTAGGTGACATCCTCTCCGTAATCGTTGATGCCGTGCAGCGCGTTGAAGACCGTGGCCATCATGGCAAGCGGACTGAGTTTGGCGTTATTCAGAACTTCGTAATGAAATACCTTGATTGCCGTGCCGTTGTGCAGCGAGACGGTGACGGGAATCATTTTTGGGTCTTGCCCCATGGCCCCAAGAATTCCAGCCTGGCGGTCTTGCACGAATGCGCCCACGGTTTCTGTGGTGTTGACGATCTTGAAAGCGTTGAGCGGCGAAGGCAGGGTGGCGACGACGTTGGCCTTGGTCATCGGCATATCAATCTCGCCGAACTGCATGAGTGGATGACCGCAGGCTAGGAGATGCTTGGCGTCTACGTAGGTGACGGTGCAGGTGGCAGCGATATCCATATCGCCGCGCACAAGAACCGCGCTCACGGCGGAACCTGGCTCGATCGGCTCGGGCTGCTTTTCGTCGCTCGCCGAGCCCGTGCCCATTACCGGCGTGATGCCGGCGGCGGCAAACTGATCGGCGTAGCGCGCCAGCGTCGCATCGGAAAAGCCGCTGAAGACAAAGGGGGCGTCGATGGGCTTGAGATAGTCCTGATAACCTGGCGAGCTGAACGCGGTTGTGTTTGCGCCGGGACTCGCGGTCGGAGTCTTGCCGGTGGGAGCCACGCTTCGCGCATGGACTGGCGTTTCAAGCGGGCGACTGTCGAGCGCATTGATTTCGAACATCTCCGCGATCGGCGTGACGCCGGCAATCGGCTCCTTGGAGAACTCGCCGATGCGGAAGGCGAGCGCGCCCGCCAGCTTGCCGTCAAAGTAGACCGGGCTGCCGCTCATGCCGGCGACCACGCCGGTGTACTCGGGCTTGGTTCCGTGGAGGCGGACGAGGATGATGTCACCCTTGGGGCCATTCACGTTGCGCAGGATCCCGAGGACCTCGACGTCCATCGATTCGGGCTTGACGCCCTGAAAGACGGTAAGAGCGGTACCCTTCATGCCGGGGTGAATCTGGTCGAGCGGGATGATGTTGGGCTTGTCGTTGTTCGCGATCTTTTTTGTCTGGGCAATCGCAGGCAATGTGAGGGCAAAAAACAAAAGGGCGGCGAGAGGCGCCGTAATTCGCATGAAACTCCCCGGAGGTCAGAGAACGACCACAGCTTTGGCTAATACTGAGTTAGACTCCGCGCAGGGACAAAATGGTTTTGCAGGAGAGTTGGCGATTTTGCCGCCAGCAAAACATCCCAACCACAGAGCAGTTGCGTCTATACTAACACAGGTATTTTCGAGGAATCCCCCATGTTTTTTGGCACCTTAGGGCAGAATTGCGCGCGGTCTGGTGGGCCGCTGCGCTTGGGTTTGGTAGCGTTTCTCCTTCTATGTCTGTCGTTTCCGGGCACTCTGGCTACCGCGCAGAGCGGCACGCAGCAGACGTCTCAGCAATCGTCTCAGCAGAACCCATCCCAGCAACCTCCAGCGAACCCGAACCAGCAGGAAGCGCCTCCGGCAGCGGGTGGTCCACAGGATGACGTGGGCCCTTATGTCATTCCCAAGAAGAAGGAAGAACCGCCTCCGCCCGCGCCCGAGAAGCCCAAGAAGATCGATAACATGCCGGATTACTCGATCAAGGTGGAGGTGCCAATCGTCACGCTCGACGTGCTGGTGACGAGTAAGGACGGGCAGACCATCCCGGGGCTCCGTCAGGAGAATTTCAAGATTTTCGAGGACGGGCAGCAGCAGACGATCGCTTCCTTCAACCAGTCGAAGGCGCCGATGACGGCGGTGCTCCTGATCGAATTTGCGTCGTCGCCCATGTTTCACCAGCTACAGCAGTATTACTACATGTATGACGCGCTGAACGCCGCCTATACATTCGCCAGCGGGCTGCAAAAAAACGACTATGTGGCGGTCGTTTCCTACGACATGACGCCGCACATTCTGGTCGACTTTACGAACGACAAGCGGGCCGTGACGGGTGCGCTCAATACGCTGCGCATCCCGGGATTCAGCGAGCGCAATCTGTTCGACGCAACTTTTGACACGCTCGACCGGATCGATCGCATCGAGGGCAAGAAGTACATCATCCTGGTTTCGTCGGGAGCTGACACCTTCAGCAAGCTCACGCTGGATCAGATGTTGAAGAAGATCAAATCGACCCGAGACACCACAATTTATGCGGTGAGCATCGGCTGGTACTACCGGGAGATGTCGGACACTTTTGGCCATGCCAGCGGCGCGCGCGAGGTGGGATGGCTGCAGAACGACAACCAGTTGAGTACCTTCGCCAAACTTACGGGCGGACGCGCGTACTTTCCGCGCTTTGAGGGCGAGCTGCCGGGGATTTTTCAGGAGATCTCGGCCGATATTCGCAATCAGTACACCATCAGCTATCACCCGACCAATGCCAAGCTGGACGGGACTTATCGCAAGCTGAAGGTCGAAGTGCAGTCGCCGGACGGCGGCCCGCTGAAAGTGCGGGACCAGAAGGGCAAAGAGGTGAAGACCATCGTGTACGCGCGCGAAGGCTACACGGCAAAACATACGGTGGATTAGCCCTGGGGACGGCAAGAGGGGAGTTGGTGCGCGGGAGCAGCGAAGGAACCCGACCGCTCTCGCTCGTCAGGATCTCACGACCGCACACACGAACTTGGCCACGTTCTTCTCCACGATCAAGAGCAGTTGCAGGTCAGCAATTGCACATCGGCCATAGTTTTCGTGTGCGGCGAGGCCTACGAATAGATCCCCGGCGCCTCATGTCCAAGCTTCTGCACGTACTCAACGTAAGACCCGGGATAAACAGTGGGATGGCGGTCCGTACCGCTTTCGCCGCCCAGTTCCAGCACACGTGAGCCCAGACCCCGAAGGAACATGCGGTCATGCGATACGAAGATCATGGTGCCTTCGAAATCCTTGAGGGCGTCCACCAGCATCTCCTTGGTCGCAATATCCAGGTGATTCGTCGGTTCGTCGAGCACCAGGAAGTTCGGCGGGTTGTAGAGCATGCGCGCGATCGCCAGCCGCGATTTTTCTCCGCCGGAGAGTGCGCGGATCTTCTTATCGACGTCTTCGCCGGAAAACTGGAATGCTCCCGCCAGATTCCGCAACGACCCGAGACCGTCGTGCGGAAAATCCTGTTGCAACTGTTCGATGACGGTGAGATCGGAATTGAGCACGTCCAGGGATTGTTGCGCGAAGTAGCCCATATACAGGCTGGCGCCGAGCCGCACACTTCCCGCATCCGGAGCACTGGCGCCGGCAATCATCTTGAGCAGCGTGGTCTTGCCCGCGCCGTTTCTTCCCATGACGGCCCAGCGTTCTCCGCGGCGGATGGTGAGATTGAATCCTTCGTAAATCACACGCGGGCCGTAACTCTTGTGCAGATTCTCAAGGACGGCCACCTGTTCGCCGGATCGGGGGGGGACACGAAAGTCAAACTTCACCACCTGGCGTTTCTTCGGTAGTTCGATCTTTTCGATCTTGTCCAGCGCCTTGATCCGGCTCTGCACCTGAGCGGCTTTGGCCGCATGCGTCCTGAAACGATCGATGAAGCGCTGCTCCTTGGCAAGCATGGACTGCTGCCGGGCGAATGCTGCCTGCTGATTGGCCTCTCGTACGGCCCGCTCGCGCTCGTAGAAGTCGTAGTCACCCGAGTAGGTGATAATTTCGCCGCCATCAATCTCTGCAATCTTTGAGACCAGACGATTCATGAACTCGCGGTCGTGTGAAGTCATGAGCAGCGCGCCAGGAAATGACTTGAGAAACTGCTCCAGCCAGATGATGGATTCGATGTCGAGGTGGTTCGTCGGTTCGTCCATCAGCAGTACATCCGGCATTCCGAGCAGGACGCGCGCCAGCGCAACCCGCATTTTCCATCCGCCGGAGAGCGCGCCCACGTCGCCGTCAATCTGATCGTCTTTGAATCCCAGACCGTGAAGCACCTCACGGGCTTTCGATTCGAGCGCGTAACCGCCTGAATGCTCGTACTCCTCCTGAACGTGACCGAAGCGGTCAAGGATGCGGTCCATCTCATCCGCCTTGTCGGGGTCGGACATTTCCCGCTGCAAGGCTTCGAGTTCGTGGTGCAGGTCGCCGACGCGTCCGCTCCCTGCGATGGCTTCATCCAGCACCGAACGGCCCTGCATTTCCTCGACGTCCTGGCGAAAGTAGCCGATCGTCAGCTTCCTGGGTACTGAGACCGTGCCCTCGTCGGGAGTTTCCTCGCCAACCACCATTCGGAAGAGCGTTGTCTTGCCTGCCCCATTGGGACCGACCAGCCCAACTTTTTCGCCGGGATTCAACTGAAAGGAAGCGTCCACGAAGAGCAACTGCTTGCCATACTGCTTATTGATATTTGAGAAGGAGATCATTTTGGAGGAGCGACTCGCGGCACGCTGCCTCTTAAATAGTGTAGCCGCAGTGTCGCCCGGCCAGAAAATTTCGGGCCAGTGCTGGCACATTGCACTATTAAAGGGTTTTACCGTAATACACCCAGAATCGAGGGCAGATGACGAGATCACTTCCTGCTAGCCGGCTCCTCGTTACTAATCAGCCGTGAACATAAAGGGCTTCCGTCGCTTCGGCGCTGAAGTCGGCTTGTCGGCGAAGCGTGATTTAGGGGACAGTTCATTCGTTGATTCTGTACGTGCGAATACAATATGAACTTCCCGATCGTTAACCGAGGAGTGCTTCTGGTGCCAACGAACTCAGTTTCGCGTCGAACTTTTCTCGAATGTCTAGCCGTCTCCCTGGCAGGGGCCGCTCTCCCTCGACACTTGGGGGCATCCTCCGCGCTCACGGCACCGGTGCTGGATGAATTCGGGTATGGTGACGTCGACCTCAACAGTGCAATACATGAGAAGCAACTCGACCATCACCTCGAGTTGCTCATGTCCTTGAGCGAAGACAGCCTGCTGAAGCCGTTCCGCCAGATGATTGGCAGACCGGCGCCCGGGGAGGATCTTGGAGGCTGGTACACCTATAACCCGAAACACGACGGCACTGACGGCGCATATGCCCCAAGTTGTACCTATGGCCAGTGGGTTTCCGCTCTGGCACGCATGTATGCGATCCGGCAAAGGCCTGAAATTCGCGAAAAAGTTTTGCGGCTGAACCGGCTGTATGCGGGAGTGATTGACGGCCAGTATTTCAAGAACAATCACTTTCCGACGTATTGCCATGACAAGCTGCTCTGCGGGCTTATGGATTCTCACCAGTTCGCGCACGATCCCGACGCTTTTGAGATTCAGGAGCGCAGTACCGCCGCTGCCCTGGCCCACATGCCGGGCCGTGCGGTTGACAATTCTGATGAATCCTATACCGCCTCCGAGAACCTGTTTATCGCCTTTCAGCGCGGTGCCGGGGAGCGGTACAAGAAGCTCGGCGTCGATTATCTTGCCGACTATTTCTACGATCCACTCAGCGAAGGACACGACAATCTCCCGGGCCGGCACCCTTACAGTTACGTCAATTCGTTGTCGTCAGCTGCCCAGGCGTATTTGACGCTCGGCAGCGCGAAGCACCTGCGTGCAGCCCGGAACGGATTCGACTTCTTGACCGCACAAAGTTACGCCACCGGCGGATGGGGCCCCGACGAAACCTTGTGCACGCCGGGCAAGGGAGAGCTGGCGGCGAGTCTCACGAAAAGTCATGCCAGCTTTGAAACTCCCTGTGGGGCCTATGCGCACTTCAAGATCACCCGCTACTTGTTGCGCATCACACAAGACTCGCGCTACGGCGACAGCATGGAGCGGGTGATGTACAACACCGCGCTCGGAGCGAAACCGATCCAGCCCGACGGCAGGTGTTTCTATTATTCCGACTATAACTTCGAAGGACGCAAGGCCTATTCCAGCCGTCGCTGGGCCTGCTGCTCGGGAACGCTGCCGCAAGTGGCGGCCGACTATCGCATCTGCACTTACTTTCGCGATCGGCAAGGTATCTACGCAAATCTCTATATTCCATCAACGGTAAGGTGGAACCATGCTAGATCGCCGGTCTCGCTAACCCAGAAGAGCGCCTATCCGCTCGACGGGGCGGTTCAATTTGAGTTCGCCCTGGCAAGGCCTGCGGAGTTCACCGCGAATTTCCGGATTCCGGAGTGGGCTCAAGCCGCGGCGGTTGCGGTCAACGGAAAAGCCATAACAACGGACCTTGTTCCGGGAAGATTCGCATCGATTCGGCGCGAATGGAAGAGCGGAGATCGGGTCGAACTGGACCTGCCGTTGAAAGCGCGTTTGCAGCCACTCGACCCTCAACACCCGGACACGGTGGCTCTGCTGCTCGGCCCTCTGGTGCTGTTTGCGATCACGAAATCGGCTCCCAACGTAAGCCGCGCCCAACTTCTGGCAGCTGCGAGCGTAGGCGCCGGAAGATGGCAGGTTGCCAGCGCCCAGGAGCCAATCACCATGCTGCCATTCACTGCGATTGAAGACGAGCAGTATTCAACCTATTTGCAGGTCATCGTGTAGTGACGGCCAAACCGGAAGTTACGCGCGAAAGACTCCCGACGCCGCTGCCCAAAAGTCGGCTTGTAGCAAGTTTCACCATCGATACCGGGAAACGCTCGTGTGGTGATTGACGAGCCCACTCCCGAAAGGATGGGGAACCCCCGTGGGTGCAATGCGAAGATGGGGGTGCCCGCCCGGGCATCCAGGCTCACTTCTTCAGTTCCGTCGGCCAGTTCGTCAACAGACTAATCGATGAAGACTTCGTGCGGTCCGCCGTGTCCGAGACGATGGATAGGATCGCTAGGGGCTGCAGGATGTGACAAAATCAGCAGATGAATTCCCATGACCGCGTGTGACCTATAGTGTTTTCTGTCCACGTTCATCCGTGTTCATTGGTGGACCCACTGGATTCGCTCTACAAGGACGAAAGACGACGAGATGCGAAAAGGGTTTACGAGACACCCACAAAGGGACGAGCCCGCGACGCCCGTCAAGAACTACATCACGCGGAGCGGGCTGGAGCGACTCAAAGATGAGCACCAATTTCTGCTCACCCGGGAACGCCCGGCCGTGGTGGAGGTGGTGGCGTGGGCTGCCAGCAACGGCGATCGCAGTGATAACGCCGACTATCGGTACGGCAAGCGGCGGCTGCGGCAGATCGATGGTCGGATTCGCTTTCTCGCGAAGCGAATCGAAGCCGCCGAAGTGGTGGACCCGGAAGCTCCAAGATCGGGGCAGGCGGCGACGAGGGCATTCTTCGGAGCGACCGTGCGCTATGCTAATGCCGCCGGAGCCGAGCGAGCGGTGAGCATCGTGGGCACCGACGAGGTCGACCTCAACCGCAACCACATCAGTTGGGTGTCACCTCTGGGGCGCGCGTTGTTAAAGTCGGCAGCGGGCGACAGCGTAGTCCTTCAATTGCCGGGCGGTACAGAATATCTGACCGTGCTGGAGGTGTGTTACGAGCGCATTTCTGTGGAACCGTTCCGCGAACCACCTGGATCCGAGGCCTCGGCAAAGGGACTCCCTCGCCGACGCTAATCCACCTGACGAAGAAACAGCGAGATTAGTTTATCTGCGACGGGGTGCGGGGCCGCACTTGCGGGCGGGTGGTAATAGTCCGGTCTCGCCGCTCGGCTATAAGCTCACAGACGCCAAGTTGTCCCGCTTCGCGTGAAAACATTCGCATGAAATCTCGCATGAAATCGAAAGATAGCAGCTCTTAATGAAGTGGTAGAATCTCGTACGTGGCAAAACAGTTGCACATTCGTCATTTCAGATAAAAAGGGAACAGAGCCATAAACAGGTCTCAAAATCGGGCACTTGCAAGTAGAGCCGGGATGGCGGAACTGGCAGACGCAGCGGACTCAAAATCCGCCGGGCTTCGGCCCTTGGGGGTTCGACTCCCCCTCCCGGCACCAAGGCGACGTGCTTATAGAATGTTAGAGCTCCCTCCCGGCGCCTTCATCGTCGCCGATCATCCTCGATTCGAACCGCTCCAATTCAGCTTTCACCGCTCCGCCTCTCAAGCGTGCAAAATCGACTGAATTGATGTAGCCTTTTGGCACCGTTAAGAACGGCGTGGGAACCCTTCCGTTCGTTGTATAAACCGCCTCTTCGCCTTTGTGGGGTCAACATGAAATGCTGGCGCGCACTTCTTCTTGGGTAGCTCCTCGACCGCCGGGAGATGCTCGTCCACTTGATCGCGCTCCGGTAGCGGAAGCCGTTCTCCTCGGAATCAGAGAATAAGGAGGAGTTTTATGCCAACCATCAATATCAAGGACGGGACACAGATTTTCTACAAAGATTGGGGATCCGGTCAGCCTATCGTCTTTAGCCACGGCTGGCCTCTCACCGCTGATGATTGGGATAGTCAAATGATGTTCTTCGGCGGGCACGGCTATCGTGTCATCGCGCATGATCGCCGTGGTCACGGCCGTTCCACGCAAACCTGGGATGGCAATGACATGGACACTTACGCCGACGATCTGGCGGCACTCACCGAAAAACTTGATCTCAAGGATGCCATCCACATCGGCCATTCGACCGGTGGCGGAGAAGTCGCCCGCTACATCGGTCGTCACGGCTCGAAGCGTGTGGCCATGGCCGTCCTGATCAGTTCGGTGCCGCCGTTGATGGTGAAGACCGACAAGAATCCTGCCGGCTTGCCCATCGAGGTATTCGACGGCCTGCGCGACGCATATTCAAAAAATCGCCCGCAGTTCTATCGAGATATTACGCTCCCGTTCTACGGATACAACCGCCCCGGCGCCGAGATCTCTGAGGGTATCCGGGACAAGTGGTGGCTCCAGGGGATGATGGGCGGAGTGAAGGCGGGCTATGACTGCATCAAGGCATTCTCTGAGACCGACTTCACCGAGGATCTGAAGAAGTTCGACATCCCAACTCTGATCATGCACGGGGAAGACGATCAGATCGTGCCGATCGCCGCCGCCGCACTGCACTCGGCAAAGATCGTGAAGGGCGCCACGCTGAAGACCTATCCCGGATTCCCGCATGGCATGCCGACAACCCACGCGGACATCATTAACGCCGACCTGCTCACATTCTTCCGGAAGAGCGCAAGCGTGGCCGCATAGAAAGGCGAGAAAGACAATCAAGGACGACCGACGAAGGGGATGCTTCGTGGCTCGGGCTGCTGGGGTTTTTCTTACTGCCCTTTTCCCGAAACGTCTACCGTTTGCGGGCTCGACGCATCGCTATCGCTGATATAGATCTCTCCAGTCGTTGAGCCCGTCACCTCCGGCGAGAACTCGATCTGGATGGCACAGCTTTGTTGTGCGGCGAGACTCGACGGACAGTTATTGCCGGAGACGATGAATTCATAGGTAGAGATCAGGCTCCCTATCAATATGGCAGTTGAATTCGCATTGGTGATCGTTACGGTCTGCGGTGCGCTCGTTGTGCCTACCGCTTGGCTGCCGAAGGCGATCTTTTGTGGGGATAGTACGATTCCGAGTCCATTCGCGACCAGATCCACGCGCTGCGGGCTGGCTGGGTCGCTACTCGCAACTGTCAAAGCCCCCGGCCGCGCGCCTGACGCACTTGGTGTGAATGTCACGTTGACCGTGCAGTTCGCTTGCGCTGCTAAGGACGTTCCGCAATTGCTCGAAACGGTGTAGTCGTTGATCGCGCTGATCGACTTGATTGCGATCGCTCTACGGCCCGTATTCGTCACAGTCACGGGCAGCGTGTTCGACGATCCGAGCGGCGTGTTCGGAAAATTCAAAGGCGAAGGCGCTGGCGACAATTCCAGCAGCGATCCCAAACCGCTGAGCGATGCAACCTGAGGGCTGCTCGGGTCGCTGTCGTCGAAGGTGATCGTTCCAGTTCTCTTGCCGGCACCGCTGGGCACGTAAGTCACGCAGATACTACAAGCCGGTGTGCAGGAGCCGTCGCTGCTCTGCGGATTGAGTACCGTCCCGGCTGAACAGTAGTTCTGAGAGCCCGTCGAGCAGTCAGTCACAGGTGTGCAACTCTGATTGATCGCGAACTGGGAGCTATTACTCGCAATCGAGTCAATGGTCAGCGCGGTGCTCCGCGAGTTGTAGATTTCCAAGTGCCGCGTGATCGAGGTGCTCGACTGATTCGCGACCCCGGTGCCCATGGCTACTTCGGTCGCGGAGAGCAACGGGCACTGACGAGTCTGAAGAATGAGCGGTGCCAGCGGCTTCTGGTTGAAGTTGAAGCTGTCGGTAATATCGTTGGCCGACGCGTCGCGTGCGCTTAACGCGGGAAGATTGAAACGCTCCTCGATGAATTTGAGTACCGACGAAAACTCATACTGGGTCGTGGAAACATAACCCTTTCGCGCATACGGTGAAACAACCAGGAGAGGCACGCGTGGCCCAAGGCCGAAGGTGTCTACATCCGGCGGAGCTATATGGTCGTACATTCCTCCAAAGTCATCCCACACGATGAAGACCGCGGTCGAGTTCCATAAGTCCGGATTGTTCATCAGTGCGTTCAACTCTGTGACGGTGGCGTTCTCGCCTTCGCAAGTGCTCGAATCCGGATGTTCGCTTTGCCAATCGGGAGTGATGATCCAACTGACCGAGGGCAGCTGATTGCCCTGCACATCCGAGATGAAATTGCTGGTGTCGACCACGTTTGCCCAGTCCGGGCCGTTGCGCACGTCATCAATCGCGTCAAACGTAGACCAGATGTAACCCGGATCGGTATTCGGAGGCGCGTAATATCTCCAGCTTATGTTCGCGTTGTCGAGCGTCGTAGCCATGGTTTGAACGCCGGAAAAGCACGGGAACTGCAGCCCGATAATTCCGTTGGACTGCAGCACTTCCACCAGCGCTTCGTCTTCCGCCGTATCCGGCGCATCGCATCCCCAGCTGTTGCTGTTCAACGTGTGAAACGGATTATTGATCACACCAAAGGAGTCGGCTGCGATGGTATAGAGGTGGTTCGGAAAACTTGGCCCATGCAGCGAAGAGAACATTCGCGCGCCGAGCGCGAAGTGCTGCGCGTATGCGAAGTAATTGGGGATATCGGCCTTGGTAAATTCGCGACACGTAAGATAATCGCCCAGCAAGTCGCCGCTGGTTTCGTTCCCCAGGTTAATCAGATCGAACTGATCCATCTTGCCACCGTTAATCGCCAGCACAGCCGCCGCATAGCTGTGATCGATGTCGTGAGGATAGCGGTCGGCGGCCCTCCCCATGGCCATGACCTGGCCGTTCGAAAGCGAGCATTGTTTTGTGCCGTACTTCGCCTTGAAGGCGCCAAACATGTTGTCGAAGGTGCGATTCTCCTTCACGATAAAGACAACATGATTGATCTTTTCCATTCCGGCTGGCTTCTGCGCTGCAACCGGGCTGGGCAGGCTGACAAGGAAAAGCAACGAAAAGGCAGGGGCGAAGCGGAAGGGCAAGCGCATGATAATCCTCCGAGGCCGAACATGCGGAGAGAGTCGATGTTGACCGTTCACCAGGGCGAAGTCAAACGGAAATCAAGAAAAGACAACGCGGCAGCGCCGCCGACCCCGGCGGCCAAAGGAAAAGGCCAGCGCGAAGCTGGCCTTTTTGCTCTTCCTGCAAATCTATAACGAAGATTACTTCTTGGGCGCGATCGCGTCCTTCGCTGCCTTGGCGACGCGGAATTTCACGACGGTCTTGGCTTTGATCTGAATCGGTTCGCCGGTTTGCGGGTTGCGGCCCATGCGGGCTTTGCGATGCGCTTTCACCAGACGGCCCAATCCGGGCACGACGAACACGCCATTCTTCTTGGTCTCTTTGATTGCTGTGTCAGCCAGGTGCTCCAGGAAGGTCGCTGCTGTCTTGTTGTTGGTGCCGAGTTTCTCCGCCAGGTGACGGGTGAGTTGAGTTTTGGTCATACCACTAGCCATGAAGTCCTCCTTCGTAATGCGACTGAATGTTGATTTCGACCGCATCTTAACTCACGCTGCTGTGGAAAACCAGCAAAATATGCAGATTTCATGCGGTTTCCAAAGAAGGTACCTCCCAAAACCGAGCCAAAATCAGGCTTTTTGCGCGATGCGGCGGTCCGGAAGAGCCATTGGACAGAGAAATCCGCCTTCGTCGGAGAGGGGCTCGGCCTATCCAACCGCTACGGATCGTAAACGGGAGTGTGCATGCCGGCGTGACGGGCGGCCTCTTGCATCTCTTCAAGCCTGCGCTTTTGATCGTCGAGCTGCTGCTCCAATTGCGCCAAGTGCTCGAATTGCCTCGCCTCCACGTAGTTGTAATTCCGGGCGGCGGCTGCGTCATAGCTGGGACTACTACCGCGATAGTTGGGATCTGCAAAGCGGATTGCTGCTTTCAGGCGATCCACTCGCAGACGCAGATTCGCCACCGTCCTTTCCTGTTGCAGAATTCTCTTCTCCCATTGCGCCGAGACCCGCCGTTCATTGGCGCGCTGTTGCGCCACCGCTTGCTCAGAAGGCTGATGACTCTTGGGTGCGCCGGTGTTGCCGGTGATCGTGAGGCCATCCCCACCTTTGGGTAAGGTAGCGTTCGTGATGACCCTGGGCGACGCCGATGACGATTGTTCGGCAGCCTGCTTCTCCCGGTTTTCGCGAGCCACATCGCCCAGCGATTGCGACTGAGAGAACGCCGCAACGGTCATCAGCGCCAAAAGAATCGGCGCGACTGCAATGCGAACCTGCCGCCTGGAAACTCGTCGCATAATTGGCCCCTAAGCGGGAACCCGCTTCTCGCTTCATCGTAGCGCTATACCCATTTGGGAAGAGGATTACGAGGGTAACGCCCGAAGGTTACTACGTTTCGATGAATGGGCTATTTTGCGCTAGATCAACGTTCGAGCGGAATGCCTTGTCCAGTAACGCTTTTGGCGAGATTCCGCTTTCCCGCAGATGTCGAATGCTCAGCGAATCGCTGCGTTTGGCAAGACGCGTCCCAGCGGTGTCTCGCACCAGTTCGCAATGAAAATACTCCGGCGTCCGATAGCCGAGAGCCCGCTGCAACAGAATCTGCCGCGCGGTGGATTTCAACAAATCAGCTCCGCGGACGACCTCGGTAATCCGCATGGCCGCGTCATCGACAACGACCGCCAACTGATACGCCGGCACATCGTCCCGTCGCCAAACGAGAAAATCACCAACGTCGCGTCCCGCGAAATATCGCTGTACACCCAGGTTCAGATCTGCAAAGGCAACCTCTTCGCTCTGATCGTTTCCACTATTCGGGTCTCCCCCACCGGACGAAACGCGAAATCTCCAGTTCACCCCGGCCGGGCTCGCGAATGAGGCGCCGTCGGCGCGCCCACGACAGCGGCCCGGGTAAACAGGTTCGTCGTCGGAGTCGTTGGGCGCGTTGGCCGCCTGCGCCAAATCTTTCCGAGAACACGTGCACGGATAAATGAAGCCTTGGTCGCGCAATCGGCGCCACGCATTCAGATAGTGGGTCCGGCGCTCGCTCTGGGCGTAGGGTCCAAAATCTCCACCGCAGTCCGGTCCCTCGCTCCACCAAATACCAAGCCATTGCAGGTCTTCCATCATGGCCCGCGCAAACTCGGGGCGGGAGCGTTGTGGATCAAGATCCTCGTTGCGCAAAATCAGCGAACCGCCGCGCTCGACGGACCGCCGGAAGGCAACCCAGAAAGTTCGGGCATGACCAAGGTGAAGAAGACCTGTCGGAGAGGGCGCAAGGCGTCCGCGGTAGCCTGAGGGCGACGTCACAGTCGAATTCTAACCCGCAATCGCGGCCTGGGCCTTACGTGCCATAAACGCGGAGAATGTGAGGCGAAGGTCCGCAGCAGAGAAGTAAATGGCGCCCACCTCGGGTCGTGAATGGATGCCTCGGAGGGATAAAATCGAGAAGTTTCTAATCTATTCCTTGTAACCTTACCGCTTGGTACTTTCCGAATTCCATGTTACAACAGTACGTTCATCTTGATGAAGCTGTAATATCCTCCTCGTGGCTGTGACTTTAGAACACCCCTCCGTTCCAGAATGGGCCACATCGGCGAGTGGACGCGGCTTTTCGGGAAGTGAAGTGCAGTCGCAGATAGGTCAGAATCTGTTGCTATGACTTTGGTACTTACCGTTTTCTATTTCTATTTCAGTCAGGATTTGTAACCGCCGATCTATAGGAGTGGCGAATACTCGTAACAACCCGGGCAAGCGCTTGCGAATCAAACGGTGGGAACGTGGAATGTCACTCCGTGATGTCCATCGGGCAAGCTTGAGACTGGCCGAGAGGCTCGGGAATCGGAAGTTTGTCCTGCCTCCCAGCCGGCTGCACAACATCGAACTCAAGAATTCCGTCCCCAGCATTCATCGGCTTTACTCGCTGGCACATATTTATGTCTGCGATGTCAAAGAGCTTTGGGGCTGGTACGGCATACCCCGGCGTTAGCGACCCTCCATGTAACTGTTCCCATCACGTCGCTGGAACGCGCTGTATGGTTCCCCGATAAGTCTTTCCGTTCATGAGCTACGGTTTGGCTCATGCATGATCGTGCTATCATGCTCGGCGTGCTAGGCGGACGCACTCACGAGCAATGGATCTCGCAATACAGTTCCAGTCATCAGCATCCGCTCAACCGCATCTGTCACACCGTAGGGATACCTACGATCCTGCTTTCCGGGCTGCTCTTACTATCCGGAATCTTCCTTCACCGCTTATTGATCTACGCCCTGATCCTCTTCATCGTCGGATGGGCCCTTCAATTCATCGGCCATGCGTTCGAGGGTAAGCCGCCGGAGTTCTTCTCCGACTGGCGATTTCTGTTTGTCGGCGTCCGATGGTGGTGGGCCAAGATTCATGGCAAAGCCTGATTGAGACTTGGCTGCGTTCGCGCCTTCATTCCGCATTGCCGAGCCGGCTTAGTCTTACCGTAGCCGCACAGGAGCCCGAAGACCCATTGCGCATTATTTCGACTCGCCCGCAGCGCCTTTAGCCTTCTCCTTAACAAACTCGAAAGTGCAGGGCCGACCCACAATGCCCAGCCCTTCGTTACGGGTGCCTTCACCCTCAGTTGTCTTGAATTGTGCCTTGATGTCGTAGCTATATTCTTCGCCCTTGCGAGCGAAGACTCCACGGGAATACTTCCTCGAGGCGACGATCCCGTTTGCTGACAGTTTGGCTTTACCGTCTTCCCCGACTTTACCCTCGATCAGCAGATAGCCGGGCTCGCCTGCCGTGCCGCGCTCTCCATGAAAGTTGCCGTTCTGAATGACGCTTGGAAACTGCCAGGTGTAGCCCTCTGTATTGCCTTTGGGAGGGCACGTGAGCTTCGTCTGCCACTGGCCGTCGAAAGGTTGCGCTGCCACCGGCTGGGCCACGCTGTCACTACCGATGCGAAGAAGCACAAGAACGAGAAGAACTGAAAGAGATGCAAGTTTGTACATACAACCTCCCGGAGAGAAATTGCCGTATCCGCGAGGGATCGGATCGGTTTGTGCCTTCAAGACCGACGAAGCGAGAGGCGGCAGAGCAACTGTCCGGAATCCTCTCTGGCGGTCCGTTCAATCTCACATCTGCAATCGGCCGTTTGTCGGTGAGGCAGGACACCAGCGGCGGTGACAGTCGGGAAGCGAGGTATCAGGACAGCGATGGCGAGCAATATGAATCACATCAGAGCAGAAGCACGGCGCGGACAAAAGAAGGGCGCGGACAACACTGTCCGCGCCACGTTGCTTGCGAGTTTTTGCGGGCGAAGCGCCCGCGCTAAAAGTAGCGTTACCGCGCGCCCACGGGCGATGGACTCCGCTTTTCCATCGGAATGAACTCGCGGGTCTCATGCCCGATCCAGACCTGCCGGGGCCGTGCAATCTTTTGCTCGGGATCGGTCAGCATCTCCTGCCATTGCGCCAGCCAGCCGCAGGTGCGCGGAATGGCGAACAGTACCGTGAACATCTCTGGCCGGAAGCCCATCGCCTGGTACATGATTCCGGAGTAGAAGTCCACGTTCGGATAGAGCTTGCGCTGCACGAAGTAGTCGTCCTGGAGCGCGATGCGTTCGAGTTCGAGGGCGATTTCCAGTTTCGCGTTGTGGCCGGTAACTTCGAAAACGCGTTCGGCCGTCCACTTGATGATCTTGGCGCGAGGATCGTAGTTCTTGTAGATGCGGTGCCCGAAGCCCATCAGCTTGCCTTTACCTTCTTTAATGCGCTTGATGTAGGCGGGGATGTTCTCTTTGGTGCCGATCTCGTCAAGCATGCGGAGCACTTCTTCGTTGGCTCCCCCGTGCAGCGGGCCGGAGAGCGCCGCCGCCGCCGAAGCTGTCGCGAGATAAGGATCGGAGAGCGAACTGCCCACCGCGCGCATGGCATTGGCGCTGCAGTTCTGCTCATGGTCGGCGTGCAAAATGAAGAGGATGTCGAGCGCCCGCGCAATCACCGGATTGGCGGCATATTTCGGCTCGACCATCTTCCACAGCATGTTCATGAAATTCTCTGGATACGACAGGTCGTTATCGGGATAGACGTACGGGAAACCGACGCTATGCCGGTAGGACATGGCGGCAATCGAGGGTACTTTGCCGATGAGGCGCTTGATCTGATGGAGGCGGTTGGCGGGATCGTGCACATCGCGCGACTCCGGGTAAACCCCGGAGAGCGCCGCCACCGTGCTCACGAACATCGCCATCGGGTGAGCCGTGTAGCGGAACCCCTCCATGAACTTCTTGGTGTTCTCGTGAATCATGGTGTGGTGCGTGATCTCGTTGATCCAGTCCTTGAGCTGGGGTTCGGTGGGCAATTCGCCGAACAGGAGCAGGTAGGCAACTTCGAGGAAGGTGCAGTGTTCCGCCAGTACTTCGATGGGATATCCCCGATAGCGCAGAATGCCTCGATCGCCATCGATAAAGGTGATCGCGCTCCGGCAGGAGGCCGTGTTCATAAAGGCGGGATCGTAGGTCATCAGGCCGAAATCTTCGGGCCCAGTCTTGATCTTGCGCAGATCCATCGCCCGGATGGTTCCGTTCTCTACCGGCAGATCATAGGTTTTGCCCGTGCGGTTATCGGTAATGGTGATGCTGTTTTTGTCTTCCGGCATGGCCGTACTCCTGAAAGTAGTGGGTCGGGCGAAGATTCACCGTGCAGACCGCGCGCCCGTGGCACAGACAGTAGCGTGCGATGCACCCTCGCGCGGTGAGCTACGTCACACGAGCCTGTGTCATTTGCCACCCGTCCCTTGGGTGTTTCGGCCCCCACCTGCTTCAATTATGCCACCGAAATAGCGACAGGGCAGGTCTGGCAGGAGGGAACGAAGGCAAGCGGGAGTTTATTCGTTCGCCACCCTGCGCGACGGCTTCAAACAACGCGCAAAAACGGCCGAAACCGCTGGAATATCGTCTTCCTTCAGGCGGACCGCGCTGCCCAGCTTCTTGAGCGCGGCGTTCAAAGCCGCCGGATCTCCGTGCGTCAGATCCAGCACTCTCTGCCATTGCTGCGCAACCGGGATCCGTTCGTCGCTATCGGCGTCTTCGCAAAACTGGTCGGCCGCCTCGGGAGGCGTTCCGTACTCATCGGCCACATCTTCATGAAAATATCCGCGCAGGAAGGTGTGCAGTGCGGGAAAATTTTCCGCCGTCATCTCGACTTTCGAATTTGCGTCATGCGGTTTCATCAGCGGCACTCCGGATAAGAAGTCAGAACATAGTACCGGTTCGCCCCCGCGTACTTTAACACCACCAGCGCATGCGTGCACGGGTGCGAATGGACCTCGCCCCGGTTCATGGTGCGCCCGATCGCCTCCGTCCCGTCATACTCCAGCACGAGGTTCGGATGCCGGTCTTGCGCCAGCCAGCTCCGAATCTGCTCTTGCGATTGTGCGATCGCCGCGCCCACCACGTGTTCGGCGGTAGCCCGGTCCGTGTAGGTCGACGCCCCCGTAATATGCTCTTCGCGCCGCAGGCGCCGCCGCAGATCCTCTTCGCTTTGCCCAACGTGCTTGCGGAGGATGTGGCCGCCGGCCTGCTCGTCCTGGCTCAGGTCGCGGCTGGGGCCTTCCAGCAGGCCCTCCTCGTGGCGGGCGGGCTGCGATGTGGCGCCGCCCGCGCCTTGATTTGTGGTAGCGGGCGGCTGGCATGAAACCAGGGCCAGCGACCACACCACCGCACACAAAACACTTCCACGGAGATCCCAGAGTTGAGTCATTCGCTCCCATTCGGCGCCTTTGGCTCCCCGCCTGCCGCCTTCGGCTGCTCGATTACGGTAAAGATTCGGGAATTGTGCTACTAAACATGGGGTGCGGGCAAGTCTGCTCGATTATCTCGATGACTTCGAACGCTGGGGCAGCGGTCCGGCCTACGTGTATCCGCACGGGTACCGGCACGAACGCTGGTCGTATGCGCGCGTCGTCGCCACGGCGCACCAGTTCGCGCGCGAGCTTGCCGCGCGGGGCGTGGTAAAAGGCGATGCCGTGCTGCTCTGGAGTCCGAATTCGGCGGAGTGGGTTGCTGTTTTTCTCGGCTGCGCTTTGTCGGGAGTTATTGCCGTGCCCGTTGACGACGCCTCGGCGCCGGATTTCGCTGGGCGAATCAGTCAGCAGGTTCGCACCAGGCTGGTGCTGTGCCCGCGAGAACGCGCTGCGCTTTTTGAGGAAGCTGGAATTGCGACTGTCGATCCGGCCGGTCTCGCCGCCGCCCTGGCTCGACATTCCGGCGAGCGCTTTCGGCCAGTCGCGATTCAGCCCACGGACGCGCTGGAGATCGTCTTCACCTCCGGCACCACCGCCGAGCCCAAGGGAGTCGTGCTCACCCACGCCAACGTCGCCGGGAACCTCGCTCCCATCGCGACCGAGATTGCGAAATATCTCAAGTACGAACGCTTTTTTCATCCGCTGCGCTTTCTCAATCTGCTGCCGCTGAGCCACGTCTTCGGGCAGTTCCTGGGAATTTTTCTGCCGCCGCTGCTGGGGGCGACGGTGGTTTTCGAAGATACGTTCAGTCCCGCGGAGATCATGTCGACGATCTATCGCGAACGCGTTTCGGTGCTGGTCGCGGTGCCCCGGCTCGTCGACTCGCTCAAGCAGAAGCTGGAGCGCGATCTTGAAGCGAGCGGCCAGCGCGAGCGGTTTGCCGCCGACTACGTCCGCGGCGCCAGCCAGCACTTTCTTCGCCGCTGGTGGACATTTCGCCGCATTCGCCGCCAGTTTGGGTGGAAATTCTTCGCCATCATCAGCGGAGGCGCCGCGCTCGATTCCGGCACGGAGGAATTCTGGCACCGGCTCGGGTATGCGGTTGTGCAGGGCTACGGGCTCACCGAAACTACCTCGCTCATCAGCCTTAATCATCCTTTCCATACGAGCCGCGGCTCCATTGGAAAAGTTCTGCCCGGGCGCGAGCTGCGCCTCTCCGATGACGGCGAAATTCTTGTTCGCGGCAGCGGCGTCGCCAGCGGCTACTGGAACGGCCGCGAACTTCTGCCCGTCGCGGGCATCGAAGGCTGGTATGGCACCGGCGACCTGGGCGCGCTCGATGATCAGGGAAATCTTTATTTCAAGGGACGGAAAAAGGAAGTCATCGTTACGCCTGCCGGAATGAATGTCTATCCCGACGACCTGGAGGCCGCGCTGCGCGCGCAAAAACAGGTGCGCGATGCGGTGGTCATAGGCATGGAACGCGGCGGCAATGCCGAGCCCTGTGCAGTCTTAATCCTGAACGGGCGGAATGCCAATGGAAGAGAATCGGTCGCGAAAGAATCCGTCGACCGTGCCAATCAAACACTCGCGGATTATCAGAAGATGCGCCAGTGGTTCGTTTGGCCGGAGGACGATTTTCCGCGCACCAGCACCGGCAAGCCGCGTCGCAATGTGATTCGCGAGGCTGCCGTCGCGGCCTGGGGTGCAAGCGAAAGCGTGACCGGCCGCGATGCGATTGCCAGTCCGCTCGCAGAACTCATCGTGAAAGTCACCGGACGTCCAGCGCCCAAACTCGGGCCTGGTGCCGATCTCGAGCGCGACCTGGGCCTGAGTTCGCTTGAGCGCGTCGAGTTGTTAGGCGCTCTTGAAGACCGCTACCAGGTTGACCTGAGCGAAACCAGCTTCGCGAATGCCGCAACCATCGCCGATGTTGACGCCCTTCTGCAATCAAAGCAACCCGCGGGTGCGGATGCCGATGCCAGTCACGCCGAACTCCTGGCTCGCGGACGCTTCCACTATCCTCGCTGGACCCTCCGCTGGCCCGCCACCTGGCTTCGGCTGGCCGCGCACTATCTGCTCATGCGCCCAGCGGCTCTTGTTCTGGGCTGGCCGCAGGTCATCGGACGCGAAAACCTGCGCGGCATTTCTGGCCCGCTGCTTGTCATCTCAAATCACATTGACGATGTCGACGTCGGATTGATTCAAACCGTTCTGCCGGGGCGCATCCGCCACAGGCTCGCGACGGCTACCGGCGGAGAAGCTCTCGAGGCCCTGCGCTCACCGGCGCCAAATCGCAACTCGCTGCTGCGCATCTATAACCAGCTGCAATGGGTTTCGGGCGTCGCGCTGCTCAATCTGTTCCCACTACCGCGCGAGGCTGGGTTCCGCAAGAGCTTTGCCTACGCCGGAGAAGCCGTCGATTGTGGTTATAGCGTGTTGGTTTTTCCTGAAGGTCGCCACACCGCAGACGGCAAGCTGCGTCCGTTTCGCACCGGCATTGGGCTGCTGGCAAACAATCTTCGCATTCCGATTCTGCCGATGCGCATCGATGGGTTATTCGAACTTAAGTGCGCAGGAAAGAAAATCGCGCCCCCAGGGAAAATTCAAATACGGATTGGCAAGCCGGTGCAGTTCGCCGCCGAAACTCCGCCCGAAGAAATCGCCCGCGCTCTCCAGAAGATTGTGGAAGGCCTCTAGCTCAGCGTTAGGTCACCGCTTACCGGCGACCGGCCGAAGCACGGCTCACAAGTGCCATCCTTTGTGCCTATGCTGTGCCCGCTGACATGCTCTTCTTGTCGAGTCCCGCCAGTCGCCGCATCTCGCTGACCAGCCATTCGACCTCATGTTTGTCGCGCAGGGTGCGTCCGAGCGTCAGTTTGCGGCCGTCGCGCAGGGTCATCTCGATATCGTAATAAGGGGTGCCGGTGCCGCCGCCTTGTTGTGCCGCGACTCGATCGGTGATGTTGCCAATGTCCGCGAGTTCGATTTTGCGCGTCTCGCCGCCGCCGAGTAGCCCGGACTGGAGCGTCATATAGCCGCCGATGACGACTCGGGTTGTGCCGAGCCATATCTTCACGGATATGAACGCCAGCAGAACGCCGAAGCCCCCAAAGACAAACGGGAAAATGACAGGGGCGTGCGAGTGAGTGAGCAGATAACCGATTCCGCCAAAAATAATAGCAAACAGCGTCGTCGAAATCCCGAAGCTCTTGTTGCGAGCTGGTGGAAAGTAGAATTCAGTGCCCTCGGCTAGCGGGCGGACTTGTACAGTGAGCTGCTGCGGCTGCGTAATGCCGATAGCGTGGCTGGCGAATTCAGCCTCGCCATCTGCCTCTGTAGGGCTCTGAGCTGTGCGGAAAACCGGGACCTCAAAGCTGTCGTGATAGTTGACTCCCGGCACGTCTGCCAGGGCTTCAAGGAGCCACAGAAATTCGTTCCCGGGGCTGAGCTTCTCCGTCGGCTGCGCGTCAAAGGGAATATGGAACGCGACCGCAATCGTCGTTCCAGCGGGACCTGGGCAAAGCTGGCCTGCATTAACCTCGGCTTCGTCGCGCCAGATTATGTTCTCGGTGGTCGACCGGCTGTTGCCCGTTCCGGTTGTGACCCGATGCACGCACGAGAGGCGGAGGTGAACTCCGTGCTCGGGCGAATGCGGAAACCGCGCCTGTATGAAGCCTTTCAAGTCGCGGCCGACAACTCCCGGCACGCTCGACATTTCAAAGCAGGTCTTTCCAAATTCGAAGAAGGCGATGGTCTGGCGGATCGAATAGATCAGCAGGTAAATGCCGATTGCGGGAAAGAGAAGCGCGAAATATGCACCTGCGCTTTTTTGCTTGATCGCCGCGGGCACGGCGAAGATGGCGACTGTCCACGAAATCAAATTCCAGAAGATGGTGAAGACCCAGCTCATCACCATGTTGGTTTCAGTCCGGCTCTTGACGCGGCCGGCAGCCCAATCCTCGCGCCAGAGCCACGGTTCAGAGGGATGCTCGCCTTGCAGGTACTCTTGCCGCGCGGACCACTTGCTAGCGCTGATTCCGAGATAGATCAGCCCGAATCCGACGCCGGTGAAGATCACGCCGAACATCATCGGAAACCAGAAAGACTGGCTTCCTCCCTGAGGAGCGCCAATCGAGTGGAGTGCCTGTGAGAATGCCCAAAGTCCAAAGGCCGCAAAGGGCAGACCAAAGAGGCATAACAGGACGGTGCCGGCCTTGCCGCCGATATTCGATGAGGCAGTGTTCACGGCACTATTCTGCGTGAGACGGGCCCGCCCTGTAAGAGCCGGGAAGGCGGGCAACCAAAGTAATCAGCCGTGGCCGCCCGAAGGCGCACTACTTACTAAAGGAAGGGGCGGGACTTTACTGCGAACGGAAAGCTCTTCTACCGCTCGCGCTTCGGCATGAAAATCCATTGCAAGACCGAGCTGACCACGCTCATCAGAATCGCTCCAATGAATGCTGGCAGAAATCCCCGCATCTCGAACCCGCGCACGAATTGCGCCGCCAGTTCCAGCATGAGAGCGTTGATCACAAACCAGAACAGGCCAAGCGTAAGGATGGTGAGCGGAAAAGTCAGCACTTTGAGTATCAGCCCGATGGTAGCATTGACCAGCCCGATGACCAGCGCCGCGATTAACGCCGCCTTCGGCCCGCTTACAAAGATACCGGGCACAAAATGCGCGACAATCCACAATGCAATCGCGCTTAAAATCCAATGAAGAAGTAGACGCAAGGCAGCCTCCTGAGCGTGCCGTTTAGATGTGCGCGGACCGTTAAGCCGCCCGCCAAAGCAACGTTCGGACACTATACAACGTGAAGGCGCCCGCGAAAACCAGGGCTTGCTCAACCGGGGGTTGTTCAAGATGACGACGAAAACCAATGCTGCGCGGTTGCTCGATCAACTCGGCATCCACTACGAGCTGCGGCCATACGAAGTCGACCCGGAAGACCTGGCGGCCGAAACCGTCGCGGCCAAGATCGGGCTACCCGCCGAGCAGGTTTTTAAGACGCTGGTCGCGCGGCCCTCTGGCAGTAAAGACCGCCATGGGGTCGTCATGGCCGTCATACCGGGCGACCAGGAACTCGATCTTAAAGCGCTGGCATCGGCAGCAGGAGAAAAGAAGACCGAACTCGTTCCGGTGAAAGAACTGCAAGGGCTCACCGGATATATTCGCGGCGGCGTGACGGCGCTCGCCGCCAAGCGCGATTATCCGGTCTTTGTGGACGAGACGATCAAGCTGTTCGATGTTGTGTCAATTTCCGCGGGCCTGCGCGGATTGCAGCTTCTGATTGCGCCCGCCGATTATCTTCGGGCCACAAAGGGAACGATTGCCGCGCTGGGGCAGCCGAAGAAGTGAGCGCGCGTCCCGACTGAGCTCCCATCCTGTTGCGGCAAGTATTAAACTGAAAGCTGCTCGAATCCGCGCGAATCCGCGCAGATCCGCGGCAAAGAACTCTTGCCGAGGTTTTCATGCCCACAGCTATCCGCACCAATCCGCTCTCATTTCTCTCCGATCAGCTCGACGAACTAAAAGCTAAGGGCACGCACTTCAAGTTGCGCGTGCTGGAAGACGAGCAAGCCCCCGTCTGCACCTTCGACGGCAAGAAGGTCATCAACCTCGCCTCCAACAATTACCTTGGCCTGACCACGCATCCCAAGCTGCGCGAGGCCGCGCTCGAGGCCACGCGCAAATTCGGAGTCGGCTCCGGCGCCGTGCGCACCATCGCTGGCACCATGCGTATTCACATGGACCTCGAAGAGAAGATTGCGCGCTTCAAGAATGTCGAAGCCTGCGTCGTCTTCCAGTCGGGATTCACCGCCAACGCCGGCACGGTTTCGGCTTTTCTCGGCAAAGAAGATTTCATCATCTCCGACCAGCTCAATCACGCGTCGATCATCGACGGGGCGCGGCTTTCGCGCGCAAAGATTCTGGTCTTTAATCACAAAGATCTCGCCCACGCCGAAGAACAACTGGCCAGTATCAAAGATCAGCCCGGCCACAAGCTGCTGATCACCGACGGCGTCTTCTCCATGGATGGCGACATCGGCGCGCTCCCCGGCCTGTGCGAGTTGGCCGAAAAATACGGCGCCATCATGATGGTCGACGACGCCCATGCCTCGGGCGTTCTCGGGCACCAGGGCCGCGGTACAGTTGACCACTTCGGGCTGCACGGACGCGTCGACATTCAGGTGGGCACGCTTTCGAAGGCGATTGGCGCGCTTGGCGGGTACGTCTGCGGCACGCGCGACCTCATCGATTTTCTTTATCATCGCGGCCGTCCATTCCTGTTTTCGACCTCGCATCCGCCGTCGGTCGCGGCAACTTGTATCGCCGCATTCGATGTACTGCAAGACGAACCGCAGTGGATGGAGCAGCTCTGGGCCAACACGCGCTTCTGGAAAAAAGAGCTCGGCCTACTCGGCTTCAACATCGGAGGCCAGACCACTCCCGCGAGCGAGACGCCGATCACTCCCATCATCATTGGCGACGGGCGACTGACCATGGACTTCTCGCGCGAACTTTTCAAGGAAGGCATCTTCGGAACGGGCATCGCTTTCCCGACAGTTCCCGAAGGCAAGGCGCGCATCCGCACCATCATGACGGCTACGCATACGAAGGAAGAGTTGCAGCAGGCGCTGGAAGTGCTGGCACGGGTGGGGAAGAGGATGGGAATACTAGGCTAGTTTTGGGAGTGGTCCTAAGCGCAGAAGGAGAGTCGCCCAACCTGGTGTGCGACTAGGTGCATCTATTTCGGCGCCGCCCCATCCTCCACGATCGCTTCCACGATCCCGTCAATCGTGTCGGTTACGCGCTTCGCCGGCAGGTTGAGATTATTCGACATAATCGAGAACACAACCGTCTCTCCCGAGTCGGTGGTTGCGTATCCTGACAGCGCCCGCACTCCGCTCAGGGAGCCCTGTCTTCGCCTTCACTCGCTTTTGCAGTCTCGCCGCCGTCAGCCGCTCCGCTAGTGATCCATCCACTCCCGCCACCGGAAAGCTCGACTTGTAAGCAGCGCCCCACGGCTGCGTCGACGCATAGCGAAGCAGCCGCACGATGGCCTGGGGTGTGACCAGATTCTGCCGCGACAATCCCGATCCGTCATAAAACGCATACTGATCGCTCGCAATGCCGGCCTGCGTCAGAAATTGCCGAATGACTTCGAGCCCGCTTTCGACTGTGCCCGCGTTTCCGCGCTCGCGTCCCAGCAGCCGCAGAAGGATCTCCGCGTGTAAATTCTGGCTGACTTTATTGATAACCCGCACGTCGTCGACCAGCGGCTTTGACTCGTAGCTTGCCAGCGCAATCGGCTGGTCGCTCTTCATCGGACGGTCCAGCCCCGGCCCATCATCGCTGCCTCCACGCGACGGCGCAATTGCGGTCGCGGTGAAGGTCGACAGGCTCGCCAGTTCCGTGTGCCGTGTCCGCTCGTGCCCATAAATGACGATGCCGCGTTTTTCCAGCAATTGCCGGAACAGCCCCGCCGCAAACTCGGCAGGCTCTTCGATCGCCAGCGCCTCGGTCGTTCCCGGATCGTCAAGCGCCAGATTTCCCCACAGCGTCACGACCGTCGATCCCGGCTCGCGATTGACATAAAATTTCCGCCCCGTACCGGCCGGCGTCGTCACAATGCGATTGTCAATCCGGTAGTAATCGGCAAAGGGATTGACGCTGACAAACGCCTTCTCGCCCGCGCGATCCGCCGGCAAAATCTTTACGAACACCACGTTGTCGTTCACGGTGAGCGCCGAAACCGGCGCGCCATCGGCCCAAACCAGGTCATCCTGGCTCCAGCCTTCTCCATAGCGCTCGAACGCAAAATAGGAATCGTCCGCTACCACGTCGCCGTCAACAAATTTCAGGCCTTTCGTCACCAGCGCGTCAGCCAGCGCTTCGAGGGCCACCAGCGGATCGTCGTTGCGCTGCGTCTTCAAATCGTACGGCAACTCGCGGCCTGAAAGATTCGGATCGCCATGGCCGACGAGCACCAGGTCTCCATTGAGCCGGCCGTGGCGGTCGAGCGTGCCGGTCGTCTCCACCGTCGTTCGAAATTTATACTCCGGCCCAATCAAAGCCAATGCCGCAGCCGTAGTAAAGAGCTTGGTATTCGAAGCGGGAGTGAACAGCTTGTCCGAGTTTTGCGAATACAGCGTCTCGCCGGTCGCAAGCGAAGCCACTTCGATTCCCCAGAAACCGTGCGCAAGGTCAGGAGAATTCAGGAGCGCGGAGATGCGTTCCTGCAGCCGCTGCACAGCAGGAGAAACGGAGACGACCGGAGACGCTGAAGAACGTGCCGGAAGACTGCACCGAAGACGATGCCGGCGAAGATCCGGCAGCCGTCGCTTCAGAAGCACTCGCCAGTGCAGGCCGTACGGCAATGGGCGAAGCGATCAACGCCGCCGCGCCCAGCACGGCCGCAAACAGCAGGCGCGCTATTGGTCTCCGGCGAAGCATTGCCCAGATTGTAACACCCGCATGAATACAGCTCGTTTTACAATGGCACATCGACATGCGCGCAATTTTTCAGTGGAAGATCGGCTCCCGCACGCTTGAACTCGGCCGCCGTACCATGATCATGGGCATCGTCAACGTCACGCCCGATTCGTTTTCGGACGGCGGACAATTCATCGACGCCGCCAAGGCGGTCGCACATGCCGAACACCTGCTCGATGAAGGTGCAACCATCATTGATGTCGGCGGCGAATCGACGCGTCCGGGAGCTCTGGTGGCCGATTCCGTGGGATCGCAATCCGCGGGTTCTTCCGCGTCTTCGTCCGCGGCCGCGACGCCGCCCCTCTCCGAGGAAGAAGAACGCAAGCGTGTCGTTCCCGTCATTCGCGACCTCAAAAAACGCTGCCCACAGGCAGTCATCAGCGTCGATACCTACAAAGCTAGCGTGGCCCGCGCGGCTGTCGGTGAGGGCGCCGAGGTTGTCAACGATATCAGCGGCTTCCGCTGGGACCCGAAGATGGCGAAGACTCTCGCCGAGTTGAAAGTCGGAGCCGTCCTTATGCACACGCGCGGCCGTCCGGAAGAGTGGCGCAAGTTGCCGCCCATCGGCGATCCAGTTCTGCTTGTCAAGCGCGAACTGCGCCAATGGGCCGAGGCTGCCACGCTCGCCGGCATCAAGCGCGATCATCTCGTGCTCGACCCCGGCTTCGGCTTCGGCAAACGGCTTGAAGAGAACTATCCGCTGCTTGCCCATTTTGCCGAGCTCCAGCAAATGGGCTTCCCGCTCCTCGCCGGAGTCTCCCGCAAGTCCTTCATCGGACGCGCCCTTTCCCGCAACAGTCAGGATGCTCCGCTCGAAAAGCGAGCGTATGGAACCCTGGCTGCCGAAGCGCTATTGATTCTGAAGGGAGCGCACATCATTCGCACCCACGATGTGGCGATGGCCTCCGAAGCGGCCCAGTTGGTCGATGCGATTGTAGCCAGTGGAGGGTGAGAGGCAGCTCTAAGCTTCGAGCAACCGCCTCAAGTGGCAGGAATCCAGGATGGCCCGCCCTTTGGAAAGAATCACAAGACACCGCTGAGGCTTGAGATTCAAGCCCAGGGCTCGTAGCTCAAGCTCGAAGCTCAACTCATAGTTCAAAGCTGTTCTTACGCCATCGCCGCCGCGGCCGCTCCCGGCTTGAATGCCGGCAGTCGAATCTCAAAGACCGCTCCGCCCTCGGGACGATTGAAGCAGGTAATCTGTCCTTTATGGTCCTGGACCACCCCATAGGTCGCGCTTAACCCGAGTCCCGTTCCTTTGCCCACCGGCTTGGTGGTGTAGAACGGGTCGAACACCCGTCCCGGGTTCTGCAGACCCGGCCCGCTGTCGGCAAACTGCACGATCACGTCGTCGCTCTCGCGCCACACCGCAATCTGCAACTTGCCGCCTCCAATCTCCTGCAATGCGTCCACCGCGTTTTCCACGATCTGCACGAACGCCTGCAGCAACTGGTTCGAATTGCCAAGCACCCGCGGAACCGTCTCCGTGTTTTCCACGATCAGGCTGATGTTCCGGTTTTCGAGCTTGAATCCCTCCATCTGCACCGCGCGTTGCAGCAGCGGTTTTACTTCGAGAGGAACCTTTTCTCCCGGAGTCTGTTGCGCAAAGCTCAACAGATCGCTCACCAGTTCGCGCGTCCGCCGCGCCTGTTGACCGATCTTCTGCGCATTCGAAAGTTGATCGATCGTGAGGTTACCGCTGGCAGACATGCACTCGCTGCTCTCTAGAACCGCTGCCAGCGGATACTCCAGTTCGCTCGCCGCCAGCGCAACCAACTCTCCGAGCGAAGCCAGCTTCGCCTGCAGAATCGCCCGTTCCTGTAAGCGTTCGAGATTGTCGAAGCTCTGGCGCGATCGATTGAGCAACTGCACCAGCCTTTGATCGAGCAGATATTGTTTGAGAAAAAGGAAGAATGCCAGAATGGCCACGCCCACCATGGCCACCCCAAACCGCACGTGCCGCAGATAAAGCGAGTCGTGACTCAGAAACAGCGCCGCATATGCCAGCACCGGCAGTGAGAGCAGCGCCAGCTGCGCGAACATCGGAACCACCACGCCGCTTCGTTTTGACGCTACCGGCATCGCGATCTTCTCCGTCATCAACTCGCGCCCAATCAGCGTGACCGCAAGAAAAATCAGCACGGACGCAAGAAAGGGAATGTCATACACCCCCCCCGTCTTGTAAGTTCCCCGCGCGATCGCGGCATTCATCGCCTCGGAGGCGAGGGTGTAAAGAAAGCTGCCGGCCAGGATGCAACCGTAGAGTTTGCGCCATGCGCCCGAATTGGCAAAGTACGCCGCCGCAGAAAGCCCGACCACCATCAGCCCTTCCGCCAGGTAGAGTAGGTCCCAGCGCAACGTGTACAGGGGGATGTTGGTGACAAGATATTCGTCTGGAAATACAAAGAAAGCGTAAACAACAACCCACCAGCCGAGCAGGATCAGAACATTCAGCGTGTTGAGAAATCGCCCCTCGTTCCCATCCAGATCGCTGGGCCGGAGCACGACCGCCGCCATCATCGGCACGATATGCAGAAACAGAACGATATCGCCCGGAAACGGATCCGGGATCGTCTGCCGCAAGATGATCTCATAGACCGCCCAGCAGCTAAGGTTGAGCCACCACATCGCCAGGCTAGTGGTGATCAGTCCCCAGAACAGCCGGGTATGGCCCGTGGATCCCAGGCAGTTTCTTAGGGAAAAGTAAGTCGCGGTTCCCAGAACCGCCAGCGGAACCAGGTCTCCCATCACGAGACGGAACAATGTCCCATGGATCAGCATGGGCGCGAGAGCAAAGGCCGCGAGCAGTCCGACTCCCCACACTACCGCCGACTTGGGACGAAGGGGCACCATTTGTATCTTAATGACTTCAGGAGGTTATGTTGAGGTCACGGTGGGAGTACTCGTGGTTACTGAAGTAACCAGTTCAAGCCTCCCCCTGTGATCGATATCACTGTCTGGTGTGACGCGTCCAACCGTGGCTGCCGGCTACGCGGCTGCTAGAATTCGGCTCATGGCATTCCCTGTGACCCGCTTGCGCCGCTTGCGCCAGTCTGAAACGTTGCGTTCCCTTGTCCGCGAGACCCGGCTTACGCCAGAAGCTTTCGTCTACCCGCTCTTTGTCTGTCCCGGCAAAGGCGTGCGCAAAGCCGTGGGTTCGATGCCCGGCGTCTTCAATTTGTCGGTGGACGAGGCGGTGAAAGAAGTTCGGGAGGCGCGGAGTCTCGGCGTCCTGTCCGTCATTCTCTTCGGCTTGCCGGAGCACAAGGATGAGATTGCCACCGGCGCCTGGGCCGAGGACGGCATCGTGCAGCAGGCGGCGCGGGCGATCAAAAGCGAGGTTCGCGACGTCATCGTGATGGGCGATGTTTGTTTGTGCGAGTACATGTCGCACGGGCATTGTGGCATTGTTCGACAGGCGAGTCATTCAACATTGCCGGGATCGGCTGCCGCCGACCGCGCCAAGGGTAAGACGGTCGTCGTGAAGGGTCGCAAGAAGCTGAAGGATGCGATGGACGCGGCGGTTCGCGCGGCGCAGGATGAGTACGAGATCGTCAACGACGAAAGCCTTAAACTCCTTGCCCGGGCCTCGGTTTCGCTGGCGCGCGCGGGAGTCGACGTAATTGCGCCGTCGGATATGATGGATGGCCGCGTCGCCGAAATTCGCAGCGCGCTCGACAAAGCCGGCCTCGAAAACACGCCCATTCTCTCCTACGCCGCCAAGTTTGCCTCGGGATTTTATGGCCCGTTCCGCGAGGCGGCCGACTCCACGCCGCAGTTTGGCGACCGCCGCTCCTATCAGATGGACCCGGCAAACTTCCGCGAGGCAATGCGCGAGATTGCGCTCGACATCGAAGAGGGCGCCGACATGATCATGGTCAAGCCCGCGCTGCCGTATCTGGATGTGATCGCGGCCGCTCGCGAGCGCTTCGACCTGCCGCTGGCTGCTTATCAGGTGTCGGGTGAGTTCGCCATGATCGAAGCTGCCGCCCGAAACAACTGGATCGATCGGGATCGGGTGATGATGGAATCGCTGGTGAGCATCCGGCGGGCGGGCGCCAGCATGATCCTGACTTACTTCGCCAAGGACGCGGCCAAGTTGCTGGCATAGGCAAAAGCTCACGGCACGGCTAGAGGCCTTTCCCTCTTAAGAACCGATTCAGACCGCCGCACCATTCCCAATTCAAGCCGCGACGAATCACGATGCGTGTCCAGCCACTGCGGCGAACACCTCTTGCACCTGGCGCTCGGTTGCTTCTATGGGGCCGGAGTTGTCGATCACGAAATCGGCGGCTTTGATCTTTTCCGAGTCGGGCATCTGGGCGGCCATGCGGCGTTTTACTTCGGCTTGGGCCGCTTCTTCGGTGATGCCCAGACGTTTGGCGAGACGCTGGGCGCGCTGCTCTTCGTTGCAGGTAACGACGATCAGGAAATCGAAGCGGTCGGCGGCTTTGGCCTCGAGGATGAGCGCCGCCTCGACGATGGCGATGGCGTGCGGATCGCGAGCGCCGATCTCTTCCATCCAGCGATTCTCATGCGCGATCACCGCGGGATGGACGATGGCATTCAGTTCTTCCACTCGATGCGATTCGCCAAATGCAGCCTCGGCCAGCCGGGCGCGGTTGATGGTCTGGTCGGGGTTGAGAATGGTGGGACCGAAGGCGGCTACGATTGCGGCATAGACTGGCTGGCCGGGCTCTCGCAGGGCGTGCGCGACTGCGTCGGACTGGATGAGGTGTGCGCCGCGCTGGACGAACATCTCCCCCACAACCGATTTACCGCTGGCGATGCCGCCGGTGAGGCCGAGCTTGAGCATGGACGGAACGAATTTATCACGGCGAAGAAAAGACGGTTACCGGTCACCGGTTACCGATACCCGCGACGTAGTTTCGCCGCCTTTACTGTGTTGGCCATGAGCATGGCAATGGTCAGCGGGCCCACGCCTCCGGGGACGGGCGTGATGGCGCCGGCTACTTCGGCTACTTCGGGATGGACGTCGCCGACAAGAGTTGAGCCTTTGGCGGCGAAGGTTTCGCGGCGCTTGGCGTTGCCGGCTGACTCTCCGGCAAAGAGGCGATCGAACTCGGCGCGGTCGGTCACGCGATTGATGCCGACGTCAATGACGGTCGCACCCGGCTTCACAAAGTCGCGCGTCACCATACCCGCGCGGCCGATCGCAGCCACCAGAATGTCGGCGCGCCGGCAGACGCCGGGCAAGTCGTGGGTCTTGGAATGGCAGACCGTGACGGTCGCGTTCTGATTGAGCAGCAGCATGGCGACCGGTTTGCCGACAATGTCGCTGCGGCCTACAACCACCGCTTCCTGCCCGGCAACGGGAATCCCGCTCCGGCGCAAAATCTCCATCACGCCCGCCGGGGTGCAGGGCACCAGGCCGGGGCGCTGGGTGGAGAGATAGCCGACATTCATGGGATGAAATCCGTCAACGTCTTTGGCGGGATCGACTGCCAGCAGAACCTTTTTGGAGTCGACCTGCGGCGGCAGGGGTAACTGCACGAGGATGCCGTCGATTTCGTCGCGCCGGTTGAGCGAGTCGATCAGCGCCAGCAGTTCGCCGGTGGTCGCGGTATCGGCCGGAGAGTGCTGCTCGCTGTAGAGGCCGACCTCGTGCGAACTTTTGACCTTGCCGCGCACGTAGACTTCGGAGGCCGGATTGTGGCCGACGAGCACGACGGCGAGGCCGGGGCGAATGCCCGAAGCCGCCAGCGCTTTTACTTCGGCTGCTACCTCGGCGCGAATCTCGGAAGCGAGTTTCGTGCCGTCCAGAATTTTTGCGGTCGCGGTCATTGCACCTGCCCTGCGGAAAATTTGTTGAATGGAGCTTGCTTTGATAGAACATGAGATTTTATCGCACGAGTCGGGTGAGCGAGCGGATCGCGGCGCGGGAAGAGTTTGCGGACAGAGTGTTTTTCAGGGAACGACTTCCTCAGCGGCTGGAAGCCGCGTTGCAGGGCGAAGGTAAACGGCACGAGTGGAACTCGTGCGCCATCCCGAAAGTGCCGGGTTCAGAGATTTTTAGGGAACCGAGGGGCTCCAACACCAGTACGGGCGAGCTTTGGAAGCGCCGAGCCGCCCCAGTGGCCCAAGAGGGACATCGCCTGGAAGCGCGCGGCCGAGGGGAGTTGCGGCGACGTCCGGATTGAGCCACTGCCAGCGGGCTGGCGTAAAATAGCCTCGCTATGATCGCTCAGGATCTGCTCGACATGTTGGTTTGTCCAGTCTGCAAAACGCCGGTCGTGCTCAACGACAGCGGCACGGGTCTGAAGTGCGGGGAGTGCCGGCGGCTCTATCCGATCCAGGATGATATTCCGGTGATGCTAGTGGACTCGGCGAAGATTGAGGGGGCGTAGGTGGATATGAGTGTGAAGGCCTGGTTATGACAGTGACCAACTGGATTGCGAAAGTTGGGTCATAATTACTCATGGACACCCGCGTCTGACGTTGAGGTTCACACGTGAAAACATGGCAGGCGATCCTCGCGGCACTGGTACTCTTTGCGGTGTCCTCATACCTGTATTTCAAATCCCCCGAGTGGCACCTTTGGCTGTACTTTGGTTTGATTTGCGCGGCCATCGCCGCCATACCGGTCAGTCTTGCCGGTGCATGGTGGTCTTGGTGGCGTCGCCGTAGATTCCTGCTGGGATGGCGTCAGTGGCTGTTGCTGTCTGGTCTAGTGGCCGCGTCGTGCAACGTAGTCTTGTTTGGAATTGTAGGGTTCTTACGTTCTAGGCATGGCTACGGCTTGCCCAACTTCTGGAAAATAGACAACGCTTGCGGCACAGCCGGGTGCGGTCTTGCGTTTTGGGGGCTGCTTGGAGGGGAGGTTTCTCGTGAGCGAGGCCTGATCCCGATTGCCCTACGTGTAAGCTTCTGTCTGGGCATACTCCTCTGGATTCCGATTGGCGTCCTTTGAACGATCTGCGCTCAATTGGCGCTAAATCCCCATCTCACTTATCGCGCTTGCGGTCACCCCAGATCCCTGATTGATCGACGGAAGTCGAAGACTCGGATTTTCTCCTCACCAGACTTTAGTGCTATATCTGCCAGAGCGCGGTGCGCCTTTTGTGTCGTGACAAAACGACGCGTTGCGTCAATTTGGCGACGCAGTGCTTGGTCTCGGCCACGAGCTCCGCAAATTGCGTTCTCCGCAACCTTCTGCGAACATTCGGGTTTTCATTTAGAGAGGCGTCAGGAAAACCCGCAGGGCGCAATACCATCGTGACGGCAATTGAATTGCATGCAACGAAGCAGGTTGCCGATGAGTCTAATGACTAAGAAGGCCGGAGGTGAGGACGGCATGAAAGATAGATTCTCAGTAACGGAGTTGTCAGCCCTGCGCAACGATCTGCTGCAGAGCGGCATGGTCGACTCGCGCGAAGCGGCCGAGGTCCTGCAGGTTTTTCTGATGGGCCGCGGCTATGGCGTTTCTGCGCAGGCTGCCATGGATGCGGCGGGCCGGGTCGAGATGGCGGGATGCTCTCTGCCGGTCATTGAACGCGAACTGGAGAGTTTGGCCTTGGTGATGTAGGGCCGACGGTGATGCAGGAGCGGACATAAAGAAGCCCGGCGAATTTTGCGGTGGCAAAAGTTTGAATCGCCGGAAGGGCGGTTGGAACGAACGTTGAGTTTGAAAGAAACGGACGTGGAGTTTTGAAGCGGACGTTGAGTTTTGAAGCGGACGTTGAGTTTTGAGACGGGCGTTGGGTTGAGACAACGAACGTTGAGTTTAGAAGAAACGCTGAGTTTCATCGGAGGCTGTTCCGGCCGAACCTGACAATTGGACAGCTTCCTAGTACGAAAAGCCGGGCGCATTCGCCCGGCCTTTTGTTTCTCACCACAAATTTAAACTTAGCTTAGAGATTTCTCCGTGTCTCTGTGTCTCCGTGGTGAAAAACGCACTAGGGTTCTGCCGAAATTTCCACGCTGCCCGAGTCGCCTACTTCTTTAAATTGGCTGCGAGGAATGCCACCGTGCGCTGCCAGGCGTCGGCCGCATCCTCTGGCCGGTAGCCCTGCTTGTTGTTGGGATTCTCGAAGGCATGGCCGGCATCGGGATAGATCTTTACATCGATTTTCTTGCCCTCTTTTTCCATTGCCGCCTGAAACTTCTTGACGTCGTCGGGAGTGATGCCGCGATCCTGTCCGCCGAAGAGACCAAGAATGGGCGCGTGAATTTTCTTCAGCTCATCGGGATCGGTCACTAGGCGCCCGTAGTTGATGACGTCGGCCGCGAGGCCGGGCTCGGCGAGAGCGGCGGCGAGGGCGTAGCCTCCGCCCATGCACCAGCCGATGGCGCCAATGCGGTCTTTCTTCACGTCCGGACGCGCCGCCAGAAATGCGTAGGCCGCCTTCAAATCGCGCGTCGCCCGATCCTCGGGTAATCCGCGCATGAGTTCGTGCGCCAGATCGGGATTGTCGGCGACCTTGCCGCGATAGAGATCGACGGCCAGCGCGACGTATCCCTGATCAGCGAGCTTGCCGGCCTGGTCCTTGACCCAGTCATTCAATCCCCACCATTCATGGATGACGATCAAAGCCGGGAACGGACCCTTGCCGGCGGGGGTGTAGAGGATGGCATTGACGGTCTCGTCGCCCGATTTATACGTGACCGGCTTGCCCTCGGCCGCGAAGGCGGTAGCCACCAACAGCGAGATGCAAGCGAGCAGCGCCAGCGACGTTGCCAGCGGTTTCGAAAGAACGGCTTTCATAGATTGCCCCCACGGAATCTCAACTTCTTCTCCGCGGATTACGCGGATCCTCGCGGATTTTTCTTTTCTTTCTTTTTTTCTTCTGTCTTTCTTCTTTGTTTCTTTCCGACTCTTTGATTGCCTCCATTATCCGCGAAAATCAGTGAAATCCGCGGAGAATGACGTTGAATTAATTGTGTTTCGGCCTACGGCGTTGGTTCCCAGAGCGGCCAAAGCTGATCGGCGGTGACGCGATAGATGGCGTATGCGCTGCCCGAATCGAATGTGCGCCGGAAAAGGAGTTCGCCGCGACCGTCGCCATCGGCATCGACCGCGTCGATAAGTTCCATGCGTGGATTGAGGTCGAGGTGGCGGGAATCGGTCTGTTCAAAGAAGAGTTTATGTAGTTCGCCTTCGAGGTTAGTGCGCGCAATCAGCGTGATCTCCTGCGGTACCTGGGAGCCGGCCGCGGTTGCGGGAGGAACGGGAGTTCTTCCGGAGAGCACGATCACCGGCTCGTTCGAATTGGAGAGATCGAAGAAGCGCAGCTTTAGGTCTTCCAGTTCGAAACCGGCCGTGGATTTTTTGTTTCGCGCGGATGCCGTGCCCTTGGCCGATTTCGAGCCGGCCGAGTTTTTCGAAGCAGCAGAAGCAGGTTGCTTCGAACGAAATTCGTGGCTGGCGAGTTCGAGCATTTTGTTGCGATAGATCGCCTCTTCCGCCGGTTTTAAATCGTAGGTGTAAGGGCGAGGATCGGGACCAGCCGCATCGGAGACGGCGGCGAATGTCTGCACCGATGATGGCGCGGCCGCGGCCGCTTTGGCGGCGTCGGCTTCTTTTCCCGCTGCGTTCGTGGCGGCCGCCATCGCCGATGGATCGTCGAAATTTACAAACGGTTCGTGATGGGTATTGGGATCGGGCTTGCCGCGGCGCAGAACGGGGCGGTTGGGATCGCTGGGCGGCGTCTCATACTCGGATGATCTGGACTCGGACGATTTGGCCTCGGACGATTTGGAAGAAGCGGATTCCGTGGGCTTGGCCGCATCGGCCGGCTTGGCGGAGTCTGGCGATTTCGCTGGAGACGAATCGGCGGTTTTGCCCGCGGATGATTTGTTGGCGTCGGTCGACGCGGGTGTGGCAGATCCGGACGAAGCGCTCGTTGTTCCGGACGCGGACGCGGGCGCGGGCGCTGTGCCGGACGCGGGTGCGGTCGACGCAGGAGCGGGTGGCGAGGAAGAGGTGCCCGATTTTGGGGCGGGCTTGTCGTCGTCCTTGTCCGCTTCGCCGCCGGGGCGGCGATGCAGCACGGGACGATCGTCATCCCGGTTGCCCTCGTCGATCACGGGAGGAGTGTATTTCTGCTTGTCGGTTTTGGGCCTTGCGCCGTCGGGCAGCCAGGTGCCTTCGGCAATCCATTCACGATTGAGCTGTCCGGGCTGCGTGACAGTAAAGAGTCCTTGCGAGACGCCAGTGCGGAAGGCTTCGTAGACGACGCCGAAATCGAGCGCCATCGGAACCGGATCGGCCTTATAGGAATCGGCGTCGAAAAATTTTCCGTTCAACATGATGGCGATCGGAACGATGCGCGCCTTGCCTTTGTCCGTGATTTGCACCAGGCCGAGCGCACGGGGGCCGTTATCGACGTCCTTGCGCTGCTGATGCTGAACCAATTCCTGCGCGAAGAGCGGTTGCGCGGCGAGGGCGAGAAATGCGGCCGCGGCGCAGATGACGGCAAGAAGCCGTATGCGATATAACGATCTTCGGCAAGGAGAGGAAGAACCCATGGAAATCAATGATAAAGCCCCTGACTTTCGTACGACGGACGAGAATGGCAAAGAGGTTGCCTTGAAAGATTTTCGCGGCAAAACACTTGTCCTCTATTTCTATCCCAAAGCCGATACGCCCGGTTGCACAAAAGAGGCCTGCGAGTTCCGCGATACCTACAAGAAGATTGAGAAAACCGGCGCCGTTCTGGCGGGAATTTCGGCCGATACGGCCACCTCGCAGAAGAAATTTCAGAACAAATTCAGCCTGCCATTCATGCTGCTCGCCGATCCCGAGAAAAAGATTGCGGGCCAGTTTGGCGTGGTGAAAGAAAAGAATATGTATGGCAAGAAAGTGATGGGCATTGCGCGGACCACCTTCGTGATCGGTCCCGACGGCAAGATCAAGCACATCTTCAACAACGTGAAGCCCGAAGGCCACGCCGAACAGGTGCTGGAATATCTGGTGGAAAATAAGAAAACCGCGTGACTTCGATTGGCAGGACGAGGCTGCTGACGGCGGCGTTTTTTGACCGCGATCCGCGGCGGGTGGCACGCGCGCTCCTCGGAAAACTGCTGATTCGCAAGACGCGCGGAAAAATACTCGCCGGACGAATCGTCGAAACGGAAGCCTATCTCGGCACGGGCGATGAGGCTGCGCATTCCTTCGCCGGCAAGACGGCTCGCAATGCGGTATTGTTCGGCCCGCCGGGGTTTGCCTACGTCTACTTCATCTACGGCAGCTATTTTTGCTTCAACGTTTCCTGCCTGCCTGATGGCGAAGCGGGAGGCGTTTTGTTTCGCGCGCTCGAACCGATTGCCGGCGTCGAGAGCATGGCGAAAGCTCGGGGGATGCCGGCCTTGGGACGAGTCACTAGCCGCGAGTGCGGGAGCCGCGATGCGCTTGCGACTGGAGCGAAGAAAATTACGCTGGCTGCGGAATATTTCGTCCGGTCCCGGCAGAATGTGCGAAGCGCTCGGTATCACGCGCGACCGAGATAACGGGAAGAACCTCGTGAGTGCGAAATCGGATTTGCAGATTGTGGAGGATGATTATCGCGTGCGACGGATTGCGGTCGGACCGCGCGTGGGAATTACAAAGTCGGCGGAGGAACAGCTTCGCTACGTGATTGCGGACAATCCGTTCGTCTCTGTTCCGATGAGGACAAGAGTCAAGGCTTGAGGACCAGGTTGTCGATCAGGCGCGTCGATCCGACATACGCGGCGACCGCAACCAGCGCGGGCTTCGCGATTTGGTCCACCGGCTCGAGCGTGTCGGGATCGACGATTTCGAAAAAGTCGAGCCGGACTGCGGGCTCGCCGGCGATCACTGCGCGACCTTTGCCTGCCAGACGCGCCCCATCTTTATCGCCGGTGCGGAATTCCCTTTCGACTTGCTCCAACGACCGATGCAGCACGAGTGCGCGCCGCCGCTCCTCTGGGCTTAAGTACACATTCCGCGAACTCATCGCCAAGCCGTCGGGCTCACGCACGATCGGGCAGCCAACGATTTCAACGGGGAAATTCAGGTCGCGCACCATGCGGCGAATGATGGCCAGTTGTGCAGCGTCTTTCTGCCCGAAGAACGCCGCATCGGGCTGGATGATGTGAAAGAGCTTCGCAACCACGGTCGTTACGCCGCGGAAGTGCCCCGGTCGCGAACGGCCGTCGAGGCGCTCGCTCAGACCTTCGACCGTAACCCAGGTTGATTCGCCCTTGGGATACATCTCAGCGACGCTGGGGGCGAAGACGATGTCAACGCCCTCGCGCTCGAGGGCCGCGCAATCCGCCTCGAAGGTGCGGGGATATCTCGCGAAGTCTTCCGTCGGGCCGAACTGGGTGGGATTGACGAAGATCGAGGCCGCCACGACGCCTCCCGCTGTAGCCGCGCGCACCAGTGACAAATGCCCGGCGTGCAAAGCGCCCATGGTTGGCACCAGCCCGAGCCGAGTCGATCCTGAGGTCGCCAGGGAGAGCTCACGCGCCTCACGGCAGGCGGCGCGGACCTCCGCAATGGTCGTGCAGACTCTCATGGGAGAGCCGTCACTTGCAGAAGCATTCCAGCCGCCGCCGGACGTTCTTCGACGAAGCCTGTTTTCTCTGAGACGCCGATCACGGCGCTTCCTGAATCTGGACGTCGAGTTCTTTAAGTGTGCCGACGAGCAGGCCGCGATTCTCGCGGATGGCGGATTTCTGCGCCTCCGAGGGATTCTTCGGCGTAGCCTGGGCGACCAGAACGACGCGTCCGTAGGGCCAAGCGTCCGAACCGAGCGACACGAGTTCGGCGGGAATCTGCTCGGGCGCGAGGATATGCACCTCGCGGTTCGTGAGGTCGACAAAGCCGATGCCGTCGTCGCGGACCACGAAGTATGGATTCTTCCACCCGCGCATGTCGTGAAACGGAGGATATTTCGACGGATCCGCAGGCGGAATCGATTCGAGGCCGGTGGTCTTGGCGGTCTGAGGCGCGGCACTCGGAGCCGCTTGCGGCGGCTTGGTGCAGGCCAGCGATCCGAGCAATAAAGCCGACATCGTGATCTGGATCACGATCCGGCTCAACTGCTTCACCTTCGGGCCCGCGTGACGGCCGAGCAGAGTTGCGCACATGTTAGGCGTGATTCGAAGAGCGGTCATTCCCAAATCTTCTCCGCTCGTTATTATCACCGCATCGCGCGTTTGCGGTGAAGTACGGTTTCGAGTGCGGCCTCGGTCTCTTTGGGCAAATGGTAGGACTCGCTGTCATTCGGGAATTGGTGCGAGGTGATATCCGCCTTGAAGGCGAGCACCGATTCCGTGATCAACGCCGCGGCGTCGCCATAACGGCGCACGAATTTGGCCGCATGGCCGAATGTCAGGTTCACGAGATCGTGAAATACGAGGACCTGGCCGTCGCAATCCGGGCCCGCGCCGATGCCGATAGTCGGGGTGTGGACTTCATCCGTAATCATGGCCGCAACCTCGCGCGGAATGCCTTCGAGATAAATGCAGGCTACGCCGGCGCGATCGAGCGCCACGGCATCGCGCATGAGTTGCTCGACGGCGTTCAGCGTTTTGCCCTGCACTTTGTAGCCGCCCATCACGTTGATGGATTGCGGCGTCAGGCCGATGTGGCCGGCGACCGGAATCTCGGCATCGATGACGCGCCGGATCAGGTCTGCCCGTTTTTCTCCGCCTTCGATCTTGACCGCCTCGGCGCCGCCTTCCTTCACAAAGCGGGTGGCGTTGTGGATGGCCTCCTCGGGCGTCGCATGATAAGAGCCGTACGGCATGTCGGCGATGAGCAGCGCGTGCTTTACGCCGCGCCGCACTGCGCGGACATGATGCAGCATCTCGTCGACCGTGATCGAGAGCGTGTTCTCGTAGCCGAGCATGGTCATGGCGAGCGAATCGCCGACAAGGATCACGTCGATGCCGGCCTCATCGACCAGACGCGCGGTCGCGTAGTCGTAAGCGGTGAGGCAGGAAACAGGTTCGCGCTGCAGCTTCTTTTCGTGGATGGTGGAAGTCGTGATCTTGTGGCGAGGTTCGCCGATCGGGGTGAGACTCATCGTGCCCTCCAGTGCCCCTCCGCACTGGCGGATAGAGCCTGTTGCGTCTTTGGATGACGCGGAGCCTATTCTAGCCGCAAAAAGGCTGGCAGTCGAGGGGAATACGCGCTTTGCCGACTCACCCTTGAACCACCCTAATTCCGGTGCTACGCTTGCTCCGTTAGCCGGAGCTTGTCACAGCCAGCGGGGAATTTCATCCTGCCCCACCCCCCCGGGAGTCGGCAAACTTCCTCTCGGAAGGCAGCACGAAGGAGCAAACTTATGACCTTCGCAAAGTCCATTACAGCGATGCTTCTATTGTGGGTTTCGGCGCTGCCATGCGCATGGACCCAGACCTACCAGGTGCTCTATGCCTTCAAAGGCGCCGAGGACGGCGCGTTTCCCCAGGGAGTCATCGTGGATTCGGCCGGCAACGTATATGGCACCGCTTCAGCCGGAGGCGGAGAAGGAGGCTATTACGGGTCGGTATACAAGATCAGTACGACCGGCCAGTTCATGTTGTTGCACAGTTTTGGTACCAGCGAACAGATACCCGGCGGCTCGACGCCGTTTGCGACCTTGGCTAGAGACTCATCTGGCAACCTCTACGGAACGACTTTTTACGGGGGCACCAACAGTTCCGGGGTCGTCTTCAAGCTCGATCAAAATAACAACTACAGCGTCCTTTACAATTTTCCACTGGCCTGGGGCAGCCCGTACGGTTTTGGTCCGTTCGGGTCGTTGACTCTGGATGGGCAGGGCAATTTGTATGGCGCAGGTCCGGGTGGCAAGAATCATTGCAACATCGGTTCCTGCGGGATGGTTTTCAAACTTGATCCGAGCGGCAATGTGACGGTCCTCCATGCCTTCGCGACCGGCAAGGGTATTTATCCGAACGCGGGCCTGATACGGGACGCGGCCGGTAATCTGTACGGAACAACGATCGCTGGCAGCAAGGGCAGCCACGGCCTGGTGTACAAACTCGACTCCACGGGCAAGGAAATGGTGCTCCATTACTTCGGCAAGAAGCCGGATGGTACCAATCCTCAGTTCGGCCTTGTCCAGGACGCTGCCAGCAATTTCTATGGCACGACGGAAGAGGGGGGTCTGCGCGGCTGTCCAGACGCGGAAGGCCCGCTCAGTTGTGGTGTGGTCTTTAAGGTCGATCCCAGAGGAAATGAAACGGTTCTCTATGAGTTTACCGGCAAAGCGGACGGCGGCAATCCCTATGGACCGCTGGCGATCGATTCGGCGGGCAATTTATATGGAACCGCTGGCTGGGGATCCGCAAAGAGCGGCGTAATCTTCAAGGTCGATCCGGCCGGCAACGAGACCGTGCTCTATAACTTTGCCGGAGGCGCGCAAGGCGTGACGCCACAGGGAGGTCTTGCTATGGATGCGCAGGGCAACCTCTACGGCACAACCTACACCGGCGGAGACATGAGCGCATGCAATGGCTACGGCTGCGGTGTGGTATTTAAATTCACGCCGTAGCAACCTCTCGTCGACCGTAGCCGACAGCATATTCTCGTCGCCAAGCACGCCATGGCCGTAGCCGTGGGGGGGCGGAAGACCGCATCCTCCGGGTAAGACAGCTTAGGATGTGTCTTACGCTGTGGTAAGATATGACATGAACACCTACCGAACGAAGGTCAGCTCGAAGGGCCAGGTTGTGATTCCCTCTGAGTTGCGTAAACAACTGGGACTCTCCCAGGGCACTCCAGCAACATGGACGGAGGACGATGGCAGGCTGATTTTGACTCCAATGAGCCTTCGCCGCATTCGACAACTCAGGGGGTGCCTGAAACCCGCGCCCGGTAAACCCACTATGTTCGACGAACTTTTTGCGGAGCGGGAACGCGAGCGCAAGCGCGAGGATCAATGATGGCTAGCCACCCTCGCGGAAGGCCCCGGCGGTATGTTCTCGACGCGAATGCGTTGACCGGTTTCTTGGAGGGCCGAGAGGTCACGGCCAGGAAGATTGAGGACCTTCTCGCCGGTGCTGTACGCCAGGATTTGCCCCTCCTGATGTCGGCGATAAATTGGGGCGAAGTTTTCTATGTGGCATGGCGTCACCACGGCGAGGCCACCGCATGGCAAGTCGAAGCGCGCTTGCGAGAACTTCCGATCACTGTCATCCCCGCGGATCGTGAACGCGCTTCTCGGGCCGGTGCCCTTAAGCAGAAGCATGCTCTCGGTTATGCCGATGCCTTTGCGGCCGAACTTGCCATCGAGCGCGATGCCTGGCTCGTCACCGCCGACCCGGAATTTGCGAGAGTCGGAAAGGCACTATCGGTCTTGTCTTTGCCAAGACACGAGCGGTAAATCTGCGTCGCACTTCACGGTTGATAGGAAGGAACCTACAACGCGCAGGTTTTATGCGCTAGCGGCGTTCTCGCTGCCGAGCGGCAGGAAGTATTGCGTGCCTTTGATCGGGGCGGAGACTTTTTTCAGCAGCTCTTGCAGGTCTTCGTTGCGGTCAACGAAATCAATCTCGCTGGTGTTCACAATCAGCAAATCCGACTGGGTATAGTGAAAGAAGAAGTGTTCGTAGGCCTTCACCACTTCCATCAGATAGTCTTCGCTGATCGCCTTCTCGCCGCTGGCGTTCTTCTTCTTGAGCCGCTTTTTCAGCACTTCGGGCGTGGCTTGCAGATAGATCACCAGGTCGGGCGTCGGCACCTGCTCGCGAAAATAGTTGAAATAGCGGTTGTAGGTTTCGAGTTCCTGATCGTTAAGATTCAGGCAGGCGAAGAGCTTGTCTTTTTCGAAGATGTAGTCGGCGACCACCGTTTGGTTGGAGCGCGGGCCCAGATCGAGGGCGCGTAGTTGATCGAAACGGCGAATCAGGAATGCCAGTTGCGTCTGGAAGGCCGCACCCGGCTCGCCATCGTAAAAGGCCTTCAGAAATGGATTGTCCTCGGGCTCGATGACGCGTTGCGCTGCCAGGCGCTCGCCTAGAACTCGCGCCAGTGTGCTTTTGCCGACTCTTATCGGGCCTTCGATTGCAATGTAGCGGGGGAGTTCGAAAAGCTTGGCCATGGCAGGACGTGAGCAGAATATATTGCTTCGCGCTGACGCGCAATGAAGAAAAGGCAAAAGGCACGGCGACAAATCCTCGCTTGCGCAGCGTCGCGGGGAGCGTTGCTTCGAGCCAGCCGTTAATCAGCGTATAAGTGCGCGAGCCTCCGCGGTATCGCGGGGAGACGTAGAAAGCCGGAACCAATCGGCTGCCTCCCACCGAAAACACAATCGCCAGCCGCGCAATCGTCACTCGTCTCTCACGATTCGTTTGCTTCGAATCGCGGAGTCGAAGCCCGCCACTGATGCCGCAGAGTTATCCGACATCTCATTTTCAATGAGTTAGCGGCAGAAGCCGCACGGTAGTAATCAGGAATTCCACATCTCTTAGAAATTGTTGACCGAATCACCCGATAGAATAGGGTAGACCGAAGAGTCGCTCTCCCGACCGACCTTTCGGGCCGGGTGGGGCAGCCATTGTTGGGCGTCGTTTTACAGCTATTCATGGAGACCATCTAAATTGGAACGCACTAATGGGTTGGACCTGGGCCAGGAACGGGCCGCTTGCTCGCTCGATGCCAGTTATGTTCTGGAATGGGATGAGATCGCCAATCTCACGGCCGACAAGGCAAAGCCGGCCGAAACGCTAATGAACGTGGTTGCGCTGATTGCGCGGCGTTTTGGAACGGATGTGTGCTCGGCGTATCTGCTGGAGCCGGATCGGGCACACCTGGTGCTGGCAGCGACGCTGGGCCTGAAACCGGAGTGCATTGGGAATCTGCGCATGGCGGTGACCGAGGGTCTTACGGGGCTGGTCGCGGAACATGTGCGGCCAGTGGCTGTGGAACAAGTAAAGAATCATCCGCGGTTCAAGTATTTTCCCGAGGCGGGCGAGGAGCCGTACCAGTCTTTCCTGGGAGTCCCGCTGATCGATCGCGGAGTGCTGCAGGGTGTGCTGGTGGTACAGACGGTTGAGGCTCGGGTGTTTCCCGAGAATGAGATTCGTCTGCTGACGGAAGCGGCGAACGCGGTGGCTCCGGTGGTCAGCGAGGCGCGGACGCTCGATCGGTTTATCGCTCCGGTGCAGGAGAGATTGTGGGCCCTCGCCCGCAACATGTGGTGGAGCTGGGATGCCGATGCCGGGCAACTGTTCCGCGAACTCGACCGGCAGCGGTGGAGAGACTTGAATCATAGTCCGGTGGGACTGTTAAACGAGTTTCCGCTGGCGAGGCTCGAAGAGCGTGCCGACGAGCTTGGCCTCGAGAGCCGGATCAACTACGCCTACCGGCGGATGCGGGAATACAAGCAGTCGGAACATACCTGGGGAGCCCGGCGGGCGGGCGTATTGCGGCCGCGGCCGGTGGCCTATTTCTCGGCCGAGTTTGGCATTCACGAGTCGTTGCCGATTTACTCCGGTGGCCTCGGCGTGCTGGCGGGCGACCACATCAAGAGCGCGTCCGATCTGGGGATTCCGCTGGTCGGCGTCGGCCTGTTTTACGGCCAGGGATATTTCCGGCAGCAGCTGGATCGCAGTGGCTGGCAGCATGAGGAGTACATCAAGAACGAAGTAAATCAGCTCGCCATGGAGCCGGCCATCGGGAAGAATGGACGCCCGGTGGTAGTGCAGGTGGACACGCGCCACGGATCGATTCGCGCAAAAGTGTGGCGGGTAAAGGTGGGACGCTGCGATCTTTTCCTGCTGGATTCGGATGTCGAGGGGAATGCGCCGGAAGATCGCGAGTTGACGTCACGCCTGTATGGCGGCGACGGTCGCGTGCGCGTCCACCAGGAATTGTTGCTCGGTGTGGGCGGACTGCGGGCGCTGAAGGCGCTCGGCATCACCCCAGGCGTGCTGCATTTGAATGAAGGGCACAGCGGATTCGCGGTGCTCGAAGCGATCCGGATGCGGATGGAAGAAGAGGGGATCGGCTTCGACAAGGCGGCGCCGCGGGTTTCGCGGGAGGTTGTCTTCACAACCCACACGCCGGTGCCGGCGGGTCATGACCGCTTCGAAGCGGACCTGATCGAAGAGCACCTGGGAACTCTGCGCGAGGCGCTCGGGCTGTCGAAGCACGATTTTATGGCGCTGGGCCGGGAACATCCAGATAGCGATGAGCGTTTCTGCATGACGGTGCTCGGGCTGAAGATGGCGCGGCGGGCGAATGCGGTTTCGTCGCTGCACGGGGAGGTGTCTCGCGAAATGTGGACCGGGCTGACGCCAGGTAAGTCGGAGGATTCGGTTCCGATCGGGCACATCACCAACGGCGTGCATGTTCCGACGTGGCTGGCGCCGCAAATGTTCCGTCTGTACGACCGTCACCTGGGCACCGGCTGGAACCTGAAGAGCAGCGAATCGCACATCTGGGACGGCATCGAAAACGTCGATGACGGCGAGCTGTGGGAAACGCATTTGAACCTGAAATCACGCATGATCGAGTTTATCCGGCGGCGCACGATCAAGCAGGCGGAGCGGCGCGGCGAACCCCGGTACGAGTTGCAGCGGCTGGAGCGGTTGCTGAGTCCCGATGCCTTGACCATCGGCTTCGCGCGGCGCTTTGCAACCTACAAACGGGCGAATTTAATTTTGTCGGATATCGAGAACATCGCTTCCATGGTGAACGATCCGAAGCGGCCGGTGCAGTTTGTCTTCGCCGGCAAGGCGCACCCGAATGACGAGCCCGGAAAACGCGTGCTCCAGCAGGTTGCGCAATTGATGCGCGATCCGCAGTTCTGCGACAAGTTCGTGTTCGTCGAGGATTACGACATCAACGTCGGTCGGCATTTTGTCCAGGGCGTGGATGTGTGGCTGAACAATCCGCGGCGTCCGCTGGAGGCTTCGGGAACGAGCGGCCAGAAAGTGGTTCTGAACGGCGGCTTGAATCTGTCGGTGCTCGACGGCTGGTGGGCCGAGGCGTATGACGGCATGAACGGCTTCGCCATCGGTGGTGGCAAGACGCACTCCGACATGAACGTTCATGACTCGCGCGACGCAGAAGACCTGATGCGCGTGATGCAGGAGGAAGTGATTCCACTCTATTACCAGCGCGACCGCGATGGCCTGCCGCGAGGATGGATCAAGCGCATGAAGCGCACGATTCGCACGCTCGGCTGGCGGTTCAACGCTGACCGTATGGTGATGGATTACGCCCTGCAGTGTTACATCCCGGCAGCCGGCGGAACATCGAGCGAGGCGCGCGAGCGATACTGAGGAGCGAACGCGGGCAAAAGAAAGCCCAGGCTGGCAATTTCGCCAACCTGGACTGTATTCGCCCACCGAACTGCTCATCTTAGGAAACCAATCTTAGGAAACGAACCTCAGGGAATAATCTCGTACACCACTCCCTGGTTGTGGCTCCCTCCGGAAACCGTGGTGCCGTAGAGATTGCCGGCGGAATCCATCACCAGCCCGCTATAGATTTCTCCTCCGTCGTCTCCGCCGGAAAAGCTGTAAAGAGTGGTCAGATTCCAGATCACCTTATCTTTCTTTCCCACACCCGGCGTCAGTTTGAAAACCGTCCCGTCATAGCCGGGGTTCGTCCCTCCCCAAGTCGTCGTGCCGTACAGATTTCCGGCGGCATCGGCCACCAGGCCAGCACTAGGGCTCATTCCATCAGCACCGGAAAAGCTATACAGACTGGAGAAGCCAATGCCCCCTTTTTGGTTTTGGTTGAGCTGATAGACGGTGCCGTTCCCGTACTTTCCTCCGTTGGAAGTGGTGCCGTACATCACCGCCAATCCTCCGACCAATGTTCCCCAGAGACTGCCGCTCGGGTTGGCCCCGCCTTTGCCTCCGCTAAATGCGTGTTTGGGGACGATTGACTCCGCGCACCCGCCCTTTTCGGGTTGCGCATCGTTACATTGAAAGTTCAGGAAATAAACCGTGCCTGCGTTATGGGCGCCGCCGTTAAAGGCCGTCCCGAAGCCCCAGTTGTTGACAGTACCGGAGGGATCGCCGCCTCGATTGACTCCGAAGCTCGCCATCTCTTGGCCATATGCCGCGCCCACGTTATAGGCGCCGCCGGCGGTGGTTACGTACTGCAGGCGATCAACTGCGTCAAAACTGACGCCTGCCAGCGGAGCGCATCCGTCTTTGGGACCTCCGAGGAAGGTGCGTGCGACGGCAAATGTCCATGCGCCTTGCGACGGCGATAGCTCGAATACCGTTCCACACTGCGCCGAAGGATCGCCGCCTTCGACGGCCGTGCCGTAGAGATTACCCGAAACGTCCATGGCCAGATCGCCAAGCGGGCTCCCGCCGTCACTCCCGCCCGTAAAGCTGTAGAGCACAGTTTCAGTCCAGCCATTTCCCGAAGGACTCAGTTCAAAAACCGTGCCTTTGTTATAAGCGCCGCCCGATTCGGTGACTCCATAGAAATTGCCGGACTGATCGGAGATGAGGCCCGCATACGGCTGGCCGCCGTCAAGTCCGCCGGTGAAGGTGTAGAGAACCTTTTCGCTCGCCGCCTGAGCGAATGAAATTACGAGGATTAGAAATGCGAAAATCGCAACTGATTTAGTGCGCATGGACTGCCTCCCTGGGATGAAGTGGCAGAGGATGAATCTCTGAGGGGAGATAGACAGATCTGCTGGCGGAAAGTCTATCCGACGTGCGGGAGTGAGCGCAGTGATGCGCTTCTCAGATGAGTGTGACCATGTCCCGCGCTTCCCAGTCCTTAGTAATTCCCCATTTCTAGTACGAAGCCGGGCTGACTGCGTCTTCCGGGTACGCGGGCATGCCGAACTCCGGCATGTCGAGGCCTTCGATCTCACTCTCCGGCGATACTCGCATCGAACGAACCTTGTTAACACTCCAGAAAACTACGAAGGTTGCGCCGAAGGCCCATGCCACGCAGATGGTCGCTCCTAGCAACTGACACAGGAACTGGCTGGTATCTCCGTGCAGGATTCCGGTGACGCCTCGACCGGCCTGACCGAGATAACTTGACGCGCCAACGCCGTTCCATCCCGCGCCGTAAGTGCCATCGGCAAAAATGCCGACGCAGATTCCGCCAAACCATCCGCAGTAGCCGTGAACGGAAATTGCGCCGCAGGGATCGTCGATCTTGAGGACGCGATCGTTGAAGAGAACGCCGCCGCAAACGAGCAACCCGGCGAGCGCCCCGATCACAACCGATGAAGTGGGCGAGACAAAGGCGCAACTCGCTGTAATGGCAACCAGGCCGGCAAGCATGCCATTACACGCCATGGTGATGTCTGGCTTGCCAAAGAGGTAATGCCAGAGAACCATCGCGGAGGCGGCTCCGGCCACTCCGGCAAGATTGGTGTTGATGGCGATCGAGGAGATGCGCAGATCGGTGGCCGCGAGGGTCGAGCCGGGATTGAAGCCCATCCATCCGAAAAGAAGAATGAGCGTGCCGGTAACGACATAGACGATATTGTGCGCTGGAAAGACGCGAATGCGGCCTCCCGGGCCGTATTTGCCGAGGCGCGGGCCGAGGATGATGGCGAGGGCCATGGCGCAGAATCCGCCGACGGCGTGAACGACCGTCGAGCCCGCGAAGTCGACATAGCCGTGGCCGAGATGCATCGTCGACCCGATTTGCGAGAGCCAGCCGCCGCCCCACACCCAGCAGCCATACACGGGATAGAGGATCGCGCCGATGAAAAGTTCGCAAAGTAAAAACGCTCCGAAGGTAATCCGTTCGCAGACAGCGCCCACGATGATGTAGCCGGCGGTTTCCATGAAGACAACTTCGAAGAGAGCATAGACGTTGCTGGATGCGTCATACGCCGGACCGACCAGGAAGAAACCTTTGCCGCCGAGAAATCCCCACGCTCCGCTGCCGAGAAGAAATCTGTTGAGCGTGGGCACGCCTCCGATTCCGGCGGGCGCGGCATTGATGGCCACGGCGCCGAACTGAAAAGCGTATCCGACCGCGTAGTAGGCGAGGAAGGCAAACACGTAAGCCGCGAAGTTCAGCATCATCAGGTGCGCCGCATTTTTCTTGCGCACCAGGCCGCAGGTGAGGAGGGCGAATCCGGCCTGCATAAAGAGGACGAGATAGCCGGTGTTGAGCGTCCAGGCAAAGTTGGTGGCGAGACGCAGATGGCCGACATTGTCCGCGAGCTTGACGGCCAGCGGCTCACGGGCGGCCTGGGCCTGATAGTCGTCGGAAGTTTTTTTGTTTTGCGCGTAGTCGGGCGCGGATTTGTCGGCTGGCTCCGGAGCGACGAAGGGAGTGCCGGCGGCATCGGTCGAGGTCGTCCGGTCGCCCGTGGCGACGCCCGAAGGATCGGGCTTCGGGGCATCATTCTCGGCTCGCGCCGTACTGGTGAGCGCGGCGAGAATGCCTGCCAGCAGCAGGATCGTCAGAAGGAATGGGCTGCGGCGCAGTGCTTGCTTCGTCATGCGATGACTCCTGTAGGAATGCAGTGGCGCAATTCTATTTTGTTCGAGCGCTTGCGGATCGAGAGAATTCGACAAATCAGTTGTGCGGGAGGCCGCGCTTTCGGGGGAGGCATGCGATGTGGTGACAGAGCTCAGCGAATCTCCTGCTCGCAGGCAAATTGTTTCTCACAGTAAACGGGCTGGCGGGATGAGTCCAATAGAAATTTCTTCTTGCGGTCATCAGAAAAAGGGAAATGCGCGAGTGCATTTTTGTGGGGTTGGCGCGAAGGCCAGAAACAGCGAGCGGCGAGCCTGGATTCAGGCCGGAATTCGGCGTTGTCCAGCGTAATTTTCAGGGAAACTTTCCGGAGTTTTGCTTGACACGGGCCCTCGTGGCGGCGATACTAAGTGAATAATTATGCATCATAATGGATAATTATGCCTTCAAGTAAGAACGGGTGAGGCGTGGGGCAACCTGAATACTGAGAATGGTTAAGAGATTGAAGACGGCGGTGCTGGGAGCATCCGGCTATTCGGGGATGGAGCTGACGCGCATTCTGGCGCGCCATCCGCGGGTGGAAAAGCCGTTGTTATTGCGCCGAAGCGCGGAGAGCAACGAGTCCGGCGGCTCACCCGCATTTCTCGGCGTAACTGGGAACGGAAATGGCAATGGCAGTGACAAAGCTCACGCGGCTGTTCTGCCGTTTTCATGGGAGGCTTTGCAGGAGCAGGGAGTGGAACTCCTTTTCCTGGCGACTCCACACGCCGTTTCGCGCGAAATGGTGCCCGAGGCGTTGGCGCGCGGTCTCCGCGTTGTCGACCTGAGTGGGGCCTGGCGCCTGAAGCAGGCGGAACACCGCGCGGTGTATGGCTTCAGCGACGCGGATGCTTCGGCCACCGCGAAATTGGACGAAAGCGCTGTATATGGACTGCCCGAGCTGAATGGCGATTCGATCGCAAATGCCGCTCTGGTAGCCAATCCCGGATGCTACGCGACGTCCGTGATTCTTGGGCTCGCGCCGCTGGTCGCCGCGGACCTGGTCGACCGCGAGCGCGGAATTATCTCGGACTCGAAGTCGGGAGTTTCGGGCGCGGGCAAAGAGCCGACAGCGCGCACACACTTTGTTTCGGTCGCCGATAATTTTTCGGCGTATTCGGTTTTCGGCCATCGGCACACGGGCGAAATCCTGGAACAGTTGCGGCTGAATGCTGAGGAAATGATTTTCACTCCGCACCTGCTTCCGATTCCGCGCGGAATCTTGTCGACGATTTACGTGAATTTAAAGCACGAAACTACCGCCGAAAACATCCAAAAATGCTTTGGAGACTTTTACGGTGGCAAGCGCTGGGTGCGGGTTTATCCGGCGGCAAAATTACCGGAGATTCAGTTCTCGGTGCACACCAATTATTGCGATATCGGTTTCACGCTGGCGAAAGATGGGCGGCGGCTGATCGTGGTTTCGTGCCTCGATAATCTGCTGAAAGGCGCCGCGGGACAGGCGGTTCAGAACATGAATCTGATGTACAGGTGGGATGAGAGCGAGGGATTGCAGTGAAGATTGTGGTCAAAATCGGCGGCGTGGCTGTGGAAGATAAGCCGACGCTCCAGAGGTGCGCGCACGCGGTGGTGCAGCTCGCGCAGGATGGACACCAAATTGTGGTGGTGCATGGCGGCGGCAAGGCGCTGACGCGCACGCTCAAGCTGATGGGCAAGGAAAGCGAGTTCGTCCATGGACTGCGCGTGACTGACGCCGAGACCCGCGACGTGGCGTTGATGGTCCTGGCGGGCATTGTGAATAAAAGTCTGGTGGCGGCGATTGCAGCGGCGGGCCAGCCGGCGATCGGATTGTGCGGCGGCGATGGCGGCGTCTTTCGCGCGCGCAAGAAGCAGGACTCGGAGCACGATTTGGGATTTGTCGGCGAGATCTGTTTTTCGGAGCCGCGCTGGATCAAGGCGATCTGGGCGGAGGGCGGGATTCCGGTGCTCTCGTCGGTGGCCCTTGGCGGCGACGGCGAGTACTACAACGTGAACGCCGATCAGATGGCGGCGGCCTGCGCGATTGCGTGCCAGGCCGATGCGCTGATTTTTCTGACCGACGTGGCGGGCGTGAAGCAGGCCGATGGTTCCGTGATGCCGCGATTGAATACCGCCGAGGTGCCAGCCATGATCGAGGGGGCGGTCATCAGCGGCGGCATGATGCCGAAGCTCGAGGCTTGCATTCTGGCTCTGAAACGCGGCGTTGGACGAGTGCGAATCCTTCCGGCGGCGGAAGTGGAAGTGCTGCCGCAGTTCTATTTCACGCGCATCGATTGCGGCACGGAGGTGCTGAGAGCATGAATTTAGAGTCTGTGTCGCAGTTGGAGAAAAAGCTCCTCATCCCCACTTATGATCGCCAGCCCATGCTGCTCGAGCGCGGAAATGGCGTCTACGTGTGGGATTCGACCGGCAAAAAGTATCTGGATTTTCTAAGCGGGCTGGGCGTGAACGCGCTCGGCCACAACCATCCGGCGATCCAGAAAGTGATCCGCAAGCAGGCGGCGAAGCTGATTCACACCTGCAACATTTTCTATCACGAGTATCAGGCGCCACTGGCGGAGCGGCTGACCGAGATGTCGGGCTTGGACCGCGCGTTTTTTTCCAACAGCGGCACCGAGGCGTGGGACGGCGCGCTCAAACTGGCTCGGAACTTTGCCAGGATGAATCATGCCCAGATGGAGCACGCGCAGAAAAAGAGCGCGGGGCGGCCTAAGTGGCGCTTTCTGGCTTTGGACAATTCGTTTCACGGGCGAACTTACGGAGCCATGTCCACGACCGGGCAGAAGAAATATCGGACGCCGTTCGCTCCGCTGGTGCCGGGCGTGCAATTCGTCAAGTTTAACGACCTCGAGGATCTCGAAAAGAAACTCGACGCGACGGTGTGCGCGGTCTGCATCGAGACGATTCAGGGCGAGGGCGGGATTCAGCCGGTCGCAAAAGAGTTTTTGGAACTGGCTCGTCGCTTGACGGAGAAGAGCGGCGCGCTGCTGATCCTCGACGAAATTCAATGCGGCCTCGGACGCACGGGCAAGCATTTTGCCTATCAGCATTACGGCGTCTTGCCGGATGTGGTGACCGTCGCAAAGCCGCTGGCAGCCGGGTTGCCGCTGGGCGCGATCCTCACGACCGAGCGTGTGGCAGCGGCGATGCATCCCGGCCTGCATGGAACGACCTTTGGCGGTGGGCCGCTGGCGTGCGCGGTGGCAATTGAATTCCTGCGTCAAGAACAAAAATTGCTCAAGCATGTTATCGCGACCGGCGATTATTTTGGCGCGGCGCTCGAAAAGCTCGACGGCAAACATGGCTCCATTCAGGACGTGCGCGGCGCGGGGCTGATGCGCGCGATCGAACTCGACTCGGCGGAATTGGCCAAGGCGGTCCTCGTGCGTATGCGCGAGGCGGGGATCATCGTCAATCGCACCCACGAGAAAGTGCTGCGCTTCCTGCCGCCCTACATTATCCAGAAGAAACATATCGACCAGCTGGTGGCGGAGCTGGATCGCGCGCTGAGCGCGGGGATCGAGTCGGACACGAAGGTGAGCAAGCCGAAGTCGCGCTCGAAGAAACATGCCACAAAAGTCAGGGCAGGCTTGATCGGCGCTCCGGCGGCTGCGTTGGCTCCGGCGCGCGGAAAGATCGCGCCCGCGGAAAAGGAGGAAGAACTTGCGTACGCGTGAGGCGATTCTTCCGGACGCCGAGCAGATCGAGGCGTTAATTCGAAATTATTCCGGCGACGGCACGCTGCTGCCACGCACGCTCGCTGAAATCTGTGAAAACGTTCGCGACTTTGTCGTGCTCGAGGACGAGGGCCGAATCATCGGGTGCGGCGCACTGCATTTGTACGGAGTGCACCTGGCGGAAATCCGTTCGATCACGGTCGACCCATCGCAGCAAAGCGGCGGCGGCGGCCGGCGACTGGTGAAAGCGCTGCTGGCGCAGGCCGAAAAACATCAGGTGAGTTGCGTGTGCCTGTTCACGCGTATTCCGGATTTTTTTTCGCGCATGGGATTCAGCGTGGCCCAGCACACCGACCTGCCCGACAAAATTCACAAAGACTGCTTTCAATGTCCGCGGCTGGCAAATTGCGACGAGGTCGCGATGATTCGCGGCGAACTGCCCACATTTGCGATTCTTCCTCCGCCCACCAACTGGGTCTATAAGATTCAGCAGGCATGAAATCTTCGAAACTGCGGCGCGCTCCCGAAGAAATTCTTCTGCCCGCGGGATTTTCCTTTTCTGCGCTGGCGGCCGGAATCAAGGCCAGCGGACGGCCGGACCTGGGGCTGGTTGAAATCGCCAAAGGCGCTTTGGCAGCTGCGCTCTTCACTCGCAACCGGGTGGTCGCGGCGCCCATTGAAGTCGGACGCGCTTCGCTTGCAGACACGGGCGGCCGGGTGCGCGCTCTCATCGTCAATTCGGGCAATGCAAATTGCGCTACCGGACGCGCGGGCGTTGCGGCGTGTGAACGAGTTTGCGGCGCGGCCGGTAAAATTCTCGGAGTCGATCCCTCTGAGATTTTTCCTTCATCCACCGGCATCATCGGCGTGCCGTTGCCCGACGCTAAAATTCGCGCAAACATTCCCGAACTGATCGCCGCGCGTTCCGCATCCGTAGAGGCCGCGGGCGAGTTTGCTCGCGCCATCATGACCACCGACACGCGGCCCAAGATCGCTGCGGAGCGTGTGCGAATTCCCGCCGCCAGAGAATTGCGGAACAAGAAATCGCGAAACACCGGATCCAGCGCGGCCAGCGACATCACCGTTCTCGGAATCGCCAAGGGCGCCGGGATGATCCATCCGCAACTGGCGACGATGCTGGTCTACATTTTCACTGACGCGGTAGCGTCGCCGCGCGAGTTGCACAGGCTCTTGCGCGCCGCCTGCGACGAGTCGTTCAATTGCATGTCGATCGACGGCGACACTTCCACAAATGACACCGTGCTCTTGCTCGCGAGCGGTGAGAGCGGTATTCGCCTTATGGCGCCGCATGTTCAAAAGAAATTCTCGGCCGCGCTAAATCGGGCCTGCGCCTCGTTGGCCGAGCAGATCATCAGTGACGGCGAAGGCGTGCAGCATGTGATTCGATTGCACATCGCCGGGGCGCGCATTCGAGACGAGGCTCTCACCGTAGCGCGGACGATCGCACATTCTCTGCTCGTGAAAACCGCCTGGGCGGGCGCCGATCCCAATTGGGGGCGAATCCTGGCGGCGATTGGACGATGCGGCCTGCCTATCGATCCCGCTCGGGTGAACATCTTCATCGGCGAACAAAAGGTCTGCGGCCGCGGCGTTGCTGCATCCTTCGATCAGCAGCGGGCCCACCAGGCGCTGGCGGCTGCGGAGTGCGATATTCGCGTTGAACTGGGTCGGGGACGCGCCGAGGTTCATTTCCTCACGACCGACCTCACCTCAGAATACGTGCGCATCAACGCCGATTATTCGACCTAGTCCGCGAATCGCAGCAAACGCCGCCATCCTTCCGAAGCTAGCCTTGGCAACCGCTCCTTGGCGCCAGGCCTCATTGGAACCAGCCCTCGAACGAAGTTTATTGCCGCACGCTCAGGTGAGTCCGCGTAATGCGGTCGTGCCAGCAAAGCGAGTCCGGGTCGAGGAAGCACCACAGATATCCCAGCCCAGCCGAGAACCCGGAAAGCAGGGATGCGAGCACGCGCCAGCGTCGCAGTCGGCGCGAGACGGGAGAGCCGTCGAATTTGACAATCTGGAGCCGCGCAGCGCGCATTCCCAGAGTCGTCCCGGTATACACAACGAAGATGTATTGATAGGTAAACCAAAGACAAATCGCGAGAGCCGCCGCGACTCCCGCGGCCAGCGGCACGGGAACACGCGCAGGGTTGAAACGCAGAAAGATGGCCGCAAACGCCGAAAGCGAAATGATCAGCATGAGGCCATCGACCGCGGTGGCCAGCAATCTGCGAAAGACAGATGCCGATTGAAGTCTCGTCTCGGCCGCGCGGCTCTCGACGGGCAGCGGCGTGGCCGGCTCAATCAGGATTCCACCCAGCGCGGGCGGCGGCGGCACAAGCTCCGGCGCCTCCACGATGCGAGGCAGATCCACAATCGGATCGGCCAGAGAGCTGGTGTGAACAATGGGAATTGCGGCCGAGCGTGGGAATTCAAGGATTTTCGCGGTTGCTTCGCTGCGGAAAACTTCGGCTCGGGAAACCTCGGCTCGGGAAAAAGGTGCGGGAGCCGGCGGGACAAAAGGTGGCGGATCCTCCTCGAATTGGCCTGAAGTAGCAAAGGCCGGGCCGGAAAAAACGCTGCGTTCCGGCTCGTCCCCATGTCTCAAATCGTCAAAAGCCAGATTGCTGCCTGGCTGCGTTCCGGTTGCCGGCGAGGGCGTGCTGGTCGTGGGCTGGGACCATGTCTCCGATTCGAACGGCAGCTGCAGCGAAGGATATCGGGGAGCACGGGGTTTGCGGCGAGCGCGATAGCGGGCGAGGCGAGCTGCCACCTCATCACGCCAGGGATCGAGTGCGAGCGGCGGCGCCGAACCGGTCTCAGCGTCCGCAGCCACCTGCGGAATTTGAGAGACCGAGACCTCAGCCGGAATACTGTCATCACTCGAAATATGGATCAAACCGGTCATTTTCTTACGACATCCACTTCTTATAACGCCCAGCCTCTGCCAGCAACAGACTCGGCTACGAAGCCATCCTTCGATGCGGTCGCGGAGAATGCCAGCCAGAGCGGACTGGCAAAAATCACTGACACTACCAACCGGAGTGGTGCGTTCTTTTTAAAGCATTGGCCCTAAACTTTGCTTCGCCCGCCGCTCGCATGCTAAGGTCGATTCGTTCCACTTAGCCAAGCGACAGGCGGAGGCATCTGTGCACAAAATGTGTGCGCAGAAGACATGATCTGCGCCTGATCTTCTGCGATGGTACGTTTGCGAATGAAGGTTCGCGAATGTCCGTCGCGAATGATCGTTTTTCGATGACCACCACGCGCGAATGACCACCCGCTCTCAAATCATTATCACGGCCGTAGTGCTCTGTCATCTGCTTCTCGCCAGCCGGATAGTTACCAGCCAGACGCCTCCTTTGCCGTTGGCTTCGGCGAGCCCATTGCAGGAAGAAACTACGATCCGGGCGACGGAACAGGAAAAAACCGGCGCGATCTATCATCTGCGCGGTCAGGCTGAGATCGACTACCGGACCTATATCGTGCGGGCCGATGAGATCACCTACAACTCCGATACCGGTGACAGCGAATTAGAGGGCCACGTGCTTTTGGAGGGCGGCCCATACGATGAGCATGTGGAAGCCAGCCATGGCGCCTACAACATCCAGACCGAAGTGGGGAAATTCTACGACGTGGTCGGAACCGTCGGCTTCCAGGGACGCCGCTCCCAATATGTTCTGACATCCTCCAATCCTTTTGCCTTCACGGGAAAAATTGTCGAGAAGAAGGGGCCGGACCATTACCTGGTGCGGCAGGGTACGGTGACTACCTGTCACTTGCCGCACGCCAAGTGGCAGTTCCACGCGCGGGAGATGCAGGTGGATGTCGACAGCACCGCAAAGATCCACGACAGCGAGTTCAGCCTTATGGGGATTCCGGTTTTTTATTTTCCCTACGTCACCCACCCCGTGCAGCTGACGCGGCAAAGTGGATTGCTGATTCCGGGGCTTGGCAATTCGTCCACCAAGGGATACATCGCAGGCGACTCGGTTTACTGGGTCATTAACCGAAGCAGCGATGCAACACTCGGCGCCGAATACTATTCGAAGCGCGGATGGGCACAACAGGCAACGTTGCGCATGCGGCCCAGTGAAAGCTCCTACCTTTTCTTTACCTACTCGGGCGTGGTCGACCGCGGCATTCTGACCGGCGGCTCGGTCCAGAACCAGGGAGGCGAAGACGCGCGCTTTCAAGCCGACCATCCCTTCGGAACCGTGCGCGGAGTCGCCAATGTCGATTACCTGAGCTCTTTCGTCTATCGCATCGCGTTTACCGATGTGTACGCGCAGGCGATCGACTCCGAGGTGAAGTCGCAGATTTTTCTTACCAACACGACCAACGGATTTCACTTCAGCGCGCTCGCCGAACGCTATCAGAACTTCGACGTCTGCGTTCCGGAAACCGGGACGAACACCGGGTGCACGGCAATCACCTCGACCGAGCTGATCCGGATTCTGCACACGCCCAGCTTCTTTATCAATGGCGAGGAGCGGCAGCTTGGCAACACGCCGCTCTACTGGTCGTTTGACAGTGCAGCCGAGGGATTGCAGCGGCGGGAACTCGGATTTCGCACGGCGGCGCTGGTGGGAAGATTCGATCTCGCGCCCACGCTGGCCATGCCTTTGCTCTGGCAGGGATGGTCGTTTCGTCCGGCGATCACGTTGCGCGATACCGCCTACACCCAATCGCTCGACCCCGTAACGGACACAGCCTCCAACAACGTTCTCAATCGCAAATCGCTGGAAGCCTCCTTCGATTTGCGGGCGCCGGCCGTCGAAAAGGTTTTTGACCATCCCTGGCTGCGGCGGAAGTGGAAACACGTGATCGAACCGAGCCTGCGCTACGACTATGTAAAGGGCATAAACAATTTCCCGGACATCCTGCGCTTCGACGCCGCCGATGTTCTCACCAATACGAACGAGATCGAGTACGGAGTCGTGAACCGGATCTATGCCAAGCGGCTCGATCCGAACTCGTCCGATTGTGGCGCGCAAGCGATGACTACGCTTAACGTGGGCGCACCTCCGCAGGTGGGCGTCGTTCCCTGGGAGGCTCCGCCCTCGCCTGACAAACAACCCTGCGCCTCCGGGCCGCGCGAAATCGTAAGCTGGGAGATCGCTCAGAAATATTATTTCGACCCAACCTTCGGCGGCGCATTCGTTCCAGGAGAGCGCAATGTCTTCACCAGCACGGTGGACTTTACGGGTATCGCCTTCTTGAATGAAAGGCGCAACTTCGCGCCCATCATTTCTCGCCTGCGCGTCGAAACCAGCCTGCGCACCAATACCGAGTGGGACCTCGACTACGACCCCAAGACCGGACAGATCAACGGCAGCACCGCGCTGGTGAACTATCACTACGGGCCATTCACGATCGGCGGCGGAGACGCGTTCCTGCGCGTCCTTGATTCCGCGCCGGGCTCGATTCTGGCGGGCCAGAACAGCTTCCATCAGTTTCGCGTTCTGGCCGGATACGGACAGCTCAACAAGCCCGGCCTGAGCGCGGCGGCCAGTGTTGGGTTTGACTCGAACCAGGGAAACCTCCAGTACGCAACTGCGCAAACCAGCTACAACTGGGACTGCTGTGGCCTGAGCCTCGAATATCGCCGCTTCGCGCTGGGCGCAGTGCGCAACGAAAATGAATATCGCTTCAGCTTCACCCTGGCCAATGTGGCCAGCTTCGGCAACCTGAAGCGGCAGGAACGACTCTATTAGCCGCCGACTCTATGAGTCGACGACCCTTTTAGTCATGGTTGCGCAAGAGTGCGGACGTAATCAGGCTTGCGCAAGAAAGTTCGCGGGCAACTTCTCGCCCGGATCTTCAACTAAAATGCAGACTGTGAAGCTGGTCCCAAATCTCGACGAGAAGGCCGTGCTTCTGCGTGAGATCCTGGCGTCGCACCCCGGACTGATCGTTGCCTACTCGGGAGGCGTCGACTCCGCCTTTCTGGCGTGGGCCGCGCATCAGGCGCTCGGAGATCGCATGCGGGCGGTAATCGCGGATTCGGCGAGCCTCGCGCGCACGCACCTTGAAGATGCGCTCGCGTTTGCCCGCGAACAGCAAATTCCGGTGGAGGTCGTCGAGACCCGTGAACTGGAAAATCCCGCCTACGCGCGCAATGACGCCATGCGGTGCTTTCACTGCAAAGATGAGCTCTTTACCGTCCTTGAGGAATTCCGCTCGGCGCACGGTTTTGCGGCGGTTGCCTATGGGGTGAACGCCGATGACGAAGGCGATTTTCGGCCCGGCCAGCAGGCGGCGCGACAGCATCACGTCCTCGCCCCGCTGCTCGATGCTCGTCTTACCAAGCTGGAGATTCGCGAACTGGCAAAGCAAGCGGGCTTGCGCGTCTGGGAGAAACCGGCATCGGCCTGCCTGTCGTCGCGCATCGAGTATGGCCGAGAGGTTACGCCGCAGGCTTTGAAGGTGATCGAACTCGGCGAAGACGCCCTCCGCGAACTCGGATTTCGCCAGTTTCGTGTACGGCATCATGGAGAGATCGTCCGCATTGAGATCGCTCGCGACGAACTGCCGCGTGCACTGACCGAAGAGATGGCCCGCGAGTTCACGGCGGTCTTCAAACAACTCGGATTTAAGTTCGTCACCCTCGACATGGAAGGCTTCCGGTCGGGGTCCATGAATCAGTTGCTCACAGCCGAAGATCTGGTCAGGGGAAGCTCGGGGCGGGCGTCAACGCCGCGCGCCCAACCGACCACCAAAGCCTCCTGACAGAACTATCTTCGGGCGCGTCGACCCTTTCTCCATCGCGCACGACGAGGGCACGCAGTGCCCCGCGCTCCTCGATCAGCCGTGAGATAATCAGCCTATCCAGCATTTTCAGGTGGTTTTGTCTTATGGTTCGTCGTGCCTGTCTGTTTCTTTTGACAATTTGTGTGGGCTGCTCGGCGCAGAGTCCCTCTCCCAAGGCGGCTGCGAAAGCTGCTCCCAATTCGCCGACATCGGCTTCTTCCGTCTCATCGGCTCCGGTTCCGTCCGGCGATCTTGCCCAGCAGATTGAGCGCCATGTGCGCGCCCACTATTCACTTCCTCCCGACGTGGACCTGGTGCTCGGAAGTATCCGACCAAGCGACTTTCCGAATTACGACGAACTGACCATCACCTTCGCGAGCCCGGATAAGAAGCAACCTTACGAGTTCCTCCTGTCGCGCGACCGCAAGACGCTGATGCGGGTCACCAAGATGGACTTGAGCCACGATCCCTACGCCGAGATCATGAAGAAGATCGATCTTAGCAACCGGCCGACGCGCGGCAACAAAGACGCCAAGGTCGTCATGGTGAACTATGACGACTTCGAGTGCCCGTTCTGCTCCCGCATGCATGCCACGCTGTTCCCGGAAATCTACAAGGAATACGGTGATCGCGTTCTGATCATCTATAAAGACTATCCGCTGGAAGAAATTCATCCCTGGGCGGTGCATGCGGCCGTCGACGCCAACTGCCTGGCCGCGCAGTCGGCCGATGCCTATTGGGATTACGCCGATTACCTGCACGCCAACCAGCGCGCCGTCTCCGCGAAGGGTAAGGACGGCGAGAACGCCGAACTCGACCGCCTCGCCACTCTTCAGGGTCAAACGCACAAAGTCGACGGCCCCAAATTGCAGGCGTGCCTCAAGGCGCAGGACGACAAAGCTGTCCGCGCCTCCATGAAAGAAGGCGACGATCTGGGAGTCAACGCGACACCGGCATTGTTCGTCAACGGGCAGAAACTTGACGGAGCGGTTCCGATTGAAGAGGTCCGCGCCGCCATCGACCAGGCGCTCAAGGATGCGGGGATTGCCCCGCCCGAACATAAGATGCTGAGCCCGGCGGCCAATGCCCCGGGGGCGTCTTCGAAGTGAGCTGGTTGGCAGAGAGCGGCGCCAATGAATCCGACATCAGTGAAGTCCGGCATAGTGAAGTCCGACATCAGTGCTCGTGGGAGGGGGAATTGAAAATTCGCAAGCTGCCCGGTTTTGGGCGCGCCAGCCTTTTTATCGCCACCGCATTTTTATTGATTGGATTGTCGGCGTGCAACCATGACAGCGTCGGCGGCGACGTGATGGCTTCCGTCAACGGCCGCAAGATCTATCGCAGCGAGGTCGACAAGTATTACGACAATCAGACCGCGGGCTCGGATCAGAAGCCCACCGGAGAGCAGGCCGTCAGCCTGCGGTTGAGCATTCTGAATGAACTCATTCAGACTGAAATTCTCATGCGCCGCGCCGAAAAGCTTGGCCTGCTTGCCACCGATGAAGAGGTCGACCGCAAGCTCAACGAGATCAAGTCTCCTTACACCGAGGAGCAATTCAACAAGCGCCTCGAAGAAAAAAAGATCTCGCTCGACGATTTCAAGCGCGACCTGCGGCGCTCGCTGACCCAGGACAAAGTATTCAACAAGGAAATCACTTCGCACATCAACATCACCGATCAGGACGTCGCCGCCTACTACAACGACCATAAAGCGGAATTCAACCTGATCGAACCCCAGTACCACCTTGCGAAGATCGTGGTCACCGGCATCGTGAGCCCGCAGTTGCGCAATATGCAGAACAAAGCGCAAAACGACGCCGAGGCGAAGAAAAAAATCCAGATGATCGCCAATCGGCTCGATGCCGGCGACGACTTCGCGACCCTCGCCATGAACAACTCCGAAGACCCGGAGACAGCCAACAACGGCGGCGATTTCGGCATGGTTCCGGAATCGGCGCTCAAAGGCGTCGACCCGGCTACGCGCGATGCGGTCATGAAGCTCAAGCCGGGGCAATACACGCCCGTGATTCCCCTGACCAACCCGGCGAATCACCAGACCAACGGTTACATGATCGTGAAGCTGATTGCGAAAGAGCCGGCGGGCCAGCGCGATCTGAATGATCCCCGGGTGCAGCAGGCGATTCGGCAACAGCTCCGCGACCGGCGCGAGCAACTGCTCAAGGCCGCCTACTACGAGAGCCTGCGCGACGACGCCAAGGTCACCAACTACTACGCGGATGAGATTCTGAAGAACGCGGGCATGACGAAGTAGGGGGGAAGGGCCGAGTCGAGGCTGCGCTGGAACGCTTTTCGCATACGAACAGGGAGTTGCAAAAAAAGGGGAGCAGTTGCGCTCCCCTGGCTTGATTCTATTGAGTTCGCGGGTGGCAGTTTCTCCTTCCCGCTTCCCCAAACCGATCGCTTGACGCGCCTGGCACGCGCGTCACAGCGGGTGGTCGAGTCAGTAGTTCAGGGCTGACGTGGTTCCGGAAACCGAGACGCTGAACTTGCAACTCGGGCCTCCGTAGCTGTATTCCGCGCCATAGAAATCCTGCGTCTTCTTGAACTCGAAGGCTGGGTATCCGTGCGCAATACCTGTCTTGTAGAAGTGGCTCACGTCGTTGGGCGGGAACTGCGAGCAGGAAGTCACGTTGTATGCTTCGAGCACGCCCGCGAACGCCCAAACCCAATGAAGACCCTGCGTCGTGATGTTGAGCACTGACGACTGACCGGTGTTGGTATCGTGGGAATTTACAAAGTAAGACAGAGTGTTGTCAGTAACACCGTTCTGCTGCGAGATACCTAGGAGATAGTCGTTGGTACTCACCACGTACGGCGTGCTGTAGAAAGCAATGCCACTGCCTTTCGGACCTACGAGCCAACTGGCAAATGAATAATATTCGCCGCCGAAAGCGCCGTTGTCGCCATACTGGAGCACGGGCTGCATGATCGAGTTTTCGCTGGATGGTTCGAGACCGTTGAAAAGATAGATCAGCGCGCCACTCTCCGCGGGAGGTGATGGAACATGCCAATAACCGTAGAGGTCGTCAATGTTGTCGCTCGCGCCCAATGACAGTTCCCACTGCGAGGCTTCGACCCAGCCGTTGCCAGTCCCCGGGTCCTGTTCGCCCTGGGAGCCAATGTGACGGGTCTCCACAGATTCCTCGGGGCAAGAATCATAGTGAGCGATGACCTGCCCGTTCATGATCACATCACCTGTTGGTTTGTTGTCTCTGTCGAGCTCGATCTGCGCGCCACTCGGAACTTCGTGTACGCAATCGGGACGGATCAGCCTGCCCGGAATCTGCATCCAGCCAGGGTGTTCGGCATTCAACTGGCTATAGCTTTTGGGGGTTTGGGCGAACAGAATGCCGCTGGCGGCAAACAGGGCGGCTACAGCGCACAGAGCGCGTGGATTGACTGATTTCATAATTCCTCCGGTAACGTTTGAATTTGCGGGCCGACCGGCGTCGAACGCCTCGAAAGCCCGTCACTTGATGTAGCGGGAAACGGACGCGGGAGGGGTCATGAAGGAAAGTTGGCGCTCAAGATCCCCGGATTGGGCCAGCGCTGAGCAGGGGCGAGCGACCGAGTAGAATCGTCGGCGCTCGAGCTTGCGCGACCACGCCAAAGTCACCAACTTCTACGCGGATGAGCTTCTGAAGAATGCGGGGATGGCGAAGTAGGGGTGACGGGCTTGCCTGCTAGGCTCAGTCCGATTCGACCACCCGCACCGCCTGTGAAAACACTTGCATAGTATGCAACACAACAGTAGCGGGAAATAGAATTCTGCCGTCCTCAGAGCGAAAAGCGAAATCTTCGGGAGTACAATTCTGGCGTTATCGTTTGCGTCCGAGTCCCACGACCGCAAATGAGCCTCGGGCCCATGCCAGCATCCTTGCAACGCAAATCTTCAAAGGGAGAACCATAAAAATGACTCATTTGTCCCGACTCGCCCGGATCGCCATCGCGGTCGCTGTTCTTAGCATGGTCACGCTTTCTACGGCCTTCGCCCAAACGGTCACTAACTCGGAGGCCCGTAACCAGGAAATCTGGCGCCAAACTATCGCGCAGACGCCGGTACCTGCGGAAGGATGTTTTCAGGCGTCCTATCCGAACTTGACCTGGAACAAAGTCGAATGTACGGTCGCGCCTCAGATTCCCTACCGGCCGCGAACCGGGCGTATCAGTCAAACCGTGGGAGACGGCAATGATTATGCCGCTGAGGTCACTAGCGGGGTAATCGAGAAAACCGTCGGCTCCTTCCCCAAGGTCAAGGGAGTGACCACCGAAACCGGCTTGCTCGGCCCGAATGATTACTCGCTCCAGCTCAATTCGAACTTCATGAATACGGCAGCCTGCAATGGCGCCAAAAATCCGGCGCAGTGCCTCGACTGGGAGCAATTCGTCTATTCGTCGGGTTACGAGGAAGCATTCATGCAGTATTGGCTGATCAATTACAACAACCGCTGTCCCGGTGGGTGGTTCAGCTACGGCGGCGATTGCTACACCAACAGCAACGCCGTAAGTACCCCACTGGCGGTGATCACCGAGCTCAAGACGCTCAAGCTATCGGGCACCGCGAAGCTGGGTACCGCGAAGAAGGCGGGCATCGATACTCTGGTTTTCACTGCGGAAAAGCAGGCTTACAGCACCACCGGGTCGGATAGCGTCGTCGATCTTGCAACCGCATGGACGGAATCGGAGTTCAACATAGTCGGCGACGGCGACGGTTCGGAGGCCACATTCAACTCGGGCTCGTCCGTAACGGTGAAGGTCGCGGTGACGAATGGGACCAAGAATGCCCCGACATGCGCGGCCGATTCGGGTACGACGGCCGAAACCAATAACCTGAATCTCGGCAGCTGCGCTGGCACGGGTGCTGCGACACCTTATATCGAGTTCACCGAATCGAATTAAGGCGGCCGGAAAGGCGGCTTTTCATCGACTAGCGGGGGCCGAGTGACTTCCTCCTCGGCTTCCCTTCTTCACGCGCGCTCCGATGGAGGGGCAATGCAAGGCCGCCGGCCATCCCGTGCGCGACGAAAAGCGAGACCTCCGATTACAGCATCTGGGGAGCGGGCGGAGAGTGACTCCCCACTGCCGATGACATTAAGTCAGTCTCTCGATTACGGTCTATCTTATTGAATAATAAATATCTTACGTTGATTTTTCTGAGATAGTAACTGATTGGTAACTATGTGAGCCACGATTTACAGCTAAACAAAACATTTATATACACTTACACGAGAACACGCTAAGTCGTTTAGATTCAAAGATCAAGCTCGAATTCTGTGCTAAGTCCTTATTTTTCAAAGATCACTTCATGGGGGAGGGACGAAAAAAGGCGCGTTTCGGACTGTCTGCCAGAATCCTCGGTCAGAATTGTCGGTAGGGATCGCTCGAGGAAGGCTCGTTTCGTCTCGGTCGCTGCCTTGCGAGGGTTATCAGCCTTCCAGCTTCTTCGTCACCACTTCATTCACCAGCTGCGGATTCGCCTGGCCCTTTGACGCCTTCATGATCTGCCCCACAAAGAATCCCAGCATGGTCTTCTTCCCCGCGCGATACTGTTCAACCTGCTTGGGATTCGCTGCGATCAACTCGTCGGCGAGCTTCTCCAGCGCCGAAGTGTCCCGCGATTGCTCGGGACGTCCTTCTTCTTCATAGACAACGGAAAAGTCCTTACCGCGTTCAAAGCTCAGATCGTAGAGGTCCTTCAGCATCTTTCCGGAGATCGTTCCCGCCTCCACCAGATCGGCCGAGGCCGCAACTCCCGCCATCGAAATCGGAGACTGCTCAAGCTCCAGCGACCGCGCCTTCAGCCGGCCCATCAGCTCGCTCTGCACCAGGTTCGCCACCCGCTTTGGATTCTTCGCCGCCCGCGCCGCGGACTCAAACTGGTCGGCCAGCGCCCGCGTTGAGGTCAGTGTCGAAGCGTCGCCCGCCGTGATCCCGTAATCCCTCATCATGCGCTCGCGCCTCGCCTCGGGAAGTTCCGGCAACATCGCGCGCAGCTTCGTCTGCCACTTCTCGTCAACCACCAGCGGCAGCAGATCGGGCTCAGGGAAATAGCGGTAATCGTGCGCCTGCTCCTTCGAGCGCATGCCGTATGTGCGGCCTTCGTGCGCGTTGTAGAGCCGCGTCTCCTGCAGGATGCGCTCGCCCGACTCGATGATCCCGATATGCCGCTCGATCTCGTACTCCAGCGCCTGCCGGATGAAGCGGAAGGAATTGACGTTCTTCACTTCTGTCTTCGTGCCAAACTCTTTTTGTCCGCGCAGCCGCACGCTGATGTTGGCGTCGCAGCGCAGCGAGCCCTGCTCCATGTTGCAATCGCTCACGCCGGTATAAAGGATGATCTCCTTGAGCCGCGTCAGGTATTGATAAGCCTCTTCGGGCGAGCGCATGTCTGGCTCGCTGACGATCTCGGCCAGCGCAACTCCGGTGCGATTCAGGTCAATCGCAGTCTTCGTCGCCTCGTCGGCAAAGCCTTCGTGCAGGCTCTTGCCCGCATCTTCTTCGAGGTGCAGCCGCGTAATTCCAATCCTCTTTTTGGCGCCATCAATATCGATTTCGATGAATCCATGCTCGGCCAGCGGCTTGTCGTATTGCGAAATCTGGTAGCCCTTGGGCAAATCGGGATAGAAGTAATTCTTGCGGGCAAAGATCGACGTCTCGTTGACGCGGCAGTTCAGCGCCATCGCCGCAATCGATGCGAACTCAACCGCCTTCCGGTTCAAGACCGGCAACGCTCCGGGCATGCCGAGGCAAACCGGACAGACGTTGGAATTCGGTGGCGCGCCGAAGAGAGTCGAGCAAGAGCAGAAGATCTTTGATTCGGTCAGGAGTTGCACGTGGACTTCGAGCCCGATCACCGGCTCGTATTTGGCAAGAACAGCCTCGGGAAGTGTGGGAGTCGCAGCCATGTGGATCGTGAAATTCGATGGGTCAGATTCGATGGATCTAATTCGCCGAGTCAAATTCCGATAGCTGAGATTATTTCACGACTAGCGGTCCCGCTTCACTGCTTCTTGCCGTCAGCTGCGCTGGGCGTGCTTTGCGGTGCGCTCAGGTATTTCTCCATTGGGACCTCGAAGTACATCAGTTCGTTCCCCTGGGCGTCGCGCACCTCGGTGAGATAGAAAGTCGCGCCGTTGAGTGCGTTCGAGACGTCGGAGACATCGAAGAACATGAATCCACGCGCAGTTGAATGCGGCTCGACGGCACGCGCCTCGAATTGCGACCGGTCGATCTCGTCCATCGTCTTCTGGCTCACTGCGCCCTTGACCTTCTTGCTGGTGGGCAGCGGCAATGGGATCGACCGCCCCGTGGCGCTGCGCGTAGGATGCGACAGGCGTCGCACCAGTTCATCGGTCGAAGCCGGCGATAACTTACTGCGATTGACCGTGACCAGCGTGGCTTTCATGTCGCTCAGTGTAACCGGCTGATCGCTGTCATTGGTGATGACGAAAAAGATTGGCATCAAGCCGTAATTGCGGTAGTTGACGCTAAAGATGGAAGCCTTGTACTCCACATCATAAGGATCGACGGCGATGGTGACCTTCTCCATCGGATGATCGTCGTGCGCGGGATATGCTTTGGCGGGATGCGCTTCCGGCATGACAAAGTCCTTGGCGGCAACCGCATTGGGAGAAGAGACGAGTAAGAGAACAAAGACAGATAGATAAACGATGGCAGATGGATAAACGAAGACAGGTAAATCGAGGGGCCTGCTTCCCTTGACCGCGGATTTAACCATACGTGCATTATAGGATGCGTTGCATGTGCATGAAATCGCCTGCCCTGCCGAAGGAGTTCTCCCCAGCTGTGTCGCGACGGTTAGAATGGGACTTCGTTCATGTATGCACTCTACAGCGCGCTGCTGGCGTGTTTCCTGCTGATTACCCTTCCCTACTGGCTCCTGCAGATGCTGCGCCACGGGAAGTATCGCGCGGGCCTGCGGCAGCGATTCGGCGACATCCCACCGCATCTCCTGAAAAACGCCAGTGCTCGCCGCACCCTCTGGGTGCATGCTGTTTCAGTCGGCGAAGTGGTGGCGTCGAGCGGGGTAGTCGAGTCTCTGCGGCGCGAATTCCCATCGCATCGCGTCCTCGTCTCGACCACCACCAGCACCGGCCACAAACTGGCGGTGAAGAAGTTCGGCGCGGAGAACGTCTTTTACTTTCCATTGGACTTCGCCTTCGCGGTGAGACCATACGTCGAGGTACTGAAGCCGGAACTTTGTGTGATCGCCGAGACCGAGTTCTGGCCGAATTTCCTGCGGCTCGCCAAGCGCGGTGGCGCGCGCATCGCGGTCATCAACTGCCGAATCTCCGACCGTTCTTTCCCCGGATACCAGCGCCTGCGCTTCTGGCTTCCGAAGGTGTTGGACAATGTCGATCTGTTCCTCGCGCAGACAGAAGAGGACAAGCGCCGCCTGATCGCAATCGGGGCCAACGAGGCAAGAACACTGGTGTCCGGCAATCTGAAGTTTGATGTCGCGCCGCCTTCTCCACCCTCGATTGCCACCAGCCTGCGAACCTCGTTCGAGCAGACGGGAGCACATCCGGTGCTGGTCTGCGGCAGCACTCTGGACGAGGAGGAACGGCTGCTGCTGTCGGCCTTCCGCAATATTCTCGCGACCCATCCGAAGGCGGTGACGATCCTTGCTCCGCGCCATCCCGAGCGCTTCGCCGAAGTGGCCAACCTGGTCGAGCAACTCGGTTTCCCGATGTGGCGGCGTTCGCTATGGAGCGGCGAACCGCTGGCGGGTGCGGTGCTGGTGCTGGACAGCATCGGAGAATTGGCGTCGCTCTATTCGCTGGCGACCGTGGCATTCGTTGGAGGCAGCCTCGTGCCGCGTGGTGGCCACAATATCATTGAGCCGGCGATGTATGGTGCGCCGATCGTCACCGGGAATCATTATGAGAATTTTCGCGAGATCGTCGATTTCTTCCGAACGCGCGACGCCGTGCGCGTGGTCGGAATGGCGGAGCTCGCGCTGGTTTTCATGGAACTGATTGAGAATGGCGAAGAGCGCGGGAAGTTGGGCCGCAATGCCTCGGCGGCGCTTGACTCCCAGCGTGGCGCGACCGAACGCACGGTCGTGGCGTTACAGAATCTAATGGGTGAGGCATCCACGGAAGCCGCTCCGGCCGAGGGTGCCAGCCAGTGAATCCACTGAGCGGAATCTACGCCGTGGCCAGTGGCCTGCGCAATCGTTTCTATGATCGCGGCATTCTTCGCTCGCATCGCTTGGCGCGTCCGGTGGTGAGCGTTGGAAATCTATCGACCGGCGGGACCGGCAAGACGCCCTTCGTCATCGCTCTCGGCGAATTGCTGAAGGCACGCGGCATCTCGTTTGACGTTTTATCGCGCGGTTATCGGAGAAAAACGCGTGGTGTGCTGCTGGTCGAACCGGCCGGCAGCCCCGACGATTTCGGCGATGAGCCATTGCTGATTGCGCGCAGGCTGGGCGTCCCGGTCATTGTTGGGGAAGACCGGTACGAGGCTGGACGACTGGCGGAGAGCCGCTTCCAGAGCGAACTCCATATTCTCGATGACGGCTTTCAGCACCGACCACTGGCGCGTGACTTCGAGATTGTCCTACTGGCGGGGAGTGAATTCGACGACCAACTTCTGCCTCTGGGACGGTTACGCGAGCCGGTATCTTCGCTGAAGCGCGCCGATGCGATCGTGAGTCCAGCGGATATCGCCGCGAACCGTTCCGAGTTTGGCGGGAAATCAGTCTGGAGGGTCAAGCGTCAGATCTCAGTCTCGCAGGCTCCCCGTTTGCCCGTCGCTTTCTGTGGAATTGCGCAGCCGGAACAGTTTTTCGCGCAGCTGCGTGCGGCCGGAGTTACCCCCGCCGCCGAGATTGCATTTCGTGACCACCACCGTTACCGCCAAGCCGACATCGGCCGCCTGCTCGCCGGCCGGGAAAAGTTTTCCGCTGACGGCTTCGTCACGACCGAGAAGGACGCTCTGAATCTGGGGCCATTGGAGGTTGCCCTGAAGCCGCTGGTGGTGGCCACTTTGACTCTTTTGATCGAGAACCCCGATGACGTGGTCGATACCATTCTCGCGAGAATCGGGAAGTGAAGCCTTCGCTCATGAGAGAATCTTGAGTTGCCAAGAACGCGCTCGCGCTGACATCGGGTCTGGATTTTCAGCCTCAAGGACACCGCGGCAAACCGAGGTTGCGTTCAAAATCAATTCATGAGTAAACAAATCAAAGAAAACGATCGCCTACGAAAGATCGTTGAATCGTTCCCGAAAGTCACCATCACGGTGCTGGCGGATCTGGTCGCCGATGAGTTCGTCTTCGGCGAAATCTCGCGCGTGTCGCGGGAAGCGCCGGTTCTGATTCTGAGGCACCGCGACCGCCAGGTCGTTCCCGGTGGCGGCGCGAATGCGATCTACAATCTGGCCGACCTCGGCGTGAATGTTCTGCCGGTCGGAATCGTAGGCGAGGACGAAGCGGGAAAACTCCTGCTGCGCGCCTTCCGCCACAAACGGATTCCGGTGAGCGGGGTTCTGAGAGACAAGAGCTACCCCACCGTGACGAAAACACGCATTTTGGCTGGTTTCGCGCACACAGCTGGACAACAGGTTGTGCGGCTCGACCGCGAGCCCGCCGAGGGTCCGAGTTCACATCTCAGGCGAGAATTGATTCTGGCGGCGCGAGAGTATGGACGCGCCTCCGATGCGCTTATCGTGTCGGATTATGGGTATGGCGCGGCCACTCCAGTCTTGCTCAATGGAATTCGCGAGAAGCGCAATCTGGAAAAGGTTCCAATCATGCTCGATTCCCGGCATCGAATGCTGGAGTTTAGCGGGGTTACGGCCGCCACGCCGAATGAGTCGGAAGTGGAGGCTGCGCTCGGCATTCGCATCGGTGACAATTGGGACCGGCTGCTCGCCGCGGGAGAACAAGTAGCCGGCGAGATGAAACTGGACTCTCTGCTGATCACGCGCGGAAAGGACGGCATGGTCGTGTTTCCGCGTCGGCACAAGCCAGTGGATATTCCAATCTACGGCAGCGACGAAGTCGCCGACGTGACGGGCGCGGGTGACACTGTGATTGCCACGTTTTCCGCAGCATTAGCCGCGGGCGCGACCGCCGAGGAGGCCGCGCACCTGGCGAACTACGCCGGCGGTATCGTTGTGATGAAACGCGGGACAGCCACCGTCAGCCAGCAAGAGTTGCTGGCGGCGATCGAGAAGGCGATCCCCGTGGCGCGAGAGCATTGAGCGGATCGTTGGCAATCTCCTTGAGGTTGCGTCTCGCCAAGTTCAATCTTGAGTAAGTCGGCCATTGAGTAAATCGAAGCAATCGAAGATCGTTTCCCGAGCCGAACTCCGGCGGCGTGTGCAGAACTGGCGGCGCGCCGGGGAGCGTGTCACCTTGGCGAACGGGTGCTTCGATGTTTTGCACGTCGGGCATATTCGCTACCTCCACGCGGCTCGCGAACTGGGCGGCAAACTTGTCGTCGCGGTAAATAGCGATGCTTCGGTGCGCTCTCTTAAAGGACCGGGGCGCCCCGTAATGCCCGCCGAGGAACGCGCCGAAATCCTGGCCGCGCTCGCGGACGTGGATGCGGTCGTCATCTTTTCTGAAAAGGATGCGCGAGCGATTATTCGCGAAATTCATCCTGATTTTCATGCCAAGGGTACGGACTACACGGCAGAGAATGTGCCGGAACGCGACCAAGTGGAAGCCTGTGGCGGACGAGTTGCGATTGTTGGAGACCCGAAGGATCACTCGGCCAGCGAGATCATCCGCTCCCAACTGACGCGCCAAAAACGGGCGAGGCGGCCATGAATAGCGGGCCGCTTAATGGCACGCTGACTCCCTCGTTTCGAAGTCTGTTGGTCGTGCGCTTGAGTGCAATGGGAGACATCATCCACACGTTGCCCGCGGTGTGCGCGTTGCGCGCCGCCTTTCCGAACGTCACGCTGGGTTGGCTGATCGACGAACGCTGGGCGGAGTTGCTCTGCACGCTCCGTTATCCCCGCGTTGGACGGCGCGCGAGCGAGCGCCGGCTGGTAGACCGGGTTCACACGGTGGATATGGCGCAACTCAGGCGAGCACCAGTTTCGTTTCACACCTGGCAGCAGATCGCGGTCGGACTGAGCGAACTGCGCGGTGTCAAATATGATGCGGCGATCGATTTCCAGGGCGCAGTGCGTTCAGCGCTCTTTGCACGCTGCTCGGGCGCTCCGATCCTGTTGGGTGATGCGCAGCCGCGCGAAAATGCCGCCAGCATGTTTTACACGCGGCAGGTCGAAGCGCGCGGCCAGCATGTGGTCGAGCAGGCTCTGAACCTGGCGCATGCAATGATTCACCGGCCCCCGAATTCCTGTTCGTCGGCGCTCCAGCGTGATTCGCCTTCTTCCGCAACGGAAAATATTGCGCGGCGCCAGGTTGTGCAGACTTCCCGGTGGACTCGGACGCGGAAAAGAGAATCGAGGCCCTGACCGCGAACACGCGATTCGCAATCCTGAATCCGGGCGCGGGTTGGGGAGCAAAACAATGGCCGGCGGAACGTTACGGTGTGGTCGCAAGAGAACTCGCGCGTGACGGAATACGGTCGCTTGTCAATTACGGTCCGGGCGAAGAAGGTCTCGCCGCTGCGGTCGAAGCCGCGAGCGCGGGTTCGGCGCAAAGAGTTTCGTGTTCGATTGCCGAATTGGTTTCGCTAACCAGACGAGCTAGTCTATTTATCGGCGGGGATACTGGGCCGATGCACCTGGCGGCTGCCCTGAAGATTCCGATCGTGGCCATCTTTGGCCCCACGAATCCCGCGCGGAACGGCCCGTATGGAACGCAATCGATCGTCTTGCGGAATGCCAGCAGCATGACGGACCACTCGCGCCACCGCGAACCCGAGCAGGGACTGCTCGAAATTACGCCGGAAGAGGTCGTGACGGCGGCGCGTAAGCTTTTGCTGGAGCCGGAGTGAGGGAAGGTCAACAACCCGCGAAGCCAAAACCCGGCTGGACATGGGCCCGCATCGCGCGACGCATACGCATTCCCCTGGGATTCCTGTCGGCCGCGTTCTTTGTCTGGCTGGCGCGGCCGACTCCGACGTCATTACTTGAAGGCGCCCTGGTGATGGTGCCTGGACTTTTGCTGCGCGGTTTTGCTTCCGGCCACGTGCAGAAAGACAAGCAGCTGACCATGAGCGGCCCCTACGCTTACACGCGCAACCCGCTCTATCTGGGCTCCCTGCTGCTGGCTGCGGGATTCGCGGTCGCGGCGCGCAACTGGTGGATTGTCGGGATCATGCTGGCGACCGTGCTTCTGATTTACGTTCCCGTCGTCGCGGGCGAGGAGCGTTATCTCCGCAATGCGTTTCCCGGCTATGAGGATTATGCGCGGCATGTGCCCCGGCTGATCCCGAGGATTACGCCTTACGCTGATGGCAGCGGCGAGTATTCTTCCGAGCGCTACTGGAAGCACCGCGAATACGAAGCAACCATCGGCTGTATTGTGATGCTGGCCATCCTAATGGTTAAGATGGCCATCCGCTAGTGTAGTAATCTGCAGTAAGGAATTGGCTGCGCACGCGTGAGCTGCGAGCATCACGAGAAAGAATCGACCGGATCAAATCTTGTTTACTTTTGGCCGCCACCCGAACTTCGTTCTATTCATCCTGGTCCTGGGTGCGTCGGTGTGTTTGTCGGGCGGGATTCTCTACGGGAATCAATCCGCGACCGTGGCGACAATCGGTCAGGCCTCGAAAGAGATCACGCCTCCGCGTCCGAACTACGCCTTTCCCGATGGGCAGGGCTACGTCTATTCGGCCGAGTGGCACATGATCACGGCGGGTATCGGAGTTGTGAGGATGGAAACGGCGGGTAACGAGCGCAAGGTTATTGCTACTGCCGAGTCGCAAGGCGTGGTCAATGTCCTGTTTCCCGTGCATGATCGCTTCGAATCGCACTTCGATCCGCGCACATTTTGCTCGTTGTCGATTTCCAAGCATAGCGAGGAAGGTTCGCACAAGCGGGAAACTTCGATACGCTTCGATTACGGGCGCAAGAAAAGCGTGCTCGACGAAAAGAGCCTGAAGACGGGCGAGAGCAAGCACGTGGAGAATGATTTAGCGGGATGTGCGACTGATGTCATCACGGGCTTCTATTATCTCCAGTCACTTCCTCTGCAACTGGGCAGCGTCTACGAGTTTCCGATCAGCGACGGCAAGACAACCATGGTGCGAACCAGCGTCGACAAACGAGAGCAGCTCAAGGTTCCGGCTGGTACGTTTTCTACCGTGCTCGTTACGGCCGAAGCGACTTCGGGACCTCTAAAGGCAAAAGGAAAGGTCTGGGTTTGGTACTCCGATGACGCCAATCATGTGCCTGTCCAAATGCGCGCCAAACTCGGATGGGGCACGCTGTTGTTTCGTCTGCAAAGAATTGAAAAGTAATTCGGCCGCGCCCCGGCATTGCCAGCAGGTTCACGAACAACTTTTACTCTGGGGCCGGGTTTGACTTTCCAGCGAAGGATTCGCTAAGGTAAAGCTTATGTTGAGAGCGGCTCATCATCATCACCATCACGCGCACGGCGCGTCGGCGGGGGTGTTTGCTGAGCTAGCGTAAACACCAGAGAGATTCGCGCCCGCTGACGCCTCAAGCTCAGCGGGCTTTTTGTTTTTGCCGCAGAGATGGAAATAAAAGCGAGACGCACACGGGATAGGCAATAATAAGCGGCTATCGGAAAGGAACGTATGAAGGTCGAAATTGATTTCGACAAGATGCAGGGCCTGGCGCCGGCGATCGTGCAGGACGCCGCGAATGGGGAGGTTCTGATGCTCGGATTTATGAATCGCGAGGCCTGGGAGCGGACGGTATTGAGCGGTTACGTGACGTTTTTCAGCCGCACGCGCAATCAGCTCTGGACAAAAGGCGAGACATCGGGCAATCGTCTGAAGGTCATTTCGGCATCGACCGACTGTGATGTCGACACAGTGCTGATACAGGTCAGCGTTGAGGGCGACGGACTCGTTTGCCACGAAGGCACGCGCTCGTGCTTTACGAAAGAGCTGGCCCTGCCTGGTCAGGCGGCAGCAAAAAACATCAATTCGACGGCGGTGCGCTCGTGAAGATCCGGCTTGGAATCCCAAAGGGCAGCCTGCAGGAAGCTACGTTGCAACTATTTGCGCGCGCCGGACTGCCGGTGTTTGTTTCGGCGCGTTCGTATTTTGCCAATACCGGCGACGCAGAGATCGAGTGCATGTTGATTCGGGCGCAGGAAATGGCGCGCTATGTGGAGCATGGCGTACTCGACGCGGGACTGACCGGCTTCGACTGGGTGGTTGAAAGCGGACTCGAAGTAGTGACCGTCTCCGACCTGGTTTACGCCAAGCAGAGCCGCGGCAAGGTGCGTTGGGTTCTGGCCGTGCCCGAGGATTCGCCGTTCCAACGCGCCGAAGAACTGGGCGGCCGCATCGTTGCGACGGAACTGGTGAATGTCACGCGAAAGTACTTTGAAGAAAAGCATGTCGCCGTGCAGGTGGAATTCTCCTGGGGCGCGACCGAAGTAAAGCCCCCCATGCTGGCGGACGCGATCGTGGAAGTCACGGAGACCGGCAGCTCGCTAAAGGCAAACCGGCTGCGCATTATCGACACCGTACTCGAATCGAATACGCAGATCATCGCCAATAAAGCAGCGTGGCGCGATTCCGAGAAACGCCGCAAGATCGAGAGCCTGGCACTGATGCTGCGCGGAGCGATGGATGCGCAAACCCGCGTCGGGCTAATGCTCAACGTGCGCAAGAAGGATCTGGAAGCCATTCTTTCCGTGTTGCCGGCCTTGCAGAAGCCAACCATTTCACCTCTGAGCGATGAAGATTGGTTCGCGGTAAATACCATCATCGAAGAATCCCTGGCATGGCAGATCATTCCGCGGTTGAAAGCCGCGAACGGGCAGGGCATCGTCGAGTATCCGCTGAACAAGGTGGTAATGTAATGCGCATTCTCTCGGGCAATGCGGCCGCGGCAAAAGTGCGTAAGCTGGCGGCCCGAAGTGCGCAATACGCGAACGCGGAACCAACTGTAAGGCGGATGATTGCCGATGTGCGCCGTCGCGGCGATAAAGCTGTGCACAAATATGCCCGGCAATTCGATGGCCTTGTGCCGCGAATGGCTCTGCGAGTCCCCGAGGCGGAGATTGAAGACGCGTGGTCGGGTACAGGTTCGGAACTGAAACGAGCGTTGCGCACGGCGGCGGCAAACATACGTCGATTCTGCGAAAAGCAAAAGCCTCGCGAGTGGATGCGCACATCTGGCGGCATCTCGCTGGGGCAGATTGTTCGGCCTCTGGATTCGGTCGGTTGCTACGTTCCCGGCGGCCGGCATCCCCTGGTTTCGACCTTGCTAATGACGGTGATTCCGGCTCAGGTCGCGGGGGTGAAACGTATTTGCGTGGCATCGCCGAAAGTGCATCAGGACGTTCTCGCGGCAGCTGGGATGCTTGGGGTTCGAGAGGTGTATCGCATAGGAGGAGCGCAGGCGATTGCCGCTCTAGCCTATGGGACCGAGACTATTCCGCGAGTCGACAAGATCGTTGGGCCGGGCAATGTGTATGTGACGATTGCGAAAAAGGAGATCGCGTTCGACTGCTCCATCGATTTTCTGGCTGGGCCGACGGAAGGTTTGATCGTGAGCGACACGGGCACGCCCGAATTCATCGCATCCGATTTAGTTGCACAGGCGGAGCACGACCCCGACGCGATCGCCATCTTCATAACCAACAAACGCCAACTGGCGGGCCAGGTGGCGCGGTGCGTCGATGAAATGTGCAGCCAAAATGCGGCTGCCCGTGACTCGATATGGCGCCATGGCGTTATCCTGACTTCGAAATCGCGTCAGGAGAGTTTCGATTGGGCGAATGCAATTGCTTGCGAACACCTCACTATCGATCCTGGAGACGTTACCCTTGTGCGCAATGCCGGATCATTATTCATCGGCGACTATTCTGCACAGGCCGCGGGAGACTATGCGTCAGGGCCGAATCATGTGCTTCCCACCGGCGGCACCGCGAGGTTTCGCGGCGGTCTCAGCGTGCTGGATTTTGTGAAGATCATTAGCGTGCAAAAGCTTTCCCGGCCGGGATTACGGCGTATCGCCCCTGCGATTGAATTGCTCGCTGGCGCCGAGGGGTTGCGGGCACACGCACAATCGATCCGAGTTCGCTGTGAGCCCGTTCGTTGTGAACCTGCGACGGCCCGCGCGAGGAGCAGACATGCTTAAAGGGCGCGAATCAGTCCGGAATCTCGACGCATACCATTCTCCGCTGGTTGGACGGGCGGGATTGCGGCTCGACCTGAACGAGAATACCGCGGGCTGCTCGCCACGCGTACTGGCCCGTTTGCGTGAACTCACGGCAAACGACATTGGTTATTACCGCGAGCGCGAGCCAATGGAGGCGGAAGTGGCCGCTCATCTCGGTCTCGCCCCCGGCGAGGTATTGCTCACCAACGGCGTGGACGAGGCGATCCATCTGCTGTGTGAGGCTTTTCTTGAGCCTGGCGATGAAGTCCTTCTGGTGGTGCCGACGTTCGCGATGTATGAAATAACGGCCGCGGCAACGGGGGCGCGCATTGCCCGTATTCCTGCGGGAGATGATTTTGCATTTCCCTTCTCGGAGTTGATCGGACGAATCAATTCACGCACGCGGCTTATTGCCATCGCCAACCCAAACAATCCAACCGGTACCGTAGCCGCGCCCGCTGAACTCATCGAGATCGCGCGCCGGGCGCCGGATTCAGCGCTTCTTATTGACGAAGCGTACTTCGAGTTTTACGGCAAAACGCTCATGGGCCAATGGCGTTCGGATCTTGCAAATTTGTTTGTCGCCCGAACTTTTTCGAAGGCCTACGGAATGGCCGGGCTCCGTGTCGGCGTTCTTGCCGGCAACGCCGATCACCTCGCGTTGGTGCGCCGGGTGACGTCTCCATTCAATGTCAATGCAGTCGCACTCTTCTGCTTGCCGGCCGCACTATCCGATGCCGGCTATGTCCACGAATACGTAACCCAGGTCTGCCGCGGACGCGAGGAACTGGGGCGCGAGCTGGCGCGGTGGGGTATTCCTCACTGGCAGAGCCACGCGAATTTCGTGCTGGCAAAGATTGGCCCGGCGCATGTCGCATTCGTCCACGCGATGGAGGAACGAGGCATTCTGGTGAGAGACAGGTCACGCGACCCCGGTTGCGAAGGATGCGTGCGCATATCGGTCGGCAAGGCGGAGCACACCGGGCAACTGCTCGAGGCGCTGCGTCCGACGCTGGCCGAGATCGGCGCGAAAGAGGTCATTACCAAATGAGACGCGCCACGATCCAGCGCACTACCAGGGAAACCGAGATTCGCGCGACGCTCGTGATCGAAGGGCGAGGTCGATACAAAATTTCCACTGGCATACGTTTCTTCGACCATATGCTGGAACTGTTCGCGCATCACGGAGCTTTCGATCTCGAACTCGCGGCCAAAGGCGATCTCGATGTCGATCAGCATCACACCGTGGAAGACGTGGGCATCGTGCTTGGCGAACTTTTCGACAAAGCGCTTGGAACAAAGCGAGGCATTCTGCGCGCAGGGTATTTTCTGATGCCCATGGATGAGACTCTGGGATTGGCCGCGGTCGATTTCTCCGGGCGGACCTCGGTCGAGGTGGATACCAAGGTGCGGGTGCGGCTGGTGGGAGATCTCCAAGCTGAACTGGTACACGACTTCTTCGAAGGCTTTGCCCGCGGCGCGCGCGCCAGCGTGCATGCCCGCGTGCTCTATGGCCGCTCGAACCATCATAAGATTGAGGCTTTGTTTAAGGCGTTCGCGCGAGCGCTGCGGGCGGCGTGCTGGCGAGATCGGCGAATGGCCCGCTTGCTCCCGAGCACGAAGGGGCTTCTTTAATGATTGCAGTGGTGGACTATGGCGCGGGCAATCTGACCTCGGTAAAGAAGGCGCTCGATCACCTGAAAGCGGAGTCAATCGTAACCAACGATCCGCAGGTGGTAGCGGACGCGAACAAGATTGTTCTGCCGGGCGTGGGGCATTTTTCCGCGACTGCGGTGATGGAGAAGACTGGATTGCGAGCTGCGATCGTACAGAGCATCGGCCGCGGAGTACCGTTTCTTGGGGTGTGCGTTGGAATGCAGTGGATGTTCGACGCCAGCGACGAGGCGCCGGCGGTATCCGGGCTCGGATTGCTTCAGGGTAGATGTGAGCGCTTTCCGGGACAGGTGAAATCGCCTCATGTCGGGTGGAACTCCCTCGTGTGCAGCGAGCGTTCGCGGCTATTTCGAGGCATTCCTTCCGGCTCCTTCGTGTACTTTACGCATTCGTATCGCGCGCCGCTCGTGGGATCGACGGTAGCGCGATCGGAGTATGGCGGAGAATTTTCCGCGGCAGTCGAACAAGATCGCATATTCGGAGTGCAGTTCCATCCGGAGAAGTCCGGGCCGATCGGCCTCAAGCTGCTGGAGAATTTTTGCATCCTGTGATCTGCGCATTCGCCATGCTGACCAAACGAATTATCGCTTGCCTGGACGTCAGAGGCGGACGGGTCGTCAAAGGCATACAGTTCGAGCAACTGCGCGACGCGGGCGATCCAGCCGAACTAGCGGCCGCACATAGCGCCGCGGGGGCCGACGAGATCGTGCTGCTTGATATCTCCGCGACGCACGAAAAGAGGTCGACGCTGGTGGATACTGTTCAGCGCACAGCACGGCAGCTTTTTATCCCGTTCACTGTCGGCGGAGGAATTCGGTCGCTCGACGAAGCAATGGCTGTCTTCGACGCGGGCGCGGATAAAATCACCCTTAACTCGGCCGCGGTGGCGGATGCAACGTTAATCACTGCCATCGCAGAGCGTTACGGATCGCAGGCAGTGATTGTGGCGATCGATGCGAAACGCAGCGACGGAAACACAAAGTTCGAAGCCTATGTGAGCGGCGGGAGAAAACCGGCTGGCCGCGATGCCGTGGCTTGGGCGCGAGAGGCGCAAGAGCGCGGCGCAGGCGAGATCATGCTGACCTCGATGGATCGGGATGGCACGGGCGGGGGCTTCGATTGTGAGCTTACCCGCATCGTGTCCGGGTCTCTGAACATTCCTGTTATCGCTTCTGGTGGCGGCGGAGGCACGCAGACTTTTGTCGACGTTTTTCGGGATGGCCATGCGGACGCTGCCCTGGCGGCTTCCATCTTCCATTTTGGCCTTCGGGATCTGGCCGATCTCAAACGCGAGTTACAGCGCGAGGGCATCCCGATGAGGTGGCCGTGCTGATACCCTCCATTGACGTCATGGGCGGCCACATCGTCCAGTTGGTGCAAGGCGAGCGCAAGGCGCTCGAGTTCGACAACTTTGAAGAATGGATTGCCCGCTTCGCCCGCTTTCCGCTTGTCCAACTCATCGATCTGGACGCCGCGATCGGGACGGGCAACAACCGGAACCTAATCCGCGAGTTTTCGAAACGTCTTCCCTGTCAGGTCGGTGGGGGCTTACGCTCTGTTCAGGATGTAGAGGAAATCCTGGCAATCGGTGCCCAGCGTGCAATTCTTGGATCGTCGCTCATCCGCGATGGAGTGCCGGACAGAATTTTTGCCTCGCAAGCGGCCGCCGTCGGACCAGAAAAGCTTGTTTTCGCTGTCGACTCGAAGGAAGGCAGGGTCGCGATTCGAGGCTGGCGCGAGATGACCGGAATCACCCCATTGGAGATGATGGCGGCTCTGGAGCAATGGTGTGGCGCATTCCTATACACGCATATCGATACCGAAGGCCTGATGAAGGGCATTCCGATGGGCACCGTTCGCGACTTGCGGAATGCCACACAGAGACAATTGATCGTCGCCGGAGGGATCGCGACTGCAAGCGAGATCGAACAACTCAATGCTATAAGAGTTGACGCCGTGGTCGGGATGGCCATTTATACGGGCCGATTGAACCTGGAGTGATAGGTTCTCCGACTTTTGGCACGCCTACAGGGCCTACCCTATTTGGCGGTCCCTGCTCCCGTTTACGGGTAGGTCTCTCGGGAAATATTCACAACCTACTCTCCCGACTTGGCGAACCACTCGTCCAACCATCGCAGCATCCGCAGGCTGTAGTCGCGTGCGTCAGCATGCTTGTAGAACACATGTCCTTCGTTGGGATAGACCACCATCTCTGAAGGCACCTTCATCGATTGGAGCGCGTGGTACCACTCGAGCGATTGCTCCATCGGAACTTCGCCATCGCTGTCGCCGACCAGAATCAGGGTTGGGGTTGTGACGTTTTTCACAAAATGAATCGGGTCAGACTTCAGATAAACAGCGGGATCGTCATAGATCGAAGCGCCAAAGAACGGAATCATCCACTCGTCGATATCGTTCAAGCCATAGTAGCTCTGCCAATCGGACAAGCCCGCGCCCGCTACCGCAGCGGCGAAATGGGTTTTTGTCTCGGCCCACATGGTCATGTAGCCGCCATAGCTGTGTCCGCGGATCCCGATCCGCTTGCGATCAATGGGGAATTGTTTTGCGACTGCGTCAATACCGGCCATGATGTCGCGGTAATCACCTCCACCGAAATCTTTTACGTTGGCCTCGGCGAACGCCTCCCCCTGTCCAAAACTGCCGCGCGGATTCGGGCAGAGAACGAACCAGTCGAGCAGCGAAGCAGCCGTCATTCCGCGCCATTCCGCCCGACGACCACTTCGAAGTGCATGCCCACGAGGGCCCGCCGTGAACGCTCACAACCAGAGGATATTTCTTGGCCGGATCGTAGTTCGCCGGCAGCATCAACCAGCCCTGCACTCTTATGTCGGCGGTTGCCATTGGCCCACCGGCCAGTTTCTCGCCCGCCCAGTGCACGCTTCGGCTTTCGCCCCAAGTCGCCTTTACTTCGCTGTTCAGATGTGTGATCTGAGCCCACTCACCCGTCTTGCCGGCCCAGACTTCAGGGGGCTTGTCCGCCGATTGCCGCACGACTGCGCTGACCGATCCATCGCGTGAAAACGAGGCTGATGGCAGCCATGCATCGGTGCTCGTTCCAATCATCTCCTCGCCCGTCCATCCCGGCCACGTCGATCCGTCGGGCAATCCCGCTGCGGAGATGACCGCGAATCCGGCATTCCCATCGACGTTCGCGGTCAAGGCGATATTTCCTGATTGAGTCCACGCCAGCGAGGACGGCGAAGCCTTGAGACCCGGCGTTAGATTGCGGGTCGCGCCGCCGGATAGGGGAACAACATAGACGTCTCCGCCATTCAGGCCCTCATCGCTCATGATTCCTTCAATGAAGGCAACGCGCTTTCCATCGGGGGAGACATGCGGCTCCGCAATCTGCCATTTCGGTTTATAGAGTTCCCGCATTTGCCCGCTGTCCGCGGCAATGTCGTACAAGCGAGCGACCCACCAGTTATTGTCACCCGATCCATGCGCAGCAATCGCGACCCAATCCTTGGAGTCAGGCGTCCAATCGTATTCGTAGACATAAACATCGGCGGGCGTGACGGGGGTCAGGCGATTCGTCGCCAGATCGACCACCGCGATGCGCTGTTCGAAGATCTTTTCGCCGACGACTCCAGCCATCGGCGTCATCGGTTGAAGCGGTCCGGCAACGCGCGGCATTCCTTCGATGAAGAGCACCGCGAGTTTCGCCCCATCGGGCGAGAAACGGGGAGTTTCGGCGAAGCCCTTCAACTCCGCGAGTTGCTTGAGATCGCTTCCCTCGGAAGAAGACGTCCACAGTTCCGCCGCGGGCTTTTGCTGCGGCAAATCTCGAAGCCATGCGATATTTCGGCTGTCGCTCGACCAAGTGACCTCTCGAACGGACTTTTGCTCTGGGGCGACGCGGTGTTGTTCTCCATCCAGCGAAGAGATCGTTAACTCGCCTGCGACGACGTAGGCGACCTGCGTCCCATCCGGCGAGATTGCGACCTGGTCGACAGCTTGAACCGATGGCAGCGAATCGAGGGCCGCAGCCACACGGTCTTGCGCACTCGCCGAAACGGCTATCAAAAACAGGCAGAGTAAAGATGTAAATGCGAAGGAGGAGTCTTTCATGGTGGCGCAGAGTATACACAAGTCGCGCTGCAGAGAGCGAGTAAGACCAGTTTCCGCGGGCAGCAGTTTTCAGTGGGTGTTTGCTTAAACGTTCCGGAGGTTTCAAGACTCGAGCTGCGCGGAAAAAGAAATGCCACGCCACAACGGTTGCTGGGTATCATGGAATCCGCATGGACAAGCCTCCCCGCACATTCTGGCAAATTTGGAACATGAGCTTCGGATTTCTCGGCATCCAGTTTGGCTGGGGATTGCAGATGGCCAACATGAGCGCCATCTACGAATATCTGGGCGCGCGGGCGGATCAGATACCCATTCTTTGGCTGGCCGCGCCGCTGACCGGACTGCTTGTTCAGCCCATCATCGGCCATGCCAGCGACCGCACTTGGGGACAGCTCGGACGCCGCCGTCCCTATTTTCTGGCGGGTGCGATTCTCAGCTCGGCCGCTCTGATTCTGATGCCGCGCAGTTCCGCACTTTGGATGGCCGCAGGTCTTCTCTGGGTGCTCGACGCCTGCATCAACATCAGCATGGAGCCCTTCCGTGCATTTGTTGCCGATCTGTTGCCGGAGTTTCAACGTACGCGCGGCTTTGCCATGCAGAGCCTGTTCATCGGACTGGGAGCAGTCGTGGCCTCGGCATTGCCCTATCCTTCTCACTCAACGTTTTTCACGTGAGCGATAAGGCTGGCGGCAGTTCACCATTCCCTTCACCGTTCGACTCTCGTTTTACATCGTGGAGCGGCTGTTTTTGGGGGCGGTTCTTTACACGGTCGCCACTACGCCAGAATATCCACCCGAGAACCTGACTGCATTTGCAAATGCGAAGGCGAAACACGTCGGCATTCGGAACAACGGTCGTGAGATTCTCAAGGCAATATGGGAAATGCCGCAAACCATGCGACAACTTGCACCGGTGCAATTTTTTACATGGCTGGGTCTGTTCTGCATGTGGCTGTACTTTAGCGTCGCAATCGCCCGGAGCGTGTTTGGTGCGGTGGCCGCCGACTCTCCCGCATACACAGATGGCATTAAGTGGGGCGGAGTGTGTTTTGCGGTCTCAAATGCCGTCACCTTCGCATTTTCATTCGCGCTCCCCACGATTGCCAATCGCCTGGGCCGCAGGGCAACCCACGTGCTTTGCCTGGTTTGCGGCGGCGTGGGACTACTCTTGGTTTCTGTCATCCACAATCAGTGGTTTCTCATGGTTCCTATGATCGGTGTCGGCATCGCATGGGCGAGCATTCTCTCCATGCCGTACGCCGTTCTTGTCGGCTCCTTGCCACCCGACAAAACGGGCGTCTACATGGGCATTTTCAATTTCTTTATTGTGACCCCTGAGATTGTGGCGTCGGCTGGTCTTAAGCCTCTGGTTAACTATCTTGAAGGACATCTTCCCATGTCCGTCGATGTTCGGTTGGCGGCGGTTCTTGTCGGCGGCGTGTCGATCATCTTCGCGGCCCTGCTAATGCTACGCGTAGAGGATCTCTACGATCTCCGCCAACGCAGCAGTTCGCTCCCCGGAAAGACGGTCACAGCCTGATCATTCGTTATGTTTTGATTTGTCCGGCTGTCGCGGGTCAGCGTGGCCGCACCGCAACAAGTTCAGTCTCCAGCGGTACACCGCGAGCAATCTTGACGCGTACCAACGCTTCGAACGGCTTTATTTCGGACTTCGATCCCGGCATCTCCTGCATCAGCTTTTCGACCGAATCCGGCCGGCATACAAACTCGACTGCGCCCTGCGTGCCAAAAGTCGTCGTGCCGGCCAGAATCATGACGAATCGCCCTTCGCTTACCCCAGGCACCAACCCAACTACGCCGTAGTCTTCCGTCAGCGGCGCACCGGATGCGCTCGCCAAATAACTGGTCGCCTCCCCAGTCTTCGGATGCCGGTTCACGATCGAGAGATCGCCCTTCCGCCGTCCCGATGCCACCCTCTGAAAAACAAACTCCTGCGTGCCCGGAATATCGAGCAGCGAAAGATTCTCCGAAGGCGAGCCCACGAAAATCAGATTTGCGTTGTTGGCATCGTCCAGCGTGAACAGGCTGCCCCGCTTGACCCGAAGTCTGTGTCCCAAACTACCAAAGGCCTCGTCCAGCGAGTGGACGGCGAGCACCTCGCCCACACCCGTGTAGTGATCGTAAACGGTAGTCTTGGAGTCCTGCGCGGAATTGTAATAACGCATGCCAGTTTCGGGACGTCCAATAAAAGCGGCATTGCTGAAAATGACCCAGGGCTCTTCCGCGCCAGAAGTAAAGGGCTTCCAGAACTCGGCCAGTGGTCCGGACAACGGCCGTGCGGTAGTCAAACTTGCCGCAGCGTCGGCTTGCTTGCGCGTCCACAACAGGCTCAGCAGCATCACCACTGCAACAATCAGACACGCCAGCAGAGTCACGAGCGCAACTCGCCAGCGCACAGGCACTTCGACCCGCGTTCCTGAAACGGTTGAAACCGGCGGCAGCATTATCGGCTGCGGTTCGCCTGGCTTGGCCTCAAACACGAGGTGGTAGCTACCCTTCGGAATTTTCACCACAATCGAATCGCCAGCGCCCTCGCTGGCGTAATACTCGGCCAGTTTCAGACGAAGCCTTCCTGCCTGCACCCGGATCGTCGAATCTGACTGGGGATCGAAATCCGCATGCCGCCCATAAACCTCGGTAGCGATTTGATACTCCTTGAGCGGTGCATCGGGGTGGTCAACCGACTGTTTTGCAAGATATTGCAGCAGTTTGCAGAGGGACTCCGAGCCCCGCAAACTATGACTTTTAATAATGCGATCTATTTGTTGGTAGAACTGCTGGGAGCCAGCGGCGAACGTGCGTGTCACAGCCATTTAACAGTGACGTAACAAGAGGAGGTATCGTGTTGCAACCCCAGCATTTTACTCCTGTAACGGTATAAAACCTAATGAAACTCCCCGCCGGTCACGGTTTGTACTAAAAGTTGCACCTGAAACTGGCGCTTACATAGTTTTGTGTATCCCAAGCCCTTCTTTACGGATTCTTGGAAAGCAATCTTGTGCTGAGATCTGAATACGAGAACGACACAACTAAGTTAGGCCGCAATGGAGAAAAGCTGCCGTGCCTGAAATCCAACCCCCACCGCTCCCGAACTGGAGGAAAAATGAGCTCTAAATATTTTGTCCTAGTCATTTTCGTGTGTCTGGCAGTTGTGGTCGTCGCTCAGACGGATACTGCCCGCGTGATTGGAACGATTACTGACACAACCGGTGCCGTATTGCCAAATGCGACCGTCACGATTACCGATCTCGGAACCGGACGAGTTGTGACCGCGAAAACGAACGACACGGGAGGATACACAGTCAACGCCCTGCCGATTGGCAAGTACCACGTTGACGTGAAAATGGAGGGATTTAAGACTTCCGGAGCCGACTTTACCCTTCAGGTATCTCAAGTCCTTGAGATAAGCCTCAAACTCCAACCGGGCGCTACTGCTACGACCGTGGACGTGACGGGCGAGGTTCCCCTAGTCGACACGGCCACCTCCAGCACGGGTGAAATTATCCAGGGGAGGCAAGTGACAGAACTTCCGCTGAATGGACGAAACTTTACCCAATTTGCTCTTCTCGCGCCGGGCGTTACGCGCGGAGCCTATGGTGACATCGCATCGGGTGGCGGCTCAGGTACGAACTCCGAGACTTTCCGAAACTCCGAGACCGGCGGTGCAGCCTTTCTGCTAACGGCTTCGTCCACAAGCCAACAATTACATACTCGATGGCATCGACAACAACGAAGGTCTCGTCAATACAATCATCTTCTTTCCGCCTGCAGAAGCTATCCAGGAATTCCGCGTCAACACCAGCGTGGCGACAGCCGAGTTCGGCCGTGGCGGCGGCGCGATTGTGCAGACGAGCATCAAGTCGGGAACAAATCCGCTTCACGGTTCGGCGTTCTTATTCCGCCGCAGCGGATTCGCCGAAGCTCATGACTATGACCCTACTGGCCCAACGGTAACAGTCCAATCATTTTCCGCCAAGCTCAATTCGGCGGCACACTTGGCGGGGCCATCTGGAAGAATAAGTTCTTTGCCTTTGGTGATTACCAGGGCCGGCGGCAGGATCAGCCTCTCGGCGTTTCTATCCTTGCCGTTCCAACCGATCGGATGCGGGGAACATTTGCCGGCGAGCAGGGAATCGCTGACTTCTCCGAGCTATTCGGTACAAACCTGACCACTGTGCCAGCTTGTGCTGGAAGCGGGGGTGCAGTTGGAGCAATTTACGATCCCATCACCTGCACACCTTTTGCTGGAAACCTCATCACCAATCCAAACCCGGTAGGCCTCAAGTATCTACAGACCTTTCCCGAACCCAACATTACCAATCCCACCGCCATGAACCTGGACAATGCGTCGGACCGTCAGAGAGTCCGGAACTTTGATGACTTCGATATTCGCTCCGACTTCAACACGACGCAAAAGGATCAGCTTTACTTCCGCTACAGTTATGGGAACGACCGCTTCACCGTCACGAACTCCTTGGGCCCGTGCTGTCCGTCGGGATTCGGCTCCGGTGACAACTTTGCGGATCCGCGCGGCTGGACGATTGGCTACACCCGCGATTTTACCGCGAGTATCATCAATGAGTTCCACTTCGGTGATACCAGCACAAATTACGGCTATAACCCGCCGAATATCAACCAGAGGCTCGGAGCCGCAATCGGCATTCCGGGAGCCAATCCGACACCGCTGCTAGGCGGGCAGGTCTTGATCGGCGGCAACGGCGGCGGAGGAGAGAAGATCGAGTATCAAGGGGATGGTGGCCCCTACAACGTGCCACAAAAGTTCTATCAGTTCTCGGACGCTGTTTCGTGGGTTCGCGGCCGGCACGTGTTCAAATTTGGCGGGACCATTGGCAAACGCGAGGTGAATTTTGTCCAAGGCAATGACGCGAAGGGATACTTCATTCTCGGCGGCGACCATACCCGGGCACCGGTAGATTCACGGGCAACGAAGTATCGGAGATTGTAGCGGGATTCTCCGATTACGAGATTGGACAATTCCTCGGTCTTTACAATACGCGCAGCTGGGAGACTGGATACTTTGGCCAAGATGACTGGAAAGTGAATAACCGGCTCACATTGAACCTGGGTCTCCGTTACGACTACTACACTTGGCCCTACGAAGCCCATAACCTGATGTCCAATTGGGACCCGAACAACCCAGCCTTTCCAGAGGGGACTCCAACCGCGACAGGGCAGCTGTTCCAACCAGGGAGTTCACTGGCAGCTGGATTGCCGAGGAGCTTGATCAAGAACGACAAGAATGATTGGGCTCCACGCGTTGGCTTTGCTTATGACCTTTTCGGAAACGGCAGAACTGTGATTCGCGGCGGTTATGGAATCTTCTACTTCCTGGATCGTGGTGGCGTCGGGGAGCAGCTCAATAACAATCCTGAGTTCAACGGAGTCTCAAGTTATGAGGCTTGTCCTGGTCAGAACAAAACCTGCTCGACCGAAAGTCCGAACGGTTATCGCATTACGCTCAGCGGACAAATTCCGAATGGTCCTCCGTATAGCCCCGTGAACAACGACTGGACGCAGGCAACCGGCAATCTGCCGTCGGCTGTTAGCCACGTCGTCGAGAGCGATCCAACCAACGTCAACGTGATCTACTATCCGACCAATAGCAGGAACTCAAAGATCCAGCAATGGAACATCCAGTTCGAGCGGCAACTTGGCGCGAACATGGCTTGGAACCTAGGTTATGTCGGCACGAAGATGAGTCATCTGGCGACCGCATTCAACGCCAACGCTGTACAACTCGGTGAGTTTCAAGTGGGCGGAGTTACCCAGCGCTGGAGCGGCTTGGGCGGAGCCGTCAACGAGTACGGCTATCTCGGAAGCGGCAATTACAACGGTCTGCAGACCAGTGTGACACGCCGCATGAGCAAGGGGCTGCAATTCACAGCCGCGTACACCTGGTCCCATACAATCGACAACTCAGACAGTGCCTTCAGTGCGACTGGTGGCGGCGGTCGAATCTTTGTCGACGCGAATGGGAACCCAATTCTGGGACTGAACCGTGGAAACGCAGACCAGGATATCCGTCACAACTTCGTTTTCTCGTCACTCTATGAACTCCCGTTCGGAAAGGGCAAGCAGTTCGGCGGTGACATGTCCACGGTCTTGGATGACATCATCGGGGGCTGGCAGTGGAATAATATTGTCACCCTGCAGACCGGTACGCCATTCGATCTCTTCTATAACGATGACTCGCCGAACAACCGGCCCGACGTGAGCGGACCAATCTCTGCCAAGATTAATCACGCGACTGGGCAAGGCATCATCACTGGAAACTTCACCGATCCAGGAAGCACGGTACCCGGCACCTTGGGCCGGAATAATGTATTTGGTCCCGGATTGCACACCTGGGACACTGGCATGATGAAGGACATCAAGTTTGTGGAACGCTACACACTTGAGTTTCGCGCCGACGTATTCAACCTGTTAAATCATCCACAGTTTACGAATGGCAGCTTCCAGGAGGCAATCAATAACGGTCCAACTAACCCCGCAACCACGCGCTATTCATCGGAGCGAGAGTTGCAGTTGGCAGTGCGGATTATCTTCTAATGTGATCAAGGCGGAGGGTCGAGCCGACCCTCCGCACTTCGGCCTGTTCTGTAGTCACGCAGAGCTGATGCGCGTCCGCCTATTTCTGCCATGTCCGTGTTGCTTTGCCTCTTCACATCTGCGGATATATTGCCATGAAAAACAAATGCACGTTCTTGTTGTTATTAGGGCTGCTCTGTCGTGTAATACTGCCGGATTTCTCCCAGGCAAGCAATCCGGCGCGGCCCGATCATAATCCGAGACCCACCTCTCCTCTCATCCGCAAAATCGACCCTCCCAATTGGTGGATCAATTACACTCCACAACTCACTTTGCTCCTTACCGGTGAAAATCTGAACGCCGCGCGAGTGACCACTGCGACACCGGGTGTCTCTGTGGGCGGCACGAAGACCTCCGCGAACGGTCATTACCTTTTCGTACCACTCCAGCTTGGCCCCAGGTTGCATGCTGGAAATATAGATTTGATCGTCAACACTCCCGGAGGTGACTCGCGCGTCCAATTGCCTATCTTCGAACGCGCCGATCCTCGCGGACATTTCGAGAGGTTTTCGCTCAGCGACGTCATTTACCTCATCATGCCCGACCGCTTCGCCGATGGCGATCCGGCGAATGACACTCCCAAAGGCTCCAATGGCGTCTACAACCGCAACGATCCTCATGCCTATCATGGCGGCGACCTGCGCGGCATTGGCGACCATCTGGGCTACCTCCACGATCTCGGCGTCAATACGCTGTGGCTCACGCCTGTCTGGAAAAATACCGACTCCGATTACCACGGCTACCATTGCGTCGACTTCTACGCCCTCGACGATCACATGGGAACCATGCACGACTATCAGGCGCTGGTGGCCGATGCCCACAAACTCGGCATGAAAGTGCTCATCGACTACGTCGCCAACCACACCGGCCCAAACCACCCTTGGGCGAACGATCCACCGACTCCTACGTGGTTTCACGGAACCCCTGCGCATCACCTCCCGCCTTCCTACAAGTTCAACGGGCTCGTCGACCCGCACGCTTCGCCTCGCGAGTACATCAATACGCTCGATGGCTGGTTCGCCAACAAGCTTCCTGACCTGGATCCCGACGATCCCGAACTCGGGCTTTACCTCGCGCAAAATGCCATGTGGTGGACGGAGATCGCGCAGCTCGACGGCTTTCGGCTCGACACTTTTCCTTACTCGTCGCGCCAATTCTGGAGTGGCTGGCACGAGCGTATTCGGGAAACCTACCCGCACATCGACGACATCGGCGAGGTGGCCGATCCCGATTCGACGATCACCGCCTTTTTTGAGGGTTCAAGGAAACAATTCGACGGCATCGACACCGGCCTGACCACGGTCTTCGATTTTCCGCTCCGCGACGCATTGCGCGATGTAATCATCAAGGGTGACCCCATCGAAAAGATTGTGACCGTGCTGCGCCACGACGACCTCTATCCACATCCCGAGATGCTCGTCACCTTCATCGGCAACCACGACGACAGCCGCTTCCTGAGTGTCAAGGACAGCAGCATCACCAAACTCAAAGCCGCATTTGAGCTCCTGCTGACGATGCGCGGCATCCCGCAAATCTATTACGGCGACGAGATTGCAATGTCAGGGGGAGACGATCCTGACAACCGTCGCGACTTTCCCGGCGGTTTTCCCGGCGATCCACACGACGCGTTTACATCCGCAGGCCGAACGCCGGAACAGCAGGATGTCTTCAACTGCGTGCATTCCCTGCTCGCCCTGCGGAAAGATCATCCCGCTCTGCGCTCCGGGAAGCAAATGCATGTCGGCTGGGATGACTCCTACTATGCGTTCATCCGCGAATCGGCCGATGAGAAGCTCCTGATCGTCTACAACAACGCCCTGACACCGCGCTCGCTCGAGATCCCAGTCGGCGACACCGCTCTTGAAAACGCCCATCGCCTCCAGCCGATCTTTGGAGACACTCCGGCCGAACTCGACAACGGCTCGCTGCGTCTGTCCTTGCCCCCCAAAACCGCTGCGATATTCAGCGTTCAGTAGGCTCAACGGCTCTCTGCCTTTGCGAACGCCCAGGCCGTCGCCTCTTCCGTTCCAATAATCGTTTTGACAAACGAAAGCAAACGGTATAAAAAGAAACAGAAATCAAAACGTGCTCCCGGGGGTAGATTTCCTGGAGCCGGAACCCGCGGATCGTGCCTGATGCTGATCCTGCATGACGGTGATCGTGCCTGACCATGATCGTGCTAAACGAAGAACGCCGGCGAGCCATTCTCGAACTTGTGAACCGTGACGGGCGCGTCCTGGTCCCGGATCTCGCGCGCCGCTTCGAAACCTCGCAGGTCACGATCCGAAAAGATCTCGAAGCGCTCCACAATTTGCGGCAACTGCATAGAACGCATGGTGGGGCTTTGCCCGCTCGCTCCGTCGATGATCCAAGTCTGCGGGAAAAAGAGCAGCTTCACAAGAAGGAGAAACTGCTCATCGCCGAAGCCGCGGCCCGCATGGTCAGTAATGGTCAGGTCGTGATTCTGGATTCCGGAACCACCACCACCGCGATCGCTCGCGCTTTGCGAAGTTTCACCGATCTTACCGTGGTGACGAACGCGGTAAATATCGCTGCCGAACTCGCGGGGACCTCCATCGAAGTCATTCTCACGGGCGGCACTTTACGCAAGAATTCGTTCTCGCTGGTGGGGCCGATGGCTGAGGATACGCTGCGCCACCTGAGCGCAGACTTGCTTTTCCTGGCCGTTGACGGCTTCGACGTTGAATATGGCCTGACGACGCCCAACCTTTTGGAGGCCCGCGTGAACCGCGTGATGGTCGAAGTCGCGAAACGAACCGTAACTGTATGCGACTCGACCAAGTTTGGCCGGCGAAGTCTATCTCTGATCGTGCCGACCACGTCGATGCACGAAGTCATCACCGATCGTGCCATCAACAAATCGGATCTGCGCGCGCTCAAGAAGGCCGGAATTGAGGTTACGATTGTCTGACTCAGCAAAAGACAAAGGCGGTTATAGCCTCACCGAGATTCTCTCGCAGCCGGATTGCTGGAAAACCTGTCTCGCCGCATTGAGCAGAAGCGAAGTTCTGAGAGAAGTGGAAGCCTTGGCTCGCAATCGCGAGGAATTTGTCTTTATTGGCTGTGGGTCCAGTTACTATGTCGCCCTCGCCGCAGCCGCTTCTATGAAATCCCTTACCGGGCGGCGCGCCTGCGCAATCCCGGCCTCCGAGATACTGCTGTATCCGGAACTGGCATTCTCCTCTTCTTCCTTTGTCCCTGTGCTCATTTCGCGCTCAGGACGAACGTCGGAGGTTCTTAAAGCGGCGGAAATACTCCAAGAGCGCGCTATACCCAGCGTCGCGATCTCGTGCGTCCCAGGCCAAGCCCTCGAAGCCTTGGCCACGCTCACCGTCGTGCTACCGGCCGACGAGCTAAGTACGGTGATGACGCGTTCGTTTACCTCCATGCTGCTCGCTCTCCAGTTTCTCGCGGGACGCCTGGTTGGGAATGAATCCTGCCTGGATCATCTTATGACCGTGCCGGAACTGGCAGCTCCGCTATTCCGCCAACTCGCCCGGCAGAATCCGTGAATTCGTTGCGCACCGCACATTTGCCAACTACGTGTGCCTTGGACAGGGACCCTACTACGGTTTGGCTTGCGAGTATGCGCTGAAGGTCACTGAGATGTCCATCTCGACCGCCCAGGTATTTCACTCGCTTGAGTTCCGCCATGGACCAAAATCAATCGTAACTCCTGAGACTCTGATCACCTTCCTTGTGTCCGAGCCCGGTCAAGAGTCAGAATGCGATCTCCTTGAGGAGATCAAGTCATTAGGTGGTACGACGTTGGTAGTAGTAAATCGTGCAAACGATCGGATCCGCGCCGCGGCGGATATGTTAGTCGAACTGCAACTACCGCTAGCGGAACTGGCACGTCTGGCGCCGACCCTGGTCCCAGGCCAACTCCTTGCGCTGTACACTGGATTAAAGAAGGGCCTGAATCCCGATTCACCGCGTTATCTCTCGCGCTCCGTCATACTTGGTAATGACACGTCCCCGATCGGATCAAGCAAGCCGGAACCCGTCGCGTGAGCCCCCGTTTTGACATCACCATCGCGGGCGAGCTCAATCTCGACCTCATTCTATATGGCCTTCCGGACGAGTTACCTCCGGAACGCGAACTGCTCGCGGATGACGCAGTCCTTACCTTGGGCTCTTCGTCAGCGATTGTTGCACACAATCTGGCCTCGCTCGGCAGCAAGGTTGGCTTTCAATCTCTTATTGGCCAAGATGCCCTGGGTCAGATCGCGCTGGAACGACTGGGAAGAAGCGGGGTTGACATAAGCCGAGTACGAAAAACAGAGTTCTACGAATACAGGACTGAGCGTCATCTTGCAAAGAGAGAGTTGGCGTAACATCCTTACTTACTCAGGAACAATTAGCGTTCTTGAGCTAAATGATCTTGATGTAGACTTCCTGGCGGACGCCAGACACTTTCATCTATCGTCATACTATCTGCAGTCAAAGCTTCGACCGGATGTGCCCGAGCTTTTTAGGCGCCTAAAGTCCGCTGGACTCACCATATCGCTTGATACAAATGACGATCCGAGCGGTCGCTTCGACGCCGATTTAAGCAACGTTCTTGAATTAGTCGATATATTCCTGCCTAATCAAAGAGAAGCGTGTCGGATTGCCGCCAACGGCGATCCAGACGCCGCCCTGCTCAAGCTGTCCAAAGTCGTCCCAGTAGTGGTCATGAAGGCAGGAGCCGACGGTGCGATGGCCGTGCGGCGAAACGAGAGAATCAAGGTCCCTGCCTTGAAAGTAAACGTTGTCGATCCGGTGGGAGCGGGAGACAGCTTCGACGCGGGCTTCCTGCATGCCTATCTCAAAGGCCGACCGCTGCACGATTGCCTGGTCGCAGGCAACGCAGCAGGAGCTCTCTGCGTCTCGCGTCCCGGTGGCACAGAGGCATTCGCTGATCGTGAACACCGGGAGGCGTTCCTGCATCGGCACGTTCCAGATCTCTAATTGATCGAGGATAGATTCTCGCCCCTTTATTGCGGGCTGACTTCTATCAATAGGTGCTGTTTGAAGGTCGTCTTGAGCGTAGCAATGCGATTCGCCTGCGCCTCAACGCTCCCAAGCACCTTATTGTTGGGATAATCCAATACTCGATACGTGCCGGGGTTCAGCCCCCGAAGCTCAATCGTGCCGCTCCACGCGGCATCCGTCGGGGCAAAGAATGCATAGTACATCTTGCCATCCTTCTGAATCGCATACGCCTCCGGCACATCGTATCCGTACGTATATAACGGGAGAAAAGTCCCTTTCGATAGCATCTTCTCGTTATAGATGGCCATCCATTTCTTCCAGTGCTCTTCTTTTTCCGGAGTCAAGTTCACACGGCTGAACTTAGGGCCTTGATCAGGCCACACGAACTTGGTTCCAACCACCCCGCCCGCCCCAATTGTGGAAGCAAAATCGTCTCCATGTTCGATCCAGTCATCTCCGGCCCGCGTCATCGCAGACAGTTCCACATGATCGCCATACACCGCCGATTCTGGGCCGAGCAGCGCCTTATACATCTTGATACGTCGCCGAACCTGCACCGCGCCCACCGGATCGGCAGTGACAGCCTGGTCCATGTATGGCAGCCATGCAAGCGACGGCGGTGTGCCACAGGGACAGCTTTGCGTGACGCTCTCCGGTTTGAGCGCCCGCGACGTTTGATAGATAATCTTGTACACATCCGCCATCGCATTCACAGAATCCTGCGGCGACTTATGATGATGGGCGGGGTTATGGCACTCAGGTACGGTATAGATGTTGTCTAATTTCGAACCTTCAAAGTCCCAATCGCGAATGAATCGCTCTGTCAGCTTCTTATAATACTGTTGTACCTCGGGAACGGCCGGACAAAGAGCTGCCAGATCGCGAGTCATGCGGGCGTGGTGCCCATTCTTATCCAGAATGAGCCACTCCGGATGCTCCCGCACAACATCCGACACGAGATACTTATGGGATTCCCACTTTCCCTGGCCGTCTTCAACTCCAAGTGGCAGCCACCAGAGTTGCACAAATATGCCCTGCTTATGAAAGTCGCGAACCATCTGCTGGATCGAATCACCGGGAAACGTCTCCTTGCGCGGCTGCCAATCCCCATAGTTATTGAACCAGCGATCGTCCAGTGTAGCCCATTTGATTCCCATTTCCTTCAGCTTGGGAACCGTCCCCAGCATTTGCTTTGCAGTTACATTGAATTCGTAACCCCATCCGCACCAGCTTGCGTTATAGGCCTCGCTCGAAGGCTTCGGAAGCTCCCATCCTTCTTTCTGCAAGACGCTCGACCATAAATGCAGAGGCTGATAGAAGTCTCCCGAGTACACCGCGACGAAACTGCGCGGAGTCGAATAACTTTCCCCAGGCTTGAGCGTGACTGCGCCTGGAACGTCCAGGCTCGCGGTTACGCGTCGATCCGTGCCAACCCGTACCGGCAAGGACACCGAGAGGGGCAGTGTTTCCACATGGCCCATCGCCTCGCCCACAGCGCCCGTCCAGAACGCAACCACCGGAATACCGCCTCCGTAGCCTCCTTTGACGACCGCACCCATGACGTTCGGCTGAAAGAAGGGAGTAGTCAGCTTCCTTACGTCGTCCTTGCCCCAGTCATAACTCGACCCCTGGAACGACCACATCGCGTAAGGCTGTGCTTTCTCATCCGACAAATGCGCGTTGAGCCGGTGAGCCTGGCTCACGATCTGGTCGATGTGGACGTCGCTACTGCCGTCATTGCGATATTCGGTCGATGAAAGCAAGAGGTTAGGGAAATTGTCATAGACCGCGATCGTCAACACCCGGTGCATTTTCTGACCCGAGGCTCCCATCGCATCGCCAGGAATTTCAACTTGTTTCCCGGTTCCCAGCTTGCCTGAAGCCTCCGTAACCTTTGCATGCGCGAAGTCGAGAGAGAAATGCACCACCTTTCCCGACTCAACAACAGAGTCATTCGCACTGTCACCGGCCTTCGGATCATCGAGCGTCAGCTTACGTCCGTCTTTAATCAAGAGCGCTTCTGTATAGCCCGACGGCAGCACTCGAAACTCGGTCGTCTTAGTCCTCAGCACCAGCGGTCGCTTGGCGCCGGCTTCGACTTGGATGGAAGACTGACCAGACTCTGGAGAAGGCGCGCCGATCGCAGCCTTGTGAAGCACACCCGCGCCCAGCAGTAACATCGCGCCCACTGCCGACATCCATTTCAGTGTTCCCCGCGCTCGCGCTGTCATTTCTTCTCCTTTAGCGAATGTTCGCCTTGAAACCGGGAGAACAATTTCTCCGCATTCAAATGGTAGATTTTTTCCAGAACCGCATCCGGCAAACCCAGACCATAAATTGTCCAGCGCCCTTGGCTCGGCGAGCCCCAATAATCGAAAGAGTCGTCCGCCGTTTCGAGCCAGCGGAAGTAGTTCCGGTACATCGCCGGATCCATTCCGTTGTCGCTGCCGAACATCACGCGATCCTGATACTTAAGGAAAAGCTCACGCGTCTCCATCGGTTGGCGGCCAAGTTCTGCCTCGCGCCCGCCGAACTCAATCATGACGTTCGGGTAGCGCTCCAAAACGTCGCGCACCCAGGGTAGGTTCTCAGGCCACCCCATGTGCAGATAGACGAAGGTCGTACCGGGATGGCGCGCCGCGACCCGATTTCGCTCGTCCATCAACTCCTTCAGTGCCGGAAAGTCCCGGCCAAAGAAACTCCAGTCCGGATGTTCGATCAACTCCTCATAACGCTCATTCTGCGCATCAATAGGAAGAAAGAAGGCTTCCGGGTCCGCGGTGTGAATAAAGACTGGAATCCCCAACCGCCCGCACTCATCGAAGACCGGATCCAGCCGTGGATCGTCAATCGCAATCAACCTGCCGCTTCTGTCGCGCACTCCCAGCCCAAAGTCCTTCAGTATTTTCAGCCCGCGTGCCCCGCGCACAATTCCATCATCCAGTTGCCGCACCATCTCTTGTCCGAAATCCGGGTCGTCGATCTTCGACCAGTCGATTTGCGTGAACACGATAAAGCGCTCCGGATACGGCTTAACCATCGTGTCCAGAAGATGCTGCAGTTTGTCGCCCCACATACCCGTGAGAATCACGACTTGCTTGACGTTCGTCTCGTCCATGATGCGGACGACTTCTGCCGGCGGCAGTTGGTCTCCGATCCCTGCCGGATCGTTCGTGTGATTGTGCACATCAACCACGTAAAACTTTGCCCGCTGCGGAAAGTGCTCAGGCACGTGCAGCATCGATTTCGGATGAAAATCCTTGAGCAAGAGAACTTTTCGCTCGTCCGCGCCAGCCGCCGAGTGATAGCCAATCGTAGGCTGGGACTGTTTTTCCGTGTCTTGGCCCCGGGCCGGGCCGACTAATGCAATCAGAACGAGCACAGAGATCGCCGCCAATGCAGACATCCAGAACGTCCGACTGCACTCGAGTTTCGATTGCCTTGGGAAAACTGACCTACCGATGAACATAAATCTCAGGAGACCCGTTAACCGTAATGATAATGGCAGGAGAGGTTGCGCCCGGATAAACAGGAAGCGGCGTTCCCCCTCCCGGCGGCTCCGACGGATTGCAGCATGGCGAGATCGAATTTCCCGAGTAAACCGCGGTAATGCTGTTGGTACCGGACTCCAGTTGAGAGGCGCTGATCGGCATGCTGGCCGAAGACGTCGTCGGTCCTGTCGGCATCAGAGTTTGCGACGCCAGCAAAGTCGATCCGAGCATGTAATTTACCGTGCCGCTCGGTACCCCGGCTCCGCCCGGAACAGCCAACACGGTAGTCGTCAAAGTCGCGGTCTGTCCCGATTGCAGAGTGTAGGTATTGGCAGACAAGGCCACGCTGATGGTGTTGTCCAACGTTACGCCAGTATTCTGGTACGCGCCTATGTCAATGCTCGAACCGCTAACGCGTGGATTCCCGAGAATGTCGGTGCTGCCGTAAATCGAGTTGGGGGAACTGCCGTTCGGATCGCACCACCCGACGGCGCAACTCAGGCTCGTGCTGCCCGCGGCGAGCGCCGGAGAATTCATTTGTGTATAGAGATTCGGCGGCATATCGCCAATGCCGATCAACTGCGGATTCGCATTCAGCGAATTCGCATCTTCTCCGGAGGCCGTCTGATAGCCAGGAAAGCTGGCAAAATTGCTCTGGCCCCCCCAAGAGATCGACGTTCCTTCTTCATAGCCCGCCAGGGAGTAGTAGAGGTTCCAATCCAGTGTCGCGGGCGGGCAGGGATAAGTCGCGCTGCAAGGCACAAAACTGTTGATCCAGATATTCGGCGATCCCGAATAGATCAGATTGTTTTCGAAATAATCGCCCTGCGCACTGCCTACCTGATTCTGAATCTGGAAATCGCCGCTGGGCGTCCCTTCCTGGTCGTTCCCTGCTTGCGTGCCATTGTCGTAAAGCGTGTTATTGACGAACACATCGGCAAAGCTGCTCCCGCCTCCGTTGCTGCCGCCGCCTTTTTTCGTCGCTTGCGCATAACCACCAATGGAATTGCCGCAGGAATTCGCCTCGTAAAAAAGATTGTTCCGCACCGTGGCATAGCGTCCGTAGCAGGGAGATTTCCTTCTCGCCGGCTTCCCGACGCCATCCGGTCCGGGCCACTCCGTGCCGGTCGGGAGGCAAACCTGATTCTCACTGGTGGTTTCAATGCCGTAGTCGACCTGAAAAACAACATTTCTCTCGAAGGTGACAAACGCGCACCCGTCACAATAGAGCCCGTCGGCGTCGTACTCCGCGCCCTCCCCGGGATTCCCGATCCCGCTGATGTTGTAAATCGTATTGCCGCTCACCACTCCATAACTGGCCTCGTCATAACCAACCGGACCGGTTCCCTCATACCCAATGATGTCGATGCCAATGTTGTAATTGTCGTGAACCAGATTGTTGATGACCTGAAAATTCATAACATTTCCGTTCAGCGTCAAAGACTCGCTCTCGCCAGTCTTCAGGTCGTAAAGTTCGTTGCCGCTGACCACCAATTGGCTGATTGGTGTCTTCGACGTGCCATACGCGAACAAGCCGCAGGCATTGCCCTGTCGGGCAGTGGTCGTGATGTCGTGAATCAGGTTGTTCAAAATCTTTATCCCCGTGCCGCGGCCTGTGATCCACACGCCGCACGGAACTGCGTTGGCGCTCCTCGTCGTCAGGTTGCGGATCTCAAATCCGCTGATGGTGAGATAGCTTCGGTTGCCTGCAATCGTGATCAGTCCCTGCGTACCAGAAACTTTCAGTCCTGTCCCGTCCAGGACGGCCGTCTGTCCGGGATAGCTTTGAAAGGTGATCGGTGCAGGGGGGGTTCCGGAATGGGGGAAATTCACAATCTCGTTGTAGACTCCGCCCATAACATAAACAGTGGCGCCGGCCCTGGCAACTTTCGCAGCGTGGGAAATCGTCAGCCAAGGTTCCTCCTGCGAGCCCGGGTTACTATCGCTGCCGGTCGTGGCCACGTAGTAAATCTTTCCCGGCTGTGCGTACGCCGCAACGGATGCGGCTAGAATGACGAGCAGGGAAATCATCGAGGACGAAAACGGGCGGGACCTACGGAAAGCAGAACGGGGTGTCATACAGCCTCTCTTTCGCAGTCCCCTGATTTCTCGTCTTTATACTGCGCTTACCAAATGTTGTCAAGTTTGTTCTTGTCTTTCGTATTGCCTCGATTATACTTTCGTTTGATTTCGTTATGAGCAGGAGCACCAAACGAAACCTCTCCCATGCGTCGGCTCGCAGTCGGGTCATTTATGCTGTCGTGGGCATTTAAAACATTCTCGTTCGGACCGGCCATGACGTCGACTTCGTTTCCGGCCGCGCAAAAGACGAAAGACAAATACGGCCAATGAACGACTCGAAAGCGCACGACTCGACATCGCACGGATCGAAAGCGAACGGCTCTAAAGCCGAACAGTCCGCAAGGGCGCCCCACCTGAGACGTACGCTCAGTCTCTGGGACCTGATTCTCTACGGCATCATCGTCATTCAGCCGGTCGCGCCCATGTCGGTGTTCGGCGTACTCAGCGACCGTGGGCGCGGTCATGTCGTTACGACCATCCTGATTGCGATGGTAGCAATGCTCTTCACCGCCATCAGCTACGGTCGTATGGCGCGCGTTTACCCGAGCGCCGGCTCAGCCTTCACCTACGTCGGCCAGGAAATTAATCCCGCGCTGGGATATGTGACCGGCTGGAGCATGGTCATGGACTACATGCTCAATCCCATCATCTGCACGATCTGGTGCAGCCAGCAGGCGCATGTGTTTGCTCCCGGCGTGCCGTACTGGATATGGGCGATCTTCTTCGCGTTCGTTTTCACCGGCCTCAACGTCCAGGGAGTAAAAACTTCCGCGCGCGTGAACTCGGCCCTGGCCGCGGGTATGGGCGTAGTGATTGCCATCTTCTTTGTCGTCGCGGCCCGTTACATCTTCGGCCATCCCCACGACGGTGTGGACTTCTACACGCGCCCGTTTTACGATCCCACCCTGTGGAATACCAAGGCCGTCCTCGGCGGAACGTCGATCGCGGTGCTCACCTACATTGGTTTTGACGGCATCTCCACTCTTTCCGAAGAAGCTGAAAATCCGCGCCGCAACATTCTGCTCGCCACCGTGCTCACCTGCCTCGTCATCGGCATTCTTTCCGCATTTGAGGTCTACGCCGCACAATTGATCTGGCCCGCATCGCAGGCTTTTCCCGACGTCGATACCGCCTTCGTTCACGTCGCCGCTCGGGCCTGGAAGCCGATGTTTGGCATCATCGGGTTTACCCTGCTGGTCGCCAATTTCGGTTCGGGCATGGGTGCGCAGATTGGCGCGGCCCGTCTACTCTACGGAATGGGACGGAGCAACGCGTTGCCGCAGTCTTTTTTCGGAGTGGTGGATGCGAAGCATCGCGTTCCCCGGAATAATGTGTTATTTGTCGGCGGCGTAGCGCTGGTGGGCGCATTCGTGATGAGCTACGGCCTGGGCGCCGAAATGCTGAATTTCGGAGCCCTCATCGCATTCATGGGCGTGAATGCTGCCGCCTTCATCCGTTACGTGGTCCGCGACGGCAGGTGGACTCCATCCTTCATCGTACCCCCCGTCCTTGGTTTCGTGATCTGTCTTTTACTGTGGGTGAGTCTAAGCAGGCCTGCCATGATCGCGGGATCGATCTGGATGGCGGCCGGAATCGCTTTTGGCGCATGGAAGACGCGCGGCTTCCGCGGAGACTTGGTCAATTTCGATCTCCCGGCCGACGAAGAAAACTAGCGACATCCTAGCGAAGATCTGCCGCGAACTCGACATGCGACGCGCCTATTTGCCGGTTCGGACGCGATCTTAAGCGCAGTCCGGCATTTTCATTCCGCACGCATCTGCATAGAAGTCGATGACTCCAAGAATTTTGTTTCTGATCAACTCGACAGGATCGTTCGAAATAACCCTCGCCAACACGGCTTCCGCCTGATCAGGCATAAACTGGCTTATCAGAGAAACCGGCGGGGGATGAAGCGTCAAGTTCGCAATCAATTGCTGCAAGGCCGCCGCAACTTCAGGCCGCGGCCAGTAATAGCGTGAACGATCGCTAAAACTGTACTTCCGCGCGAAACGCAGGGCCGCTTCGTCGCCGCGATAGTAATTCTTCCACTCCGCCGGATGCGCCACCATCGCCTCCTCCAGCGCCTCGCGGATTCGTGAAGAAGTAACACCCTTCCGCTCCCCTAGCCATTCTTCTTCCATCGCTGCCAGCGCAAAGACGGCTTCGCGGAAAGCAAACGTCAGCCACGGCCCGACTTTCAAGATCGCAAAGTGATCGCGCACCATCGCTCGCAGAGCCTCGCGACTCTGATAGTCGGTCGAGTGTGCCTCATAAACACCCTGCCATCGCTCGGCCGCAAACCGGCACAGTTCGCGAGTCTTGGCAGGCCGGTAGGGGAACATCGTTGCATCGCCGAACTCCACGCCCGGCTGCACAACCATCGCAATGACGCGCTCCCACGCCGATTGCAATCCGCGGGACTCGAAAGCGCGTCTTGCCATTTGAACTGTCCGTTCCGCGTCCTCCACTCGCGTGACCTCCGGTGCCCGTGCCTCGGACGTCTCGCCGCCCGGAATCGGCACCTCCGTTCCAATGACGTAAAGCGGTGGGGATGAATGATTGCGAACTTCCGCGTATGCCGCTTCGGCGACCTTGCACAATTCCGCCGCGCGAGTGCTGACGATCTCTTCCGCCAGCGGATAATCGGACTCACCGGGATCGCCCGCCAGGCGCATGCTCGCATCCAGATGTATTTTCGAGTAGCCCGCCAGCACACAGGCGCGAATGAGTTCTCCAGCATTCCGCATCGCCGAAGAGGGATCCTCATGGCGCCACGGGTTCGGACCGAGGTGGTCGCCGCCAAACACAATGTTTTCGTCCGCAAAATTGAGGGCGGCCGCAATCTCCTTCACGAATGAGACGAACTGCGCCGGAGTCTGTCCGGTATAACCGCCATACTGATTGACCTGGCTGGAAGTGGATTCGATCAGCAGCAGGCTCTCGTCGCGCTGTGCCTGAAGCATTCCAGCTTCCAGCACGAAACGATTGGCCGAGCAGATCGAATAGATGCCGACGCCTCGCCCCTCGCGGTTCTCTCGCAGCCGGCTTGCGAACCGCTCGATCGCCCGGCCCATCGCTTCGCAGCGCACGCCCTCACCCCCCACGCCTCTCAGAAGTAAAACTTAAGCGCCAGTTGGATCTGTCGCGGCGGACGCGCCGCCAGCGGGAAGCCGAAAGTGCTTTGGTCAGTGGGAATAAATGGATTGAGTTCCAACGGCGTGGGCTCGGCGCTGATCGCGCCAAACTGTCCAAACAAATAATTCACGTGATTGAGTATGTTGAAGAACTCGGCCCTGAATTCAAACCGCTTTTGCTCGCTGATCGGAAACTGTTTGTCGAAAGCTGTGTCCCATGTTTTGTAGCCGGGGCCTTCAATGATATTGCGCCCCGCATCGCCGAAAGTCCCAAGATTGCTGTTGTCAGCGAACGCGCAGGTGTTGAACAAGGTTCCCGGAACACACGGTTTCGTATTTGGATTGCCGACCAGATTCGGCCGCGAACAGTAGTATCCGACGGTGCCGCCGCAGTCGCCGCCCGAAATGTCGTTGATGTCGGTCGCGGTGTAATAATTGCCGGTCGCGGCGGAGAACACTCCCGACATCTGCCAGCCGCCAATGATCTGGTTCAGAATGCGGTTTGCGTCTTTCGCAAACAGTTTTCCGCGGCCGAAGGGCAAATCATAGAGGTAGCTCAACACGAAGCGCTGCCGCACATCGAAATCGGCGTTGCCGTAGTTCAAGTTCGGAAAGCGCTGGTCCTGGAAGTCCCCGTTGTTCACCGATCCGAGGCTGGCGCTGGAAGCGTTGTCCAGGGCGTGTGAGTAGGTATAGGCAGCCTCGAACTGCAATCCGTGGGAGTAACGTTTTTCCAGCCGCATCTGCAGCGAGTTGTAATTCGACTGCGTATTCGATCGGAAGGTGTCAATGGCGACATCAAGCGCGGGATTACAGAACTGCGGAGTGGCCAGCGTGCAGGTACCACCCACGCCGCCGGGCCAGTTCGCATTATTGGCGGGACGACGCGGTGCTGTCGGCAGCGAATCCGTTCCCGCAACCGGCACCGCCTGATTGCCGTTGTAAAAAGCGAAGAGCTTCAGCCCCCGCGAGCCCGCATAGGAAACCTCGAGAACCGTATCCGACGGCAGCTGATATTCAAACCCGAGGTGCCACTGTTGCGTATAAGGCGTCACCAGATGCGGATCGAGCGAATAAAGTTCAGGCGAGTTCGGATCGGCAAGCGGGCTAAGTCCAGTGATCGTGTTGTTGGAAAAGCCTTGCTGGAGCTGGTTGAGCGCCAGCCCACTATTATTGGCGGCCGAGATTGAACAATCCAGCTGACCGGCCCCGCCATTTGCGGTCGGCGCTTGGCAAGGCGCGTTGTAAGCCTCTGACGACAGAAATGGAGGATTAAATCCCGGACTCGGGTTCGAGAACGGACCGTTTTCCTGCCCCCCATAGAAAATACCGTAACCGCTGCGGAACACAAGTTTGTCGGCGATCTGATAGGAGAGCCCGATGCGGGGAGCAAAATTGTTACGGTCCGGACGGATGAGTCCGCGCGTGCCCGTGTTCTGAATCGTAAGCTCTGTTCCAAGTGTTGGCGTCAGTTGCGCGTTCTGTCCACTGGGTGCAATCAACGACTGGGAAGCGAAATCGAACGTAGCCTGCTGATTATTAGCTTCTTTAATGGTCGTAAAGAGTTCGTAGCGTAGTCCCAGATTGAGAGTCAGCTTCCGACTGACTTTGAAATCGTCGAGCGCGTATACCGCATAAATCTGGCGGTTGTAAATGATGTTGGGCGTCACACTGGTGATCGACCCGCCATCGGAAATTCCCTGCATGAAAGTGGCAAAGGCCTCACCGCCGGTGCCCGGGTCGCCGTAATTGTCGTTGATCAGGAATCCGCCACCAAAGTCGATTTCGCCACGCGCCGCAGCCGGTTCAAGGATCGTGAACTGCTCGAAGCGAAGCTCGGTCCCGAACTTCGCGGCATGCCGCCCGTGCGTCCAGATCAGGTTGTCCGTGAAAACGAAGCTGTGCTGGTGTTCATTTGCCGGCAGAAATTGCGACGCGCCAATTGCCGCCGTGCCATCGCCAAAATAAATGGCGGGCAGCCCACCTATCTCCTGACCGGCAACGTACGGAACTCCAGGGAACGGGATGGGGAGTTCTTGCGCCACGTCTTCGTTGTAGAAAAGATTGTAGCGATGAGAGTGGAGATGATTAAATCCAAACCGAAATTCATTGATAAGGTTGTTTCGGAAAGTATGAACCTCACTCGCCGCCAGCCCTTCCGCCGTGTTGTTGCTATAGCCGTCCTGGAAACTGCCACCATCCAGGAAGTTCTGGAAAGGGGATGGAAGGAAGTTATTGTCCTTGCCGTAACTGAAGCGAGCGAAAAAATTATCTTTTCCGCTGATGGTCTGATCGAAACGAACGTCGAACTTGTTCTCGCCTTCGTTGCGCTTCGGGTCGGCCAGGTAGTTCCCGCCGGGGTTAGTGAGATTCGGCGTGGGCGGAGGGAAGAGGTTAGCTAGTTCCTGTGCGAGCGGATCGATTGGAGTGTTCGTGCCGCTATTTCCGGTGAAAATGTTCGTGGGCACTCCTGCCGACGTCGTCCCGATCGGAGTCCCGCAAGGTCCCCCATTATATGGCGAGTTACTCTGCGCCTTGGTTGGATCGAAAATTTCTCCCATGTAGGTCGGGTTTCCGCTGCAATCCATGGCGCCGGTTGGCGTTGTTGAATCAAGAAACGCGGAAAAGTCACCGCCAACCTCGGCGGTCGTCGGGACGGTGGAAAGTTGCGGCAAAGCCTGCCGAATCCGCAATCCCTCATAGTCCCCAAAGAAGAACATCTTGTTCTTGACGATCGGTCCGCCGAGGGTGAAGCCAAACTGGTTTTGCTTGTAGGGCTGCTGGCCGAACCCACCGGTACTAGGATTGTCGAACGCATTGACCGCGTCGAACTTTTCATTGCGAACAAATTCCCAAAGGTCGCCATGAATCTGGTTGGTGCCGGACTTGATGACCGCATCCATGATCGCCCCATTGCCGCGTCCAAATTCGGCGCTATAGGCGTTGGTTTCCACTTTGAACTCGGCAATGGCATCTACTGCCGGCTGCACCACGTAGGCCGCGCCGTTCAGCACGTCGCCAAGATTCGCATTGTTATCGATTCCGTCGAGCAGAAAATTATTTTGCAGGGAGCGCGCTCCATTGGCGCTGAAGCCGTAGGTCGTCTCCACGCGCGAGCCCGGCTCGGCCGTGGCGACTCCCGCCCCCAAAAGTGCAAGCTGTGCATAGTTGCGTCCATTCAGCGGCAGGGCATTGATCCGCTGGCTGTCCACCACCTGCCCAAGATCCGAGGTCTCGGTCTCGAGTTGCGGACCCTGGCTCGTGACCACCATCACCTCGGTTGCCGCGCCCGGTTGCAGCTGCACGTCCACGCCAACGCGGTCCTGCACGTTGACCTGCACCGGCCCCGCAACTGCCTTCTTGAATCCTTCTTTCTCGACGGTCACGGTGTAACGGCCAATGCGAAGAGGATCGGCCACGTACTCGCCATCCTTATTAGTAGACAAAGTAACGCTCGTTCCGCGTTCCGCATCGGCAACTGTGACCTTGGCGCCCGCCACCACCGCCCCGCTCGAATCGCGCACCAGGCCGACGATGGCTCCGGCGTCCTTTTGTGCAAAGAGAGCAGGGCTCAAAGCGAACAAGAAGGAAACAACAATAAAGAGGGGGAGGAAAGTGCGCAGACCGCGGGAAATGCTCGGCATGACGAGGCTCCTGAGACCGGCCAGCTTTCGAAAAGCTGTTATGAACCATTACTTATACTTTCGTTTTGGAGCTTTTGTCAACCATTCAAATTTTGACGATTTTCATTGCCTCAAGAGGTGTGGAATCAGGATTTAAAACAAAGAACTACCCGAGCAGAGAACCGCACAGTGAAAGTGACAATCAGGCGAGAAGAAGGAGAAAAGTCGCGGCCCTGAGCGCGGCCGGAGTGTCTGCGATTCTTTACTACGCGCCCGCGGACAGTCGGTGAGTGCTGCGGCTTTGCGCGATTCCGTATTGTCGAATCTTATAGAGGAGAGCTTTGTAACTGATCTTCAGCAATACCGCCGCCTGCTTGCGATTCCAGTTCGTTTCATCGAGAGCGCGCGCAATCGCCTCCGCTTCCGCTTCGTCTTTGGCGTTCCGCGCCAGCGACTTGAGTCCGCCGGCATTGTCGCCGCTCCCAGCCATTCTGCCATGCGAATCGCCCTGGGATCCTCCGCCACCGTCTGGCCGTGGCTGCAACTCGGAAGCTGCCAGATGCTCGTCTCCGAGCACCAGGTACCGCTTCACAAAGTTGCTCAATTCACGCAGATTGCCGGGCCACGGATGGCGCAGGCATGCTTCCATCAGCGCCGGTCCAAGCGGGAGCGGCGAGCGCGCGTACGATTCCGACATCCGCGACATGAAATGCTTCAGCAGGATCGGAATTTCTTCTTTGCGGTCGCGCAGCGGCGGCAGCGAAAGCGTAAATGCGTTCAGCCGGTAGTAAAGGTCCTCGCGCAGGCGCTTGGTGGCGATCGCCTCGGGAATATCGATGTTGGTCGCCGCCAAAATGCGCACATCGACTTTGATTACGCTGCGGCTGCCAAGGCGCGAAAACGTCTGGTCCTGTAGAACATGCAGCAACTTGGCCTGCAAGAGCGGAGGCATCTCGCCGATCTCGTCGAGCAGAATTGTGCCCTTATTGCAAAGCTCAAACTTGCCAGGCTTCGCATGATTGGCGCCCGTAAAAGCTCCCGCTTCGTAGCCGAACAGTTCGCTCTCCAGCAGGTCAGCAGGCACGGCCGCGCAATTCACCTTCAAAAATGTGCGATGCGCGCGCGGAGAAAGCTTGTGAATCAGCCGCGCCAGAACCTCCTTACCCGTTCCGCTCTCGCCCAGGAGCAGCACCGGAATATCGACATTGGCAACCAGCGCCGCTTGCGACCGGATCTTCTTCATCGCCGGGCTCGCCGCCACAAAGAACACGTCGTCGCACAGCTCTTCGACTTCACCAGCGTAGGACTCGCTCTTGCCGCCGCCCACGCATTGGCTGATCACGGAATCAAGCTCGGCTTTTTGAAATGGTTTCGTCAGGTAATCGGTGGCGCCGAGGCGCATCGCCTGTACGACCTTGCGCGTGTCGCTTACGCAGGAGAGCATCACCACCTTCAGCCCAGGCTTGATCTGGCGAAGTTGCTCGAGCGTCTGCAAGCCATCGATGCCCGGCATAAGCAGGTCTAGCAGCACCAGATCCGGTTGCAGCCCTTTTTGGAGCTGCTCCAGCGCTTCCTCGCCGGTCGTTGCCGTCTGAACTTTATGCTCGTCCACCTCGAGCAGCGTGCGGATGTAACGCAACATTCCTGGCTCGTCATCGACGAGAAGGATGTTCGCTCCCTGGCTCATTGGTTCCCCCGAAGCGAATTGCCTGGAATCGGTTTCAGGGGGATAAGGAAGGAGAATTTGCTGCCTGCTTCCGGTTCGCTTTCAACCCAGATCTTGCCGCCCATGCCCATGAGCAATCGCCGCGCGATCGCCAACCCCAGTCCCATTCCTTCCGTCACTTCGCTGCCCGGCAGGCGGAAGAAGTCGTCAAAAATCTCTAGCTGAAACTCCGGCCGGATCCCCGGCCCGGTATCGGAAACGCTCACCTTCACGGCATTGGGCGCGTCGTTCGATTGCCGTCGCCGGTCACCATGCGCCGCCACCTTGCTCACCGATCGCCGTTCCCACATATGCGGTTCCGCATGCAGCCACACCGTGCCGCCTTGTGGTGTGTACTTGCACGCATTTTCGAGCAAATTGGAAATCACCCGTTGCACCTTCGGTGCGTCGAACAAGAAAGGCCCTAGTTTCTCATTGGTCAGGAAGTAGAGTGCCAATCCGCGCTCCTGAAAGCGGTTCGACCAGATGCGGCATACCTCCGACAGGCACGCATTCATATCGTTTTCGGCATACTGGATCTTCAGTTCACCGGTCTCCAGCACCGTGTAGGTCAGAAAATCCTGAATGAAATGTTGCAGCCGCTGGCCGCTCGAAAACATGTCGGCCATCACTTCCTGCTGGCGCTCGTTGAGCGGACCAAGCTTCTGGCTTTGCAGAAGCTCGATGTAGCCATTCATGATGGCCAAAGGGGTCTTCAGATCGTGCGCCGCCGATGCCAGCGCATTGGTCGTTTTTCGGTACTGATCGCGCAGTTGTTCGAGCTCGCGCAATACACCGGCTGAAGAAGTGGCAGATTCACTTTCCCGTGTGCCACGAGTCGACAGATTCTCTTTCACGGAACTGGCGCCGGTAGACATGGCTGGTCTTCCTTCGTGTGAAGTCATTACGACCCAAGCACGACACTTTGGGGAGGAAATTCACTACCGTCAAGAACGAGGGATTGGTTTCATGCTAAGTCAGGTACAACACACTGTCAATCGGAAAGAGGATTAGAGCAAAGAGAAAAACATTGCACTTTCTATTATTGACCATAGGTCACCATTCAGCCTGCTTCCATGATCCGGCTACACCCCAGATTCCGCGCCGTTAGCGAGGTTTAGCCCGGTTCCTTATGGATTCTCAAGGTTCCGCAGCGTTTGGCCCCTAAGATGCGAGCATGACGGCGTTTACGCTAGATCGCTTATGAGAAAGCGGGTCCAACCTAAGGACGCACGCCGTTCCGTTCGTTTGCAGTTGGCTATTCCCGTTTTTGTTCGCTCTAAAGATGGAGATGGCCAGGATTGTCTCGAGTTCGCCACTGCCTTGAACATCTCCGCCGGTGGAGCTTTGGTCGCCGTCCGCCGATCCCTCCCCAAAGCTGCGACGATCTCCCTCGAGATCCCCAGTATCCCGATCGCCCCGGCGAGCGGTCTACCCAGTTCCTCCCGCGTCCTTCGCGCCAAAGCCGTCTGGATCGCGCATTTAGATGACTATCATCTCCTGGGCCTCAAGTTCTCTCGCCCCCTCAGCACCAACTCGGATACCCTTCCCCGCGATTTAAGGAAAGCGGTTGCCGTTGTGTGAAATCTTTTTCCCTCCAGGACGCACATTCAACATGGCACTTTCGTGCCATGCACGTGCCTCATAACAAAGGATTATCATCCTTCTAAGTCGCTATCAGAATTCGCAGTTATCTGTCATCGCCAGCTTCGTTCTTCTCTCTTCCCCCGTTTGGTGCTCAAGATGCACTTTTAGTGCATGCCGGGTGATATCGATCCGGCAGGAATTCAGGGACTCTTATGACGACCATGCCGGTTACTTCTTTTCAGCAGTCGCTGGGCGAACTTCCTCCTGACAACATTATCTTTGGGCATTCGGAAGCTGTGCAGGCGATTCGTGCCCAACTCGCACGGGTTGCGGCGGCGAACGTCCCCGTATTGATTACCGGAGAGAGCGGGACCGGGAAAGACATTATTGCGCGACTCATTCATGGGCTTTCGCCCTGGAAGGTCGGACCGTTCGTCAAAGTAAACTGTCCGGCAATTCCGGGAACCTTGCTCGAGAGCGAGTTGTTTGGCTACGAAAAAGGCGCGTTCACCGGCGCTTTCGGAGCCAAGCCGGGCCGCGTCGAAATGGCTCATCGCGGCACGCTCTTTCTCGACGAAATTTCCGAGCTCGATTCTTCCCTTCAGTCGAAGCTCCTGCAACTCTTGCAGGACGGCCAGTTCTGCCGCATCGGCGCTCAGGAAGACAAAAAGGTCGAAGTGCGCGTCGTCTGCGCGACTAATCGCGATCTTCAAGCCGAGATCGAAGCCGGCACCTTCCGCCAGGACCTCTTCTATCGCATCAACGTCGTGAACCTGCGCATGCCCTCGTTGCGCGAACGTCGCGGTGATATCGAAGACCTCTGCCGCTACTTCCTCGACTACTACAACCGCAAGTTCAATTGCCGAGCCCGTCCGTTGTCACCCGAAGTCTTGGCCACGCTCCAGAAGTATCATTGGCCTGGCAACATCCGCGAACTCGAGAACCTAATCAAGCGCTATGTAATCCTGGGCCACGAGGACGCCATTACCGCCGATCTCGTTCACCGCGAGCCGGACTTCCTCAATCCCGACATCTCCTTCGATGGACCGGTTTCATTGAAGAAGCTGACGCGACAGGCCGTTCGCGAACTCGAGCGCAAGGTCATTCTGAAAGTCCTTCAGCAGCACCACTGGAATCGCAAGCAAGCAGCCCGCACACTCGGTATCAGCTATCGCGCTCTGCTCTACAAAATTCGCGATGCCGGCTTGCCGTCAAACCGGGCGCTCCGATTGCGGCAGGCCGAAGACGCAGCACTCCCAAGAACAGGTGCCGCCGCCGACTAAACTCAAATCACCTCCAAGACACGAGAGCGCCGAGGAGCCTTTTTTGGGTCTTCTAGGCGCTCCCTGCGTTATTGTTTGTCTCTCAGACGGCAGATCTGTTTTCAGCAGACTTGTTTTCAGATGGCCCGATCATCCGATCACCCGATTTAGGGTTTTCGGCCCTCTCTGCGTCTCGGCGGTAGAACTCGCTTTTCACATGGCCCGATCATCCGATCGCCCGATGGCCCGATCAAGATCACGCCCAATACGTCCGGTCCAGCGTCCGGTACTGAATCGCCTCCGCAATGTGTTTAGGTTCAAGCTGGCTCGTTCCTTCCAGATCCGCAATCGTCCGCGCCACTTTCAGTATCCGGTCATGAGCCCGCGCGCTCAGCCCCTGCTGCGTCATCGCCCGCTCCAGTAGTCGCTCGCAGTCGGCCGATAGCCCGCAGAACTTGCGAATGTTCTGCGACGACATCTGTGCGTTGCAATAGAGCTTCTCCTTGCTCGTCGAAAATCGTTCCAGCTGAATCTGCCGCGCTCTCACTACGCGCTCCAGAATCTTTCCCGATCCCTCTGGCTCATTCGTGCTCCGCATCTCTTTGTAGTTCACCGCCGGCACATCAATGTGAATGTCGATCCGATCCAGCAGCGGCCCGGAAATCTTCGAGATGTACCGCTGGATCATTGGCGGAGTGCATGTGCACTCACGCTTCGAGTCATTGTGGAATCCGCACGGACATGGATTCATAGCCGCCGTCAGCATAAAGCGCGCTGGAAAACTTAGCGACATCGCCGCACGCGCAATGCACACGGTCCCATCCTCCAGCGGTTGCCGCATCACCTCCAGCACCGAACGCGGAAACTCTGGCAGTTCGTCCAGAAACAGCACACCATTGTGGGCCAGCGAAACTTCACCTGGACGCGGAATCGCTCCCCCGCCAATCAGCCCCGCGTCAGAGATCGTGTGATGCGGCGAGCGAAACGGCCGCACTCCAACGATCCCCACGCGTGCATCGAGCACACCCGCCACGCTGTGAATGCGCGTCGTCTCCAGTGCCTCCTCAAACGTCAGGGGCGGAAGAATCGTTGGCATGCGCTTGGCCAGCATCGTCTTTCCCGACCCCGGCGGCCCGATCATCAGAATGTTGTGGCTACCCGCGCATGCCACCTCCAGCGCACGCTTCGCCGTCTGTTGCCCGCGCACATCCTTGAAATCAAGATAGGACTGCTGCGAATCGCTCAGCAGCTTCTCGCGGTCCACCTGCAGTCGCGCAACTCCATTCCCGGAATTGATGTAATGAATCACGTCCACCAGCGACTTCAGCGGATAGACCTCCACATCGCCCACCATCGCCGCTTCCCGCGCATTCACCTCTGGCACGATCAGCCGCTTCACCTTGCGCGAGCGGGCTTCGAGCGCAATCGGGAGCGCCCCGCGCACGCCGCGCAAGCTGCCATCGAGAGACAGCTCGCCCACAAACAGAGCGTCGTCAATCGGCTTCTTGTTCAGTCCGCCGTATGCGCCCAATATCCCCAGCGCCATGGGCAAATCAAAGCCGGAGCCTTCCTTGCGAATATCGGCGGGCGCTAAATTGATCGTGATCTGCGTCGGGGGGATATCGTAGCCGCAGTTCTTGAGCGCAGCCCGTACCCGGTCGCGGCTTTCGCGCACTGCGGCGTCTGGCAAACCAACGGTGTGAAAGTAATCCTGCTCCATCTTCACGCCGGATACGTCTACCTCAACCTCGATAATGTTGGCATTCACGCCATAAACAGCCGCACTTAGGGTCTTATAGAGCATCGTTAGCCCTCAATTCCAAAGGAGGGATGCCACACCAGGCCCTCCCACATTCGTCTTTTACATCTCACCTTTGTATGGACACGCCAACATCTGGACAACAACGTCTGGACACACAACGAGGGCAGGGCGGATGGGAGATCGCTGCCAGCCATCCTACCCGTGCCCAACCCCCGACGCGGTGATGGCCATCACCCCGTTACCGTGATGGAACTTTCGGTTCACGAATGTTAGGACCCAATGGGCGGGTTCGGTGCTACGCTAGGGCGTGTAGCGTGGACGTTTCTGTCCGCGAGCCGGCTCGCAGAAGACTGGCTCGCAAAAGCGCGGCCCGGCGGCATTGCGAGGCATCTTCTTGTCCGAGGTATAACTGATGCCAGAAAGCGGTTCCAGGCAAAAACCGTCCGCCCCCGCTCCCGGCCACTTGGAGCGCGAAGAGAGTCAGCTCTGGCGTTGGGCTCTCGGCCTCATCGTTCTTCTGGCTGCCGCCGTAGCCTACTTATCCTGGGACCAGCTCAAAGACCTCCCTTACCGCCTCTGGGCGATTCCCGCCGGTCTCTTTGTCCTATCCTTTTTGTTTGCAACCTACGCCTTCGGTCGCAAGCGTGAAGTCTCCGATCTCAAACAGCTGCTGCGCGGCCTGGAAGAGCGTTCCAGCGTTGCCCCGACCGAAGAGCAGCTCGACCAGCTCGGCCAGCTCATCTCGCGCTCGCAGCGTAACTTCAAAGAGCTGATCGACTCCCTCGACGATGTCGCCCTCGCGGTCTCCCTCGATGGCACGCTGCGTACCGTAAACCGCCGCGTAACCGAACTCCTCGGCAGCCCCTATTCCGCGCTCGTCGGTCATAAACTGGCTAATTTCTTGGCCGCCCCGCCCATTACCGAAACCCCTTTTGACCTCCCTCGCTTCCTGGAAAAACGTACTTGGAGCGGCGTGATCTCGGTCCAGCCCAAAGCGGCTTCGCGCCGCCTCTACTACGACTGCATGGTCAACGCCATCGTTAAAGGCGACGACGTTGCCGGCGCCAGCGTTCTCGCCCGCAACATCACCGACCAGCGCGACAAGGAGCAACGCTTCACTCAGCTCTTCGACAGCCTGCGCGAGGGTGTCTATATCTGCAGTCCCGAAGGCAAACTCCTCGAAGTGAATCCAGCCCTGGTAACGATGCTCGGATATGCGAGTAAGGAAGAGTTACTCAATACCCCGCCCGATGCTCTCAAGGTTGATACTTCGCCCGATCCGGTTCTGGGGCGCACCGGCAGCCAGAGCGGCCGCACCCGCACCCGCGAAGTTAAGCTGAAGCGCAAAGACGGTGGCATCGCCGTCTGCCAGGACATCTCGACCGGCGTCGTCGAAGACGGCCGCCTCGTCCGCTATCAGGGCACGCTCGTTGACATCACCGAAAAGCGCGCCATGGAGAAGCAACTCCGCGGCCAGGAAGAATTCCGCCGCCATCTGCTCGAGAGTTTCCCTGACCTCATCCTCGTCCTCGACCTGCACGGTAAATACACCTTCGTTAGCCCGCGCATCCGCGAACTCCTCGGCTACGGTCCCGAGCAGCTCATGGGCAAGAGCGTCGACGACGCCCAGCACACCTGGCCCGAATTAGCGGCCCTCTACCGCACCGTCGCCACCGGTGAGCAAGCGAAAGCCTCCTGCGAATACGAAGCCCGCCATCAGAACGGCGATGCCCGCACCATGCTCGGCATGGCCAGCCCGCTGCTCGACGCCGAAGGCAAACCCGCCGGCGTGATCATCTCCGTCCGCGATGTCACCACCGAAAAGAAACTCGAACGCCAGATCATTCAAAGCGAGCGGCTCGCCGCCATGGGCCAGATGATCGGCGGCTTCGCCCACGAACTCAACAATCCTCTCACCAGCATCCTCGGCATGGCGGAACTCCTGCAGGACAGCGGCGTCAGCGAAGGCGCGCACAAACAGCTGACAATCCTGCAGCAGCAAGCCCGCCGCGCCGCTGAGATCGTGCAGAACCTGCAATTTTTCGCGCGCCCGCCCGCTCCCGGACGCAGCCACGTCGATCTGAACGAACTGGTGCAGCGCATCCTGCAGATGCAGGCCTATCCACTGCGCAAGAGCAACATCACGGTTGACTTCCTGCCCGAATCATCACTTCCCCAGGTCGAAGTCGATCCCAATCAGCTCATGCAGGTCTTCCTGAATCTACTTCTCAACGCCGAGCAGGCCATTCGCGAGACGCGCGATAAAGGCACCATCCGCGTGCGCCTCGGCCGCGGCCTTCCCGGTAACCCCGACTTAGTCTGGATAGTCTTCCAGGACGATGGCCCCGGCATCGCTCCCGAAAACCTCACCCACATCTTCGATCCCTTCTTCACCACCAAGCGCCCCGGACGCGGCACCGGCCTAGGCCTAAGCATCTGCAAAACAGTTCTGCGCGAGCACGGCGGGAACATCGAAGCCACCTCAGCTCCCGGCGGAGGGGCAGCCTTCACGATCACGTTGCCGGTAGGAGCAGGGGCTGCGGCGGCGGGGTAGGACAAGGTTCGTTTAGGCGTAGCGCACGCGCATCACCCCCCAAAATCTATCGGGATTTAATTAAGGTGACTCTTATTTCTGTGTTGAGCTTCACGCCCGTTGCAACGCCGCCCTTCAGATAGGGCTCGAAAATCCATTCCTTCACTTGCTGTTCAATGCGAGAACGAACCTCGGGAGTCGGGGTATCTTGCAAAGTCACAGCCGTAATCGTCCCATTCTTCGCTATCTCGAGTGTCATTTTGATCGTGTACGATCCCTGCGCCTTTTCATTGACGATGATGCGATCAAGAGCGCACATGAGGCAATGCACACCTTCGGCAACTGAAGTTCCGAGCGGCCCAGGCCCAACTGCCGAAGGCAATGGAATATCAATCTCGCTGGGGTTGCTCACTGAGCTGAGGCTGGTGCACTGGAGTCCATCGCCCACAAAACAGATCGCCGCGCCGGCGGCCGCCCATTTTGTCGTTAGTTCTCGCTTCCCCGCAAACTCGCTGTAGTGAGTAGCACTGTCCGAAAAGAAGTTAGTGATGGTTCCGTTAGCGGAAAGACATCCTCGCGGTGTGCAAGCGACACACGTGTGCAATCTACAAGAGGAGATGTCTCGATCCGAATGCTCCCATTTGTCCCCGTCAGAAGAATAGAGGGCGACGGGTACGCCATAGCCACCACCGGGCTGGTCCTTATGAATTACTTCCGTACCGATTGTCCAGTACTTGTCCCCGACGCGGAGAAAACTATGCAAGGTTGTATTCGGTATCGTTACGAATTTCCAGGATTTGCCCGAGTCTTGCGTGATCAGGAAGCCCTGACCCTCATATTCAGCGGCACCCTGCTTCATCATTGCAGCCATGTGCCCTGTATCTAAAGCGACCAGAGAAAAGCTGTAACGGTATTTTTTTAGATCATCCAGATTCTGCCCCGCGGAAACCGGGTTCCAGGTCTCACCGCCGTCATTTGTGAAGAGCAAAGATGGCGTTGTCCGGATCATTCCGTGTTTTGCGTCGGAGAATGAAACTTGCAGGATCGCATCAGCGTTGGCATGGTGTGACGCCCAGGTTTCTCCTCCATCCTCGGTCGTAAGATACAAACCTCCCGATCCCGCAGCATATCCAAATTTTTCGTTCGAAAAACCGACGTTCAAAAGCAGCGCGCCATCAGTTGAGTGGTGCTTTACCACCCAATGCTCCCCGCCGTCGGAAGAGACTGCAAGACCTTCATCGGTCCCGCACACCCAAAGTTCCGATCCTTTGCCTGTCATGTTCAGGGCCCGGAAGGAAAGAGACTCAGTACGCCAACCTGTTGGTGGTTCCGCGAGAGCCGCAATGCTAGTCAACGCGATAAAGGTACTGAGCCAAAACAGCCGTCGGTTGAGCACGTTTTACCCCTTTCGGAGAACCTGTAAGCTCCCAATCGACCACATGCAGAGCGCTCCCTACCGCTCCACCGCCATAGCCACCGCATTCCCGCCACCCAGGCAAAGCGCAGCGATCCCGCGATGCACATCGCGCCGGATCATCTCGTAGATTAGCGTCACCAGCACGCGCGCTCCGCTCGCTCCAATCGGATGCCCCAGCGCCACCGCGCCGCCATTCACGTTCACGCGATCCATATCCAGTCCCAGTTCGCGAATCACCCCCAGCGCCTGCACCGAGAACGCCTCATTCAATTCGTACAGATCGACCTCGTCCTTCTTCCATCCCGTCTTCTGCCAGATCTTCTGCACTGCGCCCACCGGAGCCATCATCACCCACTTCGGTTCAACTCCGCTGGTAGCTTGCGCCACAATTCGCACCATCGGCTTCGCGCCGAGTTCAGCGGCCCGCGCCGCGCTCGTCACCACCACTGCCGCCGCCCCGTCATTCACTCCCGGAGCGTTCCCCGCCGTCACCGTCCCATCTTTCTTGAACGCCGGCTTCAATGCGCGCAGCACTTCAATCGTCGTATCCTCGCGCGGCCCCTCATCCTTATCGAAGATCACCGGCGCCGCGCCCTTCTTCTTCGCCGGCAGTTCCACCGGAACAATCTGCGCCTTGAAGCGGCATTCCTTCTGCGCGGCAATCGCCTTGCGATGCGAGTTCACCGCAAACTCATCCTGCTCTTCGCGCGTGACGCCATATTTCTCCGCCACGTTCTCGCCCGTGATCCCCATGTGGTAGTCGTTGTAAATATCCCAGAGCCCGTCGTTCACCATCGAGTCGACAAGCTGTCCGTTACCGAGCCGATATCCCTTGCGCGCATTCGGCAACAGATACGGCGCGTTCGTCATCGATTCCATCCCGCCAGCAACCACCACAGAACTATTTCCGGTCTCGATCGCTTGCGCCGCCAGTGCAACAGATTTCAATCCCGACCCGCAAACCTTGTTGATTGTCATGGCACCCACTTCCGGTGCGAGTCCGCCGAAGATCGCCGCCTGCCGCGCCGGATTTTGTCCCAGTCCCGCGGAGACAACATTGCCCATGATGCACTCGTCGACAACCTTCGCATCGATACCCGCGCGCTTCACCGCCTCGCGCACCACGACCGCGCCAATCTCCGGCGCTCTCATGTCGCTAAGGCTTCCCTGAAATTTCCCGATCGGTGTACGGCATCCCGAAATGATCACAACCTCGCTGGAACCCGGCATAAATGCGCTCCTTCACATGATTAGTCGCTTGCAAAACCGCAATACATTATAGATGGCGGCGAACAATCGGGGATGCGTGAAAGCCGCGAGCTAAAATCGCGACACGGTTCCCTGACGGAACCGGCGTTGTTCGCTTCATCGTTCGTGCGTGGCTCTTCAGACAATAATCAACGACGCGAACGGAACATGAGGTTGCTTAACCTGCGAGAAATTTTTCTCGCGCGCGCGATGACGTGACTTTGGTGCAACGTTGAATGCCGCTGTCATGATCATTTTTCTCTTGACTTCGTTTCGCATTGACTCTATACATTCAACTAGTTGCAACAAAACACCGTTGCAAATATTCCATGAAGAATGGAAAGGGAGAATAGATCCATGGCAACCAAAAAGAAAGCAAAGAAGAAAAGCAGCAAGAAGCACTAAGTCAGTTGCAGTAAGGCAACCGTGGGGACGCGATGAGCGTCCCCAAAGTTTTTTGCGGCAAATTCTTTTGAAGAGTTGTCATCCTATTTTTAGTTTGTCATCCTGAGCGAAGCGAAGGACCTATGCATTTCGCCGACGCCGCCCCGTAGGCCGCCTCACCCGCGCTTCAATTCACCCGCCGTCCGGCGTTCTTTTGCGCCACATGCAGTGCCTTCTCCGTCGCCGGACACAAATTCCGGTACGGGCACAAACGGCACTGGTAGCCTTGTTTCGGCCCAAACTCGCCGGCTGCAATGCACTCCGCCGCCTCCAGCACGCGCAGCTTCGCCTCTTCCAGTTGCGCATCGTTCCGCCTCGTCACCACCGGCGTGTTGTTCTCCAGATTAAAAAACACCAGCCGATCCGCCCGCTTCCCAAACGCCTCTTTCGCCGCCAGCGCATAAAGCGAAAGCTGTAAACTCTCATCCGCCTCTTCCTGCGACTTCGGTTTCCCCGTCTTGTAATCGACCACGCAAACCGTATCGTCCCCAGTGCGATCGATGCGGTCCACGCGCCCCGCGAGCTTCGTCTCTCCCATCTGAAGTTCAAACCGCCGCTCCGTCTCGATCACCTCCGGCGGCGTCCCGTTGCGTGCACCATCCAGAAATTGCCGCAGCTGTTCATTCCCCTGCCGCAGATATAGTTCGTACTGATACCGATCGGCAATGCGCGCACCCGCCAGCGCCGACCGGAATTGTTCCAGCAACTCCTCATCGCTGATCTCGCGCCCAAAGCGCTGCGCGTCATAATACGTTCGCAAAACGCCGTGCATCGCCCCCCCATAATGCAAAGACGCTGACACCTCGCGCGGCAAATTCCACTCCCGCTCCAGCTTGAAGCGCAGCGGGCATTGCTCATAAATTTCAATCGTCGAGGCGCTAAGCCCGGTCGAGAAATCAGCCGCCGGATCCATCAGCAGCCAAGCCGCAACGTTCGATTGCTGCAAAGCGATCCGTTGCTCCTCTTCGCCAAACAGCGTGTCCTGCACCGCCGCCGCCGATTGCGTCGACCAGAATTTCTTGTACGCATGATCAGCCATGAAGTCGCGCAAAAACTGCGTAGGCTTCGGATCCTTTTTCCCACGCCCCTGATGTGCATAGATCGCCAGCGAATCCTTCGCGCGCGTCATCGCCACATAAAAAAGCCGCCGCTCTTCCTGCTCATGCAGAATCTTGTCGTCATGCGCCGCGATTCCAGACCGCCGCAACTCCGCCGGAAACGCCACCAGCGGCTCCTTATAGCTGCATGGAAACGACGTAGAAGAGCCGCGAATCACCGCCACGTGCCGGAACTCAAGTCCCTTGGCGGCGTGAGCAGTCAAAAGCTGAACCGCATCCTCCGTGCTCCGCGGAAGTACAATCGCCCCTCGCGCCTCGACGAAAAGCTCCAGGTAATCAAGAAATTCCGCCGGCGACCCGGTCTCGACGATTGCCTTCTCCTGCCACGTCTCCACAAACTTCACCAGCGCAGCCAGCGGCGCCGACCGTGGCAATTCAAAATGCCGGATCACCCGATTCAGCGCCGCATCCGCCCGCTCTCCATCCTTCTCCACATCACCATGAATCTCCGCCACGCTCGCCAGCACCGCCGCCCCGCCCGCCAGCTTTCCCAAAATCCCCGGCAGATCCAGTTCGTTCCGCCGAACAGCTCTCATCCCCGCACGCAATTCGCTCCCATCAATCGCAAACTGCGGCAAAGCCGACACCCGAAATAAGCTGCCCGCATCATTCGGAGACACGGCCACAGCCAGGCAAGCGATCGCGTCGCGCACCTCGGGAGTATCCAGCACATCCAGCCCTTCAATTGAAAATGGAATCCCGCGCTCCGCCAGCTCCTTCACCAGCTCATCGCGGAGATGGTGCTGGCGATAAAGCACCGCGAAATCCCTCCACGCACAGCGCTCCGCCTTGCGAGTCTTCTGAATCCGCCGCGCCAGATCGGCGGCCTCCACATCCTTGTCGCCCCACGTAACGATTTCAACCAGCGGCGCAACCGAAGTTTCCCCTCGCTCGCGCGCCTCTTCATTCCGTGCCGACTCCAGCGGCGTCCTCTCATATCCGATCGCGGAACCCTTGTGCGAAAAAACCGGAGGATTTTCGTGAACGATGCCGAACGCGCATCGCAGGATCGGCTCCAGCGACCGTCGATTCTTTCCCAGCACGACAAGTCGCAAACCCGGAAATCTCTGCGCAAACAGCGTAAATGCCTCGCTCGACGCCCCGCGAAACTGGTAGATCGCCTGATCCGGATCGCCCACCACAAACACATTAGCCGCCGGCCCGGCTAGCAGCGACAGCACTTCCACCTGCGCAAAATTTGCGTCCTGAAATTCATCCACCAGCAGAAAGCGCGTGCGGGCGCGCTCCTCTTGCAGCAAAGCCGCATCGCCCTTCAGCAGCTGGTACGCCTTCGTAATCATGTGGCCGAAGGTGCCGAGATTTTTCTCCTCTAGCACCTCCTCGACCTTCGCAAACACGCGCGCAATCTCCTGGCATCGTTCCAGAATCTCGCCGTCGCCCATCTCGGCCTGCTTCTTCGAACTGGTCACGCGTGGCAGCGGAATCTCCCCACGCTCCAGCCGCCCAACATAGGCCGCGTACTCTTCAGGCCCAACCAGTTCATCCTGGCAACGCCGCATAAAATCCAGCAGGCTGTCGAGAAACTGCCCAACATTCGCCGCCCGCACAAAATACTTCAGCCGCAAATCGCGAATCCGCCGCCGTAGAAACACCCACAGGTCTTTGTCATCGAGCACCCGAAACGCTGCACCCCGCCGATGGAGCAGCCCATTGCACCACGCATGAAACGTGCAGGTCTGAAGATCCTCAAGGTAAGTGCCCTTTAGCTCGGCGCGCACACGCTGCTGCATCTCCGCCGCGGCATTGTCGGTATAGGTGAGCGCAAGAATTTCTTCGGGACGAGCGTGCCCCTGCCGCACCAGGTTCGCGATGCGCTGAATCAGGACGGTAGTCTTGCCCGTCCCCGCGCCCGCCAGCACCACCATCGGCCCATGAACGTGCTCGATGGCCTCCAACTGGCGAGCGTCAGGAGCGATCTTCTTCGCAGCTTCTACGACAGGGCTCATTTCTCGGAGGATATCAAAGGATTGAGCGCGACATCGGAAAACTGTTATCGGTAGCGAAGTAAGGTGAGATGGCGAACCGAACGAGTCCAAAGGACCCAGCCGCCTGACAAACAACTGCTTGCGCTGCCGTGGAAGAGCGGCCCTTCAGGGCCGCGTAGATCCCGCGAAATTCGCTGGGCTTCAGCCCCAGTGGTCACAATTTATCGCAGAATCTCAATCGCAATCGCCGTCCCAACAATCGCCGCTGTCTCCGCCCGCAGAATCGTCGGCCCTAGCGAAGCCGCAGTCCATCCCGCGTCGCGAAACCAACCAAGCTCGTCGTCCGCCCAGCCGCCCTCTGGCCCAACAGCAAGAACAGCCGCGTTAGCAGACGGATGCAAAACATCCCGCAGCCCCGCGTCCATCTCCGACTCAGCCAGAACAATGCGCGGCATGGGAGCATCCGCAATCACTCCGGCAAGAGCGTGACTCAACTCCTTCAACTTGACCGGCGCCAATATCTCCGGCGCCGCAGCCCGCCGAGATTGCTCCGCCGCCTGCCGGGCAATCCGTCCCCAGCGTTCATGCCGCTTTACCGCCGCAGTCGCCAGATGAGCATCCGTCCGCTGCGCAATCACCGGAACAATCCGCGCCACTCCAATCTCCGTACACTTCTCAACCGCCCACTCCATGCGATCAAACTTGAAGATGGCGAGAACAAGAGTAAGCTCAACCGCAACCCGCTCGGCCGCAACTCGCGAAGCGACCTCGTCCCCAAGCGCAAATTCCACCCGCTCATCAGACACAGAAGTAATTTTCCCGAGCCGCACCGAATCGCCGTCGGCAATATCAAATTCCTGCCCAACCCGTGCCCGCAAAACGCGGCTCAAGTGCAAGGCATGCTCGCCGGTCAAAGCGGCAACATCTCCATGAATTTCGTCGGCAATCCAGCGGCGGCGAGTCAAAAGACAGTTCTCAGTTCCTGGTTCTCAGTTCTCAGTTCTCAGTTCTCAGTTCTCAGAAAAATCCTTCTATAAGGACATGTTTGTTCGAAGATTGGAGGATCGGCTGGCGCTGCAAGGTTTTACTGACGACTGAGAACTGGCAACTGGCAACTGTTCTACACAAACATATCCTTGACCCGCCCCAGCAGCGAGCGCCGTTGCGGCTTGTTCTCAACCGGAGTTAGCTCTCCAAACTCCGCCAGCAATTCGCGCTGCCGTTTATTCAGCTTCCCAGGAGTCTGTATTCGCACCTCTACAAAAAGGTCTCCCTTGCCGTGCCCATTCAGCACCGGCACACCCTTCCCACGAATCCTAAACGACGTTCCCGACTGCGTCCCCTCCGGCACCTTCAGCTTATGCTCGCCATCCAGCGTCGGCACCATGATCTCCGTCCCCAGCGCCGCCTGCGTAAATGAAATCGGCACCACGCACTGCAGGTCATTCCCCTCGCGCTCAAAAAACGAATGCTCTTTGACGTGCAGCACGACATACAAATCGCCCGCCGGACCGCCAAACGCCCCCGCCTCGCCATATCCCGAGAATCGAATGCGCGTCCCATCCTCCACGCCCGCCGGAACCTTCGCCTCTACCACGCGCTCGCGTACCTGTCGCCCCTCGCCTCTGCACTTCAAACAAGGATCGGTGATCACCGACCCTGACCCTTGGCAAGTCGAGCACGTCCGCGCAATGCTAAAAAATCCCTGCTGATACCGAACCTGTCCGCGTCCCTCGCAAGTCCGGCACGTTACCGGAGCCTTCCCGGCCGCCGCTCCCGATCCGCGGCAACTCTCGCAAGCCTCATGCCGCCGAACGTTAACCTTCTTCTCGACCCCAAATACGGCCTCTTCAAACTCCAGATGCAGGTCCTCGCGCAGATCCGCCCCGCGCTGAGCCCGGCTCCTCCGCCGGCCGCCGCCAAACATGTCCGACCCGCCGAAGAACTCGCTAAAGAGGTCGCCAAAATCCTGAAAGATCGCCGGATCGAATCCCGCGCCCGCCGGACTACCCCCGCCCACGCCCGCATGTCCAAACCGGTCATAAAGCGACCGCTTCTCGCCATCCGCCAAAATCGCGTACGCCTCCGTCAGTTCCTTAAACTTGTCTTCCGCCTCAGGATTATTCGGATTCCGGTCAGGATGGTAAGTCAGCGCCAGCTTACGGTAAGCGCTCTTGATCTCAACCTCGGTAGCTGTGCGCGTCACGCCCAGCACTTCGTAATAATCTCGTTTGGTATTAGCGGCCAGAAAATTCCCCTTCTGTTTTTATCTGTAGAAACTGATTCATCTCTATGAGAGTTGTCATCCCTCTACGTTGTCATGCTTCTAGTGAGAGTTGTCATCCTGAGCGAAGCCGAGCTGAGCGAAGCGAGCCGAACGAGTCGAAGGACCCCTACAAGCTAATCAATCTCAACCGTCGCCACAAGGCATTCTCTCAACGACCCGCTACTTCCCCCGCGCCACCCGCACCATCGCCGGCCGCAGCAACCGGTCCCTATACTTATACCCGCGCTGCAACTCATCCAGTACATGATGATCCGGCACCTCCGCCGTATCCACCATCTCAATCGCCTCATGCACCTTCGGATCGAACGGCTCTCCCACCGCCTTAATCGGCTGCACGCCCGCCTTCACCAGCGCATCCTGAAGTTGCCGGTAGATCAATTCAACGCCACTCCGAAACTCGCTCCCATCTCCAGTCGCCTTCAGCGCTCGCTCAAAACTATCCAGCACCGGCAGCAAGCTTCTCAACACATCCGCCGCTGCAAACTCGCGAAACTCCGCCTGCTCCCGCGCCGCCCGCTTCCGCGCATTATCAAACTCGGCCTGCGAACGAGCCAGTCGGTCCAACAAGGCATCGCGCTCCGCCTTCAGCTTCTCCACTTCAGAACCCGCGCCGATATCCACCGCCGCACCCGAAGCCGTCTCGTCCCCAGCCTCAGCCGCCGGCAACTCGTGCTCCAAATCCAAATTTGTCGCTTCCGTTTTTCCGTTTCCTTTGCGCATACCCCACATCACTCCGCTTCATTCAAAAGTTTGTCGAACAGCCGCGCGATATACGACACGGCCGACATCGTATGCTGATAATCCAGCCGCGTTGGCCCAATCACCGCCAGCGACCCGCGCACCTCGCCACCCACTCGGGCCGGTGCTCCAATCAAAACAAAATTCTGCAAAGCTGAACCAGAAGCCATTGCCAATGACGAAGTCGAAGTCGAAGGCGAAGGCGAAGTCGATGATGTTCCCGCCGGCAACCCCTCATCCAGCCCAATCACCACCCGCACCGCTTCCTGCCGCGTATCGAGATACGCTCCCAGCAGCCGAACGATCTTCTCTTTTTCCTCCAGCGTCCGCAGCAACTGCTCCAGCCGCTGCCGATCCTTCTCATTCCCCACCGGATTCGACGCCACCAGGTTCGCCGCGCCTTCAACAAAGACGGCGTCCGCGCCCTCTTCAGGCGCCAGCGCTCCCTGCTGGTAAAGCCGCTCAATCGATTTCATCAGCTCGCGATACTCTCCGCGCTCCGATTCGATGCGCCGCTCCAGCTCCCCGCGCATATCTTCCATCGTCCAGCCGCGAAAATTTTCATTCAAATATCGAGCCGCCAGATCCAGCTCGCTCTGCGAAATATCCAGTCGCAACACCCGATCTCTCACCACCCCCGACCGCGTCACCACCACCGCTAGAACTTTCTGATCTCCCAGCCGCGAAAAATAAACATGGTCCAAAGCATTCCGCGGACCACCCACACTGGCCCCCGCCACCGTCACGCCCACGCCATGTGATATCAGCGATAGCACATGCGAAGTGCGCTCCATAAACTCCTGCACATCGGTGGCGCCCGTCAAAGTGTCCTGGATAATGCTCTGATTCTCCGGCGACAAATGCGCCTCGCCGCTCAACTGCTCCACGTAATATCGGTAAGCCTCCGCCGTAGGCACGCGCCCAGCCGAGGTATGCGGCTGCTCCAGAAATCCCGCATCCGTCAAATCCGCCATCACGTTGCGAATGGTAGCCGCACTCAGCCCCTCGCGGCTCGAGCGCGCAATCGTCCGCGACCCCACCGGCTCTCCGCTGGCAATAAACGTCTCGACAATCGCAGTCAGAATCTCGCGTTCCCGACCGCCCGGCAATCCTGGTGGCATAAGCGACGCTAAACTGGTCTAAAAAAACGACCCTTAATAAACGACTTGGTCTAACAAACTGTCGTGTCTGATGAAACGGTCTCGTCCATCAACGATCTGGTCCAGCGAAGGGTTTTGTGTAGGGCATGGCTTTAGCCATGCCATTCGCAGTCCCAAAAACTTGGGCTTTAGCCCCTGGGGCAACGACGCTATCGCCCGCTAACCCCTTATGAGATCAATCGCAACATTAATAAGGAGCAATCCCAATCTTCAGGGAAGAAGAACGCTCCCTATAAATTCTTTAGATGCAGTGGCTTAGATGTAGGATTCCACCGCGCCTAATTGGATTCTAGGGAGCGCCCGCGGGGGTGTCAAGAAGGGAGGCCGCGAGACAACACGAATGCAAGGAGTAATCCACGAGCCACTGGTCAACAGTCGAATTCAATACTAGAGAGTCGCTGCCCCTCTTTCATCGCACTTCTGGAAAACATCGATCCTCGTAGGGGTAATACCCGATGAAAAGTGTTTCATATTGACACACAAAGAGATAGGGATAGAATCGCTAGAACTCGAGCTCAGGACGATTCCGCTTCATCTCTCCCCGTGCGGGACCCTTTGAGTTTTCCGTGTTTTCCGCATCGCGAGGTTTTATGAAGAGTCGCATCGTTCTTACTTCGAACTCAGAAGCTGAGATTGCTGACGTTGTTTCTCGTAGGACCGCGGGCCAACTGCTTTGTAGATCGCAACTTTGGACTCTAGCCAGGTTCTTTTTCGTCGTCTGCATCATTGCTTCGCTCGCGTCGGCCCAGAACGACGTCTTAACTCAGCACAATGACGTGGCTCGTACCGGTCAGAATTTGAACGAGACGATCCTTACTCCCGCCAATGTAAATGTGAATCAGTTCGGAAAGCTCTTCGCGCAGAATGTCGACGGCATCATTGTCGGACAACCTCTCTACGCTAGCGGTGTGTTGATGGGCGATGGTCTCGTCCACAATGTCCTGATCGTAGTAACCCAGAACAACACTGTCTATGCCTTCGACGCCGACAGTAACGCAGCTCCAATCTGGTCCGTCAGCCTCGACGATGGTGGAACTCCCGATCCAATCACCGATTTCGGCTGCAAGGGAACGGGTTTTTCGGAAGTCGGAATTACCAGTACGCCGGTGATCGATCCCGCTAAAACCACCATCTATGTCGTCGCCAAGACAGTAGCCAACCAGGGTCGCCAGTTCGCATTGCACGCCCTCGACATCACCACCGGAAATGAAATTCTCGGCGGTCCAACCACTATCACAGGCACTTATGGGCCCGACACTTTCCAGGTGGTTTACCAGATGCAGCGGCCTGCTCTGCTCCTGCAAAACGGATCCATCTACATCGGTTTCGGCGGCAACGGTTGCGATATTTACAAATACAATGGCTGGCTTTTCACCTATGATGCGCAAACTCTTCAGCAGCAATCGGTATTCGAAGTCTCGCCCAGTGGTAAGCAATCATCGATTTGGCAAGGGGGAACGGGCCCGTCGGTCGACGAATTCGGAAATGTCTATGTCGTAACCGCCAACGGAACCTATGACGGTCCCGGTGGCGAAAGCGACTACGGTGACAGCGTTTTGAAGATGGGTTGGAGCGGAAGCACGATCGGCATCGTGGATTATTTCACTCCTTACAATCAGCTTGCGTTGGAAGATGCCGATCTCGACCTTGGCTCCTCCGGCGCGTTAATTCTGCCCGATCAGCCGGGCACCTACCCGCACGAATTGGTTGCCGGAGGAAAACAGGGAACTCTCTACCTGATTAACCGCGACAATCTCGGCCAGTACAACTCCGGAATGGACGATGTGATCGAGTCCCTGCCCGGGGCCGTGCCTGATGAACTCACCGGCGATCCCGTCTATTGGAACGGCAGCGTCTATGTATCCGGCGACCGCGACTACATCAAGCAGTTTCCCTTGATCAATGGAATGCTGTCGACGCAGCCCGTCTCCCAAACCACTGTCTTCTTCGCTGATACCGGTGCTTCCTCCACTTCGCTCACGGCCAATGGGAATACGAACGCAATCCTGTGGGCAGTGAATCACAGCGACCATATCCTTTACGCCTTCGATCCTACCAATCTCGCGACTCTGCTCTACAACAGCAAACAAGCCATTCACGCGCGTGACGCTCTAAGTCCCGTGATTCGGTTTATAACTCCGACAATCTCGAATGGCAAAGTCTATATCGGCGGGAAAACTCAGCTTACGGTATATGGATTGCTTCCCGTCCTCTCGCCCTCGGGTGGTAATAACCAGACCGGAACTGCCCAGGAAGTTCTGCCCATCCCACTCTCCGTGCTGGCCAGCGATGCCTATACGCACGCGCCGATCCCCGGTCTCGCTGTTACCTGCAGCGACGGCAATGCCCGCGGAACATTTATCCCCAGTGCCACTCAAACGACCGACAGCACCGGTACCGCCACCTTCCAGTACCAACTTCCCAACGCGCAAGAAACCATCACCATCACCTGCACCAGTCCAACCACGACCACGACTGCATTTACTGAAATCTCTGGAGCAGGGCCGCCGGCCGCCATGAAGACCGTTTCCGGCAACCGGCAATCCGGCCCGCCCAATGCCATGCTGTCGAAACCTTTGGTTGTGAAGGTGATTGACGCGAATGAGCATCCGGTGCCCGGCGTGACCGTAAACTTCACCGACAATGGCGCGGGCGGCTCATTCTCTAGCGCATCGCCGGTAACCGATTCCAAGGGTAAAGCCAGCACTCAATACACAACCGGCCCAAATCCCGGCAAAGTAACGGTGACCGTCTCAACATCCGGCACCAATTCGCTAAAACTGATAGAGACAGTGCAGCAATAGCGTATTCCGCACCTGGCCAGACTCGCCGAGTGGGCGGGCGGCCCAATCCTTCAATAAAAAAACGCGGGTCCAAAAATGGACCCGCGCCCATGCGCTCCGCTACCCTAAGTCCCAGCGGAAAATCACATCCCGTTCACATAGTCACATTGAGCGCAATGTTAACCCCAGGGTAAGACGCGTTGCACAGGTAGTACATGCCGTTGATCTCGACCACAAAAACGTCCTGTGTGTAGAGCCAATTACTCGGCCAGGCGTCTACGAATCCGAACCAATAGCCGCCATACTGGAACCGCCGCCCGCCGCTATATTCCGCTTGGCTGACGTGAAACGTGTGTTCCCGTCCAAAATTCGCCTTGTAACGATCCGCGGGAATGCGGCCGCCTGCCGCATGCTGTTCTGTCTTCGCTGGCTGCGCGTGCTGCTCCTGCGCGGTTTTCCCTTCCGCTTTATTGTTCGTCTCTTTTTGCTGCGCACCCTTCTCTTCTGGTTTTGCGGACTTCTCTTGTTCCGCTTTTTTCGCTGGCTCAGCCTTCTTCTCTCCCTCGGCCGGCTTCGCTTGCTCTTCCTTCTGTTCGTGCTGCTCCTGGGCATACACCGGAGCCGCGAAAAGACTCAATGACAGTACTGCTGTGCCGAACAATCCAATTAAATTCATAAGTGTTGTCTCCATTTGTCGATTTTGTTTCACGTACTTGCTTGCGGCTCTTGCAAGCCTTCCGTCGTCGCTTTATTCCGCTCTCTTACGTCCCTACGTGGATCCCGGAAAGCGAATGAAATAGACCAAAAACGTTCAGTAACCAAAGCACCACGGCGATCACCACCACGCCGTTCAAGATCGATTTGATCGACGACTGCATGGGAATGAACCGGTTCACCAGCCACAAGAGCACCCCCACCACGATGAGAACTTCCAGCAGTTGAATTAAAGGCATTGTCAACCTTCCTTTGTTTGTACAAACTTAAGCTGTGCAAGATGGCTTGCACGAGCTAGGTTGCGCGAGCTTGTCCCCTCTCACCCGCCAGAAGGAATTGCCCCAATTTCGATTGTGCAAGACTTTTTAGGGTCGAGTCGCGTCTCACCACGAGGTTGCGCGGCGGACACACGGACGAGGAACGTGCCGATTATCTGGATGTGGTCGCGTCATACGACCTGGAATCGAAGCTGCGAATCGGCGTCCGGAGCTCCTTCTACACACTCAGTGAAACCAGAATGACAGCTCTGCGCAGCCGCGTCTGAGCAAGATTGCTCACATCCCCAGACTCACATCCCCACGAACAGCCAGAATTGTTCAGGCGAAGCATTTGCGCCGCAAGCGGGTCAAATTTCGACCAGGATCGCATCCCACGATCTTGCACTGTCTCTTCAGCGTGGTTTTGCACGACTAGCCGCGATCTCATGAAAATGGTTTTGGGAAGGGCACGACCCTCAGTCGTGCCGTCCACAGCCAACCAAGAGGGCGGCTTCACCCGCTGGGGGTAGCTTGGCAGGCCGCTCTTACGCCACTCTCCGCCCGCTCACCAGATTAATCACCAGCACCACCACCGCCACCACCAGCAGCAGGTGAATCAGGCTGCCCGCAATATGCAGGCTGAAACCAAGCAGCCACAGAACCAGCAGTATTACGAAAATCGTCCAAAGCATGTTTAATCTCCTTCGTGCAAATCAGTCTTCGTAGCCACTCCTACCCAGCCGTATTAAGATGCGCGGCCTCGTAAAACCGTCTATTTCGCCGGCGCAAACGACTTCCCGCACTCCAGGCACAATGATTTTGTCCGTGGCGTAAGCAACCCGCAGAACGGGCACAACCTCGGCGATGCAAAGCCGCTCGCCGGAAGGCTGCTCGTTTCAAGTCGCCTCTGCCAGGCCGCTCGCGCCCTCTCAATCCGTCTGCGAACCTCATCCCGAAGCTCATCAAAAAAGCGTGCCATTCACCAGCCTTCTCTCGATTGCTTTCCCACCTGAAGATGACACGCCCAGAACGATTCTTCTGTGCAAGATTGCTCACTGCCTCACAGCCGCTGGAAGTGAGCAATCCAGACCAGTTATCCTCCTCCCACCCTGCGATCATGGCCATTGAGACGAGTGTTCCTTCTCTCTTTCAGGTCCTCTGAGCTAAGTCAGCCATCTGAAGTCTTCTCCTCTTAGCTCCTCCTATCCCTTAAGGAAAATTCATGAAAAAGATCGTGTCGTTAATGTTGATGAGTTTCATCGGCCTCGCCGCAACCTCCGCCTGGGCAGGCTCGACCCGCGAAGATACCGTCGACCGCCTGCAAAAATCCGTCGACGTCCTGCAGCAGATCATGTCGACCCCCGACAAAGGCATCCCCGAAGAAGTGCTGAACGGCGCCAAGTGCATCGTCATCGTGCCCGACCTCATCAAGGGCGGCTTCGTCTTCGGTGCCAAGCACGGACGCGGCGTGGCCACCTGCCGCACCGCCAACGGTTGGAGCGCTCCCGCGTTCATCTCAGTAGGCGGCGGAAGCTGGGGATTGCAAATCGGAGTCGAGGACATCGATCTCGTCATGCTGGTCATGAACGACCGCGGCTTGCAGCACCTTCTCTCCAGCAAGTTTGAACTGACAGGTGAAGGATCGGTAGCCGCCGGCCCGGTTGGCCGTCATACCTCCGCCGGAACCGACATACTGATGAACACTGAGGTTCTCACCTACTCGCGTTCAAGAGGTATATTCGCCGGCCTGACGCTAGAGGGCGCCGTAGTCGAGCAGGACAACGATTCAACCCGCGCCATTTATGGCAAGCACATGATGTTCCGCAACATTCTCTCCGGCAGAGTGTCAACTCCGGCCAGCGGACAAGCGTTTGTGAATGCCGTATCTGAGGCCGGCCACCAGGCCCACATCGCCGAAGCAAGAGAAGACAACAAGTAAGTTGCTAAGCATGTGAAACATCTACCCGCGAGGTCCCCCACTCAAGCGTCGCGTTTTGTGCGACGTTCGGGATGGGGGATTTCGATTGGTTACAGTGCCGGAAGTCGAAAGCATCCCGGTAAGCTGGGCGGAGCAAGGGTAATTCCGGAACACCCGCATGCCCGTAAAACTCGTCTTCGAAAATTTGGAAGACGGCATGAGTATCGACGAAGTCCATCGAGCAATACGACGTAACTCGCGAGCAAGTGAAAAGTGCGATCGACTTTGCCGCCTCCTCGATCCGGTCAGCCGCTAAAGCGAGCTGATCCTCGCACCTCAATTGCGTAGGAATTTAGGCTGATTTCCACCCGCACCTGCATAACGTGTCAACTTGACACAAAACTGCCAGCTAGAACAGGTGTCGAAGGGAAGTGCGAGTAAATGGAGCCTCTAAGCCCTTATTACCGAATACGTTACTGTAAGCCCCAGCGGCTCAATATGTTGGCAGGAGAGTCCTGGTAAACAGCTGATTCCAATTGGCCCCGGAAGGAGTAGGCGCCAACCTCAACCGGCGAAAAATATCGCCAATTCGGCCTCGAGGTGAGGTTTCACAAAAAGGATTTATTTCCAGCCCAAACTTTCGCTTTATATTCGTCTTCGAAGTCCGGAAACCGGTGGCCGTTGACCGGTCACCTGCCCTCTCACGCCTGCGTCCGATCCAGAAACTCCGAATGCCAAGCCATCTGAATAGCCTCCAACTTGGCCTCATTTGACTTCGCTGGGATCGTCTTTAAACTCCGGCAAATCAGTCACATACCGGTGCAGGTCAGTAAAGCGCACCGCCAGCGGATCGACCTCCGGATGCGCCTCCGACAGCAGGATTCCAATATCCTCCGAGTCGCTCCAGGTAAGCTCTTTAGGCATAATGACCTCTCCTAATCAACCACCATTCCCCTTTGGAACCTGTGATCCCGAACGCAGTGAGGGATCTGCAGTTAGCCGGCACCACGACAGCAACTCCAAGCGGGACAGTATCTTAGCTCTCAATGTTCTTCCGAAACGTAGTTCCGATTCCAGGCCGGAATCTCCAACACCACTTTACCCGGTCCCTTGATCACCGCCTGGCAGCCAAGCCGCGAGTTTAGCTGAAGATCGGCCGCCATGTCGAGCTTGTCTGCCTCGTCATCTTCCATATCTGTCATAAGGTTAGCGCCTTCCTTGACCCAGACATGGCAGGTCGTGCAGGCGCAGTTTCCGCCGCAGGCATGATCCAGCCGCACCCCATAGTTCAGCGCAACATCAAGAATCGACTCAGGTTTGCCGTGATCCTTATAAGGAAGCTTGCCATGTTCAAATGTGACCGTCTTGCCCTCGGGCAGGAAGGTCACTTCCACCGTGTTCTCGCCCAGTGCTTCCACCGTAGCAGTACCACCAGATTGATTTTTTTCGTCCGCCATAAGTACCCCAGAATCTATAAGTTAATCCACAAACGCATGGGCCGGAAACGATTGATTTTGCAGTAGCTCGAAAGCTCGTAGCTCAGAGCTACTTAAACTCCGCCTTCGCCACCGGATGCCCCGCCTGCGCCTCGCCTTCAGGCAAATCTGCATCGGCCTCATCCATCGCCTTCCCCTTCAGCGCCGTCGAAACCGCCGTATCCATCATTAATTCAGCAAGATGCATAGTTCCGGCATTCAATTCGTCGATCGCCTTCCGGATCGCCGAATAATCCCCGCCGTCCTTCGCGTCAAGCAAGGCATGCTCCAGCCGACCCACAGTAACTCGTTCGTCCGCAGAGAGTTCCAGCCACGCGGCATTCTTCTTGCCCTTGGCAAGCGCCGCCAGAATCGTCTCCGCCTCTCGCCGCGCCTCAATCACCTGCCGCTGCCGGAAATCCTCTTCAGCATAGTCAAACGACTCCAGCAGCATGTTCTCAACTTGTTCATCTGTAAGGCCATAGCTCGGCTGAACGTCGATCTCAGCTTCTTTGCCGCTTCGCTGTTCCCGCGCCGAAACATGCAAAATCCCATTCGCGTCGATCAGGAACTTGACCTCAACCCGAGGCATTCCCGCCACCATCGGCGGAACTCCTTTTAAATCAAAGCGCGCCAGCGACCGGCAATCCCGCGCAAGTTCGCGCTCCCCCTGCAGTACATGAATCGCAACACTAGTCTGTCCATCAACCTGCGTCGTATAGTATTGCGTCGCAGACGCAGGAATGGTGGAATTGCGCAAAATGATCTTGTCCGTAACTCCGCCGGCCACCTCAATCCCCAGCGAAAGCGGCGTAACATCAAGCAGCAGCATATCTTGCGTGGCTTCCGAACCCCCGCCAAGAATTTTTGCCTGCACCGCCGCTCCGAGCGCGACCACCTCGTCGGGATTAAGGTCCGTATGCGGCACACGCCCAAAGAGATCCTGCACCAGTTGCCGAACCTTCGGGATCCGCGTCGATCCACCCACCAGCACAACTTCATCAATCTGTGATGGCTTCAGTCCCGCATCTTTCAGCGCTTGTTTTGTTGGGTTTACGGTGCGATCAATCACAGGCTGAATCAGCCCCTCGAACATCTCGCGCGTGATCTCGCGTTGGTACCGCTTTCCGCCAGGCAGCTCAACATCCAGCTTCGTCGAAGCCTGCGAGGAAAGCGCAATCTTCGCCTCGATCACCGCCTTACGAATCTGCTGGACCGCCTCGCCATTGCGCCGAACATCCAGCCCAAGATCGCCCCGAATGTCGTCCAACGCGATTGCAATCAATAGGTTGTCGATGTCGTCGCCACCCAGATGTGTATCCCCGTTGGTGGCAACTACCTCAAAGATTCCATCGTGCAGCTTGAGAATCGAGATGTCGAACGTTCCGCCACCAAGATCGTAAACGGCCACAATCCCGTTCTTCCGTTTGTCGAGTCCATAGGCAAGCGCCGCCGCAGTCGGTTCATTAACCAGGCGAAGCACGTCGAGCCCGGCGATCCGGCCCGCATCTTTCGTGGCCTGACGCTGTGCATCATTGAAGTACGCTGGCACGGTGACGACAGCCTTCGTTACCGTGCCGCCAAAAAAGCGCTCGGCATTGCGCTTGAGCTGGCGCAGAATCAGCGCCGAAATTTCCGGAGGCGTGTAAGTACGCTCGCCGACCTTGATACGCAGCACCTCGCCGGCTTGTAGATCCTCGGCAAGGCGGAAGGGAAACAGCTTCAACTCTTCCCGAATGTCTTCGACGCCGCGTCCCATCAGGCGTTTGACCGAATACACGGCACGATTCGCGCGCTCGATCAGGTATTTGCGAGCCGCGTTCCCTACGATGACCTGATTCTTCTCATCCAGCGCCACCACCGATGGAACAAGGTTCAGACCGTCTTCTCCGGGAATAACGGCGGGTGAATCGCCTTGCATGTAAGCGACGAGAGAGTTGGTGGTACCAAGATCGATGCCGACGATGTTGTCTGCTGCCATTTGTAATTTTTGATTTGTAACTGGTCAATGAAAATCGCTGTTGCCGCGACTGCAAATTGCAAACCAGAAATTGCCAATCACAAATTATTCCAGCGCCTCATTTACGTCCCGCACAAGATTTCTTATGTAGTTCCGGCGGTTAAGTACGTCGACCATGCGGTCGCGAATCTGCTTTAGCTCTTCCTCGGTCCCGCTGTCGGCAGCTTTGTCCCACTTCTCCCACTCGCCTTGCAACTCGCTGAAGAGCGCGTCGTACTTTTCTTCCAGGGAGAGCTTGGCCTTGCCAATCTCTTCGAGCAGCGCGGGATCATCTTCGCCCTTCTTCTTCTGCGCTCGCAACTCTTCGAGATGCATGTTGAGTTCGAACACTTCTTCCAGCAGATCAGGCGGCACAACCTGCTTCTTCAGCTCTCCAGTAGCGCGCGCCTTCTCCGTCGCCTGCTTCGATTGCTCTTCAAGCTCCACGCCCTCAAGCCGCAACAGATATTGCGTACGCTTGATCGGATCTTTCAACGTGCGATAGGCGTCGTTCAGCATGGAACTTTGTTCAAGACTCCATGCCCGTTCCTGCGAATCGGCTTGCGCGTAGACATCGGGATGCAGACGACGGCTGAGAGCATAAAACTCGCGCTCCAGCGCCGCCGTATCCAGATTGAGCTTGCGGGAAAAACCGAAGAACATAAAGTAATCGACGGGCGCAGCGGGCTGTACTTTGCCGCAGGCGCTGCAAAAGTGTTGCGCCCGCATGGTGCCGCAAGACCAGCAACTCTCCGTCGCCTCGCCCGGCACGATCATCGACGATTTGGATTCTGTATTTCCCATATAAAGTTCAGGGCGGACGTTTGCCCGCCCCGTTCAAAATTCAGTTGGCACGAGCGGACGCGCCCGTCTCCATTGCGACAACTACGCCGAGAACGAACTGCCGCAGCCGCAGGACTTGGTCGAATTCGGATTCACGAATACGAATCCCTGCTGCATCAGCGTTTCCTGGTAATCGAGAATCATCCCGTGCAGATAGATGAATGACTTCGGGTCGACGAACACTCGCACATCGTCGAACTGAAACACCCGATCGCGTTCGCGCGGCTGCGTGTCAAAGCGAATGTTGTAGCTCAACCCCGAGCAGCCTCCACCTTGCACGCCGAGGCGCAAGCCACCTTGCTCCGGAGAAATGCCTTCCTTCGCCATGGCGATACGAATCTTGGAGATCGCCTTGTCAGTCACCTGCAGCCCCTTCGCCCCAGCAGGGGCGGGGGCGGGCGGAGAAATCGTCTTCAGCGTATCTTCCATGATCCTAGCTTCCAGACAGTAGCTTCCAGCAATCTAATTCTACTCGCGAGCCGCGCTCGCCAGCAGCCGCCAAGAGCCTACACCTTACTTTGCCTGTAATTCGGCTGGCTTCGCGGACTCCTGTTTTTTCTTCCAGTCGCCAATCGCGGCGCGGATCGCATCTTCCGCCAGCACCGAGCAGTGAATCTTCACCGGCGGCAACGCCAGTTCCTTCACAATCTCGGTGTTCTTAATGGAGAGCGCTTCGTCGATAGTCTTGCCCTTAACCCATTCGGTGGCGAGCGACGACGATGCAATCGCCGAGCCGCAGCCGAAGGTCTTGAACTTTGCGTCCTCAATGACGTTGGTCTCCGGATTGACTTTGATTTGCAGCTTCATTACATCGCCGCATTCTGGAGCGCCGACCAGGCCCGTACCCACATCGGTGCTGGCCTTGTCCATCGAACCCACGTTGCGCGGATTGTTGTAATGATCGATTACCTTATCGCTGTATGCCATGTTTAATCCTCACCCCTTCTTGATTTCAAGCTCAAGCTTTGAGCTATGAGCCTCGAGCTATGAGCAAGCAAAACTCTGCCTAGTGTGCCTCCGCAGCCCACTTCACACTCTTCAAATCCACGCCCTCCTTCGCCATCTCGTAAAGCGGCGAAAGTTCACGCAGACGCGTCACGGTATCGACCACTCGATCGGCCACGTAATCGATCTCGGCTTGCGTGTTGAAGCGGCCGATGCCGAAACGAATCGAGCTATGCGCCAGATCGTCTCCCGTCCCGAGCGCCTTTAATACATAAGATGGCTCAAGCGTCGCGGAGGTGCATGCCGAACCGCTCGAAACGGCGATGTCGTTGATGCCCATCAGCAATGACTCACCCTCGACATAGGCAAAACTGATGTTCAGGTTGCCGGGCAGACGGTGCTCCATCGAACCGTTGATATAAGTTTCGTCCAGGCGGCTCATGATGCTGTCTTTCAGGCGGTCGCGGAGAGCAGCGAGTTTTAGAGACTCCTGCGCCATTTCCTCGCTCGCGATCGCGCACGCCTTACCCAGACCCACAATGCCTGGGACGTTCAGAGTTCCCGAACGCATGCCACGCTCATGTCCGCCGCCATCGATGAGCGGAACCAGTTGCACGCGCGGATTCTTTCGGCGCACATAAAGAGCGCCCGCGCCCTTTGGCCCGTAAAGCTTGTGGCCCGTAATCGAGGCCACGTCAATATTCATCTTGTTGACGTCAACCGGCACCTTGCCGATGGCCTGCACCGCGTCCGTGTGGAAAATAACTCCGCGTTCGCGACACAGCTTGCCGATTTCCGCAATCGGTTGCAGCACTCCGATTTCGTTGTTCGCCGCCATGATGGTGACGAGAATTGTCTTGTCATCCATGGCGCGCTTAAGGTCGTCAAGATCGACAAGGCCATCTTTCTGTACTGGCAGATAAGTAACGCGGAAGCCAAATTTCTCGAGATGCTTGCACGTGTCGAGCACGGCTTTGTGTTCGGTGACCGCGGTGATGATGTGGTTGCCCTTCTCGCGGTACATTTCGGCAACGCCCTTGATGGCGAGGTTGTCGCTCTCGGTCGCGCCAGAGGTGAAGATGATCTCCTTTGAGGTCGCGCCAATGAGCTTGGCGATCCGTTCACGCGAGAGTTCGACCGCTTCTTCGGCTGCCCAGCCAAATGGGTGATTGCGGCTGGCCGCGTTGCCGAACTTCTCCATGAAGTAAGGAAGCATTTCTTCGAGCACGCGCGGATCCATCGGCGTGGTCGCGTGGTTGTCCATGTAGATGGGCAATTTGATCCCATCGGGAGCGGGGTGTCCATCGTGATTTTTGCGGGTCGCCGTCTTTACGTCGCTACTCATGATTCCAGTTCTCCTTCAAATTCACTTCCAATCCCACAGAAAGACAGCTACGTGAGCACTACCAGGCTGTCCGGTTTCTTCACTTCTTTCTCAACTCGTTCCAGTTCGATCGTCTCCGGCTCTTCCTTCATCTGGGAAATTTTGATGTTCTTCAGAACCTGCTCGATGCTCTCATTAACCTTGCGCAGCGGCTCGCGAATCGTGCAGCGGTCGCTCTGGCCGCACTCCCCGCGCACCGTCACGCACGCAGTAATAAAGAGAGGACCGTCGATCGCCTTAATGACCTCAAAAGCGGAGATCGTTCGCGGATCGCGCGTCAGCGTATATCCGCCATTGATGCCGTGTTGCGAGCGAACGAGGCCAACCTTAGCCAGGCGCTGCAAAATCTTGGCAAGCGCTTCTTGCGGTATGCCGTACGCGTCGGCTACGTCTTTGGCGCTACAAGATCCCTGATCGAGGTGCTCGGCCAGGTGCTTCATCGCCATCAGACCGTAATCCGCTTTCTTGGTTAGTTTCAGCATCGCAATTGGCGACTAATCAAGTCGTATAAAACTACGACTGTTTAGGTCGCCTTTATTTTAGCCGCTGACGACACTTTCTGGCAAGCGCGGGCAGGCAGTGGCTGAAAATAATGGCTGAACGGTAAGTTTATTTGATTAAGCGGGTTAGGAGGCCTCTCATGGGTGGAGCCAAGTTCCTCTCTGCCAGGACGGCTCCTGAAACTGGCTCTAACCCCTGTTAGGGTGTCCCGGTGGTGACTTGACTTTCTCGACCGACCGTCACAAAATACGGCAAATTTCGGTAAATTCGTGACACCTCTCTCGAAACACCCTCGTTTGCAATCCATATGATCCCGAGCCAGCCCGTGCAGTCCGCCAAGCAAAAGGTCTCTCCCGATCAATGCAAGCATCCGCAAGTACAGATCGTTTCTCGTGATGAGGACTCCGAGTATGTGGAGTGCAAGGAGTGCGGAGAAATCTTCGAATCCAGCGAATTCAAGGACATGGCCATCGAAGAACAGAAGCGGCCGGACGAAGAGTAACCTTCGAGCGAATGTGTCCGAATACCGCTCCTTATTAGTATTGCGCTGGCTTCACTGAAACTGGGACTCTGCCTTCCCGCCCTCGAATTTCTTGACGGAGATGGCCTTGCCTACCCAGACCTCCGCCGTTTTCAAATCAGGTTAACCGTGAGTGTTTCTTGACGGAGCGGAATCGCTTCATCGAGTGTGCCGGTCGGATCTTTCCCCTACTTGATCGCAATGAGGAGATTTTTTTGCCGATCCACGTGGAACTTTTTTCCTGGGGGAACGACAGTGGTGGCGCTGTACTCCGTAATCACCGCGGGTCCCCTCATCGATTTCTCCGCTGCCAAATCTCGGCGTTCGTAGACCGGAGTCGCGTGGATCCTTGCTTGAAAAATCACCTTCACGCGCTCCACGGGCGACGCTCCGGCCCGTCCGGCAATTTTCTTGGATTCCTTAGCGCTGCGTTTTTCCGTTTTGATTCTTGACCGAAGCCGCAGCGTGACGATTTCAATCTCTCTCACCGAATGCCGATATCCGTAACGGTGTTCATGCTCGTCATGAAAGCGGCTAATGGCATCCTCGGCGGCGGGCACGTTCAGTTCATAGCCTTGTCCGCGATAGCGCAGGTCGAGACTGCGTTCGCAATGTGGTTGACCGCTCCAGCCTTCGGCCCTGAATTCGTCTTGCGCGGAGTCTTCCAGCTTCCGAAATTCCTTTTCCAACTCCGCGCGTGGCAGTTCGTCGGCGACCCGCCAGAGCAAAGTTCGAGAGAAATCCTTCACCACATCGCTTTCGAGTATTCCAATGGCCGACAGTGCGCCAGGATGCACGGGAACGATCACCGTTGGAATCGCCAGCGCCTCGGCCAGTTCGCAGGCGTGCAGGCCTCCAGCGCCGCCGAATGCGACCAGAGCAAAATCTCGCGGATCGTATCCTCGCTCGATGGAGACAACCCGCAGCGCACGCTCCATATTTGCGTTGACGACGCGCACCACGCCAGCCGAAAACTGCGCCAATGTAAGCCGTGAGCCCTGCTTCTTCAACCACTCGGACGCCACACGACGCGTTCGTTCGAGGTCTAGCCCAAACTCGCCACCTAGAAAGCGATTCGGACGCAACCTTCCCATGAGTAGGTTGGCATCGGTCACGGTGGGCTGAGTTCCCCGACCGTAGCAGATCGGGCCGGGATCCGCCCCCGCCGACTCGGGCCCGACGCGCAGCAAGCCCCCTGCATCGAAGCGCGCCAACGAGCCGCCCCCGGCGCCGACCGTGTGAATTTCAAGCATCGGAACTCCGACCGGTAATCCGGCGACCTCCGACTGACTACCCGTCTGGATCGCGCCCTGCACGCCGGCGACGTCGGTCGAGGTTCCACCCATGTCGAAGGTGAGAATCTTTTTAAATCCGCTACGCGTGGCCGATGCGGCCGCGCCGACCAGGCCTCCGGCCGGCCCGGAGAGAACCGTTCGCACGGGCTCGCGGGCCGCCGACGCTAACGCCGCGATTCCGCCATTCGATTGCATGACAAAGATGCGAGCCTTGGGCTTTTTTCCCGGCAAGAAATCTGCGGGTCCGAGTTCGTCGACGCGCTTCGCCAGTCTCTCCATGTAGTGCTGCATAAGCGGCTGGAGGTAAGCGTTCACGACGATCGTGCTGGTGCGCTCATACTCGCGAAATTCCGGAAGAATGTCATGCGAGACGGACACTGGCTTGCCGAGGTCGCCCAGCCGAGCAGCCGCCAATCGCTCATTCTTCGGATTGGCAAATGAAAATAACAGCGAGAGCGCAATTGCCTCAGGGCGCGCCTTCGCGACTGCATCTCGCAATCGTAAGAGTTCGTCCGATCCCGGCTCTTCCAGCACTTCGCCGTCGGCGGTGACCCGCTCCTTCACTCCAAACCGCAATTCGCGCGGCACCAGCGGAGCGACACGCTCAAAAAAGAAGTCATAAAGCCGGTCTCGCGTCTGGCGCCCTATTTCAATCACATCTTCAAAGCCTGCGGTCGTAACGAGAGCAACCTTCGCGCCCTTGCGTTGCAGAAGCGCATTCGTGCCCACAGTGGTTCCGTGCAGCAATGTGGTCGCGGCTCCGGCGGCGATCTTCTTGAGCGCTTCTGCGATGGCCCGCGATGGATCATCAGGCGTCGAGAAAACCTTCAGAGTCTTGAGGTGGCCGCCTTCGACCCACACGCAATCGGTAAAGGTTCCCCCCGTGTCGATGGCCACTCGCATATTGGAACGGGACGCAATGCCCATAAGTAAGCCCACGAACAAAAAAGACTAGCACGTGCACGATGGAGCGTGGCGCCCGGCTAGTCGCGCCGCTCCCGAAACATAATCGTCCTCGCCGCCTTTACCGTATGCTTAAATATCGGTCACAGCATTCGAGGCCTTGTGAACGGGAAAACGTGGAAAGCTTGGCTTGTGCCGGGCGGGCTTTTGCTGGCGCTGGCCGCGGCGATCATTAATAGCCCCATTTTTGCTCAGGTGGCACCGTCGCTCGGCTTTTACTACATCGCGGTCTTTGCAGCGGGATTATTTCTGGCGTGGCGGTTTAATTCCAGTCGCGTTTTGTTTTCACTTGTCACGCTGCTGCTTGCGCACCGCGCAGTCGAGTTCTTTTCCAGTGGCCGCGCTGTTAGCGCTCCCGGACTCATGGCCATCCGGCTCGCGGCAGTACTGGTCCCAATGAACTTCATCGCGTTCGCCCTGATGCGCGAGCGCGGACTGACCCTTGCCGGAATCGGGCCTCGATCCGCTCTTCTCTTCCTTGAATCTGTCCTCGTCGCGGTGCTCTGCCGGCCTGAGAACAGCGCTGTCTCGCCTGGAGCGCCAGTATCAGAGATCCCGCTTTGGCTGATCTCATTCTTTGTCGCCGCGGTCGCCGTTTCAGTCCGACGTTTTCTTCGGACACGCCGTCCGACTGAGCCTGGTTTTGCCTGGTCAACGGCAAGCGTGTTCGTCTGGCTCGAATTCGCGCCTCTCGGAAAAACGGCGGACGCCTACGTCGCCACCGCCGCTCTCATCCTCGCCGCGTCTCTGATCGAGACTTCCTATGTTCTTGCCTATCACGACGAGCTTACCGGCATTCGCGGCCGGCGAGCCTTCAACGATGCTTTGCTATCACTCGATCAGCAATATGCGATCGCCATCGTCGACATCGACCACTTCAAGAAATTCAACGACACCTACGGCCACGATACCGGCGACCAGGTGCTCTGCATGGTAGCTACGCAGCTCTCCAAAGTGAGTGGCGGCGGCCAGGCGTTTCGCTGCGGAGGCGAAGAGTTCGCCATCATATTTCGCGAGACGTCGGCCAGGGATGCCTTCATTCATCTTGACCGGTTGCGCCAGACGATCGAGAAATCCACATTCAGGGTGCGAGGTTTTGAGAGAAGAACCACTATGCGGCCCGGCGATGCAGATCGCAGAAAGCCGTCAAAGAAGAGGAGTTCTGTAGTCCTTGCCAGTCGGCCACCCAACGAACTCTCCGTCACCGTCAGCATTGGAGTGGCCGAGCCGAGCACCCGCAATCGGCAGCCCGAACATGTGATTCAGGCAGCCGATCAGGCCTTGTATCGCGCCAAGGACAAGGGCCGCAATCGCGTCGAGTTGGCTTCTACCGCGCTCTTGCGCCAAGAAAAAGCTGGGCGTGCTCGGGCGGCGCGGTAGTAACTTGTCACCTGGGGTTGCATCGTCCTTGCGTCACCAATCCCACAGGTGAATCAGAAATAAAATCAACGTCGCCCCGAGAGGCAAGGACAATCCTGCCCGCAGACTGCCCGTGGCTTGTGACGTAAGCCCAACCATCCACGGAATCAGCGCGGGTCCGATTGAAGCGAGAGAAAACATGACGGCCCCGATGCTCCGCGCAGCGACTCCAAATCGCTGGGAGAGTCGCGCCACAGTCACGGGGTATAAGGTTGAATAACTGAGACCCGTGATGAGCGCTCCCAGGATGACCCCGCGCAGCGACGTTGACCAAAGCATACAGACGATGCCGGCCGATCCCGTCGCGAAGCCCGCTCGCAAAAGACGATTCTCGGGCACGCGCGACAGAAAGAAAGTGCCCAGTCCACGGCCCGTGGTCAATGCAGCCCAGAAGAACGCTGGCATCAGCGGTGCCACGGTGGCCTCGTGCGGGCCGAGCCGCGAGACGTAGGAACCAATCCATCCGCCGACCGCCGTTTCCGCTCCAGGATAGAGAAAGAAGACCGCTGCAAACAGCCAGAAAGTCGGCGTGCGTGCCACATCTCTCCAGTTCGAAGTGCTGCTTTGGTCGACTGCCGCCGGAGGAAACGCTAGATTTCGCATTCCCAGCGCGAGTACGAGTAGGAATACCGTCACTGCCCCGAGAAAAACCGGCAGCGCTCTGTGTGCAGCCGCCCATGCAATCATGAGCGAACAAAAAACGGCGCCGAATCCCCAAAAGAAATTCAGCAAGCTCACCGCTCCGCTGCGCGAACCGGGACTGATCTCGGCAATCAACAGATTGTCGGTCGGAACAATCAGGCCGAGTCCAAGCCCATACACAGCGACCGACGCGAAACCAATCCCGACCGAACCGAGCAATAGGGTCGCCGTTCCACAGGCCATCAGAAGCAGCCCAAGGAGGAATGCGGGCCGGAATCCAAGGCGGGAGAGCAGAACGCCCGACAGTTGGACCCCGACCAGCGATGACAAAAACTGAACCAGGAAGAGATTCCCCGCCTGCGTGTCATTCAAGGCCCAGCGTGCCATCAGAATGGGGAGCATTGGGCCCAGCAGCGTCGTCAGGACTCCCGTGGGCAGGAATGCCAACTGCGCCGCCAGAATCAACCGTTTATCGGAGGAAGCGTGCAATGAATCGCTGGCCACAGTCACATGCGTTGGAGACTTCATCGCAAGACAGGGATTCAGAATAACGCATGCGGTTGATCTGGCGAGGATGGTTAGATATCCCTCTGCCACCCTAGATGAATCGTGTAAGGCGCAAGCACACATCAAGCGCCTGCAAACGAAGCAATCGTTGCAATTCGGAGGTCGTCAGAAGTGCTTCTTAGTTCGAGCCCGACGCGAAATAGCTCCCAGAAGTTCCAAGAGAGGTCGCAGAGAGTGGCGTCTCTCGCGTGATTCAGTCAGGCTGTGGAGGACGTACATACGTGCGTTTGAAGCCGTAAACTCTCTCCTGCTGACCGTGGTAAACTGTACTTCCGCACGCCGGAGAGGTGGCCGAGAGGCTGAAGGCGGCGGTTTGCTAAACCGTTATACGGGCTAACACCTGTATCGAGGGTTCGAATCCCTCCCTCTCCGCCATATCCTTCGATCCGAGCTACTTACAGTATTCGGTCTAGCCCATCCGACCCTTGCGGACCGCGCGTTTGGTGTCCCAACGGTGTCCTGAAGAGAGCGCCCCCGAGTCGGCTCAAACTCGGCTCCAGGATGCTATCCACAAATCGCCGCTTTCGGCGTAAACTGCTGGCCTCGCCACCATGAAGACGTTCCATCACCCACAGTTTGTAAATTGACGCATGCGTTCTGCGGGCCTTCCGAGTTGTTGTCTTAAAGTTGCAGCTGCTGTTAGTTCACCCTCACGGAAGTATCCGAATCGTGACTGTGATTAACGTTGGCTTCCTGGGCGACTCCTGACGACTGAGCAGCGTTCGCGATGCTGTTTTCGAGCTTCGCCATGGCGGTGCGCACGTCTTCAGCTGCAGTCTTTATGTAGTACGTCGACGTTGTGCTGACATTTGAGTGTCTCAAGATTCGCTGGATCACTATGTCAGGAACGCCGAGCCGATAGAGATTGCTTCCCAGTCCTCGACGTGCGGCGTGCCAGCCCTTCCATTCGGGAATCCGAGCATCCCGCTTGTACTGGTGAATTGGGTTTGAATCGAACTTGATAAATGGCTGATGGTCTGCCTCCGGCTTACCGCACACCTCACAACGATTTAATGCTGGGAGAATCACGCGGTTAACTACGCTGGTGAGTGCCAGCGGGTTGCCCTTTGCATTCGTGAAGATCGGTCCAGTTCTTGGATTCGCCGAGCGCAATCGATGCATTTCCAGGCGATCGGCAAGCCGTCGGATTACAGGAACAGGCGCACGACCCTTACGGGTCTTCGGGTCGGAGACTCGTCCATTCCAGATTGAGCGGGAAACGAACAGTTCTGCGGCTTGGTAGTTCTCCCATAACAACCCTTGGATTTCGCCGTGGCGAAGGCCCATAAATGCCGCCACTGCGAACGCCGTAGCAGCGGGCTCCGGTAGCAGTGAGAGGATCTTCTGAATTTCTTCCAAACTATAGGCATAGGTTTCTTGCGGCTCGGCAGCTTTGGGATTAACCGCAGCATCGCGCGTTGGGTTCTCGCCTTGGAAATAGTCCTGTTGTTTCGCCAGCGTGAAGATGCCGCTGATGACGCTCTTGACGTGTTTCAGAGTATTCCGGCTAAGCTTTCCAGCCCCGATCTGATTCAGCCAGCCTTGGACGTGGTACGTCCGCGTGTCCTTCAGCCAGACTTGCTCGCAGAGCGGTTTGAGATGATCTTCCCAAATGTCGCAATAGCCCTTCGCAGTTGAGGGCCGTTTGTGCTCTTCGATCCGCGGCAGGTACACGCGGTCGACAAAATCCCCAATTGTAACGATACGATCGGCCGTGACTGTGCCACTGTTCACGGTCGCCATGTGTCGCTCGGCTTCGGACCTGATGTCCGCGGGTGGACGTTTGCCGCGTGTCGTCACCTCACCGACTGAATGAGTGACCCGCTTCCGTTCAACAGTCCCGGCGACGTTTCGGCGCTCCCAATAGCGAACGTACCAGCGATTCCCGATGCGGATGATCTGCCCACATTGCTTTCTCATTGAACTGCTCCTGTTTTCGGAAATTTGAGACCAGGCGCGCTTCGGTGGAGGAATTTGAAACTGGAGGGTTTCTGAGGCTGTGAATTACACTTCAGAAAGCCGCCGCTCCTACACGTATAGGCACGTCGGTCAGTGTCGGGCGCTGTTGACGCAGCGCTCGGCACGCTTTTAAGTTTACGTCCGATCTGCTGCGATTCAGAACAATTTTTTCTCCGGCTCAATCTCCGAGCGTCCTATGCGGAGCGCCGAGGTTGGAAGATCGTCGAGGAGTTCACAGACCAGGGAGTGTCGGGCTGCAAAGAGTCCCGGCCCGCACTGAATAGACTCATGTCGGATGCCTGCCGTCGACGGTTCGACGCAATTCTGGTGTGGAAGATCGATCGCTTCGGGAGGTCATTGAAGCACCTCGTCAACTCGCTGGCAGAACTCGCAGCTCTGGGGGTGGCCTTCATCAGCCTGAGGGACAATTTAGACTTGAGCACGCCTTCCGGTCGGTTGATGTTTCAGATCATCGGCGCCATGGCCGAGTTTGAGAGGGCGTTGATTCAAGAGCGGGTCCGCGCCGGCATAAGGAACGCACGCGCCAAAGGAAGACAATTGGGAAGGCCTCGCGTAGTTGTGGACGCTTCACGGGTTGCCGCTCTTCGCACCCGTGGAAACTCCTGGTCGCAGATCCAGGCGGAGCTAGGTGTAAGCAAGGGGACCGCACAGAGGGCCTTTGCACCCTTGCCCAAAACTGTCTAGCAACACTCTTTCAGGCAGCAGCAGGTTTGGGCCGTTTTCTTGTTTTCCAAGAGCAATACTGCAGGTATTTTGTGTCCGTAGCCGCATGGGAACCCTTTTCCGTGCGGCATGCCTTCTGTCGCTGGGGTGCAGTTCGTCATTGGCTGGCGGTATAATTCCGGCATAGTCGTACGGGGTTCGCCCAAAACTTTCCAACTCCACGGATTGACCCTATGAGCACGAGTGCGCCTCGAAATCGCATTCCTCTGGAACTGCGTTCTTTCCTCGATCACATTCTGGCGCCTACCTGGTCCGCTGCGTTTTTGAGTTCGAGGGTGTGCTTGCTATTGGTCGTGTCATTTGCCTTGCGCCCAGTATGCGCGTGGCCGCAGAGCGAGTTCGCAACCGTTTTCGGCACCGTCACCGACCCCGGTGGCGCCGTCATTCCCTCAGCCCAGGTTACGATCGTCAACCAAGGCACTGGATTAAAGCGGGACACCGTTACTGACATGACGGGCCAGTATCATCTCGCCGGTTTGCCGGCAGGAAGCTATGTAGTTCGCGCCGGCAGAGAAGGCTTCCGAACGCAGGTTCGAGAAGGAGTGACGCTCTCCTCGGCGACCGGGGTCATGATTGACTTTTCATTAGTTGTGGGCAGCCAACCGCAGGAGTTGACGGTCCGCGGGGACATCAACGAAATCAACAGTACTACCTCGACCGTCAGCGGGCTGGTTGCAGAGCAAACCCTAATCGAACTTCCTCTAAACAGTCGGGATCTGTTCAAGGCAGCTATCTTGGAACCTGGAGTCGCTCCGACACCCAATAGTGCTCCTTCGTTGCTCTCGAGCGGAAACGGTGGGCAGGTCTCGATTGACGGCATGCGCCCGAGTTGGACGGACGTTCGCATCGATGGTATGGATGCGAATGATCCGCTCTTCGGCTATTCGCCGGCAGGCGCCTCTGGGCTCTTTCTGGGATTGAACGAATTCACAGAGGTCCGCGTCCTGACGCAAACCTTCGATGTGGAGTACGGCAGGAATGGTGGCGGCGTCATCGACGCAGTGACCAAATCCGGAAGTAATCACCTCCATGGATCGCTGTTCGAGATCCACCGAGAGGCGGCGCTTGATTCAAAGGACTACTTTGATTCGGCCAACGCCCCGATACCACCATTTGTGCGGAACCAGTTCGGTGCAGGAGTAGGCGGGCCGCTGGTACACGACCGCACCTTCTTTTATACAGACTACGAGGGGTTTCGCGAAGTACAAGCCTTAACGGCAATCGCGACGGTGCCCGATGCGCTTGCTCATCAAGGTTTGCTCCCTTCCGCCACCAATCCGGGGAGTTGCAGTAACGCCAATCCAAACGGGTGCGTTGTCTTGGCGATCGATCCTCGGGTACAACAGTTTCTCGCTCTATTTCCTCCTCCGAACGGAAGAGACAACGGGGACGGAACCGCGGACCTGACCACCGATGACAAGAGCAACGCTTATGAGGACCACGGCATGGTCCGCGTCGACCACAGCTTCTCCAACATTCATTCGTTGTTCTTACGCTATATCATCGACGACAGTTCTTCCCTGGTCCCCTATTTCGGAACACCGCCTGGAACCTACGTCCCAGGCTTCCCAGTCAATCATACGGCCCGCAACCAGTACCTTACTGTGCAGGACCGAAGCACTGTCGGACGCGAAATGTTGAACGAATTGCGATTCGGCGTTAACCGCACAACCGCGTCAACTTCAATCGTCGATACGCATCCGGGACTTTCGATTTCCTTGGTGCCTAGCCGACCCTTCGGAATGATCGACATTGCAGGTATGAGTTTGCTCGGCAACGGCCCTGAAACTTCGGTGGGCGATTTTTCTACCGTCTACCAGGTTCAAGATCAACTTTCACGTACAACTGGCGGCCACACGCTGACATTCGGCGGGGAATTTCAGAGGATCCAGTCCAATGGCCCGCTCGATTTTGGCGTGAATGGGTTGTACACATTCCAGGATTTGAGTCCCTTTGGGGTTCCAGCACAAACCAATAACCCGCCGTTGGAGTTCTTCCTTCAAGCTCTACCTCTGTCTTACGTGGGCGTTGAGCCCACCAACTCCGATTCGAACCGCGACTATCGACAGAGTGTAGCGTCCGGGTTCGTGCAAGACTTTTGGCGAGTGACCAGCCGCCTAAGAGTGAATGCTGGCCTGCGGTACGATTTCTACTCGAATCCCACTGAGACACACGGTCGTCTCTCGGTTATTCGCAATCCAGCGACGGATTCTGGACCAACAGTCGGCAGTTTATTTGTTGGAACGCCCTTGGATCTTTTGTCGCCACGAGTCGGGTTTGCATGGGACATCTTCGGTGGTGGCAAGACTGTGCTGCGGGGCGGAGCCGGTATCTTCCGCGATCAGCTCCCCATATACCTGTTTGGTACCGATCGGTTTCTATCTCCTTTTTTCAGCATAGATTCCTTTGTGTTTCCCACCTTTCTCAACCCACAGAATGCTCTCTTAATAGAACCGCTAGATCTTTTTTCAATGACGTATCACCCGAAGTTCCCATACGCGTTGCAATACAATCTCAACCTGGAACGAGAAATCGCGCCTGGAACGATTCTCAGCGCGGGGTATTTTGGTGCACGCGGGAATCATCTCCCTCGCGAAGTGGAAGGGAATCCCTTCGAACCAGCCTTAGGGCATCGCTATAATCCAAACTTGACCTCACCGCTGTTGGAGGTTCTAACCGATGCACAGTCTTTCTATAATTCATTCCAACTGTCCGTTTCGCAACGCCGCGCCCACAACGTTTCCTGGCAGGCCTTCTATACGTTTTCTCATTCGATAGATGATGCTTCTAGCAATATCTCCATAGAGGCCGTAAACGAGCCTCCCACGACTCAGGACCCCTTCAATCGCAAGGGCGACCGAGGCCGGTCAGGATTCGACATCCGGCACAATTTCGTCGCTGACGTTGTTTACGAACTGCCCTTTGGGCATGGAAGCCGCCTCGGGGGCTGGCAGCTCTCGGGCACTGCCAGCGTTCACAGCAGCGTACCTTTTACTCCGGTGCTCGCATTTGACAATGCAGATCTGCAGTCTTTGGTCGTATCGGAGCGGCCTGATGTGGCCGGCAATCCTTACACGGGGGTTTGTCCAAACGGCGCCAGAGTGGGAACTGCATCGTGCTGGTTTAATCCTGGTGCGTTTTCACCGCCCCCTCCCGGTCAGTTCGGCGATGCTGGACGAAATAGCCTCCGTGGTCCCAAGTTCGCGGAATTTGACTGGGCGTTGCAAAAGAGTTTCCAACTGATGGAAAGCACAAAAATTTCGTTTGGGGTGGAAGCCTACAACCTTTTTAATCATCCAAACTTTGCAGTTCCCAGTAACACGCAGAGTCCTCTTACGCTTGGTGGAAATGGAAATGCCGTGTTTGCTAGTCCAACCGGCAATTTGGCTGACAACGTCGGACGAATTTTCACCACCGTAGGCGGCGGCCGTCAGCTTCAACTTGACGCACGGTTCATTTTCTAAGCATGCCATCGTAGTGAATCGGTCGCGAGATGTAGAACTTTCGTGCCGAATCGAGGGATCTCGGTATGGAGCTCAGCAAGACCCGGTTGATGGAATCGGTGTTTGCAGGACGCGGCGAGGTCGCCACGCAGATGCGCGCGCTCGACTGGTCGACGACGGCGCTGGGTCCGGTGGACCAATGGCCACAAGCGCTACGAACCGCTCTTCGAATCGTGCTGGGCTCCGGGTACCCGATGACGATCTGCTGGGGGCCGGACTTCGCTCTCTTGTACAACGATGCTATACGGCCGGTGCTGGGGACAAAGCATCCCTGGGCGCTCGGTCGTTTCGGCCGCGAAGTGTACCCCGAGGCCTGGGATTTTATCGGGCAGCTTTACGAAGCGGTGTTGACGCGAGGCCAGGAGGCAAGCTTCCTAGCTGATCTCCTAGTTCCTATCATCCGCAACAACTACCTCGAAGAGACATACTTCGCATTTTCATGCAGTCCGATTCCCGATGACAACGGCCAGGTGGGCGGCGTATTGACCGCATTGCTGGAGACCACGGACCGGGTGCTCGAAGATCGACGCCGGCATGTGCTTCGCGATCTAGCTTCGCGAACGGTAGGAGCGCGAAACGAAGAAGAGGTGTGGCGCATCAGCGCGGAAACTCTCGGTCAAGATCGATTGAGTCTCCCGTTCACGTTTCTATATGAGTACCGCCCCTCCGAACATCAAGCGTATCTAACGGGTGTTGGTGTGGAGACCGACGACGTTTTACATCCGCCAGTCATCGACTGCTACGGCGAGAACCTTTGGCGATTCGATCCAGCATTGGCGAGGGATGGAGTTGTTATTGAACTTGGCGATCGGGCCTCGCGTGTGACCGTGCCCAATTGGCCCGTCCCTCCGAAAGAGGCGAGCGTCGTACCGATACGGCTGGGCGAATACGGCGAAGCGCTAGGCTTCCTTGTCGTGGGAATCCATCCTGGCCGAGCCTTCGATGATGCGTACCGGCAATTCGTCCATAGGATCACCGAACAAATCACGATCGGGCTGACCAGCGCTCGCGCCTATACGCAGGAGCGTCAGCGTGCAGAGGCATTAGCCGAGATCGATCGTGCCAAGACAACGTTTTTTAGTAATGTCAGCCACGAGTTCCGTACCCCTCTGGCGCTGATGCTGGGTCCCCTTGAGGAGGTGCTGCTGGAAGCGCGCGACCGACTCGGTCCGGAGAGTCACGAACAGTTGGTTGTGGTTCGGCGCAACGGGCTCCGATTGCTCAAGCTCGTCAATACGCTCCTGGACTTTTCGCGCATTGAGGCCGGACGCGTACAGGCAACCTATCAGCTGACGGATTTGGCCAGCTTCACTGCCGAAGTCGCAAGCGCGTTCGCATCGGCGATGGAGAGTGCCGGACTGCGTTTCTCAGTGGAGTGCCAACCAATCGCAGAACCGGTGTATGTGGATCGCGATATGTGGGAGAAGGTCGTTCTGAATCTGCTCTCCAATGCCTTGAAGTTTACGTTCGAAGGAGAGGTTGCGCTCACACTGAAGCCCGTCGACGGCGCAGTGGAATTGCAGCTCCGCGACACCGGAGCGGGGATTCCCGAGGAGCATCTCGATCGGGTGTTCGAACGTTTTCATCGCATCGACGGCGTCCAAGCCAGGAGGTACGAAGGCACAGGGATCGGACTAGCGCTCGTTCAAGAACTGGTCAAACTGCATGGGGGCAGCGTGCAGGTGAAGAGCGCCGTTGGCGTTGGAAGCACGTTCACAGTGACGATCCCGGCCGGTAAACAGCATTTACCGGCGGAACGCATTCAGGCCACGCAATCGTTAACTTCCACCAAAATTGGATCCGAAGCTTATCTCGAAGAGGCGCAGCAATGGTTGGGAAACGAAGCGGGAGCACCTGCCGATGTGTCGATGATTCCAAAGCTGCCATCACTCGCTGCCTCGCCAGAAGCCAAACCGGGGCAGAAACGCGAACTGATCATCCTGGCCGATGACAATGCGGACATGCGCCAGTACCTGATACGCCTGCTGAGCGAGCACTATGAGGTCCATGCAGTTGCTGACGGCTGGCAGGCCCTGGAAGCTACCCGGCAACTGCGGCCTGCCCTGGTACTAACGGATGTAATGATGCCGCAGCTGGATGGATTTGGACTACTGAGAGCCATTCGCGACGACCCGGGGCTCGCCGGCATGCCCGTGATCCTGCTGTCCGCGCGGGCGGGCGAAGAGTCGCGTGTGGAAGGGCTGCAGGCAGACGCGGACGATTATCTCGTAAAGCCTTTCACGGCGCGGGAGTTGCTGGCACGTGTAGCGACTCACGTCAAGATGGCTAATCTTCGCCGTGAAACGGCAGAGCGCGAACAGCGGCTGCGTAGTGAAGCGGAATTCCAACGGGAGAAACTACTCGCAAGCGAAGAACGGCTGATGGAGACCAGCCGGCTGTATCGTGAACTGGAAGACCGTGAATCGAAGATCCGGCGCCTCGTGGACGCAAACATTCTGGGAATTGTGACCTGGAATGTCGAAGGCGCTTTGCTCGGGGCCAATGAAGCCTTTCTTCGTATGCTGCAATACGACCATCAAGAGGTCGCTGCCGGTCGAGTGGGATGGTGGGCGATGGTTCCTCCGGACTGGCGCGAACGCACTGAAAAGGCTTTGGCAGAGGTAATCCAAACTGGGACGGTTAAGCCGTTTGAGTCAGACATGTTTCGAAAAGACGGCAGCCGGGTATCCGTGCTGATCGGCGCCACCTTGTTCCACGAAGGCGGGAAAGACGGCGTCGCTTTCGTCCTCGATTTGACCGAGCAAAAACGAGCTGAGGCGGAGATCAGGGCGTTGAAGGATCAGCTGTACAAAGAGAATCTGGCGCTTCGCGACGAGGTCGAGCGGACCTCGATGTTTGATGAAATTGTTGGCACCTCGAATCCATTGAAGGTTGTTCTTTCCCGAATCTCCAAAGTGGCTCCCACCGACTCGACGGTTTTAATCACCGGGGAGACAGGTACGGGTAAAGAGCTCGTCGCCCGCGCAATCCACAGAAAGTCCGCGAGAGCCGAGCGAGCCTTCGTGAGCGTCAACTGCGCTGCCGTTCCCCGTGACTTGATCCCTTCGGAGTTATTCGGCCATGAGAAGGGTGCCTTCACGGGAGCTACACAAAGGCGACTTGGCCGTTTTGAACTTGCAGATGGCGGGACAATTTTTCTCGATGAAGTTGGCGAACTCCTGCCCGATACCCAAGTAGCATTATTGCGGGTGCTCCAGGAACGGGAATTGGAACGCGTCGGTGGAGGACGACCTATCCATGTCGACGTACGCGTTATCGCTGCCACGAATCGCGATCTGGAAGCGGAGGTAGCGAATGGGACCTTCCGGCAGGACCTTTTTTATCGACTCAATGTCTTTCCTATTGAGGTACCTCCTCTTCGAGCACGAAAGGATGATCTTCTGCTTTTGGTCGAATATTTCGTGCAACGTTACGGTGTCAAAGCCGGAAAGGATATCCGCTCGATCGACAAGAAGACTCTAAATCTGTTGCAGTCCTATGACTGGCCAGGCAACATCCGCGAGTTACAGAACGTAATTGAGCGGTCTGTCATCCTGTGTTCTGGTGGGGTCTTCTCAGTCGACGAGTTGTGGCTCTCCAAAAAGTCCGTTTCTCCCGCACGTCAAGTGATGGCGCCCGCACTCGGCAAGAGTCAGGTCGCCAAAGATCAGGTTGAGTCGCGCGGCGAACGCGAGATTATCGAGGCGGCATTGGCCGCGACCAGGGGTCGTGTTTCTGGACCATCAGGGGCAGCAGCGAGACTCGGAATCCCGCCATCGACGCTCGAGACGCGCATCAAGGCCCTGAATATCAACAAACTCCAATTTAAGTTTCACTGAGCGTGTTCCACTCGCGATAAAGGCTGCGGAATTCACGGAATTAACGAAATTCGCGTGATTCGCAAGGGTCCGCGTCCGCGTCGTAGCCTCTCACTCCCCTGTTCTCAAAAAGTTACAAGTGGCAAGAGGTTTGCTTTCTAGCAAAGCGAAGCTCAGATGCAGACCTGCTGAGGAGCTCACAGTGACCTGCAAAATCCACCGCGAGGCAATCGGAAACGGTCGTGTGATTTTGCGCATAAGTGGGCGGCTGACAGGCGACGACGTGACGACGCTCAGGACCTTGCTGGAACAGGAGAGCGGTGCATTGACTCTCGATCTCACAGACGTCCGTTTGGTAGACGACGAGGCGGTAAAACTCCTGGCCAGCCACGAATCGAACGGGGTAAGACTCAACAACTGCCCGCGGTATATCCGTGAGTGGATCAGACGTGAAAGAGAAGCGACTTAACAGCTAATTGAACTTGGGATGGACGCCATTGCGGAGAGTCGGCCTCGATGGCGTTTTTGAGGATTGCCATGAGGAAGAAGGTTTACCCGGTCGCACCGATCATCCGAACAAACAACGCAGTACGTGATTTGCAACTTCCAACAACCCTTCAGAGGAGGAATCTATGACCGCAACTATCTCTCCACCAGATAGCAGCACGATACCAACTCACAACGGTGCTATTCGTTCGTTTCCAAGAGTGAATTTTCCGGAAGCGGAGCTGACCGAATTGCGGAGGCGCATCAACAACACAAAGTGGCCGGAACGAGAAACGGTCAAAGATGCAACCCAAGGCGTGCAGCTCGCGACGACTCAAGCGCTTGCTCGCTATTGGGCGACAGGGTATGACTGGCGCAAGATCGAGGCACAACTCAACGCCCTGCCGCAATTCATCACCGAGATCGATGGGCTAGACATTCATTTCATTCACGTCCGTTCCCAACACGAAAATGCGTTGCCGCTGATCGTTACCCACGGGTGGCCCGGTTCGATCACCGAACAGATGAAGATCATCGATCCGCTGACCAATCCCACCGCACACGGCGGAAATGCATCCGACGCGTTCCATATCGTGATTCCGTCGATGCCGGGGTACGGATTTTCAGGCAAGCCGACGACGACCGGCTGGGGCCCTGAACGGATCGCGAGTGCTTGGACCGTGTTGATGAAGCGGCTTGGATACTCAAAATTTGTGGCGCAGGGCGGGGATTGGGGCGCGGTCATCACCGATCTGATGGGCGTGCAGGCGCCGCCCGAACTTCTCGGTATTCACACCAACATGCCCGGCGCGGTCCCTGCGGATATTTATCGAGCGGTTTTGTCCGGCGCGCCGATGCCGTCCGTCTTCTCGGACGACGAAAAGGCTGCCTTCGAGAGGCTCCAATTCGTGTACAGCAAAGGCGTCGCCTACGGCTACCAGATGGGGTTGCGACCACAGACGTTGTATGGAATAGCGGATTCCCCTGTCGGCTTGGCCGCCTATTTTCTGGACCACGATGCGTGGAGTTATGCGCTGATTGCTCGCGTCTTTGACGGGCAGACCGAAGGTCTCTCAAGAGACGATGTCCTGGATAACATTACGATCACTTGGCTGACGAACACGGCGCTTTCCGGAGCGCGGCTCTACTGGGAAAATAAATTCCCCTATTTCAGCGTCAAGGGCGTGTCTGTCCCGGTTGCTGTGAGCGCGTTCCCCGACGAACTCTATCAATGTCCGCGGAATTGGGCAGAAAGCGCGTATCCCAAACTGATCCATTACAACAAGCTCCCCAAGGGTGGGCACTTTGCGGCCTGGGAACAGCCGAAGCTCTTTTCAGAAGAGGTTCGTGCAGGTTTCCGATCATTGCGATTGGGCGTGGCACGGTCTGCGGCATAACTTGATCGCGGCGAAGGCTAGCCTTGTGTGCACATTGCCACAGGAGAGTGTGAACCCATCAACACGAATACTGCGACTGAACACCGTAACCTACCCCTCGAAAAAGACAGATCGCGCCGTTGCTTGCTAGAGGAGAGTCAGATGAATGGGCCATCCTGTCTTCGCCTTAACTAGATAGCGAAAAAAACAAATGCCAAACACAAAAGGAGGTAAGAACATGGCAAATTCCACGTATGAGGTCCACGCCAACGATGCCGTCAGCGAGGCGGGCGCGGCGCAGTTCAACATCGACCGTACCCACCCGGATCGGTGGACGATCACCTTCAGCAACCCGCCGATCAACATATTTCTTCCCGCAACGATCGTCGAATTGGGAGCGCTAATGACCGAGATCGAGGCGGACCCATCCGTGAAGGTCATAGTGTTCCAATCGGCGAATCCCGATTTTTTCATCGCCCATCTCGACGTGGCTAAGGCAGCTGAACGGCCAGAAGTGTTGGGCCTTTGGCGCGACTTTGTGCTGCGCCTCACGTCCACACCAGTCGTGAGCATCGCCAAGATTCGCGGCCGCACGCGCGGCATCGGTAACGAGTTAGTGCTGGCCTGCGACATGCGCTTCGCCAGCCGGCAAAGCGCCCTGTTCGGCAACCCCGAGGTCGGGGTCGGACTGGTCCCGGGCGGGGGAGCGATGGAATGGCTCCCGCGCTTGGTCGGCCGCTCGCGCGCGCTTGAAATTGTTCTGAGCGGCGACGATTTCGATGCTGATATCGCCGAGCGCTATGGCTGGGTGAACCGCACGCTGGACGACGCCGACCTCGACTCGTTCGTCGATGTGCTCGTTCGGCGTCTGGCCTCGTTCGACCATGAAACGCTAGCTGCGGCGAAGGCCCAGATCAATCGGTTCGGGACGCCGACAGCTACCGAGCTCAAGTCGAGTACCGACCTATTCTTCCCGCTCCTGGCCTTGCCCAGTGCTCAAGCGCGCCGTTCCAAGGTCCGCAAGGCCGGTTACGGCGTTCCGAGCGACTTCGAATTGAACTTCGGCCGGTACCTCCCGTCGTTCGGGCGGACGGACGGCGATGACACCGGTATGCAGCCCGGCTGATTGTCGCCCTCGGCTTTGTCTTTGGCGCCACGGACCCAGCCTAGGACGAACGATACCAGTGTGCAACCTACAAGGGTTCGGGAGTTGAGATTGGAAACCAGTGGTTAAGTCGACAGCGAGGAGCTGTGTCCGTGCCCAAATTGTCTGACCGCGGCTTTGATGTAAAGGAGATGACGATGCTTAAACACACGGCTGTATTTGCGATAGCTGTAGTTCTAGTCCTAGCGGTTCTGGGCCTAGATGCTCCCAATAAACCTGCTTCCCTGGCAGGGTCCTGGCAAGTGGACACTCGCCATTCCGATGCGAAACTGATCACCGACGCGACGACGGATTACGGGAAAACGAAAATCAACATAGCCCTCGGCTACGCCAGGATCAGAGGAGACTTCAAAATTGACGACGCCGATCCCGCAAAGTCCAGTGTCGAGTTTAGGTTCTTCCCGGCTATGTCAATGGCGCCCTCCATTGATGAGGATGGCAAATCCCTGAAACAGTGGCTGCATAACCCAGCCAATCAAACGCTGGTGTGTTTCCACTCCAAGCGGGTTGTGCGGACGCCTGACGGTCGACTGCAAGCCACAGGCGATCTGACCGTAACGCGGGTGGACCGCAACGTCGAGGCGGAGCCAACTGAGGCCTACTCCGGGCCCGTGTATGGTCCTCCGATAATCCACCGCGTCTCGCACGAGGCCACTTTCGTTTTTGACCTCGGGGGTGCCAATGGGAGCGGGCAAAAGGCGGGCGGTCTCCAGGCGTCGGGATCCACGAGCATGTTCCGGGAGGATTTCCCCCAGTTAGTGAAGACCGTAGTCAATACCTACTGGCCGACCGTGGTTCAAGAGCAAAGCTGCCAATACCCTGACGCGACTGAAGCCTATAGCGGTGCTCAATGTACGGGAACGTACCTTTCCACCGCTGGGCTTCCAGAGGCACCGAACGAGGGCGGCGGAGAGGGCGTTGGTGTTCAGCAGAATTTCAGTGCCATCGTCGGAAATCAGTTAACTGTTCTCGTTCAATTGCGTTTGGTGCCCAAGGGTTCTGCAGAGGCGGCAGTAGCCGGGAACTAGCGCGTCTCTTTCTATTGCAGGACCTTTATTCAAAATACGATGTGGTGAACGTTATGAGCACACAAACAAAATTGAGCAGAATTCCAAGTCTTCGTAAGCGGTGGCTGCTCGGGACAGGAGAGGTAGTCATGAAACCCTGGAAAGTAGTTTCGCTAATTCTGTTTGCTCTTGCCGTTGCGGCCGTGGGATACGGGCTGACTCTCGTGCGACGAGGCTTCAGCGCACTTGCGACACCATCGGCGATTGAGGAGCTTGCGGCTACAACCGCACGCAAATTGGCCGTGCCATCCTCATACCGTGAGCTTCGCAATCCCATCACGCCTTCAACCGGAAGCATTCGGGGAGGCATGGAGCATTTCGCCTTTCATTGCTCCCCGTGCCATTCGAATGACGGATCGGGCCACACGGTATACGGCAAGGGTCTCTATCCCAAACCGCCCGATTTGCGTGCAGCCGGGACGCAGAACAAGAGCGATGGCGCACTCTACTACACAATTGAAAATGGAGTTCGTTTGAGCGGCATGCCAGCCTTCCACGGAACGCACACGGTCGCGCAAACCTGGCGCCTGGTTTTGTTCATCCGGTACTTGCCTCAGATAACCCCCGAAGACCTCAATGAGATGAAGGGGTGGAATTCGAAGATGGAGGCGGATCAAGCGCATTTCTGAATTGCGGGGAACCGCCCTGGAATTTTGTGCGCCCCACTTATCAATCGGAGGAATCTATGAAACGGGAAATCATTCGCGTCGAGTCGCTCGCGACCTACCTCGACAGATACAAGGCCCCAGCTTCAACCGTGACCAAACACGGTGACACAATCTATGTCTCAGGTTCCCTGCCCTTCGACCCCAAAACAGGAGAAATCTTCAGGGGACCGATTGAATGTCAGACGGAGATCGTGTTGGATCAGCTGAAGCTCTGCGTCGAAACGGCAGGCTCTTCTCTGGAGAACATTCTGAAGCTGAATGTTTACGTGACCTCAGTAGACATGTTCCCCGCGGTGAATACCGTCTACAGACGTTATTTCCCGGAAAATCCGCCCGCCCGCATCTTCATTAATGTTCCTGCTTGGAACGGTGGGTTTGAGATTGAAGTGGATTGTATCGCGGCCGTTTGATCCCCCGTAGGCGATTGCTTCTGGTTTGCCGACAATCCGACTGGAATTCTTCCGGTCAAAACGCGAAAGGAGCACCCGATGAAAGAACCAGACGACAGATCGCGCCGTCGCTTTCTCAAGGCCAGTTCGATGTGGGGCCTGGCAGTCGCGTTCGGACCAGCAACGATTGGCGAGGCATTTGCAGATTCCGGAATTGCTGGAAAGGAGGACACCATGACCCAAACCAGTGCTACACAGGCAGCTGACAAGATTACTATTCGTCCGTTTCAAGTGAATGTTCCAGAAGCGGAACTTACCGAATTGCGGAGGCGCATCAACTCGACAAGGTGGCCTGATCGGGAAACGGTCACGGACGAATCGCAAGGTGCGCCGCTGGCGACGATTCAGGAACTTGCCCGCTATTGGGGCACAGACTACGATTGGCGCAAGGTTGAGGCAAAACTCAACGCCCTACCGCAGTTCGTCACCGAGATCGATGGGCTGGACATTCATTTCATTCATGTTCGTTCGAAACATGAAAATGCCTTGCCGATGATCGTTACACACGGATGGCCCGGCTCAGTCATCGAGCAACTGAAGATTATCGATCCACTGACCAATCCTACCGCGCATGGCGGGAGCGCGTCGGACGCCTTCCATCTGGTGATTCCGTCGTTACCGGGATTCGGGTTTTCAGCAAGGCCCACGACTTCCGGATGGGGTCCCGAGTGCACTGCAAGTGCCTGGGTCGTGCTGATGAAGCGCCTCGGATACTCACAATTTGTGGCGCAAGGCGGAGATTTGGGCGCAGGCGTTTGCACTGCGATGGCTAAACACGCACCTTCAGAATTGCTGGGAATTCACACAAATTTCCCTGGGACTATTCCGTCCGACATCGCGAGGTCGCTCCAGTGTGGCGATCCCGCGCCATCCGGCTTATCCGCCGATGAACGGCGCGCTTACGAGCAGCTCACGCTATTGTTTGCGAAGCGACGCGCCTACGCACAACTGATGGCGACACGCCCGCAAACACTGTATGGATTGGCGGATTCGCCGGTCGGCCTGGCCGCCTATATGTTCGATCACGGTGATGGTTATGGCCAGCCGGCGGCGGCGATAACCTCGGCGGTGCTCGGGCGTTCCATCAATGGACATCCCGCGAGCGACCTGACACGAGACGATGTGCTCGACGACTTTACGCTCTATTGGTTGACCAACACAGCGGTCTCCGCGGCTCGCTTTTATTGGGAGAACCACATCAACCTCTACAATGCCGCCGACGTCTTCGTCCCGGCGGCGGTGAGCGTCTTTCCCGGCGAGAACTATCAAGCCCCGCGAAGTTGGACAGAGCGGGCATATCACAAACTCGTCTACTACAACCAAGCAGACAGAGGCGGACACTATGCGGCCTGGGAGCAGCCGCAACTATTTTCGGAAGAGGTTCGCGCGGGCTTCAGATCGCTGCGGTAGTGCGAGGCATGGGTTGTTCCGAAGGGTGTCATGCTTGAAAAGCAGAAAATGTTAATGGATGCCGAAATCGACCGCGGTCAACTTGCCGGCGTTCTCGTCCTGGCTGAAAAAGAGCTATCGGCCTTCATCTTCGCGGTAGATGAGTTGTTCGGCGCCGAGCAGGCGCGCCAATCGGCGCTGGACTGGATCGAGGAACTGGGCCGCATCGATTGGCCGACTGGGGAATCGATTCCAGATTGGCGTCGGGCTACGGTCGGCGCTAGTGCTCGGCTTGGCGCTTTGTTGTCTTGCAGTCGACATCGCGACACTCAAAATTTGAGACCAGTGTTGATCTCTGATCTTTTTCACTCGAAACCACATAGACGCGTTAGCGAGGGGGTTCATTACATGAGTGCGATTTCTTCCACACCGATAGACGCAGAGACGAGAAGCGCAACCACATCCGGCAGGCTCTTCTTCCTGAACCTCAGTGCTGGCCGCGTAATGTCCGCAAACCCCGATGGCTCCGATTTGAAGACCATCATCGATGAAGGCCGGAATTTGCCCGATGGCCTGGCACTCGATCTCGCAGCTGGGCACATCTACTGGACCAATATGGGTGATCCCAAGACGAATGATGGCTCGATCATGAGGTCGGATCTCAATGGCAAGAACATGGTCACCATCGTTCGGCCTGGCGGCACGTTCACGCCGAAGCAGCTCCAGATGGAGAGGAGGAGCGGCAAGCTTTACTGGTCTGACCGGGAAGGCATGCGGGTGATGCGGGCAAACCTGGACGGCTCGGAAATCGAAGCTCTCGTGGATACGAGCGCGGGCGATTCGCGGCCGGGATCGGATCCGACGAAATGGTGCGTGGGCATCGCGGTGGACCCTGACGGCGGCAAGTTCTATTGGACGCAGAAGGGCGGTCACCATACGGGTTTGGGTCGAATTTGTCGAGCCAACATCCAACTGCCGCAAGGTCAGTCAGCTAGCAACCGCACAGACATCGAACTTCTTTATGACAATCTTCCAGAGCCGATCGATCTGGATCTCGATCCGATTCATCGGATGCTGTATTGGACCGACCGCGGTGACCCGCCGCGCGGCAACACGGTCAACCGTGCACCGATGGACGCTGAGGCCGAAAATCGCAAGGAACCTGAGATCCTCTTCAGCCATTTGATGGAAGGCATCGGCCTGGCTTTGGACCTGAAGGGCGGTCGAATGTTCATCACCGACTTCGGCGGCTCGGTCTACAGCGCCAATCTCGATGGGTCGAACCGGAGGACGCTGCTGTTTGCAGAAGGGAACCTCACCGGCATTGCATACGCCGAGGTGCCGTCCGTGGACCGCGGCGAAGCTTCCCGAATGACAGGAGTTCCTGAGGAAACAAATATGGAAGACAACACGCTAGTGAAGTCCAGTTTTTCAGCTACGATTCACGCTCCTATTGAAGACGTGGATATTCCCACCTGGTGCTTTAGCCTGTCGGAATCGGAATACCAATCCTGCTCTCCGGCGCATGTGTCTGCCGGCGCTACCACGACGCCGGATGGACGGCGTATGTCCATCAACGTCGAAGTTCTCGGCGGAAGCCCCATGGTGCAGCATTACGTCGAGGAGATTGCCGAACCGCATCACTTGCGGCTGGTTTCAAGCTCAGACATCTTTACGCCGACCGGCAGGATAAAGGTGGACGTGATCTGGGATTTGAGCGTGAAGAAGATCGATGGCAACACTTGCGAGTTTACCAATGAAGTGCACAGCTCCTTCACGCCGGAGCTCCTGGACTCTCTGGCCAAACAGGGCATTCCACGGGAAGCCTTTCAGTCTGCCCGCAGGCCCGTTTCAGAGGCGCATAACCGGCAGGAAACGCCTCTGTTCGCGAAGAGTATCGAGCGTCATGCATTGAGGAACAGTAGGTCCGCCCGTGTTGCGAGTGCAGCGTAAGTCATACGCGATGGCGGCCTAAGTCATATAGGAGAACCAATATGTTGAAGGAAATCGATCAAGGGAATGAAACCCAGCATGCAGGTCTTGAAACGATCTCTGCACATAAGGAAGGCGGCGTTCTGTTCGCGGGCAGCCATGATCTTGATCAGCTTTGCATCAATGCAGCCCGGGTTCTCTCGGTCGACATGAGCGAGAAGGCCCACTCGGGTCACCCAGGATTGCCCCTCGGGGCTGCCCCGATGGCCTACACGCTGTGGGACCGGTTTCTGCGACACAATCCAGCAAGCCCTCGTTGGGCCAATCGCGACCGCTTCATCCTTTCCGCTGGTCATGGAGCTGAGTTGCTTTACTCGCTGCTTCATCTGACCGGATACAACATCAGCATGGAAGACCTTCAGAATTTTCGCCAGTGGGCCAGCAAGACAACTGGCCATCCTGAATACGACCCGGATATTGGGATCGAGGCAACCACAGGTCCTCTAGGACAAGGCATCGCCATGGCAGTCGGAATGGCGGCGGCGGAAGCCCATCTCGCGGCTCGTTTTAACCGAGACGGGTTCCCTGTGGTCGATCACTTTACGTTCGTGCTGGCCGGCGATGGAGATCTTATGGAGGGAATCTCGTCCGAAGCAGCATCTCTGGCAGGGACGTTGCAGTTAGGGAAACTTATTTGTCTTTACGACAACAACCACGTGTCGCTCGACGCGACCACCGACCATGTTTTCACCGAAGACAGATGCGGACGCTTCCGGTCATTCGGATGGCATGTGATTTCTGTTCCCGACGGAAATGACATCGAAGCAATTGACGCTGCCATTCGGGAAGCTATGGCTGAAAAGCAGAGGCCGTCGCTGATCGCCGTACGAACTCACATCGGATATGGGAGCCCGCTGCACGACTCGCCGAAAGTTCATGGCGAACCGATGGGCCCTGAGAACGCACGCGCGACGAGAAAAAATCTGGGATGGCCGGACCTGCCACCTTTCAGCGTTCCCGCTGAAGTCGAGAGTCATTATCGTCAAGCTATTCCGCGTGGAACCGCGCTGGAAAGAGAATGGACCGGCTTGTTCGGACGTTACTCTGAGAAGTACTCCGATTTGAGTCATCAGCTCAAGAACATGTTGGGCGGAGTCTTCCCTAAGAACTGGGATTCCGGCCTTCCATTGTTCTCGCCCAGTGAAGGACCAATGGCGACCCGCGATGCTTCGGGCAACGCAATGAATACAATCGCCGCGGCGCTGCCCGGCTTTGTTGGCGGCTCTGCCGACCTTGGCGGCTCAAACCGCACGACACTGAAGGGTTTGGGAGATTTTGGCTTCGGCGACAATCAGGGCAGAAACATTCACTTCGGCGTTCGCGAGCATGCCATGGCAGCCATGGTGAACGGAATGGCATTACACGGCGGCCTGATCCCATTCGGCGCGACGTTCTTGAACTTCTCCGACTACATGCGGCCTTCTCTGCGCCTTGCGGCCATGATGGGGGCTCACAGTATTTTCGTCTTTACCCACGACAGCATAGGTCTCGGGCAGGATGGGCCGACACATCAACCCATCGAGCAGTTGACCAGTTTGCGAGCCATGCCGGACTTCACTGTCTTCCGTCCGGCAGACGCGAACGAGACGGCAGCAGCGTGGCGCGTGGCGATCGGGCTCCCCGGTCCAGTCGCACTGGTCTTGACTCGTCAAGCCTTGCCTGTGCTGGATACGAAACAGTTCTCCGTGAGCGCCGGGGTCGCGAAGGGCGCTTATGTTCTGCTCGGTGAGTCCGACCCCGACCTTGTACTCGTCGCGACCGGGTCGGAAGTACACTTGGCGCTTCAGGCCGCCCAGGCCCTTGCCAAATCCGGCACGAGAGCCCGTGTCGTATCTATGCCATCGTGGGAGCTGTTTGCGAAACAGCCTCCCCAGTACCGAGATTCAGTTCTACCCCTCAACGTCCCCACGCTGGCAATTGAGGCTGGCGCGACTCTTGGTTGGTACAAATGGGTAGGTCGAACGGGCGACATCATCGGACTGGATCATTTCGGGGCGTCTGCGACCGGCGAAGTGGTTATGGAAAAGCTTGGATTCAATGTCGACAACGTGGTTCATCGGGCGCTGCAACTTCGACATCGGGAAGGACTTTAGCCAATCGAGGACTTGGGTGAACGCAGGAGGAAAAACATGACAAATCTGAAGTTCGACAAAGAGATTACTGCACTCATCCTCATCGATCCCTACAACGACTTCATTTCCGAGGGCGGCAAACTATGGGATCGGATTAAATCCGTTGCCGAGGCGAATGATTGCGTTGCCCACATGTTGCAGTTGCTGACCGCAGCACGAACGACGGGGATGAGGGTCTTCTATGCGATGCATCATCGATATCGTCCCGGCGACTACGAGACTTGGAAGTACGCCGCGCCCATTCAGAAAGCGGCCCGGTCGCGAAAGACTTTTGAATATGGGACGTGGGGCGGCGAGTTCCGCGCCGAGTTTGCCCCACAGCCGGGAGACATCGTGGCCCAGGAGCATTGGTGCTCCAGTGGCTTTGCCAACACCGATCTGGATATGCAACTCAAAAGGCATGGCATCCAGAGGCTCATTGTCGCCGGGCTTATCGCGCACACATGCGTCGAATCAACCGTGCGTTTTGCCGTTGAACTCGGATACGACGTCACTTTAGTGAGGGACGCAACCGCCGATTACTCAGACGAGTTCATGCATGCCGCGCTCGTGAATCTCCCAAACTACGCCGGTGCGATTGTCACAACGCAGGATGTCGCTGACGCTATTTCAGGCAGCCGTTGCTGACTTCCTTGACGAAACCAAGCTCAGCAAGAAGCCGAAGACCCTGGCCGCATACTCGACGGCGCTCACCCATTTTGTTGAGTCCTGCCACAAGCTCAACCTCGAAGAGATCGACCGAAAGGATCTGCTGAAGTTCAAGGCATTCCTGCGCGATGACAAGGAACAGGCTCCGCGCAGCGTCTATAACAAGTTCGAGAATGTGATGACGTTTCTGAAGGCGAATGGAATTCGTGGGCTGGTAGGCAAAAACGACTGGCCGCGATTCACAGAGGAGGAACCGGAGATCTACGAGAAGGAAGAACTCGACAAACTGTTCGCAAAGTGTGAAGCGGAGGAGCGACTTTGGTATGAGTTCTTCCTCATGACGGGGATGCGTGAGCAGGAGGTGATGTATACGTACTGGTCGGACGTCGACCTCGCCGCGTCGACCGTTCGAGTCAGCCACAAACCGGACAGAGGGTGGACGCCGAAGGCATACAAGGAACGCGAGATCCCGATTCCGTTAAAGCTGGTGAAGAGCCTGAAGGCGTGGAGAACGAAAGCCGACAAGACCTCGGGCTTGGTTTTTCCGACTGCCGGGTGCAAACCGAAGCTCGATTTTCTGGACGGGCTGAAAGCTGTGGCGGAGCGAGCGAAGCTGGATAAGGACAATTTCTGGTTGCGCAAGTTTCAGAGCGACATTTGCGACGTGGTCTCCGTGGGCTGGTGTTGATCTGCGGACAGTTCAGCAATGGCTAGGCCACTCTGACATGGAGTCGACAATGCGTTACCTGAAGCGTCACGCAGCCAGCTTCTGCGGGATAAGGTGAACGAGATTTTTGCCTAATACTGGTGAATCAATAACCCATCGTGAGTGCACCTTCCATTCCGTCAGCTCCAGCCGATCTGGAACTCATCGCTCAACTGAAGAGCAAGCTACAGTATGCCGAGCTGCGGATTCGCGTTCTGGAAGAGCGCCTGCGGTTGATGCGGATCGAGAAGTATGGTGCCGGCGGAGAAAAACTTTCACAGGCGCAACTGCAATTCTTCGAGCTTGAGCCTGTCCCCAATGCAATGACCGAGCAGGCGGAGAGCGAGCACGCGCCAGTGCATCGCCTGACTAAGAAGTCGGGCAAGCATCCGGGCGCCAGGAGTTGCCCACGAATCTTCCGCGCGTTGAGCGCGTCTTGGCTTGCACACCGGATCAACGCGTGTGCAAACGCTGTGGCAAAGAGACAGTGGTGATCGGCTACGAGCGGAGCTTCCAGCTGGATTTGGAGCCCGCGAAGTATTTCGTGCTGGTCACGAAACGAGAAAAGCGGGCTTGTCGGTCGTGTGAGGATCTCTTGATCCAACGACTTCCGACCATACTCCCGCTGGGTGGGCCACCCGGCATTCATAGACTCAAGCAACCTGGGTATTAGCGTGAAGTGATCTCCAATGCTCCACGGGATAGCCCGACCATCTAACGCGCAGCACTATTTCGGGTTCCTCACGAAACGCCTGTCGCATTCCCCCGCTGGGTTACTGTTCGACCGTAAAGACGAAAGCTGCGGTCGGACTGACGACGAGGGAACTGGGCCCAGACGCGCCATTCTGGATCGTCCCTGCCTCGCCGGTATTGGAAAAGGCGTATAGAATGTGACGGCCGAGAGCGAGTTTGGGCAGGGTCACGGTTACAGTGCCCGCAGTTTTGCCCGCTATAGCTTTGAGGGACTTACTAGTCCAGGTACCCTGCCAGCCATCGACCTGGAAGAAGGCTTCCGTCGGCGTGATCGACGCCGCCAAGCCCGTGTAGTTGCCGGTCGCAGTGATGGTGACCTTGGGCTTGGTATTGCGGGTGCGGAACAAAGGCGTCGTCGCGATAGTCTCGGCGTCCTTGACGCCTTGCATCGTAACCGAGACCGGCACATTAGACGCCGAGGTCAGATTGGCTGTGGGGAAAAACAGGTTGGTGTAGTCAACGCCGCCAGCCGCCAGAAGATTTGTGCCCAAGTCGACAGCGAGCGCGTAGCCGGTATCCTCTTCGGAACTGGGCGGGACGGCCGATACCGCATTCGAGTTGCCGTCGATCGCCGCCAGGGCCGCGCCGCTGTTACCGCGCGTGGTGCCGACATAGATGGTGTTGATGAGCGGGTCTGCCGTGATCGAATCCGCTCCCCCGAGTGCCGGGAAGGTCTGGCCGGAGATATCCACGATCAACTTGTTGGTTATGCCGTTGAAGACGCCGACATGCGGAACCGAATTCGGAGAAGCGAGGTAGCCGCTGAGGTAGTACTTGCCGTTGAGAGAATTGGCGGCGACGCCGGTCGTGGGATTATAGGGCGAACTGAACGAGGTGACGAGCGCGTTGGTGCTCGTGTTCATGACGTAAACTTCCTGGTTTGCCGTGATGGCGTAAAGCCGGCTGTTGACGGGATTGAGCGTTGCAGAGGTGGCAATCGCCGACAGAGGGATGGTCGCGGTGACGGTTGCAGTGGCCAGATCAACGACGAAGACCGACGAGCCGACCACATAGGCAACGCCCTTTACCGGATCGACCACGAGCGGCGTTCCTCGCGGAAAATCCCCAATGGGTATCGTCTCCACCACGGTTTCGCTTGTGCCGTCCAGAACGAAAAGGTTGCCACTGAAATAATCGAAGACAAGAACTTGATTCGTGGCGGAATCCACCGCGAGACTGCTCACGTCGAGGTTGGCCGGCATTCCAGGTAGAAGCGTCGCCACATTGGTTGCGCCATCAACCGAATAAAAAAGGTTTGATCCGTCCGCGACATAGATCTTGTTGGTGGCGGCATTCACCGCCAAAGCCTCGGAATAGAAGGAAGCGATTGGGATCGTCGTTACCCCGGCCGCATTCTCCGCAGTGCCATTGAACCCGGCACCCGCCTGACTTTCATTGATGGCGTACAAATTATTGAGCCGCAAGATATAGACCGTGTCCGTAGCCGGGTTGGTATCGGCGTAGTTGTAGGTCACGGAAAATCCGTCGAGCGCGCCCTCGTAAGCGGGAACCGCGTCGTGTGGTGTTACGTTATAGATACTGACCGTATTTTTCCCGGCATCGCTGAAATAGGCCCAGTTTTTGACCGGATCGAAGGCGACGCCGTTCGGATCGATGCTGGTGGGCAGCGAGGTATAGGCGGCGGTGAATCTAGGGTTGACGGCGAGATTCAGGATCGGGCCACCATTACTCGCCATCAGCCCGGCGCCCTCATCGAGAGCCAAATTCGTTAAAAGGGCCGGCGTATGCCCCGCTCCATGGAACACCCGGACAACCGCCGCCGACGCCCCAGAAATTGTCCAAGCCAAACTCCGCCATATCGTCGCCAAAAAACAGAAATGGCCCCCCAGAAAATAAAAACGACTGGTGGGTGGAATCATAGGCCGTGAGATAGGGGTTACCGACGTCGACCTGGCAACCAAACAGGATTTGTACTCCGCCAACATTCGTCACTGTATTGACGGCATAACCGTTGGCCGCATCGATGATCGAAAGGGCGTTGCCCGCGTTGAACGCTACGAAGGAAATGTTGGTCTGGGGCGCCACCGAAATCGACGTCGCTCCGACTGGAAGCGAACCGATCGTCGTCACGATCTGGTCGTGCACTCCGTCGATCACCACGACTGAACCCGACGCACCCGTATTAGCGACGAAAACGGCATGGGTAGCCGGATTCAAGGCCATCGCCGTGGGGGTGAGTGTGGTGGGGAGACTCGCCAACACAGCTCCAGTCTTGGAATTAAGCACGACCACCTGATTGCCGGTAGTATCCGCAACGTAGAGATGGCTGAGGAATGTATCGGCAACCATTGGCCCAGGCGTTCCCCCAATGTGCCAGGTCGAAGCGGCGGTGCCCTTAATGGCGCTGACCGTCCCATCCCCGGAGTTAGCGACATAGACCATACCCAAACCCAGGTCGGTGGCGATCGCAACTGGAGCCGCGCCCACAGCAATCACCTTCGACACTTTCAACGTCTTGGTCGAGATGGCCGACACGCTGTTGGCGCCAGTATTTACCACATACGCGACATCTGAGGAAGAGTCGACGGCTATGGGGCCGGGGCCCACGCCAACGCTAATGGTCGCCAACGGGCTTAACGTCGGCTGCTGTGCCTTGGCCGCAATCGTAAGCAGCGCCGCGACCAGTACAAGGCATCGCAAAACCGACCGGAAGTTAAGGCTGTTCAGGGGCACGAATTTCCTCCTCAAAAGGCCACGTGGCTTGACAGTCGTCCTGGGTCGCATGGCCTTGGGCTGCGCGCAATATGGCCGCGTTTCCATAAGCGATCAAGTTATTCGATACTTACTCTTACATTAACGCCCAAGTGGCTGATTTCATTGCCCTATCGATGATGAATTAAAAGGTTCTAGAGCCTAAATCAGTGGGATCAATCCAGCCGGGACAATGCTAGACTTCGGGAATCAGAATTCGGGGGGCGGGCCAAGTTCAAGATGGTGCTAACGCCGAATCAATCCAGAATTGTGCGATTTGGGATTTTTGAAGCGGATCCCCAGCGAGGAGAACTGCGAAAAGGGGGCATCCGCTTCAAACTGCACGACCAACCCTTTCAGATTCTCGTTCTTTTGCTGGAGCGGGCGGGAGAAGTAGTGACCCGCGAAGAGATCCGCCAAAGGCTCTGGCCGGCAAACACCTTCGTCGAGTTTGACAATGGTTTGAACGTCGCCGTGAAGAAGTTGCGAACGGCGCTGAGCGATGATGCGGTGAATCCCCGGTTCATTGAGACCGTTCCCCGCCGCGGATACCGTTTCGTTGCTCCGGTCTCCACAATTTCGAGCATTGCCGCACCGTTGACCACCGAAACGGTTGAAAGAACCCCACCAGCACCGCCGCTGATCGTCCAGGACCCGGCGGCGGAGGTGCGCACTTCGGCCACAGAAGCGTCGGCGACAGAAGCAAGAAAACACAAATTTGCGGTTGCGCTGATGATTGCCTTGCTGGTAATGGCGGGAGTCGCCACCTACCACTGGCGCGCGTTGCTCGCCGGCCGGGCATCGGCAAAATCCAGTGCCGCACGACCGGTCGTGCCACGCCGTTCAGTGGCGGTGCTCGGCTTCCGGAATCTGCCCGGACATCCCGATGACGATTGGCTGACGACCGCATTTTCCGAAATGCTGAACACGGAACTCGCGGCCGGTGGTCGTCTGCGGCTGGTCTCCGAAGAAGATGTGTCCCGCGCCAAGCGCGACTTGCGGATTGAGGAAGCAGACACCCTGGCAAAGTCGACTCTGGCCAGCCTGCGAATCAACCCTGGAGCCGACATAGTTGTCGTCGGCTCCTGTACGCCGATCAAGGAAGGCGCCCAAAAACACGTGCGGTTCGACATCCGTCTCCAGGACACGGCCTCAGGAGAAACCATGGCCGAAGAAGCGTTTACCGGGGCCGAAGAGAGCCTGTTTGACGTAGCAGCACAGGCAGGCGCTCGTTTGCGCGCGAGACTTGGGGCTTCTCCAGCCTCGGCCGAGGCCATGAATGCGGCCCGCGCGGCGCTTCCATCTAACGAGCAGGCCGAGCGCCTCTATGCCGAGGGTCGCGCCAAGCTTTGGAACTTTGAGTTTCTCGCCGGACGCGATCTGCTGGCGGAGGCGGTTGCCGCCGACCCCGAAAATGCGGCTGCGCACTCTGCGTTTGCCGACGCCTGGTCCGCCTTGGGGTACGGTGCTACTGCTCAGGAGGAGGCAAAAAAGGCGGTCGACCTCTCGACAAAGCTTTCCCGGGAAGAACAACTTTCCATCGAAGGCCGTTACCGCGAACTCATCTTTGACTGGCCGAGAGCCATCGAAATCTACCGGGCCCTGACCCAGTTTTATCCGGACAATCTGGAGTATGGATTGCGGCTCGCCACCGTGCTGAGCAAAGCTGGAAGACCTCAAGACAGCCTGCTGGCCGTCGCGGCATTGCGCCGGCTCCCAAAACCAATCTCCGACGATCCACGCATCGACCTGCGGGAAGCGAACACCTTCGATCATGCGGGCGAATACCTGCAGGTGCAAGCCGCCGCCGCGAACGCCGCCGCCAAAGCAGAGAAACGCGGTAGCCGGGTTCTTTTGGCAGAGACGAAGCTCCAGCAGAGTCTGGCCGCCAGCCGCCTCAACGATCCCAACGGTGCGCTTGCGCTGGTCGAAGAGGCCGAGGAAGTCTACAAGGAAGTCGGCGATCAATACGGATTTGCCCGCGCTCAGTACCGCATGGCAGATCTTTTGTTTGACCAGGGCAAGTTTGCCGAATCGAATGCCCTTCTCGAGCAATGCTTGCGGGTCTTCCACACCCTCGGCAGCGACCGCGATGCCGCTGCGACCTTGAGCGATATCGCCGGCGGCCTGTTTGAGATGGGCGAATTGAGCAAAGCGAAGAAAAAGTATGAAGAGGCGTTGGCCGGTCAGCGCCTGGTTCGTAACCAACGCGGCATCGCAGAGGTTCTCTCGAATCTCGGCGAAATCGCGGCTCAGCAAGGAGACCTCGGCCCGGCTAGAAAGTACTACGAGGAAGCTCTCGGTCTCTACAACGAATTGGGAGAGAAGAACGCTCTCGCAGCTTTGCAGAACAACATGGGTGAGGTGCTCGTAAATCAAGGAGACCTCGTCGGCGGCCGGAGCTTGTGGGAGCAGTCGCTCGCATTGCGCCGGGAGCTTGGCGATGAAAGCGATATGGCAGAGTCCATGCATAACATCGCGGGTGCGCTTGGCGAACAGGGAGACGTTGCCGCCGCTCAGAAGCTGTTCGACGACGCCCTTACAATTCAAGCCAAGCGTGGAGAAAATGGAAATGTGGCGGGAACGCGCCTGGGCAAGGCCGAATTAATGCTCGAATCGGGTGAGCCGGCTGATGCAGAGCCGCTGCTCCGCTCGGCGCTGGAGCAGTTCCAGAAAGAAAAACAAGTTCGGGAAGAGCTCTCCACCCGCGCAAGTCTTGCTCAGGCTCTTCTCCGACTCGACAGGTTAAGTGAAGCGAGTGCGGAAATTGGACAAGTGACAAAGCTGGGCGCTAAGAATGAGAGTTATGATATCCACTTGAAAACCGAGATTGCCGCCGCCCAGGTGCTTTCCGCAGAAGGAAAATTCGATGATGCCGTCAGGAAACTGCGGGGCGCAATCAAGGACGCACAAAAAGCGGGCTTCTTTATTCGCCAGCTGGAGGCGAGCTTAGCGTTGGCGGAGATTGAAGGGAAAACCTTAAAGAAGACGGAGGCTCAAGCGCTTCTCCAGTGGGTCGAGAAAAATGCACGCAGCAGGGGATTCCTTCTCATTGCCCGCCAGGCTATCACCGATCGCGGTTAGCAAGACTCGGAACGTGGACTCACGATTCTCAATCCGGTTCTGCTGCTCCAGTTCCGTCAGGTGGTGGCGCACGGTGTGATGGACGCGGGCTGCTTCCGTCTTCAGGCCGCCCTGCTTGCCTTTCGCATGGATGCAGCCATCGAGGCGGGACGGCGCTTCGGATTCCCGAGCACCGACGATCCCGGCCCATCCTCCCGGAACTCAAACGATTTGGGTTCCCGCCCTCTCCACCAGCTTCACCATGTCTTCATAACAAGAACGCCGACGCCGGAATCCCGGTCAAACCGTCAACCGTTTGTTTCCTCTTACGGTTACGGTCAATTTCCGGTTGCCGTGACCGCTTGGCTACTAGAAACCGGGAAATCAGGCTAGCGTCATCTAGGGTCCACAAATGGTTTTTACCATCAACGCTGTGTCATCGTTTGCGTACATCCGATGACGCTGGTGGGCCGCAGACCACACCCCGATTATAGGGTCCGTTAACATAAACCGGGGTATTTGTGGCTAACCAAAGACCAACCGCAGTCGTGGTATTTGGGACGGTTTCGGGCGCGACGGCGGGGTCATCGTGCGGATAGCGGTCTTCGTAATTGTCGACCGACCATTCTGAAGGAATTGCTTGTTGTTCGCTCAAATAGGTAACAAACGTTTGCGTGTCGCTGCTAAAACTATTGTTGGTGAATTGACGGAAATGATCCGGCTTGCCTTTTGAGTTGTAGGGCCAAGGGTAAGGAGAAAGCAGCATGGTGGTGCGCAGTCCCTGCTCATTGCCCCATTGGATGGCCTGCACAACAAATTTCCGGTAACCCCGGCCGCTTGCGCCAGTCAAAAAGAAATTGGGCGGAACATCGAATGCGATGGCTTTGCCATGAAGCGCGTCATTGCGTTCCAGTGCGTAATAGGGGCTGGTAGCAAAGACGTAATTTCCCTGTTTGGGTTCCTTCCTATCGTTGGGCCCCACGATGGGAGATACGGATTCGATCCCCACGGTCCTGGCCGCATCCACGTATTCTTTCCACTTCTTCTCATACTTTTGCAATTCTCGCCGAGGGACACCGTCATGCGCAGTGTTGACATTGGCTTCTGAGGGATGAAGCCCGTGTCCTATGTAGACATCCTCATCGCCGGCGCCACACTTTCCCGTTCCACCACAAGAGTGATCTCACTACTCGAGACGAACAAATACTAAAGGACGCCGAAGATCGGCTGCGCCGCAGAATTGGACAATCAGAATGCGCACCGCGGCCAGGACGTTTGCTAGCGAACTAGTAGCTACCCTCAAATTGACGGCTCCCGTGAAGCCGATGGAAGTCGCTCGGTCATTGGGCCTGGAAGTCCAGTATTGCAATGCGTCTGGGTTTGACGGCGCTCTTGTGTGCTCGAAGGAAAATCACGCCGGAACGATTTTGGTCAAGGACTCGATTCGCGAAACTGGAAGAGTACGATTTACCATCGCCCACGAAATTGCTCACTATGTCCTTCCTCACCATGGCGTCAACGGTAGTATCTGTCGTACGAAAGACGTGGAAAGCTGGGACGAATCATTGCCAGAAGAAGAATGCGAAGCCAATGTCTTTGCTGGCGAGCTATTAATTCCAGAGGTGCTTCTGGAGGCTTCCGTTTCAAGAGGCAAGCCGACTTTCGAGATGATCCGTGATTTATCGCGGACTTCCGATACCTCGCTCACTGCAAGCGCATATAGAGCCATGGGACTGACGACATTCCGGGCGGCGATAGTCTGGAGCACGGGTGGTGTTATCCGGTGGTTCAAAGCGTCTGAGGAATTTGAGGCATTCGTCGCAGTCCACGATCGAGTTCCTGAAGGAACTTACGCGTGCGTCGAGGTTTATCGGTGCCTGACGATTTGCGAACTCTCAAAGCGCATCTGTGGCTTGCTCCTTCTCGTCGACGCAACCCACTACATCTTTGAGCACTCCGTTTCTTTACCATCTCATGACAGTGTGCTGACGTTGCTGTATATCGAGGAGGTCGTCACATCACCTGTTGATGAGGAGGAGAACCTTGACGAATTGCATCCCGAGGACTTCACGTTAAATCGGCGCAGATGGCCGCGCTGATGAAAACATACCTTGACAACGATTAATCGAACGACACTTGTTCTCGATGAATCTGGTGGCGCAACCGAGATTCGCAGCGCAAACGCTGCTTTGAAGTGATGTGGTAACGCGGCTGATCGCCTGGCTGACTGCTACTAGGCACACCGCAGGCACATCTTCAATCAAGGAATCTCTGATGGGAGCGACGTTCCGGCTGTTGGAATGTCAGTCGAAATCACTTTCCACAAGCCGACTTCCCATTACTAATCGCCCTAGGTCAACTTTCGATCACTTCCGTTTAGCCGACGATCCTTCCCTGTGAGCGTGCCCGCGCCGCCGACCGCGTTGTTCCATGCAGGGTACGCTTTCGGAGATCCATCCCTGTAGCCTGGGCAAGCCTAACCTAAGTCTTCAACACCTGGCCGAGAATGCGGAGCGCGTTGCCTCCGACAACCTTGGCTAGATCAGCTTCGGACAGACCCTTGGACCGTAATCCTGTCACCCAGTCCGGCAGTTGCAGGTAACTAGAAAACACGGGTTTGAAATTTCCGTCCATATCGGTCCCGAGACCGACGTGGTCTACGCCCACGGCATCTATGAGGCGCATCGTCTGATCCACGAAATCAGCGAATGTCCGGTTGGCAAACCCAGAGGGCCAAGCGCCGATCAAACCGCCAGTGGAGGAGACCAGCCGCGCATGCTCGACCGTAATGAGGCGAGGATGTGGAGAGGTATTGCTTTGCAGATGCGAGTGCGACAGCATTATCGGGGCGGCAGTGCTGTCAACCGTGGCTTTGACCGTAGGGAACGACGCGTGCGCAACGTCCACAACCATCCCAAGGCGATTCAGCTGTCGCACCACATCGCGGCCGAAGGCAGACAACCCGTTGTAAACGGGGGGTAGAGTCTGCACATCGCCCAGGGTGTTTTGGGCGTAATGCACCAACTGAAGGCTTCTTACGCCGCGCGCGTAGAGATCATCGAGACGGTCGAGTCTTCCCTCGAGTCCATGCCCTCCTTCACAGGAGAGGAACGCTGCGATCTGACCACGCTTGCGCAGTTGCTGTAAATGGACAGTGCTGGTGGCAAGACCGATGTTTTCGCGTTTCGCCAGTTCATCGAAGGTATCCAACTGCTTCTCACTATCGGCCCAAGCTTCGCCTTCTGACCGCTTCCGATTGGATACAACTATTCCTTTGGCATCACGACTCAGAAGATTGGCGTCCCCGACGATACTGAAGAATGCCGCCGTCAGACCGCCAGCGCGCATCTCGGATGTGGTTTTTGTGAAGGCCTGATCGCCGGAGTAGTCTGGCATGCCACGACGATTAAACGCGCCGGGATGGCAATGGAGGTCGAAGGCCGGATGCTGGCTTAGAAAGGACGCCGCTTCAGTCGGCTGTCTGAGAAGCGACGCGACCGCTGCAGGGAATATACCCAGACGCTGCAAGGCTTGTCGGCGGTTCATGCTGGGCCCCCTCGCCTCCGCTTGTTGGAATCGGCTCGGATCAATCGGCCAAGTCGCATCAATATACCAGTTCCGGACGATTCACGGGCAAGCCGGAAGTTATCAGCTCGCCTAGCGGGTTAGTACCGATAGCCGCGCATGGCTCCTTTCATCCGGCCGGACGGCGTTGCTGCGAAAAAAGTGGTGCTATGCCGACTTCGGGTTACTAATCCTACCTAGGATGTCGGAAGCGCCGTGTGTCCCAAAATGGTGGGTATTCCGGTGAACGCTTATTCCGGAGGCATGCCGAACGGCATTCTTTTTTCTGAGAATCTGCAAAAACTAGATTGCTTCAGGATGACTTATGACCGACTTTCTCGATGCGGGTAGAAAAGTTTCCATCCCCAAATCTGGGGCTACTTTCCTCGGAAAGGACTTTTTCAACAACCACCCCTGTTCTCGTCAGCGAACTGTTGTGCGGCAATAGAAGCCTAGTTTGAGCCTCTCCCCCCGCTTTAGGAGCCTGATGCAAAGATCAATTCGCCGGGTTCGCCGCGACGGGCGTTTGCCGCGGAGTTACGGTAATATCTCGCGTGACCATCGCGAGGAATTGCGGTATCCTTGCTCGCCGCCGCAGGAGTGCAGAGAAAATGAGGTCTGTTGCGCGTCGCTACAGAGAGGCTTTGGCACTGGCCGCTGTCATCCTTGCCCAACTTCTAGTTGCTTGTGGCGGTGGATCGTCAGGATCAAGCGGTCAGCCTCCGCCTCCGCCTTCTAACCCAGTGCCGGCCATTGTTTCTCTCAGCCCGAACTCAACTAACGCAGGCGGGGCTGCATTCACGGTGACGATAACAGGGTATAACTTCGTTTCCTCATCCAGCGTTCAATGGAATGGCAGTGCGCGGACAACGACATATACGTCAGGCACGCAGTTACAGGTGCAAATCACCGCTTCCGATATCGCCAGTTCAGGTTCGGCGACGCTGAGCGTCACGAACCCGACTCCCGGCGGAGGAAACTCGGGATCGGCGGAGTTTACGATTAATCCGACCTCCAATCCTGCGCCTCAGCTTCAGGCCTCCGATCCTAGCTCGGTCGATGCCGGTAGCCCCGACATCACTTTTACTGTGTACGGTTCGAACTTCATCCCTACATCGGTGATTCAGTGGAATGGGGTAGCGTTGACAACCAGTTACCTTTCGGATTCGTACCTGGTAGCGCAGGTTCCAGCCTCGAATCTGGCGAATCCTGGAGTGGCCGAGGTCGTAGTAGTAACTCCTGGCCCGGGCGGTGGAAGTTCCACATCGCTTCAGTTCGCCATCAATGGCTTCAGCTACACGCCTTTGGTGGTAAGCCAACTAGCAAATGACATGGTGTGGGACCCAGTCAATCAGGCGATCTACCTCTCGGTCCCGAGCCTGGCCTCGGCTAACGGGAATACGATAGCGGTGTTGAATCCGACCAGCGGGAGCATCCAATCAACGCAGTTCGCTGGCAGCGAGCCGGACGCGCTGGCGATCTCCGATGACAGCCAATTCTTGTATGCGGGACTGGACGGTTCCTCCTCGGTTCAGCGGTTCATACTACCCGGCTTAACGCCCGACATCAATTACTTGCTTGGGGCAGGCTCGTATCCGGAAGGGCCTTTCTTTAGCATGGACCTGCAAGTTGCGCCAGGTCTACCGCACACCACAGCAGTCTCGCGTGGAGCGTTCAACGTAAGCCCGGTTGCTCTGGGCGGGATGGCGATTTTCGACGACGCAACGCAGCGCTCGACAATCGCAGATACGTCCGGAGATTTATATGACTCGCTGCAATGGGGATCAGATACTCAGGTCTACGCGATCAACAATGAGATCTCCAGTTTCGATTTTTATGTTCTGAGTGTGGGCTCGGGGGGAGTGACTCTTGCGCATGATTATCCCAACGAGTTCTCCGACTTTTACGTCCGGTTGCATTATGACAACGGCACACACTATGCCTATACCGACGATGGCTATGTCATAAACCCCGCCAATGGTCACCACGTCGGGCAATTTCAGGCGTCTGGTTATATGGTCCCGGATTCGAGTCTGAACAGCGCATTTTTCCTGGGTCAGACGCAGAGCCAGGCTGGTTCGACCAATTTCACCATCGAATCCTTTGATCTCACGACTTTTGCGCCCATATCCGAGATAACGATTCCTAATGTGCTCGGTTATCCGCTGCGGTTTATTCGCTGGGGCGCGAGCGGGCTGGCTTTCAACGACGATGCCGGTTTTATCTACATCGTCAACAGCTCGTTCGTGAGCGGCGATGCTGTGAAGAACGGTGGAGGACAGCGCAACTTGTTTCCAGTGATGAGGAGTTGGCCAAAACCAGTCATTCGGTCGCGACAGAAGGTCCTACCAGAAGTTCGCTCCCGGCCAGAGATTAGGCCACGGCGCAAGATGGCTGGCCCGCAGGACTCAAATCCGGCCCCCGCAATTACAGCCTTAAGCCCCAGTTCTGTGGAAGCTGGCTACACCGGGTTGACCGGAATCACCTTGACTGTGACGGGCAGCAACTTTGTCTCGCTCTCCACCGTCGAGTGGAACGGAAGTCCGCGGCAAACGGAACTGATTTCGAGCACCGAAGTGCAAGCCCAGATCAACTTTTCCGATGTGCAGAACGCGGGCACAGCGACGGTGAGTGTGTCCACGCCGAGTCCGGGCGGAGGCACCTCGAACTCGCTAACGTTTACGATCGTAGATTATTCGGTACCGCCCATTCCGTCGATTATCGCGCTGAATCCAAATTCAGCGGTTGCTGGCAGCGCCGGACTCCTGGTGGATTTGAGTGGGACTTGGCTGAACAACTCGGATACAGTGGACTGGAACGGGAGCCCTCGCACCAACACTTCTCAAGGGTTCTTAGCCGCCCAAGTCAACGCTTCAGATCTCACAACTCCCGGCTATGCCCAAGTCACAGTCGTGACGCCAGGGGGCGTGGTGTCCAATGCAGCGCAATTTCAGATTCTGTATCAGCCGACCGCGGTAAATCAGTCCACGAACGACATGGTGTGGGACCCAGTGAATGAGGTCTTTTACATTTCCGTACCGAGTTCAGCGACCACGAATGCCAACCACGTTTGTGTGCTAAACCCAACCAGCCTCGCAATCACGAATTGCCAGACAGGGAGCGAGCCTGATGTGCTCGCGATTTCTGACAACAGTCAGTATCTGTACGTCGGGATGAATGGCGCTGGCTCCGTTCAGCGATTCATTCTTCCGTCCTTGACCCCGGATATCAGCTATTCGCTTGGCAACTACGAAGCCGGCGATCCCTACTTCGCCCTCGACATCCAGGTTGAGCCGGGAGTTCCAGGCACGACGGCTGTTTCGAAGGGCGCAAATGTGGACCCTGCCTCGCAGGGGGGGATAACGATTTACGACGATTCCGTGGCGAGACCTAACAGCAGCGTTGGATGTGGAGTTCCGGGTGGGCAATGCGCCGATTCCATCCAGTGGAATTCCGACGGTGCGCAAATATACGGAGCCAACAGCGACACAACATCATTTGATTTTTATACATTCGCTGTCAGTTCGTCAGGAATAACGCTGCAGCAGGACTACCCCTCCGTGTTCTGGAACGAGCCTGGGCGCATTCAATATGACTCGACCAACGGTCTCGTCTATTCCGACGACGGATTCCACGTGATTAATCCTGCAACCGGATTGCCAGCGGGTCTCATCGAAGGGGGCGGCCCGATGACTCCGGATTCGTCGCTCGACTCCGTGTTCGTTCTTACGCAGTACATCTGGCAGGAAAACTCAAACTACACCATCGATATCTTTGATATGACCCACTACGTTCGCGTCGGCTGGGTTCCGTTCCCGACGACTGCACTGCCGGGATTCAATCCGCTGGGCCGCTTCATTCGATGGGGATCGAATGGACTAGCGCTCAATTTCAAGGGCGACCAGATTTATTTACTGACGGGATCGTTCATCAGCAACCCGCAAAAGGCTCGCGCGAAGCAAATTAGGAAGACTATTCGAGCCCGGTAAGGCAGTCTGAGGGTTTAGGCCTGGAGGTACGGCAGCGAGAGATTCGATGAATCTGCGAAGCATCCGCCATTTTCAAGCTGGGAAGCAACCTTAGGCCTAGGCCACTCGGACGTTGAGGCGCGCGGGAACAGATGGGTCAGAAGTCCGCTTCTAGGAAGTTTCACCACATAGGTAACGATAAACGCACTTGTAGTGATCAACCCAGTTGTCGGCATCCGTACAAGGCAGGTCTTGGGATTTCGCATTTGAAAGTGGCACCCGACGCGTCAAGCCCGTTCAGCGTTATCTTGGCCCCTTCCAGATCGCGGCCCAAGTCATGCTCTCTCAGTTTTCTTGCCAGATATGCTTGGGCTTCCCTCATACTCCCGTGAATCGTTCGGTTGTGATGGTTGCGCTTCTTGGTTTCGTGATCGCGGCCCAGATAGACCCGAATGAGCCATCTGCGGTCGCCTCGTGCAACGAGTTGGCCAACTTTGCGAGCCATAGTGTTTCCTCCTTGGCTCGCAAGAGAGGCACACAACTGGCGCACTCATCAGGTATCAAAAGCCCGGATATTCAGATTCATTGGACAAAGAATGGCTTATCGGCCGTCAGTCATTGCCGGCGGATCTTTGCCAACTTGATGCTAGCAATCCAACTGATACCAGTGATACCGTTTTCATGGGAAATGCAGCGAATTAGGGGAACGGTAGAAACAAGAGCGGCAGATACGTTTTACTTGTAACCCGCTTAAACACAGGGTATTATCGCGGAAGTGTAGTCATCACCGGCAGATACGGGGAAGGGCGGTAATAGAATTCCTCCCTCTCCGCCAGTTCCCTGCAATCATAATCACTTAGCTGCCCACTGCATGTGCTGTGTCGCCGGGAAGACTCCATAGAAAAAGCCTGATTTTCTGTCCCAATGGTGTCCGATTGGATCGGAGCACCCGTTGCCTTGCCTTGCCGCAGCTTTGCCCTCGCCAACCGGAAATCATCGACGGGCAGCTTTGACGTAATACGTCGCCGTTGTGCTCAGGGCAGCGGCACTTCTCGGGCGAGCAAGCGCTGAAAGCCGCGGTGTCTAGAGCGGCGCCGTACGCGCGTTCTCCCATTCAACCGGCCAACACTCTCTCCCTCCTGGCTCCGCCTGTACAAATCCTTCCGTTTGCTATAAAAATAGCCAACGTCGCGCAGACGGCTAAGGCCAGAAATCGGGCCCACGGGAAGTGATCGTTGTCCGGCATCGCTGCATATACAAGACCCCACACAGTCGACGAAGCGGTCGCGTCGCTTGCGACCGGAAACTCACAGATTCTCGCCGGAGGAACGGATTTTTACCCTGCGCTAGGCGAGCGGGTTCCCAGGGCACCAATCGTCGATATATCCGCGCTGACCGAACTCCGGGGCATCACGCGCGAAGCCAACCACTTTCGCATCGGCAGCCTGACGACATGGACCGACATCGTTCATGCCACCCTGCCATCCTGCTTCAACGCCCTGAAGGATGCTGCTCGCGAAGTAGGCTCGATTCAGATTCAAAATCGCGGCACGGTTGCCGGAAATCTGTGCAATGCCTCGCCAGCCGCTGACGGCGTTCCACCTCTGTTGGTGCTTGACGCCGAAGTCGAATTACTCTCCCACGTGGGACGCCGCCAAATTCCGCTACACGAATTTCTGATCGGCAATCGAAAGACAAAGCGACTTTCTGACGAACTTCTCACCGCCGTTTTGATTCCGAACGCTCCCGGGAACGTTCGGTCCGTTTTTCTCAAACTCGGAGCCCGGCGGTATCTGGTGATCTCCATCTCAATGGTCGCCGACGGTGCTGACCTTTGGTGAAAACGACCGAGTATTGGACGCGCGCGTCGCCGTTGGCGCGTGCTCTGCGGTCGCGCGCCGATTGCCGCGTCTGGAGCAGGACTTGATCGGGGCTTCCCGGCTCGAGCTCAGCCATCGCGTAAAAGGGGATCATCTTACCGAGCTATCGCCGATCGACGATGTGCGAGCAACCGCCGCTTACCGCGTGGATGCAACCCTGCGGCTCGTCAAGCGAGCGCTCGAACTGTGTGGGGGGCCGCGGTAATGTCGTTGACTTCCTCACCCCCGGCGCAAGCCAGCAGTTCAACCGAGTTGTCTGTAAATGGCCGCATCGTCCGCGTGTCTGCGCCACCGGTACAACGTCTCTCGCGCGTGTTGCGGGAGAACCTCGGCCTGACCGGAACCAAGGTGGGATGCGACGCCGGAGATTGCGGTGCCTGCACCGTGCTGCTCGACGGCGACGCCGTCTGCGCATGCCTTGTTCCCCTCGCCCAAGCCGAAGGCCACGAGATCACCACGGTTGAAGGATTGGCGCATCGCGGTAGTGGAGTCGGCGCCAGGCTGCAGCAATCATTCCTTTCTTATGGGGCTTCGCAGTGCGGCGCATGCACTCCGGGCATGCTGGTTGCCGCAACGGCGTTGCTTGAAAAGAATCGCTGTCCGACAGAATCCGAGGTCACCGACGCGATTGGCGGCGTTCTCTGCCGGTGCACGGGATACCAGAAGATCATTTCGGCGATTCTGGCGGCCGGCGCAGGCCCGGCGTCATGTGGGCCAACTGAAGCACCGACCGATGCGGGCGTTGTTGGGAAACGGATGGTCCGTCTGGACGGAGAGAAGAAGGTTCAGGGTACAGAAATCTTCGGCTCTGACGAAACTCCCGCGGATGCACTGTCAGTGCGGGTCGTTCGCTGCCCCCATCATCGTGCGCGCTTTGAGTTCGGGGATCTTGGTCGTTTTGTTCGCGAGAATCCCGGAATTCAAGCCGTGTTTACGGCAAAAGATGTACCGGGGAAGAACTGCTATGGTGTAATCCCGCGGTTTGCGGACCAGCCTGCATTTGCGGAACGCGAGGTGCGACATCGCGGCGAAGCTGTGGCTGCGATTGTCGGCGAACCTGATGCCGTGGAGGCATTGGATCTTCCAGACTTCCCGGTACGCTGGGAACAACTTCCCCACGTTACGGATATCGATACCGCGCTGTCGGCAGAAACAGGCCTCATTCACGAAAGCCGCCCGGAAAACATCCTGACACGCGGACGAGTCGTACGAGGGGATGTTGATCGAGGCTTGGCCGATGCCGACATCGTGGCAGAGATCGAATGCGAAACCGGCTTTGTCGAGCACGCCTACATCGAGCCTGAAGCGGGCTTCGCTCGCCGCGTTGGCGACCAGATGGAAATTCAGGCCTGCACGCAAGCCCCCTACATGGACCGCAGTGATATCGCGGCCATCCTCGGAATCGCCCCCGAACAGGTGCGCATCATTCCCACGGCTGTCGGTGGAGGTTTCGGCGCCAAGCTTGACCTCTCAGTCCAGCCCTTTCTCGCGATCGCGGCCTGGCATCTCCGCAAGCCGGTTCGCATGGTTTATTCGCGCACGGAGTCGATCCTCTCGACCACCAAGCGGCACCCCGCGCGCATGCGGCTCAAAGCGGGCTGCTCGAAGGACGGCAAACTCGTCGCTCTTGAGGTCAAAGCGGATTTCAACACCGGCGCATATTCTTCCTGGGGACCGACGGTGGCGGCGCGCGTTCCAGTGCATGCCTCCGGCCCGTATTTCGTGCCACACTATCGTGCCCTGACCCGAGCTATACACACGAACCTCGTGCCGGCAGGCGCGTTTCGTGGATTCGGTGTTCCCCAGATTGCCATCGCTCAAGAGCAACTCTATGACGAACTCGCGGACCGCGCCGGTATTGATCGCCTTGAATTCCGGATCTTAAATGCCCTCGACGGAGATACCCCGACTGTGACCGGCCAAATAATCGGCCCCGGTGTAGGCATTCGCGCCTGTCTGGAAGCGTTGCGTCCACGTTGGAAAGCCGCGAGAGCGGCTGCCACCGATTCTAATCAGCCTTCATCGGAAACACTTCGCCGCGGTGTCGGTGTTGCCGGAATGTGGTACGGCTGCGGCAATACCTCGCTGCCTAATCCCTCGACGGTTCGCATTGGTCTCAAGCACGATGGCCGTATCGCATTGCATCAGGGCGCGGTCGATATTGGTCAGGGATCGAACACGATTGTGACACAAATCTGCGCTGAGGCACTCGGTGCTCCTATCGAGTACTTTGACTTACTCTCGGGAGACACGGCGATCACCCCGGACTGTGGCAAGACTTCAGCTTCCCGGCAGACATTTGTTACCGGCAAGGCCGCACAAATGGCGGGGGAGCAACTCCGCCGCGCGATTCTGAAGCTCGCCAATGCCCCAGAATCTGCGAGCATTCAGTTTGACGACGCCGGTGTTACGGTATGCAACGCGCACGAAACAAGATTGCTCGCTCTCAGGGACATGCCTGTCGATCAGTTTGGTTACGTCATCACCAGCGAGGCGACCTTTGACCCGCCCACCAGTTCGCTCGACGAAAATGGCCAGGGAATTCCCTACGCTGTTTATGGTTTTGGCGCACACATGGCGGAAATTGAAGTCGACACGGAAATGGGCACGATTCGCGTCCTGAAAGTCACTGCCGTGCACGATGTCGGCCGCGCCATCAATCCGACCCTAATTGAAGGCCAGATCGAAGGGGGCGTGGCGCAAGGCCTGGGCATGGCGTTGATGGAAGAATTCTTCCCGGGCAAAGGCGAAAATCTGCACGACTATCTGATTCCCTCCGCAGGCGACATTCCTCCGATAGAGTCGATTCTGATCGAGGATCCGTCTCCCGTAGGTCCTTTCGGAGCAAAGGGCATTGGCGAACAGGCCGTAATTCCGACGGCGCCAGCAATTCTGAATGCGTTGCACGATGCCGCAGGCATCCGCCTGAAAAGAGTTCCCGCCACTCCCGACAGGGTTCGCGCCGCTATTCTCGAAAAGCAAGGCCAGCATGGAGGCATGCGTGACTGACGACGCCATCCGATGCGATGCCTGCCCGGTGCTGTGCTACATCAGGCCCGGCAGGACCGGCTCCTGTGACCGCTACGCCAACGCCGATGGCAAGCTGATCCGCATCGATCCCCACATCGTCCTCGAACGCGCCGTCGAACGTGGCGAAATGCTGGTCCCCTTCCTCGAGAAGGCGCGCGAGTGGGATGGCAACCCGCTGAATGGCGAGCAGACTTTTGTCACCGCCATTGGCGCCGGCACAACCTATCCTGACTACAAACCGGCTCCCTTCATCATTTCGTCGGAGGTGTCCGGAGTCGACATGGTCACCGTTGTGACGGAAGGTATTTTCAGCTACTGCGGTGTCAAGCTGAAGATCGATACTGACCGGCATCTCGGCGCGGAATGCAGCACCGTGCGGTCGCAGGGAGAAGCCATCGGTCACATCACCACCAGCGAATACGGCTCGCAGATGATGTCGCTCGGTGGGGTGCGCCACCTGACCGGTGGCACACGACAGGAAGGCACTGCGACGTGTGATGCGCTTCTAACTCTTTGCAATGGAAATGCGGTCGAATTGAAAGTCGATGAGGGCGCGACGATCGTCGTTCAGGCCAACCAGCCTCCTATTATCGACAGCGTGCGTGAAGAGCGCATGCGAGTCGGTTGCGGATCGGCCACCATCGGCATGTTTGCCAAGCAATGGTTCGGCAAGGTCGATGAAGTGGTCGTCGTCGATGATCACATCACCGGTGTCTTATCTGAGCACCAGGCCGGCAAGCTGCTTGGGGTTCCTGAGACCGGCATTAAGATGAAAGGCCGTCGCTCCACCCCCGGCCGCTATTTCCGTGTCGCCGAGCCGGGAACCTCCTGGGGTGGAACGAACATCGACGACCCGCTCTCCATCCTCGCTCCTTTTGATCCCGAAGTCGCCCGCCCAGGTCTTCGCCTTCTCATGGTCAGCACTACTGGTGAACACCACGCCTACTTCGAGCTCGACGAGGCTCTGAGGCCGATGGAAAGAAATCTGCCCGACGCAGTTGCACAATCCGTCCAGCGCATTCGCGAGAATTGCGAACCGGCTTTATGCACCGTGCTGTTCATGGGCGGCGCGGGCGGATCACTCCGCGCCGGTGTAACCGAGAATCCCGTAAAGCTGACGCACTCGGTAGGCAAAGCCCTCACGCGAGTGACCTGCGGCGGTGCACCCGTCTATGTATGGCCTGGCGGGGGCATCACATTTATGGTGGATGTCAGTCGCATGCCAGCAAACGCGTTCGGCTATGTGCCGACACCGGCGTTGGTTGCACCGATCGAATTCTCGTTGAAATTGTCCGACTACGCCGTGCTCGGCGGCTATATGGATTCGGTGAAGCCTCTGCATTCCATCAAGCACGACGAAGAAGCCCGCCGTCACCTTTCTGCCCACGTGAAAAATCCCTGGCCGCTCGCCCCAGAGCAAGGCAACAAATGAATCCGCGCGCGCAAATCCGCATGCTCCCGGACGGTCGCCGTCTCCATCTTCACGATGGCCCCATCGACGTAATCCTTGAGGCCTTCGGAGAGCCGTGCGAAGTCGAACGAGCTTACCGTGCGGCAGGAGCCCGATTTGCAACCATCCTCGACGAACTCTGCTCCGAACTCACGTTGATTCGCGAGCCCGCGCACCTTAACAGCAAATCGCCGCGGGGTCCGGTTGCCCGAAGGATGCTGGATGCCGTTCTTCCTTTCTGCCGCGAAACGTTCATTACACCCATGGCTGCGGTTGCGGGTGCGGTGGCAGAGGAATTACTGCGAGAAATGACATCCGCAGCCGCCTTGCGAAAGGCCTTTGTAAATGACGGAGGCGATATCGCCCTCCACCTCACCCCCGGCGAACGGTTTGCCATCGGACTGGTCGAAATTCCAGAGAATCCATCGCTGTTCGGAGCAACAACCATTCACGCCGGGGACCCAATTCGCGGAATCGCGACTAGCGGATGGCGCGGCCGCAGCTTCTCTCTCGGAATTGCCGACTCTGTTACGGTTCTGGCGAGCCACGCTGCACTGGCCGATGCCGCTGCGACGCTGATCGCCAACGCAGTCGACCTGCCCGGGCATCCCGCAGTTCATCGGGTGCCGGCCAGTGATCTCGCCCCCGACTCGGATCTTGGCACTCGTCTCGTGACGCAGCGTGTCGAGCGCCTGACAGGGAATGAAGTTAAGGAAGCGCTCGATTCCGGAGCCGCCGCCGCCGACTCATTCCTACGAAGAGGTCTGATTCATTCCGCGGCCCTGACTTTGCAAGGAGTGGTGCGAACCACCGCGCCAGCCCCGCGGCTGCCGGTCGCTGAGAGTTCCGTTCTGGATAGGAGATCCGTTCATGCCTGAGGTTCAAGTCAGAAAGAAAGTCATTGTTGTGGAGGAGATTTTCCACGAGGGCGGCCCTGAAGCGTCCGTGCCGCACCGCCGCGCCGCTGCTCTCGCAGTGATTCGCAACCCCTACGCCGGCAGATATGTCGAGCAGATCGAGCCCTTCATGGATGACTTGCAGCCTCTGGGCATGGAAATGGCACGCTCGCTTGTCGCAGCGCTGGGCGGCGACCCCAAAGTCATCGAAGGCTATGGCAAAGGCGCCATCGTCGGCTCCTCTGGCGAACTCGAGCATGGCGCTCTCTGGCATGTCCCTGGCGGCTACGCGATGCGCGAAGTTCTCGGAAACGCGAAAGCCATCGTTGCCTCTACAAAAAAAGTCGGCGGCCCGGGCACGCGTCTCGATGTTCCCATCACCCATGTCAACGCATCCTACGTGCGCAGCCATTTTGACGCGATGGAGGTTGGCATCAGCGACGCTCCGCGCGCCGATGAGATTCTTCTGGCGCTGGTCATGACAACCGGGCCTCGCGTACACGCGCGCGTCGGCGGACTCAAAGCCTCCGAGATCAAAGGGGAGGACGGTCTGCGATGAAAGCCAAAATCCGCAAGATCGCAACGTTTGTCGAAGAGATCAGCACGGAGATGGGCCGCGCCGTAATTCCTCCGGCACGCCGCGCCGCGGCAGTTGCCGTGATCGAAAATCCTTATTCGGGGCAATACGTGGAAGACCTCTCCGAGTTGATGTCGATCGGAGAGGAACTCGGCGAACTGCTCACGCAGCGGGCGGTGGCCGCGCTCGGAATTCACGGCCCCTCCGCAGAGAGCTACGGCAAGGCCGCCGCCGTTGGAGAAAACGGTGAACTGGAACACGCGGCAGCCATCCTTCATCCCAAGCTTGGAACTCCGGTACGGCGAGTGCTCGGCAAGGGTGCGGCCCTGATCCCATCATCGAAAAAGCGGGGCGGCCTGGGTGTCGTTCTGGATATCCCGCTCGGCCACAAAGATGCTGCTTTTGTGCGCAGCCATTTCGACGGCATGGAAGTCCGCATCGGTGACGCTCCACGCGCCAACGAGATCATGGTTGCCATCGCCGTAACCTCAAGTGGACGTCCCTTACCTCGCGTAGGCGGCCTGACCAAAGATCAAATTAAAGGAGAAGACGGACTCCGTTAGATCAGCGGCGTTCTCAAAGCCCGGCGCCCAAAGCCTATAAGCTCTTCGCCAGTTCCGGCACGCGTGTGGCCGGCGGCGTGTTGCGGCTGCGCTGAATGCTAACCGTCCCATCCGCAATCACCATCCCGATCCCCGGCAAGTCGCCTTTCTGAATGCTGTCAAGCAGGTCCTTCCCGGCCGAGTGTTGCGCTTTGTCCATTAAGACGAACGAAGCTTCACGCCCCTCCGCGATGAGTCCACCGTTGAGGTTTCGTATCTTCGACGTGTTGCCCGTCGCCAGGCAAATTGCCAACTCCGCCGGAATTCCGCCCAGCGACGCCAGCAATGCGATCATCCGAAGAATGCCCAGCGGCTGAGCGCCCGAACCCGCCGGAGAATCCGTGCCAAGAATGACGCGATCCAGTTGTTTCAGTTGCGTCGCGGTGCGTAGCGTGAGCAGCGCCGCTCGCTCATTGCCGTTGTGCACAATCTCCAGCGCCCGTTTCGACTTCTCGCATAGCGCGGTAATCTGATCGTCGGGCAGCGCAGTGTGTCCTCCATTGATGTGCCCAATCACATCCGCATCGGTTTCGAGAACCATGTCCTTGTCGATCAGGCTCGACCCAGGAATTGACGGACCACCCGTGTGGATGGTGCTCTGAATGCCATATTTCCGGGCCCATCCAACCATCTGCCGCGCGGTCTTTCCATCCTTAACGCTGCCGAGTCCAACCTCGCCCAGTATCTTTACGCCAGCCCCGGCGAGTTCCTCAAAGTCGCGTTCGACCATTCCCTGTTCCAGCACGGGAGCCCCCGCATAAATCTTCACTCCTCCCGGCCGAAATGCCTGGAATGCCCGCTGCGCAAAGATCGCCATCGCCTTCAGCCCCACGATGTCTCTTGGCCGCCCCGGCGTGTGGACCTCTCCCGCAGAGATCATGGTCGTCACGCCGCCGTGAAGATAGCTGTCAATCCATCCCAACTGATTCTGTCGTGGTGTCCAGTCGCCGCACACCGGATGCACATGGCTGTCGATAAGCCCGGGTGCCAGCGTCGTTCCTTTGGCGTCGACCGTAACCGTCGCACCGCCAGTGTCGAGGTCCTTCTCCTTGCCCACCGCAACAATGCGGTCTCCCATCGCCACCACGGTATCGGCCTCCAGAATCGGCTGCGCGAGATCTCCGCTCAGGAGAAGGCCAATATTTCGAATTACCAGTTTCTTTTGCTCTGCCCCGTGCGACGGTGCGTCGTTAGACATGATTCCCCTCAGTCCTGGATTCACCGAGAACTCAGTGGCCGTTAGTATACAAATCAATGAGCCGCGGGCAAGCGCCCTATGGCCAACTTTGCCTGGGAACGCACCGACACGAATGCGGGACATCGTTCGAATGCTTCACGAATGCTATGATTTTTGAGACCGTCTATGACATCCCTCACTCAGGCAGTTCACTCTCCCTCCCAACAGCAACCTTTGGCGTACGATCCGCTGCTCGACGACATTGGATACATGACCTGCATGACCCTGGTGCTGCTGGGAAATTATGCGCAGACCGGTCATCTCGGCGGACCCCTTGCGTATACACCGTACAACGTTGCGGTGCATCTGGTCGGGCCTGAAAATGGCGGCCTGCGTTACGATTACCGCCGGCCGAAGCACCCTTACTGTGACAAATTCATGCTCGCCGCGGGCCACTCGATCCCCACCTGCTATGCCCTATGGATGATCATGGGCCAGGCGCTGTATCGCAAATATCAGCAGACCGGCGATCCGCGTTATCATGTCGACCCGCACGTCGCCATGCTGCCCATCGACGCATTGGGATTCCGGCGCGGCGCGGGCGCGCTGAAGACGCTGCTCCGCGAAACAGGTTTGGAAGACAATCCGCTGTTCGCGCAGGCCAAAGGCCGCGGTATTCGCGCGCTCTCCGGACATGCCGAAAGTACCGACGTCACCAACGATGTGAATGGCGGACCCTCGGGCATCGGGATCGCGACGGCTGCGGGTAAGGCGGCGTTCTGGGACGTCATGGGTGCGCCAGCCTCGCCGAAAGTGATCGCGCTGGAAGGCGAATTCGCCCTCACTGAAGGTCACGCGCAGGAATTCAAGACGCAGGCGCTCGCGCTGCAAGTGGGAAAGCGTTTGCGCGTAATGATCTCCGACAACAACGCCGGCATCGACGATTGCCTGATCGGTGGCAAGATTGGCGGCGTGATCGCGGAATGCTTCGACGGCTACGATTTGGTGAATCAATGGACGTCGTACGGATGGAACGCCTTCACCTTGGCGAACGGTAACGATTACGGCCAAGTGGCAGCGGTGCTAAAGGCAATGGACGCAGTGGACCCGCACGACCGCCGTCCCATCGCCGCCATCGGCAAAACGATCAAGGGCTACTGGCCCGCTGCGGCGGACGGAAAAATCCCCGGCTTCGGCGGCGAGCAACTCGTGAGTTATCCAAGCCATCCCTACGCCCTGAAGATGAACTCGGAGTACTTCGTCGCGCTGGCCTCGACCTTCGAGAAGCATTACGGCCTCGAGTTCGAAGGAATTCGCAAGGGTCCGGTCGCTAACCATCGCGAGCGGCTGATTCAGTTCAAGACGAACATCGACATCGTGATGTCGCTGCTCGACCGCAGCGGTTTGGGCGATCGCCTCGCCGATCGTCTCGTGGAAATCGGCGACACCGTGCGCGACGACGTGAAGTTGCGCATCTCAGCCTCGAGCGATCCGTTCCTCGACAATCGACTGCGCGTCGCGTCGCTGCCGGAAGAGCCGCAGAAGATCTCGCTTCACAATTCGATCTCCGGCGCGGACAAGCAGGTTAGCATTGCGCTGTTCAAGAAGCCGGGCGAGGTGGCCGGAGCGCGGCGCGCGATTTCGGAAATCATCAAGTGGATGAATTACGTCACCGAAGGGCGATTCTTCACGGTAGCTGCCGACCTTTCCGAATCGATCAACGTGGAGCACGGCAGCTTGTGGGGACACTATAATCCCACGAACAATCCGCTGGGGACGCGCTTGAAAGCGCCCATACAAGAAGCGGGCAATGTTTCGACCGCCATTGGGCTGGTGAGCCAGAGCGCTTCCGTCGACCCCGAAAAATTCGCTGGCGTTTGGGCTTTGAGTGGAACGTACGGAGCGTTCACGCCGCTCATGTACACTCCGGCGCGGGTCTGGAGTCAACAAAATCAGGACAGCAAATTCCGTATGGGAGTGCTGCATATTCTCTCCGCGCACTCCGGTCCCGAAACCGCGGCGGATGCGCGCACTCACTTCGGCATCTTCGCGCCGCAAGTGTGGAAGCTGTTCCCTCGCGGTCAGGTGATCAATTTAAGCTTTTGGGATTACAACGACGTCGCGCCCGGTTATTTCGCAGCGGCGGAGATCGCAGCCCGCGATCCCCGCGTCGGCATCATCACGCTGGAAGTGGCGCGCCCTGACTTCGCGGTCGCGGACCGGAGCCATTTCGCCGACACCGATCTGCGCGCTGCGGCAAAAGGCCTCTATGTCATCCGCGATTTCGCGCCCGGCAAGCCGCGCCACGGTTACGTAATCGCGCAAGGATCGAGTTCGACTGTGAATCTCGTGAAAGTTCTGCCGAAACTCGAAGCGGCCGGTGTGAACGTGAAGGTGATCGCGGCGATCAGCGAGGACTTGTTCGATCGCCAGCCGCAAGCATATCGCGATTCCGTGCTTCCACCCGAGGCTCGCTTCGATTTGATGGTGGTATCAACGGGCACGCGGCGCGTGTGGCCGCTGCGCAACCTCGGTCCGTTGACGGATGACTATTCACTCACGTCCGACTTCGACAATACCTGGAGAAGCGGCGGCCTCGAAGCGGACGTGATCGCGGAATCGCATCTCGACCCCGAGTCAATCTTCGCAGGCGTGGAGCGATTCGCAAACGAACGCGAGCGCCGCATCGGCGATCAACGCAAGATGATCGGCTAGTCGAGTAGGCTTGCCTGCACTCGTCGTCAGCATCAACAGACCTCGCGGTCTTGTCACGCGCTCGCGTGCCGTATATCACAGACAATGCCGCACACAACCCTTTCTACTGGGCGAAATCAGACAAGTGCAGTCCGATTAGAACGCGCCCATGCAGATTACACGCGCAGCCGATTATGCCGTGCGAGTCATGATTTATATGACCACGCTTCCGCCCAATACTCGGATTGCCGTGGCCGACATTGCGCTTGGCATCCAGGCTCCCGAGAGTTTTGTCTCCAAGATTCTTCAGCAGCTTTTACAGCGCGGCATGGTGACCTCGCATCGGGGAGCAGGCGGCGGGTTTGAACTGGCAGTCGATACGAATGCGGTTTCGTTACTCGACGTCGTCGAAATGATCGAGGGACCCCTGCAGATCAATCTCTGTTTAAAGGGAGAGGCGAGCTGCGACCGGAGATCTTGGTGCGGCGCTCATCCGATTTGGGGCGAGGCTCAAGCGGCCATGAAGAATGTGCTGGCCAGCGCTTCCATCGCTCGCCTCGCGCGCGACTCGGTGGCAAACTTCGCCAAGGCTCATGCGAACAACACCAATGACCCGGATAATAGTTCACCTCGGTCCGTGCAGCGGAAGCATGATGCTGGTTAGAGGCAAGGCATGGAAGTTACTTGGGTTGCGATTCTCGCCGCCTTGTGTACGGGAATCGGCGCTTCCCTATTTTTTTGCGGCGAACGCCTTTAAGGGCGTGGAAGACGCCAAGTCTCCACAGGCTATTTGCGGTTAATCAGCGAGGCCACGTACGCCGCGCCAAATCCATTATCTATATTGACCACGCTGACATTGCTGGCGCAGGAGTTCAGCATGCCAAGCAGGGCGGCGAGGCCTTCGAAGGCAGCCCCATATCCGATGCTGGTGGGGACGGCAATTACGGGAACTCCGACGAGGCCTCCGACTACGCTGGGCAGAGCGCCTTCCATGCCCGCGCAGACGATGATGACCCGGGCTTCGGCGAGCAGGCTGCGATGGGCGAGGAGACGGTGGATGCCGGCGACTCCGACGTCGTAGAGATGTTGGACACGATTGCCCATGAGTTCAGCGGTGACAACGGCTTCTTCGGCTACGGGGATATCGCTGGTTCCGGCGGAGACCACGGCAATGATGCCTTTGCCATGGCGCTTGCGGTCGCGCTGCAGGGTAATGGCCCGGGCGAGCGGCCGGTATTCGAGGTAGCGGGCAGTGATGGTGTCTTGGCGCTCGGCGAACGTGGCCAACACTTCGTCGAATTGTTCCTGGGTAGCGCGCGTGGCCAGGATGTTGCCGCCCTCATTATGCTCGGCCAGTCGCGCGAAAATCCCGGCCACTTGGGTTGGCGTTTTACCCTGGCCGAAAATTACCTCGGGCATACCCTGACGAAGGGCACGGTGATGGTCGACCTTAGCGAAGCCCAGGTCTTCAAAGGGCAGGTGGCTCAGGCGCTGAACGGCTTCGTCCGGCGAGAGCTTTTTGTCGCGGACATCCTTGAAGAGGCGGGCTAAGGCGGCGGCATTCATGCTTGGGAATATTGTAGCGAGGTTGGTGGTTCGTGGTCGGAGGCCGCAACCTTATTGCAGTTAACAAAGGGCCGAGTGCCTGGGTAGCTATGAGTTCTGAGCTACGAGCCTCTGGCAATCCGGTCAAACTCGGCTGGAGCCTTGGTTTTTCACCTTTGCAATCTGAGCCGAGCCCGCTGCGATCTCGAGCGGCGGCCTTCCCGGAACCAAAAAACACGCTTTATCAATCACTTGGCCGGATTACTCCAGAGGTTCTACGTCCTTCGGATAGATTGCTGGGGGGCCTTCCGCGACCTATAATCTTCATACTCTGGTTCTGATTCTCTGTGTCAGGTTCACGGGTAGGTGCCCGGAGGATAGTTGTGTCTTCGGGTGAACTGAACCCGTATGCGTAAGAGCCTGAAAATCAAACTGATGGCCGGACTCGCGGCTGCCACCCTCCTTTCCTCGCTATTTGCATCCAAACCTGCACTCGCGGAGTCGGGTGGAATTACCGCGTCGACCGACGAAAACGGCCGGAAGATTTATGTAAACGATGGATCGGCGGGCGGCAATTCGTCGGCCGGTACGTCGGCTCGATCCCGAGCAACAACTGTCGGTTCTGCCGGCGGATCATCTGGGCTGGTTTATTGGAGTTCGACCGAGCACCGGTACAAACCGGTTCCGACGAGCGGGGCAATCATGCGCGCGGCCCGTTCAGCTGCTTCGGAAGTCAATACCTATCTTGGAGATAAACGCGGCGGAGAGGCCTACGGGCATCAACTGAATGTTGCTTTTACGGCGGCTGACATCGATGCCGCGATTGAGCAGGCAGCCGCGCGGCATAATGTCGATCCGAACCTGGTGCGGTCGGTGGTGAAGGTGGAGTCGAATTTCAATCCCAATGCCGTGTCGCGTAAGGGCGCGATGGGCCTGATGCAACTGATGCCGGCGACGGCGCGCTCACTGAATGTTTCCAATCCCTTCGATCCGCAACAAAACGTGGATGCCGGGGTTCGACATTTGAAACAGCTCCTGGAGAGCTATGGCGGTGACGTGCGCCTGAGCTTGGCGGCCTATAACGCGGGTGCGGGAGCAGTGGCGCGGAGCGCGGGGATCCCAAGATACGCCGAGACGCGGAACTATGTTCGGCGCATTACGGACTTGTATGCCGGGGGTGGTGGCGGCACTCGGGTGAGTTTTGGGGTGGCGCGCGAGCCGCTGCGCATGGAACGGGATGCGCGCGGAGTTCTTTATATCAGTAATACGGACTGAGCCAAAGGTCGCCGGTAACCGGTGACCCATTACGACTCAGCTGACGAAGTAAGTACGGAAAATAGCAAGTGAAGACCCAGGCTTCTACGACCCTAACTCGTGAGCAATTGGGCATCGTGCATCGCGTCTCGTGGTGGATTGCCGGTGTGTGTCTCATTGCTTGCGTGGCTTTGCCTGCGGCGGCGCGGGTCCGGCATAACGATGCATGGGCTCGGGCGCAGTTCTCCAAGGCGGATCGGACGCGCGAGGCATTGAACGGTCGTCCGGCTGGCGAGCGCACTCGGCATGAATATCAGCGGGCGATTGATGCTTACCGGCGGGTCTACTTTGGGAGCCCGTCTTCGTCAAAGGCTGACCCCAGCGTCGTCGCGACCGCCGAGTTGATGGTCGAAATGGGGCGGCGTTTCGACGACAACAAGATTCTGCGCGGTGCGGTCGATGAGTATCGGTTTCTGCGCAAGGAGTACCCGGGCAGCAAGTACCGGTTTGAGGCGCTGTTCACGATCGGCGAGATATATAAGGATGATCTGAAGGATCCGGACGAGGCGCGGAAGACCTTTGAAGATTTTCTGCACAGGTATCCGCGAAACCGGCTGGCTGACGATGCGCGCGCGGCCGTGAAAGAGATCGACAACGCGGCAGTCGAGGCGCAGCGCTCGCCCCACCAAGGACAAAAGAAAAAAGAGAAAGCAAGAGAAAGAGAAGTGGCGTCCGGGAGAGCCAGCAAGACTGAGGGCGGCGGCCCGTCAAAAAGCCTGGAGGATGGCCCTGGCGAGCCTTCGAAGGGGACGGCTCCGGAGAAGGAAACGGCTTCGAATGTGGCCGGTGCAAACGGGGCTGGTGCAAACGGCTCTGGTGCAAACGGGGCTTCGAGCAGAGACTCTTCGGATGCCGGTTCGGGGAATGACGCGACCACCGATACGGCTGGCGCGCAAACGAATTCCGATTCGGCCGCCGAGGGCGCACACCGCGGCGAATTGCCGCGTGTGACAGGGGTACGGCATTGGTCGACTCCGAACTACACGCGGGTCGCGATCGATATCGAGCGGGATGTGAAGTTCGATTCGCAGCGTATCTCGAATCCCGACAGGATCTTCTTCGATCTGAAAGATACTAAGCTTGCCTCGACGCTGGTCGGCAAGTCGTTCGACGTGGACGACGGATTCCTGAAGAAGATTCGAGTGGCGGAATTTCGCCCCGGAAGAACGCGGGTTGTTCTCGAGGTCGACGATCTCTCCAGTTACGACGCGTTCTTGCTGCCCAACCCTTACCGGTTGATCATCGACATTCATGGCAAGCAGAGTCGCGCCAGCGTGCTCGCCAAAGAGCGCGTCGGCTCGGCACAGAGCTCGGCGGAGAACTCGACAGAGAGTGATGAGGCGTCCGCAAGTGCGCCGGCCCGGGATGCGGACGAGGAGCACAGCGATCTGACGGCGGAGAGAGCCGGAAAGAAGAAATCTGAGAAGGAACATGCGATTGTCGCGAAGGTGAAACCGCAGCGTGAAGACGATTCGGACAACGCGCAGGCTAAGGCCGACGCGGCGTCTGACGGGGATGGCGCTAAAACCGAAAGCGGGAACGCGGCGGTCGAAAATTCAAGTGCGAAGGGATCGAAGGTCGTAAAGACTACCACGGCGGTTAAGGGATCGAACCGGACGATTCCTAAGACCATTGTCGATGCCGACGACGATGACTCGCCGTCAGCGTCCCGCGCCCACGCCACGAAGCACGGCCAGAGTTTGCCGGGCAATTCTCGAGGAGTTGTGGCGAAGAATGAGGCTCCCGCTAGCGACCCGCCCGAAGACGACAATGACAGCGCTGTTTCGGAGGCGAAGAACCTGGCTCCCGACGTGGAAAACGGCTCACATGGAGGGGCGAAGACAAACTCGACGCGTGCGCAGAATAAGTCGATCACCGCTTCCCACAGAAAGAAATCGCGTTCCCGTGGCGATGCCGACGATCTGGCGCAACTCGAGATGCGCGAGGCGCAGCCGATGGCGGCGGGCGACCGGTCGCTGACACGAGCGCTTGGGCTGAAGATTGGAAAGATCGTGATCGACGCCGGACACGGTGGGCACGATACCGGAACGATTGGCCCGAACGGGCTGCTGGAAAAAGATCTGGTGCTCGACGTGGCGCGGCGCTTGGGGCGGTTGCTGGAGGCAAGGCTGGGCGCGGAAGTTGTTTATACGCGACGCGACGATACCTTCGTTCCGCTGGAGACGCGGACAGCGATTGCCAATCGCGAACAGGCAGACCTCTTTATTTCGATTCACGCCAATTCGAGTCATGATCCGGACGCGCGCGGCGTGGAGACGTATTACCTGAACTTCACGTCTTCGCCGGAGGCGCTGGAAGTCGCGGCCCGCGAGAACGCGGTTTCAGAGAAATCGGTTCATGAGTTGCAGGACCTGGTGAAGAAGATCGCGCTCAAGGAAAAGATCGACGAGTCGCGCGAGTTTGCCTCCGATGTGCAGGACTCGCTCTATGGCGGGCTGGCGCTGCACAATGCCGGAATTAGGAATCGCGGTGTAAAGAAGGCGCCATTCATCGTGCTGATCGGCGCGAATATGCCGTCGATTCTGGCGGAGATTTCGTTCGTATCAAATCCGACGGATGAACGAAAGCTGGAAGGCTCCGAGCAGCGGCAGCGCATTGCCGAGTCGCTGTACCGCGGCGTCGCGAAATATGCGGGCGGGCTGAGCGGAGTGAAGGTCGCCAGCAAGATCGAGAAGCCCTCGGGGCAGTAAAAACCAACGGCGACGTTCTGAACCGGCGAAATCCCTCCCATGATGTGTGGTGGCTCAGTTTTTGTAATGTAGTTTTCGCAATAACTCGCTCGTAACTTGCCTCGCTTTCTTTTCTCTTTCACACTCGGTGCATGCGACGGCTTCTAACCGTGATGGTGTGCGCTTGCCTGCTGGCAGGATGCGACAAGGCTTCCACTCCAGAGAAAGCGGCGGGCGCCGAGGCTGGATCGGTTCCGTCGGATCCGCTGCGAGTCGGCACGGACGGCGTTTATTTCGTCGCGCTTGGCGACTTCCCCGAAGATATGCTGCGGGATCTGGCGCAGTATTACCGGCAGAAATACAACCTCCAGGTTCAGGTGCTACCGAAACTCCCCGAACCCGAGGCGACGCGCCATATCTGGGTCTGGACAAAACAGGTGCAGGCTGAGCCGCTGGTGGTGAGCTTGCGCGCCGCTTTTCCCGAACTCGCGCATAATCCCCGCGCCGTCTTGATCGGACTGACCACAGCGGATATTTATCCGGGATCGGTAGATTGGCGTTTTACTTTCACGTGGCGGGCGAACGAGTTGCACACCGCAGTGGTATCCTCGGCGCGGATGGGGCTGCATTATCCCGGAGAACCCGTCGACGGCTCAGACCCGGAGACGCGGGTGCGAAAGATGGTCACCAAAGACATAGGGCTCCTCTATTTTGGGAAATCCCCGAGCAGCAATCCGCGTAGCGTGCTCTATAACCAAATCGGAGGTATCGAGGAGTTGGACCACGTCGGCGAAGACTTTTAGTTTGTGCCAGCGACCTTTCCGCTGGGCCGGCGATGGTCGAACATGGACTGTCCTTTCGGACAGCGCTTCCCTGGAAAATGCCCAAGCCATGGGCGCCCCCACGCGCGCCGTTGACCATGCCCAAGTGAGTGTCCGCACCTGTCCTTGTGATAGCTGTGCATCTCGGGAGGCCCGTCTACCATAGCTGGCTGGAGGCCCTCCCCATGAAACTCCCTGTCCGTTGCGGCTTTGCCGCGCGTGCCCTCGTCGCAATTCTGACCATTCTCGTCGTCGCCAAGGGCTCTTCCGCTCAGCTTACCCGACCTGCCGCGACGAAGAGCGTCACGGTTACCATCGACGCCCTGAGTAATCGCCACGCCATCAGTCCCTTCGTCTATGGAGTCGCCTATCCAAACTCCGCCGCCGATATCACCGACAGCGGCGCGACCGAGGTGCGCTGGGGCGGGAACGCTACTTCGCGCTATAACTGGACGGCCGGGACTTACAACGCAGCCAACGACTGGTACTTTGGCGACTACGGTTATTCGGAAATTGGCGACTCCGATTCGTCCGAGTTCATCAAGGACGTGCTCGCGGCGGGTAGCAATCCGCTCATGACGATGGTGATGCTGCCCTGGGTGGCAAAAGACGTGACGGACGGCAGCGCATACAGTTTTTCGGTTGCCAAATACGGCGCGCAGTGCGCGGTCAATCCTTACAACTCGGATGACGGCGATGGAATTATGACCGATTGCGCGACCTCGATTACCGGCAACGATCCGAATGACGCCGATGTGCCAATCAAAGACTCACCGCAGGATGGAGATCCGTCGGGAACGGTCTATCGCAATCAATGGACGGCCGCTCTCGCCGCTGCGTTTGGCAGCGCGCCGCATTTTTACGACATGGACAACGAGATCGACATCTGGGGCAGCACGCATCGCGATGTGCATCCGTCTCCAACCGCTTATGACGAGATGCGCGACACCTTTATTGCCGAGGCGCAGGCGCTGAAGGGATGGGATCCGCAGGCCATCCGGCTGGGGCCGGTCAGTTGCTGCTGGTGGTTTTACTGGAACGGCGCGAATAACAATGACAAAGCCGCTCATGCCGGCAACGATCTGCTGCCCTGGTGGCTGAACGAAGTTTACTGGCGGGATCAGGTTTCGGGCGCGCGCTCGGTGGATGTGTTCGACATTCACGCCTATCCCGACACGCCGGATACTTCGGGCTGGTCGCTGGCGAAACAGCGGGCGCTGGCGTTGCGGATCTTTCGTGATTACTGGGATCCGAAGTATGTGAGCGAATCGTCATCGATCAATCAGAAGTGGGCGACGTTTATTCAGCCGAAGAAGACGATTCCGTTTCGCATCCCGCGCCTGCGGGCGATCGCAAACATGATTTATCCCGGAACGCCGCTGAGCATTACAGAGTGGAACGCGGCAATTGCAGGCGAGTCGGATTTTTCCTCGGCGCTTGGCGACGCGGACGCATATGGAATTCTCGGGCGCGAGCGCGTCTACCTGGCCTCGCGCTGGGTCGCGCCGGTGGATACGAACCCCAATTACCAGGCGCTAAAGCTCTATCGCAACTACGACGGGAAGCACAGCTCGTTTGCCGGGACCTCGATTTCCGACACGAATAATGCCAGCGCGGACCTGTTTTCGAGCTATGCGGCGATTAATTCTTCAGGAACAATGCTGACAGCGATAGTGCTGAATAAATCTCCGAACGCAACTTACAGTGCACAGTTTACTGTCAGCGGATTTACGCCGTCGCAGGTGGCGGCGTATACCCTCTCCCAGAAAAATCCGACCACAATCGTGGCCTCCGGTCCGCAGGCTTGGTCGTCGACGATGAGCTTTGCGCCTTATAGCGCGACGTTGCTGGTGGTGACGGGAGCGATGGCGAAGGCGCCGGCAGTGGAGTGGGACCTGAATCCGGATACCGTCATGTTGCCTGCCGGTGGCACGGTTGCGCTCGCGCCCAAACTGGTTTCGGGATCGGGAACGGTGACACTGGGAACACCGACTTTCGAGGCTGGAATCAAGGTCGCGGTTACGCAGGGCACGATTACGTCGAGTCAGAATGGGGCCATCACAGTGACAGCGGGCAACAAGCCGGGCTTCTATTACTACACGGTTCCAGGTACGGATAATGCTGGCGTCGCGCAGGAGCAGAGCGGATGGATCGTGGTGGGCAATCCGCCAGCGACGTTTACCAAGCAGGGTGACGGACAGCAGGGCGCTCCGGGGAGTACGTTGAATTTGTCCGTGACGCTGAACGCCGGGTCTTCCGGCGGGAGCGCGACGGGAGCGACGGTCTTCTTCACCACGGATGCGGGCTCGCTCTCGAGCCGCCTGGTGACCACGGACTCATCGGGGAACGCGTCGGTGGTGCTGACGCTGCCAGAAAATGCGGGGACGGTGCACGTCACTGCCGAAGGCCCCTACGGTCTCGGCCATCCGGAAGTGGTGTTTACGGAGACGGTGGAGTAAGGGCATTCATACACTCCCGATCAAGCTAGCATCGAGTCCATCGGCGCAGGTTGTCAGGCACTCTAGTCTCGCGGATCCGCGGTTAATTCCGCAAGTTTCCTATTGCCCCTCCTCCGTAAGTTCAGATATTTCTTTAGAGGATGCGAATTTCCCTTGAGTCAGTAACTAGACGATTCGGATCCCTGCGGGCGCTAGACGACGTCTCGTTGGAAATCGAACCCGGCCAGATTGTAGCTCTGCTGGGGCCTAACGGCGCTGGGAAGACCACTCTTCTGCGGTGCCTGTCCGCCATCTGTGCTCCGGACAAGGGCCGTATCTTGTTTGACGCGGAGCTCTTTCAGCGTGGGCGGGTCGATCTGCGGAAGCGACTGAGTTTCATACCAGAGTTTCCGCTCCTTTATCCCAATCTGACGCCCACGCGTCAAATCGCCATGCTATTGGCTCTCTACGGAATTGGTCAGAAATCAGCTGCCGTTGTGACGGAACATCTTTACGAACTCGACATTCTGCCTTGCATCGATACGCCGATTGGAAATCTGTCGCGTGGTCAGGTTTACAAGACGGCACTTACGGCGCTTCTCAGTATCAACCCTGAATTGTGGCTTCTTGATGAACCCTTTGCCTCCGGAATGGACCCGACAGGGATAACATACTTCAAACATCAGGCACAGGCCGCCGCGGCGAAGGGTCATACCATAATTTATTCGACTCAGATTCTCGATGTGGCCGAAAAGTTCTCCCACCGCGTTTGTCTAATCTACCGTGGACGGGTGCGAGTTTTCGACTCCGTTGCCAACCTTCATACGCTCCAGGGAACCGAGGATGGGGTACTTGAAGCGATCTTCCAGCAATTGCGCGAGGAACAGAGTTGATTCTATCCAGGCCAATTGAGCGCGAAATTCGAAGGACGGCCCGGGCGAGGCTCCGACGGTCGCGGCAGCTCTGGGGCGACTACCGGCGCATACGGCGTTCTCGGCTGCGGCGCGCTGTGGGCAGCTTCGGCATGGCATACTTTTGGTTGCTCTTGGTAATCGTTCCATTCCAGAAGGATCCAACCCACCTACCTATCCTTGTGCTTAGCTTGTATTGCACGGCAACGGTGTTTGGGCGTTTTAGCTCACTCCACAGCGAACTGTACGGAAGTGGCGATCTCGCCTTCTTCATGCACGTTCCTGTGAGCGACCAGTGGTTTTGGAGCTACGCGTGGAGGAAGTTCCTTCGTTCTTCCATTGTCGTGTGGGCTCTATCCTTCGCGATATTCGGAGTGCGTGTCTTTCAATCCGACTTGGGCGGAGTGGGATGGCTTGGGGCTGCTGCTGCGGCGACGCTCGAGTGGCTGCTGGTAGTCGGATTCGTCGTAGTAATTGCACTTGCGATTCCCAAATGGCGCGTCATGAAGGTCGGCCTACCCATTTACGGGTTGGCGGTTGCCTCTGTATTCCTGCCGGCAGCATGGGTCGCACAACTTGAAGCCGCGGTTCAGACCCTTCCGACGGCGTGGATTCCTTTCTTTTTCAATCGCGCGTTGGCTGGGGACGTCTCCCAAGGGTGGTATTTGCTCGTCCCGATTCTGGCGTTTCTATTTTGCTTGCCGCTCGCCGTGCGCCGTTTTAACAGAGCTTACCCAACCGAAGAGATTGTCTATCCTGCAGCATCCACAGGCGCGTCGGCCGACGAAGACGAACTATCGTCCGAAAGCACGACAGCGGGAGACAGCCTTCGAGATGTAGCGCCAACCCTGGCAAGGGGCCCGTTCTCCTTACAGCCTGTGACATTGCCCCGTTTTGCCTGGAATGAATCGGGCTTTATTGAGCGATGGACAGGGCGTTGGCTGAATGTGCGCGAACGTTCGTTGGCTGAGTTTCTCTGCGGAGGCGAGCTTGGGTCATGGACAGTACATTGGCGACTGGCCTTAAAAATCGCAGGCATAGGTGTCGTCGCGATCTTCATACCTTCCCCTTTTCCTTCGTGGATCGGCTTATGGGCAATGGCGATCGCATGTTTCATCGCTCTGCCATTGTTTGGAGGTACGTGGGCCGGCTTGCAGGCCAGGCCGATTGGACCTGTGGTGACTGCGACTTATGCAGCTATGCCGATTTCTTATTCCGAGACCTCCCGCGTCCTAGCCAAGGTGAACCTGATTCGCTTCGCAGCCTGGATACCTGCATTTCTTTTGCTCGGAGGTATCGCTTCGCTGGCGGAGAAGTCTTCGTGGGTTGGTGGTCTTTGGGTGGGGGGTGAAGTCCTGTGGACGGCAGTCTCTCTGCAGCCCGTGCTAATCGTAGGCCAGTTCTCGCAGGCCACGAACGACACTAAGCGACTGAGCCGCCACACCATCGTGGCAATCCTCGGCACGATCGTGCTCACGTTGATCTATGTTGCGATGGTGATTGTGTTTCTTGTTGCGCCTCGGGCGGCGCCCGCAGACTCAGGTATTGTGCTATCTGCTGCAGCGGCGATCGCGATGTTCGTGAGTTCGATGTCCATCTGGTGGTGGTACAGGCTCTTTTATGATCGCGGGCGCATCGATTTGCTGCGGGTGGGGCCTCGCTAGACGGGTGAATCCGAGGTTCGTGGCAGATCGACAAAATAACCCTTCGTAAGAAATTTCGACGAAGGGTTATTTCTTGTTCCCGGATTCCATCGCCCTACTGCTTGTCGTAAACTGCGGTGTAGTGCGCCTTCTTACCCTCTGCATTGGTCGCACTCACAGTGACGGTACGGGTCTTGCCGTCGGTGGAAACGACGATGCTACCCGTGGCCGTTACTTTGCCATCCTTCTTATTGGCCAACTCGAGCTTGTTGGCGCTGACCTTCTTGTAGGAACGTGTATCGGCAGACGGATCGCCGGCCAGCGGATAGTCCTTACCGTCGAACTTCCCCGTCCATTCATTATGCGTGGGTTTGCCCTGGGCATCGACGCCATCAACAGTGACTTTAATGTTATCGCCGGCCGCCTCATACACGACCATAGTGGTTTTTTGAGGCGCCGGGCGGCGAATTTTGATTTGGCTTCGTTCAGCTTCCAGGTACCCATCTGGGGGCTCGCGAAGCTGAGTGTCAGGGCTGCAAAGCACATCGCGATCGTCAAGGCGATCGTTCTCTTCTTCATGTTGTCCTCCTTATCGAGAATGTCGGGAAATGCCGCGGTTCAGCGGCGAGCCATCCTCCTTGTTTCGGTGGTGGTTGTCAAGGCGAGGAGGCCGCCGGCCGATCAGAGAACCCGCGCTGCGGTCGATGCCTGCTGGAAACTTTATCGGGCTGCGGGTAGTCTAATCAGACAGCAAGGTGTGACCTTTAAGGTCTGTCCTTTTTCGAATGAGATTTCTCCGACTTTCCGCCGTTTTTCTACCCGTTGCTGTTCTCTGCGCAACTGCCTTTGCCGCCGACGCGCCCGCTCCGGCTGCCATTCTTCCCAGTGATTTTGCGGGCTGGCAGATGAGTGGACCTGCCATTAAAAGTTCCGATGCGGCGGTCGCCGATGCCGCAAACGCGGTCGTGCTTAAAGAGTATGGGTTCGAGCGTTTCGAGAAAGCCAGCTACACGCGCGATGACGGACGGAAACTGGTGGTTAAAGCCGCGGTCTTCGACGACGCCAGCGGCGCGTATGGCGCGTTTACCTATTACCAGACGCCCATAATGCTCGAGGAAAAAATCGGTGAACTGGCGGGATCGCTGACGAGTCGTGTGCTGTTTTTCGAAGGGAATGTGGTGGTTGATGCCCTGTTCGACAAGGTGAATGTGATGTCGGCGGCGGAGTTGCGCGAATTGGCTGGCATGCTGCCCAAGCCGGCGGGCAGCGCGGGCAAACTGCCCTCGCTGCGAAGCTATCTTCCCACGCGGGAGTACCAGAAAAATACCGCAAAGTACATTCTTGGCCCGTCGGCCCTCGATCGCGTGGGCGCGCCCCTGCCCGCCGGCATGATTGACTTTAAATCGGGAGCTGAGGTTGCGCTGGCGCGGTATTCAGTAACGGCGGGCGACGCCACCATGATGCTGATTGAATATCCGACGCCGCAGATCGCCATCGAACGGATGAAACAGCTCGACGCGGCGCATCAGGTCACCCCACCACAACCGGGGGTGGCATCGATCGTCGACATCGGACCATTTTTCGCCAAGCGGACCGGTCCGATCATCGTGATTGCTGCGGGCCCGCTCTCGCAAAGTGAAGCCCGCGCAATGCTCGCGTCAGTGAGTTACGAAGCCGATGTTACCTGGAATGAAAATACTCATCTGACCAAACGCGACAATCTGGCGAACCTGTTGTTCAACGTGATCGTCCTCTGTGGCGTCGTGATTGGGCTCGCACTCGTGGTCGGAATCGGTTTTGGAGGCGTCCGAATCCTCGCAAAACGACTTTTTCCGGGTCGAGTTTTCGACCGGCCCGGTGACATGGAAATCATCTCCCTGCACCTGGATGAGGGCGTCTCCCGCGGTCGGGTTGGTCGGTAAGTGCCTCAATCGAGGGTCGTTAGGGGCCGCGGACCGCATTTTGGGTCCATTTCGGTACCGTTTGCTGGTTTGTGGACACGCCCTGTAAGTTATTGAAAATAAGACTATTTAAGTTGGTAATTTTGCTTGACACCCACCTTTTCCGGCTCATAAGATTTCGCCAGAAAGTTCTGATGGAATTTAACCTCTGTTGGAACTATTCTCCCTTGAAAGAAAAGGCCTCCCAGTTGCCGGGTGGCCTTTTCGTTTTGGCAGCTGCAACGCGCAAGGTAGAGCTACCTCATTTTCCTGACTCGCGACTTGCGACCTTCGGTTCAGCCGGAACTCTTCACGGCTGCCGCGCGTATTCTTTAGAGAGCTGGAATCTGCGCTGGAGGAAAATATGTTTTGCGATCAATGCGGAGCGCATTTGCAAACCGGGCAGGCACACTGCGTACGCTGCGGAAAGTCCGCGACCGGGCAGTTCGAATATGGACGCAATCGCGTGCGCGAACATGTGAAGCTCGTCGGGATTCTCTGGACAGCCTACTCGGCTCTGCACCTCCTGGGCGGACTGCTGTTGGTGCTGGTCGGAAAATTTGTGATCGTGCACCTGGCCAATATCCCGAATGGCCCTCCTCCCGAGGTGATGGAATGGTTGCCCGCCCTGGTGAGCACCGTCGGCTGGCTCATCCTCGTGAATGCAGGGCTCGGGGTCGCCGTGGGTTGGGGTCTGTTGCAGCGCGAGGAGTGGGCGCGCACCTTTGCGCTAGTGCTGGGATTTCTCGCCATGCTCAATGTTCCTATCGGAACCGCACTCGGTATCTATACGGTGTGGGTGCTGCTTCCTTCCCAGTCGGAGGCGGAATACCGGGAGATGGCCGCGGCCGCGTAGCCAGAACAAGTGTTGCTCCGCAAGAGGTCTCGTCCTGCGGCCGGCCGCCACCGCGCTCAGCCTGCCACTTCGTATTACGGCCGTTTCGTTTAAAGTGTGAAGAATGAAATTGGTTCTTTGCATTCCTTTCCTCCTCTTTGCTATGGGCGACACTTTGGCGCAGAACGCGGCCGCTCCAAACGTGAGTCCGGCGGCCTCTGACGTGAAATCGGCCGAGCGCTTCGCCACCCTCGCACTGGCCTGCGTCCACAAGGAATATCCCAACAAAATCAGCCACAGCCTGCAAAGCGATGCCGACGTCGCTCCCCCGCGCAAACTCACGCCTGCTTTCTATGGCTGTTTTGACTGGCATTCTTCGGTGCATGGCCATTGGCTGCTGGCACGGCTGGTCCGGACATTTCCGGATGCTCCGTTTGCGCCGGCCGCCCGCGATGCGCTGCGGCAGAGTTTGACCGCCGAGAACATTGCGGCCGAGGCCGCGTATCTGAATGCTGAGGGCCGGGCCAGCTTTGAACGTCCCTACGGATTGGCATGGTTGCTGCAACTGGCGGCGGAATTGCGCGAGTGGAGCGATAGCGATCCGCAGGCGCGCGAGATGGCTGCAAATCTCCGTCCGGTCGAACAGGCTGCGCTTGGCCGGCTGACGGCGTGGCTGCCAAAACTCTCGCATCCGGTACGAATCGGAGAGCACGCGCAAACCGCGTTTGCCCTCGGATTGGTGCTCGACTACGCGCGATCGACGGGAGACAAGCAAGCCGCCGAACTGGTCGAGTCCAAGGCCCGGCAGTTCTATTTGGCGGACCAGAATTGTCCACTCGATTACGAGCCGTCAGGCGAGGATTTTCTGTCGCCCTGCCTGGGCGAAGCGGACCTCATGCGGCGCATCTTGCCGAGTGCTGAGTTCAGCCGGTGGCTTAAGGATTTTCTTCCTCAGATTTCGCATGCGAAACGTGGAACGTGGTTGCAGCCCGTCGTCTCGCCCGATCCAAGCGACCCGAAGCTGGCGCACTTGGATGGACTCAATCTGAGCCGGGCGTGGATGCTGGAGGGAATTGCCTCCGGCCTGCCCAAAGGCGATAAGCGTTTGCCGGCAATCGTGACGGCCGCCGAAGCGCATCGTCGCGCTGGCTTGGCGGCTGTAACCGGCGAGCACTACGAAGGTGGCCACTGGCTGGGGAGCTTTGCCGTCTATCTGGTCACCAAGCGCGGCTTGCCGGCGAACGCGGCGTCTCATGCTGGCCTTTGAGTCCAATGCGTCAGCTCTGCAGATACCGCAATCGCTTCCCGCATGCGATAAACGCAAAAGCCAGCTTGAGGTGGAGTAGTACATTTGCCACCGCGATGGCAAATGTCTACGGCGCAAAAGAGTTCGTCGGCAGTTGCTGGTCCGGTTTGAAGGGTGCGCTCTGGGCTTCCCGACCAGCAGCCGTGAGCTGTTCTGCATTGAGCTGCTTTTGCAGCGCCGGAATCAGGTAGTCTCCGCGACGGTCGCCGGCCCTCGATGCGGCAGAGATCCAGGCATACGCGGTCTCGAGATTCTTTTTCACGCCCAAGCCATTGGCATACATGTAGCCGAGTTTAATGCGCGCGCCCGTCGACCCCTGAACGGCCGCCTTCTCGAATAGGCGAAAGGCCTCGTCGTAGTCCTGAGAAACGCCTTCACCTCTCAAATACATGTCGGCAAGATTATTCTCCCCGAGGGCATTCCCGGCATTGGCGGCTTTGCGGTACCACGCGACCGCCGTCTCCGCGCTGTGCGTGCAGCCGAGTCCTTGATCGTATAGGTAGCCCAGATTGATCTGCGCGTCGGCATCGTTCGCTTCCGCACCTTTCTGAAACCAGCGAAAGGCCTCGGCGTAATCCTGACGGACGCCCTGTCCATTGAGGAACAGGATTCCCAGGTTGAAGTAGGCCCGAGCGAAGCCTTGATCGGCTGCGGCATGCAGCCAATGGAGCGCCGCGGCATAGTTCACGGGTGTACCCCAGCCGTTCAGGTACATCACTGCCAGGTTGACCTGGGCGGGTGCATATCCACGTTGAGCCGCTCGCTCGAACCATTCCAGGCCCTCTTTCTCACTATATTCAGGGCCGATTACCAGCATCGAAGCCATTCCGAGCTGGTTTTGTTGAAAGGCGTGCCCACGCCGAGCCATTTCTTGCACAACCTCAGAACTGCAGACGAGCTGATTGCCCGTGAGGATGTGTTGCGAAACGACCGCCAGGCTGCATTGTTCTTCTGAGGGCTTCGACTTCTGGGCTGAGATCTGGCCGACCGCAACCAGCATTAGAACCACGACTGCCAGCACCGCGAATCTGTTTTTCATACGACCTCCGTCTCGCCGGGATTGGAGCCCGCGAGAAAGTGAGATCGAATCTGCTGGCTGGCGTCGAATACCTCAATGCCCGCGCGATACATTCTTGAGAGCGTGGAGGTCATCGGCCAACTGCATAGTGCGAAAGAGTTTGCTGGCACAAGGCCGAGTCTGTCAGCAGCTGGATGAGGCCGCTCAGTCGGTCGGGAGTCGGACCTTTTGGTAGCGGGTAGTTATGATTTCAACAGACCTTCCCGCTGTCCCCTAATCATGGCATCATGGAGCAATGGCGAAACGCTCCAGCGGCAAGCGCGATTTCATGGAGGTAGCCCGCGCGGTCGTGGAACAGGACATTGGCGAGCACATAGATGGAACCCCACTAGAAACGCCGCTTGATTCCCGCAATCCTCATGTAGTCGCTTTAGGCCAATTAGGTGGTTTGAAAGGCGAAAGGTCAGGGCCAAAAATCTCACCCCTGCGCGAAGAAAAAGCATAGCCAAGAAAGCAGCCAAAGCCGGATGGGCTACTCGACCACCTGCTTCGGCGTGGGAGCACCGGGCGTAGGTGGAGGAACCTGTTTGATCAGCGCCACTCCCTTGTGATTCTCGACGACCTTGAATGCATTGGTGTTCATCATGACATTCATGTAGCAGTGATGCACCGTGAGAACCAGATCTTGCATTACCGGGTCGGCTTCCAAATGCTTGATGACCAGGCCCATCTTTTCGCAGTCGTCAATATGAAAGTGCCGGTCATGTGATTTGTTCTTAGGGTAATTGGAAAGAGCCTTTGTGATGGCCTTTGCCTTCTTCTTCCTATCCGGCAATCCTTTAAACATGCCATCCGCAAGTTGCTGTTCGACGAAATCGTTTGACCACTTTATGGCATTCTCGCACTGGCCTAAGAATGTAGGTCGATATTGGCCGATGATCTCTTGCCAAATCACAATTCGACTGGCGTCCTTTTTCACTTCCCTAACGGCACGCTTAAACTCCTGCACAACACCATGAGCCGGAATGCCCCTAAGTTGCGGATCAATGGGACCAAGATTTGATTCTTTCCCCATCCAAATTTCTTTGCAGCAGCAAGCAATGATAGTTCCCGCAGACATCGCGATCTGGGGAACAAAGGCCCGAATATCGCCACCAAACATCTTCTGTAGATAATTAACGATGGATTGTGTAGCCGCTATACCGCCGCCTGGGGTATGCAGAATCAAATCTAGGCCGATGGACCGGTCCAACTGATGGACCGTCGTCATAAAACCGTTCTTGTCCTCATCGTTTATTTCCGAGCTTAGACTGTACTTTGACAACCAGCCGGAATAGTAAGAGATGACATTTCTCTTGGTATGTTCATGAAGCTTTTTGAGGTATTGGTGCCGGATTACATTCTGGGCGTTAAGGCCCGTCTGTTGCACCTTTTGGATTTCTAGAAATACTTCATGCCAGTTCGGCATTATCCCTCGATGCTAGGGACGGATATTGAAGGAACATCCATCAATTCAGACGGCTGCTCCAAACTATCTGCGTCCGTATAGAGTCCTTGGTAGGGAAGTTTACGCGAGGCAAACATCTGCAAGTGCTCACGCTCTAGCTGCGACGGAGTAGCTTGCTTCTTGCCCTGCGATTTTTTTTGCTTGGTCATGGCATGCCTCGTTGCGCCCTCTGGCCGTGGCCCAAGTTTATAACATGACTTGGACGAACGGGGTGCCAAATTTTTGCTCGATTTCCTTGCTTGTTTTGTCGACATCTTACCCCCTCAAGCATATAGGTCATTATATGAAACGATTAAGCATGGAACAAAAGACGCGAGTTGTAGCCGCCCCGGTAGAGTCGGCGGTTTACGAGATTGACGAATGCCTTCTCGAAGAAATTGGAAAATCACGCCGCTGCCGTCGCACTTTGGTTCATCTACTACAACTTCGGCAGAGTGCATCAGACCTTGAGAGTCACCCCCGCGATGTCTTTCTGATCACGTCTGGAGCATTGCCGAAATTAGCAATCTCTTGCCAGAGAGCCATACTATCGCCGCACAAATCGACAAGCCTCTTGTGATGAAGGCACTCGAACGGCCAACTTCCCTACCCAAGCCCGTCTAAGTCTTTGTTGCAAATAACCGGCCACCCGGAACTCTAATCTGGTTCTAACGGATGCCCCCCGCCCTTTTTTGCCCTGCCGAAAAGATAGCTACCCACCACTGACCTCTTCGGCGACAATTCATTGAAAGAGCAACCCTGACTCCGCCGGCGTGGCAGGCCTCCATTCTAGGAGGACGACGGACTCTTTTCAGTCGGAAGCTCGGGCAAAGAGAGTGGGAAAAGCACCTCCGTCGGCCCGTTCGCCGCCTCCCCCGTAACTCCTTATTCCAGAATATCTTGCAAGTAAGTCCTTATTACTCAAAGATCTGGAAGCAAATCCCGTAAGTTATTGATTCCAAATGATAATAGTAACTCCTTATTCCTCAAAGATCTAGCGGGAATGATCCGCTAAGTCGTTTATTTTCAAAGATCACATAGAGGGGTATCCGATACTAACTGGTAAACACTTCCGAACGTCGGACCAGACCACATTCACCCAAAAGGCAGGCACTCGACAAGAAAGAAAAAGAAAGAAGACCTGAGCATTCACAACTTGCTCACCGGCGGAGAGTATGAGACGTCTACCTTAATTATTGTTTCGAAGACGGGAACCTCTGCCTCGAGGTGCGCGTAGTTACAAGAAATGCCGCCTGCGTGGGAGCGGTGTGCCTTCGCGCCCGGCAACATCGTTGTGATTAGCGGAGACGTGCAAGCTTGTGCAACGCGTTCTCCTGGCAACCGACCACGGAAGATCGAGGGAACTCCGGACATGAGACCGAATAACCTGCCGCGCTGCATTCGATTCGGACCTTACGAAGCTGACTTTCACACCCAGGAACTCCGCAAACATGGAATGAAGCTCAAGCTCTCGGGCCAGCCTCTGCAAATTCTGGAGATGTTGCTGTCGCGTCCCGGAGAACTGGTGAGTCGGGAAGAACTCCAGAAGCAACTTTGGACTGACGTGGCCTACGTGGACTCGAACCATGGCCTGAACGCGGCCGTGAATAAATTGCGTGAAGCTCTGAGTGATTCGGCGGAAGAGCCGAAGTATATCGAGACCCTTCCGCGGCGAGGATACAGATTTATCGGGACGATCGAATCTGAACCGTCGCAACCGCTGCACCCAACGGTGATTCCGCTCATGGCCGCCAACGCCATTCCAATTCCACTCATTCGCGAAGAGATGGGAGAACTGCCCATAGAAGAACTGCCCATACCAAGCGAGCCCCCGGTTATCGCAGCCGCTCCCGTAGTTACGGCGCGCCGAAACAAGGCCGAACGTCGGGTGCTCTTTGCGAGCGCGGCCATGCTGCTTGTCGGAGTGCCAGTGGCCCTGTTCCTCAGCAGAAATCCGGAGATGGCTGAAAATACCTTGCGAATGGTCCGTAAGGATGTGGCGGAGAATCTGGCCGCCGCGGCGAAGGGTTCGCACGCGCGGCCAGAGACGCATCCCTTGCAGACCGGCGAAGTGATCATTCCCGAGGCCAGCAACACCGCGGAGGCGGACGTTCTGGCCCGCCGCAAGCGCAGTGACGAGGAGCTTACAGTTCGTGCGGACCAAAGCGCGGGGAACGGTATGCAGCGAGAATCAGAAGTTCCACTCACCCTGACGCTTTCCGAGCAGAAGTCAGCCGCCCCCAAGCTGCGCACGGTGGTCGCGGACGATAGCGGCAACGCCGGTCCGCAATTCTCCCCCGACGGCAAACGAATCGCCTACATGTCGACTCGTACTGGCGCCTGGCAAATCTGGGTGAGTGATACCAACGGTGCGAATCCGCGCCAGGTCAGCTTCACGGAAAGTGCCGGAACTCCGCGCTGGTCGCCGGATGGACGCAGCATTGCCTTTGACGCTCCCTACGAAGGGCAAACGCGAATCTTCGTGATTAAGGTGGATGGCAACGAGCAGGCCCGGCCCATCGTGAAGGGTCTGGTGCCAAGCTTCTCCCGCGACGGAAAATGGATCTACTTCGCCTCCGACCAAACCGGAGACTGGCAGGTGTGGAAGGCGCCCGCAAGTGGCGGCCCCGAAGTGCAGGTAACCACCAACGGCGGGTTTGCGGCGCTGGAATCGGCCGACGGCTATATCTATTACTCGAAGTCGAAGGATCCGCAGCCCGAGATCTGCCGGGTGCCCGTCAATGGCGGGACGGAAGCCTGCGTATTAGAGCACCTGCGCCCACGCACCTGGGCGAGTTGGGCCGTGACGCGCGAAGGAATCGTCTTCGCCGAAGACCTCCCGGATGGCCGTCCCACGCTAAGTCTCTATGACCCAGCCAAACACCAACTGCGCGACTTGGTCTCGCTGCGAAGTGCTCCGTTCTGGGTGGGCGCGAGCGCGGATGGGAAACGGGCGATTATGAACGATGCCGATGAAAGGCAGATCTCGATGGTGGACAATCTGCCATAAGGCGGACGAACCCGGCCTCAACTAACGCGACCCTGGAACCGAGTGCGCAGGTACCTCGTGAAGTCGGATAAGGCCCGACCTTGAAGTAGCGTTGAAGCTGTAAGCGCGGACTCTCCAAGTGCGGCGCGCTGGTTTTTGGCGGCCTTGCTCCGGGCACGCCGGCCATTGAAAGGAAAACAACAATGACGATCACCTGCTTCATCCGCTACCAGATTGATCCGTTCCAGCGAGACGAGTTCAAGAAATATGCCGAGAATTGGGCCCGCATCATTCCTCGGTGCGGCGGCCACCTCATCGGCTACTTCCTGCCTTATGAAGGCACGAACGATGTAGCTTGGGGCCTGATTGCATTCGATAGTCTGGCCTCTTATGAGGCCTATCGAGCACGCTTGAAGTCCGATCCCGAGGCTCGCGAGAATTTCGCTATGGCGCAAACCAAGCGACTTATCCTCCGCGAAGAAAGAAACTTCGTGGAGGTAGTCGATGGAACGCTCGGCCTTCCCTCGACACTCACCGGATCAAGGTGAATCCTCGAGCACGCATTTTCAGGTAGTCTGACAATCAGGGGATTTGTTACAAGAACAGTGCGCAGCCCGGCCGGGGGGTCGCGATTGTCACAGATTTCTTCGCTGCGGCGGCGGCATTGTGGTCTGGTAAACTAAAGAAAGCAAACGCAAAGCCGACGTAGCTCAGTTGGTAGAGCAGTCGATTCGTAATCGACAGGTCATCGGTTCAAGTCCGATCGTCGGCTCCATCCTTTCAATCATTTACATCCTGCCTTCACTGCACGCTCAATTCACTGTGACGTGGATTGTGACGTAGATTCCTCAGATCGATGGCTTCGCGAACCGAATCCAAGCCCGGATGCTGGTAACGCATAGCGGTGCGCACATCCGCATGGCCCATGACATTCATCACCATCGCGAGATTTCCGGTTGCTTCATAGGCCGCCGTACCAAAGGTATGACGTGCGCAGTACAGCACCAGAGAACTGTATAGGCCAGCTTTGTGCAAGCCTCTCTGAACCGGCAATGTCGCAAGTGTCCGCCTTCTCAAGACGTGGAAGCAAACTCCTCAGTTCTCCGCACGAGAGAATTGGATATTCGCTTCACCGATGCAGCTAGGCCGTTTGCCGTGGTCCTCGGACGCCGTAGGCGATGCGTACAAGAAAGCCGCAACCGCCGCTGGTATCGCGCACGTGACAACCCACAGCATGAGGCACACGTATCGCTCATGGCTTGACGCCGTGTGGACTCCGATTGCCGTGCAGCAAGAGTTGATAGGCACGCGGACAACCGCACCACGATGAACACCTACGGTGATGTGGTCACGGATGAGATTGCACACGCGGCCTTGAAAGTGGCAGCCTTGGCCGTTAACGGCACGGAAGCGGCGCGGGAAGCGAACTAAAGCCTTTGTTTTGGCGGGAGCGAGTGCTGAGTCGAAAGCACAAATTAACGTAGTTTCAACAAGATGCAGGATCGCGGATGACTTCTAGATACCTGAAAGTTCCCCTTGGTCTCGTAAACAGCACGCAACTGGCACGCAAAAACAACCATCGAGTTGGGCGAGTTCGTGAGGCATCCAGAATCCTCGCGTGTACGCGCTTGTGACGAGGATGTTAGCCGGCTTGACGTCGTGGTGGATACCTAAGCAGTTTTAGAAAGCGACTGCTGCGCTTGTGCTTTGGCCGCCAGAATTTTCAGAATCCGCTCTTTTAACTTGTCGGCTTTCCGATCTTCCGTGCCGAATGTATCGATTAGGGATTGGGCTGGTTTTCATGCAGGGGAGTTTCCCATACCGCATCACCAAAAGCAAGAAGGCCGATCTTGTGGGCACTCAAGACCGAACCGAAGAGGGTGGTTGACCGATCGACACCCTACCGGCGTCAGATGGATCAGTGGTTTTGGGGTTAGAATCTTCGTCGTGAGCCGTCTTCGAGTGGCGTAGTTGCTCATAACGCTCAACCAACATCATCAGATCATCGAGCGTTTTTCCATCAAACTGCCGTTCCTTCTCCATGTCGCCACACTGTAGGCGAAGGTAGGCGACGGAATCTGTTCCCTTTTGCTCAAATGAAGGATGTCGTTTACCATTCCCAACAAGAGAGCGGCTCCGGTAACACGACGTTGTGACCAGGCTCAGTGCCGTGCTAGAGAATCTATAGGATTCTTTCACTGGATGACCGAATCTCCCCTCACTTCCAGCCATTTAATGGAACAGACATTACTGCCTTCTCTATACGCTGACCCTGATGGCCGATACATCAATCATGTTCGGCTTTGAAAACAAGAATGGGAATGCCGGTTCAGTTACGATTCCCGACTTCCTGCATGGCAGGTTAAGGGTGGAATGCGGCTGTGCCCACTGCGGAGGACGGGAGTCGCCTGCGCGCAGTAGCTCGACGCCATCGCGCCTGTGAGTCAACTTCTGGGTCCAGAGTGATCCAGTCCACCTCTCCATTCGGGCCTGCGATGAAACCGTCCAAACTCGCGGCGACTCCATATCGAATTCTCCGCATGCGCTACGCGCTCCCGTGGAAATGACGTTTCGGTGTAGGGCGTCAGTGTCTCACAGCCAGATAATCGTTGAACCATCTCGATAAGCTGTCAATGCTACACCATGAAGGGATC
>CAWJFC010000009.1:0-28813 GCA_963841945.1 uncultured Acidobacteriaceae bacterium
CTTAACAGGGACAGTGAGACTTTCCAGAGGTTAAATAGTTTTCAAGTCAGGCGGAGCAATGGCGTGGAAACGATCCTCGGATCAAGCGAGTCCATGCGGCATCTCTCAATGACTCCAAGAGAGTACGAACAGGGACTCTGCCCTCTTTTTTCGTAATCGGTCCTCCACGAACCGGGACGACCTCGCTCTACGACATCCTTCGAGCCCACACTCTGTTGCCGGCGCCGACCAAGGAGACGCGGTTTTTCGATGCCCATTTTCACCGCGGGCTGGGATGGTATCGCGCGCATTTTCCGGCTTCGACGGCCGGCCTCCGCGTCGGCGAGATAGCGCCGACCTACTTTGCCTCCAGCGACGCGAGGACGCGTATTGCGAGTCTGCTACCGCATGCAAAAGTGGTTTGCATTTTCAGGAATCCCGTTGAGCGGGTCATGTCTCTCTACAAGCTCAAGTCCGCTTATGGTTTGGTCCCATGGACTTTTGAACTGGCCATGGTCCGCGATCCCGAAATGCTCGAATCGAGCCGGTATGCCACGAAGCTCGAAGCGTGGCAGTCTGTTCTCGGCCGCAATCAGGTACTGGCTATGATCTACGACGACTTGCGGGATAAGCCCCAAAGCTTCCTCGACGCTGTGGTCGATTTCATCGGCGCTCCGCGCTTCAAACTCACGGAGTCCGAGCGCCGTTGCATTCACGCTTCGGAGAACATGACGCATCCGCGCAGCTACCATCGCACACGCAGTGTCAGCACCGTGGCAGACTGGTGCAAAGCGCGCAGACTCGACAGGTTGGTGGCTGCTGTCAGAGACTCGCCGCTCCGGAAATTGTTTCTGGGCGGTGGTCCGCCTTTTGAGGAACTACCCGAGGAGATTCTCCGCGAGCTTTACCAACTTTTTCGGCCGGAAGTGGAAGAACTTGAGAGCATGCTCAATCGCGACCTGACACCATGGAAAACGATGGGCGCCAGGGTTTGAAGTGACGAGCAGGTAGGGTCGCGCTTCCGGAGCCAGACGGGAAGGTTGTCGGGGGAAAAAGGGCGCGATTGCTCGCGCCCCATACTGGGTTTTCGGAATCCTTGCTTCCTACATCGAGGCCGGTTCAATGGATTGAACCGTGATCCTGTTGGACGACTGGTCGGTAAGTAATCTCACCTCGTGCACCGCTTCGGCCGGACGTTCAAACCCACGAGAGGAAAGGGACGCAAACAAGACTGGACTCGTCGTCAATGATGTACTGAGGGTCGATCGGGCTTTCAGTATCGATGACAAGCGAACGATAACGTCTTTTCCAATGCATCGAGCCCACTGGCAAGCCTTGCTGAGTGGCTGTTGGGCAATGCAATCGACTGCGCTGCGGCGATCTGCTACGAGGGTTTTCGCGAAGCGTTGACTACTGCGGGCGCCATATTCGGCGTCAAGAAAAACAGCCAAGCCTCTGCTCGATGAGACCGGGGAGGACAGACCGCTCAAGTATCCGACCATTTTCAACAGCGCGGACGTCGCCATAGTGACGAAAATGGACTTGGCGCCTGCGGTTGAAATCGAATGGAACACGGCCTATTGCAACATACAGGCCGTCTGGCCGGGAATGCAGGTGTTTCGGATTTCCGCCAAAACCGGAAACGGCATGGCGGAATACGTGGATTTTCTGGCGGCTCACCGTGAGCCGAAGCAACATTCTCTAATCGGCGCTCCCCCGCATTCCTGAGCCGCGGGGGTGCCGCGTCTCAGTGATCCTTATGACCAAAGGGCTCGCGCGCGCCAACCCTTCACGTGCAAGTAGCGTGCAGAATTCGCAGCTGTCCGCTCATTGTTCGGTGATCAAATGCGGGGAAGGGCAAACAGATTCAACGGGAGTTAGGATTGACCCCGTCTCATAACCCAAAGATCGGTGGTTTAAATCCACCACCCCCCGAAAATCTGGAGGTCTTCAAATGTTTTACTAAAGATGATTTCTCCTGGCCAACCGGGATTCCGAATGAGTAAGACGCTTGTGTCCTTTTTGTGTCCTTCCTGATTAGCTGTCTGTAATAGGAATGGTTACGCGTACCCGGGTTCCGGAAGGGTCCGATTCAAGCCTCATGGTCCCGCCAAATTGACGAACCCTTTCACGCATTCCGCGAATGCCTACGCCCGAGCCCCGATCCTGAATTTCTGCCAGCCGCGCGGGCGAGATTCCTTTACCACTATCCTGGACTTCCAGGACCAGCTTGTCCGGATCACGCGAGAGGCGAATGATGGCAGACTTGCTTTGCGAGTGACGATGGATATTGGTTAGGCATTCCTGCACCAAACGAAAAACCACTAATTCCATTTCCCTCGGGACGCGTCCGAAATCCGGCAGAATCTGGAACTCGATCTCTAAGCCCGTGCGTTCCGTGGCCCCTTGCACATACCACTTGATCGCCGATGCCAATCCACTTTCGTCAAGCAAGGGAGGATGCAGAAGATAAGAGGCGGTTCTGATCTCATTATGCAGTTGTTGTATCAACGCCGCGGACTCATCCACCTGGTTGGAAATCTCAGGGGATTGCGCCTTTGTTTCCTGAACCAACTGGGCCATGTTGATTGCTAAAACCGTTAAAGTCTGGCCTGCGCTATCGTGGAGTTCGCGAGCTATATGGCGCCGTTCTTCATCCTGAACCCTCAGCAATTGTGCCGACAGATTCCGAATATCTTCCGACTGCTTCTGCAGCATCGCGGTCCGGTGCTCCAGTTGCTCGGTGCGAGCCTGCACTTGTTTTTCAAGGGACTCCGCAAGTTCACGATATCGCTGCTCACCTTCTCCCTGCAGGCGCGCGATTTCGAGCCGAGCGCTCACCCGCGCCAGTAACTCGCGCGCGGAAAAGGGCTTGATGAGGTAATCGTCCGCGCCCGCGTTCATACCTTCCACGCGAGACTCTTCGCCCGCGCGGGCAGAAAGCAGGACGACAGGAATTCTGCGGGCGCGTTCATCCTCGCGGAGGGCCTTGAGCAGCTGAAAGCCATCGAGTCGAGGCATCATTACGTCACTCAAGATGAGGCTTGGCGGACGCAGCCGTGCTGTCTCCAATGCCGCTTGTCCATCCGCTACTGTTTCCACTTCATAGTGTTCGGCCAACAGACGAGCGACGTACTGACGCATGTCGCTATTGTCGTCGGCAATGAGAATTCGAGGACGAGTTCCGTTTCCGGTGGGAGGGCAGGGAACGGGCAACAACTCGTCATGCTCATCTACCACCTCGTTGTTGGAACTCCGGGAATTCGGAAGCCACCGAAGAGCCTCCTCAACAAAGGGCTTCGCGCCGACAGCCGTAGAGACCAGGCTGCGGGAACCGCCAAGCTGGTTGGAGGCGAGATGATCCTGCCCGAGAGGAATTCTGACAACGAAGGTGCTGCCGCTCCCCAACGCACTCTCAACGTGCATGGAGCCCTCGTGCAATTTGACCAGTTCATGCACCAGAGCCAGGCCGATGCCGGTTCCTTCGTGAGTCCGGCTGCGCGTGTTGGGCACGCGGTGGAAGCGCTCAAACAGTTGGGGAATGGCTTCCTGAGGTATTCCTACGCCGGTGTCTCGAACTCTTAGCTCGGCGAATGTTCCGACGCGAGCCACGCTAACCGTGATCTCGCCCTCGAAGGTGAACTTGAAGGCATTCGAAATCAGGTTGAGAACAACCTTCTCCCACATATCGCGATCGACGTAAACGGGTTCGCCCAGGTCGGGACAATCCACCACCAGACGCAAGCCCGCCTTCTCCGTGGCGGAGCGGAATACGCTGGCCAACTCCGAGGTGAAGCCGGCCAAATCTGTCGCCTGATAGACGGCATGCACGCGGCCAGCTTCAATGCGCGAAAAATCGAGCAGGGTATTCACCAGGCGCAGCAATCTTGCGCCATTGCGGTTGACCAATTCGAGTTGCTCTTTGGCGGTCGGAGTGAGGTGAGTTTGACTTCGAGACAATAGATCTTGCAATGGGCCGAGCATGAGCGTGAGAGGCGTGCGGAATTCATGGCTCACGTTGCTGAAGAAGGTTGTTTTCGCGCGGTCGATTTCGGCCAACGCCTCCGCCCGTCTTCTCTCCTGCTCGAATGCGCGAGCATTTGCGAGACTGGAGGCCATCTGGCCGGCCACGAGACGGACGAACCCCGCGTAACTCACATCCAGGGGCCGGTAGGGATTCAGCGCCGCAACGAACACTCCAGCCGGCGTTCCCTGGGTCTGGCTGGTAATGGGAAGCAAGAGAGCCCGCGAAGGCGATTCGTTCCAAAGGCCGGTTGGAAGCGATTCGAACCGCTGCCTCAAGTCGTCAACCAACTGCGCATCTCTTCCGGCAATCAGTTCGGCAAGCGGCCAAGGTTCCTGAGCTGTAAGGTCGATGGACTGGGGCGAGGCGGGGTGGTCCTCGGGTATGCCGGTCCGGCAAACAAGTCGAGCGTCCTTACCGTTCTCGTTTAACAGATAGGTAAGCGTGAACGGCAAGTCCTTCTGATTTTCAGCAAGACAGCGGCTTAGGGCGGCAAAGATGTCTGTTTCGGAGATCGTTCTATTCAACTCGGCCGAGAGGGAGCGCAAAGTATCGAGTCGACGCTCACCAATGACCCGATCGGTTTCCTCCGTGACGACGCAAAGATGGCCGGTCGTCTGACCGTCATCTCCGAATAGGGGACTATAGGAGAACGTGTGATACGTCTCCTCGCGGTATCCGCTGCGCCCGAGGAACAGCAGCAACGCCTCATCCCAGGTCGCTTCTCCACTTTGCAGCACGTTTCGAATTCGGGGACCGATATCGTCCCAGATTTCCTCCCAGACTTCATGAGATGGTCTTCCCAGGGCCCAAGGGTGTTTTTTGCCCAACGTCATTCGCGCGTAGGCATCGTTGTACAAAAAAGTAAGTTCAGGTCCCCAACTCATCCACATTGGAAAGCGTGAGGTGAGGAGCACTCGTATGACGGTTCGGAGGCTCTGGGGCCACGTCCTGATCGAACCGAGCGGAGTCTTTGTCCAATCGAATTCTTGCATCAGGCGTGCCAGGGCTCCGCCGCCGCGCAGCCAGCCTTCTATGGGCGTGAGTCTCTCCGGAGTATTGGCAAGGTCGCTTCGGTTCCGTCCGCCCAGCACACGTTCGATCGCCAGAGGCAGGTCTTTGGTTAAATCGGACTTTGTAATGTATGCCTGCGCATTCACAGAAGCGGCATGCTCTCGCGCGATGCTGGGGTGATTCTGGGTGACGAGTATGACGTTGCAATCCGGCATGTCCCGGCGAACGATGCGCGTTGCTTCCAACCCGTCCATGCGGGGCATGTTTATGTCCATCAGCACAAGGTCAGGACGTAGTTGCTTAGCTTTTTCAACAGCTTCAACGCCATCACCGGCTTCGCCGCACACTCGGCAGTTGGGTTGTGACTCGATAAAGGAACGCACCGTTCGACGAAATAATTCATGGTCGTCGGCAATCAGAATTTGAATTGCGCTCATGCCTTGTTTTTGTACGTGCGCCGCAGAAATCAACAACTAGAGGAGGATCGTCAGACCCTGCGGCGATTATCCACGAGCAGCAAAGGCAGGGAACTACAGTGTTTACTGTATGCCAATCAAAATTGAGGAGTAAAAAGGGATTCCTGGGAGCAACGACCCTTACCTTCGCCTACGGCGGGCTGAAAAATATGCCACGTCCATTGGACCTTGGGCCATTGCCTGTTGAATGGACGCAACCTTCGCCGATCCAGAGCTCTACCCGGCCAGAGCAACGGCTTCGACTGGGACGAGCAGGGCATTCAATTTTGCCAGCACTTCAAATGCGTCAGCCACATAGAGCACGTCCGCTTTGCCTCGTGCCCATCCGCAGTTGGGGTCGAGATTGACCGCGCGGCGCTCGTTGATGAATCGCCAGCCTACTGCGTGAGGCTCCTCACCGTGGCAGCACATGGATAGCCCTTTGGGATGGCGTGGGGTTGACCCGGTCTGTCCGACTTGATTCAGATGAGTCATGAAACGCAACACCGCCTGACTCTCGCCGGTTTGATCGACCAGCGATTTGCTGCCGCCCAGTGATGCGCCGGAAGCGCGCAGAAACTCGAGAATCAGTTTTTCCGCTTCCTCTACATGAGTCTTGCCGTCTGATTGTTTCTTGGTCCAACCCGCGCCCGCGACAAACAAAAGCCCGGCATCGGGCCGGATTGTTTGTGCGTCGCTCTTCGGAGCGCGGATGCCGGTGACGACCGTTCTTGCGGCCGAGTTTGGCACGGTAATCTGTTCGAGCTTGGCTGGGCCGGGCGTGCCGGTCCAGGCCGACGCGCAGCCGGGCTCCAGCAACACAATCCACGGGCGCGCATCGCGGCGAATGACAGCTTCGATGCGTTGCCGATAATACCAGCGAGTGGCCCGCAATTCGCCCGTAACGGTCTCGGCTTCGAGCGAGGCGACATGCGTGTCCGCGCATCCCTTGAGACGGTGGGCCACTCCCGGCAAAATGCGCATGAAGCGCGAAGACGCGAGGGCGAGAATCAGATCGGCCCCCGCAGCCCGGCAGATGGCTTCGGCTGCGGCAGCGTCGCTCGCGTAACGGGCAGTCGCGACCTCGCGCCCGGTGACGGCCAAGATTCTTTCGGCTCCTACAGAGGCCAGTGTTTCCGCAGCGGCGGAGACATCCTCGCCAATCAGGCCAATGGTCAGGCGGGAGCTGAGTTGACTGGCTAAATTCACTGCCGCGCCCAAAACTTCGTACGATGCATTGGGAAGAGTGTTGCCGGCTTCTGAAACGTGGGCCAAAAACAAAATGTTTTGTGACATCAGAGTCTTACTCTCCGTTTTTCTTTGCTTACTGACAAACTACAGATCCCCCACTGCGCTTGGGATGGCAACTCGTATAGGTCATCTGTCTCACGGGTCATTTGCCGATCCACTCCACAATCTCCCGAGCGACTTGGTCCGGTGACAAATCCTTCACTACGTGCGTCTGACGCTGCTGTTTAGGCGGACTGGCACTCACGAATTTCAATCCGCTGACCGGTAGCGGCACCGACTTGGCTCGCTGCAATGCAGGTATCACCGTGCGCATGTTGGCCATTCCGACTTGGGGATTGTTCCGCGGCTCAGGGAGATTGCCGGTCGCCCAGCCCAATAAAGCTGGTGGACCCTGGCACACTGAAACCTGGTGACGTCCGCCCTCGATGCGCTCCAGAACTTCGAAGGAGCCATTAGGCTGCGCGTCATCGAGAACTCTGAGCTGATCGACACCCTGGAACTGGTCGAAAATCTCAAGACGCTCGCCAACCAGTTGCATAGTCGATCCCGCGCCTCGCGAGGCCGACTCCCAACCGCCAAACACGAGCAGGCGCGCGCGATCAAGGCCGGGGATATTCTGGATCGCCTCAGCCAGCAATTCTGCGGTTGAGTGCGCATCGGCAAATCCGCTGGCGCTCGCATCCACCGGGACGAATTCAAAGCTCACACGCTGGGCAATCGTCATCATGACCTGCTGGAGCTTCGCTTTCGGCCCGACGCTCACCAGCCAGACCTTGCTGCCGGGGACTTTCAATGCCAGGTTGGCCGCTTCATAAAGGGCATGAGCTGCCCACGGATCCAGCACCGCTGGCAGCATCATTTCGTTCTTGAGCGCGGGGCCGGTCGGTGTGGAGATTGGCTCCAGAGTTTGCAGCGGGTCGGGTACGACGCTCCCGCACACTATGATGTGATATCCGTTTGTCATTCGAGTCCTATCGAGTTAGTAACCTGTCTTCTCATGCCCGGCGTTGGTCGTTAGTCGCTGGTCGTTAGCGAACATGCGAACAACCGGCTAATAACGACTGATGGTATTGATACCGATGCACGACTACCCACTATCCATCAGTTCAGCGCGGAGTGCAGTCCTCCCGCGCCCGCGTTGAACTCGACATTTCCGCTGGTGCCCTCACCTTCGGCCTGGCAATTCCAAAGGCAAGCGCCGCAGTAAACGCACTTCTCGCGATCGAATCCAGGCACTCCCTCCTCGCCATGGGTGATCGCCTGCCCCGAGCACATCTCGACGCACAACTTGGTTTCGCACTCGCGGCAAAGATCGGGACGGCGAAAAATCACATGGTTCGCATAGCCCGGAGGCGCTTGCACGCCACCGCCCATGAGGAGCGCATCCTGATGCGAGATGAGCAGCTTGCCATCCATCGGAATCTGCGGCCAGCCGCAACGGTCCATGATGCGGTCATGCAGAGATATTGCTTTGGTCGCACATTCTTCTTTTATTTGCTTCAGCTCGGACGCAGAAATTCTTGAACCGTAGGCTTGTTCGAGCGAAGGAACATTACGCGGTCGGGAAGGTGCGGGTGCGAATCGCCCGCCTGTCAGGCCTGCGAGGAACATGCCTAGCATTCCTGTGACAACGCCGTGCTCAAACCCGTTGCGAGCGTTCGCTGCGACCTTCGATTCGGCATCGACCCAGCTTTTTCGTCGGCGTCGCACGTACGTCGCTTCGAGCTGTTCACGCGTAAATGGCCGCTTTTGTTCGGAGAGTTCGATGACCGCCTCGGCCAACTGCACCCCTGTCGTCCAGGCTTCATCCACTCCGGAACCCGCCAGCACGTTCGTGCTTCCCGAACCCTCGCCGATGCGGGCATAGCCATTGCCGGCGAGAAATGGCTCGCCGTGACGGCCCGATTCCTGCAGCGACTTCGCTCCCCAGGATTTCAGGGTTCCGCCCTGAAGAGAACGCCATAAATAGGGATGAAGCATGAAGTGCTGCAGGTAGCGATAGGCGGTGCGGACCGGGCTGCCGAACCATGAAGGTACGAAAATTCCAACCGAGGCCAGCCGATCCGGATGAACATAGAGGAACCCGAAGATCTCCGGCTCGGGGAATCCAATGGTGTGCAAGACGGTGCCAGCTTCGAGCCCGCTGTCTTCGCCTAGTTCAACTACCATCTTCATGCCGAGAGCCCACTCGCGCGACTCGTGGCCGGGCGGCATCCCAAATACCGCGTGCGCATCGAGTTTTCGGCTGACCGCTCCTACCGGGCCATCGCCAATTACGGTAAGTGCGGCGCGCAGATCCATGCCGGGAACAAACCCGGCTTCGGCGCGTCCTTGCAGATCGGTACCCTGATCGGCGAGTCGCACTCCGGTCACGGTATTTCCTTCGACCAGGGGCTCGGCGACTGGCATACCCGGCCAGATTTGTACTAGCCCAGAGGCTGAGACCTGATCGCTCACCCATTGGTTGAATTGGCCGAGCGACAGTATGAGGCCGTCGTGTTTCCTCATGAAGGGCGGAGTGTACGGGAGCTCGAAGGCTTCATGCTTCACACCGAACAGGAAGCCGAGTGAGCGAAGCGCGCGATCGGCAGCTTTGAACGCGAAGGAACGCCGGCTGGCGCGCAGCGGGTCAAGAAGATAGACAAGTTTTTCCTTCTTGACTGGAGCTGACATCGGAATCTCGGTGAGATCGACGCCGGGAAAACTGCTGCGGATGCCGCGCGCTCGTGTAACCGCTCCGGAGACGCCGAAACCCAATCCGTCGGCACGCTCGTAGCAGATCACCTGCAACGGCATGCCGGGAGATGTCGAACTTTCCAGGCGTACGGCCCCGTCTGGATTCAGCAGGCTGCGGCTGAGCGTAGTGAGGAAGCCGCCCATCGCAGGACCGAAGCCGACGCAGGCGATATCGACCGACATCTGTTGTCGCTCGATCGTTGGTTGGTCGATGGCGTTGGCCGAATCTGGAGGAGCGGCGCTCATGCGGGATAGTCCAGCGCCTCCGGAATCATGAGTTTCGAAATCGCCTCGGCGGCGCGGTCCTTCGAGAGCCGGCAGCCGGTAAGGCAGGTCGTGAGTTTGGATTGCAGCGAGAGAAACTGTTCGGCCCCGTTACACTTCGCGCAGGGACCGGCTTTTCTGGGGTGCGAGCCGTCATTCCCGATCACATCCAAGCCATAGGAGCCGATTCCAGGGATGATGCCTTCCAGAGAATCGAGCTCGTCTTGCTGGTAGCAGCCGCGATATCCAGCTTCATCCCAAGCGGGATGACGGTTGTGTCCGAATACCAACTCGGCGCAGATGCGGGATACTTCTCCACTCGCCCGTGCCGACTGCACGTGGCATAGGTCGCTCATAAAATTCACCAGCCCCGGCAGCCCTTCTGCTACCGCAGGATCGTCAGTTCCGTGCTTTTCCAGTTCGATGGTGTCGAGAATCTGGCAACGAGCCGCAAGCAGCCAGCAGAGCGCGTCGGCCAGCGGGAACGTTACACCCTGGCGTGCGCTCTGGTACAAGCGGCCGCCATCGGCGTCGGTGCTACTCTGCAAGCGCTCGAGTGTCCAGAGCCACATACCCATGGCTGTTGCCAGCGCGCATGCTCCGGTTCCGGGACGTTCAGAGGCAATGCCACGCATCTCCCTGATCCACGCCCGGAATTGCGCGCGGAAGAGTGGGTTGGTCATGGTGATGGAGAGTTGCCGCCTCTGCACTGCCTCGGGGCCTTCGTAGGTTGCTTCGAGTTGAGCATCCATCCACTTGTTGCCGAGGAAACCTGGGCAATCTTCGGTGATGCCGTAGCCGCCCATCAGGCTGACCGCCTCGCGCATCATCTGCGCGCCCCAGCCCGTGTTCCACAACTTGGTGGCAGGACAAAGAACGTCGGCCAGCGAATCCAGAAGAACGAATCGCAGAAGCGGATCGGATTCCAGTTGTGCCTTGTTAGGATCTCCCGCCGGCAGGCGGAGCAGATCTGCAGCTCTTTCCGCAGCTTCGCGCTGCAACTTCGCGCGCGCCTTGGCACTCGTCACCCCTCGGGCTCCGAGAATCTTGTCGGCCTCATGGTCCAGCGGATCGAGTTCATCGAACACACGTGCCGCTGTGAATCCGAGCGCGGCGCCAGCCTCGCCGGTCGCCCAAACATCGACCAGGCGGTGCAACGTGTCTTCGCGCGCCTGTAGCCCGAGTTCATAGCGCACCGATCCAGGAGTTGCCGTCTCCGCGCCACGGAAACGTCCACGCTGGTAGCGAATCACCGGTTCCACTGCCGAGAGAAGTTTGGCCGCGGTCATGACCCCGACCGTCACGCGCGTCCGCCGAAACACCGCTTCAATCACTTCGCTGTGGCTATAGCGCGGTACGATGACGCCGTCTTTAACCTCGTATCCGCCAACGATACGGCTGGCAGGAATGCGCAGGTTGAAGATCGGATCACCCGTGGAGGAAAGCTGATGTACTAGTTTGCGCGTGGGCGTGCCTCGATCGAATACTCCCGGATCTCCTTCTTCGAGGATGACCATGCAGCTTCCCTTGATTCGTTCATCTCCGGAGTCGACCGCAGCGGTCACGAAATTGGCAAATCCGATATTGGTGATGAAGCGGCCGCGCTTCTCGACCTGCAGAATGGGCTCTTCTCCCTCCTTCCATTCGGCGACGCGGAGCTTTCCGTTCAGCATGCCGGTATCGACACCGACGTACGGAATGGGCTCGGTCAGACAGAATGCGCCCCGCCACGGCTTGCGATCTTCTCCGGGCTGAGGTGGGGCGGCGAGCTGCATATATTTCGCTTGCTGCTCTGGTGTGCCACGTTCGTGAATCGGCGCCAGCGCCAGACAACCCGCCAGACTGCCGGTTGCGGCTCCGCCATCCACCCACGCCAGTTCAAACGCCACCAGAGCTAACGCGAGATTCTTCGGGCCGGCGATGAATCCGCCTTGTTCCGGCTCCATGAAGACGGCGGTGATGCCAGACTTATCAAACGCTTCCAGCAACTCAGCCTTGGCGGGGGTCCAGTCATGCGAATTTCGTCCGCCGGCGGCTACCAGGCGCGCCACCGGACCACGAGCCACGGCTCGTGCGGATTGCACCAGCATCTGGAGGTCGTAACGGTCGGCGAAACGCCACTGAATCTGGCGTGCGCCATCCGAGGGAAGTGTCCGCAACAATTCTGGTTTGACGGGGGTAGCAAGGGAGGCCATGGCCTTTTTCCTCTACAAAACTCGCTTCGATACTGCCTTCGGAATGACCAATGGGTCTGTGATCTGGATCATCGGAGCTTGTGACCATGAGGAGAGGATCGACGCGAAGACCGGCACCCGATAATTTCTGCGCCGCCGAACCGGCAGGTGGGGTAGCTAGGCGGGACTCACGAACTGCGTACCGCCCGACGACGAGGCAGATCTGCGAGCGCACTGGGTGGATGGGGCTGCCTATCGACTAGATGTGCTTGACCTTCTCGTAAACCACCATCCCATGCTCGCACCGCAAATCGCATGGGTGGTAAATAGGAATGGGAAATTCGGTCTGTTTGAATTCTACCGGCGCCGTCTTTTTGTCGACTAACCCCAGGGCTACCGCAACTCCATAGATGATCGCTTCCGGTCGCGGCGGGCATCCGGGAATATAGAAATTCACGGGGACAACTTTTTCGACCGGGCCGAGTACGGAATAGCTATCGAACCATACCCCGCCTCCGCAGGCGCAGGAGCCGATGGCAAAGACGAGTTTGGGTGCGGGCATGGCATCGTATGCCCGCTTCAGCGCCAGGCCGGTCGAACGCATGGCTGGTCCTTGACACAGCATGACGTCCGCATGACGGGGTGAGCCAACCAGTTTGATGCCGAAGCGTTCGACGTCGTAATAAGGTGTGAGGACATTGAGGACTTCAATGTCGCAACCGTTGCAGCCGCCGCTGTTCGCGTGGTAGACCCACAACGAGCGCCCGAACATTTTCTGGCACAAATTCTTCCACATATCGATTCGAGTTCAATCCTCCAGTTCAATCTGGATGTCGTCTACTGCCGGCTCGCTTTCGAGAAATGCGTGCGCTCTATAGATCCAGCGCTCGTGCTGGATGTCGTCGCAGCGGTATCCCTTCATCTTCAGCTCGTCGAGCGCGGCCGCGCCCTTGAAGCAGCGTCCGCAGCGCTGGCAGGTGCTCATAAAAAGATCGAGCTTCTGGCCGAGGTCGGAGATCTGGCCGGTCGCGGTTTCGAACTCCCGGCTCATGGTGATGGCTTTCTCGGGACAGACATCGGCGCAGCGTCCGCAGTAGGTGCAACGTCGGCCCAGGTATTGCAGAATGCGGATCTCCTGGCAAAGGTCGAACAACAGAATTTCGCGCGCCGGGCAGTTATTGGCGCAGCCGGCGCAGCCAATGCACTTTGTGACATCGAAAATGGGCCGGCCACGGAAATTGTCGGGCACCGCGGCGGCCTGCGTGGGATAAGGCAGAGTCACCCGCCCGGCCTTCAAGCAGATCAGCGTTTCTTCGAGTTTGCTCAGAAGCGACATGCAGTTCGACCTTTGACGACAGCTCTACAGTCTCTCAATAGCCATAACTCGCCAGCACCAACGCCCCAAGCGCGACGGCGAACAATCCGGCAAAAAAGCGGATTGCCTGGTCAATTCGATAGCGGGCGTGCGTGGCTGCAACCAGCGTGATCACTAGGACCACAACTGCCACCTTTGCCCAGAACAAAATCCAGAACAACAATCCCGCCAGCGGAAAAGTAAACTGCGATCCCCATGGCATGAACATCCTGACAAACAGCGCACTGTAAATGACAAGCTTTGCCATGTGCGCGTACTTGAAGAGTGCGAGCTTCGGGCCGGAGTACTCCATCAGCGGACCTTCCATCAGTTCGGTTTCCGCTTCGGAAATGTCAAAGGGCACGCGCTGCACGAAGGCCTGAAACGACAGGATCATGACGACCAGCATGATCAGCCCTGACCACGGAACTCCTGCCGTTCCATAAACAGAGCCGTTCAGCACGGTATCCAGCCGGAACGAGCCAGTGTGCAGGGCGCCCACGATCAGGGCAATGGCAAACACAGGTTCCAGCGTGATCATGCTCATCATCTCGCGGCTGGCTCCAACCAGGGAGTAAGGGGAACCTGCGGCGAGTCCCGCCAGCAGCGTGCAGATACCGCAAAGCGTGAGCAGGTAGATCAGCAGAATGATGTCGGCCACGCCGTTCATGGGCGCGGCAAATCCCATCGGCACCAGACATGCCACCGCCAGAACCGTGGCCAGAGACAGGTAGGAGGCGATTCTCTGCATGGCCGGCGTTTCGCCGGACTCGATGTCTTCCTTACCCAGCAGCTTCAGCAGGTCGAAATATGGTTGCAGGAGCGGCGGCCCTTGCCGGGACTGAACGCGCGCCGTGATCTTGCGCAGCACGCCCTGGCAGAGGGGAGCGACGAGCAGCACGATGCCCACGTTCAGCACTCCTCCGACGATTCTCCAAATCACGGCCATATGCGCAAACATCCCTATTTCGCAGATTATTCCCTAGCCCTTCGTCGCCGTCTTCTCCCAACCCAATTCGAGCAGCTCTTTTTGCGACCAGATTTTCGTTTCTCCCGAGCGCAGGTCAATCGTCTCCATGCGGTCCGTGCAGGAGAAGCACGGATCGATGCTGCCGAGGGTGATGGTCATGTCGGCGATCTGCTGATCTTTGATCATCGCCGGCACGCCTTGCAGGTTCTGATACGTCGGCGCGCGCACCCGCCAGCGTCGCGGACGATTATTTTCACCGGTAATCACGAAGTGATGGCTCTCGCCGCGCGGAGCCTCGACCGAAGAGAGACCCATCCGCCCCACCGGCAGTTCGTCTTTGATCTCCAGTTGCAACGGACCCTCTTCCATCTTGTCCAGGCACTGGCGAATGATCTTGATCGACTCGAACACTTCGTTCATGCGCACGATCAAGCGTCCCCAAACATCCGCGCTCTGCGCCGTAATGACGTCAAATTCAACTCTTCCGTAGGCGGCGTAGGGATGATCGCGCCGGCAGTCAATTCCCACTCCGGCGGCGCGCGCCACCGGCCCGACCAGTCCCGCGCTTTTGACGGCTATCTTGTCGGCGACGCCGACGCCGGAGGTGCGTTTCTGAATGTTCCGGTCTTTACTCACGGCGGCGACCACCGGGCGCCACTCCGATTCGAGCTTATCGAGCACGCCGCGCAATTCGCCCTTGAGCTCGTGCGAAATGTCGCGACGTACTCCTCCAACCACGCAGATGGCATAGGTCTTGCGGTTGCCGCTGATCTTCTCGGCGATCCACATGATGGGCTCGCGAATGCGAAAGCTCTGCATAAAGAGCGTGTCGAAGCCAACTATGTGACAGGCCAGGCCGACCCACAGCAAATGGCTGTGCAGGCGCTCGAGTTCCAGCATGATGGTGCGAATGTATTCGGCGCGCGGTGGCACGGTCAGCGCGGCGGCTTCTTCCACCGCCTGCACATAAGCCACGCTGTGCACGCATCCGCAGATGCCGCAGATGCGCTCGGCCAGGAGTGGGATGTCGTTGTAACTCATCACCGATTCCGCGAGCTTCTCGATGCCGCGATGCACCATGAAGCCGCGATACTCGCAGCCGCGAACCATCTCGCCCTCGACATACAGCCGGAAATGCGCGGGCTCATCGAGCGTCGGATGGAAGGGGCCAAACGGCACGACGGTGCAGCCCTCGGGAACTTCCCCAAACTTGAATTCGTTATTTTCGTTGTAACTTTCCGGAACCTCGTTCCACGGCACGTCCTTGCGCAGCGGGTGATGACCTTCGGGCCAACCATCTGGCAGGACCAGCCGTTTCAGATACTCGTGACCCACCGGCTCAATGCCCAGCAGGTCGCGCATCTCGCGTTCCGCCCAACTCGCGGCCGGCACCATGTTTGTGATGCTGTCGATCTTGAGATCATCCTTCGGTAACTGCGTCAGCACACTGCACAGCACGTGGTCCTTGTCGAAGGCGAAATTGTGAGCGACCAAAAACTTTCCGGAAAATGGACGGTCATCGCTGCCGATGCTGGCAACATAGCGGGCATCGAGTTCGCGGAAGATGTGCTGGCAGACGAAGCGTATGACCGTGCGGTCCACGTATACGAAGAGGCGGCGATCGTTCGGAATATCGGCGCGATCGATGAGCGGGCCAAACCGACCCTTGAACTCCTCGAACATTTCGCGCGCGATCATGGCTGCTCCTTCAGGGCTGGCGGTTTGTGCAGAGGCGGCATGCCACCCAACCAGCGGAAGTAGCGTTTGATTTCGCCGTAGAAGTTGTGCGCTACATAGCGATTGCACTCGGCTTCGCGCGCATAACCGCAGAGCCACGGCGCGGCGGCGCGGCGCGTTGCGCCCCCGAGTTTAGAAATAGTAAATGCCAGCAGGAACATGAGCGCCAGAACGAGCGCGAGCGCCAGCGGCGCAAATACGGCGGCCGAATCGCGCTCCGCGAGTCCCGCCACCGGCCGGCTCAGCATTGGCGATACATTCGCCAGAGCTGTTCCGAGGCCTCCACGGCTGGCTTCGAGGGCGCGGGCGATAAGCCGGAAGCCGATCGACGGAACGACTCCGAGCAGAACACAGCAGAATGCGAGCGCCAATTGCGGCCCCTGCATCATCCACGGAACTTCCAGTCGTCCCCGCGCCGCGCGTTCGCGGACGAGTTCGCTGGTGCGCGACAAAAAACTCACGCCGAAAAATTTGATGAATGACGCCAGAGTGAGCGCGCTGGTCAGGATCGCAATCACCGCGCAAACGACGAGATAATGTGCCGAACTGCTGCCCTGAATGGCCGCCACGTAAATGCTCCACTTACTGACAAAGCCGTTGAACAACGGCACACCCGAAATGGAGAACGAGGCGATGAGCGCGGTAATCGCGGTTAGAGGCATGAACTTCATCATGCCGCCCATCCGGTTGAGATCCTGCGTGCCGGTGGCGTGAAGCATGGATCCCGCATTCAGAAAGAGCAGACCTTTGAAGAGCCCGTGGTTGAGCACGTGAAAGAGCGCGCCGACAAAAGCGATGGTGGCGAGCGCAGCCGTGGCTGGAGTATTCGCGGGCAGCAATGCCATGCACGTGCCGGTGCCCAGCAAAATGTAGCCAACCTGTCCAATGCTGTGGAAGGCAAGCAGGCGTTTGGATTGCTCCTGCTTCAAAGCCTGCATGGTGCCGGTGAATAGGGTGATGGTGCCCAGCACGGCAACCAACATGCCCCAGCGCGCCAGCGGATAATCGGCTTGTGCACCAGCCGGGACGAGCCACAAAAAGTAGCGCATCACGCCATAAACGCCGGTCTTGATCATCACCCCCGAGAGCATCGCGCTCACCGGGGAAGGCGCCGCAGGATGGGCATCGGGCAGCCAGAACTGGCCGAAGGGCCACATGCCCATCTTGATTCCGAATCCCGCCAGGAACAACCCGAAGGCCAAGGCGGTGAGATTGGGACGGGTGGCCAGCAGTAGCGGCAGGTTTGCGCTCACCGTATCAAAGTCATACTTCAAACTCGCGCTCCCGCTGACAGCCTTGCCTCCGATGGCCAATAGTTCGGCGCCGACCATAGTGGCCGCACAAGCAATCTGCATCATGATGAGGAACTTATTGGCCGCCCAGACGTTCTGCGGTTTCCTGTTTTCGAAACGAATCAGCGCATAGCCCGGCAGCGTAATAAGCTGCCAGAAGATGAAAAAGAACCACATCATGTCGGTGGTCGAGAGCAGACCATACATGGCGGCGAGAAAGAGCAGGAAATACGGGTAATAGCGGCCGACGCTGTAGTCCCGGTAGTGCCGCATATAAAGGATGGAGTAGAACGAGGCAGGAACGGCAATCAGCGTGGCCAGCAACAGGAAGACAGCAGTGAGCCCGTCCACGTAGATGCGGAGCGCGAAGCCGAATTTCGGCATCGCCCAAAACGCCGCCGGATGAGGCGAGGGGCCACGCGTCAGGACTTGAAAGACGGCTGAAAGAACCAGGAGCGCGGTCCCGCCGGTAACCAGGAACGCGAGCCAACCCGCCACCAGTTTGTTGCGCGCCAGCAGCAGCGTCAGCGCCGCACCCGCCATGCACGTAAGAATCGAAACGAGAACGGCTTGTTCCGGGGTCAGCATAGGCTCATCTCTCGTCGTTTCGCGCGCAGCAACAGTCGTAAGAGCGCGTCCAGAGTTTTTCGCACCGGGGAAGTAAGGCTTTGTCCCTCTTTCAGCGATTCGGGTTGGACCCCGAGCAGCCATGCTCTCGTGACCCCATTCGCCTCGACGAACGTGGCCAATGTACTCAGCGAAATCTTGTGAGTTGAGATTTGTGGGTAGCGGGCGGTGAGTTGTTGGGAATTCAGAAACACGACCGCTCCCGGCGCGGCGCCAAATTCCACCGCGTCAAGAAAGACCACGTGCTCGGGCCTCATATCCGCTACTCTTCCCAGGTACCGCTCCGGCGAGTTGCCGGCCACGATCACATCGGGCACGCCAGCCTCAACGAGCGCCTCCGCAAGATACACGCCGAGCGCATCGTCGCCATAGTCCGCGTTTCCCACCCCCATGAGGCAGACGCGCCCGCGCAGCGTGCATTCGAGTTGCTCACGGAGATTTGTCTTGCTCTCGCCTGCCATCAGATGTCCTCGCCCAACTTCTTGATCTGCTCGTACGTGAACACGGGGCCGTCCACGCAAACGTAGGCCACACCGATGCAGCAGTGCCCGCATTTGCCGACGCCGCACTTCATGTAGCGTTCGAGCGTGGAGACGATGTTGCGTTCCTGGAATCCCATCCCCAGCAGGTCCTGAATGACGAACCGGAACATGATGGGCGGACCGCAGACGAAGGCGACTGTGTTCTCGACCGGAACCTTTACGCCCGGTTTCTTGAAAAGGCTGCCAACCACTCCCACATTTCCAGACCATTCTTCGGCCGCACGATTGTTCGGACGATCGACGGTGAGATGGCATTCAACTCCGGGTGTCCGCTCCCACTCGTGCAGCTTCGGCACGTACATCAACTCACTCGGCGTCTTGGCGCCGTGGAAGATCTGGATCTGCCCATAGAGCGCGCGGTTCGCCAGCGCATAAACGATGGCGGAGCGCAACGGAATCAGTCCGATTCCCCCGGCAACGAAGACGAGATTTTTGCCGCGATACTCCTCCATCGGGAAGCCGTTGCCGTAAGGTCCGCGGACTGCGAATTTCTCGCCCGGTTTCAATGCATGCAGCGCCGAGGTGCAACTGCCTACCTGCCGCACGGTAAAGAATGTTTCCTCCTCAGTGGGACTCGGCGGAAGCGAGGTTGGAAACTCGCCCACCCCGAAGAGCGACACCTGCGCGAACTGGCCCGGCCGAAAACGCCTGAAGGCGCGCTGTTCGGCGGCGTCTTCAAAGTGCCAGAAGAACGTATTCACTTCCTTGATCTCGTTCACAACGCGATCCACCACCGCAACCTTCGGCAGATACACGTTCTCGATTGCCTCTGGAACGCTGATCTCAGGCGGTGCGTGCTCGATGACTGGCGGATTCATGCTTCCTTCCCTTGAGCCGCCGAGCGCCGGATCGTCTCCACCACGCTCGGCATGCCGATATCGCCATGGCAGACGGCCGCGCAGCGGCCGCATCCCACGCACGCCATCGATAATTCGCGCTCGATAAAGTAGTGCGCGAGCTTGCGAAAGAAACGCCGGTTTCGGCGATCGTGCACGGCACGCCGCGGATTGAATCCGCCCGCCATGCGCGTGAACCCGCTCAGCGCGCATGAGTCCCACACCCGCAGCCGCTCCACGCCGCCGGATCCCAGCGGGCGATCGGTCACCGTAAAGCAGGTGCAGGCTGGGCAAACGTAGGTGCATCCGCCGCATTCCAGGCAGCGATTGCCGATCTCGTCCCAGGTCTCATCCCGAATCTCTCCGCGAGAAACGGACTGGATGGCGGCGGAAAACCAGCTCGTCGTGCTCGGTTTGAAACGTTTTCGAACGTCTTCCAAAATGGCGCGGCGCCGGGCTACGTGCTCGCGAGAGGCCTTGTGAAAAATCGGATGGGCAAACAGCGCCTCGCCGGCGAGCGTGCCCGCCACAACCAGAAACTCATCGCCTGCATTCCCGGGCGGCGACACCGGGACCCGTAAATCGAAAAGTTGCAGATCGAAATGATCGCGTGCCGCAGGCCCGGTATCGGTGCACATGCAGAAACATTCTTCGCCGATATCGAGTTCCGGATCCGTGCATGCAACGTTGACTAGAAACAGATTCTTGCGATGGTTCTGATAGTAGATGTCAGGAAATTCGCGGCCCAGGTAGAAGCGGTCCAGATGGTAAATGCCGGCCACGTCGCAGGAACGGATGCCAAAAATGGCGTCGCTTCTGGAGGTCAAACGTGGGCTCAATCCGCAGATCGCCGTTGGAACGCTCCACTTTCATCAGCCGCTCGAGCGGCGGAAATACATAACGCTTGGGAGGGTAGTACGGATTCGGCAAGTGAATTTGAATCTGATTTCGATTCTCGTCGGTGACGGTATCAAAGAACGTGTCGCGTCCGCGCCCGCCAACCGGAGCGATCACCTCATAACCCTGCTCGCGCAGCAAATCCGCAATCTTCAAAACATCGCCGCGGTGGAGAATACGAGCCTTCATGCCATTTCCTTCTCTACGCGTACCGGAACCAGCCGGAAGCTGTCGCCCGAGAATCCGAGGATCTGCTGTTCTACCTCGCGCATGAAGTGCGGGACGAAGATGGTTCCGGTTCTGACTTCGGAAGTGATTCGCGCGGTGGCCGACGCCGATGCGGCCGCGGCGCAAAGCCGCATTCGCTTGCCGTCGCGAATGCCGGCCAACTTCGCGTCTTCCGGGTTGATCTCGACGAAGCCCTCGGGATAGTCGATCATCAACTGGCGATACTCGCGCTTGAGCGTCTCACTGTGACGCACCAGCACATTCTGGTTCCAGTAGTAGAGCGAGTTTCCGAAGACCAGGGTGAGAGGGAAATCCTTTGGGTTGGCGGGCGGGGCAGGCGGTTTGGCAACGGCTACGAAGCGGAACGGCCGATCCTGACGTTTTTCAGGACGGTCATCCGCGGTCAGACCACTCTCGGCGAAAAGGAGACTTGTGCCCAGCGGCCGGTCCTTGGTGCAAGGCCACTGCCGCCCATAATCGCGCGCCAGATTCTCGTAGTCCGCGCCGCCATAAAAGGGTACAGCCTTGCCAATCTCGTCCATAACATAGCGCGCTGCCGGGTATCTCCAGTCCGCTCCCATCAGCCGCGCCAGTTGCACAATCTGTTCCCATGCGGGAGTCAATCCCTCGGGCGGATCGACCACATGTTCGGCCAGTTGAATGCGCCGGTCCGTGCTGGTGAATGTGACTTGTTCCTCTCCGAAGGCGGTTGTCGGCAACACAACGTGGGCATGTTTGCCGCATTCGGTAGCGAAAATATGCTGGACGACCAGCAAGTCGAGTTGCCGGAGTTGTCCGGCAACATCGCCGAGCAATGATGTGTTCGTGGGATCGTAGCGCGATAGCCACAGACCCTTGACCTTGCCTTGTCCGCGGTGGGTCAGCAAAGAACGAGATCCCAGCCCGGGCGCGGACGGAATCTTCGTCTTCCAGAGAGCTTCCAGGGCGCCCCGTGCACGATCGTCTGCCACGGGTCCGTAGCCGGGCAGGCGGTCCGGCAACATGCCCATGTCGCATACTCCTTGCAGATTGTTCTGCTCAGTGAGCGCAAATAGTCCGGCTCCGGGCTTGCCAAGATTGCCCGACAAGAGCGCCAGGTTGACAACCGCGCGCACACTGTCGCGGCTGCGTTCTTCCATGCTGGCGGAGAACATCAGCATGGCCGCTCGTGCCCTTCCATAAGCCAGCCCAGCCTCTTCGATGAGCTTCGGCGCGACCCCGCAACTCTCTGCCACTCGGAGGAGATCGTATTCCTGAATCGCCGCCAGAAAAGCCGGGTAGTCGCGGCAGCGTGCTTTGATGAAGGTAAGATCCATCAGCCCGCGATCGACAATCACCTTTTCCATCGCGCCATAAAGCAGCGCCTCGGTTCCCGGCTGAATCTGCAAAAAGAGGTCGGCACTCTCGGCGACCCGGTGGTGCCGGGTGCCGATCACAATCAAGCGAGCGCCATTGAGCTTGGCGCGGATTACGGCCCCTGCGATGGTCGGCACGCGTTTGGCAAGATCCACTCCATCGACTACGATCACGTCACTCCGCGCCAACTCCGCAATCGAGTTCGTGCTGGCGGGCACGCCGATCATGTCCAGCAAGACATTGATGGAATTATTCGAGTAAACGCCCGTCCCGTGATGCACGTTGTTGGTGCCGATGACCGCGCGCGCAAACTTCTGTAGCAGGTAGGTCTCTTCGTTCGAGCAGCGCGGCGAATTCAGGAAGCCCAGTGCATCCGGCCCATGCTGATCGCGAATCGACTTCATCTTTACGGCGATAAATTCCATCGCCTCGTTCCAACTCACTTCCTCCAGCTCGCCGTCTTTACGAAGCAGGGGATGTTTCAGACGATCGGGCGAACCGGCAACCTCGTGCACATGCCAACCACGGACGCAGATTTTTCCCTGATTGCTGGGATGGGAGACACTCGGATAAGATCCCACAATCCGATTGGCTGACGTTTCCAGATAGAGCCCGCAGCCAACTCCACAGAATGTGCACGTGGTGAGTTGATGGGCCATAGAGCGCTAGCTTTACAATGCTCCCACCTAAACAACTGGGGATATGACAGAGCGCACGTCAGCCTGTGACGAATGGATATGAACCTTCACAACCGAAGTGACTGCTGGTGCAGATCCCTAGGCCTTTACCCAAGTGCAACGGCGCGTCTATTCGTCCGACCTGGAGACAGAAGCGAGTGACACCCTTCAGCAAGTATGTCTGGGCGCGCGCGTAAAATAACAGGCCGAAAAACGCATCGAATGACATTTCGCGCGCGTTTTGTAACAATCAATCTCCAACTCGGATTCTGACTTCTTATGACATTTACCAATCGCACCGGATTTGCAGCGCTCACATTGTTGGCGCTGTTTCTTGCCAACAGCCTGATCGCCCAAAGCCAGACCAAACCCACGCAACATTCCGAACAAAAGCCAGCCGCCAAAGCGTCCGTCGCCTCTACCACCCCCGCCCCTGCGACGGTTCTTCCATCGGAAGATACGGTGAACTCGTTCCTCTTCCAAACCTTCGGCTACGATGCGACGATTTCGTGGAAAGTCGGCGACATCCGCCCGTCGGAAATTCCCGGCCTTGCCGCCGTCGATATCGTCATCACGACGCCGCAGGGATCAAATGCCAATCGTCTTCTGGTGAGTTCGGATGGCAAACATGCCATCACCGGCGAGGTTCTTCCCTTCGGCGCCAAGCCCTACGAAGAGGCGCGCGAAAAACTCGCAAAGGGCCAACTCAACGGTCCGGCGAAGGGGCCGGTCAATGCGCCGGTTACGATCGTGGAATTCAGCGACATGCAATGCCCGCACTGCCAGAAGGCTGCTCCCGAGATCGATTCGCTCCTTGCGCAGGAGCCCGACGTCCGCTTCATTTTTCAGAATTTCCCGCTTCCGATGCACAACTGGGCCGAAAAGGGCGCCGCCTACGTCGATTGCGTTGGCCGAGCCTCCAACGAAGCAGTGTGGAAGTTCATCGATAAGGCTTTCGAAGACCAGAACAACATCACGCAAGCCAATGCGGATGAGAAACTGAAGGCCATCGCCACCGCCGCAGGCGTGAATGGTGATGAGATGGCTGCTTGCGCGGCCAAGCCCGAAACGCAATCCCGAGTTGAAGCCTCCATCGCGCTAGGCAAGTCCGTGGGCGTCACTGGAACGCCGACGTTGTTTATAAACGGCCGCTCGGTAGGCGCTACCGCGCCTCTCGAGACGTTGAAAAAGATTGTCGATTTTGCCATCAGCCAGGAAAAGGGAACGCCGGAGAAGCGCGAAAATTAGATCGAGCGACCTTGTCGTGATTTGGCCGCTCGCGGCTCGTAGTTCGAAGCTATTTTAGCCAGATCAGCGCAGGGTCGGTCTGTTGCGGCTCGCTCATCAGGTGTGGTGTCAGCAGGATCAGTAACTCATTCTCTTCGCTCTGCCGCGAATGCTGCGAGGTCAGGACGCCAAAGCCTGGAATCTGCGCGAACAGCGGCAGTCCATTCAGGCTGCGCTGATCCATGGTGGTGACCATACCTGCGATAAACGCGGGCTCGCCATCTTTCAGCAGAATGCCGCCCGAGAATTCGCGATTCGTAATAATGGGGATGCCATTGTTGTTGGTCGCTCCAAGCGCGCGCATCTGGATCGTCAACTCGAGAGAGATATCGGAATTGCGATGAACTGTGGGCTTTGCCTTTAGTGTCAGTCCGATGTCTTCATAATTCACCGACGGGAAGGGCGCGGTGTAAGATTGGTTCCCGATCACGCCTGCGATGGCGGAGCTGTTAGAAACTGGCGAAAAACTGGCGTTCAGCACGGGGTAACGCGCCCCCAGCTTGAACGTCGCATCCTTTCCCTGCGACGCCCGCAACGTCACGTGCTCCAGCGATTGCACAGAGCTTTCATTCAACGAAAGAACCGCCGACAGGCTGTCCAGACTCAGGCCCTCCAGCGTCAGACCGCCGCCAAAGGTCGCCAGCGGCGTATTGAAGATCGAATTCGACTGGCTGGAAAGCTGCGATATTAGCGCGGCAAGCGTTTGGTTGCCAGCCTGGTTGATTCCCCCGCTGGCGATGAGCTGGTTGATCAGGCTCTGCGCGTTCGCGCCGCCCAGCGAGGCTAAAGCGGCTGCGGGGATGTTATAGAGATTGAACTGATCGGGCACATGCAGCCCAATATTGCGCGCGTAAGTGTGATCGACCTCCATCACGCTCAAGTCGATCAGAACCTCCGGCCGGTCCGAGTTGAGCTGTTCAATGAACTCACTGGCCGCTTTCAGCATTTCGATCGGGCCGCGCACGGTGATCGTGCTGGCCGCGGTATTCTGGCTCACAAAACGAAACTCAAATAGAGTTCGCAGCGAATTGGTGACATCCTGCAAGTCTTTGGCGGCGTCGGCAGTCGGAATATAAAACGACCGCATGCCCATGCGATCAAAAAGCCGGTGATTCTCCGGGTTATCCGCCACTGCAAACAGAACCGTATCTTCGACCGGCACGGTAAAAGTCTTGGTCGCTTGGGAGGCGGCGCGCAACGCGGTCGCAAAATTCACCTGATTGAGGTCGAAGCGGAGTTGCCGCGAGGGGAAACTGTCATCGAAGGTGATCGATAACCCAAAGCTGGTTGCGATCGTCGTCAACAATCCACGGGCGTCCCCGGAGTAATGAAAATCGGCCAGGCGATCGATCGGCCGAACTTCGAGCTGATCCTCCCGTGCCACGATCTGCGGCGGTTCCGAGGTCTTGGCTGGCGGAGGCCCGGCGGCGTCGCGCACCCGCTGCTGGGCAAACTCGTTTTGCGGATCGAGGTTCAACGCCGTGCGAAATTCGCCCAGCGCCTCTGCCCGCCGGCCTTGCTGCAGATCGGTGTTTCCGCGTTCCAGGTGCGACGCGGCCAGGTTCTGGCGAGTGATCTCCCGCGCCTCAAGGTACTCGGTATTTTCCGGAGACAGCCGCGCCGCCTCCTCGAACTGCGAAAAAGCGTCCTCCAGGTCATTCGACTTTTCGAGCTGCAATCCCCGTTTGAAGGCGTAATGCGCGGCTTTGCGATCCTTCCGCGAGGCGGGAATGAACATTGCTTCCGGAGAATTCACGACGGGCGAGCCGCTGGACGATGAGACGGGGGAAGAGGGATTCAATGAAGAACCGCAAGCAGAATCCTGAGCGCCCTTTGCGCACCCTTGGGGCAGGGAATTCGTAGCGGATGACTGGGCCGCAGACTGGGGCTGAACGGCGCCTGGCGCATCGGCGGCCAGAGAAGCGGGCGCTGTGCAGACAACCGCGCACGCAATCACCGTGAACAGACAAACTACTCCCCGCAGCCCAGGCATATTTACAACTATAGAATGCCCGCAAGCCCTTGTCTTGCAAGCGAAATACTCATTAGGGAACTACCGGGGTAACAGCGGCGGCAACAACGAGCATGGCGCAGGTAGCCAAGTTGAGGGGACCGCCGGAATCTGTACAGCCACCCCTAACGCAGCATCAGCCGCTGAATCCGCCGCGCCCGCCCGGTCTCGTCATCGCATTCCACCACCACGCCGCACAGCCGCACATCGCCCACGGCTGGCTCAAACCGAGCCGGCATGCCGCTAAGAAAACGGTCGATTACCAGCTCTTTCTTGACGCCGATCACGCTGTCATAGGGTCCCGTCATACCCACGTCGGTGATGTACGCCGTGCCTTTGCTCAGCACCGTTTCGTCGGCAGTGGGGATATGGGTGTGCGTCCCCACCACTGCCGTGGCGCGCCCATCCAGATACCAGCCGAAGGCAACCTTCTCCGACGTGGCCTCGGCATGAAAATCGACAAATACTATCTTCGCCTTGATCTTTTCGAGCAGTCGGTCCGCGTAGCGATAGGGATCGTCGCTCGACCCCATAAACACGCGCCCTTGCAGGTTCATCACTGCATAGGGCACACCGTTCTTCGTCCCTTCGTAAACTCCCCAGCCCGGCAGGGTCTCGGGAAAATTCGCCGGCCGCAGCAACCGCCGGGCCGGACTATGCGGATTTCCATCCGCCATCTGAAAATATTCGATGATCTCGCGTTTGTCCCAGACGTGATTGCCGGTCGTCATCACGTCGATGCCAAGATCAAAAAGCTCTTCTGCCAGTGACGGCGTAATGCCAAATCCTGCCGCCGCATTTTCGCAGTTAGCGATCACGAGATCAGCTGAATACGTGCGAACCAGCTCCGGTAGCCGCTCTCTGACGATCGTCCGCCCCGGCCGTCCAAAAATGTCACCAATAAAGAGAATGTTCAAGGTTTGATGGTAACACGCTGAAAATTGCCGGAGTCGCGCCACGGAGACTCGGCGACTGTCTACTGCCTGATCTCGGCCGTCTTCAAGAAGTCGTAATTTCCCGACGGATTCAAACTCACGTTCCTCACACGCTTCGCGTGCACGAGCACGTTATCGTAGTACCACAGGTCGATATACGGCTCGTCTTGCGCGAGCGTCTCCTGCACTTCGAAGTAAAGCTGCTTGCGGACCGCTTGATCGGTCTCACGTCGCGCCTGGTCGATCATCTCGTCGATTTGCGGATTGGAATAAAAACCGCGATTTGCTCCGTGGGGAGGGAAGCGGCGCGAATGAAAGGCATACTCGAAAATATCAGGATCCTCATTCCCGCCAATCCAGCGCAAGGAATACACCTGAAAAGCGCCGCTCGTCACATCGGCGAAAAAGGTAGCGAACTCGAAGGTGCGAATGTCCAGTGCGATCCCAACCTCGCGCAATTGCTGCTGAAGAACCGCCGCCAGCAGCCGCGTAGATTCCTCCGTCGAGGTTTTCATCGTGAGATGAAAGCGCACCCCGTCCCGCACCGGATAGCCGGCCGCATCCAGCAATTGGCGCGCCTTCTCCGGATCGTGCGGGTACGCCGGCACGTCCGGATCGTAGGCCCAACTCTGCGGCGGGAGGACGCTTAAAGCCGGTTGTGCGAATCCCCGCCAGATGTATTCGACAAGCGGACCACGGTCGATGGCATACGCGATTGCTCGGCGAACTCGCACGTCCTTCAGAGTTGGGTCGCGCAAGTTAAACGCAAGGTAAGAAAGCACGGTTCCGGGTGCGCGCTCGACCTGTAATTTCGGCTCGCGCTGCAACGCCACCACTGTGTCAGAAGTAAACGCATTGATGGCGGCATCCGCGCTGCCCTTGCGTAATTCGAGCGCTCGCGTGGTGGCATCGGGAACCACCATAAGGCGCACTCGCCTCAGCCGCGCCTTCGCCCCCCAGTAATTGTCGTTGCGTTCGAGTACGACCTCCTTGTCCTGCTCGGCGCTCACAAACCGGAACGGTCCCGATCCAATCGGCCTTCGTGTGATTTCATCGAGCGAACCGTAAGGCACAATCCCACTCGCTCCCTCCGATAGGTTCCACAGCAAGGTCGCGTTCGGCTCCTTCAAATGAAACACCGCTGTCAGTTCGTCGGGAACATCGATGTGATCGACCGAACGGTAAGCTGCCGACTTCGTACTGCGAATCTTTCCCGCGAGCAGGGAATCGAACGTCCACTTCACGTCGCGCGAGGTGAGCGGATGGCCGTCGTGAAACCTCACACCGCGGTGCAGATGGAAAACATAGGTCAATGGATCGGGAATCTCCCACCGCTCTGCAAGTCCCGGCTGAACGCTCAAATGCTCGTCGCGCGTCAGCAGCGCATCAAAAATCAACTCGTCGATGCGCTCCGACTGCGCATCAATCCCCACTCGCGGATCCAGATTCGTCGGACTGCTCTCGATGATCATGACAAATGTGTTCGGATCGGCAGGCTGGGAACAGGAAAGAAGCGGTAGGACCGATCCCACAACCAACAAAAAACACGTTGTCATCCTGAGCGAAGCGAAGGACCTGCGGTTGGGATGCTCCCATACAATCTTCCTACGCATACGAAATCTTTCCCAAAATCGCCGGCCGCACCGCGCCCGTCGCCGAAGGCACATTCGAAGGGCGCCGATGCCAAGTCTCATAGGCCAGCACGGCAAACGCCACCGCCTCTTTCGCCTCAGCCGGCACGCCGAATTCATCCGAATGGTGAAGCTCGATTTCGAACGGCGCAAGTTCCCGACGCAACATCGTCATGAGCGTGCGATTCTTAGCCCCTCCGCCCGAAACAACCAACTCTCGATAACTCTTCTCGCGCGGCAAAACAAAATGCTGAATCGCCCCCGCAATCGATCGCGCAGTTAAAGCGGTAGCCGTCGCCACCACATCCGATTTTGCCAGCCCGCTGCAGAGGCCCAAAAACTGCCGCACATACTCCCGCCCAAACTCCTCGCGCCCCGCCGTTCGCGGAGGCCGCTTCCGGAAAAACGGCGCGCGCAGCAGACGTCCCACCACGTTCTCGTTCACTTTGCCTGCCGCCGCGATCTTGCCGTCGCGGTCATAGCGCCGCTCAAACAGCGCCTGCATCACGCCGTCAATCACCATATTCCCAGGGCCC
>CAWJFC010000010.1:0-21109 GCA_963841945.1 uncultured Acidobacteriaceae bacterium
GTATCAAAGGCAGTTACCTGGCGCGAACTCGCGCCCGCCGGAATCGCTGTCAGGTTCGCGATCCCCCCGATATTCTGGGCAATCCTCCCGACGCGCGCATCGCGATACAGAAAGTAGTCAAGAAACGGCACCAGCGGCGCGCCTTTGCCCCCGGCTGCCATGTCCGCCGGGCGAAAATCCGAAACCACCGGCACACCCAGCCGCGCCGCCACAACCGCGCCTTCGCCGATCTGCCAGGTCACGGCGACCTTGCGCCCGAGAAACGACCCCGCCTCGCCCTGGTGATAAATCGTCTGTCCGTGACAGCCCACGAGTTCGGGTTTGACGCGAGAATTCAGCGCAGTTCGGGCAACGGCATCCGCATAAATTTCGCCCAGCAAAAAATTCAGCCGCGCCAGATCCGCCACCGAAGCCGCCTCGGCATTCATGGACGCAAGAACAGCCCGCCGGACTCGCGCGGGGAAAGGAAACTCCTCATGTCCAAGAAGTGTGTGGCGAGGCGTAATCGTCTGGCGCGGACACTCTTGTCCTCGCGACGGTCGGGGCCGCGGCAGAGCTTTCTTCTCCTCGATTCGGACCAGCGCCACGTTGATCCCGTCAGCAGACGTACCACTCATAACGCCGGCAACAATCATGCGGAACGCTCCAGCGCTGCTAGTCGTACTTCTTCGCCAAACTCCCAGAGTCGACGCGAGAGCCGTTCGATCTTATGTGCCGTCGGCAACGGCGCCCCCCGAAAGCGGGGCGAGGTCGCGAGCGACCGTTTGAGCTTTTGCAGGCGCCGGGCCGACTCCGCAACGCGTGTTCGAAACCGCGAATCCACTTCGGCCGCCCGCACCAGCGCCTCATATCCGCGTGTAATCAGATCTTCGCTATGGCAGATCAACACCAGATCGCCACCGGCCCGGATATGCTGCACCACGCTCTCCTCAATCGGAGCAAACTTCTGTACCGCTCCCATCTCCATATCGTCAGACGCGATGACTCCGTTGTAGCCGATGCGCTTTCGCAGAACGTCAGTCATCCATTTTTTCGAAAGCGAAGCAGGCGTGGCATCGCCCGTAACCTCCGGATAAGCCGCGTGCGACACCATCACAAACGGAAGCTGATTCCGCAAGCATGCGATAAGGAACCAGATCCTCTACCCACATCTTCTTAAACGGTTTCTGAATCACGGGCAGTTCGTGATGGCTGTCAAGGTTGCCCTCGCCCAACCCCGGAAAATGCTTGCCACAGCCAAAGACGCCAGCTTCGCGCATTCCCAGCAGAAATTCGCGCGCATAGACATTCACCTTCTTTGGATCCGCCGACACAGCCCGCGACGCCATCACCGTCCGCGAAGCCTCAAACGCCAGATCCAGCACCGGCGCGAAGTCGACGTTAAAACCCAGAGCCCGGCAGTTCTCGCCGATCACGAGCCCATGCTTACGGAAAAGCCCGCGGTCGCCAGTAGCAAAGACGTCAGCCGCCGAAGGCGCCGGCCCCAGCACATTGCGGAACCGATCCACTTGCCCGCCTTCGAGATCAACGCAGGTAAATAGCCGGCGTGGCCACGCACTTCTGGCATTCACGCAGCAGGCGATGTGTCTGTTCGGCACCGGTAATATTGCGGGCGAACAAAATCACTGCCGCTGGCTGAATCTTCGAGAGCAGGGAAGCGAGACGCGCAGAAATCTCGGTGCCGTCGAAGCCGATGATGAGGAGCTGGCCGATGTCTGCGTGTAGAAGTCGAGGACCTGGGGATGGCATGATTCGATTCTTACTTTACTTTGGTGGCAAGTTTCTCGCACAGATCGTGCATCTTCGCGTCGTGCGTCAGATTGTCGGCGACACGGCATTCGTCCAATGCGCCCTGCGGATCGGACTTCATCAGTAGCGTCACCAGCCAGATATGCGGAATTGGCCAGTCCGGCTCGAGTTTTTCCGCGGCACGGAGTTCGAACAGCGCTCCTTGGGCATCCCGTTTTTTCGCCAAGCTGATACCAAGGTTGTAATGCGTCTCCGCGTTGTCAGGCTCGAGGCGGATGGCCTCCCTGTATTCAGCAATCGCGTCGTCAGTTTCCCCACTATCGTCGAGAGCGCTTCCGAGATTCACATGAGCTGTGGCATGCGATGGGCCGGCCTGTATAGCAGCCCGATATTCCGCGATAGCAGCCTTGAGGTCTTTTCTTTGAACGAACAGATTGCCAAGATTGGAGTGAGCATCAGCGTGCTTCGAGTCGAGCCGGAGTGCGGCTCGATACTCACCTTCGGCTGAGTCAAGATCGCCCTTGTTTTTTAGTGCGAGGCCCAAATTGCTGTGAACGTCAGGGTCATTGGGGTTGATGCGGATAGCCTCTCGATATTGCCGAATCGCTTCATCATGGTTTCGTTTGGCCGCGAGGAGGCGCGCCAAGTTGTAATGCGAGTCGGCATGGTTGGGTGTAGCTGTGATTGCCTTTTCGTAGTCTTCGATGGCTTTATCGATTTCTCCTCTGTGCTCAAACGCCAAGGCCGATTGAAAATAGGGACTAACATCGGTTGCAGATTGAGGCGTTTGAGCCGTAGCCCAAATTGCGACAAACAGGACCGATATAGCGGCGACGAAATCAAGCCGCATAGGTTTTGAAACAGTCCACAACACCCGTTATCTCCTCCGGATCTCGGCGGTTAAATTTCTTTCTTCAGCTCCGCCAGCAAGTTTAGCGCCTCCAGCGGCGTTAGCCGATTCAAATCGACCTCCCGTAGCTTCTCAAGCACGGGCTGCGACAGCGGAGTAAAAATCGTCAACTGCGCCGGCCGCTCCGGCACATCCGAAGCCCCCGGCGTAATCCGCTCCGTCAATCGGTGCTCCGACGACTCATGCTCGGCCAGCACCTCGCGTGCCCGCACCACGACTTCGTTCGGCAATCCCGCCAACTTCGCGACCTCAATCCCGTAGCTGCGATCCGCTGCCCCCGGCTCGACCTTGCGCAGAAAAACCACGCTCCCGCCCGCTTCCTTCACCGACACGTGATAATTCTTTACCCCGCTCAATTGCTCGGCCAGTTCCGTCAACTCAAAATAATGTGTTGCAAATAGCGTCTTCGCCCGTACGCGAGCATGCAGATATTCAATCGACGCCCACGCAATCGCCAGGCCGTCATAAGTCGAAGTGCCGCGCCCGACCTCGTCCAGCAAGATGAGAGACCGCGCCGTCGCCGTATGCAGAATTGCCGCTGTCTCGGTCATCTCGACCATAAACGTCGACCGCCCGCGCGCCAGGTTGTCGCTGGCCCCAATGCGCGTAAACACGCGATCGACAATTCCCAGCCGTGCCGATCGTGCCGGCACAAACGACCCCATCTGCGCCATGATTACAATCAGCGCCGCCTGCCGCAGATAGGTGCTCTTGCCGCCCATATTCGGGCCGGTCAGCACAATAATGTTGTGAGTCGCCGAATTGAGAAAAATATCATTCGGAATGAAGCGCTCGCTCCCGGCAGCCAGTTCCTGCTGCTCAATCACCGGATGCCGGCCCTCGACAATCTCAAGGTCGCCCACGCGCGAAGACTTTTCTTCCGTCGTCTCGGTCTCAAACTTCGGGCGGCAATAATTTCGCAGCGCCGCAATATGCCCAAGGCATGCCAGTACATCGACCTCCGCCAGGGCCAGCGCCGTCTGCCGGATGCGCTTCGCCTCCGCCGCAATCGCTGATCGCAGCTCGGCAAACAGCCGCCGCTCGATCTCGACAATCTTCTCCTGGGCGTCCAGAATCTTCGACTCATACTCCTTCAGCTCCGGAGTGGTAAATCGTTCGGCGTTCACCAGCGTCTGCTTGCGCTCGTAGTCGGTCGGCGCGTGCGCCAGGTTGGCCTTCGAAATCTCGATGTAATACCCGAAAATCGAATTGAACTTGACCTTCAGCGACCCGATGCCAGTCCGCTCGCGCTCCCGCTGCTCCACTCGAGCTAGATATTGTTTCGAGTTTTGGCTAAGGTCGCGCAGTTCGTCCAAGTCTTTATCGATGCCCGCGGCAATCACGCCGCCATCGCTCAAAGTCATCGGCGGTTCGGCCACAATCGTCTGCTCGATCTTTGCCCGCAGATCGCCCAACTCATCCAGTAACGCATGCAGCGTCCCGATCCGTGCCGCAGCCAATCCCGCCAGCGTCGCGCGCACCTGCGGAATTCGCGTCAGCGAAGCTCCCAGCGCAATTAGATCCCGAGGATTCGCCGTCTCCAGCGTGACGCGGCTCAGCAGGCGCTCCAGATCAAGAATGCCGTCCAGCGTCCGCCGCAAATCCTCGCGCCGGACAATGTCCTTCACCAGCGCCTCAACCGATTCCAGCCTTCCCTCGATCTCAACGACCTCGACGGAAGGCCGCAGCATCCAAGCCCGCAGCAGCCGTTTGCCCATCGGCGTCACCGTCGCGTCCATACAGCGAAACAGCGTCACGCCCGCATCCGTCCCGGCAAATAGCGGCTCGATCAATTCCAGATTGCGCACCGTCACCGCATCCAGCACCAGGCAATTCTGGCGCTCATAAAATCCAATGCGGTCAATGTGATCGAGCGTGCCGCGCTGCGTCGACCGAATGTAATAAAGGATGGCTCCCGCCGCCGAAGCCGCCGCCGGCTTTCCTGCGAGCCCAAAGCCCTCCAGCGACAGCACGCCAAAATGATTTTCCACCAGCGGAATTGCATGATCCGGGGCAAAGATCCAGTCATCCAGAGGAGTCTCCGCCCACGCCGAATCGGCCGGTCGAGGCGCGATACCCGAAAGCGTTTTTGTCGAAGATGGCGGGAACGAAATTGGTGTCGACGGGGACTGTTCCGAAGCCGCCGACCCGCGCCCCTTCCGTGTCAATTCAAACAGTGGCGCCGAAGAGCCATAAAGCAATTCTTTGGGCCGTAACTGTTCAAGCTCTTCCTGAATGCGCCGCCCAGCCGATTCGCCAGCGAATTCCGTAGCCCGAAACTCCCCAGTAGAAAGATCGAGCGCCGCAAATCCAACCCGATCCCCGGTAGTCGCCACCGCCGCCAGAAAATTATTCTCCTCCGCGTTCAACGAAGAATCGGCCGCCGTGCCCGGCGTCACCACGCGTGTAACCTCGCGCCTTACTAGCTTCTTGGCGAGTCGGGGATCTTCCACCTGCTCGCACACTGCCACCTTAAATCCGCGCCGAATCAGCTTCGCGATGTACCCCTCCGCGGCGTGATAAGGCACGCCGCACATCGGAATGGCGACACCCTTTTCCTTGTTGCGCGAAGTCAGCGTGATCTGCAACTCGCGCGCCGCCAACACCGCATCGTCAAAAAACAATTCGTAGAAATCGCCCAGCCGGAAAAACAGCAGAGCATTGGGATGCTCTTTCTTGATGGCGGAATATTGCCGCATCAGTGGCGTGGAAGGCTCCGGCATAAGGCGATTGGTAAGTTGTAATTTGTACTCGCGTAAACCGCAATTCTATTCCCGAATGTGTCCGTGGGACGGTGGATTCGGCGGAAATCTATCCTCAAATTACAATCACCAATTGCAAATTACCAATTCTTTTGTTCTTCTTACCTCCATGGAACTTCGCAAAGATCCCATCACCCGCTCCTGGGTGATCATCGGCGATGATCTCGTCGAGCCCGCGGCGCGCTCGCAAGTTTGCCCGTTCTGCGGCCCCGCCGCCGATTCCGTGCAGGTCATCGCCACCGTCCCCGGTCTCAATGGCAACCCCTGGTCGGCCCGTTCCGTCGTTCATCCGCAGGCTCTCTACCACGTCGAGGGCGAAGCCCAGCGCCGCGGCGAAGGCCTCTACGATCGCATGCGAACGGTTGGAGCCCACGAAGTCCTCATCGAAAATCCTCGCCACGATGGCCATATCTGGAATGCCAGCGACGCCGAAGTCGAGCAGTTCCTGCATCTCGCCGCGCTCCGCATTCAGGATCTGAAACGCGATCCCCGCCTGAAATACGTCAGCGTCTTTAAGAATCACGGCGAGGGCGCCGGGCAGGAATTCTCCCATCCCACCTCGCAGATCACCGCTACTACCTTCGTTCCCCGCCGCGTGCTCTACGAACTGCGCGCCAGCCGCGACTACTACCAGGGCAAGGAGCGTTGCGTTTTCTGCGACATCATCGCGCAGGAAGAAAAGCAAAACGTGCGCGTCGTGGAAATCCGTGGCGACTACATCGCGCTCGGCCCCTTCGCTCCCCGCGTTCCCTACGAAACCTGGATTCTCCCGCGCACCCACGAAGCCGCCTTCGAAAGCACGGGTACGTCGCGCGTCAACAGCCTCGCCGATCTGGCGTCGCTTCTGCGCCGCACGCTCGAACGCATCCTCACTTTCGCCAATTCATTCCACGCCGTGCTGCACACCTCGCCCAACAGCCAGCATCCCTCCGAGGCGCTAGGCTACTGGAAGACCATCAACGACGACTATCACTGGCACATCGAGATCATGCCCATCCTCGAAGCCAAAGCCCGTTCGTACACCTTTAAGGAAACCTATTATTCGCCGCTAACATCCGAAACTGCGGTAAGGCGTCTGAGAGAAGTGAAGCTGTGAGAAAAAGCGGTGACCGGTGACCGGTCGCCGGGTGACCAGATTTTAATGACCATCCGCCGCCTGAAAACGTACGCAGGTTCTCAAGGCTACGTCTACCAGTATTACTTCGTCGGGCAGCGGCCCTCCGACGGACCTCCGCAGGGCACCGAATACGTCTTCGACGTCACCTCCGACCGCAAGCTTACTTACTCCGTCAGCATCTTGCTGCCGCGCGCCATCGTGCTCGCTTGGGTTGAGTCGCACAGCCGCCCGCTCTCGGACTCCGAGCAATACGCCGCCGTAAAGCTCCGCCTCTTCCGCGCCTTCGACGAGATCGAAGACATGCAGGCCCACGGCCGGCAGTTGCAGGTCGATCTCGAATTTTTGGGAGAGGCACTTGCCGGACTTGGGGTCGAATAAGAGGCTGACCTAGAAGGTCTCTCATGAGTGGTTTTGGGTAAGGCATGGCTTCAGCCGTGCCGCTCAGACTCCGCCGAAAATGCGGGCTTCAGCCCCTGAGGAAACCTGTACGACGGTCTGACTCTTACCCGGTGCACCGGTTGAATTGTGAGAGCTATCGTGATCTCGACAGCTGACGCAACTGAGGGTCACCGTCTAAAATCTCTTGCGTAGAATCCATGTCAATCACAGTTCCAGTTGTGCAAGCGACTGTCACCCTACTACGCGAACTCACCCGAGGACGCCGAGGGCTGAGCAGCGGAGCTTATCGTCCGCATATTGTCATGGGCCCACAAACGCAGCGTGTCGCGATTCGCGATGGGAACCGATTCACTGAGAACTACCTGGGCGTCATGTTCGTGGGAGGACCTGACACGCTAGAACCCGGCGATACTGCAGACGTCAAATTGGCGCTGATGTACTTCCCGGAGTACCCCTATGAGGAGGTGCAACCCGGAGCAACATTTACCGTTCGTGAAGGTTCCTTGGTCGTTGGCTATGGTGTGATCCAGTCGCGGGGACTGGAGTCGTTTCCCCTGCCTCTTCCGAATCGTCGGATGGAACGGTCATTTGACATTGAGCAACTCGATGTCAATCGACTGCTCGAACAGTGGCGTTGGTTGTCAGCTGATCCCATGACGCTGGTCGCCCGGAACGGCTTCGGCGATATGTTTTTGCGAACCACCAAAGGGAAGATATTGTGGCTAAACGTAGCTGACGGAACTCTGACTGAAATTGCCGAATCGGAGTCGGTCTTTGAACATTCTCTGGCAGAACCGGCAAAACGTGAACTCTGGTTTGCGGAACCGCAGTTGGCAGCACTTGCCGAACATGGCTTGAAGCCGAACGATCTGCAATGTGTCGGTTTCAAGACGCCTCTTGTTTTCGCTGAAAGCGTGAACGCTCCTAACAACGCGTACGTCGCCGACCTTTATGAACAAGTATCATTCCTCGGGGATTTGCATCGGCAGATTGCCGACAGTCCTAACGGCGGAAAGGTCAGGCTCAAGGTCGGCCAGCCACCAAACGAGGCGTGATTGACGAAAAATCGATTATCCTCATCGTCCCCACTCCTACCCCAGTTCCCGCCCGATGTCGCAGGTATCCCTTGCCTGTCCTCGACATCGTGCTCAACCTGCTCCTAAATACCCCTCTGTGATCTCCATCACACCCTCCTGTGACCGCATCGGTTTACCCGCGCCCGCCGCGCCCGGCACACTATAATTGCCAATCGGGGATGGGGAACAAGGGCCCGACCTGGCAAGCAATCAATACTTTATGTCTCTGACCTGGCTTCGCGTGGCGCTCGCATTTTACGGAGTGGGACTCCTTTACGCTCTGGTGGCGCTCACCCGCACCTCTGAAATTCTAAGCAAGATCGCCCTCCACGCCGCTTATCTCGGCATGGTCTTTCATCTCGTCTCGCTGACCGAGGCCGTCGTCCAGTCCGGCCAGCTCGCCTCCGCGTCGATCCACAACGCCGAGTCGCTCCTCGCTTTCTTAATCATGGTCGTCTTCATGCTCGCCTACCTCGTCTATAAAACGACGTCGCCGGGCATCGTGGTCTTTCCGCTGGTCTTCTTATTGACGTTCGTCGCCGCCACCAATCAGCAGCCGCTGGTGGTCACGTCCGTCGCGGTCAAGCACAGTTGGCTGGCCGTCCACATCCTAATGATTTTCACCGGATACGCCGCCCTCTTCCTGAGCTTCGGCGCCAGCATCCTTTATCTGCTCCAGGAGCGGGCTCTCAAATCCAAGAGCCGCAGCGGGATGTTCTCGCGCTTGCCCTCGCTCCAGGTCATCGACGACATCGGCTACCGCTCGCTGATGCTGGGCTTCCCCTTCATGACGCTCGGCCTTATCGCCGGGTCGGTCGTCGCCGCATTTGCCTACGGCAAAGTCGACTTCTTCGATCCCAAAATTCTGCTCTCTGTGCTGATGTGGGCGGTCTACCTGCTGATGGTCTACACGCGCCTCGAAGCCGGATGGCGCGGTCGCCGCGCCGCCATGCTCGCCAGCGTTGCGTTCGTTACCGCCATCGTCGCCTGGATCGCCAACTACTTCAGCGGAATGCACAGGTTCATCGCATCATGAGATTCCAGCTCATCGGCGTGAATCACAAAACGGCCCCAGTTGAGGTCCGCGAGCGCCTCGCCATTCCCGAATCCCGTCTGCCCGACGCCTGCAAAAAACTGTCCGAGCATCCCGCCGTCGCCGAGGGCATGATCGTCTCGACCTGTAATCGCGTAGAGTTCATCGCCAACATGAAAAACGGCAGCGGCGACCTGCGCCAGTTCATGAGCGAGTATTTCCAGGTCGACGCCAGCCAGTTCGAGAGTCACCTCTACGAATTCAAAGAAGATGAAGCCATACGCCACATCTTCCGCGTAGCCTCGAGCCTCGACAGCATGGTCGTAGGCGAGCCGCAAATTCTCGGCCAGGTTAAAGAAGCCTACGCCACCGCACGCGCCGTAGGGGCAGTTCGCGCGCAACTTGATCAGCTACTTACGCGTGCTTTCGCCGTAGCCAAGAGAGTCCGCACGGAGACCGCGGTAGGATCGTCCTCCGTTTCCATCGCCTCGGTTGCGGTCGAGCTGGCCCAAAAGATCTTCGGCAGCCTCAACGGCAAAAGCGTCTACCTCGTCGGAGCAGGGAAGATGAGCGAACTGGCCGCCCGCCACCTGCTGGCTCACGGCGCATCTTCCATCTTCGTCGCCAACCGCACCTACGATCGCGCCATCCGCCTCGCTCAAAAATTTGACGGTCAGGCCGTCGAGTTCAGCCGCCTCTACGACACCTGCGACGCGGCCGACATCGTTATCACTTCCACCGGAGCGCCGCACTTCATCTTCCGCCCCGAGCACGCCGAAAAATTTCTCTCCAAGCGCCGCAACCGTCCCATGTTCTTCATTGACATCGCCGTTCCCCGCGACGTCGATCCGGCGCTGAATAAGATCGATGGCATCTTCGTCTACGACATCGATGACCTCCAACAAGCCGTCAGTTCGCATGTCTCCGACCGTAAGAAGGAGGCCGAAAAAGCTGAAGCCATCGTCAACGGCGAAGTCGAGAAATTCCATGCGCGCCTGTTGACGCTCGACGTGGTTCCCACCATCGTCAGCCTGCAGGATCATCTCGAGACCATCCGTACGGCCGAGATCGATCGCGTCCGCGGCCGCCTCGGTCCGCTCACTACAGATCAAGAGATGGCCGTTGAAGCACTCACCCGCGGCATCGTCAACAAAATCATGCACACCCCAATCAGCACTCTGAAAACCGCCGCCCGCGATCCCGAATCGACCACCGTGGTCGATCTGGTTCGCCGCCTCTTCAATCTCCACGACGGAGATAGAGAAAAAGACTCCGACAAAGAAACGGCGGGTCGTTCCAACCGCGGAGCACAAAACTAATGGCTCTCCTTCGCATCGGCTCCCGCGGCTCCCAACTCGCTCTTTGGCAGGCTCACCACATCTCCGACCTGCTTCGCGCTCAAGGCCACACCGTAGAGCTAGAAATCATCAAGACCACAGGCGACAAGATTACCGACGTAGCCCTCGCTAAAGTCGGCACCAAGGGGATGTTCACCAAAGAGATTGAAGAGGCGCTGGTAGAAAATCGCGTTGACCTCGCCGTCCACAGCCTCAAAGATCTTCCCACCGAACTAGCCAACGATTTCGAAATCGCCGCCATCACTACCCGCCAGAATCCGCGCGACGTTTTCTGCTCGGTAAATTTCGCTACGATCGACGCGCTTCCGCAGGGCGCCAATGTAGGCACGAGTAGTCTGCGACGTCAGGCGCAGCTGAAAGCAATCCGCCCCGACCTCAACATTCATCCGTTGCGCGGCAACGTGGACACGCGCCTGCGCAAGCTCGAAGCCGGAGACTACGACGCCATCATCCTTGCCGCCGCTGGCCTGAATCGCCTGGGCAAAACTCAACTGGTAAAGCAAGTGATTCCCGCAGAAATTATGACGCCCGCGGCAGGCCAGGGCGCGCTAGGAATAGAAATTCGACGCGGCGACACGAAGACGCGCGAACTGTTGGCATTCCTCGACGACGCATCCGCCCGTGCCACGACCACCTGCGAGCGAGCCTTGCTGAACAAACTAGGCGGCGGCTGTCAGGTCCCGATCGGAGCCTTCGCGGAAATGCAAAACGGCACGATTCATCTGAATGGTCTCGTAGCCCATCCGGACGGAACAAAGGTTCTACGTGAAACGCGCGACGGCAGACGATCCGGTTCGTCTGGGAGAACAGGTAGGCGAGACGCTATTAAGCCGGGGCGGCGATGTTATTCTCGAAGAGGTCTACGGCGAAGGTTTTGCATTGCCGCAACCATAAGAAGTTCTCAGTTCCCAGTAAAATCCAAGGGAACCAAAGTTTCAATTCTTCCACCCATTACTTCGTGGTCAGGCAAGCATGATTTTGTTTCTACTGAGAACTAACAACTGAGAACTGGCAACCGGAACTGTTTCATGGCCCCCAACGAAAATCATCCGCTAACCGGAACCCGAATTCTTGTCGGGCGAGCTCGCCATCAGGCCGGCAGTCTCTCCACCAGCCTGCGCAGTCTCGGCGCGAGCGTAATCGAAATTCCATTCATCGAAATCCGCAAACCGCGATCGTTTGCCCCGATCGACGAAGCCCTCAAGAACCTCAAAACCTACGACTGGCTCATCCTCACCAGCGCCAACGGCGTCGATGCGATGTGGCAGCGACTTCGCAAACTCCGCATCCCCCGCGCGAAGTTGAAGCATCTGCAGATTGCGGCCATCGGTCCTGCCACCAAGCGTGCCATCGTAAAGCGCGGCTTGAAAGTTAAGATGATGCCGGAAGAATACGTCGCCGAATCGGTCGTGAAAGGACTCCACGACAAAGTAAACGGCAAGCGAGTGCTGCTCGTCCGCGCCAAAGTCGCCCGCGACGTAATCCCCGACTCTCTCCGCACCGCCGGAGCCCACGTCGACGTCGTCGAAGCCTATGAAACCGTGGTTCCTGAAAAATCAAAAATGCGCTTGCGTGCGCTCTTCAAAAACAAGCTGCGCCGTCCGCACGTAGTCACCTTCACCAGTTCCTCGACAGTTCGCAACTTCGCCGAGCTCCTCGGAATGCGCGCTGGAGCAAGTGCTTTAAAAAATATTCAATTCGCCTCGATCGGCCCGGTAACTTCCTCCACCCTTCGCGAGCTCAACCTGCCTGTCTCCATCGAAGCCCGGGAGTTCACCATGGGCGGCCTGATCCGCGCCATAGTTCTGGCCCGCTACGCCCAACCCCCGAAGTAGCGAACAGAGACGTAGCGAAATAGAGACGCAGTCAAATAGACAATAGGTTTTTGAGGAGTTCAACCGGCCTTTAGGGGATCGCAGCAGCCGTGTTATTCGCCTTCTGAGATCCCGCGCTGTGGATCGATGGCGTCCAGAAATTTTTGCAGTTTGATCTTGCCGTCGGCCGGCAAGCCTGTGAATTCAATTCCATTGCCCACGCCGGGATCGCATGTGCGCACGATTGCCGAGGCTGTAATCCGGTCCGAATCGATCCAGATATCGATTCGCAAAACCGTGCCGATCTGCATCGGCATCATCGTCTCGATATAACATCCATTGCCGCTGACATCGGTCGCGTTGATCCGCGAGGGCGCTTGCACCCGTTCGTCCCGGATTTCAATCGGCAGGCTGATCTTATGCCGGTGATACCGCCGCCGGTTCGAAGCCGAAATTACCGCATCCGTCGCGCCCTCCGGTAACTGGTCTCGCCACGGGCATTCCTGGTCGGTGACCAGCCGGATCCCCACCTGATTCTTCTTAATCGTTCCCGTATTCAGCGCCCAGATCACCGAGCAGCGCGCTTTCTTGTCTTCGAACTGCACGCCGATTACGTCGCCTACCTTGAGTTCACTCTCCACGTTGTTGAGCAGCGCCCCCTCTGAGCTGATGTTCTGCGCACGTACGTGTTGCGAGAAAGGCCGGCCTTGCGCGCTCATTCCCCAGATGCGCACCGGCAAATCGACGGTTTGGCGTTGTTCCGCTGCCTGTTGCCCAGACATTCGTGCTCCTCGCACCCTAACTATCGGTGCGGAATGGTCTTATCATACAGCCATCCGTCATGCTCGCGAGGTTACGACAGGGTGTTGACTCACACGCTAGGAGTATCACTTTCGGTGCGAAATCTCAGTCTTTGACAGTCGCGCCCCTGAGCGCCCCATTTGCCTTGATCGCGTGGAAAAACGGTCGCCTTCCGTGTGACGCCTGAAACGTCGGTTGCCTTCGCGCCATTATTCGACCCGACCGTCGCCCGTTCCCAACTCTCGATACCCGATCACCCGAATCTTCTCCGCCGCCAGAACTTCCTTCAATTCCGCCGACGTCAGCAACGCCAGTTCCCGTTCCCGCGACTCCACCAGCCGCGTCCGTACCGCGCGGAGATCAGCATCCGCATATCCCGGATGGCATACTAATTCCCACGTTCCCTCTGGCAATCCCGCCAATGCCCGTCGCAGCAAAATCCCATCCATCGAACCCGTCTCGATTACGCCAATCACGCCATCCGGCGCCCGCAATCCCGCCCGCGAAGTCTGCCGCCGGAAATTCCCCGCAAACGCATTCAATACTCGCACCTGCCCATACCGCTTCAACAGCGCCGCCCGTCCGGCGAACTGCTGCGCCATGATTGCCTTCATCGGAACAAACGGACTCCGAATCGCGCGCACTCCGCAAATTCGCGCCGCCCGCAGCATCGCCTTCAATATCTCCGGAAAAATGTGCGCGTGCTTGTGCGAGTCCAGATGCGTCACTGCAATCCCAGCCGCCTGAATTTTTCGAATCTGCGCGACGATCTCCGTCACCAGTTGCTCGCGATCGAATCCGCCCATCGTCGCCCGCGCCGCAAACGCCGATAGCGAAGAGTAGAAACATTCCGGCTCGCCCGACCGGATCGCCAGCAACGTATCCACCGCTCCCGGCGGCGAAACCGGCCGTCCATCCACCAGCACCACGTGGCATCCCACCGAGAGCCCAGGCATGGCGTGCGCCAATTCAACCGCCTCGCGGAACGTATCCTCATGGGCCACGGCCATGAGCGTCGTCGACGAAATCACCCCCTCGCGATGGGCCTCCGCGATCGCGCGATTCACTCCCGGCGTCAGCCCAAAATCATCCGCGTTCACAATTAATTGCCGCACGTTGTCAGTTTAGCAGCCGAAAAGTGTGGCCAGGAACTCGCGGAGTGGACAATCGAAGATTCCAGTCCAGAAGAGGCGGCCGAGTACTCGTGCCCGGCGTTCGCCCTAGAGCCCAAGAGTTAAGATACAAGAGCCGGGAGCCCGGTTCGCCGTTTGACCGACAGGGAAGCGTCCAGTATTCTCAGTTTTATATTCGAAAGCGCATCCCCGCGCCGAGCGGGCGGTTAGCTCAGTTGGTTAGAGCGCCTGCCTTACAAGCAGGAGGTCGCAGGTTCGAGCCCTGCACTGCCCACCATTTGTCTGCGTAGAAGACAAGCGATCCGCTCTGGAGAGTTACTTTCCAGAACGTGCCCGCTGTACCATCTCCACTAGAACATTTCTCGTTTCTTCCGCATTACTAACCTCTCGCAAGAATGCAATGCGTGCGCCCTTCATGCCATCCTGTGTTTTCAGGCGTACTTGAAATCCGAGGCGGTCAACGCCGGTCATGCTCGCTTCCTGCGCCTCAATGCCCGCAAATATTCGAGCAAGTAATACTAGTGCATCCTTGTGGTCTGAGTTCATGTGCTGAATAATTTCTGTCACCGAATCGGCAAGAGGATCCGGTTTGCTCCGGACATACTCAGACGCTGATACCCAGCCCATCACTCCAAACCCGCCTACGTAGTAAACGTCCACCAACTCCATGCGGTAAAAAGCAAAGTCCTCAAAATCGACCCAATATTTGCTGTTGGCGTAACGCGCCAGATAGATTCTTCGAGCCTCGGCCAACTCTGCTTGTGGTATGCGCTCAACATTTCCAATCAGAGTAACTCGTGATGCTCCGAGCGGATCGCCACTGGCATCATCCTGCGTAACCAGCAAGGCAGCGCGCGGGTCCGCTTGCAAATTCTGGGTATGCATGGCCATGGTGCTGATCAGAAAGATGGGACGGCCCTGTTCGTCCAATCCATAAGGCATCACCGATCCGAAGGGGAACCCCGGCTGTTTTCGGGAAAGGGTGGAAAGACTGCCCATGCGGCCCATATACATCAAGGTGCGCGCCCGTTCTGCGAATGAAGGTTCGGGAACCGCTAGCTGGTTACTTGTCGTGCGAGCGTGTTTTCCAACGGAAGAAGTCGTCATGAATTTCTCTCTCCCTGAGATTATGCGCCTTGAAGTCTCATTTACCGCTCTCGGAGCGGCGTCCCGCGCCGCGATCCCGTTTAGTTACTACCGTCACGCCGTTCGTCAAGCCTTTCAATATCCTCTGCTATAATCACCTTGACGCTTTTGTACGGTTTGCTTGCCACGCGGTGGTTGTACTTCCGACCAGTTTTATCTCCGCTTCTCCTGCCCGCCGTTTTAGTTAGCGCCAAATCTAAACGAAATGTGAGCGGCGTTGCGCCCCTCGATCTTTAGCAAGATGACGTGTATCCGTATGACGTGTGTCATCGGTGAAGTGCGTCCGAGCGCAACCAACAGCCCCTCCAGAAAGAAATAAAATCCGAATGACCACATTTTCCGAACTGCCCCTGTCCTCTGCCTTACAGCAGAAGCTCGCGGCGTCCGAGTTCTTCAACCTTACCCCCATTCAACAACGTGCCATCCCTCCCGCTCTTGAAGGCCGGGATGTGATCGGTACCGCCCAGACCGGCACCGGCAAGACTCTGGCGTTTCTCATCCCGATCATCGAGACGCTGAACGCGAAGCCTTCGCGCGACACAGTCGCTCTGGTTTTGCTCCCAACTCGCGAACTTGCCATGCAGGTGCACGAGCAGTACGAGCGCCTGCGCACGAAAAACTTGCCCAAGGCCGCGCTCGTCATCGGCGGCGTCTCCGAGAAGGCGCAAATCCAGAGTCTCCGCGCCGGCTCACCGTTGGTCATCGCCACGCCCGGCCGGCTGCAGGATCTAATGTCCCGCCGCTTCGCCGACCTTCGTCACATCGAGATACTGGTGCTCGACGAAGCCGACCGCATGCTCGACATGGGATTTCTGCCCGCCATCCGCCGCATCGTCTCCGCGCTCCCTGAGAATCGTCAGACGCTGTGCTATTCCGCCACCCTCGAGCAGTCCGTGGCCGGCCTTGTGAACGACTACATGCGCAATCCAATCCGCGTCGCTCTGGGCTCGGTGCTCAAGCCCGCCGAGAGCGTGCAGCTCAAGGCCTACGAAGTCCGCCCCGGAGAAAAACTGGATCTCGTCCGCCAGTTGCTCTATTCCCAGAAAGGCCAGACGCTGATCTTCACGCGCACCAAGCGTGGAGCCGAACGCCTCGCCAAGCAGCTTGTCCGCGACGGCTTCACTGCCGCCATGATTCACGGCGACCGTTCGCAGTCGCAGCGCAACGGAGCTCTCAGCGGATTTCAGGATGGCCGCTTCCAGGTCCTCGTCGCGACCGACATCGCCTCGCGCGGCCTGCACATCGACGACGTCGCCCACGTCATCAACTATGACGTGCCCAAGATGGCCGAAGACTTCATCCATCGTGTCGGCCGCACCGGGCGCGCCGGATTGGCCGGCCACGCCACAACCCTCGTTGCCGGAGCCGAAACCCTCGAACTCCGCCAGATCGAGCGTGCTCTTAAATTGAAGATCGAGCGCCTGCAGCCGGATGCTCTTTCCTCAATGCCAACCCGCGTCGTGCAGAACACGCTGGCTATGCGAACCTTAACCAGAATGCCCGGCGAAGTATTCGTCTAAGCAAGAGCGCAAGTAACAGCGCCGCGGCCAGGAAATCCGGCTGCAGCGCGCTCCATTCTTCTCATCCAAATAAAAAGGGGCGGGACCGAAGTCCCGCCCAACTTACCTTACGACCGCCAACCTACTTGCCAGTTCCGCTAAGCGCAACGCTCTGCGGACTGCCCGAAGCGTTGTCGGTGAAGTTCACATCGCCCGTAAGAGCGCCGGTCTGCGCCGGTGTGAAGTCGACCTTGATCTCGCAGGTCGCTGCCGGTGCCAACGCGATGCCGTTCGTGCAAGGCGTAACTTTCTTGGTCTTGGTTACTGTCACCAGTGCAAAGTCGCCCGTCGTGGCGATGCTGCTGATGGTCAACGTGGCGGTACCCGAGTTGCTGACTACTACCTTCTTGGCTCCGCTCGTCGTGCCGACTGCAACTTTGCTCCACTTCAACGATGTCGGGCTGAAGCTGATTGCTGCACCTCCGCCGCCTCCGCCGCTCGTTAGATCGTTAATGAGCTGGGCTCCGTTCGGGCTGCCCCAGCCGTCGCAATCGTCATATCCCACAACGCACTTCGCGCCATTGCTGCCGCCGGTGATGTCGTGGAAATCCGCATCGCTGTTTCCAAGGCTCAGCGGATAAATCGTTGGATTAATGAAGCCAGGCGCAGCCGATCCCTTTGACGCTGCCTGCTGATTGGCCAAAGCGAGGTAGCCCGCCCACATCGGAGCCGCAAAGCTGGTTCCACCGTATTCATTGGCCGTGCAACCGCTCTGGTCGGCACAGACATAGAAGGTGAAGTTCGCGTTCGCTGCCACGTCCGGAACGTTTCGGTCCGTTGTATTGCAAGCGCCCCCTGCCGCGACGCAGTCTGCCACCGCGGTCGTCTGCCACGACGGAATCTGGACGTTGGTGCCCCAGCCGCCGCCGCCATCAGACCAGGCCGTTTCCGAGTTCCACGGGCCGCCCGCGCTCTTGGTCGTCAAATCCGTTCCGCCGACCGCGATCACATAGGCCGAGTTCGCCGGCCACGGAGCGTTGCCGCGGTATTCGCCGCTGTCGCCCGCCGCCTGGAAGAAGCTCTGTCCCTGCGAGGCCATCTTCTCGAAATACGGATCGTCCGTGCTCGGGTCCGCCGGGCTCCACGTCCATGACGAGCTCAGGTTCAGCGGCAGTGGACTATTCGTCGACATCGAACTCAGCAGGGCTGTGTCGCTGTCGTCGCTGACGAACACATACACCGTCGTCACGTTCGGCGCCATGCCGCCCGCCTGCGTGATGTCCAGGGTCTGCTCCGTATCGTCACAGCTTGGCTCGGTGCAATTCACGCTGCTGCCATCGGTCGAAACACCGGTGACCGCGAACGCCCGGGTCTGCTTCGCATTCGTGTAATAGGTGTTCACATCGGCGATATCAAATCCGGCATACTCGAGCAGGCCAATGTTCTGGCCCGCGCCCGTCAGAGCCGTTCCTTCGTAATACGCCGCGCGCATATCGCTGCCGCAGAACGATGCTTGCGGGCAGGATCCGGTCGTCGCTTCCGGCTGAACCTTAACGTCCCGGTGCTGCACCAGCGGGCGCGGCAGCGAGTAGTTGTCCAGGCCCGTAATGTGCCAGAGCTGGAACGGCAGCTCCACTGACGGTTCACGATCCGGAGCAAAGAACGTCCGGTTCTCCGTCGGGTGCTGATACAGCCCCATCCGCACGTGGAGAGCTTTCTCCACCTGCCCGACCGTGCCCTTCAGTTGAAGGTCCATCGAATCGCGCGATCCGCCAATGATCTTGAATCCGTTCTGTTGCGCAAATTGCACGAGTGCATCCCAATCTTCCTGGCTCGGTCCAAAACGCGCCGTGAATTCCTTCGGCGTCACATATTGATGGAAGTTCTTGCTCGTCGGGTCGTAGATGTCGTCGAGGAAATTCTTGAGTTCAGGCGCGTGCCGCAGCGCCAGAACAACGTCAAACTTCATGGTCTGCGCCGCCGGGAGACGGCCCAACGACTGCGCTTCACCAGTTACCACTGCTTCACGCGTATGTCGTGTCATCAACTGCTGGGGAGCTGCGAAAGAAGCAATACTCGCGACCGTTAGCAATGCAACGAGCGCGAGGCAACACACACCTGGTCTTCGAATCATGAACCTCTCCTTTTTTGGATAGCTTCGTTTTTGGATAAGCACTTCGTGGAAGATTCCCTGGCGAACCCGCCAGCCCACCGGCTGGAATCTGTTTTCGAAGTCTACACCGATTTTCCCGATTGCAACAGGATGAAAGAAATTGCACTTTTAGTTGAAATAACCGCGTATTTACTACGGTAGATCGTAGGTAATGGTTACCCGCCAAACACTCGCAAAAGCCCCTCCGAATGCCAAAAAAACGTACACGTAAGAGGATTCGACACGAAGGGCATCAACGCCGTCACCGCGCGGAAAACCGGGCTCCGAAGGGAAAACGACGGAAAAGCCGGTGTACTAACTATTAGAGTTCAGGCGGCGATTCCGCAAACGCCGCGACCCATAACGCCTCGCTGCGGGCCCTTTTCATCGCCGGCGGCAAGAACGAGAACAGCTTCAGGGCTTCCTTAGTGTCCTTAGTGTCCTTGGTGGTTGTTAGTGTTCCTGGTGTTTGACGAACGAGCGAGCGAAGCCATACCCGCAACCGACAACGCCCGCACCATCCGTTGTAAAATCAAATCAAGAAGCGCAAAATCAGCGCGCCAGATCCAGGTAAACGAAAAGAGCCCATTATGTCCAACAACGGAAAAACGCCTAACGGACAGTCGAATTCCGGAAATACCAGCCTTCGCCTCAAAACCGGCCTCGCCGAAATGCTCAAAGGCGGCGTCATCATGGACGTCACCAACGCCGAGCAAGCCGCCATCGCCGAACGTGCCGGCGCCGTAGCCGTCATGGCCTTAGAGCGCGTCCCCGCGCAAATCCGCGCCGAAGGCGGAGTCGCCCGCATGGCCTCTCCGAAAAAAATCCGCGAGATCATGGCCACCGTGAACATCCCGGTCATGGCCAAGTGCCGCATCGGCCACTTCGCCGAAGCGCAAATCCTTGAGGAGCTGGGCGTCGACTACATCGACGAATCCGAAGTCCTCACCCCCGCCGACGAAGCCCACCACGTCGACAAGCACGCATTCAAAGTGCCATGTCTGCGGAGCGCGGAATCTTGGGGAAGCACTCCGGCGCATTGCCGAAGGCGCCGCCATGATCCGCACCAAAGGGGAGGCAGGGACGGGAGACGTGGTCCACGCCGTAAAACATATTCGCCAGATCGTGCTGGAGATGAAAATCCTAACGGTGCTCAGCGATCAGGAACTCTACGCCAAAGCCAAAGAGCACGGCGCGCCGTATGAGCTGATCAAGATGGTCGCGAAGGAAGGGAAGTTGCCAGTGCCAAACTTCAGCGCCGGAGGCGTAGCGACCCCGGCTGATGCCAGTCTTGTCATGCAGTTAGGGGCAGAAGCGGTGTTCGTAGGCTCGGGCATCTTCATGAAGAACTCGACGGAGTTTGCCGATCCGCAGGAAGCCGAAAAGCGCGCGAAAGCCATCGTGAAAGCGGCCACACACTATCAGGATCCCAAGGTCTTGCTGGAAGTTAGCGAGGACCTGACCGGGGCGATGAAGGGGCTGGCAGTTGCGGGCCTGGATGAGGCGCAGATGCTGCAAACCAGAGGATGGTAAAGAACGTGGCGGGGACATCCGGTTCGCGCAGGCGGGAACAGGGCAGCTTAGGAATGTTCCACTTCTGGGATAGCTGTACATTATTATTTGTACGTACATTGGCGCATGCCGACCACCGTGTTTGCCCTTGATACGGAACCGTTAAGCCGGAGTCAGGCGCGATGAATTCCGAAAAGTGGAACGGGGCACTGCCGGGATGCCATGAGTTGGCGATCTCTTCTTTTTTCGTTCGCTAAAAATATTTTTGGGACGAACCGGAATTGAGGTTGAAAGCCGAAAAAGCCGGAAATTGCGCATTGATTCATAAGGGGTTGTGCGCGGCAAAGAGAAGGCATGGGGTGTCAAGTGGCGTCGTGGTTAATAGCCTGGCGGTGGAACTGTTACTCCGCAGGCACGCGACGGGTGGTCTACGCGGCCCCGGCTTGTTGCGATTCGCCCTTCGCTATTCAGCTGTGGCTCAAGGAGTTCGGCGTGCGAGGTCGATGGCGGCCGCAGAAGTTTCGGTGGTGGGGGCAGGCGAGAGGCCTGGATTTTGCTTAGCTGCCGCCATTTTTTCCGATCTCGACTCAAGCCAAAAGCTGGGCTTGGGTCCGGGCGGGTGCTGGTCCCGAACTTCAGAGCCGGAGG
>CAWJFC010000011.1:0-22921 GCA_963841945.1 uncultured Acidobacteriaceae bacterium
AAGGCTTCGGCGAGCGAGATGTCGGTCCGAATTCCGCGCAGAATGCGCTTGTGTGCCGAATTCCTGGAGAAGCTTCGCCAGCACGAAGCGCTGCAAGTGCATGCGAATGTCGATCTGAACGGGGACGATCCCGAGATCCGTAAATCGCAGATTGACCATCGAGGCGACTTTGAAGAGGACGTTGGAGAAGCGGACGATGCCGTCGTAGGCGAGATGCTGGAGATGGGTCGGAAATGAGCACGTGATGGGCCGCCGTCAGCGCGGCCACGGTGGTGACGTCGATCGAGGGGGAGGTGTCGATGACGATCTCGTCGTAGCAGTCCTCGAACGGGCGCGAGCCCCTTCGCCAGCCTCAACGGATCGTCGACGGCGCCATGCACATCGAAATCGCGCTCGGCGGGCAGGACGTCGACGCCCGTTACGCCGCTCCTTCTCACCGCCAGCGCCAGATCGACGAGACCATAGTCAAAGATCTGATGAACGGTTGCGTCCGACCGCGAGGCGACGACGTCCAAGCCCACCCCGGCGTGGCCCTGGGGATCGAGGTCGACCACCGGCACCGCGATGGCCTCGACTGGCCAGCTCGGCCGCCACGTTGACGGTGGTCGTCGTCTTGCCGACGCCTCCCTTGCGGTTGCGCAACAGCGATGATCTGGGCGGTCATCTCGTACTCTTCGCCGTTGTCGGAGGCCTCGTGGGGTCATTCGGTCGGCGGGCCCGGCGCCGGCTAGCTCTTGGGGACATCGCCGGCCATGCCGGCGAGGAGACGGTTCGCTCGAGGATTCGACGGGAGCGCCGGACCGTTCCATCTCCGCATAAGCGGAAAGGAATGCGTCAAGGCACGCGGGGTCGAAATGGCGGCCCCGTTCGGCCTCGAGAATCGACAATGCGCCGGCGACCGGAAGCGCCTTCTTGTAAGGCCGCTTCCGTGCGTCAGGGCGTGCAGAAGACGTCGGCGATGGCGACGATGCGCGCGGCAAGCAGATCGCCTCTCCCCGCGAGGACCTATGGGATATCCCGTCCCCGTCCCAACGCTCGTGATGGCATTCGGCGATTTGCGCCGCCAGTTTGATCAGATCCGACGTGCTTCCGCGCAGGATTCGAGCCCCCCGATCTCCGCGTGCGTCTTGATGATCGCCCGTTCGTCGTCGTCGAGCGTCCAGGCTTCAAGAAGATTCCGTCGGGGATCGCCACCTTTCCGATGTCGTGAAGCGGCGAAGCGAGATAGATGCTGTCGCATTCTTGCCGCGAAAGCCCCAGGCGTTCGGAGATCATGCGGCTGTATTTCGCCACCCGGAGCGTGTGATCGTTGGTGTCGTTGTCGCGGTATTCAAGCGCCTTCGACAGGCGAAACACCATCTCTCTTCGCGCGCGAGCAGGGCTTGCGTCGCTTTCTCGATCTCGCGGGCTTGCTCCGCCACATGGTCGTCGAGCTTGCGCAGCGCGTCGAGAGTTTGATCAGGTTGCGCAGCCTGACTTTGAGCTCCACCGGGCTCTGCGACTTGCTCAGGAAATCCGTGGCGCCCGCTTCGAGGGCGGCGAGCCGAACCGCGTCGTCGGTCGTCGCCGTCAGCATGACCATGGGACTTGCCCATGGCCGTCCGTCCCCCGCATCCGGCGAATGAAGGTGATCCGTCGACTTTCGGCATGATGTGATCGACGATCACCAAGTCGAACCGCTGATTCAAAGCCGCCTCGAGGGCCGTCTCGGGATCAAGAAACGCCATCGCGCGCACCTCCGAAGTCGCGTTCGGTCAGCTGCTGCAAGTGCACCAGGCTGCTTCGACTGTCATCGACAATCATGGAGCACGAACCGGCGACCCTTCCGCAACGTCCCAGACGGCTGCGAAGAACTACCTGACGCTTCGACTCGAACTGGGGCCGACGCTCGAACATCACCAGACCCGTCGAATACCTACCGATCGAATGGGCACGTCAAATCCATAGTGGAGAAATCGCTAAGATGAAAGCAGGACCAAAGGTGCCCGCGGCATTGGCGACTTCTCTTGGCGTCCCTTGCGTGAATCGGACAAGTCGGCGCCGGGCCGCGGCGCGTCGGATCGTCGCCGATTTCGACGCGCCGATTTGACGGCGTTGTCTGGAATCTGCGATCGACGCTGTCCAGGGCCGCCGACGGCGGCCGGGCTGGCCTGCCGCCTCAACGCGGCTTCGGGCCCGACAACGAAGTTTCGGACATTCGCTTCGCAAGTCTCGCGCTTCGCAAGTCTCGTGCTTCGCAAGTCTGGTGCGTTCGGAAGAGAGCCGTCCTGCTCTTTCCAACCTCGGCCGCCTTGCGCCGCTTAGAGCCGCGTCGGTGGAGCTTTCATCCACCAGAATTCATAGGTTGCTCTTGTCGCACTCAGATTTTATCCGCTAGCCCACTGGTCCGCCTTGAACTAACATGGTTTGTCGGCGGCTCCGTCGGGACGATCGCGACAACAACGCCGCTCGCCAGGGCGAGCGCCGTTTCGACCTTCGGCGCCGCGGGCGGACGGAGCGGCGAAGCATGGGCGGCGCCGGCGACGCCTCGATCGGGTTCACCGCATTAGCCGCTATCTTAAGTAAACCGGATTCGTTGGCGGCGTCGATCACAGGAATCGGCGAGATCGGGGCGCGCGCATGGCGGATGAGACGCTGAAACGTCTGCTGAACGCCGGGGATGGAGGCCGAGCAAATCGTCGCGCGCGCCGACGAGGAACGTCAGGCGATCATCGCGCAAGCAAAACGCGACGCCGGCGCAGAAGAACAGCAATACGCCGATCGCATCGCCGAATTGCGCGCTTCTTTCGTGCGCAGGCGGAACAGCGGGCGCAACAGACGATCACGGCCATGCAACAACGATTTCAGGAACAAGAGAGCGTGCATTGCGTTCCTCGGCGAAACTTCGTGAGCAACTGGCGTTGACCGAAGCCATTGCTTTGGTGACCGGCGTGAAAAAGTTATGACCGCGGCAAAATTTGCTTATTTTGACGCCCGTGTTAGTCTATACGCCAGACAATTACTCAATATTAAACAACTGGACGGGTTTATAGATCGTGTATATGGCGATAATAGGCAAGATGGATTTCCAATCGAGTGATCCATTACAATACACCGGTGAGCTCGACCAAAGCAATGTGACCATCCTGCTTAGCGAGTTGGCCGTGCTGATCCGCCCGCTTGCTGGCGCGGCGCGCGAGTTGCTCGGCTATTGGGCGCACCGCTTTGAACTCGGCAATCTCAAGACCATCATTCGCGGCAAGATGGCCGACCAGCCGCGGTCGCTGATTGAACGGCAGTTGCAGGATATGGGCGTCTTCACCAGCCTGCCCGTCGACGCGCTGTTGCAAAGCGACACACCTGCTGGAATTGTTGCGTCGTCTGGAGAAGCAGACGCCCTACGCCGAGATCGCCAGCCGAGCGCGCCATCTGCTGGAACAAGGCGAAGCACTGTTCGCGCTCGACGCCGCGTTGGATCGCCGCTATTTCGCGGGTCTGGCTAACGCGGCGCGGCTCGACCGACAGCGGCCCCCGACACCCCCTGCGCGACATGGTTGGCTGCATGGTCGACCGTGTGAACTTGGTGTAAGGCTGCTGCGCTATCGCTTTGCCTATAATCTATCTCCGGCGCAAGCGTATTACCTGCTCATTCCCGCCAGCCATCGCTTGCTTCCGCAACAGATGCAGCAACTGGCGCAGTGCGCGAGCTTTGAAGACGCCATGAGCAGCTTGTCCAATCCATTTGACAAGATCCTGGAGGGCGCGCGCAACACCACCGAGGTGACGCTGAAAATGGAAAAGGAGAATTGGCGCATCGCCGACAACATATTGCGTCATAGCAACTTCAACGTCGACGCGCGCTCTCGCCTACATGAGGCTGCGTGAGCGCGACCTGAGGCGGCTGCGCGCCATCGCTTGCGGGCGCAGCATGCGGGTGGGCGGAGACGCGATCCGCTCCGCGCTGGGCATCGCCGAGGGCGGGCGCGAGGTGAGCTGAATGTTCAAGCCATTGACCATGCAGCATATCGAATTGAGCCTGCTCGAGCACGACGCTGCGCAAGCCGCCCTTCTGCTCGCCAACTTCGGCGCGCTGAGATTAAAGCGAGGTCCCGGCCGATCAACTGCCGGAACTGCCAGGCGAAGCCTATCGTCAGGCGTATATGGAGACCCGCGCGCATCTTGATAAAATACTCGCCCACTACGAAATTTCCGCGCCGGACGCCGTCGAAGCGCCCATGCAGCCGGTCAGTCCGCGACAACTCGTCGAGACGGGCTCGTGGCTGCGGACAGTGTGGGGAAAATGCTCGGAACAACAGGAACGCATGCGGCGGCTGCGCGATGAACTCCGTCGCGCCGCGCATTCGCTCAGGGCGCTCGACCAATTCGCCCACGTCAGCATCGACCTCGCTTTGCTGCAAAGAGAAGTGCGCTGCTGCCCGCAGGCAATAAAGCCGCGCCCCAAGATGAGGATGAGGAGTTGCGCGTGCCTCTGGAACTAAGGAGGCGGAAGTTATGAGCTACATTTTCGATGCATTGCAGAAGTCGCAAGCCGAACGCTCGGGGGTTGACGTGGATGCGCTTGCGGCAGCTACAGAAGTTTTGAAGGCCGCCGAGCGCCAAGCCGCGGCCCAGCGCGACGCCTCAGTGAATGCCGAGCCAGTCCCGTCTTCTGCGGCCACCGCAGAAGCGGACGACGACGGGACATCGGAAGGCTTGCTAGGCACCGCGGGAACAGGGCTGGCAACCACAAGAGCCCAAGTCGACCAGTTCAAACAATTTCAGTCCCTTCGCATCATGGTACCGCCGCAAAGCCGCCTAGTATGCGTTACGGACAAGGACAGTCTGGCGGCAGAAAAATTCCGCTTTCTAGCGGTGCGCTTGAGACAGATGCAGCAAACCCGTTCGCTGAAGAAGGTGCTCGTCACGAGTTCGGTCCCCCAAGAAGGGAAGAGCACGGTGGCGGCCAACCTTGCCTGCACGCTTGCGCGGAGGGCACGGCAGAGAACGCTGCTGCTGGACGGAGACCTCCGGAGGCCATCACTGTCAAACGTGTTTGGGTTGGGCAAGCTTCCGGGCATATGCGAATGGCTGCAAGGAGACATTGGTCCGGCCGAGAGCATTTTTCACCTCGAAGATGCGGGCCTTTGGATCTTGCCGGCTGGCAGCACCCCACGCAATCCTCTGGAGCTTATGCAATCCGGAAGACTCTCGTCTCTGATGGATCAGTTGAGTGCGTGGTTTGATTGGATCGTCGTCGATTCTCCCCCTGTACTGCCGTTGGCTGATACAAGCGTTTGGATGCGAGTGGTTGACGGCGTTCTTCTGGTTGCGCGCCAGGGGACCAGCGAAAAACGCCAGATGCAACGGGGCCTCGAGACCATCGAGAAATCGAAACTAATCGGGTCTTTGCTGAATTGCTCCTCGAACACCTCTCACGACGACTACTACTATCACTACAAACCAAAATCTTCGGAACAATTGGAAAGTGATGTCCAGAAGTAAGGCATTCCCGTGAGCTAGTTCTTCATGACAATAGGCACATTGCCAACGCCCCCGCACTCGCACATCTCCCAAGGACTCACCCTTCGCAGTTCGAACAAGGAGAAGACACATTGACTTTGCGAAACTCGGTTTCCGAGCCCAATCGCAGCACATTCGAAGAGCGCCCGGGTGCGGAGAGTGAACGCGCCATCCTTGGTGAAGATGCGTTTCGTCGAAGGATCTCAATCGAGCGCAAGCGAACCGAACGCTCCCGAAAGCCTTTTCTGTTAATGCTGTTAGACTGTGGCCACAGCAACGGTTCGAAGAAAAATGGGAAGGCGCTGGAAGATGTCGTCGCCGCCCTGCTTACGTCCACAAGAGAAACCGACATCACGGGGTGGTACGCAAATGGCGTTGTTGTCGGTGTGATGTTCACGGACCTCGTGTCCGATGACAAAAGCTCTATCCTCAGCACGATGCTGGCTCGGGTCAGTGCAACATTGCGAGACAACCTTTCGTTTGAGCAGTTCAGTCAGATCAGTATTTCGTTTCACTTTTTCCCCGACGATTGGGACCACGAGAGCGACGGGCGCCCGAGCAATCCAGCCTTGTATCCGGATCTCGCCCGACATCACGACAATCGCCGGTTGCTGTCAACCATGAAGCGAGTAATCGATATTGTCGGCAGCCTTCTGGCGCTGGTCGCTTTTTCGCCGGTGTTGGCCCTAATCGCCGCGGCGATTAAACTGTCCTCGAAGGGTCCGATACTCTTAAACAGCAACGAATTGGCCAGCATGGAAAGCGATTTACATTCCTGAAATTTCGCTCCATGACGGTGGACAACGATTCCCGTGTTCACGAGGAATATGTGAAAAAACTCATCGCCGGCCAAGCAGAGCGGAGATCTGCGAATGGCGATGGCGAGGGGGTGTTCAAACTCACGAACGACCATCGTATTACACGAGTTGGGGCGTTCCTGCGGAGAACCAGCTTGGATGAAATGCCACAGTTCCTCAACGTTCTTTGGGGCGAGATGTCACTGGTTGGGCCTCGACCGGCGATTCCCTATGAAGTTGTGGCGTACCAGACATGGCATCGGCGACGCGTGCTGGAAGTCAAACCAGGGATCACCGGTTTGTGGCAAGTCAACGGTCGAAGCCGCGTGACTTTTGATGAAATGGTTCGGCTCGACTTGCAGTATGCGAGAGCGTGGTCGCCGTGGTTGGACATCAAAATTCTGCTTCGTACACCTCGCGCTGTGTTCCTTGGCGAAGGTGCCCACTAACCCTCCGCGAGTACACCCGCAGTGATGTCGATTCCTTCAGTTTCCCAACGCCAATAAAGAGGTTTCATGGCTTCCTATCTGACAAGACCTGAAAACGTGATACTCAAACGGCCAAAGAGTGATGTCGTGCGGTTTGGCGTCATCGGCTATGGGTACTGGGGACCGAACGTGGTCCGAAATCTCGATCAGTTAGACGGTTCGAGAGTGGTAGCAGTCAGCGACAAGAGCGCGGCTGCGCTGAAGAGGGCCGCGAAAGCCTACCGCATGCCCTGGTTTCGCCGGACAGCACGGACATAATCTCCTCTCCCGACATCGATGCGGTGGCTGTTGTCACACCGGTGTGGACGCACTATGAACTGACTAAAGCGGCGCTCGAAAACGGAAAGCACGTGTTCGTCGAGAAGCCGTTCACCAGCACTGCGGCGCAAGCCGAAGAACTGATCAACCTGGCGGCTCAAAAAAATCTCAAAATTATGGTGGATCACACCTTTCTGTTTACCGGTGCGGTGAAGAAGATCCGGCAACTTCTTAATGAAGGAGTGTTGGGGAATGTGTATTACTACGATTCGACCCGGGTAAATCTAGGTCTCTTCCAGCACGATATCAACGTGATTTGGGATTTGGCTCCCCATGATCTGTCGATCATTGACAACGTTATCAAGGAAGAACCTGAGGCAATTTCGGCCACTGGACAGACTCACCTGAACGGGCATGAAGACATTGCGTTCATTACCATCTATTTCCCAAATAAAGTGATTGCGCACATCAATGTGAATTGGATATCGCCGGTCAAAATTCGCACCACCCTAATCGGGGGCGAAAAGAAAATGCTGGTGTGGAACGATCTCGAAGCCGACGAGAAATTGAAGATCTATGACAAGGGTGTTGACGTCAAGAGCCAGGAAGGCGTCTACAATCGCTTGGTCAGCTATCGCTCGGGCGACATGTGGGCTCCCCAGGTTGAGCAGGTCGAGGCCCTTAAGGTGGAGCTTAACTATTTTATCGAGTGCATCACCAAGGACACCGAACCATTCAACGACGGGCACGCGGGACTGAAGGTCGTCCGTATGCTCGAAGCGGCCAATCATTCGCTCTCCAAGAGAGGCGAGGTCGTCTACCTTCACGCCTGAAGTTCCCCTGTCTTCCACCCTTAGTTAATCCTTCGACCGCGAACCGGAAAGTCAGGTCGTACCTGATCGGTTCTCCGCAGAGTAACCCTGTCCGATAAGAAAAATCAGCTCAGTCAACAGGAAGAAGCTATGGACGACTATCTATGCATCGCTCCCAGCGTGAAGCTGGGACGTGACGTCAAGCTCTCCAGGTTCATAAATCTCTATGGCTGCGAGATTGGCGATGAAACCAAAATCGGCGCTTTCGTGGAGATTCAGAAAAATGCCAGCGTTGGCAAACGATGCAAGATCTCCAGCCACACATTTATCTGTGAGGGCGTGACGATTGAAGACAACGTATTCATAGGCCATGGCGTGATGTTTATTAACGACTCCTACCCGCGCGCCACCGCGACCGCGGGAGCCCTTCAAACTGAGGCCGACTGGAAGGTAGAAAAAACAGTTATCAAGAAAGGCGCCTCGATTGGATCGGGCGCGACCATCCTCGCCAACCTTTGCGTTGGCGAAAACGCAATTGTCGGAGCGGGGGCGGTCGTCACCAGAGATGTTCCTCCTAACACCATCGTTGCTGGCAACCCGGCAAAGATCTTTCGTCAAATTTAATATCGGAGTTGATCGAATGAGCGAGTCACAAGGAATTCCTTTTCTCGATCTGGTTACGCCCCACGTCGAACTCGAGCAGGAACTAACGGCAGTTTTCCAAAAAGCGCTGCGCACCGCTGGGTTTATCGGCGGTGCAATGGTCGAGAATTTCGAGCGGGAATTTGCAGCTTTCTGCCAAACGGAACACGCGGTCGCGGTCAACAGCGGCACGGATGCCCTGCGCTTCGCTCTGGTTGCTGCGGGGGTCAAGCCTGGCGACGTTGCCATTACCGTGCCGCACACGTTTATCGCCACCACGGAAGCGATTTCACAGGCTGGCGCGCAACCTGAATTTGTCGACATTGACGAGCGCACTTACAACATGGACCCGATCAAGCTGCGGACTCATCTCGAGGAACAGTGCAAGCAGGAGGGTGGTCAGCTCGTCAGCAACCGCAGTGGCCGGCCGGTAACGGCGGTCGTTCCAGTTCATCTCTACGGGCAAATGGTGGACATGGACCCAATTCTCGAGCTGGCGGAACGTTATCACTTGATCGTGATCGAGGACGCTTGCCAAGCTCACGGTGCCGAGTATTTCTCACGCAAGCACAATCGTTGGTTTAAGGCGGGCTCGATGGGTCGTGCGGCGGGGTTCAGCTTTTATCCCGGCAAAAACCTGGGAGCCTGCGGCGAGGGCGGCGCTGTTACCACCAAGGATCCGAAGATTGCAAAGGCCTGCAAGATGCTTCGCGATCACGGTCAAGCGAAGAAGTATTACCACGATATTGAGGGCTACAACGGACGCCTCGATTCAATTCAGACCGGAATCCTCAGTGTGAAGCTCACGCATCTTTCTGAATGGAACGAAAAACGTCGTGAGCGTGCCGCTGAGTATAAGGACCTGTTTGCGAACAGTGGCAGCGAAGTCCGTGTCCCGTTCGAACCTTCATGGTCGCGCGCGGTCTACCACCTCTACGTCGTGCGCTCTGCTGATCGTGAAGGGCAGATGGCTCACCTGAGCGGCGTCGGCATCGGGAGCGGAATTCACTATCCAATTCCGTTGCATTTGCAGAAGGCATATGAATCTTTGGGGTACAAGGCCGGAGATTTTCCAGTAACCGAGAGGATTGCCGAGGAAATTGTCTCTTTGCCGATGTTCCCGCAACTCACGAAAGAACAAGCGGCGCGAGTCGTCGATGAGATTTACAAGTTTGAGGCGGTGAGCCTTCGCAAGCAGGCTCACGCCGATTCGTTGTCACCAGACCAAGTTAACGCTACAGCGTAGACCTGCGTCTTGAGGCGTCACAACGCGGAGAGGTCGCCGTTGGCTAAGGCAGCAGCCGGCTTGCCGGCTGCGGTGGTTAAAATCACCCGGGGGTTCAAATCCTTCCCTCTCCGCCAATCCTTCGCTGCACTCCTTAGTTATTAGAGGTCATTAGAGATCATGAATCCAGTGGTGGTTTGTGGAAGGAAGATCGAGGTTCGTGGGCGAGCGTTAAGGATCGCCGCGATCGATGGAGATTATTTCCGCTTCTTTGAGGATCCGGTCCCGGTTATTGCGGCGCTCCTGGAATGCGGTACACGTATCGATCTCTTTACGTTCCTTCAGAGGCTGCCGGAAACAAAGCCCAAGTATTCCTATCCAATAGAGTGGGACAACCTGGCCGTTCTACCGGTGACTACCTTCGACCATTGGTGGACCAAGGTGCTCGGATTCAAGGGCAGAAATAAGGCCAAGCAGGCGGAGAAAAAGGGGGTGGTCTTACGAGAAGTACCCTTCGACGATCGGATGATTGAAGGAATGTGGAAGATCTATAACGAGACGCCGATTCGCCAGGGAAAGCGCTTCCCGCACTACGGAATGACTCTGGAAAGGATGCGCGAGTACGCCGGAACGTTCTTGGATACGAGCGTTTTCATCGGGGCCTTCTTTGAAAACGAACTTATCGGTTTCGCGAAGCTTACCAGCGACGAAACGGGCACGCAGGCCGGACTAATGCATATCATTTCGATGGTGCAACATCGCGACAAGGCTCCCACGAACGCGTTGATCGCGCATTCCGTACGGGCCTGCGCGGATAGAAATGTTCCATATCTCGTGTATTCGAGCTTCGCGTATGGCAACAAAGAGCGGGACAGTCTCAGCGATTTCAAAGAACGAAACGGCTTTGCCCGCGTCGATATCCCGCGCTACTACGTTCCGCTCACGGGGGTTGGAGAACTCGCTCTGCGCCTGGGATTGCACCGAAAATTGATAGACCGACTACCGGAGCCACTGATTGCCCGACTCCGCGAATACCGCGCCGGGTGGTACAGCCGGAGACATCAGTTGTCGGGCGAAGCCGGTTAGAACGGTATGCCTGGAATTGTCGGCCTCATCACTCGTTTGCCTCGTGCTTCAGCCGAGCCGCAGTTACGCTCGATGCTGAAGGCCATCTCGTACGAGCCGTTCTACAGAACTGGAATCTGGATCGATGAATTGCTCGGCGTGTATGTCGGATGGACGGTGTTAAAGGGCTCGTTTTCTGATGGCACGCCTTTACAAAGCGCCAGTGGGGACGTTTGCCTGGTCTTCTCTGGTGAAGAATACTCGGATGACCGCATCGCGTATGGCGCACAGAACGGCAATGGAGTCGAACGGTTCGAGTGGGGCCGGCTATCTCTTCAACGCTACGAACAGGATCGGGACTTCTTCCGGAATCTTAACGGGATGTTCCACGGGCTGATCGCGGACCGCGCTCGTGGCATGGTTACTCTTTTCAATGATCGCTACAGCATGCACCGGCTTTGCTACCACCAAGTAACTGACACGTTTTACTTCGGCTGCGAGGCGAAGGCGATTCTCGCGGCGCGTCCCGAATTGCGTAGCATGGACCGGCGTTCCTTGGGAGAGTTCGTCTCGCTTGGTTGCGTTCTCGAAAATCGCACGATTTTCAAGGAAGTTCAAGCGCTGCCGGCCGCTTCGGTATGGGAGTTTAAGAATGCTGCGCTAACGAACAAACTTACATACTTCGAGCCACGGCATTGGGAAGATCAGACTCCGCTCTCGCCGGAGTCGTTTTACGACGCATTGCGATCGGTTGTGATCTCAGCTCTTCCGAAGTATTTTGCCGGCAGCGAGCGGATGGGGATCGCGATGACCGGAGGGCTGGACACGCGCGTGATTCTCGCTTCGCATCCGCCTGTCCCGGGATCGCTGCCCAGCTACACTTTTGGCGGCCCGTTCCGAGAATCCCGGGATGTGGTCGTAGGTCGCAGGGTTGCCGGTATTTGCCAACAGCCGCACCAGGTGATCGAAGTCGGCAAGGACTTTCTAGCGGACTTTCCAAATCTTGCCGAGCGAACCGTTGCAATTACCGAGGGAACGGCCGACATCAGCCGCGCCGACCTGTACCTCAGCCAAAGGGTGCGGGAGATCGCTCCGGCGAAGATTGTCGGGACCTATGGAAGCGAAATTCTGCGGCATGCCGTCATGTTCAAGGCCGATGAGCCGCCGCAAGGGCTTTTTGAGCCGGAGCTTCTCGCGCATGTACACCAAGCAGCTGACACGTACGCAGGATTTCGACATAGACAGCACCCGGTAACGTTTGCGGCGTTTACGCAGTCACCGTGGTATCACCACGGGATCCTCTCCATGGAGCAGAGTCAGCTGACGGTTCGTTCGCCTTTCCTGGATAACGATTTCGTCCGTACGGTCTATCGCGCGCCGAAGGAGTACGCCAGCAGCGGAGACATACGGCTGCGACTCATTCAAGATGGAAACCCCGCTCTGGGCCGCGTACGATCGGACAGAGGAGTAGGCGGGAACGGCAGCCGTCTTACTTCGGCTTTCGGGCGCGCATATCAGGAGTTCACCTTCAAAGCGGAGTACGCGTACGACTATGGTATGCCGCAATCCGTCGCTCGGGTCGACCATTTGTTGTCCGCTCTCCGCCTCGAACGACTCTTCTTAGGCCGCCATAAGTTGCTCCACTTTCGAGTCTGGTATCGCGATCAGCTTGCTGACTACGTGCGGCAAATGCTACTTGACCCGCGTACTTTGTCGAGGCCGTATGTCAAAAAAAAGACGCTCGAGAGGATCGTGGACGGTCATCTCAAGCATGGGCTCAACTACACGATGCCGATTCACAAGCTGATCACGCTCGAGCTTTTGCACCGAACTTTCGTGGACGCGTAACGGCCTTCCTGCCAGGCATTTTGACCTTTTACCCGCGGTAGCAGTCACCACTCGAACCAGCCCGCTAAATCGCGAGTGACTGAACGTTTTTTGACCCGCCAACCAGAGGATCTGACATGACATCGCCCGCATCGGTCGCGATCGACAGACACACCAAGGCCAACACCGAAACCCTGCCATTCCGCGAGGTGCTGCCGGGCGTGCGTCGATTTGTCTCCTGGCTCGACGAGTATGGAGAGACCTCCTACGACTTTCAGACGCTCTACGCGAGCGATTTGTGTCGAAACGCTAAGGCGCTCTACTACCGCAAGCCGCTCATCGGAACGGTGGCCGTTGCCCCAATCATTTTCTGCGAAGCGTTTGTGCCGTCAGCACGAAAGCTTTTCTGGAAGCCGCAAAGGTTTCCGATTGCGGACGCGCACTACGCGATGGGCTTCGCGTTTTTGGCAAAGCACTTGAATGACGAACAGCACTACCAGCGGGCGCTTCATTTTCTACAAGTACTCGAAGAAACGCGCTGCCCAGGGTATGAGCGTTATTGCTGGGGATACCCATTCAACTGGGAGACGATCCGAGGCACGATCCCCGAAGGAACGCCACTCATCACCACAGTACCTTATGTGTACGAGGCATTCCGGGAAGTTTACAGCCTCGACAATAATGATCGCTGGCGGCAAATTATGCAGTCCATCGCGGAGCATGGCTTGCGCGATTACCAGGATTTCCCGACCTCAAAGCGGGCGGCCTCGTGTTCGTACTCGCCGGTCCCCGAGCATTCGGTGGGCGTGGTTAATGCGAATGCTTACCGTGCGTTTCTGCTGACGCAGGCGGCGATGGATTTCTCAGAGGATCAGTATCAGGAAACGGCCGACAGAAATCTCAACTTTGTACTGGAGTGCCAGAATCCGAACGGATCGTGGTATTACGCCAATGATGGAAAGAGAGACTTCGTCGATCACTTTCATACCTGTTTTGTAATGAAAGCTCTTGCCAAGATCGAAGCGCTGACTGGCAATGTGGAATGCACGAGGGCAATTGAACTCGGGGTCAAGTATTACGTCGACAACCTGTTCGATGAACGCGGGGTGCCGAAGCCATTTTCACGGCCTCCGCGGCTCATTGTCTACCGGCGCGAACTGTATGACTATGCCGAGTGTATTAATCTCGGCATGTTGCTGCGCGGTCGATTCGAAAAGCTCGATCGGCTGGTGGATGGTGTGGTGAATCAGGTCCTAACCACCTGGCAGAAGGCCGACGGCTCATTCCGAACGCGGCAATTATTGCTCGGATGGGATAACGTGCCCATGCATCGCTGGGCGCAGTCGCAACTTTTCCGAGCCCTGTGTTTGTCACTCAATACCGAGCCAGCGGATATCTCCACGGCGAGCCAACCTTCAGAGTAGGTGCTACTCAACGTCTCGCGACGAGTTTCCAGAGATTGAACACCGATATGGATAAAGTCAGTTGTGGCATACCTTTCGTCATGGTCACTCCGGCGCGCAATGAAGGCGCTCTCATTGAAAAGACCATTGCGTCGGTTATTTGCCAGACATCTCTGCCTCTTAAATGGGTCATTGTGGATGACGGCTCGACTGATAACACCGCCGAGATCATAAGGCGATATGCCGCAGAGCATCCCTGGATAGAAATGGTCCAAGCATCCGCGTTCCGCGAGCGCAGTTTTGCCGCTAAGGTTGGCGCCTTCAATCTGGGCTACGAAAAAGTCAAAGCTCTGAACTACGACGTCATCGTCAACATCGATGCAGATGTTTCGTTTGCGCCAGATTATTGCGAATTCGTCCTCGGCAAGTTCAAGGACGATCAAAAGCTTGGAGTTGCGGGAACCGCATTCGAGGAGGATGGGTATAGCTCTGATCGGAACAGCTTTGAGGGCCAACGCCATGTTGCCGGCGGATGCCAGTTTTTCCGAAAACAGTGCTTTGAGGAGGTCGGTGGGTTTATCGCCAATCCGGCTGGAGGAGTCGATTGGATTGCGGTTACCACCGCGCGAATGTTGGGGTGGAAGACGAAGTCATTCAGAGAGATGAAGTTTTTTCACCATCGGCATCTTGGAACAGCGGAGCGCAGCCTGCTTTCTTCTTTGTTCTCTTATGGAAGCAAAGATTACTATCTCGGCGGCCACCCGCTATGGGAAATATGTCGGGTCGCGCTCGGATGACGAAACGACCCTTCTTCGTGGGGGGGCTGGCGCTGGGGTTAGGCTACGCGTGTGCGATGATTCGCAGAGTAAAACGACCAGTGTCGCGTGAGCTGATGGTTTTCCACCGGAGAGAACAGATGCTCAAGCTGAGAGTGATTCTGAAACACATTCTGACATTCAAACCAATCGACAGCTTTGAGTTGCTGACCGACTAGCAAGAATCAAGCCAGCGTAGCAACCAAAAAATTAGATTATGTGCGGAATTTGCGGCCAATATAACTTCGGAACCTCGTTGCCGGTCAAGCGCTCGAACATTGAGCTGATGACGAGGAGCATCAGCCATCGGGGCCCGGACGACGAAGGGTACTATATCGCGGGGCCTCTTGGGCTTGGCTTTCGCAGGCTTTCGATTATTGACCTCGCAGGCGGACACCAGCCCATGTCGGATGAGCAGCAGTCGGTGTGGGTGGTTTTTAATGGTGAAATCTACAACTTCCAGGAACTCAGGCGCGAACTCGAAGGCTATGGTCACGTCTTCCGCACGAATTCAGATACTGAAGTAATCATCCACGGATATAAGCAGTGGGGCGATGACGTGCTTAACCGGCTCAACGGCATGTTCGGTCTGGCGATCTGGGACGCGCGGCGGAGACGACTAATTCTTGCTCGTGATCCGTTCGGAATCAAATTGCTCTATTACAGGATCGAAGGGAATACTCTGTATTTCGGTTCGGAAATGCGAGCCGTCCGCGCCGCGATGCCCGGAACGGCGGAGGTTGATCCGACCGCGCTGAATCTTTTTCTGCGTTTTCGCTATACTCCCTCGCCTTACACGATCCTTAAGGGCGTGCATAAGCTGGCTCCGGGAACCAAGCTAACCGTCGAAGGCGGCACCTATCAGGTAAGCAGGTGGTACCAGTTCAAACCTACGCCGTTTGCGCCGCGGAAGTCATCGGGCGAGGCTAGGGAAGAATTGCTGGCTATCTACAAGGCGGCGGTGAAGCGCCAACTCATCAGCGATGTGCCGGTTGGCTTGCTCTTGAGTGGCGGTATTGACTCTGGCTTGCTGCTGGCTTTGATGAATCTCGCGGGGGATTCCTGGCCGACTTACACAGTGGGCTACGGATCGACTTTTGCGGATGATGAGTTGGCCGACGCGGAAGATACCGCTCGCATTCTGAAATCAAAGCACACCAGCGTATCCATTACGAGATCGATTTTCGAGGAGGCGCTCCCGAACATTGTGGCCTGCCTGGAAGAGCCTATCGCTACATCCTCGATTGTTCCCATGTACTTCGTGTGCGAGCGAGCACGGCAGGACGTCAAAGTGGCTTTGGTCGGGCAGGGGCCAGACGAACTGTTTGGCGGGTATCGCCGTCATCTCGGAGTACGCTATGGCGCCTATTGGGGAGAATTGCCGAGTTGGATGCGTGCGCCTATTTCTTCGGCGATCGCCGCGCTGCCACGAAATGAGACGCTGAAGCGAGGAGCGTATTCGCTGGCGATCCCTGAACGGATGGCGAGGTATCAGCACGTTCTCTCGCTCTTGCCGGGTGGCCAAGTTGACGGATTGTTTCAGGATGGGTTGTTGAGGCCGAATTCGGGTGACACGATACTCGATTGCTGGAATGGCATGGCGGACCTGATGGCGGGGACGGATGAGCTTGGCGGATTCCAGTTTCTGGAGGTGCGGTCTACGCTCCCGGACGAATTGCTGATGTACGCTGACAAGCTTTCCATGGCACACGGCCTCGAACTGCGTGTTCCGTTTCTCGATAAAGAGATTGTGGAATATGCGGAGCGATTGCCGGCCAACCTCAAGGTCAGGAATGGTTCGCGAAAATGGTTACACCGGCAGGTATGCCGCTACTATCTTCCCGAGTCGATCCTAAAACGGCCCAAACGAGGGTTCGCTATGAATGTGGTGGACGACTGGTTTCGCGGTGCGATCCACGGGAGAATGAACGAAACGCTCCTCGACGAAAAATCGAAGATCTATGAATATCTTCGTCCGAGTGCGGTGCGTGAGCTTTTCGAGAAGCACTCCTCCGGCCTGGAGGACAACCACAAAGTGCTGTTCAGTCTGGTGGTGTTTGAGGAATGGCTGCGGGCACACAAAGCGCCGGTAGCAGTGCCGGCGTAGCAGCTCCGCGGAGCTGGTTGGCCATGAGTTGTAAGCGAACGCATGAGCAATAAACAAAGTATGACAAGTCGTCAAAATGGATCGGTTCACGGTCAGCTGCCGGGATCTGCGCCATCCGATTCCTTCATCATCGGCCCCGACGATCGGATCCTGGTCACAGGAGCTACGGGTTTTATTGGCTCTCGCGTGGTGGAGAGCTTGGTGGATCGCGGGTTTCGCAATGTAGTCTGTTTCGCTCGACCGTCGAGCGACCTGTCCAAGCTCGAGGCTGGCATCAAGAGACCAACCGCCAGGGACGCGCATCGAAGTGCTTCGAGGCAATCTCCTCTCTCGCGCGGATTGCGAAGCGGCAAGCAAGGGAGTATCCGTCATTTATCATTGGCGGCGGGAACCGGAGAGAAGTCTTTTCCCGACGCGTTTCATGAACTCAGTTGTTACTACGCGCAATCTGCTGGAAGCGAGCGCGCAGCATGCGTGCCTCAAAAGATTCGTCGTCGTTAGCTCATTCGCAGTCTACAGCAACCGGCAGAAATCGAGACGACTGGACGAGTCCTGTCCCGGTCGAGCCACATCCAGAGCGTTCTGGGAGCGCTTACTGCTACGCGAAGGTCAAACAGGAACAGATTGTTAGCGAGCTCTCGAAACAAATTTGCCATCCCTTACGTCATCGTCCGGCCAGGAAGCGTTTATGGCCCGGGTAACGCTGAGATTACGGCGCGCGTGGGCATCCGCGCGTTTTGGGCCTTTCCTGCACTTCGGCGGATTCAATTCCATACCGTTCACCTACGTCGATAACTGTGCTGAAGCTATCGTTCTGGCCGGCCTGGTCAGCGGCGTCGAGGGAGAGATATTCAATGTGCTCGACGATGACACGCCATCAAGCCGCCAGTTCTTGAAAATGTACAAACAGAACGTGCGACTTTCAAGTCGGCATACGTCCCCCACATGTTCAGCTATGCGCTCTGCTATCTGTGGGAGAAATACGCGGAGTATTCGGAGGGACAGTTGCCGCCTGCTTTCAATCGCCGGCGCTGGTATGCCGAGTGGAGGCGGACGACGTACAGCAACGCCAAGCTGAAAGCAACGGCTGGGGTGGGCGCACGAAAGTGTCCGACCAGCGAAGCGTTGCGCATTTATTTCAGCAGCTGCGCGGAAGGCGGGCAGCATGCTTAAGATCGCCATCGTTGGATGCGGGAAAATCGCTGACGCCCATGCCAACCAAATCCTCAGGATCGGCGGCTGTGAGATCGTGGGAGTCTGTGACCGGGAACCGCTCATGGCCCAGCAGCTCTACGAACGATTCCCGATTAAACGGCGCTTTACCGATCTTCATCGAACTTATAACCGTGGCCCGGCCTGACGTCATCCATATCACGACGCCGCCGGAGAGTCACTTCGATATCGCGCGATTTTGCCTTGAGCACGGTTGTCACGTGTACGTCGAGAAGCCCTTCACCGTCGATGCGCAACAGGCTGAGCAACTCGTGGACCTGGCCGAGAAAAAAGGGCTCAAGCTGACTGCCGGCCACAACCTCCAATTCAGCCACGCTGCCCGGCGGCTCAGGGCACTCGTTGCAGAAGGGTATTTGGGCGGGCGGCCCGTGCACATGGAGAGTAACTATTGTTATGACTTGGGAAACGCGGCTTATGCGCGAGCGTTGCTCGGGGACAGGCAGCATTGGGTCCGCAGGCTTCCTGGGAAATTGCTCCATAACATCATCAGCCATGGAATCGCGAGAATCGCGGAATTTTTACCTGGCGATAATGTTCAGGTAATCGCTCACGGGTTTACCAGCCCGCTTCTTAGAGGAATTGGAGAGACTGAGATCGTGGATGAGCTGCGAGTCATCATCTCGGATTCTCAGCAGACCACTGCCTATTTCACATTCTCGTCTCAGATGCGTCCTTCGCTCCATGAATTTCGCATCTACGGTCCCAAGAACGGTCTGATTCTCGATCAGGATCACGAGATCTTGCTCCGCCTGCGCGGGACGAAGTTCAAGAGCTTCGCCGACTACTTTATTCCTCCCGTGTTGTTCGCCAGGCAGCATCTCAGCAATCTGGTGCGAAATGCGAAACTGTTTCTGGCCCGGGACTTTCACATGGAGGCCGGTATGAAGGTCCTCATCGAATCCTTCTATCGCTCCATTCGCGAAGACGACCGCCGCGCCGATTCCCTACCGCGAGATCCTGCTCACCGCCCGGATCATGGACATGATCTTTGATCAGCTTCGGGATCAAGTTCCTGATCAACCCGCAGCCAGCCCGTCACCGACTGACTTAGCCCTTCAAAAACGCAGCCGCTTGCCTTTGAAATAGCTGTGCCCGCGATGAAGCCTTAAAATTGAGAGTAGGTTATGTCCAAGGTCAGCAGATACATCAGCGAATACGGGTTGCTCGGGCTCACTGAGAATTGTCAGCAACAGATGCTGTGGATTCCCTAAAATCATGCTGGCCTACCCGCCGAAATTGGGCCATGCGGTGAGGTTTGCGACTGCACACGTCGGACACAATGGTGTTTGGCAATGTCTTTGTGGATGAGGAGTACAGCTTTGGCCTTCCCTCTTCTGCTAAGGTGATCGTGGACGTCGGTGCGTATATCGGGCTCACGTCGATCTTTTACGCAAAGAAGTTCCCCAAGGCTCGAATCTTTGCGATTGAGCCGGAACGCTCGAATTTCGAATTGATGCTCAAGAATTTGCGACCCTATCCCAACGTCACTCCTATCCATTCGGCGCTCTGGAGCAGTGAAAGCTATGTCTCCATCGGCGCTCCGCTCCCAGGAGCCTTGGATAACTGGGGATTTACGCACCGATTTATTGCAGAAAGTTTTCAGCGCGGCGGCGAAATGATTTGCGCCGTCAAGCGGTCTGGCCGAGAAACTGGCGCATGTGCTTGAGCATGGACTCGGCAAAGCGCTCGTAATGCAGCAGCGGCCGGCCGTATAAACGGATTTCCTCGACCGCCGCGAGCGTCATGCAGAAATCCAGTTCGTGAAACGCGCGGTCGCGCTTCACGCGGCGCAGCCACAGCCCAGTTTCGTGACTTCCTTGGTCTGGTCGTCGAGGCCGGGATAAAAGGAAACGCCCCAGTCGTCGCGGCGCACATAGCCTTCGGAGGCATCCATTTTGTCAAACCACGAATCGCACAGCAACACGCAAACCGATTTGTCGGGAATGCCGCCGAGCCGGTAAAACACCACGCGCCCCGGCGTCTCGCTGAAAAAATCGTAGGCGATGTCCAGCGCCTCCTCGGTGCGGCGGCGTGAACCGCGTCTGGAACGCAAAGTGAAACCCGCCCTGTTCCCGCGCGCTGCCGTTCGAGGCAGAGATTTTCCTCGAACACCCAGAGCAGGTTGGTGGCGAAGCCGCGTTCGGCCAGGAGTTGCTTCCAGGCAACAAGCGCTTCCTCCAGGGTCGGTCGGGTGAACGGGGTGGCCGCAGTCATGCGAACAGATTATACACTGCTTTGCAAAAACCAATCCACATAATTTCGGAATTCCTTCCGCCGCCTTCACGCGCGGCGCGTAGCCGAGCCTGGCGCTAGCCTTGGAAATGTCCGCAAAAGTGATCGGCACGTCGCCGGGCTGCAAGGGCTGCCGCTCAATCATCGCCTTTTTGCCGAGCGCCGTTTCCAGCAGCCCAATCATTCGCCTAATTTCACCGTCTGCGATTCGCCGGGGTTGAAAATCTCAAAGCCGAATTCCTGCCGCGTGCAGGCGATGATTCCCTCCAGCGTGTCGGTGACAAACGTGTAATCCCGCGCCGTGCTGCCGTCGCCGAAAACGGGAATCGGTTTCCCGGCGAACATCAGCTTCGCGAGCTTGTAAATCGCCAGATCCGGCCGCTGGCGCGGGCCATACACGGTGAAAAACCGCAGCATCGCCACGTCCATTTGGTAAACGTGATGCTAAACGTGGCCCAGCGCCTCGCACGCCAGCTTGCTCGCGGCGTAGGGCGAAATCGCGGAGAAAATCGGGTCGCTCTCGCTGAACGGCAGCTTGGCATTCACGCCATAGACCGACGACGACGAGGCGATGGTGATTTTCTTCACGCCGCATCGCGCGCCGCTTCGAGGACGTTGACCGTGCCCTCGACGTTCACGCGCTGATACAAGGCGGGGTCGGCGAGGCTTGGCCGCACACCCGCGCGCGCGGCGAGGTGGATGACTTGGTCGAATTTGACAGAGGAAAACAATTCGTCGAGCGCGGCGCGATGCGTGATGTCGCCGTGGATAAATTCGAAGGGTTTGGCCAGAGCCTGGATTTCGCGGAGGTTGCGCTGCTTGAAGGCCGGGTCGTAAAAGTCGTTGAGGTCGTCGAAGGCCCAGACGCGGTGGCCATCGCGGAGGAGGCGTTCGCAAACGTGGGAGCCGATGAAGCCCGCGCCGCCGGTGACCAGAAAATTCCATGGCCAGACGCTAACAATCGCGGCGGTGCTGTCGAGCGTCAGGCTTTGGCCTTTTTCTGCAACTGGCCGTGGTCGCCTTCAAGCAAGCCGCGAAAAGACAAGTCCTCGTCCAAGTCCGGCCAGTGCAGGCCGAACGGCGAAATCTCAATCTGGTTCAACTGCCGGTGCGTGCCGCGCACGAGCCGGGGATTTTCCGCGACGGAAAACGGATTTCCGCGCCGCTTTCCATGCGGACGAGATTTGTCCGTTCACATGAGCGGCGGCAACGGCGATGTCAGTCAAGGTGTTCATGCCACTTCTCAATTATCAGCTTTTTATTTTCTTCCGCAAGTCTTTCAGCTTTGGACAATTCGCGGAGCTTGAGACCTTGCGACTCGCGCAGTTCCACCTGGTTTTCGACATCGAACACCGCTTCACCGCCGCCGTAGCGGACGTGGACGTGAATCGGGCGATGCTCGTTGCTGTAAAAGAAAAACCTGAATCCGTCCTGTTCGAAAATGGTTGGCATGGCTGGAAATTATGTTGTTGAGGCTCAAATACAAACGTGGGAGCCGATGAAGCCCGCGCCGCCGGTGACAAGAAATTCATGGCCAGACGCTAACAATCAGCAGGCGGGGTGTCGAGTGTGCAGGCTTTGACATTATCTGCCCGCTAATCTTTTTCTTTTCGTTTTCATTATACTTGCGCCACCCCCTTGAATTTTTGAACCGGACTATGATAAAACTGCTGCCAATTCCCGCCGCCCGTGCGGATGGGGAGAAACCAAATGAAAGCATGAGTGGAACATTCAGGGTTCCCTGAGGGGACGATGGCCGTCGTTGGGACGAGCCGGCCCGCGTTGGGGGACCGATACGAACAACTGGAGATGATTATGGCAAATGGAAATGTAACCTACAAAGTGAACGAAGTGATCGGGTTCTCAACCAAGATGGAGGCGCTGTTGACCACCAACAAAACCGCCATGGTTGCGGCCAAGGTGGGACCCGACCGACCTCATCGCGAAGCTGGCACCCGGCCGCGCATCCCTGACGACCGAACACGGCGCCCATGAAGAACCTCAAGCAGCAGGTGTTCCGACCAGACCCAGGTCGTCAATGGGGTGAACACGACGACCTATAACGATGCCAGCGCCGGCGTGGGAAAAATTGAAGCCGCGTTTGGCAAAAGGAGTGCGCAGTATCGCGAAGCCGTGAATCTGCGCAAGGCGGTTCGTCCCGTGAAACGCCAATCCAGCACCAATCCCAGCCCCGCTGCGGCGACCAAATAAATCTTCCGGCGGGTTGATGATTTTCCCGCCGGTCGTTGGGGTGCGGTCGGGCGGCTGCGCATGGGTGTTGCGCAGCCGCCAAATGTTTCCGCACGCCTCCCCCGCCCGGTCTGGACGGTGCCAGAACCGGTGGGGAGCCTGCCAGCGGGGAATTTCAGGCGTCCGGAGCCCGGCTTGAGGCATCCAAATCCCGCCTGGACATCTCCAGCGACGGTCTGGACGGTTCCAAATCCGGTCTGGAGGTGTCCCCAAGAGTATGGAGGCATCCAATTCCGATTTGAACGCTGCCGGAACCGCGCCGTAGGTG
>CAWJFC010000012.1:0-121575 GCA_963841945.1 uncultured Acidobacteriaceae bacterium
GGGAAATTCCCCAATTCCAAGCCGCGCCTTTTTCATTTGCCCCAATACCTCGAGATCACATTTCCGGGAATAACCAGACACGTTTTGCAGGATTATATTTCCTTCGTAGTCATCGACTTACCCACAATCGAGTAATTCCTGCCTATTGACAGCTTTTTTCGAGCAAAATTCACGGTAAGAAGCTGATCGCAAAGGAGTTAATTAAAATCAGCGACCGGAAAAAACCATTAACCACTTGGTGATCTCGAAAAAATTTTGTTTACTTCTTACCAAACACAGATTTTGTTGACCACAAAGTACACATTTACCAGTCAGTACACAACTCGGCGCGCTCTTCCTAGAAGTGCGTCCCCGGCAACTGCTTCACGATGTCGTTATAGATCACCATTACCGCAAACAGCACCAGGAAAACAAACGCCGCCTGATAAATCCGCTCTTTGATCGCCAGGCTGATGTCTTTCTGCATCAGGCTCTCGATGATCAGCAGCAGAATCACGCCGCCATCCAATATCGGAATCGGCAGCAGGTTCATGATCCCAAGATTCAAGCTGATGGCGGCCGTAATCTCCAGCAGCGGAGACCAGCCCTTCTCGCGCGCCGCCGCGCCCACGGCCGAGCCAATGCCGATCGGCCCGTCCACCTGCCGCAGCGAAACCTTGCGCTCCGCCATCTTGCGCAGCAGTTCAAGAATCAGGAAAGAACTCTTTCGGTTGTCATCGAGCGAACGGCTAAAGGCCTGCGCGAAGCCCAGCTTCACCACCTTCATCGGCGGTTCGCTCGCCACGCCAATCCGATAACGAGGTTCGGCCGAAGGCCCAGCCGGAGCCAGCACCGGCTGCAGGTTAAACGTCATCTGCTTGCCATCGCGCAGCGCCACGATCTGCAGCGGCTGATCGTTGGTATGCGTGAGCAATTCAACCAGCGCCTCGATTTCAGGAATCGGCTGGCCGTTGGCTGTTTCAATCACATCGCCAACCTTCATGCCGGCCTTCTCCGCGGGCATGCCGTGCTCGACCATCGTCACCACCGCCGCGTCCGCCTCTTTGGGCAGCCATCCAATGTATCCGTATTCGTGCGAGCCCTCGGGTTTCGGAGTGAGCTCCTCATTCAATACCTTGCCATCGCGCTCGATCGAGAAACGCAACGGCATATTTGGGCTCAGCGCTTCCTTGACTTGAATCTGCTCCCAGGTGGGATCCGCCGTGTCCTCGACGCGGACAATCTTGTCGCCAATCTGAATTCCAGCTTTCTCGGCCGGCGTGTTGTGGCTAACCCAGCCGACCACAGCCGGACCATCCATAAATGCCGGATACGAAAAATGCACCATGTAGACGCCAGTCAGGATCGCGATCGCCAGCAGAATATTCATCGCCGGCCCGGCGATGGCAATCACAAAGCGCTGCCACCGCGGGTGCGACAGAAACTCGCCCGGATCGCCCGTCCGGTCGTCCATCGGGTTTTCGCCCGACATCTTTACATAACCGCCCAGCGGCAAAACATTGATCCGGTAATCCGTCTCGCCCTTGCGGAACCCGATCAGCCGCTTGCCAAAGCCAATGGCAAACTGCTCTACCCGCACACCGAAATATTTGGCCGCGGCGAAATGGCCGAACTCATGCAGCAGGATCATGAATCCGAGCACGATCGCCATGATGTAGACGGTGTGCAAAAAAGAAAGAAGCTGGGGCATGATAATGAGAATACTCCGCAAGAAAAACGTTAGGAAATAGCCCTGATGGGCGATGCCGTCCGGCTGCGCCGTTTCGCTATGTCGCCCGCCAAACGCCGCGCTTCAGCATCGCAAACCAGTACCTCTTTAATAGACGCTAAATGTACCGCTGGCGTTGCAGTTAATACGTCTTCGATAATCCGGGGGATGTCCTCGAAGCCGATCCGCTCCTCCAAAAACGCAGCCACCGCCACCTCGTCCGCCGCATTCAAAGCAATGGTCTTAGTGCCTCCCGCCGCAGCCGCCTCGTAAGCTAAAGCCAGACAAGGAAATTTGATCATGTCCGGGGGACAAAAATCGAGGTGACGCAGGTCCATGACCGGGAAGCGAAGGTCGGAGGCAATCCGCTCCGGGTACGTCAGCGCATACAGGATCGGCAGCCGCATGTCCGTCACCGAAATCTGCGCCAGAATGCTTCCGTCCATAAATTCCACCATCGAATGAATCGTCGATTGCGGATGCACAATCACCCGCACCCGCTCCGGCGGAACATTAAACAACCGGCACGCCTCGATCACCTCAAACCCTTTGTTCATCAAGGTAGCCGAATCGATCGTGATCCGCTGGCCCATCTTCCATGTGGGATGGTTCAACGCCTGCGCCACGGTAATATTCGCAAACTCTTCCCGCGGAGTATGCAGGAACGGCCCTCCCGAGGCGGTCAGCCACACCCGCTCGACCTCGTCCATCCGCCCGCCCCGCAGGCATTGGTGAACGGCGTTATGCTCGGAATCGATCGGCAACAGTGGTTTGCCCTGCCGCCGCGCCTCGTCGGTGATCAGTTCCCCAGCCACCACCAGGCATTCCTTGTTAGCCAGTCCCACCGACTTGCCGGCCTTCACGGCCTCATAAGTAGCCTCCAGCCCCGAAACGCCAACAATCGCGCTAACCACGAAATCAACCTCGGCATGCGTGGCCACGCGAACCGTCCCGCTCGCCCCGTGAACAACCTCGATATGCGAAAGTCCGTCGGAACGAAGCTTCGCGCCCAGCGCCACGGCATCGACCTCCTGCGCCACCGACACAACCTTAGGCTGGTAGCGCCGGGCCTGCTCGCAGACCGCCTCAATATTCGATCCAGCCGCCAGCGTTACCACCCGGAAGCGGTCAGGATAGCTGTCGACAATGCTAAGAGTGCTGCGTCCGATCGAGCCCGTCGAACCCAAAATGGCGATGCGTTTCATGCGGAACCGTGAAATTTTATTCTACGGGAATTTGCGAGATCAGGAGTGGTCACCCGCGACAGCGTCTCCCCACAAGTAACCGCATTCACCCCAAAAAGAACGCGATAATCGCGGCATCCGCAACTGATCCCAATGCGGTTGCGCCCGCGATTCAGACGTTATGTGCGCCACGAGGCATTTGGTCACGCGCAGGCGTGACTCACTTCACTGACAGCAAGTCCTCGTTCGTAGGCTAATGGCTGCGGTTGTCCGCTCGCTCCTGCTCGAAGAACAAGTCCCGCAGTGCATATATAAGTGCATATATAAGTGCATATACAACCGGAGCGAGCACAGAAACGTCTGCTCCTCTCACGTTCGCTCATTCGCCACCATACCCGAGTCCAGACCGGGCGACTTTCGAGAGAACTGCGCAGGTAGCCAACGGCTCGTCCACTGCTCCTCACCATCCGATCGATGGAAGGGGCCGAATCTAACGCGGACTTCGGAGGCCACATGAAACGCATGTCACTTTTGTTGATGCTCGCGTGGATCTTGCTCTCGACCGTGGCCTGGCCGGACAGCAGTTCTCTTGGGAATGAGCGCGGTACCATCTGGATCTCCAACTCGGGCATCGTCTCCAGGGGTTCGCAACTCGTCCTCTGCGACGGACTGATCCCGCGTCCCGGCGAGTCGCTCGGTTCCGTCAGTTTCGTCATTGGCCCTCTGCTCAGTGGGAGCCTGCAAGGTGGTGGCACATTTTCGTCCGATGGTTCGAGTTTCACGGTGATCGGTCGCTGCAAGAAACAGGACGAGCCCCGCGGCGTAGTCTTCCAGGGCACCTTTGAAGGCTCGATCACCTGGACCCTCCTCAGCCAGGATGGCGAAAAGCTGACGTTCTCTCTCACCGGGTTTATCCGGGGAACGAACCGTCGCGGAAAGAGAGTCAACGGCTCCGTCACCCAGACGATCATTACCACCAGGGATCAGCTCGCCCAGGGCATCGGGCACATCGCCGAGGGTACCGTCTACTTCGGCACCTGAACGACCGTGATGAGGGTGCGAAAAGAAAACAGGAACTAAGTCTCCTCATCGTGGCAATGGCTCTCTGAAACTGACCGATGATCGAATAGGACTAAAGCGGGAGGCAACCATGAAAAGATTCGCTGTTGTCGCGCTGCTGCTATGCGCGTTTGTGCCACGTGCGTCTTGGGCAGTCTCGCACTGGTTCACGAATCAGTACGGCACAGTTTCTATCGCGGACGCCGGCATCGTCTCCAGGGGATCGGAACTCGTCGCCTTCGAACAGATTGTCCCGCTCAAGGGCCATTCGCTCGGCAGCGTCAACTTCACCGTCGGCCCATTGCTCGAGGGCAGCCTCTCCGGCGGCGGAGATTTTTCCGATTTCGGATCGTCCTTCATCGTGACCGGGAACGGAAATCAAGGTGTCCCCAAAGGGCCTATCTTTGTCGGAGCTTTCAAAGGAAAGGTCCATTGGAAACTGATCGCTCAGGATGGCGAAAAACTTATCTTCCATCTCAACGGACGGATCGTCGGTTACCTCTACGATGGCAGAAGAGTCGAACTGGCATCCAAGCAGACCATCGTCACGACGGAAGAGCAGCTCAGCCAGGGCATTGGTCATATTCAGATCGGAAAAGTGATCGGCTACCCTTAGGACGCCCGATGGACACAGACCACTCCTAGAATAAGAAATTCAGGGATTTGCAGAGAGCCAAGGTTTTGCTAATAGAAGTTCAACGCTGGGTGCCGCGCGTATCGCGGGAAAAAAGGACCGCATCGCAATGATACTCCGTGATGGGTGATTTGAATTTGCGTGGCCCATTTGGACCAGAGTAATCTAGCCATTAGGTTGGAAACGAACGCTCAATCCTCGCAACCTGCAATGACACCAACAAGTTGGTCATGGTGGGTTCAAAAGTCGCAGGGTATCTATCTTTACGCAAAGCGCGGGCTCGCCATCGCGAGCGTGGTTTTCGCAATCTACGTTATTGGCGGTTCCCACCTATTTGGCCCATGGTGGTACGGGTACTTCTGGGACAGCGGCTATACGAAGACAGAGTATATTTCTGACGGGCTCGCCGACTTAGTAGACCACAGCCCTCACATAGCCCTCTGGGTCGGCATCGCCCTTATCCTCGCGATCCTAACTGGGTGGTTGCTAAGGCGCTGGCTGTTCTCGCTCTCCGACAGGTTTGGCTGGCCGATTATCTTGTGCGCCATTACTGCCACGGCGGCCGATGCTCTTGTGATCCGTCAAACATACGCCGAAGACTACTACCGTAATTCTGCGGCTCAGGCCATCTTCGATAACGCTCTCAAAGAAATGCAATCCCTCACCAGCCCCCCAAAGATCGAGCCGCCCGTCTATTTCCACTATCTCGACGGCCCTCGGGTCGAGGCACTCTACAACGAGCTTCTGCCTGATTTGGTGGTGAGTCAACATGAGGAGACAGGATCGACCACTGAAAGAGGAAAGGCAGAAGCTACAGCCGGCGGCGCCAGCGTCGGTGTGGAAGCAGGGAAAGAACGCGGCTCCAAGTCTGTTTTCGCGCCGGTAGTATTCTCTCCTGACCGTAAATGCTTGGAGGTAATGAAATACGTCCAGGACAAATGGCCAGGAAAATATTACTCAAGCGAGATAGACTGGTATGCGAGGAAGGCTTTTGCATGGGTAGGTCCGGCTCGTACAGGGGGCGGTGCAGAAAGGTGGAAGTCTCTGCTCCCACCATCGACACCAGCGGACGCGCAAGTCGCACAGCAAAAGGAGGAGGCTAGAAATCAGCTTTGGAAAATGCAGCTAAGCGCTGAATTGGGATCACTCCGGGGAATGGTGTTCATTGATGGAGATCTTGACCTAGCTACCAGTGACGACAAAGCCATTCTTACCGAGAAGTTTTCAGAGCGGGCAGTCAAATGCTCGTTCAGAGTATCCCTCCCTAGGAGCGCGCTGAAGGCCCTCCCAAACACGAAGCCGTTGCACTTGAGGATATTCGGCGAAGTGACAAGACCGCTGACCAACGGTTTTATAGAGGTTGAGGGAATAGCTGTATTCTGAAAAAGACCCTTGGCCGTCGATTGTTCCTGACTCGTAGGACGGCTGTTCTCTAGCCGGGGGCGTGGGTTACCACTAGGCAATTCGATCCGTTTCTACCAAGGGCATCACTGGAACAATCCAGAACAGGCCACTACAATTCTGGATTACCATGGACATATTTATCAGTTGGTCTGGCCCGCGAAGCCGCGCCGTTGCCGAGGCTCTCAAAGAGTATTTGCCAATCATCGTCAACGACTTCAACCCATGGCTTTCCTCTGCCGATATCGACAAAGGTGCGCGATGGAGTTCGGATCTTTCTGCGGCTCTTGCAACCGCGAAGGCTGGCATCATCTGCCTCACCCCCAACAACCTCACTGCGCCTTACATACTATTCGAGTCTGGCGCAATCTCGAAGACCGTGGATAAGCCTTTCGTGTGCACACTGCTGATCGGGATCGAGCCGAGCGATGTGAGCGGACCTCTGGCCCAATTTCAAGCAACCAAGCCGACGAAGGACGATCTGTTACAGCTCCTAAAAACTCTGAACAAAGCCTTGGGTGCATCCGCTATTAAGGAGGCGCAAGTCCACGCTACGTTCGAGCTTGTTTGGCCAAAGCTCCAAGAGAAACTGGGGAGTCTGCCATCGGACGGACCAACTGGTCGGCCCCACAGGCCTGAGCGCGAAGTGCTTGAGGAACTGGTTAGCTGGGTCCGGAGCACATCTGACGGGGAGGCCGCGCTGGTGACGCAGGTGATGGAACATATGGACCGCATTGCGGATCGTCTCGCGAGCATCGAAGCAACTACGTCGCTCTTCGATCACTACATCTACGAAACCGCTAAAAGAAAAGTTGAGCAGTCAAGCGGCCTAAATTCAGCGAACAGCTATGCTGATCTGTTGGGGAAGAGTGACGTGAAGAAGATAGTTGATGAGGCGCTGAGTAAAGGGGACTTGGCTAGCGCTTATGGCGCTGCAGCGAAAGTTCTCAGCGGCAAAGCACCGAGTCTCCCGATCCGGAATCGGCGGGCTGCTACAAAGGCGCGTGCACGGAAAGAGACCACCTAACCAGATCCGCTGTCCCGTATGCTGTCCCGAAAGTGACTTCTAGCGTCACCTAGCGTGCTCCGGCGTCACTGAGCGCTATTGAAAAGAAAAGAGGTTACGTCGCGCCGCGTCAAATGGAAGAACTAGGAAACCGCTGCTCAGTGGCCGCACGCGCACACGTGAGAACGCTGACGTTTGCCTTGCAGAACGCATCCGCGCACGGATCTTCGGCGCAAAACGGTTCACGCGCGCGCAAACGCGACGGGCGGCGGCGGGAAAACTTGAATTACGCGGAATGAAAACGGGTTCCCACGCCATTCGGCAGGGAGGGAGGTCGACAATCTTTCCCGAAGTGTACTACCCCCGCTCGCATTGACTCCGCCTATCCGCCGCACGTAAGATTCGCCCACAAGCTCGCGAGCCAGATTCCCAACCGAGCCAGATCCCCAACAATGATCGGCGAAACCATCTCCCACTACCGCATCGTCGAGAAGCTCGGCGGCGGCGGCATGGGTGTCGTCTACAAAGCCGAGGACACCTCCCTCGGCCGCTTCGTCGCCCTTAAATTCCTCCCCGATGAAGTCGCCCAGGATCCGCAGGCGCTCGAACGTTTCCGCCGTGAGGCGCGCGCCGCCTCGGCTCTCAACCACGCCAACATCTGCACCATCTATGAAATTGGCGAGCACGACGGCAAACGCTTCATCGCCATGGAATATCTCGACGGCTTGACCCTGAAGCACCGCATCGCCGGCCGCCCGCTCGAGATGGAAACCGCCCTCGCCCTGGCCATCGAAATCGCCGACGCCCTCGATGCCGCCCACAGCGAAGGCATCATTCATCGCGACATCAAGCCCGCAAATATCTTTGTCACCAAGCGCGGCCACGCCAAGATACTCGACTTCGGCCTCGCCAAACTGACGGCCTCTCAAAAGACCGATACGGCCGGTATTGAGGCCACCGCCGGTGTTAGCCTCGAGCACCTCACCAACCCCGGCTCCGCCGTTGGCACCGTCGCCTACATGTCGCCCGAACAGGCCAAGGGTAAAGAGCTCGACGTCCGCACCGACCTTTTTTCTTTCGGCGCCGTCCTCTACGAAATGGTCACCGGCGCCGTCCCGTTTCGTGGTGATACCTCGGCCGTCATCTTCGAAGCCATTCTCAATCGGGACCCTGTGCAGCCGCTCCGCCTCAATCCCGACGTCCCCGCCCGCCTCGAAGAAATCATCAACAAGGCTCTCGAAAAGGATCGCGACCTGCGCTACCAGCATGCCTCCGAGCTGCGCAGCGATCTGAAACGCGCCCAGCGCGACAGCGGCTCCGGACATCGTCCAGCGGCTCAGGCCAGCGAGGCCGCGACTTCCACCAGCCGGTGCGCCGCAACCGTCCTCCGCGGCGTGGGCTCCTCCGGCGTCATCCTCAACCGCTTTCCCAATCTCGGCGTCCTCTGCGCCGTCGCAACCTTCCGCCCAATCCGCCAGCAGCTCGAGCGTCAGCGCAGTCGCGCGTCAGCATAAGCTCGGCCTCGTCTCCATCCTCATCGTGGCGTTGGCTCTTCTCGGAGTCGGCGGCTTCGGTATCTACATCGTTGCTTCACCCGCGGCGGCCCAACCCCATTCCAGAATTTCACCATGACCCAGATCACCAACACGGGCAAAGCCGAGGAAGCGGCCATCTCGCCCGACGGCAAGTACATTTTGAACGTGCAGAACGACAACGGCTTAAGCAGCCTATGGCTCCGCAACATCCCAACCGGCAGCGACGCGCAAATTTTGCCCCCAGCCCCCGCCGTCTATCGCGCTCTCACCTTCTCGCCCGACGGCAACTACGTCTACTTTCGCAAAGCCGGACTCGGCACCCAGAGCGAATGGGATGTTTATCGCATGCCGGTGCTGGGGGGCGCGCCTCAGATGGTGGTGCGCGACGTCGATAGCAATCTTGCATTTTCGCCCGACGGCCATCGCATGGCCTACGCCCGGGGAAACGATCCTGAGGTCGGTAAGACCCGGCTCCTTAGCGCCAATCTTGATGGCAGCGACGAGACTGTCCTGCGCATCGCGCCGCTCAATGACGAATTTTCCCGCCATCTGAGCTGGTCGCCGGATGGCCGGAAGATCGCCTTCAGTCTCAATGTCAAAACCCACGCCCTCGGCTCGATCGGCTTGTTTGACGTGGCCAGTAAGCAAGTTCATTCCCTCGCTGGCTTCGACAACGATCAGGTGTTCGAAATCTCGTGGCTTCCCGATGGCAAATGGTTGGCGGCTAGGTTTCTTGAAAAGGGGGCAAATCGCGGCCGCGGGCAAATTGGGCTTATCTCGGACCGGGGTGGACCGATTCAGCCCGTCACGCGCGATACCAGCCGCTATGAGTCGCTCACTCTCTCCGCGGACGGCAAAGTGGCTGCGACGGTTCAATCCAGAAGCACTGGCATTCTGAATTTACTCGCCGGTTCCGGAGCGCCCCAACGCAATCAGTCTGAAGCTTTCTCCCAGCCCCATGACGTTGTCTCCCTCACTTGGATCGGCAATGCCGCACTGCTCGTCTCGGATGGCCAGAGTGTGCGGCGCCTCGAAAAGAGTGGTGCTGTCGAGAACACGCCGCTGAGCGACTTGAACTCCTGGATCCCAGGACTCGCCGGCTGCGGCGACCGCTACGTCGTTCTCGCATGGGCCTTTCATGACGGCACGAATCAGGTTGGCATCTGGCGCGCCAACGCCGACGGATCCGATCCGAAGCAGCTGACAAAGGATGCTTTCAATATTCATCCCGTGTGCTCTCCCGACGGAAAATGGGTCTACTACTACGACGGCACGCCCCATTTTCTGATGAGAATCCCGCTCGACGGCGGCGACCCGCAACCGGTGCCAGCCAGCGACGTGCCCCACATGTTCGGCGGAGGCGCGGGCCTGGCGATTTCTCCCGATGGCAAACTATTGGTCTTCAATGCGGATATCAACATGACGGAGAATTCCCAGGCCTCGGCCGTGAGCAGGCTGGCCATCGTAAATCTCGAATCCCCATCGGCGTCCGGCCCCCGCCTGATCGTGCCCGACCCGCGAATGGCCGGCGGCCCCAGCAGTAACAACTTCAGTAATAACTTAAGCTTTACTCCTGATGGCAAATCCATCGCCTACATCATTCGCGATAAGGGCGTAGACAACATTTTTCTCCACCCCCTCGACGGCACGCCCGGCCATCAGATCACGAATTTCACCTCCGACAATATCTCTCACTTTCAGTGGTCACCAGACGGCCAGACCCTCGCCGTCGCCCGCTTCCACACCACCTCGGATGTCGTGCTGCTGCGGGAGAAGTAGGCATCCGAAGCCCGCGCGCTCACTGCATCAACTGCCAAGCCCGAAACGCCCAAACCACCGGCACCGCAAACAACATGGCATCGATGCGGTCCAGCATCCCTCCGTGCCCCGGCAAAATCGCCCCCGAATCCTTCACTCCCGCGCCACGCTTGATCAGCGACTCCACCAGATCCCCAAGTTGCGCCGCAATATTGACGACAATCGACAGCACCACAATCGGCCAAAGCCGCGGCTGCTCCAGTCCAAACATGCCGCTGCGCGCGTCAATCAACCCAGCCCTCAGTAGAACAGCGCTCAACTGCGCCGCATACTGAAACCAAACCACCCCCACAATCACACTGGCCAGCACCGACGCGATCGCGCCCTCCCACGTCTTTTTCGGGCTGACCCGTGCCGACATCCGGTGCCGCCCCAGCGACCGGCCAACAAAGTACGCAAAGATGTCTCCCGCCCAAACGGCCAACAGCGTATAAATCACCCAGATCGCGCCCGCCGGTTGGCGCCGGATTTCGACCAGCAGCGCCATCGGAATCGCAATGTATCCGAAGGCAAACGTCGAAGCCGCCGCCGCCGGATAGCCGGTAGCCAGATCGCTCCGCCGCATCGCCACCGACAAAAAAACAAACGGAGCCAGCCCCGCCGCCAGCACCGTTCCATAGACGGCAGCCGTCCCTTCCATCAATGGCGTCGCCCCCGTCGAAGCCGCAATCAGGAACAGGAAGTAAAGCGCCGTGAATCCATAGGTCAACGAAGAGAGCGGCTGGACCTGATACGAAGTCGTCAGTTTCAGGAACTCGCCAATCGCCAGCAGCGCCACGGCCCCGGTCACAAGCACCAGCACATAAGCCGGCGCCTTCAAGACCAACAGAAGAACAATAGGAATCAGGACGAGAGCGGTCGCAATGCGCTGAATCATTTTTAATTGGAGTCTAGTGTCGGCAGAATCTTAAATCACCAGGGACGTCGAAAGCACGCCGCCGAACCGGTCGGAGACAATTCCGCCTTGAAAAAATCCTCAATCATCAGCCGCTCCGAACTTCAACTACACGGCGCTGCTGCGAGAGGACCTCAGCGTTTCAACTCGGCGGGAATCCGCGCGTGCTGATGCGGGTGTCCTGGGTCCTGGCCCAGCCCGCCGTAGCGACGCTCGCGCCTCTGATATTCCTCGATTCCCTCCAGAAGCTGAACTCCACGGAAGTCGGGCCAGAGCGTTTGCGTCACATAAATCTCCGCGTAGGCAAGCTGCCACAAAAGAAAATTGCTGAGCCGCATCTCCCCGGAGGTCCGAATCACCAGATCGGGATCCGGCAAATCGCGCGTATAGAGATTTTCGCTGACCGCTTGTTCCGTGAGTTCGAGGTGATCGAGTCCGCCATTGCGCGACGCAGCTTCGGCAAGCGCTCGAAACGCGTCCACGATTTCGCTGCGCGCGCTGTAGTTGAGCGCCAGCGTCAGAATCATGCCGCTGTTCTCGGCCGTAGCCTCGCTCGCTTCGGCCATCTCGCTCTGCACGATGCTCGGCAACTCGTGCTTGCGCCCGATGTAGCCTAAGCGAATATTATTTTCGTTAAGGGTTTTAACTTCCGCCTGAAGATAGCGGCAAAGCAGCCGCATCAGAAAATCGACTTCCGACTTCGGTCGCTTCCTCCAGTTCTCTTCCGAGAACGCATAAAGAGTAAGTGCCGGAATGCCGATCCGCGCCGCCGTTTCCACCGTCGACCGAACCGCGGCCACACCCGCGCGGTGTCCGGCCACGCGCGGCAAATGGCGCTTCCGCGCCCACCGCCCGTTCCCGTCCATGATGATTGCGATGTGTTGAGGAAGCCTCGCCGGATCAAGCCGCAGGTAAGCTTCGCTTTCCTTGCGGTCCATGCCGGAGGGGACCGTATGTCGCAAAGGAACTCTCCGAAGTCGAAGCTAACACACGAATTCCAGTGTATGCAATGCGATAGGAGGCGCTCATCTGCGCCGACGAGTCAGCGTGCATTGAGTCATCGCACGTCATGCTTGGCTGGGGCTCGATGAAAGGGTAGCTGGCGAGTTTCAATGTCACAGCCAGCTACCCGATTTCTGCCGCAGAATCTACTTTCCGAGTACTTGGAACGCATTCTGCGTGTACTGGTAGGGCACCCACACTCCGCTGTCGCTGCAGTAGGTGGTTGACACGCAGTAAGCAGCCGACAACTGCGCAGTCATATTGGTCGTGTTGAAGTTCCAGCCATAAATGTCCGTGTCCCTGGCCGTCGTGCTGACGACCACCCAGTATTGCGTTCCCGCGGTGACCGGCACTCCGGCTCCGAGTTTAGCGGTGGTCGGACCACAGCATTCGCCGTAAGGCTGCACGTTCTTAACGCTGACGGACTTGAGCGCGGTCCCGGGGACCCCGTTCGCGTCATCATAGAGACTTACTTCGATCGAACCGTATCCGCTGTCCAGATCTCCAACTCCCACTTGAATCTGTTTGACGGTTGCGTCCGCGGTGGGAATGAAAGCCTCGCCTTGCCAAATGAGAAACGGATAGCCATTAACTCCCTGGTCGATGGTGTTGCCGAAAATGCTGAAATACGTTGCTTGCGGATAGGAACTGAAATTACCGGCGATCACTGTGAGGCCCTCGTCAATGGCCGGTGCGGGCGTGATGTGGGACGGAAGATCGTTGGCCCTCACCGTTCTAAGGTCCGGGCTGAAGGCGAACTTGTTTCTTCCGGATGCGACCAGCGTAATCGTCGCCAATAGAATCAGTGCCAAACACGATACGGAAATTGCAATTGTTTTCTTCATGGTTTCTCCATGGAATCGAGTTGGTGCCGCGTTGATTGGGTGCTGCGCTGAAAGAGTTGACTTTCCAAGCTGGGCGCTCGCTTTGGCGCTTCTGCCCGAACGTGTCGGCGCGCGCTGCCGCGAATTCTCACACTCGCGGACGACAATGTCAAACAGATTGGAGTTCGTGACAATAATTTGACATTTGTCGACAAATCACTTCGCATCGCACAGAGCCCACCCACTGGCTGTACTCTTAGCGTGCCTCTGCTGGAACGATCGCCAGCGTCAGTCGCTCCGTTTGGCGAATCGCTGTCAGTGAACACCGCACCCCAACCTGCGCGTCCGTCAGCAGCCTGTGAAGATCGTCAACCCCGGCAACAGCCCTTCCATCCAGCGTAATGATCACGTCGCCTTCACGAAGTCCGGCAGCGCGCGCGGGGCTGTTCGGCTCAACCCCCACGATGACCACTCCCGTTTCCTTCTCCAGGTTATAGAAGCGCACCACCCGCCGGTGAATCGGCACCGTCTGTGCAGACACGCCAATGTAGCTCCGGCGAATCCGCCCGTCGCGCAGCAGTCGGCTAGCCACAAATTTGGCCGTGTTGATGCCGATCGCGAAGCAGATACCCTGCGCGGGCTGAATGGTCGCGGTGTTCACGCCAATCACCTCGCCCTGCGAGTTGACGAGCGGTCCGCCCGAATTGCCAGGATTCAGCGCGGCGTCCGTCTGAATCACGTCTTCGATCAGGCGTCCAGAATAAGACCGCAGCGAGCGCCCCAGCGCGCTGATCACGCCCGCAGTAACGGTTGACTGGAAGCCATAAGGATTGCCGATCGCGATCGCCATCTGGCCGGCGCGCAGTTGTTGCGAATCGCCCAGTACGGCCGGCTGCAGATTGGGCGCGTCATTCCGCACCAGATCGATGCGGATTACCGCCAGATCGGTAGCCGGATCGTCGCCGACCGTATGCGCCGGGACTCGCCGCCCATCCGAGAGCGTCACTTCAATGCGTATCGCGTCATGCACGACGTGACTGTTAGTAAGGATGAGTCCATCGGGCGTAAACACGAAGCCCGATCCCCCTCCGCGCCGCTCACGCGACTCGCCGTTGCGTGCGCGCGTCGATTGGTGGACCTCCACATTGACCACCGACGGGCTCACCTTTTCAACCGCCGCAATCACCGCGCGCGAGTAGGCGTCGAGCAGCGTAGCATCGGAACTGAGGCTCCCCGCCCCGTTTGCCTCACCGGCCAATGCGCTGGACAAATTAGATGGAACGGAAGAGAGAAAATCGGTGCTGCTGACTTCTGCGTGCATGCAGCATAGATGGCGCCGGAGGCGTTTTGGATTCGTGCCCCGCCGAAGCCCGGGACCTCAGAACCCTTGCCCGAGAAATTATCGGCGCCCCCGAGGGACGGTTATGTGTATCTTTCACGCCAGCAACGAATAATTGCCGCTGGCATCTTCGATCTCTGCAATCGGCTTCAGTTCGGGATAATGCCTGACGAGCGCTTCCGGAGCCCGCACTTTTTTTCCTTCCAGCAAATGCCGAAGCTCCAGCGCGTTCACTGGCGCCTTCGCCTGGTAGTGATTATTGGCGATCACGAAAGTGGACATCGCTTTCTTTGCGATGGTTTCGATTTTCTCTTTCCATTTCTCGAGCTCCGCGGGTTTATAGAGATAGTTGTAACGGTCATCGCGGTTGTCTGTGTCAAACCACTGCTCATAATTGCGGCCGTGCAGTCGCACATAGCCCAGGCTGGAAGTGACATGCTCCGTCGGTCGAAGCGACTGTCCAAGCCGTGGCTGATCGATGTTGCAGAAGCCGACATTGTGGCGCAGAAAATGTTCCAGAGTCTCAGGCTGGTTCCAGCTCTCGTGGCGCACCTCGACCACGCGCGGATACTCGATAAACTGCCGCAGAAGCTGTTCCAGATATTCGCGGTTGAGGCCGGTGTTCTTGAACGAAACCGGAAACTGTATCAGCAGCGCGCCCAGCATGCCCTCTGCGGCCAGCGATTCCAGCCCCTCGCGGGCCATGAACTCGTCTTTATCGTTCGGGCGAATGCTGGCTGCCGAAGTCGGCTCCATCACCGCCAGCGGCGAATGAGTAAAGGAACGATGAAGCTTGGCGGTGAAGATGAAATTTGCATTGACCGCCTTCGCCTTCCGGCACCACAAACGGCCAATTTCGGGACGAATGTGCCCGTAGAACGAGGTATTGATCTCGATCACGTCAAAGAACCGCGCGAGATATTCCACCGGATGGATTTTCTTGCGTGTAACTTCGGGCGGGTAGAGAATGCCGTCCCAGTCTTTATAAGACCAGCCGGCCGTGCCGACGCGGATTCCGCGAGGAGGTTCCATGCGCGCTGGCCAGATGTGGGCAGAGTAACACCAATTTGCCCGGTTTGTTCGAGGCTGGCGCTAAACCTTAATCCATGGAAAAGAAGCGAAGAGCCGAACTCTAGTTCAGCAGAACCGCGATCCAGTACATACCAGTCGGATAGTTGGCGTTGCGCGCATAACAAGCACCTACCGCAACCTGATGAACATTGGGATCGGTGAGCAGGCGTGAAGCTGCGTCCGGTAGCCGCTCTGGCTCGCTTTGGGTATAGGTGACGATTTTTCGATTGGCATAGGTAGCCGCGAGTAGGTGCGCATTCGGGCGCGCTTGCCTGGCCAGATTGCAAGCGGCATCGTCAAGATGCGGCAGATTGACTTCCGCCAGTTCGGCGAGCCCGGCATTGCGGCGCATCTCGTCGATTGCGCTCCCCACCAGTTTCTCGGTCTCTCGCGCGGAATAAGACGGAACTTCGTGCGCGAAATCCTGCACCACATACAGGTGCCCATGGCTCCAGATCGCGGCGACCCCCGCCAGGTTGAATCCTGGATTGAGCAGATTCTCGCGATGCGGCGGCGAGTGATACAACTCTTCAGCCGCATCGTCAGGACACGCTGCGACCGCGATGTTTTCCCCCGCTCGATCGAGCGCGAGAGAACTGACGTCCGCAATCCGTTGAAGCAGGGAGGGCTCACCGGGAAAATTATGCTCAAGTTGATGCTTTGCGACCATGAGAAGCGCATGCGCGCGTGCCGCTGTGCGCAGACTGTCATCCATGCGCAACGGCGCAGCGCCTGCCTGCGCACGGCTGCGATTGATGGATCCGAGGAGGGCTGCTTCGGCGGAGGCGTCTTCGTCGGGAGCTTTACCGCTTTTCACCGATGCCGCGCCCGCCATCAGCTTTGCGGGCTGAGTCGTCGGCTGATTCCGCACATCGATGGTCGATTCGTTGTCCGCATCTTGCGCGGCCCAAAGCACCGAACAAGCCGCCAGGAGGATCACTAAGAGTGCCGCGCGCCGAGTCTTCATGGATGAGGGCAAAGCTTGCGGCGCGGGGTTCGCCGTGGAACTCGGAACAAAACTTCCGCTTTCCAAGTCTCACGCTAGCTTCTAGAATCGGGCTCAGCTACTTACTATGGAGACCATACTGCTGGTTACCGTACTCGCCGGAACCCTTGCTGGGCTTGGGTTTTCGGCCCTTGTATTGCGTCGTCTTTCCGCCTCCTCGCAAGTGGATGTAAAGGCGGAAGTTGCAAGTGCGCTCGAAAGGCTCGATACGACCCTTGGCCAGAAGATCAGTATCAGCACTGCCGATATGGCCAGTCGACTGGAGGCGACTAAAGGGGACCTTCGTGAGCAGGTGAAAGACCGCATCCAGCAAGGCTTTTCAGACATTCGCGCCGCGGTCGAGCAGCAACTGAAAGAGGGCAGGGAAGAGCAGAACCACAGTCTGGCCGATGGACGCGGCGAGATGACGCGCTCCTTGCTTCTCACCACGCAACAGCTCAAGTCCGAATTTCAGACCATGAATCAGCAGACCGCGCAGAGCCTCGATGGTATCCGTGACCGTGTGGACGCCAAGTTGGCCGCGATCACCGAGCAAGTGCAGGTCAAGCTCGACCAGAACATTAAGGAAGGCTTCGCGCAGTTCGAAAAAGTGCAGCAGCATTTGCGCGCCGCCGAAGAGCAGTTAAAAGAGGTCAGCACGCTTGGCCATTCGATCAATGATTTAAATAATCTTCTCAAACTCCCGCATCTGCGCGGGCAATTCGGCGAGGCCAGCCTGGAGCGTCTGCTCTCCGACTTCCTGCCATCGCACATGTTCGCCCTGCAGGCATCGCCCGGCGAAGGCGGTGGACGCGCCGATGCGGTGATTTATTTTCCGGATCGCAAGCTGCCCATCGACGCGAAGTTTCCGCGCGAGCAGGTAATTGCGCTTTTCGAAAGCAGTGACGAAGCTGAAATTGAACTCGCGCGCATCGCTCTCGTGCGCGTCATGAAGGCCGAGGCAAAGCGCATTCAGCAATACATCCAGCCCGAGAATGGCACCACCGAAATCGCGCTCATGTATTTGCCGAGCGAGACCCTCTACATGGAAGTGATCCGCAATCGCGAACTCGGCGACTGGATGAATCAGCAGCACGTCTTTCCGGTCTCTCCCAATACGCTGCTCATGACTCTGCACACGATTGCGCTCGTGCACAAGTGGTATGAGGTCGCGAGCCGCTTCGAGAAGAGCCGCGCCGAGCTCGCCAAGGCGCAAAAGTCGTTCGACTTTTTCCAGAACCAGTTCGAAAATGTCGGCAAGAATCTCAATAAGGCGCAGGAAGCCTTTGAAACCGCGCAGCGGCACCTGAAGACCTATCGCGGCAAGGTCACCGCTCTAAGCGGGCAGGAGCAACTGGAACTGGACGCCGCCGCCGATGCCGCCGCATCTGCCGCAAGCCAGTCGGCCGCCGAGAGCAGGCAGATGCCTCTGATCGACAAGGCCAGCGCCTAAGACAACGAGTCTCGATCCGCGCAAAAAATCGCCCACATTGCCCCACGGACAACGAAAATCTTCTAGCGAAACATTCGCAGATCAAATTCAAACGCAGTCGGCTTCTCGATCTTGAGCTTCCGGAAGTCAGCATGTTCAGGATTGATCAGAAGATTCCACTCGCCGCGAATGGCCGCGGACGGGACCAGCAACGCAACCGCCTTGCCGCTTCGGACCCAATGATCACCCTTCGACCTCAAGGTATCGTCTCTGGACTCATGCCATCTGCGGGGAAGGGAATGCAAATCAAGACGCTCGACATGGACACCCGCAGGAATCTCCGCCTCGATTGAAACCAGATCGTCGGGCCGCAGATTGGGTTCCAGGTGGACAAACGTCTCGATCGCCGCTAACGCGAGAGACGAGGAAGCGTAAACGACTTTAACGCTGGGGCTATTCCAGCGCCCTCCAAACAGCCGTGCGCCATCCCCCGAAAAGGCTCCTGCTGCGTGGATGGCCCGGCAGATTCTCCAAAGTTTCATCGGCTAAACTTTTTTTGGTTGAGCGCCATCCTTGCGTCCAACTGTCCGCGTTTCGTTCCGCTCACGGCCATCAGCTGTAAACGCCATACGCGATGCGGCCAAGAATGTTTTCCACCTCTCTCGTGCCGAGATCGGTGTCGAGGTGGTCGATAGGAACCGCGCCGCCGAGCGCGCGATTGGGTGTGCGCAGCCACTGTGCGGCCTTCTCGGCGTTTCCGATCATCTCAACGGCGGTGGCGTAAACCCGCGCCAGGCGCACGGTTCGGTCTGACTCCGCGGCTGTAAGGCGGGAATGGCGGCTGAGGCGTCGGGTTAAAGTGCGCTGCGGAATACCGAGCTTCTCGGAAAGCGCGGCATTCTTGAGATCGAGTTTTTCGCCCAGCACCAGCAGGGAGCCGGAGGGCAGTCCTCGACGAATCAATTCCGCGAGGTCGGCAAAATTCTTGATCGACCGGCCCAGGGTTTTCTTTCCCCCGAGTACCTCGGCAATTACGGCGGAAGTCATACTGGCCTCATGGCTATTTATAATACGCCAAATGGCTAATACATACAAACATGCGTTGCCCGGTTAGGCGATCGTACCCCAGGTTGACGCGCGGGCAGGCCAGGCCGCTAGCCCTTAGCCGGCTTTATCTCCCACACCCCATCGAACTTCACAAAATACGGCTCAACCGAGACGCCCGGAAAATTCGTCGTCACCAGTTCGGCGGCCCGCAGCAATTCAGCGCGGTGGTGCGCGGCTTCGGCCTCGCGGTCTCCTTTGAAATGCGCGAGCCCACCATACGTCGCGCAATCGGAATGGCTCATGACCAGCACGCGTTTTGCCTGGTGCAAACGAATCGACATGCGGACCTGTTCGAGAATGAAGTCCTGTTCGAAGTCGTTGCGCGGAGACGCCAGGGTCTTGGCGCCGCCCGCCACGACGATCATGTCCGGGTTTTCGATGCCTTGCTTCTTGAGAAACTTGCGGACGGCTCGGTTGATGCGATGGTCGAAGCAGCAGAGCACTGCCGCCTCGGCGATGTAAGGATCGGCGGGCGAATCGAAATGGAAGATCTTACGCATCGAAGTCTCTCTCGTCGTGATTTTACCGACTTTGCGTGACGGCCTTGCTTTCTGTGGCCTGCTTCAGTATCCAGCTTGAGATCTTTTCCAGCACCACCGGCGACATCGTCTCTTCGATCTCGGCATACTCGCTAACCGCGCACGTCTTGGCGTTGAACTCAATACTCGTTTCACAGCGGTTCCTCTCAATCGCAGAAGTCCTTCCAAAGTCGACGATCGAGCGTGCTTACACTTGGATCGTCTCGTCGGAAACGCACCGTTACTCGCTGGCCGATGCGAAGCCCCTCTTTCGCGGCAAGAACACTGGCCGCGGAGAGCGGGCGCCAATAACATTCGCCAGAGTATGGTCCGTCCTCGCCCAACGAGAATGTATACGAGACTGCGAGCCGCAAGGGCCCGTCGCCCCGACTACGTTGAACCGCATCCACTTCGACCGCGGTAATTTGTCCCTCGGAGGTGGGCCACCGCCAGGAGAACAACATCGAGATGGCATCATATAGATCGTCAAACACATTTCACCAGGGTGATCCGATGATCTCCGCGCGAGCTCCTACCCTACGCCCCGCGCTTAGCCTTCAATTCCGTCAGCAACTGTTCAATCCGATCCTCTTTCTCCAGCGCCGCAATGCGGTCGTCCACGTCGTCGGCCAGCAACTCAGCCTTTGCCTGTCCCACCGCTTCTTCGCGTGCAACCTTGCGCTTCATGCGATCAAAGGTCGCCGACTTCGAATTGGCGCTCATGCCGGAGTGCGCGTCACTGGCTTTGTTGGCCGCGCGCGCGCGGCGATGTTGCGCGATCAGCAGATCGGCCTTCGTGTTGGCCTCGGCCAATTTCTGCTCCAGTTTGCGCAGAGCCGACTTCAGGTTCTCCACCTGCGCCCTCTGGTCTTCGACCTGTTGCGTGAACCCGGCGCTCATCTCGCGATAGCTTTCCACGCGTAGCAGGGAAGCGCGCGCCAGGTCGTCCTGCTTCTTGTCGACGGAGAGTTCGGCCTTGCGCATCCATTCCTGCACCTTGTCGTCGTTCTCCTGCTTCTTTTTTTCCAGCAGATGCTGGTCGGCAATGGCGATCGCCACCTGGGTTTTGACTTGCAGAAGTTGGTTCTGCATGTCGAGGATCACCTGTTTGATCATCTTTTCCGGGTCTTCGGCCTGGTCGATCAGGTCGTTGAGATTAGCCCGAACCAGTGTTGAAACACGCTCCAGTAATGCCATGGTGGACTCCTTTAATTCGTCGTTCGTTAACCTCGCAGCTTCCTTTTCCGTTTTCGCCGGGCGAGATCGATCTTATTTGCCAGCCGAGGTGGGATGCTTGCAGCTCGACCCTCGCTGTCTGCTTGCGATTCCGTTTCCAATCACAATCGCGATCATCGCCACTCCGATGGCCACGTAGAGGTTGGTATGGGCGAGTACCACGGTCATCGCCACCCCAACTGCTACGCCAATCGCCATTGAAATCCCAATTTTTCGATACACAAAACCACCTCCATTCAGCGGTTGTTAGTCCTGCTTTGTCTTCCAGGCTCCGCCGACGATGCTGATCGCGATATAAACTGCGATCCCGGCCGCAACCCAAATACCCATGTGTCCAGTAGCCGCGCCGATGGCAGCGCCCATGGCGCCGCCGAGCGCGACCGAAAGCCCCAATGATCTAGCGTGATGCACTTCGTCCTGCACGGAATCCTCCAGCGCGGTCAAAAATCCTTACCCGAGGTAACCGGTCACCGACGGCCGCGAGCCGGTGACCAGTCACCGTCACCTGCTTTATTTCGCGCCATTGCCGGGCTCAATCACCTTCGGAGCACTGTCGCCAATCTGCCGCACCTTGCCCAGCAACTCGCCCAGCGGCATGCCGCTCAGCGTCTCGAACAGCGCCGGTATCTGCGCCGCCATCTTGGTGATATCGCCGGTGATCTTGTTCATCCCGGCAGAATCGCCATTGCCGGTCGAAACGATCGTGATCTTGTCGACATTCGCCAGCGGACTGGCCAGCGCCTTCACCACTTCCGGCATGCTGGCGAACAGTCGGTCGATCACGGCCGCCTGGTTGTATTGCTGGAATGCTTCGGCCTTCACGTTCATCGCCTTGGCCTCGGCCTCGCCTTTCTTGAAAATGATCTCCGCTTCAGCCTCACCTTGCTGGCGAATCGACGACGCGTGACCCTCGGCTTCGGCCATCAGGCGCGACTTTTCGGCGTTGGCTAGCGTTTCAATGCGCTGGCGCTCGACCTCAGCCTGCTTCAAGACCGTCGCGATCAGTTCTTTTTCGCGGCGATTGATCTCGGCGTCCTGCACCTTAACTTGGCCTTCTTTTTCTACCTGCTGCACCTTCACCTGCTCGGCAATGACCTGCTGCTGCATGATGTTGGTCTGGATGTCATAAGCCTTATCCGCCTGCGCCTGCTGCTTCTTGGTCACTTCGAGGTACTGCGCTTTCTTGATTTCGAGATCGCGCTGCGCCTCGGCTTGTTTGGCCTGCGAAAGAGTCTCCGCCAGCACGCGCTCCTGGTCCGCCTGCGCTTTCGCTACCGCCGATTCCCGCATTGCGATCGCGCGCTTGATGGCCGTGTCCCGATCGGCTTCCGCTGTGGCCACGTCGGCGTCGCGCTTGATGCGCGCCACGTCGGGCTTGCCCATGTTGGTGATGTATTCGTTCTTGTCGCGCACTTCTTTAATCGTGAACGAAATGACCTCAAGGCCCATCTTGTTCATGTCGTCGGCGCAGGTGCCGCGCATCCGGTCGCCCACCATCTCCGGCTGCTTCACGATCTCTTCCACCGTGAGTTGTCCGATGATGCCCCGCAGGTGCCCTTCCATCACCAGCCGGATCAGGCTCTCGCGCTCCTGATCGCTCTTGGTGAGGAATTGCTCGGCAGCCGTCAGAATCGATTCCTTATCCGACTTCACCTTGATTTGCGCGACCGCTTCCACCGTCACCGCCACGCCCTGCTTGGTGTACAGGTCTTGCTGCGGGGCCACGTCAAACGACATCAGTTCCAGCGACAGGTCCTTGCAGTTCTCCACCATCGGAAAGATGACCGTGCCGTGCCCCTGCACCACGCGCGTTCCGCGAAAGCCGTAAACGATCAGCGCTTCGTGCGGGCCCGCCTTACGGTACAAACGGGCAAGTGAGCTGACCAGGAAAAGGACCACCAGGACTGCAAGTCCCGCGAAAATCCAGATTTCTACCGCAATGCCTCCAAACGACATGACGCCTCCTAAGAGAGCCGCGAGCCATGAAAGCCGCAAGCTCCGAACCACCAACCACAAACTGTGAGCTACCGACTAACGACGAAACCCAAACCGCTGCGAAACTGCTGCAATCTTCGAGCCGTAAATCAACCACTTGTCGTCACGCCCATCATCCGATCCAGATCGCGGACGATTCGCGCCGGATCATTGTGCCCCAAATAAACGTCCCCATGGGTGGTCTTGATGTGCACAACCTTATTGCTCCACACATACGCTCTCGAGTTCCCAATGCCGCGAATGCCATACCCCCGAATGAAAGCCCAGGGCTCAATCGCGTAACTCACAATCGCCGACCGCGGAATCGATCGCAGCCTCAACCCAAGCATGCGGATGTCGAGCCCGTGCTGCATGAATCGGTATTGGAACCCCGCCCATGCCATCGCAAACGCAAACCCGCCGACGCCCACCAGCACCAGCAGAGGAATGCGAACAGCTCCGCGGATGAACGCCGTCGTGACGACAGGCGCCAGCATCACGATCAGAATCACCACGCTCCACGCCCGGCCGGCGTGCGTTTCAACCGTCAGCGTCTCTCCATCCGGCAGCGGCGCGTGCCGGTGCAAAAAGAGATACGCGGGGATGAGTACCGCAATCGCAACCGCCAGCACCAGCAGCACGCGCTCGGGATGAATCGGCGTGCCATGCGCGTTGTAGTTGATCACCGCCTGATTGACGGAAATCAAAAATCCGACCATCACCCAAAAGAAGCCGAGCAGAACCCAGGCAAAGCTCGCAACCGACCTCCAACTGGCGGCGACGAGCACAATCGTGCTGACCGCCAGCGCGATGCCGACCATCCACAGATTGAAATCGAGCGACTGTCCGCGCGACATCCAGCCGTCGGCCCGGTTGGTGGCATTGAAATGCGTGGCCATCCGAACCGGCAAGCTGTCCCACGCCTGACGATACTGAATCGCGACAATGGGCAGCGCCAGCCACAGCAGAACGGTCGCGAGATGGAAGAATTTCCGATTCATAGATAGCCCCGAGCCAGCCCGATTGGCTCCATCATCATTCGCCGCTCAGTTCCTCCCACAATCTCACGTAGGCGATGCCCTTCTCGTAGCGCGTCACCACGACCTCCGCGCCCTTCGCGATGGCCGTCCCGTTTTCGCTGCGTGCTCCGCACGTGCGCCGCGTTCCCGCCTGCGAATAAATGATTTCACCCGTCCCGCTCTCGCGAATCGGCAGCGACGTTCGTCCCAGCACGCCCACCATCTCGTAGTCGGCCGAGTCCATGTTCTCCTCGGGCGAGACCAGAACACGGCTCAGAAACAGAAACACGATTCCTCCGCCCACCACTCCCGCGCCCGTCGAAACCAGCAGCCCGAGCGCAAACCAGATATGCGCAAAGCGGGTGATCAGAAAGCCCGTGCCTCCAAACCACGCCAGGAAAGCTGTCAGTGTGACAAAGTTGAACGGCGAAACTGCACCGCCCTGCCCGCCCTTTACAGCGCCGCCCCCATGCGTGACCGGAGCGTGCGCCCCGCCCATAGCGCCGCCCGCGTGTCCGATTCCACCATGCGGGAGGTGTGGAAGATGCACGTGCAACCGCAATCCCCCGGCGACAAACGAAATCGCACTCAACAAAAATCCGACGGCGAAACAAATCAGATAGAAGTCAGACCACGTCACGGGTTTCGCCTCCTTTGAACTTCATCCACTGGACTTCACCGGCCAGCTTCTCGGGCGTCCCGGCGGTCGGTCACCCGCTCACCGGTGACCGGTCACCTGAGAACTCTTCGCTCCGGTCGCCACTCCCGGCCTCAGAGCCTCGAACAATCGATCGGCCAATCCCGCCGTATTCAAAATCTCGCCCAGCAACAGCAGCGCCCGGCGCGTGTCTTTCTCTCTGGCCGCCTTGATCAGCGCCTCGCTCACCGCCGGATCGCTCGCAAATCTTTCCGAGCCTTGCAGTAGCCACACGTCGAGCTGCCCTTCCGTCGTCCGCAGGTCCGATGTCAGTTCCGCGTGATAACCCTCTGGATCGTCCACCAGAAACCCGGGATGCACCTTAAAAAATCGTGCCAGCAGCGTACGCGTCGACTGCGTCATGTGCGGTCGCCGCCCGCTCTCGATCTGCGACAAATACGACTGGCTGATTCCCTTGCCAGTCTCCTTGCGGATCGCCTTCATCAACTCCTGCTGCGTCATCGGGCGGCCCAGCCCGCGCAGCGAGCCCTCCACTTCCCGCAAGTACCGGATTTTCTCGCCCAGTGTCATATATCAAATCGCGATAATAATATCGCAATCCTTAATATTGTCAAGAATTGTATCTGCCCTGATTTGAAGAGCATGCGGATTTCGTGTCCGGGAAGCGACACCTCTCCCGTCGGATCTCAACGGGAGCCACCAGTTTCGCTTGTGGATTAAACTGCGCGGAAAAAGACGAAGAAACTAATACTAATGAAGAGGCTGATGAAGGGACCAAGATCCCGCAAGAATCCGGCGCCGGGTATAAGCCGGCGCGGCATTCTCTTTCATTCAGGCACTATCCCCACCCAGATCAAAAAGTAAATCTCGATCCAAACTGAAACTGCCGCGGTGTGTTGGAGGTAGCCGTGATCTGGCCGAATTCATCACCACACGGTTGATAAGGGCACGCCCCGGTCGGGGTTGGGCCGGTTGACCACCCGCTGGCATTCGTGGGCACGTTCGGTGCGGAAAACTGCGGCCTGTTGGCAACGTTGTAAGAAGATACGTCGAAGCGAAGATCCCTCTTTTCGCCGAGTTTGAAAGTCTTGGAAAATGTCAGGTCGAGATTGTTAGCGCCCATGGTGCGCAGGTGATCCAGATACGCGGGCGCGTTCCCTCCAATAAACAGATTAGGTGCGCCGCCAAGCTCGGTTCCGGGCACGGCAAAGCAGTTGGGTAAGAACCAAACATCTGCCGTTCGTGGTGCCCCTTTGCTCGGATCGCAGGTCAGATCGGCGCGCTGGTTAAGGTACATGTTGTTTCCGACGTAGGGCGAGGCGATCGGAATGCCGCTGCTCAGGTAGAAGATCCCGTCCACCGTCCAGTTGCCCAGGATGGCATTGGATACTCCGTTGAGGTTGACCGCTCTGCCTGAACCCACAGGTAGGTCGTAAGAGGCCTGCCATGTGAATTGATACTTCACGTCTTGTGGACTGACGGAGTGCTCGTAACTCATATTCCTCCAGTCCTGAATCGACCCGGCGTGAAAACCGACAAAGCCCAGAGGAGGATTGCCGTCATCAGTCATCAGCTTGGCCCACGTAAATGAAGCCAGGGTGGTGAAGTGATTGGTCAGGCGCTTCTGCACCTTCGTTTGTAGCGAACTGTATTCGGAATCTCCGCCCGGATAGCCGTTGACGATCACACCGTTGGTTTGCCCTGTCATGCTGATGGCGCCCGTGTTGAACTGCGGGAAAGGCTCCGCCGCAATGAATCCCGCCGGGTTGCCGCCATTCGGGCCGGTACCAAGCTGATAGATCTGGCTCAGATTGAGTTGATTCAAATCGACCGAGCCGATCGGAAGAAAGAGTCCCCGGCTGCCCACATAACCAACGGTGGCGACGATCTTATGTGGAAACTCATACTCCACCCCGAAGTTGAAGTTATAGGTCAAGGCCGTACGCTGCGAGTGCAGCATGGTGGTCAGGTTCGCGCCCAGGTTGGTCTCCAATCCGTCGGGCTGAAATTGGGATGGAGGAACTAGTCCGTCCGGAAATGGATTGCTCAACGAGTACGGGCCAGTCACGTTGGCCGCCCCACCCGGCAGACACAAGGCGGGATTACTTATGGCCGCGTCGCTGTTTATGGCGGTATTCCCACCGGCTTGGGTATTCCCATTGGTTATCGCCTGAACACAGGTCGCGTTCCAGTTGTTGCTCGTCGAGTATCCGTCGCTGTCCTCCAGCGAGCCGCTGACCATCTGCACGCTCGGTCCAAAATAGAAACCCGCTCCGCCGCGAATCACGAGGTGTTGCGCCGCCAGCCATGAGAAGCCGAGGCGCGGCGCAAAGTTCGTCAGGTTCGTGGTAAACGGAGAACGGTGGCCGCTGCCGACGAATACTTCGCCGCCCGTAAAGCTGCCTCCAGGAAACGTTCCAACGGGCCCCGATGAACCCACCGCCGTCGGATCGAAATATTCGAGGCGGTTGTGACGCTCCGTCTTGCCGCCGAAGATATCCCACCGAAGTCCTGCGGTAACGGTGAGGGCCGGAGTGACGTGGTAGGTGTCCTCGACGAAGGCTGCATAATACGGACTGGAGACCGCGGAGAAAAGATCCTGCGTGAAGTTCACCGATTCATTGCCGGGGATGCTCCCCATGCCCAGCAGAAACGACGCAAAGTCGCTGCCTCCCAATAGGTTTCCCGATGCTGGCGAGGTTTGTTGATCGGTGGCCGAGATATCGAAGTAGTACCAACCCGAGGATGCCGGCGGCTGGCCCACATTCAGAAACCTCTTCATATATTCCGCGCCGAAGCTGAGCAGGTGTTTCCCCATCACCCTTGAAAGAGTGGCACTGCCGTCGAAGTTCTCGCTGGCATAAAGGAAGGTATTGTAGTTCGCCGTGCCTCCTACCCCGCTGGCGTTGCCGCTCCCGTTCGTCAGATCGTTGAAAAACGCGATCGGCAGAGTCTTATAAGCCTGGGCTGCGGCCAGGGATTGGGGAAATCCCAGAGTAGTGATGTCGAACCCATTCTGTTGAGGGTCGCCGCCCTGATTCTCGTAGTGCCGGGTGAAAGAGAAACGCAGCTGCAACACATTGTTGGAATTGATCGTGTAGTCGTCCCCGATGATAAAGTTCCGCGCATTCGTGATGTTTTGTGCGTAGTACGGGTCCCAATCGTTGCCGAAGGCATTGACTCCCGAGGTCGTCAGCCGGTCATAGGAGAAGCGCGAGAAAAAGCGCTGCCCTTCGCTCTTGTAATAGTCCATACGGACATCGAATCTCTGTGCGGTGATGGGATCCAGGCCGGGGAGTTGAAAGTTGTTCAGGTGTTCGTCCGTGGCCGAATCGCAAGTGGTCGGATCGGGGTAGTTACACTTGGGAAAATGAGCTAAGAACTGCGCCGCTGTGGGGTTGACTGGCGTATAGCTCGTAATCACATTGTGGACCGGAAACTCCTGCCGCGTTCCGTCCGGGTTATCGCCTACCAGCGGGTTGTAAATCGTATAGTTGTCCGCCGAGAAATCGCCCGCTGCTTCCGCAGTGGTCGGAACGGTAAAGATGCTGGAATTATCAAACAGCTTCTCTTGCGTCGCCTCGTAATCCCCAAAGAAAAACAGCTTGTTGTGCACGATGGGTCCGCCGATCGCTCCGCCTTCCTGGTAGCGATGGAAGCCAAGCGGTTGGTTGGGCGTGCCGGCCAATAACTGGTCTTGCTTATTGAAATAATCGTTGGCGGCAAGAATGTCCGGTCGCAGAACCACGAAAGCATCGCCGTGCAACTCGTTCGTGCCGGATTTGCTGGCCAGGCTGATTACGCCCGCCGCGCCGCTCTGATAAGAAGCCGGAGTGTTCTGGGTCTCAACCCGGAACTCTTCCACGCCATCCTCCGGAATCTCCATCGCCGGTAGGATGGCGGCGATATTCTGTTCCGCTACGCCCAGCGGGCTCCCGTCCAGCATGTAATAAACCGATCCCTGGATGGCTCCGTTGATGGTGTACGACGAAACGTCGATTCCTGGACGACCGCTCGAGATATTGATAATGGCCTGCGAACTGGAGGAATTGGGCGATCCATTCGCCGGAGTTACGCCCGCGCTCAGTTGCACCAGGTCAAATACATTCCGCGTCAGCAACGGCACCCGATCAATGGCCGCCGAGTCAATCAACTGTCCCACCGTGGAGTTGGTCGTATCTACCAGTTCCGCCGTATCCGATACCGTAACCGTCTCCGTCACGTTGCCGACGCGCAGCGCAATGTTCACGGTAGTGGTCTGGTCCACCGTGACCAGAACCTTTTCCTGAGCGACGCTTTCAAAACCTTTCTGGCTCGCCGTAACCACGTAAGTGCCCGGCGTCAGCGACACAAAGCTGTAAAGCCCCGCGTCGCTGGTCACGGTGTGCAGTTTGACTCCATTTGCACGGTCGAGCGCGGTGACTTGCGCTCCCTTCACAACCGCCCCCGACGAATCGGAGACTAGCCCGCTGATACTGCCTCTTCCCGCCTGGGCAAGGGCCAAGCCGCTCACGCACAGCAGAAAAATACCAACCGAAAATACATTCCGCGCGGTTCGCAACATTGCATGTCGAGCGTTCATGTTCAGCCTCTCAATCGCCAGTGGGAATGGTTAAGGAATCGTTTCATTAAAACGTATGAATATTGTTCCTTTTGCGATTTTCAGTCAAGCAAAAAATAGACGAAGGTGGGCCTCGGAAAGGACTTATCCGGCGGTTCGGGTCGAATCTCGCACCGCCAGCTCCGGGGCCAGTTTGCGATGCACGGCCGGGAGGTCGCGCTTCTCGAGCATGGCGTTGATTCCTTCCAGCACAATGCTCGCCGCCAGCGCTCCCATCGCTTCCATGGGCTGGCGAACGGTGGTCAAGGGAGGCGTACACAGGCTCGAAGCCGCGACATCGTCAAATCCGACGACCGAACATTGTTCCGGCACGCGTACCCCGGCGCGGGTGAGCGCGCGCACCGCTCCAAACGCCGTCATGTCGTCGAACGCCATCAGTGCAGTGAAGGGACGTTTCGCCTTCAGCATCTCCTCTGTGAGTTTGTAGCCGATCTCGAAGCTCGACATCGGATCGCTCGATTCCGGCAGATCGACCGTCAATCGCGGATCGAGTTCCAGCCCCCGCGCCTTGGCGAATGACTTCACGCCTCTCCAGCGCGGCGCGCTGTCCGTCAAAGTCTTCGGCCCGCGGATAAACGCAATCTTGCGGTGCCCCAGCGCATACAGATGCTCAACCGCCGAGTACGCGCCCAGTTCGTTATCCACAATCACCGAGCTGATGGCATCGTTTTTCAACTCCCTCCCGATCATCACCGTCGGGATGTTGCTCTTTTCCAGGTCGCCCAACACATCGATATTCACGAAGAGCCAGTTGGCGACCACGATCAGCGCCTCCACCCGCCGGTCCAGCAGCATTTCGAGATAGCGCTCAAAGCGCGCGCGCTCGTTTTGCACGTCCGTCAAAATCGGCAGATACGAGGCCTGGTAGAGCGAACTCTCGATGCCGCGCAGCACTAGCGTGCAAAACGGATCGGTCATGTCGAATACCATGACGCCCACCGTGTGGCTGCGCCGGCTGCGCAGCGAGCGCGCAAAAAGATTCGGCCGATAGCCCAGCTTCTTGGCCGCGCTCTCAATCCGCTTTTTTGTTGCCGTGGGAATATAGCGCGCCAGCGGCGCGTTGTTCAGCACGATGGAGACCGTGGTCGCGGAAAACCCGCTTTCCTTTGCCACATCGCGTATCGTGACCATATTGGTTAGTGCGGAGTGTACAGCGGATGCCCGGCTTTTTCGAGCAATTCGTTCTGCAGCCGCCGGCTGTCCCGGTCGACCTTGACAGCCCCTAGGGTTTCTTCTCTGCCGCTAACCCGTTGCTCGACTGTCCAACATTCCAGCCATCCACCGTCAGCACCAGCTCACCGTCGCCGCCATTCGCGGCCTCGAAGCGCGCCGTCAACTCCCGATTCTCTCCCGGCAGCAGCGACACATAATTGTCGTCCCAGAAAATTGGCACAACATCCTCGTCACCCTTCGCCGTGGCCACGCGCACATGCACCATAAACGCCAGGCTCGAACTGGGATTCTCAACAAACGCGCGAACGACTTTTTCTTTTCCCTCCTGCACGATCGAGCCGCGGATCGCCAGCTTCACCGGGGGCAGGGAATTAAGTCCGCTCAAGTCCGCATAAGCGCTCTCCGGCGTGTACACCGTGTCCACTTTCTTCGCCCAGTCCAGCACGTCCGGCTTGGTGGAGAGCCAGTAAAAATTGTCGTTCACCAGTTTGCCGGATGCGTCCCGCAATTCCAGCTTCAAAAAGTAAGTTGGAGCAATACCCTCGACCGGGCGCAACTGCAGAGCCCGCACGCTGCTGTCGGCCGGCACTTCAACCGTCGCCTGTTGCCGAGACTTCTCCGCGGAATTGATGTCATAGATTGTGGCCTGAACGCGCATTCCCGAAAATGCGCGGTCGTGTCCATTTACCACGGCGACAGAATTGTCATCATATGAATACTGCACATGCAGCGGCTCGCAGGCTTTCCTGGATCCAAAATATGCGCCCGACGGAACCAGAGAATAGTCATACAAGTTCCAGATGATCGACGGCCACGCATTGTTCAGCATCCACTGAATCACCCCCGTCGAATCGTATTTATTGCGGCCGTATGCCTCGAACATCGCCCGCTGCGCTTCATAATTCATGGCCTGCGACTTGCGCAGAAAATCTTCCAGGTCCGTCGCTTTGCCGTAGCGCTCATTGATGCCGTTTACAAATCTGTCGATGTTCGTGAAGCGCTCCAGCCCGGCGTGATAGTTCCAGTACTCGTCAATCGGCCACAGATGGTCGGCCGGAATAAATTTCTTTAGACTCGGTAGCGTCGGAATCACCGGCCCGGGACTGGTTTCCGTATTAAATCCGTAAGCGCCGCCTGCATCGCGATCCACCAGCCAGTAGCTCGGCGGAACATATTCATACGGTCCCGTCATCTTCACGCCCGATACTCCCGTTACTCCCGTCGGAGTATCCGACGCGGATGAGACCGTCGGGTTCGGCCAACGCGCATCCTTAAGAACCTGCAAGTACATCGTCTCGTACACCGCCGGCGGCGGATTATCGCTGCCATAAAGGAAGACAAAAACGCTGGGATGATTGCGCAGTCGCCTGGCCTGGTCGGCCATCGATGCCGCAGCAATCTTCGCCGTCTCCGGGGTCCATGACTTCCATTGCTCCCAGAAGTCGCAGCACGTCCATCCTGGCATGATCAGCACGCCCAACCGGTCCGCGATGTCAAAAAATTCGTCCCGCTCCATGCGGCCTTCAAGGCGAATCGCGTTCAGATTCATGCCGCGCACGTATTCGATCGCAGCCTGTGCCCGCTCCGGCGACCAGCGCAACAGCATGTCCGGAGCCCATGCCGCCCCTCGAACCAGCAGCTTGCGCCCGTTGATTTTGAATAGGCGATAACCCTTCTCGGTTAGCTGCGAGGTCACCTCGCGAATGCCAAACTGCACCGATGTCGCATCCGAACTCCGTCCATCAATCTCAACTTCCAAGTGCGCGGTATACAGTTCCGGCGAGCCCATCTGATACGGCCACCACAGCCGCGGATGAGCAAGACGCAGTTGCGGAAACCGCTCGGGCTCGAACACCACCGTCTTCGACTCATCAGGTGCCAGTTCAATCTTCTGGCTGACGCGTATGCCATCAACCTCCGCGCGCAATACCCCAGTCGCCGCATGAGTTCCCGAGTTGTGCACGTCCGCCGTAATCGTGAGCGCCGCCGATTTGTAATCCGCGTCAAGTTTCGACCCGACAAACGGATGTTGCAGCGCGACGTCCCCGCTCGTGCTCAAGTAGACGTCTTTCCAGATCCCCATGTCCTTGTCGGGTGGAGTCGGATTCCAGTCCACCCACGTCATCGCGAGCGCATCTTTTCCCGGCGCGAACACCTCCACCGCCAGAGCATTCGCCTTTCCCGGAGCGAGGCGTTTGCCAATCTCGAAGTCGAAGCGCCGCATCATGCCCACCACATCCTCCGCGTCGGCGATCTTCTCGCCATTCAGCCAGATGTTCGCGCGATAGTTGATGCCGTCAAAATGCAGCCAGGTCGCGCCCTTGCTCGCTTCGGCCGGAGTCGCAAACTCGGTGCGAAACCACCATGAGCAACGGAACGGGCTGTCCTGCGGCATCTCCTGGTTCGCGAAAAAGGTATTCGTCGCGTAGTTCATCCCCGGCAGCGACTTCAAATTCATTCCGAAATAAGGATCGGGATACGTCCCATCCGCCACCAGCGCGGCCACCACCGTCGTCGGTACCGTCGCGCTGTGCCATCCGCTCGCCGCGAACCCCGCCGTTGAAATCTCCGCGCCCGTGGCCTTCGCCGAGCATGAAGACTGCAACTGCCAGCCCGTATGCAATGGAATATTCGCCGCTCTCGAACTGGGACTCGCAGCACTCGCCCAAACAGAGTTGGCGCTGCACCAAATAAATCCCGCAATAAGAGTGAGAACGAGAATGCGGCCGCCGCGACTCGCCCGCGCTACGCGCCGAGCCAGAGTAATTGACATTTGCGATTGGGAGAAACCGTGAATCGGCACCTTAACCCCCCGGCGAATTCTTTTATTCAGTTGTCGTGACTTTGGAAATGCGCGCAAACCGTCCCGCCTCGATGCCCGCCTCCGCGGCCAGAGCCAGCGTCATCATCTGTACCGGCAGGATCTCAAGGAGAGGCCGCAGAGTCGCCGGCGCCGTTGGCAGGCTCCACGCTCGTCCATCCGCATCTTCCCCGATCCAGCAAATTCGGCCACCCGCCTGCCGGATATCTTCAGCCAGCCGAGCCTGCAGCGCCCGCGTCGACTCCGCGCCCGCAAAAATCACCGCCACCGTCTCGCGATTCGCCATCTCCAGCGGCCCATGCCGAAACGCCGCGCCACTCAAGGCCTCCGCCGGCATCCGCACCGATTCCTTCATGATCAGCGAACCCGCTCCGCACGCCGCCAGCGACTCGCCACGTCCCAGAAAAAATAAATTCCTGACGTGCCCCAACTCCGCCGCCATCTCCAGCACATGGTCCCGCCACGTTCCCAGATACGCCGCCGCTGCCGGCGCCGCTTGCGCCAGATCTCCGCGCGTTTGGCCCTCGTCCGACCCACAAAAAAATTCCCCTAGCCAGTGCAGCACCATCAACGCGGTCACATACGTCTTGCAGGACACGGACGCTTCCTTGCCGGCCCAGGTCAGAATCGCCGCATTTGCTCTCCGTGCCAGATGGCTGCCCGCCGCATTCGTGATGCCCACCACCGGCGCGCGATCCCGATTCTGTTCCAGCATGCGCACGATCTCCGCGCTCTCTCCCGATTGCGAGACCGCGATCATCAGCGTCTCCGGCTCCAACCACCCCCCCAGCGAATAGATCAGTTCCGAGGTTTCTGCCGCCACCGCCGTGTAGCCGCATGAGTTCAGCCGCAAGAACAGCGGACGCAGCGCGTGAAACGATGCGCCCATCCCCGTGAGCACCACGCGCTTGAATCGGCCTTCCCGCAAACTCCGGCCAATCGGCGCGAGCTCGTCGGGAATCTTCAGGTGCTCCAGCGTCTCCGCCAGCGCTCCCGGTTGGTCGAGTATGTCTCGAAGATACTGGCCTTCAATGATGCGATGCGTCTCGGTCGCCAACTTCATCCTCGTCGTTTCTTTTGGATTTTATCGCGCGTGATTTCGTCGCGCCTGATTTCGACGCACATGATCATCGCGCGTGATTTCATCGCACCGGTTGTGGCGATTTCTCGTACCTCTGGTTCCAAACCTGCGCCGCCCCAATCAGTCCCGCGTCCGGGCCCAGCGACGCCGCGGAAATCTCGACGCGGTCCACTGGAACCAGCCGGCAACTCTCCCGTATCACCTCGCGCATGCGATCCATGAACAGAGGTGCGCTCTTCATCACGCTGCCGCCCAGCACAATCGCGTCCGGAGCGAACATCGTGATCAGATTCGCCAGCCCCAGTCCCAGATAATACCCTTCGCGTTCCACCGCCCGCCGCGCGAGTTCATCGCCGTTTTCCGCCCGCGTGCAGATTTCGCGTGCGCTCACAGCCGAATCTCCGTCGCCGGCCGATGCATTAGCTTTCCACCACGCCGTCATCGCCGGGCCCGCCGCCAGACTCTCCCAGCAACCGCGCACGCCGCACGAACAACGCGGCCCCGCCGGATCGAGAATGTGATGCCCCATCTCCGGATGGCAGCCGCCTACGCCTCGATACACCTCGCCATGCAGAATCAGGCTGACCCCGATCCCGGTTCCCACTGTCACATATAGAAGACGCGCTTTCGATCTCCCCGCTCCCCAGCGCAACTCGCCCAGCGCCGCCGCATCCGCATCGTTCTCCATCGCGACCGGCACTCCAAACTCTCGCGCCAATACCTCCACCGGATTTCCACCCTCCCACCCCGGCAGATTATTGACGTTTCCCAGTCGTCCCGTCGCCGTGTCAACCGGCCCAGCCGATCCAATCCCGATTCCTTCTAATTTCACCCCGGCCCGCCGCTCACAATCGCGGAGAAGCGACTTCACCCGCCGCATGGCATCGTCGAACCCGCGTGGAACGTCCGTCGGGCATTGCTCCTTTGCGAGTAGGCGGCCATCGCAGCCTACGATGCCGACTGCAATCTTGGTACCGCCGATGTCCACCCCGCCAATCATCGTCTTACTCCATTTTCTATCTATTAAATTGTTTTATTAAAACGAATGAATATTGATACATTCGCCCATTCGTGTCAAGGAAAATTGCCTTCCCACCCACCCATCGGCTGCTGTATTGGCCCGCCACCGCGCACCCGGTCTTGTTCTTCCGTTATCTCTGAAAGACGCTCCCCGGTTGCTAATCTCCGAATGGACGTCCCAAGGAGGGCCTGTGCCCGCGACCGCTTCAAAAACTGCCACTAAACCGTCAATCAGGATCCTTTACGGCGAGTCGGATGAGAAAATCCTCGCCGAACATGCCGCCGAGATGCAGAAGGCTGGCCATCAGGTGACCACCGCTCTCCATCGCAACGGCGTCGCTGCGGAGTTGCAGGGCGACAAATTCGACCTCGTCATTCTCGGCTCAACTCTGAGCAAAGACGATCGTCACCATCTGCCCTACATGGTCAAGAAGAACGCGCCCGGAACCAAGGTGCTCGTGATGCACGCTGCTGCCCGCCATCATGAGGTCGATGCGGTTGTCGAGTCTGGGATGAGTATGGTTTTCCTGCTCGAAAGAATCGCCAATCTTGTTCAACCGGCCGCCCGCTAGCCCATTCGCCCGCATGGCCGCGGCTCTGCCTCGCTAAGCAGTTCCGGTACACAAAAAAAGTCTGGCGAAATGAAGGGCCATTACGCCAGACTGCTTCCAGGGTTTGAGAGTTGTTCCGTGCTCTTCCAGCGAGCTGTTCGGAACAATTTCATTCTCATCACCCGCGACCCTGGGGTTGTCACTCCTCTGTCAACAACTAGTAACCTTTTCGTGATGCCGGGGCCAAGGGGCTGGCAGTAGAAAAAACCAGGCAAACAAAACAAAAACACAACCCCCGAAGTTTCTGACCTTTTCCTCAGTGCACCTTAGTGTCCTTGGTGGTCGAAGCATCGAAAGTGTTCCTGGTAGTCGAAGCGTCGAAGAAATAAGCAAAAAATAAAATGGGCCGCCAGCCAAGAAGCGGTGACGTTTCCTTGGCTATCGGCCCATTCGATCCGGAAAGGGATCGGAGGTGATATTTCCATGGTAGTCCTCCCACACCCATTGTCAAGCGCAACTTAGGCCGTGCCGTCCCGCAACCCCACCGTCCACAGAGCTCAATTCCGCCGAAAAGCATCATGAAGTCTTTAAGGATTTTCCTTAGTGCGCCTTAGTGGCCTTGGTGGTTGAACGTCCACGCAAATCCAGCCCCTAAGCACCCTCTCGATGTCATTGACACTTTTGTCGCCAGGATGTTAGTTTTATTGGTTTTACAAACCGCTATTCTTCGAGCCGTATCAGCCGAGAATCGATCATTCAGGCATGGGACAGACACTCCGACAACTAGGCGAATTACTGCTCGGAAGCGTGCCCACCATTCTCCTGCTTTGGTTTCTCTATATTGTTTATGTATTTGTTGTGCACCGGCCTCTCATAGCTGTTCTCGCCGAGCGCCGCAAGCGAACCGAGGGTGCCGTGGAGAAGGCGCGCGCCGATATTGCCGCCGCCGAAGCCCGCACCGCCGAATACGAGCAACGCCTCCGCGAAGCGCGCCAGAAAGTCTTTAAGAACCTCGAATCACGCCGCCAGTTGGCTATCCAGTCTCGCGCCGACGCTGTCAGCGTCGCCCGAGCCCGTGCCGACGAGCAGGTCAAACAGGCTCGATCCGCCCTCGAACAGGACAAACAGGAAGCCATCGGCAAACTGCAATCCGAAGCCGGCAGGCTGGCGGTTGAAATCGTTCGCACCGTGCTTCGTCCCGTGGCCGCACCAAGTCCGGTGGGTGAGTAACGGCCCATGTCAATCAAGCTCCCAGGCAACATGACCGAGAAGATGAAGAGAACGACCCAATCCAGCAGCCCGATCGTCAAGAAAACGATCGTCGAGAGCCCGACCGTCAAGAAAACGACCGTCAAGAAAACGATTCTGAAGAAATCCTTCGTCGGCCCATGCATTGTCCTCGTCATCGCGGCGTGCCTTTGGCTGACGCTCCCGGCCTCCTTCGCGTCCGCCCAGGCTCAGCCCGCCAGTCCACAGACGAATCAAAACTCGGCGAATCAAGACGCGAAAAATCAAGACTCGAAAAATCAATCCCCCGACGATGCAGCCTCCAAAAACTCTGCCGCCCAGCCCGCCGGCGAAGCCGCTCCCGCCGAGCATCAACCCACCAGCATTGGCGGCGAACTGGCGAAGGAAACTCGCGAATCCGAAGACGAAGGAGGCGAGGAACACGCCGACCTCAAGCACTCCACCATGGTCCAGAAACTCGCCCGGGTCACCGGCCTGAGCGTGCATGGCGCGCACATTCTTGCGCTGGTCGTGAATTTCGCCATCATCGTTGTTCTGCTCGTCTGGGCGCTTCGCAAAACCGTACCCGGCATCATGGGCGCCCGCAACGAGTCCATCCAGAAAGCTCTCGAAGAGGCGCGCAAAGCCAGCGCCGAAGCCGGCAAGCGGCTCTCCGATATTGAAAATCGCCTCCAGCAGATGGACGTCGAGATCGGCCGCATGCAGTCCTCCGCCGAAAAAGAAGCCGCCGCCGAAGACGAGCGCATCAAGAAGGCCGCCGAAGACGACCTCCGAAAAGTGGTTCAGGCCGCCGAACAGGAAATCGCCGCCGCTGCCAAGCAGATTCGCCGCGAACTCTCCATCCACACCGCCGACTTGGCCGTCATGCTGGCCCGCAAACAGATCAACGTGGATTCCAATACCGATCAGGTCCTCGTGCGCAATTTCTCCGCCCACCTCGCTGAGCCCGGCAAATCCGGCTCGCCGGGTGATGGCGGCCGCAACGGCGGAAAGGATGGCCGCTGATGGCATCCGTCGTCGGAACCTACGCCCGCGCCTTTGCCGATGTCGTAATGAGCACCAAGGCCGACCCCGCGCGCATGTTAGCCGAGCTCCAATCCATGGAAGCCCTGCTCGCCGAAAGCGTCGAACTGCGCCGCGTGCTCGATAATCCCTCGATTCCCTCGGCCCAGAAGAACGCGGTGATCGACGCGCTTGCGCAAAGACTCGGCGCCTCGCGCCCGGTGCGAAATTTTGTTGCGGTCGTCACCGATCATCGCCGCCTGGCGCTCTTCAGCGATATCGTCAAGCAAGTCGAACAGGAACTGAACGACCGTATGGGTTTCGCGGAGGCCCAAGTCACAAGTTCCCGTCTGCTGAACGATCCGGAAAAACAGTTATTGGAAGCCGAGATCGCCAAGCTTACTGGCAAGCGAGTCAGGGCGCGTTACCAGCAGGACGCATCCATTCTCGGGGGCGCGGTAGTTCAGGTCGGCAGCACCATTTACGATGGCTCGGTCAACGGTCAACTGGAACGGATTCGAGAACAGTTGGTGGAAAGTTAGCTTCGAGCTAGGAGCCGCGAGCAATCGGTTACAGGATTTCCCGTCGAGCTTCTTCAGACGGCAGACAGAAAGTTTTTAGTGGAGATTCAGCTGTGACTTACAGCTTCGGACAACTAACGCGAAAGTGGGTTGCTCGTAGCTCAAAGCTCATAGCTCAAAGCTGATCCTATGGCACAAATTAAAGCAGACGAAATCACTCAACTAATCCGCGAGCAGATTGAGCACTACGAGACCAAAATCGCGGTCGACGAAGTGGGCACCATCATCACCCTCGGCGACGGTATCGCCCGCGTCTATGGCCTCGACAAGGTCATGGCCGGCGAACTCCTCAGCTTCCCGCACGGCGTGGCCGGCATCGCCATGAACCTGGAAGAAGATCAGGTCGGCGTCGTGATCCTCGGCGAATACACCGAAATCAAAGAGGGCGACGAGGTCAAGCGCACCGGCCGCATCATGAGCGTGCCCGTCGGCGACGCCCTCATCGGTCGCGTCGTCAACTCGCTCGGCGAACCCATCGACGACAAAGGCCCGATCCAGTCCGACAAGTTCATTCCGCTCGAGCGCATCGCCCCCGGCGTCATCGACCGCCAGCCCGTGCGCGAGCCCATGGCCACCGGTCTCAAAGCCATCGACTCGATGATCCCTATCGGCCGCGGCCAGCGCGAACTCATCATCGGCGACCGCCAGACCGGCAAAACCGCGGTCGCCCTCGACACCATCATCAACAGCAAGGGCAACAACCTTATCTGCATCTACAACGCCATCGGCCAGAAGCGCTCCTCGATCGCGCAAGTCGTCAAAATTCTCGAAGACGCCGGCGCCATGGAGTACACCATCGTCGTCGCCGCCTCTGCCTCCGAACCCGCGCCCATGCAGTACATATCGCCCTACGCCGCCTGCGCCATGGGTGAATTTTTCCGCGATAGCGGCCGCCACGCGCTCTGCATCTACGACGATCTTTCCAAGCACGCCGCGTCCTACCGCGAAATCTCACTCCTGCTCCGCCGCCCGCCGGGCCGTGAAGCCTATCCCGGAGACGTCTTCTATCTCCACTCGCGCCTCTTGGAGCGTGCTGCCAAGCTAAGCGACAAAAACGGCGGCGGATCGCTCACCGCGCTCCCGGTAATCGAAACCCAGGCCGGTGACGTTTCGGCCTACATTCCGACCAACGTCATCTCCATCACCGACGGCCAGATCTATCTCGAAACCGACCTCTTCAACCAGGGCGTCCGTCCGGCCGTGAACGTCGGCCTTTCCGTAAGCCGCGTAGGCGGTAGCGCGCAGATCAAAGCCATGCGTCAGGTCGCTGGAACGTTGAAACTCGAACTGGCGCAATACCGCGAACTGGCAGCCTTCGCCCAATTCGGCAGCGATCTCGACAAAGCCACCCAGAACCAGCTCAATCGCGGCCAGCGCCTCGTCGAACTGCTGAAGCAAGCCCAGTTCTCGCCGCTGCCATTTTCCAAGCAGATCATCGCCATTTTCGCCGGAACCAGCGGCGTCCTCGACGATCTGCCAGTCACCCAGGTTCGCGAATTCGAGCAAGCTCTCTACCAATATGTAGACACCACGAACCCAGGCTTACTCAACACGATCATGGAAAAGAAAGTCCTGGACGACAATCTCAAAGCCGAGATGTCCAGAGTAATCAAGGAAGCAAAGCAACAATTCGTAGATTCAAAACAAGCAGTTCGCGAAGTAATGGTGGAAGAGCGGCCCTTTAGGGCCGCGTCAGTGATCGAAATAACGATGGGGCTTTAGCCCTGGTTTTGCTTTTTGCTCGAAGCTCGTAGCTCGTAGCTGATCTATGCCCAACATTCTCGATATCCGGCGTCGTATCCGCAGCGTGGTCAACACGCGCCAGATCACCAAGGCGATGAAGACCGTCTCCGCCGCCAAGCTCCGCCGCGCGCAGGAAGCCGCTCTCGCCGCCCGCCCCTACTCGCAGATGTTGACCAACGTTCTGAAGTCGCTCATCAAGCGCGCCAACATCTGTGATCCCGTCACCGGCGATCCGCTTCATCCCTTGCTCGCCGAGCGGCCCGAGAAAAATATTCTCCTCATCGTCGTCACCGGAGACAAGGGTCTGGCCGGCGCCTTCAACACGAATATCCTGAAAATTGTTACCAAGTTCATCGCCTCCAAGCCCGACCAGAATATCGACGTCGAGTGCATCGGCCGCAAAGGCCGCGACTTCATGCGCCGCCGTTTCCCCTCGGCTCCCACGAAACGAAACGCGGAGGACGTTCAAGCCGGAGACGCTCCCATCCAAAGTGAAAAGCCCCGCGCCGGTCGCGTGCAAATCACCGGTGAGTACGTCGGTGTGCTCGGCAAGGTCGATTACAACTTCGTTGCCAATCTCGCCCAGGACGTGGTCCAGCGCTTCTCCGACGAACTCATCGACGGCGTCTACATCCTCTACAACGAATTCAAGTCCGTCATCGCGCAGCGCCTCGTCGTCGAGCATGTTCTGCCCATCAAGGAAATCGGCGAGGTCGATATCAGCCTCGCCGAAGAGCCGACCGAAGAGGAGCGCAAGCGCCGGCTCGAAGCCGCCAAGGGCGCCGGCGTTGGCCTCCGCCCGCCCGACACTCATGCCGTCGACGAAGCTGCCGCCAAATTTGCCACCGCCGACGTCGACTACATTTACGAGCAGCCGCCCGCCCAGTTATTCAGCGAACTGCTCCCCAAGTACATCGGCATTCAGATTTTTCACGCGCTCCTCGAATCCGTTGCGGCCGAGCACGCCGCCCGCATGACCGCCATGGATTCGGCCACCAACAACGCATCTGACATGATCGATTCCCTGACGCTGGTAATGAACCGTGCCCGCCAGGCCAAGATCACGAAAGAAATTATCGAGATCGTGAGCGGCGCCGCCGCCCAGGGATAAAGAAGCTACGAGCCACGAGCTTCGAGCCACCAAGACCGGTGCGGATTCCAACTCCGGTTTTGCTGACGGATTGGTGAGTTGCAGGGTTGGACGTTTCTTAACATTGTTGGGAAGGGCACGACTTTAGTCGTGCCGAACACAAGATCGGAATTAAAGTTTAGGGAAGGGCACGACTTCAGTCGTGCCGAACACAAGGCAAGAAAAGATTCGGGGCTTTAGCCCCAAAGGTTTTGATTTAGCTCGAAGCTCGCGGCTCGAAGCTCGAAGCTGATTTTGAGGTTCTTATGCCAGAAAATATCGGACACGTCATCCAGGTCGCCGGCCCCGCCGTCGACGTGCAATTCGTCGAAGCCTCCATGCCTCCTATCTATGAGGCTCTGCGCGTCGTCAGCGACGGATTCACCGTCCCCACGCCCATCAACGTCATCCTCGAAGTTCAACAGCATCTCGGCGAAGGTCGCGTCCGCTGCGTCGCCATGGAGCCGACCGACGGTATGGTCCGCGGCATGAATGCCATTGATCTCGGCGGCCCTATCTCGGTGCCCGTCGGCCGTGGCACTCTCGGTCGCGTCATGAACGTCATCGGCGAACCCGTCGATCGCCTCGGCCCCATCGCCGCCACCAAAAGAATGCCGATTCACCGTCTGGCTCCTGCGTTCGACGAGCAATCCACTACCGCCGAAATGTTCGAGACCGGCGTCAAGGTCGTCGATCTGATCCAGCCCTTCTTGAAGGGCGGCAAAATCGGCCTCTTCGGCGGTGCTGGCGTCGGTAAAACCGTCGTCATTATGGAGCTCATCAACAACGTCGCCAAGCAGCACGGCGGCTTTTCCGTTTTTGCCGGAGTCGGCGAGCGCACCCGCGAAGGCAACGACCTTTGGCTCGAAATGTCCGAGTCGGGCGTCATCAAGCCCGGCAAGCCGGATGAATCCAAAGCCGCGCTGATCTATGGCCAGATGACCGAGCCTCCCGGTGCGCGTCTCCGCGTCGCGCTCACCGCGCTTACGGTAGCCGAATTTTTCCGCGACGAAGAAGGCAGCGACACCCTCCTCTTCATCGACAACATCTTCCGTTTCACACAGGCTGGATCGGAAGTCTCCGCGCTCCTCGGCCGTATGCCGAGCGCCGTAGGTTATCAGCCCAACTTAGCCACCGAAATGGGTGAGTTACAAGAGCGCATTACTTCCACTAAGAAAGGTTCCGTAACATCGGTGCAGGCCATTTACGTGCCCGCCGACGACCTTACCGACCCCGCGCCGGCCACAACCTTCGCCCATTTGGATGCCACCACCGTTCTTTCGCGTGCACTGACCGAAATAGGCATCTATCCCGCCGTCGATCCGCTCGCTTCCACCTCGCGCATTCTCGATCCCCGCATCGTCGGCCAGGATCACTACGACGTCGCCCAGATGGTGAAGAAGACGCTGCAAACTTACAAGGACTTGCAGGACATCATCGCCATCCTCGGTATCGACGAACTCAGCGAAGACCAGAAACTTACCGTCGCCCGCGCCCGTAAGATCCAGAAATTCCTCTCGCAGCCGTTCTTCGTCGCCGAGCAATTCACCGGCACGCCCGGACGCTACGTAAAGATCGCCGACACGGTAAAAGGTTTCCGGGGCATCGTGGAAGGGAAGTACGACGACATCCCCGAACAGGCCTTCTATATGAAAGGCACGATCGAAGAAGTAATAGAGACAGCCGAGAAGATGAAAGCAGTAGCAGCATAGAAGTGCTTGCTGTAAAGGTAAGCAGCCAACGGTAGGCTGGCGGCGAGTAGCCAGTCGGTGGCGACGAAACGTGAAATTGTCACCGAAAAGCGAACGACGAAAGCGAATAGCGAGTAGCGAACAGCGATATGCCCGACACCTTTGAACTCGAAATCGTCACCCCCGAAAAGCAGGTGGTGAAAAATGTCGCCGCCGACGAAGCTCAGATTCCCGGCCAGAACGGCTATCTCGGAGTCCTGCCCGGCCACGCTCCTCTCATCACCGAGTTAAAGGCCGGCGCGCTCACCTACCGCGCCAGCGGCGCCACTCACACCCTCGCCGTAGCCTGGGGATTCGCCGAGGTTCTACCAGACAAAGTCACTATCCTCGCCGAGACCGCCGAGCGTCCGCAGGACATCGACGTAGCCCGCGCCGAAAAATCCAAGGCGCGCGCCGAAGAGCGCCTGAAAAGCAATAATCCGGACGTCGACTACGACCGCGCCGAAGATGCCCTCGAGCGCGCCGAAACCCGCATCAAAGTCGCGTCGGAGAAATAAGTGACCATCCAACGCGTAGGCGTAATCGGCGCAGGCACCATGGGCAACGGCATTGCCCACGTCTTCGCCCGCAGCGGCTTCAACGTTGTCCTCTGCGATGTCGACCAGCGCTTCCTCGATCGCGGCCTTCAAACCATCGCCAAAAATCTCGACCGCGAACTCGCCAAAGCCAAAATCACCGCCGCCGACAAGGACGCAACTCTAGCCCGCATCAGGCCCGTCCTCGATCGCGCCCAACTCGCCGATTGCGACCTCGTCGTCGAAGCCGCCACTGAAAAATTCGAAATCAAATCCGAAATCTTCCGTGATCTCGACCGCCTCCTGAAGCCCGAGGTCATCCTCGCCTCCAACACTTCCTCCATCTCCATCACCAAAATCGCCGCCCTCACCAAGCGCCCCGACAAAGTCATCGGCATGCACTTCTTCAATCCCGTTCCGGTGATGAAGTTAGTCGAAGTAATTCGCGGCCTCGCCACTTCACAATCGACTTACGAAACCGTCCGCGACCTCGCCATCAAACTCGAAAAAACTCCCGTCGAAGTCAACGACGCGCCCGGCTTCGTCTCCAATCGCGTCCTCATGCCCCTGCTCAACGAGGCCATGTTCGCCGTCATGGAAGGCGTCGCCACGCCGCAGGCCGTCGACGAAGTCTTCAAGCTCGGCATGGCGCACCCCATGGGCCCGCTCACACTCGCCGATTTCATCGGCCTCGACGTCTGCCTCGACATCATGCGCGTCCTGCAGGATGGTCTCGGCGACCCCAAATATCGTCCCTGCCCGCTGCTCATCAAAATGGTCGATGCCGGCTGGCTCGGCCGCAAAAGCGGTCGCGGCTTCTACACTTACAACTGATCGCACAGGCCGCCCGCCGTTCATTACAATTCTTCTATGCCGACTTCAGCCACAGATTCAGCCACCGAAGTTCTCTCCAGCCAAAAATCCGGCAGCGATATCCCTTACTACCTCGGTGCGATTTTCTTCGGCGCTGCCGCTGCCTGGGTCGACGTCAAGGTCGGTGATCTCCTCCTGACCGCCACCATCGTTGTCTCCTCCTGCATCCTCCTCGGCTTCCTGCGCCCGCGCCGCCCCTGGCGCTGGTTCCTCATCATCGGCGTCTGCATCCCCGTCGCCGAATGGCTGGCATACTTCTTCTTGACCCAAAAGCCCACGCGCGCCCAGGTCTACGAGTCGTTTCTCGCTTTCCTTCCCGGCATCGCCGGTTCGGTCGGTGGAGCGCTCGGCCGCACCGTGGTGAACAACCTCTTCGAGAAGCCGCCGGATAACGCGGAGATCCTCCGCGCGCGCTCTACTGCTCCACCAAAGTCCTGAGCCGCCCCAGCGCCCTGTCCCACTCGCCGGAAACCAGATCCAGATATTCCTTCAATCCCAGAATCGCCCGCGGCTCAAACGCAAATAGACTCTCGCGCCCCGCGCGCTCGCCTCGCACAATGCCCGCGCCCTCCAGCACCCGCAGATGCTTGGTAACGGCCTGCCGGGTCAGCCGCGTCCCGCGCGTCAACCGCGAGATGGAATGCGGCTGTCCATCCGTCAGTTTCATCACCAGCGCCAGCCGCGTCTCGTCGCCCAGCGCGGCGAACGCCTCCGCCTGAGCCCGTAGACGCACCCGCGCGCTATTACTTTTTCGCGACATATCGCTCGATGTTCTTCATCTGCTCCGTCCAGCCGCCCTCGTTTCTGCGGAACGATTCCATCCGCCACTCGGCCGGAATGTTCTCAAATCCTGATTCGGTCACCACCAGCAGCGTCCCGTTCGTCGTCTTCTCCAGACGGAACTCGACCCGCGTCTTCGGATCCTTCGCGTAATCGTGGGCATACTGCGCCTTATCCAGCGACCTCGGATGCGCCCAGGTAAACGAAAACACCCGCTCCGGCTCCATCTTCTCGACCACCGCCTCCCATCTCACATACTCATATCCCGGATAAGTCATATGGCCGGTCGATTTCTCTCCCGTCACAAACGGCCCATCCAGCTTGACCAGAAACCATTCGCCAAACTGGCGGTAATCCGTAAGCGCCTGCCACACCCGCGCCACCGGCGCCTTAAGTTCGATCCGCTTCTCGATACGTGTATCCATAATTAAGCAACCTCCAGGTTGCATAATACGCTCCATGTCTCCAAAAGAGCAACGTTTTGGTTGCCTATTGTATTTTCAATATCCAAGTTTCCATACCTCGTTTAGCGCCCTGTCATCCTGAGCGTAGCGCCGCGAGCGAAGCGAGCAAGCGCAGTCGAAGGATCCCTGCGTTCTTTGTCAGTTGGCTGGAATCCGGCACGAACGGGAAGGGCACGAGTTCCACTCGTGCCGTAAATCGCGCCCAATCCACGGCGGCTTCCAGCCGCTGAGGCAATCCCGACCGGAGAAAATACTTTCTCAGTAAACCGTCTAGCCGTCCGCCCCTCCGTGCCCCCAAAGGTGCCGGACCCGCAAAAATTCCTCCCCTTCCACAGCCGCTCACGATAAGCTCACGCTATATGGCAGTGTCGGTTTCCGTGCTGGCCAGCGGCAGTCGTGGCAACTGTGCCCTCGTCGCCAGCAGCTCAACCCGAATCCTCGTCGATGCCGGTCTTTCCGCGCGCGAAACCTTCAAGCGACTTCGCGGACTCGGCGAGCGCACCGAAGACATCTCCGCCATCCTCATCACCCACGAGCATTCCGACCACGTTGCCGGGCTTGAGCGTCTCGCAACAAAACTGAACGTTCCTGTCTACCTTACCGAAGGCACGCACCACGCCTGGAATCACGCCTGCCGCGATACAGTTCACAAAACTGTTCAACCCGATGGCCAGCTCCCCGAGCTTCCCAAGTCCGAGCATTTTTTCGCCGGTCGCAGCTTTCGCATCGGCGATATCGAAATCCAGCCCTTCACCATCCCCCACGACGCCGCCGATCCCGTCGGCTTCACCTTCCGCGCCGAGGGCATCAAAATCGGTTTCGCAACCGACCTTGGTTACATGCCCGTCAGTGTACGCAACCATTTGCGTGGATCGACCGTCCTACTCATTGAATCTAACCATGATGTAGAAAGACTGCGTTTCGGCCCTTATCCCTGGTCGGTCAAGCAGCGCGTGATGAGCCGTGTGGGCCATCTTTCCAACGATGCCCTCGCGGAATTCTTCACCAACGACTATGATGGAACTGCCGAGTACGTAGTATTGGCGCATCTCTCTGAACAAAATAATCATCCCGAAATCGCGCGGGCCTCGGCGGAGCAAGCCCTGCGCGGACGTCAGGGCCTCTGGAATAACCGTGTCCTGCTTGCAGCCCAGACCGAGGCGATCGCGCCCATCCGGTTCTAACTGGCTGATTAACTTACTGATTCACTCTACTGGTTAACTTTTTATGAGCGAGTGCGTGGAACCCATGGTCGGGAAGATCCTTGCGGGATGGCGCTATGACATCTCCGGCATCGCTCCCGAAATGCGCGAGGACTATGAGCAGCACTTCGCCCAATGCGAGCGCTGCCGCAGCCACCAAAAGCTCCACCGCGTTATCGATATCTCCCTCATCGTCCTCGCCTCCGCCTCAGCCGCCGTCTTCCTCCTCGCCTTTGCCGCCATTCGTTACTTCGAGCCGCGCCACGCCTTCTGGCTCGAAGTTGGAGCCCTCGCCGGCTTCGCTCTCTCCGCGCTCATCTGGCTCATCGTCGCCGTCGCCACCCCCGCGCCCACCGTCATGGTCGATGCCGCACTCCTCGGCGCGCGCCGCGTTCACGACCGCCTGCCCGCCGAAATCCGCGAACGTCTACCCGAAGAGCTGCGCGTAAGAATCACCGGCTCGTAGAGAGCATGGGACCCGAGTTACTTTCGGGGTTGTTCTCCGATTCGGGTTGCCCTTGTTTTTTGGGCTGCTCTTAATTTTGGAGTTGCTCTTGTTTTTGGGGTTGCTCTAGCTTTTGGAGTTGCTCTTGATTGTGCCGTTGCCCTTGTTCTTGGGGCTGCTCTTGATTGTGCCGTTGCTCTTGGGGTTGTTCTTGATTGTGCCCTTGCACTTGTTTTTGGGGCCGCTCTAGCTTTTGGGGTTGCTCTAGCTTTTAGGGTTGCTCTAGCTTTTAGGTGGCGCAACGCTTGAGTGTGGTCGTGAGAGCTCAATTTTAAGCAAAGCGGTGCAGCAGATAGAAGGAGACTCGGGTCCCGGAGGGACAAGCCAGCTTAGCCCCGCGCTTCAGCGCGGGGAAAGCGGAACAGAAGATTCAAGTCCCGGAGGGACGACCCAGTTCTCACGCCCATGCGCTGGGATCGTGCCCAGTTCTGACTTGCGGCTTTAACAGGCTGCGGAAAAACTGGGGTGTTGCTCTAGCTTTTGGGTGGCGCAGCGCTTCAGCCGCTGCGATACTGCCCACTTTTGATTCGCGGCTTTAGCCGCTGAGGGGAGCCCGCAGCAGCGAACATGACTGTAACCTCTAAAGCTACGTCTATTCTGCTGATCGCCTTATTGGCATCCGCCTGCTGCATGGCCCAACCTCTTCATCCGCTCGCCCAACTCCCCGCCCCTTCTGGTGGATGCCATCATCACAGCCCCTCGGCTCCGCCCTCCCACGCCTGCTGCCTCACCGGCCACGATGCCGCCATGCCGCAGCTCTCCCGCGCCGAGCGTCCGCCCGTCCAACCCATTTCCCGCATCCACCTCGAGCCTTCCCGCGCCACCGCCATCGATCGCGCCCTAGCCTGCTCTCCACTCCCCGCCGAATCCCCCGGCGCAACTCCTCTTCGCGTCTAGCATCTCTCCTACGTGAGCCGCGATCGCGGCTTCATCGTACTCGCTTCACTTCCACGCATGAGGAGTCTAGATGCGCGCACTAATCTGCTATCTCGTCATTTTCGGATTGCCCGCTCTATCACTCGCCCAGACCAACATGCCCGGCATGAACATGGACATGTCCTCATCCGCGCCCGCCTGGCTGCCCTCCGCCCACGTCAGCTCCGGCACCGGATGGCAGCCCGCCGCCATCGTTCCCCACGCATGGATGAAGATGAAATCCATCCACGGCTGGGACCTCATGGCCCACGGCGTCGTCTTCATCGACTACAACCAAGCCGGCGGCCCGCGCGGCGAAGGCAAAGCCGAATCCGTCAACTGGGCCATGCTCATGCAGCAGCACAATCTCGCCGGTGGCACACTCCTCTTTCGCGAGATGCTCTCCGCCGAGCCGCTCACCGCCCCGCATCCCGGCTTTCCCGAACTCTTCCAAACCGGCGAGACCTATCACGGCCAGCCGCTCGTCGATCACCAGCATCCGCACAACGTCTTTTCCGAACTCGCCCTCAACTACACCCGCCCGCTCGGCGGCCAGACTTCCTGGCAGAAAATTTCCTGGCTCTTCTACGGCGGTGCCGCCGGCGAGCCCGCGCTCGGCCCCGTCGCCTACATCCATCGCGCCTCCGCCGCCGAACTCCCGATGGCGCCGCTCTCTCACCATCTTCAAGATTCAACCCACATCAGCTTCGGCGTCCTCACCACCGGCCTCATCATCTCGCGTCTCAAGCTCGAAGCCTCCGCCTTCAACGGTCGCGAGCCCGGCGAAAAACGTTACGAGATCAATTTTGCCCCGCTCGATTCCTGGTCCACCCGCCTCAGCCTAGCCCCGTCCCGTAACTGGACCGCCCAATACAGCTATGGACGCCTCGAGCATCCCGAAGCCCTCGAACCCGGCAGCCAGCGCCGTCAGACCGCCTCCGTCGAATACGTTCGTCCACTCACCGGCAAACTAGGCGACGGCTCCTGGGCCACCTCCCTGATTTGGGGACGAGTTCACAAAGTAGCCGACAACCATAACCTCAACGGCTACCTGCTGGAGAGCACGCTGAACTTCATGTCCAAGAATTACGCCTTCACGCGCCTCGAACTGGTCGACAAAGACGAGCTATTTCCGAGCAATCCGCTCGCGCCCAGCTACCGCATCGGAGCCTACACCTTCGGAGGCGAGCGCGATCTGGTTCAATCGAAGCTCTGGCAATTCGCCGTCGGCGCAGATCTGACCTTCTATTCCAAACCGGAAAGCCTGAGCGCCTCCTACGGCGCCAATCCCATCTCGTTCCAGGTTTTCCTGCGCCTGCGTCCAGCGCGCAGCGCACACCACGCCCACTAAGTCGCGCAAACGCGCAGACGAACTTTGGAAACCAGAAGAATCGCCATACCCCACGCCCCCCGAGCCTGGAAAATTAAAATCGTTGAGATTGGATGGTGACACGTCAATGTGCGTTGTGAGGCGGAGCGAGCGCCACCAGGATGTACCTTGCAAGTGGCTTCAACGCCGGGTACGTGACGGAATCATTCCCACTGTCGAAGAGTGGGACATGGACGACACTCGCGCCCATACCGCAGGCCACGATAGACCTCGGTTCCGCAGCGAACAAGGGGGTGCTCTACTGCATCGGCGGCACCAGCACCTTTGAAGGCTGAATCTTCGCCCTTAACAACTGCACGAAGCTGTAGCATCTCAACGGCGGTTCAAATCCCCGACAAGCGGCGAATAAAGAGCGCAGGGTGGCCTGATAGTCGACTGGGGTTCCCTTGTAAACACAGTAGCGCCAAGCGCAGAAAAGGGCCGATTTCTCGGCCCTTTCCCGTCTTATCTGCTTTCGGTTTAGATGTTAGCTCACGGAGTAACTGTGAGCTTCACCTTGGTCTTCTTAGTCAGCGTTCCAGAGGAGCCGGTGATGGTGATGGTTGACTTCCCGGTAGCTGCCCCGGCGCCCACCGTCAACGTTAAAGTGCTGGTGGATGTGGTTGGGTTCGGGTTGAACGTCGCCGTTACCCCGCTCGGCGCTCCGGTTGCGCTTAGCGTGACCGCCTGATCGAAGCCACCCGTGGCCACAACCGTGATTGTGCTGGTTCCACTGCTGCCTTGGGCAATCGACAAGCTGCTGGGCGAAGCGGTCAGGGTAAAGCTGCCGAGCGCATTCACCGTCAACGTGATCGTGGTGGTTGCTTTAAGGCTGCCCGAGGTTCCGGTAATGGTGATGGTGGACGTTCCTTCCTTCGCCGTTTTGCTTGCCGTGAAACTCACGACGCTGGTCGGGAATGCCGGATTCGGATTGAAGTTTGCGGTCACGCCCTTCGGCAAGGCCGAGGTGGTGAACGTTACGTTGCTGTCAAATCCGTTGGTGGGAGTAACCGTGATCGTGCTCGTACCGGTCGCTCCGCCCCTGGCAATGGTCACCGAACTCGGCGAGGCCGAAAGGGAGAAGCTCTGCACCAACTGATTCACAGTAAGTTCGAGGAGCGTGGTATTGGTGAGACCTCCCGACGTGCCTTGAATCGTGACCTGGTAGTTGCCGGGCGTCGTGCTGTTGCTGACCGTAAGAGTCAGCGTGCTGCTGGTGCTGGTAGGATTCGGACTGAACGCAGCGGTCACGCCACTGGGCAGATTGAGCGCCGAGAACGTCACGCTGCCTGTGAAGCCATCCTGCGGAGTGATCGTTACGGTGGTCGTTCCCTGGCTGCCCTGCGTAACTGAAACGGTGCTCGGATTCGCCGACAAGGTGAAATCCGCGCTGGTGGGCGCCAGTGCATTGATCACAGCGGCGCCATTCGGGCTGCCCCAGCCGGCGCACATGTTGTAACCGGCTACGCAAGGAAATGTACTGGCGCCGCCGTTGTTGGTGATGTCGTGGAAATTGACGTTGTTGTCGCTCTCACTCAGCGCATAGATGTATGGAGCAAAGAACCCGGCCGGCGGATCGTTATGAGCAGCCGCTTGTTCATTGGCCAGAGCTGTGTATCCAGCCCACATGGGAGCGGCAAAACTCGTCCCGCCGTATTCGTTTTCGGTGCAACCACTCAACCCCGATTGGTCAGCGCAGACGTAGAAGCTGAACTGCGAGTTGGCGGCAACGTCGGGAACGTCGCGATAGGTGGTCGAGCATTCTCCACCTTCACTGGCACACACAGTGGCTGCATCCAGTTGCCAGGACGGGAGATCAACCGAGGTTCCCCAGCCCCCGCCACCGTAGGCGACACCGCCGGCAGACCAGTAGGTTTCCGAAGCCCAGGCGCCGCCCGGACCGGTCGTGGTCAAACTGGTGCCACCGACGCCAATGATGTATTGAGAATTTTCCGGCCATGGAGACTGTCTCGTATAGCCGCCGCTGTCGCCCGCCGCCACAAAAAAGGACTGGCCTTGCGCCGCCATCTTCTCGAAGTAGGGATCATCCGAATTCGCGTTGCCAAAGTCGTACCACGAACAGCCGAGCGCCAAAGGCAACGGCGAATAGGTAGTCATGCCCGACAGAATCGCGGTGCCAGAGCTGCCCACGAAGACAAATATGTTGTTTACGCCGGGAGCCATACCGCCCGCCTGCGTGATGTCGAGAGTTTGTTCGGTATCGTCACAGCCCTGGTTAGCGAAGCAATTGACGCTTGAGCCATCCGTGGAAACACCCACGACATTGAAGGTGTAGGTTTGGCCTGCGCCCTGGTAGTAGGTGTTCACGTCCTGGATATCAAATCCGAGTTCTTCGAACAACCCGATGTTCTGGCCGGCGCCAGTAAGAGCGGTTCCGCCGTAATAGGCCGCCCTCATGTCGCTGCCGCAGAAGGACTGCCCCGGGCAGGAGCCGGTAGTGGCCTGGGCGACGTTGCCGTCCAGCTTGGGATCTCTGCGAACGAGCGCGCGCTTCGGTATCAGATAGTTGTCCAAACCCGAAACGTGCCAGAGCTGCATGGGCAGATCGACGGTGGGCTCGCGATCCAGCGAGAAGAAGGTGCGGTTTTGGGTGGCATCTTCGTAAAGGCCGATGCTCACATGGAAAGCCTGCTCAATGCTTGCGACCGACGCCGTGAACTGAACGTCCATGGAATCGCGGGAGCCGCCGGTTACGCTAAAGCCGCTCGCTTTCGCGAAAGCGATCAGGGAGTCGTAATCGTTCTGGCTGGGCCCAAACCGGGCCGTGAATTCTCTCGGCGTCACGAAGTGACGGTAGACGGGGCTGGCAGGATCATAAACTTCGCGCAGAAACTTTTCTAATGCCGCCCGATGGCGCATGGCCAGCACGATGTCGAAGTGCAGAGTTTGAGTTGCGGGGAGCTGGCCGACAAGTTTTGCCTCCCCATTGAGAACTGGGCCAGGCACATGACTGGATAAGAATGCTTTGGATTGCGCCTGGCAAACGATACTGGCGAGCGCCACGAGGGCAACGAACACGAGCAGGGATCCACCTAACTTCCGAACCATAATTCCTCCTGGGAATACGCTTGAGAGTTTCACGGCGGCAGCACGACGGCAGACATCATGTCGACAGTGGCGCGAATGTCCAGTCCAACCGCAACCGACTTCTGGGCGAGAAGCACGCCCAGTGTAATCCCCTCTGGCCCATTCACCGGAATCTTGAGCCACTTTTCTTACTTTCCCGTGTCGTCAGTTTGCACAAATGGTGAAGGAACTTTGCTCTCGTTCTTCTCTCACTCTCGGAGCCTCAGGTTCAGGTTCCGTCAGTCCGCGGCAAAAATCCTGCCAGGCTTGAGACTGCGACGCATCACTGGAGGAACTCTCTTAGCACTCCAATGGCTTGTAGCGAGCGATTTGATGAGTTCTTAAGCGCCCGTAGAGCCGATGGCGGCATGGGACCCTTCGAGTCCCGCTTTGAGGATTCTAGGAACATCGAGACTTCGAAGTACCACTCTGCGGGATGATCCCATTGCAGAGTACTTTCGGCGAAGGTGGTCGTCCAGGCAGCGACGACGCGATCATACAAAGCACCCGGCGGGAGGCTCGCCAAGGTTCGATAGAGCAGAATGCAACGCTGGTGGTAGTAGTCGGCGGCATTCGATTCGTCCGATGCGTTCCAATTGTCCATGTCGTTCAATAAGTGGTGAACGCGATCCTGCCATTCGGGAGTTTGGCGGTCGGCATTGGTGAAAGGCCGCCAGTTATCGTCGAAATTGAGGTGCTTAGCGTCTATGAGCAGTTCCGCAGTCCTTGGACCGAGCCAGTACTCCCCAATGTTGGGGCCGGGTTCAATGGGCGGCAAAGAGGTTGGAATGCTTAAAGCCTCGATTCCCTGATCGGAAGTTGCCGGACTACGATTAAATGATTCATAGAGCGTCACGAGCGCTTTAAGGTCCTTGGGCTCATTGTTGTCGCAGTGGGGGGCGCTCAGGCTGCGATCAAAGTAATCGCGGAAAGCATGAGTTAACCCGGCGGCGGGTATTTGCTGCTTGCCAAGAAACAGTAACAGTCGGCCTTTCGCTTTGACTGCTGGATAGGTTCCTCCTGAGTAGAAGGAGTTATCGTCAGATTGAAAGCCTTCGATGGCCGTAGCCAAACTAGTCGTCAGCGCCGACAGCTCAGGCACCGTGAGGTTAACTTCTTCGAGAAGTTTGGCCAGCGGCGTCAATTGCAAGGGGGACGTAGTTGCACCAGTAGCCTCCTGCAACGCGCGGAACGGTGCTTGTTGATCCTCGTTAGGGTTGGGCGACCTCTGAGCCTTCATCAAAGCAACTATTTTCTCAAGAGCCTCATAGTAGATGGAAACGTCCGGCACAAACACATTTGCACAAGTGGATGCAGACGGGCGCGGAGGCGTCATGCGCTGGAAAAGTTGAATCGCCTTTTTGGCATCGAGTGGCACCATGCCGAGCACAGCTCGGGATTGCAATGAGAGGCGATCCATCTGTTGTGAGTACCCGTGTGCTGCGTAGCTGATACGGCTATCAGCAAGCCAACTCTTCGGCGCTAACTTGAATGCAGTTTCTGGCTCAACACTCTCGGCTTGATCAAACGCGCTTTGGAACAAGTCTCTGGCGAGGTCGGGGCACGGAGCCGCGATCTTGGTTGCTATGCGGATCATTGCGTCGGCGGCGAGCGGGGGTTGGAGCGTGTTGCTTGCATCCACAACTTGGTCGAGGCGTTGTGCAGGGATGCCGGGCAGAGTGCATGGCTTCGTCGCATGAGCAGGGCTCACCCTCGCTTTCACGTGCGCCGGGCTCGCGGGCTGAGACGATGGTACTGCCGACTTAGCGTTAGTCGTGGTCGCGCCCACGAGAGTCACGAGGGCCGTCAAAACCATCACGCCGCGAGCGTTCAGCATCCCTCGCATCTCCCAAGTCTTCTCGGAGAAAGTCTAGTCCAATTTTTGACTTTCCACAGGCACGGTTTAATCCCAATTTCGATGACAGTTGTTGCAAAATCCCAATTTCACTCATCGACCCTAAGAAAACGCGAAATAAAAGCGCGAGTTCGCGCGAACGCTGATTTCGCCAACTGACCGTCGATTCTCCCAGACTTCAAGAGTCCACTGCATAACCTGTCAACTTGACAAAAATCAGCCGCAGGCGTCCCCGATTATGTGAAACTCCAACCAATGCGCAGGCAGTAAGTCCTTTCTGTCCGGAGACTTAGTTGTAAGTCCTTCAATCGACAATCAATACACCCCTGCTCCCGCTATCTTCAACACTCTTATAGGCTAAAAGATGCCGGAAGAAGCCGGTTCCATAACCAGAGAGTAACCATCCCGTCCAACAAAAATCATGATTCCGCCCACTTTCACAACAGGCCGCAAACTGAATTTATTTTCTTCGCTCTGCATTCGCCCAGGTAGGCGCCCCATGCCATTACAATATCGTACATACAAGACGAACAGGCCGGACGACCCCACCATCGCACCGGAAAACTTCTTGACTTAGCCCCACGAAAAGCCGAACCATACAACGGAACTTACAAGGAAAAATAGAGCGCGCAAAGCGTTCAGCACGATCCGTTCTTTGAAAAACGAGAGGTATTGAAGGCACCGCGACCTCAGGCATGGGTAAACCTCACCGGCGCACGCCCACAGTGAAGTCACCAAAAATTCCAGCGTGCTGCACCAACGGGAAGGGCACGAGACACGCGCCATAAAAGCCACAAAACGGGGAAGGGCACGAGTTCACTCGTGCCGTAAGAGCCGCAAATCAGAAGCGGCTTCCAGCCGCTGGGGCAATTCGACACCGCGAAAGCGGCATTTGGCGAGCCCTAACTCCTTATTCCGCCGTACTTTACGTGTAACCCATTATTCCTGAATACTTTAGCGGGCCAAAAATCGCGGAATTTCAAAAAATCGACCCTAACCGTAACTTAGGAAACGGTTTACCCACGATAAGTCGAAGTTCCTATTCCCGCGTACTTTATCGACCAACTTACTCTAACTACCTGAATCGATTGGACCGAGGATAAGGGGGGAGGGGGAGGGGGGAGGGGGAGGGGGGTGGGGGTGGGGGGACATAGCCGAGTTGGTACAGACCGGGCAGGCGTCGCAAGCTCCCGTCCCCCACGTGATAATCTACCCGCGAGCCGAACCAGCGATCCGAAAAGCATGCGCCTCCAAAGTATGTGAGCATCGGGTATGAGCATTCGGGTATGAGCATTCGGGTATGAGCATTAAAGACGAGCAGGAGTTGGCCCACCTGAAAGCCGTCGGCCGCATCGTGCGTCAGGTCCTCGACGCCATGAAAGCCGAGGTTCGTCCCGGCGTCACCACCCAATATCTCGACGACATCGGCGCCCAAGTAATGCAGGAAAACGGCGCCCATTCTGCCCCGCGCCAGGTCTACAAGTTTCCCGGAGCCACCTGCATCAGCCTCAACGACGAAGCCGTCCACGGCATCCCCAGCGACCGCACTCTCAAAGATGGCGACCTCGTAAAACTCGACGTAACCGTCGAAAAAGATGGATTCATGGCCGACGCCGCCATGACCGTTCCAGTCGGCCAGATCAGCGAACAAGCCGGGCAACTGATGGCCTGCGCCGAGCGTGCCTTCAACAAGGCTATGCTGGTCGCCCGTTCCGGCTTTCGCGTTTTTGAGATCGGCAAAATCGTCGAACGCGAAGTTCGCAAGTCCGGCTTTTCGGTCATCCGCGAACTCGGCGGACACGGCATCGGACGCACCATCCACGAGTCGCCTCATGTCCCCAACTATCTCGATCCGCGCGCCAGCCAGATCATGACTGAGGGCCTCGTCATTACCGTCGAGCCCATCATTTCCACCGGTTCAGGCCACGTCTTCACCGCCAAAGACGGCTGGACCCTTCGCACCGGCGACCAATCCCTTTCCGCCCACTTCGAGCACACCCTGGTCATCACCGCCGGCGCGCCGCTCCTCCTCACCGCCGCATGATTCCGAGCCTCCATGCAGATCCCGCGGCCAGCGCGCTTCAACATAACCAGCGCTTCGCCATAACCGCGTTTCGCGATAACCAACGTTTCGCGATAACCAAAGACATCTCCGGTCCCGTTGACCCGCGCCCCGTTTCAGGCTAAAGTTTCAAACAGGGTTTTCCGTTTTTCGCCCCCCAGCCCTGGTCAAAGTGCGTCCCGCTCACTCCAAATTCGTCGCGCAGATCGTTGCCCTGTTGGTGCTTTTCGTCGCGACTGCCGCTTGGGCCGCTTCGCCGCAGCTTTCCGCGCAAACGCGCATCGGTCTTGTCACCGGCGATCAGTGGGAACCGGCTGTCGCTGCTGACTCGTCAGGCCATATCTTCGCGCTCTACCCGCATTACGGACGCGTTCCCGACTGCACCGACTGCAGCGTGCCTACCATGTTGCTCATTCAGAGCAACGACAACGGCAAGGCTTGGCTGCCTCCTCACGTCATGCTCGCCTCTGGCTCAGGCCAGTTCGATGCCCAGATCGTCGTCGATCCCGCCGATCGCCATACCCTCTACGCAGCATGGCTTGAGAACAAGAAGCGCGAAGTCATGCTTGCCAAGTCCAGCGACTCGGCAGCCACCTGGTCGTTTACCATCGCCGCTCGCAGCGATGAGGAACTCGACAAGCCCGCGCTCGCGGTTCGTGGCCAGAGCGTCTATGTCGCCTTCAACCACGAAGAGGAAGTCTGGGTCGCGGCCTCGCAGGATGGCGGTCGCAGCTTCATCCCCTCGCGCGTCAACGCCGATAGTCGTCCCGGATGGTCGCTGCTCGGCTCCGCCACCGTCGATCCAACTGGCAATGCCTTTCTGGCCTGGTCTTCCTATTCCAAAGCTGGCGGCGCGCGCGGATCCGTCAATCTCTTCGTCGCCAAGTCCGCCGATGCCGGTAAAACCTGGTCCGCCAAAAGTCTCGACACCTCCTCCGCTTCGCCCGACTGCAAAGACGAAGACTGTGGCGAAGCCTATCTCGGCGCCCAGATTGCCCTCGCCTCCGACTCCGATGGCACCCTCTACGCTCTTTGGAGCGCCGGTCGCACGCCGATGGGTGCGCAGCGCATCTATTTCTCCTCCTCCACGAACGGTGGAGAAAGCTGGCAACTTCGCAGCGGCGTGTCCTCCGCTGCCGCCGGAGTCGAGCACGCGTTTCCGGCGATCGTCGCTGGCAATAACGGCGATGTCCGCATCGCTTGGATGGATACCCGCAGGGCGGACGCCCACAAGACGCCCTACTGGAATACCTTCTACCGCAGTTCCAGCAACGGCGGCGCAACCTGGTCTGATGAAGCCCGCGTCTCCCGCTACGTTCCCGGCTACTCCTACATCCAGCTGGCCGGTTTTAGCTTTCCCTTCGGCGACTACTTCAGCATGGCCATCGACAACCACGGCGATACCCACATCGTCTGGGGCGAAGGCCTGAACTACCAGTCTCCCGGCTCCATCTGGCACTCCAGCGGCCGCTAGAACCTTAGCCTCTGGGATACAGCAAACTCGGCCACGCAACTAACCGACGAGGTTCGGCCCGGCCCGCAGCCTGGTGAAACGAAATATAATGCACAACCAAATCCATTTTTCCGGGTTAGAAGTTAGTGATTTGCGGAAATGAGCCCGCTGGGGTCGCTATTCGACCCCAGAGGTCATACGATTCAAGGATCGTGCGACTCAAAGATCTTACGATTCAAAGATTTTGCAATTTGAAAACAGCTTGAAGAAATTTTGGAGGGCGTGATGAATTTTCGCACCACCAGCAACTTCGTAGTGAAGTCGACTTTAGTCTTGGCGCTGACATTGTTGCCAGTCTCCGTATTTGCGGCAGAGCAGCATGCGGCCAAGGGTGGCCAGCAACATGGAGGTCAATCTCACGGAGGCCAATCGCACGGCGCTCCATCACACGGCGGCGGCCAAGCGCACGGTGGCGGTCATGCTGCTGGCGCATCCCATCAGAATCGCGGTGGCGAGAGTCATGCGCAAGGTTCTCGTCCGGCCGGCGGTAACGCCGGGCACGCGGGTAATGCCGGTAATCGTGGCGAGGGCAACCGCGGCAACGCGGGTAATCGTGCTGAAGGCAACCGCGGCGCTGTGGGCGGCAATCGCGGCAGCGTAGGCGGAAATCGAGGCGGAGCTGGAAACCGAGGCGGGATGGGGAATCGCGGCGGAATGGCTGGTAACCGTGGCGGCGCAGGTCGTGGCGCTACCCACACCGTCGCTCTGCGTGGAGGCGGATCAGCCACCTTCCGGGCCAATGGTTCGGTCCGTTCCATCAATCGCAACGGCATGCACATCACCAACAACATTCACGGCGGACGCACCGTCATCAGCGAACACAATAATGTTCGCATCGTGAATCGTCCGGGCGGCGGATACGTCCAGCATCCCTACAGGAATTTCGGCGGCCATGCCTATTACTCGCGTACGTTCTACGCAGGCGGCCGTTATCACACCGGTATCTATCGCGGATACTTCTGGCACGGCGCGCACTACTACGGCTACTATCCCGGCTTCTGGTTCCATCCTGGCTTCTACGGATGGGCCTGGCATCCATGGGGCGCGCCCCTGTACTGGGGAATCGGCGTCGGCGGCTGGGGTTGGGGAGGTTCGCCGTGGTGGGGCTATTACGGCGGCTGGTGGAATCCATACCCGGCCTATGCCGGGCCAGCTTTCTGGCTGACGGATTGGATGATCGCGTCGGAACTCCAATCGGCTTATGCCTCGCAGTACAACACCGCGGCTGCTGCTGACCAGGCTCCATATCCGCCAAGTCAGGGTGGCGCGACCTACTCCGACAACGGCCCGAACGCACAGGTCACGTTGAGTCCGGAAGTAAAGGATGCGATCGCCGAAGAGGTGAAGGCTCAGTTGGCAGCGCAGGAACAGGCGGCGCCTACCCAGGGTGGCGTCACCGATCAGGGCGCAGCCAATAATACCGACGACAATCAAGTTCCGCCCGCACTCGATCCCGCGCGGCGTACCTTCGTCGTCGACAATTCAATCAGTGTGACCAGCAACGGCCAGGAGTGCCAACTCACAGGCGGCGACGTCATTACTCGTCTCACCGATACACCCGACGGCGACGGCAACGTCAATGCCAGTGTCTCGGCTAGCAAGAAGGGTGAATGCGGCTCGGGTCAGACCATCGCTGTTTCAGTTGATGACTTGATGGAGATGCATAATCACTTCGAGGAGCAACTGAATAACGGGTTGAAGCAACTCGCCGAGAAGCAGGGCACCAACGGTATGCCGAAAGCTCCCGATGCAGGCACGGTTTCTTCGGACATTCCAGCTCCCCAGCCCGACCAGGACGCTTCCAAAGAGTTGTCCGATCAGCAAGCCCAGGCCGACCAAGCCGAGCAGCAAGCCAAGCAGGACGCGGCCAGCCAGGGAGGTGGCGGACAAGAGTAAGACTCACGAACCAGAACCAAACAAAGCGGGCCGCTCATCCAGGGTGGCCCGCTTGTTTTTCATTTACGACTTCTGCCTGCGAAAGTGATTGAACCAATTTCGGCTCCTCGCCGCGCCTGTCTTGATTCTCCTTTTGAAGTTCGCTCTTCTGAACCTTGTCTCTCGCTAGGTTCTGCATGACGCCATTCAGCGCGCCTCCCGCGAGTACTGCCATTCCGCCCAGATAAAAGCAAAGTAACAGGACGATCACATCTCCCAGCGAGCCGTACGTTTCTTCGTAGGTTTGTGAATAGCGAAGGTAGATTCGAAATCCAACCGACATGAGGATCAGGAGCACGATCCCCAGCACCGCTCCCGGAGTGATCCAATGCCACTCGCGATCCTTCACATCGGGCGCAAAATGGTACGTGATCGCAAATGCCGCAAGGAGTACCCCCAGCGTGATGGGCCACTCCGCCACGCGCCACGCGGTAGCAGCGATGTCGCTAAAACCGCGTGTGTCTGCAATCCGATCCCCGATTATTACGGCGATGAGAGAAACGACCAGCAACAATGCAATGGCGAGCGTTAACCCGATGGCAGTCAAATACTGCCGGATCACCGACCGTGTCTCTTTCAAACGATACGCCGCGTTCAGCGTATCGATCACCGCGCTCATCCCCATCGACGCCGACGCGAGTGTAATGACAATCCCCAGCGACATCTTCAGGTGCCCGCCGGTGCGCAAAATATCGTTAAACGTGTTGCTGATGAGGAGAAATGCGGGCCGGGGCAGAAGCCGCGCGAAAAGCCCGAACAATACCGCGCGTCCACGATCGGCGCTGCCAAACACGCTCAGGCTGGCGATTACACAAATGAGAAACGGGAAGAGAGCTAGAAAAAAGTAATAGGCAAGTTGGGCCGACCGACCAAAGACATCATCCCGGCGGATCTCCTCCCACGTGCGTTTCACAACTTCCTTGATCGAAACGCCAGGGAGGTCGAATGAGTTGAGCGACATTGCACCTCCGAAACTAAAGTTGCGGCCGGCTCAATTATCGATGGCATAGCATCGACGCGCAATCAGGCTGACTCGCATCAAATCGCCTGCCTCAATGTGGCTTTCCGCCGTAACTGTTTCTTTCACTATGTTTGGCACCGCTCCGCGAAGAATCATATTCGGCCGACATAGGCCGCCGCTAATAAAGGCCAACCCTCTTACAGCCAGGCAGCCCCAACGACGCAAACATCTCATCCGCTGCACACTCACAATAAACACGTAGTATTTCCGCCTAAGCGGCCAGTCCGGCTATAACGTCATCGCTCTTCCGCACCCGTCCCAGCCGGGGAAAGATCTTCTCGAATGCAAATCGATGCGCGTCCGCACCCATGTTGCTGGCACAAATGTCCTCCACGACTACGAACGCAAATCCCAGCCCTGTCCCTTGGCGTGCCGTCGATTCGACCCCAATATTGGTTGAAATCCCTCCCAACGCCACCGTCTCGATCCCGCGCTCCCGCAGCGTTGCCTCGAGTCCAGTGCCGGCAAAAGCGCCCCAGTGCCGCTTTGTAATCAGGATGTCGCCCTCCCGAAATCCCGCCTCTGGCACGAGTTCGGAGGCACTTGCCGGAGGCGGAGGTGCGTTCGGATCCCTCATCGCCACATCGACCGGCAGGCGCAGAAAACTATCCATATCCACCCGCACGTAAACGATGGTCGCGCCCTTCGCGCGAAAAGCCTCCGCCAGCTTCGCGGACTTCTTCACGACCTCCGACGGGGAGTAAGGTTCTGTCGCCCTCGCCACAATTCCATTCTGAAGGTCGATCAGTACCAGAGCCGTCTTTCCCGGATCAAGCTGCAGTGTGTCCATAATTTCCTCGCATTCTACGATCGAGTCCGTTCGATTCTAAAATTGCAGTTGAGGTTCCTTACCAAAGGCGGGACTGCGTTATTCTGAACACACTCGAGTCATCGCCCAATATATGCGCCTCCCACGCCGCAGCTCTTTGTTGGTCTTCCTGATCGTCAGTTCCTTCGCTACAGCCAACTCGGAATACTACCGCCATATCCTGTTCGACAACAGCCTCGAATCCGACGCCTACTACTACAGCGAAGGCCGCGCCTCCTCGCCCTCTATGCTGGAATTAGTCCATGGCAAACTGCCCGTTAGCGGCGAGATCTTTTTCACCCCGCCTAATGCTCTTCGCTTGAAGTGGCGCTCCGTTCCGGGCGGCGGGTGGGAGGCGGGCATCCGCCTAGTCGATTTCAGAAATCGCGAGGTTCGCTTCGACGGCGACGTTCTGTACCTGTGGTGCTATTCGGAGGAAGGCGTCGTCGGGGCCGATCTGCCCGCCATCCGCCTCCAAGATGCCTCCCGCAATTTCTCCGCTCCGCTGAATCTGGGAGATTTCGCCCCGTCGATTCCCGCCAGACACTGGATTCAAGTCGCCATCCCTCTGCGAGAGTTTATGACGGACTCCATCCATCCGTTTCTGACGAACCGGACAACCGCAATCATCTTCCGCCAGAACGCGGCAGACGATGTTGATCACACGCTGATCATCGATGAAATCAAGATTGATGATTCGACTGCTGGAGCAGGGGATTATTTTGGATTAAATTCCAGCTTACCGTCACCGCGCAATTTGGCCGCCAAGGCCTACGAGCGTCACGTCGATATCAGTTGGAATCCTATCGACTCGCCCGAACTCCAGCGTTATCTCATCTATCGTGCCACCGAAGGCGGCGAGTTCAAGCCCATCGGCATGCAGATCCCCGGTATCAACCGGTACACCGATTATCTCGGCCAGTCGGAAAAAACCACGCGCTATAAAGTCGTCGCGTCCGACCATCAATACCGTGTCTCGGAGTTTTCGAACGAGGCAGCAGCCACCACGCATGAAATGACCGACGACGAACTTCTCACCATGTTGCAGGAAGCATGCTTCCGCTACTACTGGGAAGGCGCGCATCCCGCCTCCGGCACGTCTCTCGAAAACATTCCGGGTGACGATCGCATCGTCGCCACCGGGGCGAGCGGCTTCGGCATCATGGCCCTCATCGTCGGCGTCGACCGCGGCTTCATTCCCCGCGAGCAAGGCCTCGACCGTCTGCTTAAGATTGTCATCTTTCTGGAAAAAGCCCCACGCTACCACGGTGTGTGGTCTCACTTCATGGATGGTGACACCGCAAAAACTCTGCCTGTCTTCGACATGTTTGACAACGGTGGCGATCTGGTCGAGACCGCATTACTCATGGAGGGTCTGCTGGCCGCCCGCCAATACTTCAACGGTCCGAGTGATCATGAGCGCGATCTATTTGCTCGCATCTCCCACCTCTGGGAGACGGTTGAGTGGGACTGGTATCGCCGCTCTCCGCAAAGCGACGCTCTCTACTGGCATTGGTCTCCGGAATGGTCCTGGTATATCAATCATCGCCTCACTGGATTCAATGAGGCGATGATCGTTTATCTGCTCGCGGTTGCTTCTCCCACTCACTCCGTTCCCGCCGATCTTTACTACTCCGGTTGGGCCAATCAGGGTGAGGCCGGAGCGAAATACCGCCGCGGATGGTCCGGTTCGAGCGAGGGGGAAAAGTACACCAACGGGCGGACTTACTACGGAATCAAGTTGCCAGTCGGTGTGAGTTCCGGCGGCCCGCTCTTTTTCGCGCACTACTCGTACATGGGATTCGACCCGCGGGGCATCCACGATCGCTTCACCGGCTACTTCCAGAACAATCAGGCCATGGCAAAAATCAATCTCGCCTATTGCGAGCACAACCCCGGACACTACAAGGGCTACGGCGCAAACTTCTGGGGCTTGACCGCTAGCGACGGTCCTGATGGCTACATGCCCCACGAGCCTCGCTTACCTCTGGACGACGGCACGATGACCTTCACCGGCGCCCTCTCATCTTTTCCTTACACGCCCGCAGCTTCCATGGCCACGCTCAAACACATCTATCGCGATCTGGGTGCCGAAGTGTGGGGAGTCTACGGCCCGCGCGATGCCATCAACCCTAGTCAGGATTGGATCTCGCCCATCTTCATGGGACTCAATCAAGCGCCCATTACCGTGATGATTGAGAACTATCGTACCGGTCTCATCTGGAAGCTATTCATGTCGAATCCGGAAATTCAGCCGATGCTCGATAAAATCGGTTTCAAACCCGACGCACCCAGCAAAAGATCCAGTGCGAACTAGGGCTGATCACAAAATGAAGAGACTCGACCGCTCGTTGGCAGCAGTAAACGAAAACTGCTTTCGTGCAATGGCCCAATCGTGCCACGCTTCGCATCTATGCATATCTCCTAGTCGATGCGCTTTTACTGCGTTTCTTTTCACTCTACCCAAGAATATAAAAGCCGTATAAAGTAATGATCACTTTCGGCGTCGACGAAAAAAGACGCCACCTGAAAGACCACCTAAAAAAAGGGGATTCCACTTGAAATTTCTTCGTGCTCTTGCCACCACGGTCGTGCTATGTGCATTGGCCGCTGCCGGCGGCGCCCAGACCTGGACACCGCTTAACAATCAGCCCGGCGCCGACGTCGGCGTCATGTTGCAACTCAGAGATGGCAGAATCCTGGTCCACGAAGAACAGTCGGGGAACTCATCCAATTGGCACATCCTCACTCCAGATGCAACCGGGAGCTATATCAACGGCACTTGGAGCTCCGGCGGAAAACTACCTAGCGGTTATGCACCCTGGTTTTTCGGGTCACAGGTGTTGCTCGACGGAAAGACAATTGTCATCGAAGGTGGCGAATATAACAACGGCTCGCAGGACTGGACAAATCTCGGTGCGGTCGGCTCCATCTCCGGCAGTTCCATTAACTGGACGAAAAACAATCCACCTTCCGGCTGGGGAAACCTCGGCGACGCGGAGAGCGTAATACTGGCCGATGGAACTTACATGCAGGCCAACTGCTGCACGGCACAGAACGCGCTCTACGGTGGGCCCAATACCTGGACAGCGACCGGTTCGGTAAAGCAGTCCAGTAACGATGAATCCGGTTTTACTCTGCTCTCCAACGACCTGGTTCTCACTGTCGATACCAAGACTTCCTCTTGCGGCGGCAGCCAGGGTTCTGAACTCTACGATCAGGGCACAGGAGCGTGGTCATGCGGCCCCAACACTCCAGTCAAACTCTACAATCCCAATGACGAAGAATTAGGCGCCGCCGTCCTGATGTACAACAACCAGGTTATCCAATTTGGCGGCAATGTCGTTGCGACTGCCATTTACGACGTTGCCAGCAACACCTGGTCGTCGGGTCCTACCCCTCCCAAGAACCTCGATCAAGCGGATGGCCCCTCCGCGCTTGAGCCCAACGGCAAAGTGCTCGCCATGCTCAGTCCCGGCCTATTCCAGGGTGGCTGCCAGTTTGTCGAGTATGATCCCGTCGCCAACAGCATCACCGATACAGCTAATCCCACCGACTGCCCAAATGACTCGTCCTACGTCGGGCACCTCATGATGCTTCCCACGGGTCAAATCATGTTCACCGATTTCAGCGGTCTGGTTGAAATCTATACCCCGGCTGCGGGCACGGTCTCCGGTATCGCTCCGACAATCGACTCGGTCAACAGCCAGATCAACAGTCCCTCGACCAACAATACTCTTTCCGGCACGCAGCTCAACGGACTCACCGAAAACAACGCCTACGGCGATGATTACCAGGGCGCTACCGATTACCCTCTCGTTCGCCTGGTACAAGTCGCCGCCCCGAATGCTGTCTACTACGCGACCACGCATGACGAGACAACGCACTCCATCGCTCCGAACACCTCGGCCTCTACCGAATTCGATGTGCCGGCTGGCCTTCCTTCCGGGAGCTATACCCTGTCTGTGGTAACCAACGGCATCGAGTCGAGTCCAGTGACCGTGAACGTGGTGGCGCAAGCTGATTTCAGCCTAACCGCCAATCCCAGCTCGTTGAGTATTTCGCAGGGCAGCAGCGGCACCAGTCAGATCACGGTAGTTCCCGTGAACGGCTTCAGCGATAGCGTTACCTTGAATGCCACTGGCTTGCCGAACGGCGTCACAGCCCAGTTCTCGCCAAATCCAACCGCTTCTACGAGCACGCTGACCCTTACGGCGAGCGCCACCGCAACGAAGGGAACTTCCACAGTGACTGTCTCCGGGACTGCGGACGGCCTTACCAATACCACAACCATTCAGCTGACCATCACAACCGGCAGCGCGCCCGGAGTTCTTCTCCAACCCGCATCGCTGACTTTCGCCAACACGATCGTCGGAAATACATCTGCCGGCAAGTCCGTGACCATGACCAACAATGGCAATGCACTGCTGAATATCACCAGCATTGCTGCGAGTGGCGACTTTGCCATTAGTTCGAACACCTGCTCCAGCACATTGGCGGCGAATGCGAGCTGTAAATTCAAAGTCACCTTCACACCAACACAGACCGGCACCCGCACGGGCGCCGTAACCATCACCGACAACGCTCCGAACAGTCCGCAGGCCGTCTCGCTCACCGGTACCGGAACTGCGGGAGTCACCTTGACGCCTGCCAGCGCTAACTTCCCCAAAACAGCGGTCGGAGGCACCAGTGCTGCCAAGACGTTTACTCTGAAAAATAAAGGCTCGCAGTCGGTTACCGGAATCTCGGCCTCGACCAGCGGCGACTTTGCCATCACCGGCGGCACCTGTGGATCGACTCTCGCCGGCGACTCCTCCTGTACCTTCACGGTGGTGTTCCAGCCGACGCAGACCGGCACGTTGACCGGCTCCCTGCAAGTCAGCGACAGCGCCGCCGGCAGCCCGCAGGTCTCGACCTTATCGGGAACTGGGAAATAGACGGGCTGTTTTCTGAACCAATGACCGGGCTGCGAGAGCGGCCCGGTTTTTTATTGATCTTTCGGCAATTCCTAATCGCAAATGTTGGAAGGCAGGCCCAAAAACCATTCAGGCCATTCCCGGGAGCCCCGGGCCTTCAGACACTGACATCAACATTTCCACTCGACTCTTCTTCACTCTGCTGGCCATCCGACTGTCCATCCGGGGCCGAACTCGCCGACACCGTCGCCTCGCTCCCGTCAGCTCCAGATCCGCCTCCTCCAGAGTCGGCAAGGTCCTTTCGCAGTGCACTTATCGCCTGTCCAGCGGACGAGAAGTCATTTTCCTCCAGCGCCGCCCGCACATACTGCAAGCCCGTAATCACTTGGCCCGAAGCGCCTGTTCCAGTCCTCTCGCTCATCGGACCGGACCCACCAACCGCTTTCTCCAGTTTTGCAAGAGCCTGTTCGGCAGCAGTCTTATTTTCCGAAGCCACTGCCTGTTGAATTTTCTTCACATACTGTTCCACCGTCGGTTCAAAACACGACAGAGGAATTTGCGGATTTAATTCGATTCCCGGTGCTGCCATACTGCCCCCAACCCCTCAACATTCTACGGTGCCAAGTCCAGCCGGCCATCGGCTTAGAGTTGCGGATTTGGTGCTATTCAGATATCGGGATATTCCGTTCTCTTCTTAGGAGCGAAGCGCCGGGAGGAAATTACATTTGTAACTCGAAATGGTTACCAATATCGGTTTGCGATGGGACGGACCGGGTGATCCGTCGGCTACTCCATGAGACTAACTCGCGCAGTTAGATCCACTAAATCCCGACTGAGAAAAAGAGTCCGTCACTCTGTCTGCAAGCCCCCTGTCAATTCGCTCATCCGCGCGATCCTGTGTTCTCGGCAATATTCCGTCAAGTCTTCCACCAGTGTCTCGGTCGCGACTGGGTCAAAATAGCTGGCCGTGCCTACCTGCACGGCGCTCGCACCCGCCAGCATGAACTCCACCACATCCGCCGGGGTGGTAATCCCGCCCATGCCAATCACCGGAATCTTTACCGCCTGCGCCGCTTCGTACACCATGCGCAACGCAATCGGCTTGATCGCCGGCCCGGACAGTCCCGCCGTAACATTTGCAATCCTCGGCCGCCGCGTCTCCGCATCGATCGCCATTGCCAGAAAAGTATTCACCAGTGAAATCGCATCTGCTCCCGCCTCTTCCGCCACGTGAGCCATCAGACCAATCGACGTCACGTTCGGTGAGAGTTTCACAATCAGCGGCCGAGCCGCCACCCGTTTCGCCGTCCGCACCACCTCATCCAGCAGTTGCGGATCGCTGCCAAACGCAATTCCACCATGCGCCGTGTTTGGGCATGACACGTTCAACTCATACGCCGCGATCCCTTCCCCCTGATTCAGAATTTCGATCGTGTGTTCGTAATCTTGGCGCGTGTATCCGAACACATTCGCGAACACCACTACATTCTTCTTCTCTCGCAGCGCCGGCAGTTTCTCCTCCAGAAAAGCCTGCGCTCCAATGTTCTGCAGCCCGATTGCGTTGAGCATCCCCGCCGCCGTCTCATAGAGCCGAGGCGGCGGATTGCCAGTCATGGGTTCAACCGAAAGCCCTTTCACCACCAGCCCGCCCAGTCGGTCGAGATGAACAATATCCTCAAACTCGATCCCATACCCAAACGTTCCCGAAGCTGCAATGATTGGATTCTTCAGTTCGATGTCACCGATACGTACGCGGAGGTCGGGGGCTGGTGGTACCGGACTCATTGTGCACCTCCAGCCACCGCACTTGCATGCTCGCCGGCAGCCGGCGGAGACGTCCGCCTTGTGGTTAAAGCTTCCGTCAAAACCCGCCCCGTCGCCTGTGCGGGAGCATTGATTCCCAACAACGACGCCAGCGTGACCGCTAAATCCACGGGTTCAGCAGGCGAGCGATAAATGCCTGTCTGAAAGGCCAGCCCATAAAACGCGAGCGGCACATGCGTGTCATACGAAAACGGAGTCGCATGGTCTGTCCCATGCTTTGCTCCGACCTCAAACATCTTCGGCACGCCCATCACATACCATCCGCCCTCAGGAGAATAGCTGTGCAGATACCGCCGCCCCATTTCTGTATTCGGAATTGATGTCCCTTGCCCCAGACGATATTTCGTAAAATAGCCGGAGAATCCAACCTGTTTCAGCGCCTCGCCCGCATCGATCTCCGCGCTGATTTCGTTTACACCCGCAGCCGTGAACGTATCTTCATTGAGCCACGCCAGCGAATAATCCATATCGCGCACATACTCCGCCTGCTTCCCAAACTTCTTTGAGAGCACGGCATTCACCTGCGCCACCAGAGCCTTCCCATCGATCCGGCCCGCTGGCAGCCGCAGACTCTTCGCCACCTCTGGCAGCGGCGCGACCCCATGATCTGCCGAGAGCGCCATCCAGACGTTCGCGATCCCGACCTGATGTCCGAGAAAGTCGATAAAGTCTGCAATCTGCCGGTCAAGCGCCAGCGCCATCCCCCGCATCTCCGGCGAATCCGGTCCTACACGATGGCCGAGAATGTCGTTCGCCGAAAGGCTGATCGTCAGCAGATCCGTAACCGGCCCGGTCCCCAGCTTCTCGTAGAGAACGAGCTCTTTGGCAAAATCAAACTCATATTGATTGGCAAAGGGCGTTGACCCGACTACCTCGTAAAATCCCGCCGGCTTTCCATCGCTCCCATTTCGCGGCGCGGTCGATCCCAAAACCTCGCCGTTCTCATCCTTCCACTCCAAGTTTGAGTATTTTTCCGCGCGATGGCCGGTATCGAAATTGCGCACCCACCCCGGCAGTTCTGCCCGATAAAAACTCGACGTAATCCACAGCCCGCTCTTTGGATCGATCCAGTAGGCTCCGTCCGCTGAAAATCCGCCCGGCAAAACCGCCGCCCGGTCCTTCAGCGAAATTGAAAACACGTGCGCTTTTCCGCCGGTAGCCAGCTTCAACTCATCGCCCAGTGTGTCGCTGAGAAGATTATGAGGAGACGCGCCCGGGCCGTCGCCGTCAATGCCCACCAGCTTTGTGGCACCGTCCTCCACCGACGAGACGCGCTTCTTCTTGTCCGGATCCCACCACTCGTTCGCAACAATTCCATGCCCGTTCGTATAACTTCCCGTAAATAATGTCGCGTGTCCAGGGGCCGTCCGCGTATTGGCATAATCGTAATTACAATCCGTGAAGTACGCCCCCCGTTCCATGAAGACACGGAAACCGCCTGCCACAAATAGATTGTGATAACGCTCCAGATAATCCCCGCGAAATTGGTCGATCACAATTACGACCACCAGCTTGGGGCGAGCGTCATAAGCCGAAGCCAATGCGCAAGGAGCGAGCAGCGTCAAAACCATCGGGGCAAGCAGCAGCGAAAAGATCAGAAGCCCAGCCGGCAAAGCCAGTGCCGTACCCAATCGGGGAAGTTTCATTTGCGCATTAGTTTACAAGAGAACCCCGGCGGTGCGGGCGCCTCCGGGAGCGTGAGGCACGGCCGCTTTGGCTGTTCGGGCGACCCAAGCTCGCCAGTTTCTCCCCATTTCAGCTAAAGTTAAGAAGGAATGCTGGATCTAAACTTCGTCCGCGACAATTTGCCCTTAGTTGAAGAAAAACTCCGCCAGCGCGGAATGAACCCCGTCGGGGTCCTCGGCGACTTTCATGCTATCGACGCCGAGCGCCGCCAGGCCATTACGCAGACCGAGCAGCTCAAAGCCAGGCGAAATCAGGCCTCCGAAGAGATCGCCCGTCTGAAGAAAAACAAGGAAGATGCGACCGCGCAGATTCAGGCCACCAAGGAAATGCGCGAGCAGATCGCCGCGTTCGAGAAGAAATCCGCCGACGCCGACGCGCGTCTTCGCGAGATTCTCACCGCGCTTCCCAATTTGCCAAGCGACTCCGTTCCCGTCGGCCGTAGCGAAGCCGACAATGTGGAAGTGCGCCGCTGGGGCGCTCCGCCGCAATTTGGTTTCACTCCGAAGTCGCACTGGGACCTCGGCGAGCAGTTGGGCGTTCTCGATCTCGAGCGCGCCGCCAAACTCTCCGGCGCACGTTTCGCCGTCTACTGGGCCCTCGGCGCGCGTCTTGAGCGCGCACTCGCCAACTTCATGCTCGACCTCCACACTCGCGAGCACGGCTACACCGAGGTCCTTCCGCCATACATGGTTAACTCCGAATCCATGTATGGCACGGGCCAGCTTCCCAAATTTGCGCAGGATTCATTCCGCGTTCCCCACGGCGAAAAAGAGCTCTGGCTCATTCCGACCGCTGAAGTTCCTGTCACCAATCTCTATCGCGACGAGACGGTCGACGCCGCAAAACTACCGATCTACCTGACAGCCTACACTTCGTGCTTTCGCAGCGAAGCCGGCTCCTACGGCAAAGATGTTCGTGGCATCATCCGCCAACACCAGTTTCAAAAAGTCGAACTCGTGAAATTCTCGCGCCCCGAAAGCTCCTACGACGAACTCGAAAAGCTGACGCGCAACGCGGAAACCGTTCTCCAGCGCCTCGGTCTCCACTACCGCGTTATGGCCCTCTCCACTGCCGACCTCGGTTTTTCCGCCGCTAAAACCTACGACCTCGAGGTCTGGCTTCCCGGACAGAATCTCTTCCGTGAAATTTCCTCCTGCTCCAACTTCGAGAGCTTCCAGGCCCGCCGCGCCAACATCCGCTACCGCCCGGAAGGGAAGAGCAAAACCGAACTCGTCCACACGCTCAACGGCAGCGGCCTCGCCGTCGGCCGCACCTGGGTTGCAATCGTTGAAAATTATCAGCAATCCGACGGAAGCGTCTTAATTCCCGAAGCCCTGCAACCCTACATGGGCACAGACCGCATCACAAGGCGAGACTTATGATTGGGGATATTCGAGTCAGGCACGAGATTATGATTGAGGAGCCGGCAGCGCGGTGCGGCCTATTTGCTATCCCATGAATTCCAAAATAAACTTGCAGTCCGAAGCGGTGCTGACCATCCCGAAAGTCCCACCGTCCCCCATGGGCTCGATCTGGCGCACAATTCGCGGATACATCCTCTGGTCCTATGAGCGTGGCACCCTTCACTACGACATCATGGTTACGCTCATCCTCCTGTTCGTTTTTCTGTCGCCGCGCTTCATCAACTTCAAGGACAAACCTGTCGAGCGCAATGCTTACTCCACCGGCGTGATGGTAATCCCCGACAAGCAAGGCGGTTTCATATACCAGATTCCCGCATCCGCCGTGAGTTCAACCGGTCAGGCGGACGTCCGCGGACAACTCGAGCGAATCATAGAGCCCATCGCCGGCGCCGTCAGCATCACAAAATATGAGCCAGTGAAAGATCTGACTGGGCACACGCAAAGTTACAAAGTGTGGGTCAATAAAGACTAGCGAATGATAAGAATCAACGAATGACGCATTCGTCTCACAGCTGGCGCGCCGCGACACCCTTCAGCGTATTAGCTGCAATCCTCTTGCTCACTACCGCTCTCAGCTCTCAGATCGCGGGCGTTGCATGGCACACCGCCAGGTTCCTGTTGCAATCCGATCCTGGTACTGTCGATCGCGTCCTCTCGCTAATGGATAGCTCTGCCAAGAACTTTCACACTGCCCAAGCCAATCTCACCGCCGACCAATACACCAAGGTTGTCGACGAAACCGAGACGCAAAAGGGCAAGGTTTATTTCGAGCGTCGCGGCAACGAAGTTAACATGGCCGCCGACATCGCCGAACCCGACAAGGAATACGCGCTCTACGCCAACGGAAAGGCCCAGATTTACCATCCCAAAATCGATCAGGTCGATGAATACCAGCCCGGTAAAAGTAAATCGCAGATCGAGGCCTTTCTTCTCCTCGGCTTCGGCGGCGGCGGCCACTCTCTGCTTTCCACCTATGATGTCAAGTATCTGGGAACGGAGAATGTTAACGGCGTTAATGCCGCCAAACTCGAACTCACGCCCAAGTCTCAGCAGCTTCGGAACAACATCTCGAAGATTTTGCTGTGGATCGATCCCGCAAAGGGTGTTTCGGTCCAGATGCAACTCCTGTTTCCCGGCGGGGACTATCGGCTCACCCACTACTCCGACATTCAAATCAACCAGAAGCTTCCCGAGAACGCTTTTAAACTCAAAACCAACGGCAAAACTAAGTTTGTTCCCCCACAAAACTAAGCCAAATCTTCTAGAACCTGGCAAAAATCAGGTACCGTGGGTCGATATCGCCAAGGCCGCAACGCAGAATCAAGCTGAAAATCTTGCGCTGTGACGATATACTGCTCGAAAGTCTTGGAAAGTCGAGCACGAATGGCAAAAGTTTTCACAATTCCCGTTCCACCCGATCTCTCCCGCAAAAAGCGCGAGCGCAACGCGGATCCGCGTTACGTCGATGGCCAAAAGACATTGGTTGAGGCGATGAAATACCTCGCTCAGTCCGACCCCGTCGCCAACCGCGGAGCTATCGAACTGCTTTCCGAGCACGTCCGCACTCGCTTCCGCATGACAGATTCGCCGTTAAGTTAAGGCGACTTCGAATCCGAAAGCCAGTTCGATTCTTGCAGCTTGTTGCCATGGGTGGGTTCTAGCGTGAGTGAAGCCAAGGGAACCTGCGCACTTGCAGTCGGTGCTGCTTGATTTGCTTAGGACAGAGAACTAGTCCGGTTCCGCCCGCCGAGTAGTGCCGCCGCCAACACAATCACTACCGGAAAGCACTCCATCGTATATCGCGGCTCGGGATTCTCAATGGTGCCCAGGAATGCCGTCCGCAGCACCACAAATCCTACTAGCAGTCCAATCCACCGTACCTCTGACCAGCGCCACCCCACTGCAACGGTAGCTGCCGTCAAGAAAGCGAGGTTGATCAACCCGAATCCTATCGCTACCGCCGACCACCGCGGGTCGTCGTTAAACTCCCACCATCGCGGATCGGCCGGCAGCAGTTCCGTTCGAGGACGCAGCCACATATCCGCCACACGCATGGCCGGCAAAACGACGTAATATCGAAACGGTCGCGCCCGAATCCGTTCCCACGCCACCGAATCGAATCTTCCATCGCTCTGCGCCGTCAATTGCTGACTTTGGTTGTAATCCGCAATTGCCCCCAGCGTCGCATCCTTCGCCGTATCCATTGCCCGCCGCGGCAGTTTCCCAGCGTCAATCCTGTCTCCCGGCACGTTCCAGTAAATCTCCTCCACTGACACATAATCCGCCATCCACGTTGCCACCCAGCGGTTGAATCCGATCGGCGTCACCTCCTCCGGTTCCGTCGCATAGCGTGGCGCCAGGGGTTGGAATTGATGGAGCACTCTCCAATTCCGAACGGTCCACGGAACCAGCGGGGCCAGCGCAATCACAGCGACCAACGTCCCACCGATAAGAATCCGCCTGGCCCCAGTTCTCCCTCCGACTCCACCGTCCTTCCAAATGAGGAACAGTAGATAAAGCCCGATGGCCGCCAGCAGAATTCCCCCATCCGGCCGCAACAGAATGCACGCCGCGACCGCCGCTCCCCCTGCTGCCCAAAAAAGCCAACCCGGCCGCGCATCATCCGTCCTGCGTTCCAATGCCGCTAGCACGCAATCCAGAGCCAGCGCCGTAAAGAAAATCTCCAGCGTCTCCGTCAAAACGGCCGTCGAATAATTCGCCAGAAAAGGGCACAAGGCCCCAAGGAGAAATGCCGTTCGCGGCGGCCATCGTCGCCCTACCGTCCTTCGCGTCAAATCCGCTATGATCACTCCGCATAACAGATCCAACAGAATCTGCACCGCGAACACCACTCGAATCTTCCCATCCCCAAAAATCCAGAAAATCGCTGTCAGAAATGCGGGATATCCTGGCAATCGCGCGTCCGTCGGGACAATCTGTCCTGCTTCTGTCTGCCCGTAAACTCCGTGATGAAGCCAGTTGTCGGCTATGTCGATGTAAACGTGGGAGTCATCCGTCACCGACGGAAAATAGAGGAGAAAAAACAGCCGCAACGCCAGCCCGCTAAGGGCAACTCCGAAAAAGAACCCCCGATGTTCACGCAGCATCCCAAGCACGCTTTGAAATATACAAGATTGCAGAAGTAAGTAATCTAGGTTGCCGAGGCAAAAAGCTCGAACTTCAGCATGGATCGGCTGCTGGCTCGTAGTTCGTAGTTTCGGAGCTATTTCTGCAAGCGAACCTCTTGCCCCCGCAGTCCAGTTTGACCCCCCGGCTTCCGCCCCTTAGGATGAATATCGACAACGAGATGCCAAGCCAAATCTTTCACGACCCGCTCCAGGCGCGCTGGAGGCGCTTGCGTCGCGCTTTTGACGTGGCGGCCATTGCCCTCTCGTTGCTGGTGGTCTTCTTCCTCTACAGCGCCCTACGCAGCCAGCCTCTACCCGATCTTTCGTTTGGTACTCAAAAGCGTCCGTACCACGCCCTGACTGTCGCCGAGAACGAGCGTGCCAAGGAGAAGCGCCGTCTTTCCACCCTTTCCCGCGTTGGTCACCGCCGCAAATCACGCAAATCACCCTCGCAAATCATCCTCAACTCTGAGGAGGGTGTTCGAGCCGCGTTCTACGTCTCGTGGGACGCCGCCAGCTTTTCCTCTCTGCGCGAGTATGCCCGCCAGATCGACCTCCTGTTTCCCACTTGGCTACAGGTCCTTACGCCAGACGGGCACCTCCAAGCCGTAGACCCTCAAACCAACAACCTGTTCGACGTACTTAAGGGCCAAGCCGTCCGGCCCATTGACCCCCCAGTCATGCAGTTTCTGAACGCGGAAGACACCAACATGGAGGTCTTTCCCGTCGTTCAGAATTTCGACAATGCAACCAACGACTTTTCCCCAGTCGTCACCGACTTTCTTCTCAACCCGCAAGCTCGCGCCCATTTTCGCCGCGAGATCGGTCTCTATCTCGCCTCTGATCGCTACCGCGGTCTCATGGTCGACTTCGAGTCGTTTCCCCGAAAAGCCCAGCCCGGCTACCTCGCATTGCTTCAGGAACTTTCCTCCGACCTCCACGCCAAGGGCATGAAGCTGTATGTGAGTGTGCAAGTACGCAATAAGGACTACAACTACAAAGCAATCTCTGCTGCCGTTGATGGCGTCGTCATCATGAACTACGACGAACACTATCCCGGTGGCACCCCCGGCCCCGTTGCCTCGCAGGATTGGTTCACTACCAATCTCGATGCCGCGATAAAAGATATCCCCAAAGACAAGCTCATCTGCGCCATCGGCAACTACGGCTATGACTGGATCGAGCGCGATAAGAAAGGCAAGCTTCCCCCCGCCACCAACGACCACGGTGTCTCGGTGCAGGACGCCTGGATCGGTTCCCAAGACTCCGAAGAAGATATCGACTACGACAACGACGCCCTTAATCCGCATTTCAGCTATCTCGACGACGACAACCGCCACCATTACGTCTGGTTCCTCGATGCCGTCACCGCTCTCAACGAAATGCGGGCCGCGCAAACTCTAGGCATTCAGACCTTCGCGCTCTGGCGTCTCGGTTCCGAGGATCGCTCCCTCTGGCGTGTGTGGGATGTCCCCGGCGAGGCCGCTGCGCCGGATCGCTTGAAAGACGTGCCTCCAGGCCAGGACGTCGACATGGAAGGCGAAGGCGAGATCCTGCACATCGAGGCCAAGCCGCAGGACGGCGAGCGCGAGTACAGCATCGACCAGGACAGCGGTCTCATCGACGACGAGACCATGAAGACTCTGCCCCAGCCTTATCGTGTCGCTCGCGTCGGTGCCAGCAAGAACAAACTCGCCATCACCTTCGACGACGGTCCCGATCCGGTGTGGACTCCTAAAATTCTAGAGATCCTCAGACAGAAGCACGTTCCCGCCGCATTCTTTCTTATCGGCCTTCAGGCCCAGAAATTTAGCGGCCTCGCCAAACGCATTTATCGCGAAGGCCACGAAGTCGGCAATCACACCTTCACGCACCCGGACATCAGCTCTATCGGCTCCAAGTACATGACGGTCGAACTCAATCTTACCGAGCAGCTTTTCGCCAGCCAGCTCGGCGTTCGTCCGCTTCTCTTTCGTCCGCCTTACTCCGTCGATGCCGAACCCGACACCGAAGATGAAGTCCGCCCGTTGGAACTCACTCAGAGCATGGGATACATCACGGTCGGCAATAAACTCGATACCAAGGACTGGGAGCCCGATCCTCCGCTCACCCCGCAGCAAATCGCCGCGGAAGTCCTCGATCACCTTCCGCCCTGCCGCCCGAATGACACTATGCACTGCGGCAACATCGTTCTTATGCACGATGGCGGCGGCAATCGCGAGCGCACCGTGCTCGCCCTCCCCCTCATCATCGATGGCGCCCGCGCGCGAGGCTTCGAGTTCGTCTCGGTCCACGAGTTGATGGGCAAAAGCATCGCTGATGTCATGCCGCCGCTCCCACCCAACGAAGTGTGGGCCGCGCGTCTCAACGCGATCAGTTGGGCACTCTTCACCGCTACCATCAGCGGAATCACGCTTATTTTTTTCCTCGGCGATATACTCATGACTGGCCGCCTCGTCTCCATCGGCTTCCTTGCCATCTTCGATCGCCTCCGCTCGCACGTCTATGGCACGCCCGCTGAGATTGCCGCCTACCGCCCCAAGGTCGCTATCTTGATTCCCGCCTACAATGAAGAAAAAGTCATTGAGCGCACCGTGCAGGGCGCTCTCGACTCCGATTACCCCAACCTCCGCGTTATCGTTATCGACGACGGCTCCAACGATCGCACCCTCGAGGTCGTGCGCCGCGTCTTTGCGCAGGAGGAAAGCACCGGCAAGGTCCTCATCCTCACCAAGCCCAACAGTGGCAAAGCCGACGCTCTTAATTACGGCCTCGACCACATCGGTGACGCTGAACTCTTCGTCGGTATCGACGCCGACACCATCATCGCGCCCGATGCCATCTCCCGCATGGTCCCGCACTTCCTCAATCCCAAAGTCGGAGCCATTGCCGGCAATGCCAAAGTTGGCAACCGCGTCAATCTCTGGACCCGCTGGCAGGCCCTCGAATACATCACCAGCCAGAATTTCGAGCGCCGCGCTCTCAACACGCTCGGCGCGGTGACTGTGGTTCCCGGAGCCATCGGCACCTGGCGCGTCTCCGCCGTGCGCGAAGCCGGCGGTTTCCAGATCGACACTGTGGCTGAAGATGCGGACCTCACCATGGCCATCCTGCGCAACGGCCATCGCGTTGAGTACGAAGACCAGGCCCTTGCCTTCACCGAAGCCCCTACCAATGCCAATGGTCTTATGCGTCAGCGTTTCCGCTGGTCTTTCGGAATTCTGCAAGCCGTCTGGAAGCATCGCGATGTCGTCGGCCGCGAGGGCCCGCTCGGTTTCGTCGCTTTGCCCAATATCCTCATCTTCCAGATCCTGCTGCCCCTTGTCTCGCCCCTCATCGACATTATGTTTGCTGTCGGCGCCATCTGGTATTTCATCCAGAAGTCCTACCATCCCGACTCCACCGATCCCGCCGACTTCCAGCGACTCCTGGTCTTTTTCGTTCTCTTTCTAGTGATCGACTTTATTGCGTCCTCGATCGCCTTTGCCCTAGAGCGCCGTCAACCCGAATCCCGCGAAGATATCTGGTTGCTGAGTCAGGTCTGGCTGCAGCGATTCGCCTACCGGCAGGTATTTTCCTTAGTTCTCTTCCGCACTCTAAAGCGAGCCATAACCGGTCGACCGTTCGCATGGGATAAGTTAGACCGCACCGCCGCGGTAAAGTACGTTCCTGTAGAACGCCGCGACTCGGTGAACGTCTAGCGAAGAGCAACCGGCAACTGAGAACCGAGAGCTGAGATTCCCCACTCGCAGTATTATGGGACTATGCGCACCATCATTGAACCCTTCCGCATTAAGTCCGTCGAGCCCATTCGCTGGACCACTCGCGCCCAGCGTGAGGAGTTTCTCCAAGCCGCCAACTACAATCTTTTCCTTCTGCCCGCCGATGATGTCCTGATCGACCTACTCACCGACTCCGGAACCGGCGCCATGTCTACCCACCAGTGGGCCGCCATCATGGAAGGCGATGAGAGCTACGCTGGCAGTCGCAGCTTCGACCAGTTTCGCGATTCCATTCAAGACATCTTCGGCTACAAGAACGTGATCCCCACCCACCAGGGCCGCGCCGCCGAGCGCATCCTCTTCAGTTGCGCCTGCAAGAAAGGCGATGTAGTTCCCAACAACACCCACTTTGACACTACCCGCGCCAATGTCGAATTCGTAGGCGCCGAAGCCGTCGATCTAGTGATTGAAGAAGGCCGCCATCCCGAAGTTCATCATCCCTTCAAAGGCAACATGGATGTCGCCAAGCTCGAAGACCTTATTGTCCGTGTCGGCCGCGACCGCATCCCCCTTGTCATGCTGACGATCACTAACAATTCCGGCGGAGGCCAGCCCGTCTCCATGGAAAATGCCAAAGCAGTCAGCGCCGTCTGCCGCCGCCATGAGATTCCCCTCTATTTCGACGCCTGCCGTTTCGCCGAAAATTCCTACTTCATCAAACTCCGCGAGAAGGGTTACGAGAACAAGACACCCAAACAGATCGCCCAGGAAATGTTCTCCTACGGCGACGGCTGCACCATGTCCGCCAAGAAAGACGGCATGGCGAACATCGGCGGTTTTCTCTGTACCAATGATGATCTACTTGCCCAACAGGAAAAGAATCTGCTTATACTCACGGAAGGCTATCCAACGTACGGAGGTCTCGCCGGTCGCGACCTCGAAGCCATCGCCGTAGGCGTCCAAGAGGCTCTCCACGAAGACTATCTGAGATACCGTATCGCCTCGACAGCCTATCTCGGTAATCACATCTCCGCGCAGGGCGTGCCCATCGTGCAGCCTCCCGGAGGCCATGCCATCTACATCGATGCCCGCGCCTTTCTCCCGCACGTTCGGCCCGATCATTTCCCCGCAGTCGCTCTCGCCAACGAACTCTATCTTGAAGGCGGCATCCGCTCCGTAGAGATAGGTACCCTCATGTTCGGACCGCAGGCGAAAATGGATTTGGTTCGTCTCGCCATCCCGCGCCGTGTCTACACCCAGAGCCACATCGACTATGTTGTCGAAGTGATCCTTGAAGTCTGGCAAAACCGCGACAAGATCCAGGGCATGAACCTGACCTACGAAGCTCCATTCCTCCGCCACTTCACCGCGAAGCTGGAAAAGGAATCTTCACTGGCAGGTGCCGTACGATCTTGAGCCGCGTCAAAATTTCCGGCTAACCAAAACGCATCCAGAAACATCTCTTACATTATTGGGTACGTGCATGTCGTTAGTCCCCCTTGCCAGAAAATGCTACCCGGGGCTGTTCGCGGCTCGCATGATGATCATTTGCGTCATCACTCTGATCCTATTCGGACGCGGTACGATCCTTTATCTTCTCTCGCACGAGCATGGACGGGTCACGCACTCTCTCGCCCACCAATGCCATAGCCAGTGCTTCGACCAAGATGACTCACTGTGGTCGAGTTCGCCGCCGATCACGCTCAGTCCTCCGTTGCTCGCCGCCGGGTCGAATCTGGCCTCTATATCCGAGCCGTACATCGAGACAATCACCCGCGCGTGGGATTGCGACCGCCCGCCTCCTCTCGGCTAGATTTCCGCAATTATTCCCGGCCCCACCGTCGGTTCGCTGCCGACACATTGTCATTTGAGGCCGTGCCACCGAGTCCCTGCCTGTTACAGAGCGCAATTCAAGGAGGAATGAATCATGGGCAAAGGAGACCCCCATCATTGGTTAGACCTGTGCAAGGCCGCCACCCAAACGACCAACCGCGATGAGTTCCTGAAAATCATCCGCGAACTGAGCGAAGTCCTCGAACACGAGCAAGAACAGCGTTGCGACCTACCCGCCGACTCCCGAACGAAGTCGTCCACTCAGGAGTTCCAATGCTGATCAAAGGTTCTCGTCCCACCCGCGCGCTCGCGTCCACTCCCGGCCTGTCAATACCTTCCATGCGCCGAAAACTGCCAACGCCCACCCCGTGGTGGCGATTCGTCCTCGGAGCTGCGTTGGGCGTCGGTCTCGTCTCTTTTCTGACAACCGAGCTCATGCACTACTGGCTCGTCCCCGATCTCGGCCGCAACCGCGAGCGCTTGGTCGCCGAAGCGTTATCGGCTCTAATTGTCAGTTGTTTGATTGCCAGGCTCGCCTACATGGCGCGCAAGCAGCAGCAACTCACCATCGCCAGAATGCAGGTGATCGCCGAGATGAACCATCACATCCGCAATGCCCTCGCTCCAATCTCGCTCTCGGTCGATGCCATCGAAAACCAGCAACTCATCCGCGTCATCTCCGACGGAGTCGAACGCATCGATTGGGCCTTACGCGAAATCCTCCCTCGCGAAACCCCGCTCCCGGAAAGCCAGCGCTACAGAAGCGGAGTCTTTAAACGAGAAGCGGGACGCTAGCTGGCACGCTGACGAAAATCACGCGTATCTTCGGCCGAGGCGAATCCCCGTAACTTCCGTTCTGCCTGGAGCAGGCTTTGCCCGATGACTGAGGGCTGAACGCTATTGTCTGGTTTGCCAACTACTTCTTAATCACCCCGCAAGCAATCCGGTCCCCCGAATTTCCCGAAGGGTCGGTCTTCTGGTCATCCGCTTTCGCGTGAATCACTAGCGAAGTCCCGCCATTCGAGAAAAGCGAATGGCTGTCATCACCGAGGTTCACGTCTTTGCTTTCCGTGCGCAGCTTAGCTTTGCCGTTCGCGCCAACCGTGAAGTTCGCATGATCACCGGCGTGATGTCCCTCCGGATTGTCGAAGCCATGCTTTTTCCCATCCGGATTAAAGTGCGGTCCCGCGGACTTGAAGTCAGGTGAGGTGCAAACTGCGTTCTGATGGAAGTGAATGGCATGTTCGCCCGGAGGAAGATTCTCCAGGTTCAGTTCCATCCCAATTCCACCCGACTTTTCTTCCCACAACGTAACGGTCCCCACACTTTTCCCCTGCGCGTCCTGAAGGTGAACGACAGTCTTGGCAAAACCCGCCGAGGCGAGTGCCACCAACAACCAGAGAGCGAGAGCCAAAGAGAAGGTAGTTTTCATGGCACAAAATTATAGCCTAGCTGCAAGCTCTCAGCTCCAAGCTCTAAGCGAGCACCCCGACCCAGAAGTCTGAGCCGCAACCCGTAAGCGTAATCTGGTTGCTGAGAGCTTGCACCTGTCTTCATACCAATTCATACCAATTCATCCTCTCTCCATGGACCTTTCCCCCGATCCGTAGCAAGATCTCATGCGTTGTCAGGGACCGAGTCTTCCCCGTACTTCACATCTGACCAAGGAGATGCTCATGAAAAACCATGCTGTTGCGACGCTGATCCTTTCGCTGGCCGGACTAACGGGGCTCGCGAATGCGCAGTCCGGATCGACCATCATCGCCGAGGTTCCCTTTAACTACATCGCAAATGGTAGAGCTATGCCTGCGGGCGAAACCCGCGTCAAGATCGAGAACAACGGACAGGCCTATCTCTGGATCGCCGCCGAGGATCGCTCCGCTTTCGCGATGCCCATGGCAACCGATTCGTCGCAGCCGGCCGCGGAGACCAAGCTGGTGTTTCACCGCTATGGCAATCGCTACTTCCTCGCTGGCGTTCAGCGCGAGGGCCAAACGCGCAGCTATGACTTACCAGCAGGAAGATTGGAGAAGGAGCTGCGAGCCTCAAACGTCGAGGAAAAGGATGTGGCCCTCGTTGCTTCTCTCAAGATGTTCGGGCAAAGAGACACGAAGTAATCACGAGTTGCGCATAACGCGCAGCGAGGGAGCGCGGCTTGGGGCTCGCTCCCTCGTTTTGTTCCCGCATCCTTCATTAGAATGGTGGAATGCGGGAAGCAAAGCCGAATGCCGCGAAAACGCTGGCGCAAGTTGGATTGTTCAAAGATCTGTCCGAAGCTGAACTGGCATTCCTTGCCCAACGGGCAATGATGCGCAGATTTTCTGCGGGAGAAATCATATTTAGTGAAGGCGATCCCTGCGCAGGAATGTACGTGGTCGAATCCGGCCAGGTGCGCATCTTCAAGACATCCGCGAGCGGCCGTGAACAGGTCTTGAGCGTCGAGGCGCCGGGCGGTTCGGTCGCTGAGCTACCCGTCTTCGATGGCGGAAACTATCCTGCCTCGGTCTCCGCGATTGAGGACTCAACTCTTCTCTTCATCGCCAAGCGGGATATCCACGCCTTGTGCTTAGCCCACCCCCAGGTCGCGCTGAAAGTGTTGCGGGTCATCGGAAGTCGGCTGCGTAAGCTGGTCGGCATCATCGAAGAGCTTTCCTTCACGACTGTCCGGCATCGCCTCGCGGCTTTCCTCGTGCGCCTGGCGCGCCACGAAGGAACGAGCGTCAATGGCGGCATCGCCATTACCTTGCCGGGAAGCAACCAGGAACTCGCTTCGCAAATCGGGACAGTGCGCGAGCTCATATCTCGCAATTTGAGCCGCTTCCAGACCGAGAATTTCATTCGGATGGACGGAAGATGCGTGGTGATCACCGACCTGAAAACGCTCGAAGCGGAGTTGGGACGGAATAGCTGGGAATTCGATGCGAGCCTCCAGTTACCGCCTTTTTGATTACTCACACCAGAGCTCCTCTGTGACAAAAGTCATCGGCAAGGTCTGTGTGCTCCGCTAGAGTGCTTTGTGAAAGGCACTACCAGGAGAAGACAATGACTTTGATGACCACCAAGACCGTCCGCGAATATGCAATCGAAGCCCCTCAGACGATCCCCGTCTTTGAGAAGCTCGGAATCGATTACTGCTGTGGTGGAAACCGTCCGCTAGGTGAGGCTTGCGCTGCAGCGAAGGCGAGCGTTGATGCGGTACTCCAATCTCTAGAGGCTGCCATCGCCCAACCACCCCGGCCTACCGAGCGCGATCTGCGAACTGGATCGCTGGCCGAGTTGGTCTCGTATATCGTGCGCACCCACCACGTGTTTGTGCGCACTCAAGTTCCTGAAATCGAACGACTGCTCGAGAAGGTTCATGCCAAGCATGGCGTCAACCATTCTGAATTAGGCGAGGTGCGCAGCACTTTTCACGGTCTCGGGCAGGAATTGATGATGCACTTGATGAAGGAGGAGAACATTCTGTTCCCTTACATCGAGCGCATGGAGGAGTCTGTGCTCCAGAATGATCCGATTCTGCCCCCACCCTTTGGTAGCGTTTTGAATCCCGTGCGCATGATGGAGCACGAGCACGAGGAGGCGGGCGCAGCCCTGCGGAGCCTGCGTAAAGCAAGTTGCGACTTCACTCCGCCCGAAGATGCCTGCGCCAGCTTCCGCGCACTCTATACCGCGCTGGCCAACTTCGAACATGATCTGCACCGGCACATCCATCTGGAAAACAATGTGCTATTTCCGAAGGCGCTGGAGATGGAGGACGGGTGCAGAAATTAATATTTCGCTGCTGTTTGTTCGCTGGCGCAGAATGCGCTGCAATGGGAAAATAGTCAGATATGCGTAAATACCTCATTGCAGCGGTCCTATTGGCCGTCGGAGAGATGCTCGTGGCCGAAGGCGCCGCGCAGCAAGCTCCGGCAGCGAAAACATCAACCTCTTCCGCCTCCAGCGCCAAGACGCCCGCCAAAAAGAACAACAACCGCCGCGGCTCCGCTCAGCCTCGCGCAAAGACAAGTTTAGTTACGCCCTCGGCATGAATATCGCATCTGGCCTTGGCGCCAACCTGAAAAAGCAGAACGTGGAAGTCGATTGGAGTCTTGTGGCCCAAGGCCTTAAGGATGGCGCTTCCGGTGGCAAGACCCGCCTCACCGAGGACGAAGCAAAAGCGGTATTGACCGAGGTCCAGAACGATGTTCGCAAAGAGCAGCAGGAGAAGATGAAAGAGGCTGCCGACAAGAACAAAACTGAGGGCCAGGCTTTTCTTGCCGCGAACAAAGACAAAGAAGGTGTGAAGACGACGGCCAGCGGGCTGCAGTATAAGGTCATTACCGAAGGCACAGGGCCGAAGCCGACGGCGACCGACACGGTGGTCTGTAACTATAAAGGCACGCTGATTGACGGCAAGGAGTTCGACAGTTCCTATAAACGCGGCGAGCCAGCGACGTTCCCGGTTAGCGGCGTAATCAAGGGTTGGACCGAGGCGCTTCAACTGATGCCGGTGGGGTCGAAGTGGCAGCTATTCATTCCTTCCGATCTTGCCTATGGCGAGCGCGGAGCGGGAGCCGAAATCGGTCCGAATTCAACTCTGATTTTTGAAGTCGAATTGATCTCGATCAAGCCGAAGGAGGCTGGTTCGAAGAGCGACGGTAAGAAGGACGAAAGCAAGCCTCAGGACCAGAACCAAGACAAGAAGTAAAAGAGGACCGCAAGATACAAGCCGCGAGACTCGAGCGAGATGCTCGAAGCTCGCGGCTTTTTTAGTTTCTTGGCTCGAGCCGCTCACGCGACAGGCCGTGGAGCTACGCTCCCAGGAACATCACATGCACGTAAACACCAAGGCGGACGTTGTACGCGAGATACCAGCCGATATGATCGGGATCCTCATAGATCACTACTTCATCGGTATCCCACAGCCAGTCGTTGCAGAACGCGATGTCATACGGAGCCACCGAGAAGTAATAGCCGTTGAACCAGAAGCGATTCGGGCCACCCCCGGTCAGTCTCCAGATATGATGACGTCCGAAGCCGCCTGTGAAACGGCCGTGCTCCCAAGGATGATCGAGATGATAATGAGGGTCTGCCGCCCCCGTATCGTGCCCGATCCAGTGTTTGCCGTTGTCCACGTGCGGAGCGTTTGGGTGGCCGGGCTTATTGTCGAACTGGCGGCCTTCCTGAGCGGGCGCCCCGTTCTTGACGTGTTCCGGACCGTGAGAAGGAATGTTCTGATGGCCACCGCCTACCGAGGGCCGTCCGCTGCTGTCATGTTGCGCCAACGCTGAGAGAGAAAACACGAAACAGATCGCGAATATACCAATCAGCTTTTTCATATTCTTCACCATAGTTGAGTTGGACTGTGACTACACACAAAGGAACCCTGTTCTTGCCGGGATGTTTCGGTGGGTTGAAAGGGACCGCTGCGATTGTACACGCAGGAACGAGCGCAACCTATATCGCGCAACGGTGTTGCGCTCCTATTCATAGCGGAGGGCTTCGATCGGATCGAGGCGCGAGGCGCGAATGGCCGGCAACATTCCGCTGACGAGGCCGACACCAATCAGGATCACGATGGCAATCAGCAGCGTCATCGGGTTGATCATCAGCCGGATATCGCCGGCCTCGGCGTGTTTCGCGATGGCGCTATAGAGAGTCAGCCGGCCGACGGAGAGTGCCACTCCGTAGGCGAGGATGATTCCAAAGACTCCGCCCATCAGTGTGATGGCAAGAGCCTCGGCCAGAAACTGGAAGAAGATGTGGCGGCGGCGAGCGCCGAGCGCCTTCTCGACTCCAATCTCGCGCGTGCGCTGCGTGACCGAGACGAGCATGATGTTCATGAGGCCGACGCCGCCGATTCCAAGCGTCAGCGTGCCGATGAAGCCGAGCAAAATCTTCAAGCCAATCGTGACGATCTGGAACTGGTGGAGTTGCACCATCAAGTTGAAGACCTGAAGCGCGCGGCGGTCGGCGGGATTGTAGCGATGCTGATCGGCGATGACGTTGCGTATGTTCTGCTCGAGCCGGTCATACTCGTTCGTCTCATAGCTGATGAGGAACGACCCGAGATAGTGCGTATCCATGAGGTCGCCCAGGCTGGTATAGGGAACGAAGATCAGGCGATTGATGTCGTTGCCGTCTCCATCCTGCATCTTGGCGGCATAAACGCCGATGACCTCGAAGCTCTGGCCATCGATGCGAATGTGCTCACCGATGGCATTGCGGCCGGAGAACAGTTTCTCCTTTGCCTCCGGGCCGATCACCGTGACCCGAGCGCGTTGAGCTTCGTCCTGCCCGTTGTACCAGCGCCCTTGATCGATGCTGATGGCGCGGATGTAGTAGGAAACCGGATATTCGCCCACCAGATCGAAGTCAAAGGAGCGGTTCTCGTATTGGATGGTGGCCGTTTTGCCGTTGCTCGGGGTGATATGCGTGATCTGCGGAACATTGGTGCTCAGCAGGTCGATGTCATCGAGCGTGAGCTGGACTTTGGAGCCGGCTTTGTCGGCACCCGCCTGCATCGACGTTCGCCCCGGGACGATGAACATCATCTTCGTTCCGAACGAGGCAAAAATGTTATCGCAGGCGCGACCGAAGCCATCTCCGTATGCGAGGAGCATGCAGACGGTGGCAATTCCCCAGGCCATGCCAAGCATGGTCAGCGCGGTGCGGCGCCGATTGTGGCGCATCGCGTTGTAGGCCTCGGAGAAGATATCGCGCATCATATTAATTTGTAATTTGTGAATGGTAATTTGCGATCGTAAATCGAGAGAGCATAGGAGCTCGGTTTCACTTTAGCGACCACAAATCACCAATTACAAATTGCAGACTACAAATTCTTCATTCCGCCCTCAGAGCATCGACCGGTTCCAGCTGGGCAGCCTTGCGCGCGGGATAGAGGCCTGCGATCACTCCCGCCAGAGTCAGGCTTCCGATGGCGAGGATGGCGGTGGTGGGAACGAGGCGCGGTGGATCGAAGCCGCCGGGGCCTCGATAGCCGCTAAAGACCATCATCAGACCTCCGGCGAGGCCCATGCCGATCAGGCCGCTGACCAGCGTCAACAGAATGCCTTCGGTGAAAAACTGCAAGAGGATCGACCGGTTGGTGGCGCCGAGGGCCTTGCGCAGGCCGATCTCACGGGTGCGTTCGGTGACGGCGACCAGCATGATGTTCACGACTCCAATCGCGCCGAGGGCGAGGGTTACCAAGCCGACCGTGCCGAGAAACTCATCCATGGCGGTAAAGATCAGGCCCATGTTCTGTATCTGCTCGACGGTATCCCATTCCTCGAAGGCATTCGGGTCCCGAGAGTCGAAGCGATGATTGCGGGCGATGACCTTATGGACCTCGTCGCGGGCCAGCAAGTGGTCCTCTGCGCGAGTTGGTTGATAGTTGAGAGATGAGAGGGCATCGAGCTCGTCGACGTCCTTCAGGGGGAAGTCACTGCGCATGACCTGGTAAGGAATATAGGCGCGCATGTTGGTACTGTTCTCATCGCCACGACCGACGCGCCGCAACGTGCCGACCACTTCAAAGCGGTAACCGTTCAGAAGAATGAAAGCTCCAATGGCGGGACGGCCCGGAAACATGTGGCGCGTCATCTCGTCGCCGAGAACGACGACATCGCGCTTCTGGGCCTCGTCAAGTTGGTTGAGCCAGCGTCCCTGCAAAAGTGGTAGGAAGCGGATGCCGTTGTATTGCGGCTCAGCGCCAATGAGTTGTCCGCTGGCAGTGGCGAATTCGCTGACCGCATGCACGTCGGTAGTCGCGATCACGGGCGCAACGGCCTTGACGTGCGGACACTCGGAGCTGACGTCAAGGTAATCGCGATAGGTGATGTGGTAGTAGCGGGCGGAGGTCATGTTGCCCTGGACGGCAGGTGCGCGCCCAGGGAAGATCATCATGATGTTCTCGCCGATCTCGGAGAGATTGCGCTTGCTGCCGTTGCGGAAGCCTTCGCCGAGTCCGACGAGAAGCAGCAGGGAACCAACGCCCCAGGCGATGCCGAACATGGTGAGGAAGGAGCGCAGCTTGTGCGCCCAGAGCGTGCGGAAGATCTGCGCGAAGACGTCGACGACCCACTGCATGAGAAATTAAGCCGGAGTTACTCGGAAACGATTTTAGCGGAGGACGGTCGGAGTGCGAGGGAGAATGTTATGTTTGTCCGAGTTTATCAGTTAGTAACATATCCCCCTTGAAGTGATCTTTGAAAACAAAGGAGTTACCGCGTGTTCATCGCCAGATCTTTGAGGAATAAGGACTTACCCGTAAAATATATATAAATCAATGAGATAGGGGTGTCTTTCAGTGCATTTTGAGCGTCTTTTTCTTCGTATGTTATTGAAGAATAAATATCTTACATGCAAATACGTGATTAACTGCCAGGGTTGTGCCTAGGCCGAGGAGCCCCGGCGCTACCTTCCTGCTAGGTCAAGCTTCAATACATGAAGGATGGGGCTCTTATAGGCTGGGATTTTTTATGCATCCAGACTATATTGATTCCGGCGTCGCCTTGAGCTATTCCGTTACTCCCCCCACTAGCGGTTTTGCGCATCTTGCGCTGCGCCTGCCTGGACCCGCAACCATCTTGATCGAGCGGAAGAAATTGGAAAATTGAGGAGGGCGTATGACGTCAAGCACACTTCTACCAGCGGTTCGCGAATGCCTGTCTGCTTCCAGCGTGTGTAATGGGCCCCGGCGGCGATGGACGGCGGCAGCGATGCGATGGACTTTGATCTTCGGCATGGTGTGCGGAATATGGGCGGCAACCGCGCAGACGGCGCACGCGCAGACGTTCAGTGTCCTCTACACCTTCTGCTCGCAAGCGAACTGTACCGACGGAGCGACTCCCAATGCCAGTCCTGTGGTGGATTCGGAAGGCAACGTCTATGGAACGACGCTCGTGGGTGGCGGGGCGACGGATGGAGGGATCGCGTTTGAAATTACCGGCGGGACTGAGAAGTTGTTGCACAACTTCAATACTTTTGAGGCCGGTCTGTTTCCCGAGGGCGGGTTGATCCGGGACACGAACGGAAATTTCTATGGCACGACGAGCGGGGGCGGCAATGACACGGTGCATTCGCTCTGTGGTAATTCGGGATGTGGCGTGGTGTATGAGCTGGGTCCCTCTGGAACGGAGACGGTGCTCTTCACCTTCTTTGATTCGGATATCCACCACCAGCAGAACTACGACGGGTTCCGGCCCTACGGGAGTTTGCTGCGCGATGGAAGCGGAAACCTATTTGGGACGACGCTTGGCTTTGGCGCCAAGCTGACGGGATCGGTATTCGAGTTGAGCCCGAACGGCAATGAGAGCGTACTGCACTGGTTTGGAACATACAAGCATGACGGCCGATTTCCAAACGGGGGCCTGGTGATGGACTCGCAAGGGAACCTCTACGGAACGACCAACGTTGGCGGCCAATACGGCGGAGACGAGTCGGGGACGATTTTCGAGATTAATGCGGCGGGCGTGGAGTCTGTGCTGCATTCATTTGGCGGAAGGAAGGGAGTGAAAAACGGAACCGGGCCGAATGGCGGGCTGCTTCTGGACGCGGAAGGGAACCTATATGGCACGACTGCCTGGGGAGGAAATACCTCAAACTGCGCGATCGGCTGCGGCACCGTGTATGAGTTCTCGCCCGCGGGCGTCGAGACGGGCCTCTACACATTTGCTGGAACTCCAGACGGCGCCACGCCGATGGGCGGACTGATCCGGGATGGGCAGGGAAATTTCTACGGAACGACTGAGTTTGGCGGCGTGTATGGATCGGGTACGGTGTTCAAGCTGACTCCGGCGGGTGAGGAGACGATTCTCTACAACTTTACCGGCGGCGCGGACGGAGCGAATCCTCAGGGAGGATTAGCGATGGATGGACAGGGGAACCTGTACGGAACAACGCTCGGCGGCGGCAATCAGAATGAACTCTGCGCACCCCGGGGAGCGACCGGATGCGGCGTGTTGTTCGAAGTGACGCCGTAGCCGAGCAAGCTCCAAGCTCCAAGCTCTTAAGGCCTCTTAGCAGGCTAACTGGCCGCGCGTCAGCTTAAGGCCGGTCAGATTGCCGAGGATGGTTACGGCGATTTGCTCGGTGCGGAAAAACTCTTCTGCGGTTTTCTGCACGTCTTCGGCGGTGACGGCCTCGATGCGGTCGATGAGTTCGTCGAGCGAGTAGAAGCGGTCGTAGTACATCTCTTGCCGGGCGAGGTTTGACATGCGCGCCATCGACGATTCAAGCGAGAGCATCAGGCTGCCTTTGAGCTGATCTTTCGAGCGGCGGAGCTCTTCTTCCGGTACGGGCGTGGTTTTCAGGTTGGCGAATTCGGCGACTACACTCTCGACAACTTTGACGGCCGATTCGCGGGAGGTGCCGGCGTAGACGCACATCGATCCAGTGTCGCGGTAGGGATTGAGGTCGCTGTAGATGGAGTAGGCGAGCCCCTGGCGCTCGCGAATGTTCTGGAAGAGACGCGAACTCATGCCGCCGCCGAGGAGCGTGTTCAGAATGTAGGAGGCATAACGGCGCTCGTGCGCGATCGGGTGCGAGGGGACGCCGATGCAGATCTGAACTTGCTCGAGAGATTTCTTGTTGCGCAGGTTGATGCGCGAATAGGTTGCCGGCGCTGAGGAGTGCAGGCCATTTTGCGCGGGCTTGACCTGCTCGAAATGCTTGGCGACCAGGTCGACAAAGTTCTGGTGATTTAAATTGCCGGCGGCGCAGACGACGAGATTTGCCGGGGCGAAATGGTGTCCGTAGAAGCGCGAGACTACCGGGCGATCAAATTTTTTGACGGTGTCGCGTGTGCCTAAGATTGGCAGGCCGAGCGAATGGTCTTTCCAGAAACTTTGCGTGAAAATCTCGTGGACTAAATAATCGGGATTGTCCTGATCCATTTTGATTTCTTCGAGGATGACGCCGCGCTCGCGGGCGATGTCGGTGGCGTCGAAGACAGGATGGAGGACGAGGTCGCTCAGGACATCCATGGCGAGTGGAAGATGCTCGTCGAGAACTTTGATGTTGAAGCAGATGCACTCTTTAGCGGTGAAGGCGTCCATATTGCCGCCGATGGAGTCGACTTGGCGGGCGATGGCTTCGGCCGAGCGCGTCTCGGTGCCCTTGAAGACCATGTGCTCGATGAAATGGGAGATGCCGTTCCATTCGGAGTCTTCGTCACGCGAACCGGTTTTGAGCCAGATGCCGATGGAGACGGAGCGGATGTGCGACATCTGCTCGGTGATGACGGTGAGGCCGTTCGGTAATACCTGACGGCGAATATTGCGCGTTTCTTTTACCATTCCGCTTCTGTTTTCTCTCTTTTCCGGGTGCTAATGCAAAGGTCAAACTAATGGTGCAACTTTCAGTGGGCTGAGTGCAGCCCTTTCAGTTCAGGCAGGTCAACAATACATTTTCCCACAAACTTGGGCGGCGCTTACGAACCTGCCTTAATTTTGTTTAACTTACGCGGATTTGTGGCCGCGATTCTCCAGGCATTACACTCAGAGCAGGATGGCGCCCCGACCCACCAAATCGCTGCTTGGCCTTACCTTAGAAGAACTTACCGCGCTTGCACGTGAATCCGGACAGCCCGCCTACCGGGGTCAACAGCTATTTGATGCGGTATATCGGCAAAAGATGGAACGGGTGGGAGAGGTGTCTACTTTGCCAGCGGAATGGCGGATACGGCTGGAGGAGGGCGGTTGGGGGGTGGGATTGCCGGTGGTCGATCGCAAGTTTGTTTCGAGCGACGGGACGGTGCGGTATTTGCTGCGGTTGGCAGATGGAGAGACGGTCGAGACTGTGTGGATGCCGGAAGGGGATGGCGGCGAGAGCGGAGATGGGAGTGCGGCTGGAGAGGAAGTGGAAGATGGATTCTATTCCCCATTGAAGCTCAAAGCGGGCTTGAATGGGGCGCTGGCGGAGAAAAATTGGCGGCGGGTTACCATTTGCATTTCCAGTCAGGTGGGTTGCGCTGTCAATTGCAAGTTTTGTTTTACGGCGCTTTTGGGAGTGAAACGCAATCTTGAGGCGGGCGAGATTGTGGGGCAGATTGTGGCCGTGCTGCGGGATCAGGGTGTCGATCCGCCACTGCAGCGTGTGAATCTGGTGTTCATGGGGATGGGCGAGCCGTTTCTGAATTATGACAATTTTATGAAGTCGGTGCGGCTGCTGGTGGAGGGGGTAGGGATTCCGGAGTCGCGGATGACGGTTTCGACGGCGGGGATCGTGCCGCGCATTTACGACTTCGGCAAAGAGGCAGTGCGGCCGAAGCTGGCGATTTCGCTGAACGGCTCGAATGACGAGTTGCGGAGTGAGGTGATGCCGCTGAACCGCAAGTGGAATATTGCGGAGCTGATGAAAGCGGCCCGGGAATTTCCGCTGCGGACGCGGGAGCGGCTGACATTTGAATATGTGCTGCTCGACGGCGTGAACGATGCGCCGGAGCATGCGCGCGAGGTGGTGAAGCTGGTGCGCGGGATGCGAGCAAAGGTGAATTTGATTGCGCTGAATCCGGGGTCGGAGTTGCCGTATCGCACGCCGGCGGTAGAACGGGTGGAGGCGTTTCAGAGGATTTTAATGTCGGCGGGGATTCCGGCGTTTGTGCGGAAACCGCGGGGACGGGATATTTTTGCGGCTTGCGGGCAGTTGAAGAGGACGGTGGATGTTAGGGTTGGGCAGATTGGCAGCCCCGACTGATGGAAAATTTTAATCGCCGGGGAAGCGAAGTTCACGCAGAGAAAATCACTTCTTCTTCCGTTTAAGTTTCCCGCGTTTAAGTTTCTCCGCTGCACTAGTTTCCCTGGTTGGTTCGCTCGTGGCTCGTAGCTGGCATCTAGAACGCGCCGTGCGCTGCCGCCCTCGGCTGATTGGCCGACTTCGAGGCGATGGGAAGCTCCAGACGAAAGGCATGAAGATCCATGCGTCCGGGCCGAAAAAGGCGTCCGCCGTGTTCTTCGATGATGCGGCAGCAGGCGCTCAGGGAGAGCGTTGAGGGGCGGTTGGCGCCTTCGGAGGTTAGAAGCAGATCGCAGACGGGGCGATGCATGGAGGGAGCGCCGGTTAGAAAGTCGATTACAACGGAATCATTTTCCACGGTCGTGCGAACCAGGAGAGCGGAGTGCGATTCGGCGTCAAACTGGCTGCCGATCTGGCTGGCGAGGTGACGGCAGACGTGGAGGAGCTGATTGGAGTCGGCGAGCACCTGCGGCAGCGATGGGCGGAGTTCGAGACGAGTGGTGATGGCTGCCGAATGGAGCTGGGGACCGAGCAGGCGCATGGCGGTCTGGATAAGGGAGTTGGGGTCGATGGGCACGAGCTTGGCAGGCGCCTGGCGGGCGAAGGTCAGGAGACTGGCGACCAGAGTTTTTGTGCGACGAACCTGCTCGCCGATGGCCGAGGCTTGGCGTTGCTCCGCCGCGGGCAGGCTGGACGCGCTGAGAAGGTCGGAGTAGCCGAGCATCGCGGTGAGTGGATTGTTGATTTCGTGCGCGGCGCCGCCGACGAGCTGGCCGAGCGAGGCCAGCTTTTCAGATTGAATGAGCTGCTTTTGAAGAAGTTGTAATTCGTCAAGTGAGCGGTGCGACTTGTCGAGAAAGTACTTGAGTTCGGCGGCGAGAAGGCGCTGCCGCCAGAAAACCATGAGGCCCATGAGGACGATGGCGACCAGGCTGGCGACGATACGGAAAGCGCGCACAGAACCGGGGAGCCTGCCCTGGAACTCGGCCAGCAACGCGGCCGCGGGGAGGGTGCAGAGAGCGAACATGCTGAGTCGCGTGATGCCGAGGCCGAGGAGTGGCTTGGACGACTTGGTATCGGAGAGGTCGTAGTAGTGGGCGAAAGAGGGGATCGCGGCGATCCAGGCGACGGAGATGGTCCAGGGAATGTCGTAGATGCTGCCGCTGTAATAGGTCTTGTGGCCGATGGCGTAGGTCGCGAAATAAGAACTTGAGGCGTAGAGTGCGCTGGCGCCAAAGAATTGCGCATAGAGTTGCCGCCAGCCGCCTTTCGTCGTATAAGCCAGCGCGGCGAGCGAAACGAGAAACACGCCCTTTTCCGTGAGGTAAGCGAAATTGAAGTTGGCGCTATAGGTGGGCTCGTCGACGCGCACCGTCTGCCACGGGATGACGAGATAGACATAGATAAAGACCCACCAGGTGAGGAGCAGGGTGAAATCGAGCATGCGGATGCGCTCGTCGCGCTCGTCGCCGCGCAGGTGGGGGAGGACGCCGAGAGCGGCGATCATGGGCACGAGGTGAAGAAAGAGCACGACGTCGCCGGCGAAGGGGTCGGGAACCTCGATGCGCTTGATGACCTCGAAGTAAGTCCACATCGCCTGGTAGGTAAGCCAGAAGACCATGCCGACGCTCATGAGGGTCCAGAAGAGCCGGGCGTGCGAGGTGGTGGAATGAGAGGGAATAGCCTTCGGAATAAAGGCCAGGGTTGCAACCAGCAGAAGTAATCCCTGAATAAGATCGCTTGAGATCGTGAGGGCGGTGCCTCTGGGCATGAAGAGCGAGGCAGCCAATTGAGCTGCGGTAAGCGCGACAAGGGCGATCCAGAGTTGAACGCGGCGCGACACAGGCTACCCCACCTTCATTTTAGGGTGGCAGAGGGCTGAAGGGCGGTTACCGAGGTAACGTTTGTTTTGACTCTCGAGGTACGGGTGGGAAGTTGGTGGCAGATCCTTTTTCTGAACGGGCTAGTTTCGGCAAGGGCGGAGCCAGTGTCTCCGTAAAGCGCGTAAGATAGGTTGCTGCCAAAAAGTTTAGGATTGCACGAACGGACGAGCGAACGTGTCCTGGAGCCTCGCGCAAAATCACGATCTGTGGCGCTTTCGCGCGCCCCTGAGTGCCAGTGAAATCAGGCGTACGGAGCGGTGGCTGGCGACGGCGCGTGTCGCGCTGACGATTGCCGCGCTGGTCACCATGGTGATGGAACCGGGGCACGCCAGCTACTCGCGGTGGCTGCTGTGGCTGCTGATCGTATATCTGACTCATGCGACGGTGGTGATGCTGCTGGTGCGGTGGCGTCCGCAATCTACGCTGGCGTTTCGCCTGGTAGTCCACTCGGCGGACGTGTTGTGGCCGGTGCTGATTTCGATGTTTGCGCCGGCACAGCGTGGTCCATTCTTCCTCTTTTTTGTTTTTGTGATGGCGGCGGCCGCTTACCGGTGGGGGTTGTGGGAGACAGTGGCCACGGCGGCGGCGGCGGTGGTCTTGCTGTGGATCGAGTACGTCGCCGTAAGTGAAGGACTGGAGGCTGCGCTGCGCCATTGGCTTGTGTCGCTCCACCTGCCATCGGGCTTCAGCATTCAGGAGTTGAACGCGCAGCAGTTGGTTATGAGTTCAGTCTACCTGCTGGTGCTGGGCGTCCTGCTCGGCTACATGGCGCAGAACCAGAAAAAAGTGCGGGCGGAACGGGCGGTGATCACGCGTGTGCTCAGTTCAACGCGCGTGGAGGCCGGACTCACGGGGACCATGCAGCAGATACTCGGCGAGGTGCTGAACATCTACGGAGCCCGGCGTGTGCTGAGCGCGTCCCAGGAGGCGCACAGCTACCGGGTATTTCTGGCGGAGCTGAATCGCGCTGACCAAGGCGAAACGGGCACGGTGCGCTGGCGGGAGGCTGCTCCGGAAACCGTGACGACATACCTGTTCGAGTCGGCGGCGGAGGCAATTTATGCGACCCGGACGGACAGATCCGCTGGCCCGAAGGAGAACGAGCGGGAGAGCCTGACGACCGTTTTTCTGGATCGTGACGGGCACCGGCTTCGCGATTTTAACGGGCGGTTTTTGAATGCTCTGGCTCAGGCGGAAAAATTCGAGAGCGTAATTTCGGTGTCCGTTTTATTCGGGAAGGAATGGTCGGGACGGGTGTTCGTTTTCGATCCGCAGCGCATGGGCGAACCGGAAGAAGAGTTGCGGTTTCTGCAGGAATTCTCGCAGCAGGTTGGACCGGCGATCTATAACGTTTATCTGATGCGACGGCTGCGAGAACGGGCAGGCGCGGTAGAGCGGGCGCGTTTTGCGCGGGAGTTGCATGACGGGGCGATCCAATCGCTGATCGCGGTGGAGATGCAGCTCGACGTGCTGCGGAGGCAATCGGGGCAGACTCCGGTGGTAAGCGCAGAGCTGACGAGAATACAGAAGTTGCTTCGAGAAGAGGTGCTGAAACTGCGCGAGCTGATGCAGGCGATGAAGTCGTTCGAAGTGGATTCGGACCGGCTGCTGGGTTTTATTCATGATATGGTGGAACGCTTCCAGCGGGAGACCGGAGTTTCAGCGCAATTTGTGACGGAGATCGCGCGAATCGATCTGCCGCAAAAAGTTTGCCGGGAAGTTGCGCGAATCGTGCAGGAGAGCCTGGTCAACGTGCGCAAGCACAGCGGAGCCCATCATGTGCTGGTGAGGTTGGCACAGAGGACGGACAGTCTGCGGTTGACGGTGGAGGATGATGGACGGGGATTCTCTTTTTCCGGGAGAATGTCGGAGGCTGAACTGGCGACGAGCGGCAAGGGTCCGGCGGTGATCCGGGAACGAGTGCGGTTGCTGGCGGGCGAACTCACGATAGAATCAAACCCGGGCCAGGGGGCACGGCTGGAAGTAATGATTCCGCCGGCCAGAAGGACAGGCAGTAATCACTCTTAACTAAGTCAGGACTAAGTCATGGAAAAACGTCAAAGTCCGATTCGAATCGTGATTGCCGACGACCATCCTATATTCCGCGATGGTTTGCGCCGGCTGCTCGAATCCGAGGGCGAAATGAAAGTGGTGGGCGAAGCGCCCGACGGGCTGGAGGCAGTGAAGCTGGCGACCGAGATCAAGCCGGACGTGCTTCTGCTTGATCTAGCCATGCCGAGGCACACCGGGCTGGATGCGCTGCGCGACATGAGTTCATCGGGGAGAGCGACGAGTCCAGTGCGGATCATTCTGCTAACGGCGGCGGTCGAGAAAAAGCAGATCGTGGAGGCGCTGCAACTGGGAGCGCGGGGCGTGGTGATGAAGGACTCCGCGACCGAACTGCTGCTTAAGGCGATTCACGCCGTCATGGGGGGGGAGTATTGGGTGGGGCGGGAGAGCGTTTCGAACCTCGTGCAATATCTGCGGAACCTGATGCAGACGACGAACGAGGAGTCGAAGCAGAAAAAGTTCGGCTTGACGCCGCGCGAACTAGAGATTGTTTCCGCGATCGTGGCGGGCTACGCGAACCGCGAGGTCGCCGAGTATTTCAAGATCAGCGAAGATACGGTTAAGCATCACCTGAGCAATATCTTCGACAAACTTGGAGTTTCAACCCGGCTGGAGCTGGCGCTATTCGCCGTCAACCAGGGACTGCCGTTGAAAACGATTGTTTAGAAACCGGTGAGCAGTCACCGCGAGCGGTCACCGCGTTGTTCATCGTTTGGGCGGTTTCCCTTGGATATTCATCACTATTCGAAATCACTATTCGTAACGCAGTGCCGACATGGGTTCGACCCTGGTTGCGCGGCGGGCCGGAATGTAACAGGCCAAGAGTGTGGCTGCAACCAGAAGCAGGACCACAGCGGCGAAGGTTAATGGGTCGGTAGCCGGGACGCCAAACAGCAAGGACGCGATGGTGCGGGTGAGCGCCAGCGAGCCGGCGAGCCCGATGGCGACGCCGCTTCCGACGGTACGCAAACCCTGGCCAAGGATCATGGTCAGAACTTCGCGGGGTTGGGCGCCCAGAGCCAGGCGAACGCCAATCTCGCGGGTGCGGCGGTTGACCGAATAAGCCATTGCGCCGAAGACGCCCGCGGTCGCGAGCAGAAGCGTCACGCTTCCAAAGAAGCCGATGAGGATCAGGTTGAATCGGCGCGAACCGAGCGACGCCAAATAAATGTCAGAGAAAGTTCGAAATTTCGCCGGAATTTCGGGATTGAGTTCCTGCAGGATTGCGCGCGCCGCCGAGGTGATCAAGGGCGTTTGGGCATCCGTGAGCATGGTTAGGGTCATATCCGAGCGCGGGCGCTGGAACAGATCGACATAGACGGTGGGGCGCGGCGGGGCATCGAGGCCATATTCGTGAACGTCGCCGACGATACCCACGATGGTGAGCAGACGCACATCGCCATCCATGTTTCCGAATTCAATGGTGTGGCCGATGGGGTCCTGGCCGGGCCAGCGCTCGCGAGCCAGCGAATCGCTGATCACGGCGACGTGGGTGGAATCGGGGACATCGCGCTCGTCAAACAGACGTCCGCGTACAACAGGAATGCCGAGAACCTGGAAATAGCCTGGCGTGGCGACGGAAAAGTCCGCGGTGCCGACACGTTCCTTCTGACGAAACAAAGAATCGAAGCCATCGAGGGTTTGGGGAAGTTCATTCTGCGTCATCAGCAGGAACATGCCGTCGGGAAGGCCGCCGTCCATCGGAAGACCACTGGTTGCGCCGACTTTGCGGACACCCGGGATTTGTTTGAGACGGTCGATCAGATTGGTGAAGAATGCCGCTTGTTGGGCCTTGGCTTTCGGATCGTCCGAACCCGTGCTGGGGAGCGACACGTCCATGGTGACAATTTTGTCGACGCGAAAGCCGGGATCCACTTCGAGGACATTCATGAGACTGCGGCCGAGAAGACCGGCTCCTACGACGAGAACGAGAGTAATGGCAATCTGCGCTGCGACGATCGCGCGACCCGTGCGCTGGCTGCTTCTAGAACCCGCTTGTCCGCGGCCTCCTTCACCGAGGCCCTCGCGCACGTCGCCCGATGTGGCACGGATAGCGGTGAATGCTCCGAGGCCAATGGCGACCGCACTGGAGAGGAGCAGCGCGAACACGAGCACCGGGAGGCTGACGGAGATGCTGTCGAGGCGCGGCAGGCCTTCGGGAGCTAGGGCGACCAGGGCCCTTACTCCTGAGAATGCACCGAGGATGCCGAGACCGCCGGCAAGAAGGGATAGCAGAAAGGCCTCGGTGAGAAATTGGCGGATCAATCGGCCGCGCGCGGCGCCGAGAGCGCTGCGAATGGCAAGTTCGCGCGATCTCACCGAGGCTTGCGCCAGCAAAAGGTTCGCGACGTTGGCGCATGCTACCAGGAGAAGAAATCCTACGGCGCCGAAGAGGATGAGGAGCGCGGGCCGAGCTTTCCCGGTGATCGAGTCGTGAAGGGGGACGACGGCAGCATCTTTCAGCAGATAGTCGTTCTGGTCGCTGGCGCTGTCATGAATGCGCCGGGCGATGATGGAAATGTCAGAACTCGCCTGGGTCGGGGGCACGCCATCGCGGAGGCGAGCGATTGCCTTGTAGTTGTGGGCGGTTCTACTCGTATTCTCGCCGTCAAGATCGGACGGGACCCAGACGGCAGCGTCGGCGGGGAACTGAAAACCATCCGGAAGAACGCCGATCACCGAGAAGATCAGGTTGTCGATTTTCAGGTGGGACTGCGAAAGGTCACGGGCCGAGGCGAGATACTGCTTCCAGTACGCGTGGCTGACGAGAGCGACCGGTGCGGCACCTTTTTTCGCGTCCGCTGAGACGAAGTCGCGCCCGATCATTGGTTGCACGCGGAATACAGTCAGAAAGCCGGTTGACACGCTGGCCACGAAAGAGCGGGTCGGTTGTGATCCACCGGAGACAGAGGCAATACCGCCGGTGTACTTTGCGATCACCTGGAAGCTGTGATTCTGGTCCCGGAAGTCGTCGAAGTTCGGATCGGCGAGGCGGGACCACGTGCCGTCGTGGTTGACCTCGAAGATCGCCATGATGCGGTCGGGGTCGGAATAAGGCAGCGGCCGCAACAGCACACCATAGACGATGCTGAATATTGCCGTCGTCGCGCCGATCGCGAGGGCGAGCGTGAGGACAGCGACGGTCGTAAACGCCCAGTTTCTGCGCAGCACTCGCTGCGCGTGGCGCAGGTCCTGGAGTATGGTCCCCATGGGCAGGCATCTCCTACCGGAGAGATGTATTTAAGGGTTAGCAAGTGGTTTACCAGGCATGCCAAGACCGTAAGAGATTGTAAACAAAGGGAAATCATGATGATCGTCGTCGTGTGATCCCGTGGCGGTGGCCACAGTCAGACATTGATGTGCGGAATTGAACAATGGCTTTCATGGAACGAGCTGTGTAAAGATCTACGGCGTAGGCCGCGTTCTTAATGACATAGCACTAAAGTGCTACTGGGGGCACTCGGGTGCTATTGAGGAAAATCGGGTGTTAACAGTATCTTAAGGGAACACGGGTGCGAATCTGCGTCTTTGTTGGCAGGCTCCCCGCCTCGTGAAAGAGATCGGAGATACCGTGATCAACAGAATCCGTCAATTGTGGACTGAAGAAAACGGACAGGACGTTGCCGAATACGCGGTGATGCTGGCGGTGATCCTGGTGATCGTGATTGGCACGGTACGGCTGATCGGAAGTAACGCCAACACGGTATTCTCGCAAGTGGGCAGCCAACTGGCACAGTAGCACTTCTCGGCTGAGTCCCATTTTTCTTGCACGAACTCATTTCCTGTTTTCAATTCAGCGACTGAAAATCTATTGGCCAGAAGGCGACGCTACTGGTTTGTCCGCGGCGGGCGGCGTGGCTGGAGCCGTTTTCTCGGGTGCAGACGCCGGCGCGGGCGCCGGAACGGGTGCGGGCGCGCCGAAGCGCGTCAGGAACAGGAAGAAGGGTGTGACCTCAAAAGGCATCTTCTCGGTGGCGGCGGTGATGGCGACGGGCTTGGTTTTGATGAGTTCAAGCTGATCGGTCCACGGGTCGACTTTTACGCGGCCGCCGAGCGGGAGCGCGGCAATCTGATCGAGCTTTTTCGGATCGAATTGCGGCGATGAAGTCATGAGCGACGACATGCGAGTGGCATCGCCATTGAGCAGGCTGTCGCCGAGGTGGGCGCGAATCAGGTTCTTGAGCTGGGGTGCTCTGGCTTGGACCGCTTTCAGGAAGAGTCCGGCGTTGGCGAGCTTGTCTTTGTAGGGCGAGTTATTGAGGAGCTCGAGTGCTCTCTTGTCGGCCGCTTCTTCTTCGGTTTTGTCGCGCGCGAAATCCATTCGTTCAAAGGTGCGTTCGTCGGGGAAGAACATGCGATCGTTAAAGGCCAGCTTGGTGTTGAGATGGTGGCCGAGAACGATGTGGGCGACTTCGTGCGTCAGGATCATGGCCAGGGAGCCTTCATCGGGCAATACATCGATCATGCCGCGGCTAATGACGATGGTATGGCCGAGGGTGAAGGACTCAAGCGGCGTAGTTAAGAGTACGCGGCACTTGATTTCGGGCTGGATGTCGAGATTGTTGGTGACGAGAACATTGTTGACGACGGTCTGCAGTACCTTGTCGATTTCGCCTTCGGGGGCGAGCAGTCCAATGCGCTGGAGACGATCAAGGACGTTGACTTCGGCCTGGCGTTCCCATTCGCGCTGGGCTTGAACCGGACTGGCATCCTGCGACTTCTGGCTTTGATCCTGGACGTCCTGGGGCGAGTCGACGGTGATCTCGGTGAACTCTGAGTTGCGGGTGTAATCCTTGAGGTTATAACCCCAGAGGCGCGTCTGCGCCTTGTAGGCCAGGGAATGGCCGAGGAACGATTTGAAATCGGTCTCCTCGGAATAGATCAGCGAAGGCAGCCACAGGCCCGGCCGAAGATTCTGACGCCAGCTATCGAAGTGGAAGTAATAGGTGTTGCGCGAGCGCGAGGTATAGGTGCCGTTGAAGCGCACGATGTTGTAATCCTGATCTTCGATCCAGACCCGGCCGATGAAGTGGCCGCCACCGGCTTCCTTGTTGGGCGTGACGTCCATCACGATGCAACGGACTTCGCCAAGAAATTCGCGGCGGACGAAGGTGAAGTCGTAATATTTGCGCTGAAAATCCTGGTCGAGAATCGCCATCTGAGCGAAGCCGAGCGGGAGATACGTGTTGAAGAGCTTGCCGCCGATCTTCTCCATCACGCGCTTGTGGAGCTTTTCCGAACTGGGCGATTTGAAGGTGAGATCGTCGGGCGAGCCGCTGCTCATATCGAGGCGGCCGAGGAAATAGACGTCGCTGGAGGGAACTTGAACGTCGAGGTCTTTGTCCTGACGGAGATTCTGAATGTAGGTCTCGACCAGCGGATGGAGTTGCTTCATCTGCGCGATGAAGAAGTGCTCGCGCTCGATGGTGCGGTCGATAACCTGATCGAAGGTGGCGGCGGCCGCGGAGGCCGATTGCGTGGCGGCGTCGCGCTGGGAGAGCCGCGGATCGGAAGGCTGGGGCTGCGACTGCGCGGCGAGGAAGGCCGCGGAAACAAGAACGGAAAGAAACACTGCCACGGGGGAGCGTGTCATTTTTAGGTTGATCTCTCCTAAATCTACCGCAGAACCGATGAACCAGCCCGCAACTATGATGCGAGCTGGAACAAGATATGTAACACGGCCGGAAAATCGGTCGGCTGTCCGTTTCGTAAAGCGGGCTTGAATTGAATTTTTTCGGCGGCGCGCATGGCGGATTCGTCCAGGCCATGACCGAGCCCGTGCAATACGCCGTTGATCTTGATCTGCCCAGTGGCGGTGAAGATCACGTTGAGGAGCACTTCGCCCTCAATTTTCAACTGGCGACCCTCGTCGGTATATGCAGGCCGGGGTTTAAAGGTAATCTCGGCGGGAATGGTTTTGGCTTTGGATTCGAGAGCGGCGGTTTTTGCAACAGGTTTCGCGCTTACCTCGGCTTCGCCAAAACCTGCCTGGCGCACGGTGCCACGGGAGGCGGAAACTTTGCCGGAATCGTCGCCGGTGGCAACGCCATTGCCGAAGCCGGCGCTGGCGACCACGCCGCGCGCTCCGTGCGGGCCGCCGGTACCGTTGCCATCGCCCGCGCCGCTGGGCATGTCATAGGCCCCTGCCTGGGCGATGGTGACGGGACGGCCATGGTTATTATCCTGTGCGGGGACGCCGTTGGGATCGCCGAGTCCGCCAGTCTGAACTTTTTGCGGAGCGGCGGCGATGGTGGGCGTTGCGGAACTTCCGTTCGAGAAAACGTTTGTTTTGACGAGCTGTCGCGGGATGATGGGCTTCACATCCGGCAGAGCTTGCTGAACGGGAGCCATGGCAACTCTAGGCGGCTGAATGTCGGCGACAACTTCTTTGTGCAGCACGAGCTCGGCGGGAACGCGCAGCGCCTGGGGACGCGGCGTGATGGCAGGCTCGATTTTCTCAACTATTTTGGGGGCCGTGAGATTTCTGATCGGCGCCGGTGTTTGTGGCACGGGGACGGGCGTGCTCACGAGGCCGATGAAGTGATAGTCATGCACCGGCAAGACGAGGATGGCTGGCTGTGCGATGGCGGCGATGACAAAGAGAGCCATGACAGTCGACTGCATGCCATAGCTGATCACAAAGCGTCCCCAACGCGTGCGCGGTTCGGGAAGCAGGCCGAGCGTGAGTTGGGCCGGTTGCGAGGCCGCTAAGCGCGGACCGGATTTTGGGGCGGACAAATGCGCTTCATCCGAAACAGAAACGCTGGCATCGGAAACTGCAAGCTGCGAACGAGAAGCCATAACCGGCACCTCACCAGAACTCGGCTGCCGGGTTAACCGGCAGAAGCGCTGAACCCCAAAAACGGCAGTTTTCAGGACTGCGGGAGACGGTTCGAGGAACCCACTTCCGCCCTACTGAAATGCACGCCGAAGGCCAATTTTGAAGGAGCCACTCCCCAGTAAGGTGCTGCCCACTAGCGACTTACATGAGGGATGCCTAATGGTAGCAGAGGAGAAAGGCTACCTTGCAAGGTTTTTCCTATTTAGGACGGGAATTTGGAAATGGGAAGTGCAAGGATTGGAAATGGGAAGCGCAGGAGTTGAGGCAGTGGCTCGCTCCGAGGAACGCAAGCCTTGCGCCGCTTTTCGTGATCGTTTCGCTCGTCTCAGTGCGAAGAGACTTTGGAGCCCGAATCGCTTTGAAGGGCAGGATTGGGTTCGGAGTTCGCCGGACGGAGTGGGAAGAGCCAAGTTCACAGGTAGAGAACGGAAGACGATTCAGGAGTGGATTGCATTTGTCACATCGTGGGCCCAGCGCATCGATTCGTTGTAAGTCTTATCCACCAAGTAGAGAGACAGATTCAGTTCCTTCCCTAACTTCGCGACCGTTTCCCAATCACCGGCCTCGCGCGCGATCATCAGGTTGTAGATGGGAGACAGGAGGGTCTCGCCGCCGCTTTTACCGCCAACTAATTGGCCCTTGGTTAGAGGATCGAGTGCGAGGGTTTCGATGATGATACCGATGGGGACCTCAAGAATGGCGTCCATGAGCGAGAGCATGCCCATGATGAAGAGATCGGCTTCGCCGTGCTTTACACGAGGAGCGATGAGTTCACAGAAGCGCGCGCGCACGAGCGATGAAAGGATGAGGTCGGAGGGCTTGTTTTGCGCCATGACGAGGGTGGTGGCCATGCCGATCCAGCGCACCAATTCGCGTTCGCCGAGGAGGTTGAGTGCGTGCCGGATGGAGGTGACGGGAGTGCTCATGCCCATGAGAGGTGAGTTCAAATACCGGAGCAACCGGTAACAGAGCGACGGTTCACCCTTGATCAGATTTTCGATCTCGAGGAAATCGGTTTGCGGCCGGGAGACGGCCTGGAGCAGTTGCAGGTAGATGGCCTGGTTGCCGGGAATCTGGCGGGCACGCATGCACTCGGGATGGCGGAAGAAGTATCCCTGAAATTGCTGGAAGCCGTTTTTCCTGGCAGTTGCGAAACTCTGCGCGGATTCCACCTTGACCGCGATCAGCTGCCGTTCTTTGTTACTGTATCGGAGGGCCAGGGCGATGGCTTGATCGGGAGGAACAGTCTTGATATCGACCTTGAGGAAATCGGCACAGGGGACGAGCAGTTCGCGTGGATCGTCGGGCACGAAGTTGTCGAGGGCGATCGAGTAGCCGCGCTGTTTGAGGTTATGACAAGCGCCGAGCACGGAAGGATCAGGGGGTACATCTGCCTGGATTTCAATCACGATGTCGCCCGCCGGCAGAAGGAGAAATAACTCCTTCACGAGCATGTGGCGCGTGCAGTTGATGAAGGCGCGCTTGGAATCGCAGAGGACGTCGAGGCCGACGACGTGGAGCGTCTCAATGGCGGTACTGGTGGCGCGTTCGAGGTCGGAGGCGAAGTGAGTTTGCTCGGAATTCTCGCGAAACAGGAGTTCGTAGCCGGTGACCTGTTCGTCGGCGGAGAGAATGGGCTGGCGCGCGATGCAGGGAGCAGATTTGTCATCGCTGGTGGCGTGCGTCGGGCTGCTCATAATCTCTCTTATCGATGATCGGCACAATGGGAGCAAGACTTTAGAGCGGGCCAGGGGGCTTCAAGCCCCGGCCGCAGCGCGGGGACGCCGGGTTCGGAAACTACTTTTTCGAATGGATTATTTCGGCACAGCCTATGAAGAGGCCGTTTTTTACTCGTCTTCTTCTTCGTCGAGTTTGATGCGCAGCGACTTCAGAAACTTCAAATCCTGATCGCTGATCTTTAACTCGGGATTGGTGCTGAGCGTGGAAACGAGAGAGGTCTTGTCGGTGGATTGCTCGCCCTGCTTGCTGACGCCGATGGTCGCTTCGAGGACCAGAAAAATGTCGTAGCCGCCCTCTTTAATACGGGCGACCACTTCGGCGATCTGCTCGGAATCGGAGAGGGAGCCGTTGATCGCTTCGCCGAGTTCCTTCATGAGCTGCTTCAGTTGCTGATCCACGAATTCCCCCTATCTTCGAAATGCGGCGTAGCGAGCGTCACAAGCCATTGTGATGTCAGCCACGGTTATTGTACGCTCGCGCGCTGCTAAAATCGACAGAATGCTCGGGACGCAAAACGCCAGAAAAATTGCGTTGATCGCGAAAGTAGCTGCCCAGCAGGCGGCGCGGAGCCGCACCGGTTCGGCGGTACTCAAAGGCGTGCGCGCGGCCGCGAGTTCGACGGGCGCGGTGCTGCATCAGCTCTGGCTGGAGGTAACCGGCTTTACATTTTTAGCGATTGCCGCGTTTGGGGCGATCGCCGGATTTCACGAGTACAGTGAGTATCATGCCGGACGCGAGACGGGGCGGGGACGGTTGATTCTGGCGATATGCTTCACGATTTCGTTTGCGTGGTTCGGGCTGAGTTCGTTTGTGCGAATTAAGACGAAGAAAAAGACCTAGAAGGTCGCCGGCCACCGGTGACGGGTTTGAGATTTCTTATGAGCGATACAACTAAAGCGATGGAGCCACCCGCTAAACCTAAGCCCGTCCTTCCCGAGCAGCAGACCTCTTCTCACATTCCCGTCAACCCGCTTTATACGCCGGGCGATCTGTCCGGGTGCGATTACGACCGCGACCTCGGATATCCCGGCGAGTTTCCGTTCACGCGGGGCGTGCAGGCGACGATGTATCGCGGCCGCCTTTGGACCATGCGGCAGTACGCTGGCATGGGCGACGCCGAGGAATCGAACAAGCGTTACAAGTATCTGCTTGCCAATGGAACGACAGGACTGTCGGTGGCGTTTGATTTGCCGACGCAAATCGGCCTCGACTCCGACAACCCGCTAGCCATGGGCGAGGTCGGGAAGGTCGGCGTGGCTATCGATTCCATCGAAGACATGCAGCGGCTGTTCGACGGGATCGACCTGACCGCGATTTCGACATCGATGACCATCAATGCGACGGCGTCAATTTTGCTGGCGCTTTACGTGGCGGTGGCGCGGCGCGAGGGGCGCGACGTTCGCAAGCTCTCCGGCACAGTGCAGAACGACGTGCTCAAGGAATACATTGCGCGCGGGACTTACATTTATCCGCCGCAGGCGGCGATGCGCATCATTACGGACCTGTTTGCGTGGACGAACGAAAATGTGCCCGACTGGAACACGATTTCGATCTCCGGCTATCACATGCGCGAGGCGGGATCGACGGCGGTGCAGGAAGTGGCGTTCACGCTGGGCAACGGGATTGCGTATGTGGAGGCCGCGATTCGTGCCGGGCTTGATGTCGATAAATTCGCGCCGCGGCTTTCTTTCTTCTTCAACGCGCACAGCAACTTTCTGGAAGAGGTGGCGAAATTCCGCGCCGCGCGCCGCATGTGGGCGAAGATCATGCGCGACGGCTTCAAGGCGAAGAACCCGAAATCATGGATGCTGCGCTTTCACACCCAGACTGCCGGCTCAACTCTGACCGCGCAGCAACCGGAGAACAATATCGTCCGCACGGCGATTCAGGCGATGGCGGCGGTGATGGGCGGCACGCAATCCTTGCATACGAATTCGTTTGATGAGGCGCTGGCGCTGCCGACGGAAGCCTCGGCCCGCATTGCGCTACGTACGCAGCAGGTGATCGCGTACGAATCGGGGGCGCCACAGACGGTCGATCCGCTGGCGGGTTCATATTATGTCGAGGCGCTGACCAACGAAATCGAAAAGCGCGCCGACGACTATCTAGAAAAGATTGCCGCGATGGGCGGGATGCTGAAGGCCATCGAGCGCGGCTACGTGCAGCAGGAAATTCAAAACGCCGCCTATGAATATCAGCAGGCCGTGGATCGCGAGCAGGCGATAGTTGTCGGCGTAAACCGCTTCCAGATCGGGGAAGAGAAGTCGGTTCCGATTCAGCGTATAGATCCAGCGCTCGAACCGAAACAGGTTGAGCGGGTCCGGGCGGTGCGCGCAAAACGCAATCCGGGGACGTGGCAGGCGGCGATTCGTGCTGTGGAAGACACGGCGCGCACCGGCGAGAATCTTATGCCGCGGATTTTGACTGCGGTTGAAGCGTATGGGACGGTCGGCGAGATTTCGGACGCGATGCGGAAGGTCTATGGAGAGTATCGGGAGGCGGTGGTGATTTAGATTAAGAGCAACGGGCCCATTTGCCTGTAATGAGAAATATAATTTCGGTGTGTATCCATCTAACCAGACAACAGTCCCCGATTTCGAAAGCTTTTCTTCTTCGCTCGTTGGCCTCCCGTTAAGCCGAGTTTGGCAGGGATACGGCTCGGCGATCTTTCTAGAATTCGGAGACATCCAGCCGAGACGTCGGCATGATGGCTCTCCCGGCAACCCGCGCGGGCAGTGGACGCTCATGATCGAGTGGAGTTGGCGCATTGAAGGAAAGAGGAAGATTTGGTGCGGGAGTTGGAGTGACGGGGAGCGTTGGCCCCGGGCATTTTCGCGATTGGAGGGAGCAAGGGTCGTCTCCGTGGCCCTCTTCGGGCGGCTTCCGGAAATCATTGTGAGGCTGTCGAATGGGTTGTCCGTTGTTTCGATGATGACCGCGGAAGGCGATCCTGCTTGGGGGCTTATACAGCGCTTTGATGGAGGCACAAAGTCCGTCTCCGTACGCTCGGGGAAACTCCACCTGGACACGGGAGTCGGTGACGCGACCTCCTAGCCGGTTGATCGACGAGACGATTTGGGGATTTCCAATGAGAAGGCTTAGCGACCGGTTTCAGTCGGCAACTTTGTAATCGCACGCCGAGCGGCAAGGGTCGCAGTAGAAGAGGCCGTCGGTACACAGGCGGATATCGATTTGCGATTGGCAGAGGACGCAGTATTTCTCGCACTCGCAACGCGCCTCACTCTGTTCACACTGCATGCAAACAACACGGCTGGTTCCGGGCTTGGCGGACATGGGTTCAGTGTAGAGGGCGGCGGCGGGGCGCGGAATATCACGGAGGTAATGAAAGCAGCTTCGAGCCTCGAGCTCGGAGCTAAGGCCCAACGCCCAAGGGCTAGCGGCCACGGCCAAGACCTGAGAGTCCAAACTGAAAGTCTAAACCTGAGAGTTTAAACCTGTTAATACCAGTCTGCGCTCCCCGTTTTTCACGCTCGCGACTCGCGACTCGGAGCTTGCGGCTGTGTTACCTTAAACAGTTCCAGATTCGCGGCAGTTAGTCGCGGTCGGACCGAGGTTTGCCTTGTCTGCTGCGCCCGTCATTCCACCTGAGCTTCCCAAGACCGTGCGCAAAACCGCGCTCAACGCCGTCCATCGCCAGATGGGCGCGAAGATGGTCGAATTCAATGGATGGGATATGCCGGTTGAGTATCCGGCGTCGATTGGCTGCGGCATCGTCAACGAGCACATGGCGGTGCGCACCGGAGTTGGCCTGTTTGACGTCAGCCACATGGGCGACATCCGCCTCGCGGGACCGGGCGCGCTTGACGCCGTGCAGCACATTTCGATGAATGACGCGGCGAAGCTGGCCATCGGACAGGCGCAGTATTCGGCGCTGCTTTATCCGGAAGGCACGTTCGTGGATGACGTGATCGTGCACCGGCTGGGCGTCGACGAATACCTGCTCGTTATCAACGCGGGCACGCGCGAGAAGGATTTCAGCTGGGTGCGCGATAACACCCGCCAGTTCGATTGCATGGTGGAGAACCTCTCCGACGACTACACGCAGATCGCGATCCAGGGGCCGAAGGCTGCGGAGTTGATGGAGCGGCTGAATGGGAATTACATCGACGTTCCGGATCGCGGGATCAATGCGCCGTTTCAGAAGCTGCGGATTGACGCGGATTACAAGTCGCTAAAATTTTACTGGATTACCGAAGGCCGCACGATGGCGGTGCGGACGGGCACCGACCGGCTGTTTGATTCGAAGACGCTGATTGGCCGGACCGGCTACACGGCTGAAGATGGGTTTGAGATTTATATTCCGTCGGATGAAGCGATCAGCGCGCACGTCTGGTACGGACTGCTCGAGGCGGGCAAAGACCTGGGCGCGGTGCCATGCGGTCTGGGCGCGCGTAACACGCTGCGGCTCGAAGGCAAGCTGCCGCTTTACGGCCACGAAATTTCCGACACGATCAATGTGTGGGAATCCGGACTCGACCGCTGGTGCAAGATGGAGAAGCCGGAGTTTATCGGACGGGCGGCGCTCGAAAAAGCTCGCGCCGAAGGCCTGAAACGCACGCTGGTCGGGCTGGAGATGATCGAGCGCGGGATCGCGCGCGACGGCTACAAGGTTCTCGACGGCAGCGGCAAAGAGATCGGGTACGTAACCAGCGGATCGCCCGCGCCGTTCTTGAAAAAGAATATTGCGCTCGCTTATGTTCCGCCGCCGCATGCCGAGATCGGCGGCACGGTGCAGGTTGAGATTCGCGGGCAGGGCGTTAAAGCGCAGGTTATACCGACACCTTTTTATAAGCGTCCGAAGAAAGCTTGATGGACGCAAATCGCAGTAAAGATTTTATTTGCTAGAAGCTAATAGCCAGGAGCCAGAAGCGAATGTCTTATCCCACCGACCGCAAATATACAAAAGAGCATGAATGGATTTCCGCCGACGGCAAGATCGGCATCACGGCGCACGCTCAGGATTCGCTCGGCGACATCGTGTTTGTCGAGCTGCCCAAGGTAGGCACTGAACTGACCGCCGGCAAAACGTTTGGCACTGTGGAGTCCGTGAAGGCCGTTTCCGATCTTTACGCGCCCGCTTCGGGCACGGTTACGGAGGTGAATGGCGAACTCGCGACCTCTCCGGAAAAAGTCAATAAAGACGCGCACGCGGCCTGGATGGTCAAGATCGCGTTCAAGGATCCGGCTGAACTAGGGGGGCTGCTCTCGGCCGCGGACTACGAAAAATTTGCCGGCGAAGAGGCCGGACACTGAAAAGCATCGGGTCATCGGGTGATCGGCCATCTGGTCATCGAAGAGCATGATCGCAGTCGAGTTTGCAATCAAATGTGAGGACCATCCAAAGCGATTGGGCTTGCAAGATTTTCAATCACCCGATGGCTCGGTGACCCGGTTTCATCAATCGTTTCGGTTTCGTTCATCATCTAATCAGGGTTCCTATGAGATATCTGCCTAAGTCACCTACCGACCGCCAGGCGATGTTGAAGGCGATCGGCGTTCGATCGGTGGACGATCTTTTTTCGCCCATCCCCGCTGAACTTCGACTGAACCGGGATCTTGCTGTGCCGCGCCAGATGGCGGAGTCGGAGATCGTTGATTGGTTCAAGCAGCGCGCTCAGGAAAACGGCGAGGGCTACGCCAGCTTTCTTGGGGCGGGCGCCTACTCGCATTACCGGCCCGTCGTCATCGACGCGCTAGTGCAGCGTGGCGAGTTCCTTACTTCGTATACGCCCTATCAAGCCGAGTACGCGCAGGGAACGCTGCAGGCAATTTTTGAATTTCAGACGATGGTCAGCGAGCTTACCGGCATGGACCTGGCGAACGCGTCGATGTATGACGGCTCGACGGGCGCAGCTGAGGCAGTGATGATGGCCGTGCGTATAACGGGGCGACATGGCGCGGTCGTGGCGCGGACGCTGCATCCTGAGTATCGCGAGGTCATCGAAACCTACGCCACCCATCAGGGCATTCCTCTGACGACGGTTGAATATGGCGAATCCGGGCGAATTGACCTGCGAGCGCTTGAATCCGCGGTTGGGGATGAGACGGCCTGTGTACTGATTCAGTCGCCGAATTTCTTTGGGACGATCGAGGACATCGAGGCCATCGCAGAAATCGCGCACAAGCGCGGAGCGCTGTTGATCGTCTCAATTGCCGAGGCGGTTTCGCTGGGCATAGTCGTGCCGCCCCGGGCCGCGGATATCGTCGCCATGGAGGCGCAGTCTTTTGGCGTACCGGTTGGATTCGGCGGACCGTACTGTGGCGTGCTGGCGACGAAAGACAAATTCGTCCGCCAGATGCCTGGGCGCCTTGCCGGACAGACGACGGACAAGAACGGCAAGCGCGGTTTCGTGCTGACGCTGGCCACGCGTGAGCAGCACATCCGCCGCGAAAAGGCGACTTCCAATATCTGCACGAACCAGGCTCTGGTGGCGCTGATGGTTAACATCTTTATGACGATCTACGGCAAGATCGGGCTGCGCGAACTGGCGAAACAGAATCTGGCCAAGACAGCGTATGCGGCCGCGCAGTTCGCAAAACACGCCAAAGTCGGATTTACTGGCGCGCCACGGTTCAACGAGTTTGTGGTGGAGACGAGCGAAGATCCGTACGCCATCAACTCGAGGCTGCTGGGACATAAGATTGTCGGCGGGCTGCCGCTGAAGAAGTTTTATCCAGAACTTGGCAATGCGGCGCTGTGGTGCTGCACGGAACTGACGACCCGCTCCATGATCGATACGGCGGTCGGCCTGGTCGCGGATAGCGAGCGCGGCATGCAGAGTATGAAGGAAGTGGAAGAGGAGGTGGCGCGATGAAGCACATGACGCGAAAAGCCACACGCCACATCAGCCAGAATGAAGGCCTGATCTTCGAGAAGTCGTCACCCGGCAAGGCTGCATGGAAGCTGCCGCCCCTTGACGTGCCGGAAGTTGATACGGCGAAACTGCTTGGCAAGCAGGAGCGCCAAGACCTCGGCGCAATGCCCGAGGTCAGCGAGATTGAAATCATCCGCCACTTTACGCGCCTTTCGACATGGAATTACGCCATCGATCTTGGCATGTTTCCCCTGGGCTCCTGCACCATGAAGTACAACCCGCGCGTCAACGAATTCGTTTCGCGAGTCGAGGGTATAGCGAATGGGCATCCTTATCAGCCGGAGAAAATTTCGCAAGGTGCGCTACGCATTCTTAAGACGCTGAGCGACTGCTTGATCGAAATTACCGGGATGGACGCGATTACGCTTCAGCCCGCTGCCGGCGCGCATGGAGAATTGACTGGCCTGCTGATGGTGCGCGCGTATCACCACTCGAAGGGCCGCCCGCGGAAGAAGATTCTGATTCCCGATTCTGCGCACGGTACCAATCCGGCCACGGCTGCCATGGTTGGCTACGCGGTCGAGAATTTGAAATCAAATGACCGTGGCATGGTCGACGTGACCGCATTAGCCGCGCAGATGAATGAAGACGTGGCCGCGCTCATGGTCACGAATCCTAATACGCTTGGCGTCTTCGAGCACGACATCCACAAGATCGCTGAGATCATGCATGCCAAAGGCGGGCTGCTTTACATGGATGGCGCGAACATGAACGCGCTGGTCGGCAAGGCGCGGCCGGGAGACTTCGGTGTCGACCTGATGCATCTGAACCTGCACAAGACTTTCTCCACGCCGCATGGCGGAGGTGGTCCCGGCTCCGGGCCGGTCGCGATCAAGAAAATTCTTGAGCCATTCCTGCCGAAGCCAGTCGTGATCAGCAAGGCCGATGGCACGCTCGGCTTTGAATACAATCGGCCGCAGTCGGTTGGGCGCGTGCGCGCATTTTATGGCAACTTCGGAATGTTTGTCCGCGCGCTCGCTTACATCTTTGCTAACGGAAACCATCTCGATCCCCCTGCCCGCCTGCGCCGCCAATGCGACATGGCGTGACGTCAGCGCCTTGACCACGCCGCCGCCCACCGTGCCAAGGCCGGCAATGGCGAGGTTCAACGGAGGATTTCATTTTTCGTCCGCCAAATTCTTCTGGGGCGCAAGATCGGGGGGGCCGCCATTGGTGCCCATGGCGAGAAATTTCTTCACATTGCGCGCCGCCTGGCGGATGCGATGCTCGTTTTCCACCAGCGCCACGCGGACATAGCCTTCGCCATATTCGCCAAAGCCGATCCCCGGCGACACCGCCACCTTGGCATGGATCAGCAACTGTTTTGCGAACTCCATCGATCCGGCTTCACGGAAGCGCGCGGGCACTGGCGCCCAGGCGAACATCGAGGCTTCCGGCGCGGGAATCTCCCAACCCGCCTGCGCCATGCTTTTGACCAGCACATCGCGGCGCGATTTATAGGTGGCGCGGATTTCCTCCACGATGGTCTGCGGCCCGTTCAGGGCGGCGGCCGCCGCCACCTGGATCGGCGTGAAGGCGCCGTAATCGAGATAGGATTTGATCCGCGCCAGCGCCCCGATCAGTTTCTCGTTGCCGGCGGCAAACCCCATGCGCCAGCCCGGCATGGAATAGGTTTTCGACAGCGACTGGAATTGGATTGAGATATCCTTGGCGCCATCCACTTGCAAAATCAACAGCGGCGGTTGATCGCCGAAATAGATATCGGCATAGGCCAGGTCCACAGCACCCATATCTCGTGCTTCTTGGCGAACCGCACCACTTCCTTGTAGAAATCCAGACCAACCACCTGGGCCGTGGGGTTGGAGGGGTAATTGACCACCATGGCCAGCGGCGACGGCACCGAATGGCGGGTGGCCACGCCGATCTTGGAAAGATATTCCTCGGGGCTGGTGGCCGGGACGTGGCGGATCGCGGCGCCCGCGATCATAAATCCAAAGGCGTGAATCGGATAGGCCGGATTGGGCACCAGCACCACATCACCGGGCGCGGTGATCGCCATGGCCAGTGGCGAAGCCTTCCTTCGAGCCCAGCGCCGCGATCACTTCGCGGTCCGGGTCCAGTTCCACGCCAAAGCGGCGCTTGTAATAGGCGACATGGGCCTTGCGCAGACCCTTGATGCCGCGCGAGGCCGAATAGCGGTGGGCGCGGGGTGCGCGCCGTTTCGCACAGCTTGTCCACGATATAGTCGGGGGTCGGCAGGTCGGGATTGCCCATGCCGAAATCGATGATGTCCTCGCCCCGGGCGCGCGACTGCGCCTTGAGGCGGTTTACTTCCTCAAAGATATACGGCGGCAGCCGCTTGATGCGGTAAAAGTCGGTATTCATTGCAGAATCCTGAAAGCGCTTCAGAATCGGGCATTTGCGGACCCGAAGCAATCATTTTCCCGTTAATTGTGGTGCTTTTCAGGAAGGGGTCTTATGCGCATTGATAGGCCACCCGGCCCGTCGCTGACGCTCCGGCGTTCGCCGCGCGAAACGGTCCACGGGACCGTTTCGTCAGACGCGGCTCACCCCTGCACAAAAATCTCCGCGCGGCGGTTGCCGTCCTCGCCCTGGGGGATGGATTTTTAATAGACCGGCTGGCTGTCGCCCACCGCATCCACCAGCACCTTGGCCGCCGGCACGCCTTCACGAATTAACTCTGCGCGACGGCATTGGCCCGGGACTGCGACTTGTCGAAAATCACTTCCAGGTGCTTTGCCACCGGCATGTTGGCGGTGCGGCTGGAGGCATGACCCACCACCCGCACCGAAGCATCCCCGCCTGCGGCCTTATATTGGGCCACGGCATTGCGAATCAGTGTCCGCGCCGCCGGTGACAGAGTACTGCCGTCGCCGGGGAAACAGATAACCGCTGTGGGCGCCACGCCGCCATTCATGGCGGCGACGAAGCCCGCCGGCCCCATGGAGCCGGCATCCAGATCGGCCATCACGGCCCCCGACATATCCGCACCGGCACCCGGGCGGGGCACCGCCGCCATGGCCGAGGATGACACCGAAATACCGGCGTTGGAGGCGGTCTGGCGGTAGTGCGCCACAATCGGGGCGGCCACCCACTGGTTGATCGAGGGGTCCAGCGGCGGCGCCGCAGAGGGTTTAAAGCCCAAGGACGCATCAGAGGCATACCGGTTTCCCATCGCCATGGCGGCGCCACGGATAGGGGTATTGGCGGGAACAGCGGCTGGGCGCCCGGGGGGATGGCAGCGCCTGTCGGCGGCAGCGCCGCCGTACGGACCGGCGACGCGGCCGGAGCGGTCGTCCCGGCGGTGGGTACCGCAGCGGTGCCCTGGGCCAGGGCCGCTGCGGTAGGGGTTCGGGGAGCTTGCGCGGCCGGAGCTTGGGCAGAAGGCGGCGCATCGGTCGTGGGCGGCGCATCATTGGCGCTCATCGGCGCCGCAGAAGGCGGGGCATTCAGGGCCAGTTGCGCCGAAGGCGGCACATCGGCGGCCGCAGGCGGGGCTGCGGCGGCTTCGGTCCCTGCCCGAAGCGCGTCGGCGCTATAGCGGGCCTGGGCGCCGTCGGCAGCCAGCGACTGGGCGGCGGCTTGCTGCTGGGCCGGCGTGGAGGTGGCGGGCCGCGACGGCAATTGGCCAGGTCCGGCGAGGTCCCCGCGGCGGCGTCGGGCGAACTGGCCGGCGGGGCGTCGTTATCGGCGGTCTGCGACGGTGTGCTATCGCTGAAGGGATTGAGGTCGGAGGCGACATTGCCCACGGCATCGCCCACGCTGCTGACGGCGTTGCCGACACTGTCGGCGGCGCCCGACACGGTATCGCAGCCGCCAACAGCCAGGCCGAGGCCCAGCACCAGCGTCCATTGCAGAAGCGGAAGATTTTTCCTCATGCCGTGCATTCCCGGTACATGCCCATACTCTTCAATGTGGTGCGCTCTTCAAAGCGGTACCCAATAAAGGTCTGCCGATTTACCCGAAAAAGCCACGCCAGCATGCGCAAACCCAGCCCTTTTCTATAGCGCGGCCTTCCGGCAGTTCCAAGCATCCACCCCCTCAAATCCGTGAATTGTTGAACAATTCCCAGGATGCGACACTTCTACAGCCACGATTTGACGGTTTGCGCGGGGCCCGTGCATCGCGCTAAACCGGCTTCGGAGCAGACATGTCGCAACATTCCCCGAAAGACGCCGCGGCGGCGCCCGCATCCGGGCCGGCACGGGATGCCGCCGAGGCGATTTCGCCCGACAGTTTCGCGCAACTGGACGGTGAGAAATTCACCCACAACATGCTGCGGGTGGGGGTGCAAGCCAGCAGTTGCTCACCGAATTCGTCAGGCGCATGGCGCAGCGCGACGGCTCGGCGCCGCTCGATCCCCGAATATTTGGGGCACCTTCCTGGCGCTGGTCAAGGCCATGAGCGAGGACCGCGAAACGGTGATGACCGAGCAGGTCCAGCTCTGGAAGGACTGGATGGGCCTGTGGGAAGGCACGGCCCTGCGCATTCTGGGCGGCGAGGCGGCGGCGATGGTCGCCCTGCCCCCGGCGACCGCCGTTTCCGGGACGCCGAATGGCAGCGCAAGGAGATTTTCGATTTCATCAAGCAGTCCTATCTGCTCACCGCCAATTCCGTGCAGGACCGGGTGGCCGATCTGCACGGCATTCCGGACCATGAACGAAAACGCATCGAATTTTACACCAAGCAGTTCGCCGATGCCTTCGCCCCCACCAATTTTCCTCTCACCAATCCCGAAGTGGTGCGCGCCACCCTCAAATCCAATGGCGAGAATTCTGGTCAAGGGGCTCGATAATCTTCTCGCCGATATCGAGCGCGGCAAGGGCGAGCTTTCCATCCGCCAGTCGGCCGACGGCTTTGTGCTGGGAGAAAATATCGCCACCGCCCCGGGCAAGGTGGTGTTCCGCAATGATCTGATGGAGCTGTTGCAGTACGACCCTGTCACCGAAACCGTCTATGAACGGCCGCTGCTGATCTTCCCGCCCTGGATCAACAAATTCGATATTCTCGATCTGCGCCCCGAGAACAGCTTCATCCGCTGGCTGACTGCCCAGGGCTACACGGTCTTCGTGGTCTCCTGGGCCAATCCCGACGAAAGCCAGGCCGAACTGGGTTTCGAGGATTACATGCGGGACGGCATCTTCGCGGCGCTGGAAGCGGTGAAAGACGCCACCGGCGTGGCGGACCCCAACTGCGTCGGCGATCGCATCGGCGGCACGCTGCTGGCCGCGACGCTGGCCTATATGGCAGCGAAAAACGACTCCAGAATTCATTCCGCAACCTTCTGGGCGGCGCAGACCGATTTCAGCGAGGCGGGCGATCTTTCGGTCTTTGTCGACGAAGCCCAGCTCGAAGCTTTGCAGGAACAGATGAAAGCCTCGGGCGGCTTGCTCAAGGGCTCCAAGATGGCGGGCGCCTTCAACATGCTGCGCGCCAATGACCTGATCTGGTCCTTTGTGATCAACAATTACATGCTGGGCAAACAGCCCATGCCCTTCGACCTGCTCTACTGGAACAGCGACACCACCCGCATGCCGGAAAAACTGCATCTGTCCTATTTGCGGCAATGCTACCGCGATAATGCGCTGGCACTGGGCAAGATGATGCTGGGCGGCGTGACGCTCGACCTGTCAAAAGTCACAGTGCCGGTCTATCTGCAATCGGCGCGCGAAGATCACATCGCCCCCGCCAAATCCGTATTCAAGGGCGCCCATCTGTTCGGCGGCCCGGTGCGCTTCATCATCGCCGGCAGCGGCCATATCGCCGGGGTGATCAATCCCCCCGCGGCAAAAAAATACCAATATTGGACCAACGATGCGAAGAACAAGGCGCTGGATATCGAGGATTGGCGGCAAGGCGCCACCGAACATCCCGGCTCCTGGTGGACCGACTGGGACAAGTGGCTGGCGAAATTGTCGGGCGAAAAAAATCCCGGCCCGCAAACCCGGCGACGGCAAGCTCAAAGTGCTGGGCGATGCGCCCGGAACTTATGTGAAAGTGAAAGCGCAGCAATAACGCTTCGCGTTATTGCTGCGCTTTCATCCTCGGCGAGAAAGGCGCGCCAGCGCCTGGCGAGGGAAGAGGATCCATATTCAAAAGCGATGACGGGATGAACCTATGGCAGATACGCAATGGGATCGTTGGGCCCAAGGTAATGCCTGTCCATTTGACGCACCGCGACCCAAATCGAACAGTCACTGGGATTTCGTCGCGCCACTGACCGCTTCTTCCCTCTATCTATCGAGCAATCAGACATATCGCGGCCATTGCCTGCTCATTCTCGACCTTCGGCACGCGACTCAGCCAGATCAACTTTCTTCCGACGAATGGGGAGCATTTTGTGCCGACCTTTATTCGGTTGAAAAGGCCATGATGCGTGTGCTGCATCCCGACCATATCAATGTCGCGATTTTGGGAAATGTCGTGCCGCATTTGCATTGGCAAATCGTGCCACGTTATCGCCACGACCCACGTTGGGAAGCACCAATTTGGACCACAACGTTAGGGGAGATGCCAGTAACCCCAATGGCCGCGCATGAGCGCGCCGAACTTGTTCAAAAATTGCGGGATGCCGTCAGCGGCTGACAAAATCGCGCCATCAATTCGTCCTCCCCGGCTCCAGCTTTTCATTCGCCCCACCGATCTGGTGGTAATAGCCCGGCCCTTCGGCGCCGTTCTGCCAGAAATCGCTTTTCGGCTTGATCAGGTAATTGCTGCCATCGGGGGCATGGACGTATCCCAGCCGCAGCACTTTCATGTATTGCGCCGCAAAATCGCCCTCCCCGCATGCGCCCTTGATGCAGCTTGTGGAGACCGAAGTCACCGCCAATGCCGGATCGCGCGGCAGCGGCGCGGGCGCATCAGCATTCTGGCAATGCAGCGAAAACGCCACCGCCCCGGTCTGCGGCTGCGCCCAGGCGGCATCGGCGGCGGCGGCGGCGGCGATCCACACCGCGATCCGGTTCCCCCCACTTACATTATGAGTTACGCGATATTCGGCAAAGCCCACCGCCCCGCGCGATATGCCGAAATTGAGCAACCAAAAGCCAAAAGCCTGTGATTTCGGCGGGGTGAAAGTGGGCTCGCCCCGAAAATTCTGCGCGATCAGATCCAGCACATATTTCTGCGGCTCGGCGCCATCCAGTTTGGCGCTCTTATAAATCGCGTGCTCGAACCCGGTGGGCGCCATGACATGGATCATGCTGTCGTCGGGCGCGTGCCCAGCGACAAACCAGTCTTCCGGTGCGAAGCCGTTGCAGCGCCCGGCCCCAGTTCCGGCAGCGCCAGGGGACGGATGGTGGGGCCCAGCGCAATGCGCCGCGTCCATTCCGCATTGGCGCCCATGGTGGGGAGCGGAAAATATTCCTTGGCCAGGGTGCGCGGCGGCGCGACCGAACGTTTGTTGGTCACCGGCGGCTCGGCGATGAACCGCACCGCCACATCCTGGGGATGGATCTCGCCTTTGGCCTCGTCATAGAGGGTAAATACCACACGGTCGCCTTCGCGGTGCGCCCGCACAATGCCGTCGGCCTGCTGCGCCGACGTCACGGGAGCGCCGTCAATCGCCGCCACCACCTCGCCGGGATGCAGGCCCGCTCTGTCCGCCGGGCTGGCATCGGCCACGTCATAGATCAGCGCCCCGCGCGATGTCAGCAGTGGCGCGCGGGCCGCGGCGGCGGGCGTCATCACGGAAAATTCCAGCCCGGCATAGCCCTGCGGCTTTGCCGGCGGCTTGACATACCAGGCCACGCCCGCAATCGCCGCGGCCACCCCCAATGTCAGCAGAATCCATAGACGCGCCATGCGCGTTTCTAGCACAATTAAAGGCCGGTGGTTTCGGGCAGGCCCAGCATAATATTCATGTTCTGCACTGCCGCACCGCCCGCGCCCTTGCCCAGATTATCGAGCGCCGCCACCAGCCGCGCCTGCCCGGCTTTTTCATTGCTGAAAACATAGAGCTTCATGCGGTTACTGCCCGCCAGGATTTCGGCATCCAGGCTGGACAGCCCTGCCGCCTCTTCCAGGCTGGCGACCTCGACCAGCGGCCGCTTCGGATAGGCCGCCGACAACGCGGCCTGCAGGTCGCGCGCTGCTACCTTGACCGGCAGCGCCCACAATTGCAGCGGCACTTCCACAAGCATGCCGCGATAGAAACGCGCGACGCTGGGCGCGAACAGGGGCGCATGGGTCAAACCGGCATGGCGCGTCATTTCCGGGATGTGCTTGTGGGAAAGACTGAGGCCATAACCGCGCTGCACGGTTTCCACATAGACAGGCGAGTCTTTTTCTCGAATTCCTCGATCATGCTTTTGCCGCCGCCGGAATAGCCGGAGACGCCATGAACCGTCAGGGGAAAATCGGCAGGCAACAGGCCTGCCGCCACCAGCGGCCGCGCCAGCGCCAGAAAACCCGTGGCCCAACAGCCCGGATTGGCCACCCGTTTCGCCGCCGCGATTTTCTGGTAGCCGCCGGGCTCCAGTTCCGCAAAACCGTAGGCCCAGCCATCCGCCACCCGGTGGGCGGTGGAAGCGTCAATCACCCGCACGGCGGGATTATCGATCAGCGCCACCGCCTGCCGCGCCGCATCGTCCGGCAGGCAAAGAATCACCAGGTCGGCGTCATTGAGCGCCTGTTTGCGCGCGCCTTCATCCTTGCGCTCGGCCTCGCTGAGCGTGATGAGTGATAGATCGCCGCGTCCCTCCAGCCGCTGGCGGATTTCCAGCCCGGTGGTGCCCGCCGCTCCGTCTATGAAAATTCTGGCCGTCATGACGCGTCCTTAGCCGATACTTTTGTGATGGAAAATAGCGGGCAAAAGAAAACAGCGGATGGGCTTTCGCCCATCCGCTGTTCGGGAATGACAAAAGCCGTTTAACGTTTCGA